>JBBROK010000024.1:0-71762 GCA_038229475.1 Bryobacterales bacterium | reverse complement strand
TCCGCCAAATCGCGAAAAGCCCGCAGACATTCATGCGCCTGTTTATCCGGGCGGAAATAGCCAAACATTCCCAGCAGAGGCGAACCAAGGGCCACGCCAAGCTTCCTGCGGAATTCCGCCCCGTCGCGCGACACTACCTGGGCCCCGTGAGGTATCCGTGCAACCGGGCCGGCAAACCCCTTTCTCCGCACCATTGCTTCCGCGTACCGGTTATGAACAATGCAACCGCGGCTGACCGAAAGCAGCCGTTTCACCATCGAAAACATTCGGGGTTGTGCTCCGGCCGAGCTGATCGCCGGATTTCCCAACGATTCCATTTCCACGCCGAAGATCTCGTAGATGACTTCCCGCAGGTAAGTCTCCGGTTGCGCGATAGTCTGGCCGCGAATCAGATCGTGCAGATTCGCTTCGTGCAGAACCACAATGCCCGGGTGCCGCAGGGCGAAGCGGTAAATATCCGAATGATATGGATTGTTGCCGATCTGATACAGAATGCTGCTGAATGCGGAAGGGTCGAACCGCCGCGGCACGCGCTCAAAAACTCTGACATCGGTGAGCCGGGAGAGTTCCGGGATAAGTGCGCCGGCGTAGTCGGCGGTTCCCGTGCGGGCCGGCGGCAGCGGCGTGAAAAAAGCTGTCGGCTTACTATTCACGGCGGCCTATCAGCCCATAGTCCTGCGGGCCATATAGGTGCTGGTCAACCTGGCGGATCACATCAATTTCGGTAAACGGAAGGTGCTCCTGGTCGGGGCAGGGATTGAGTTCCAGTTGCCGCAATACCTTGAGACCAAAGTACTCAAATATGAATTTGAGCAGTGCCGGCGGCACAGGTCGCTGGTGGGTTGGATCGTTCCAGAAGTGATGTGCGCCCATGGGCAGATTTGCGGGGTTTGGCGTTTCTATTGCGATTACTCCCCGTGGCTGCAGTTTCTGAACCGCCAGTTGCACCAGATGCAGCAGCGCGTCGACAGGCAGGTGCTCCACAACGTGAAATGCGCTGATCACGGCCAGGGAGGCGTCAGGACAACTCTTCAGCCAGGTCACGGCGTCTACTCTCTCTGCCGCAAGGTTTGCCCCGCGGCAGTGCGCTACCGCGGCGGGGCTTGGATCGATGCCTACCGCATGGATTCCTGCCTTTGTAACCAGCCCCAGCCATTCGCCACGACCGCAGCCGATGTCCAGCCAGGTGCCCTGTCGCAAGTGTGTATCTGAAAGATCCGTTAGTGCTTCCAGCCAGATCCCCAGCTTGGCCTCCGTATTCGTTTCCGACCCCCGGAAGTGATTCTGCAGCGCGAATTCGAACGAAGCGGGAAGGGATTTCTCCCCGGTTTCTTCGGTTTTTCCAGCCGGTGCAGACTCTCCGTGCCCTGCCCACAGATCACGGCGCAGGGCGGTAACGTCTTTTCGCAGAGACTCAATGAGTGCAGACTGTTGTTCAATGATCCGCAGGGTCCCGTCCAGCAGATTCGTCGCTTCGTCCTGAAAACGGTGAATTTGGGGTGTGTACCAAAACAGCATTCGCTGTACCAGGGTGACGAGGTGCCTTCCTGTTCTTCCCCGCAACGTAGCGGGTGAGGGCGGCATCCCGCCAACCATGTGGCGAGCGCTGTAGAGCCGCTCGTAAGCATTGCGCAACGACCCGAGGTCTGCTATTGTCGCGGACTCCACCGCCGATTCCGCGCGCGGTCCGACGGCTGAATGGTTCCGCTCTACGTTCGAATGAATCTCTCTGACCTTTTCGCGAACGTTCACAGAGATGTGCCCCTGGCTGGATACACGGCCCAATCCTAACATCTTCGGCGAGGCGGATCTTGCTGGCAATGGGGAATGTTTGCCGCATAAACAATTTCTTGAGGTGCAAAAAGCCCTGGAATCATATAGGGGCGGACTTGCGACACAACTGCCCGGTGAGAGTTACCGAAGGCGGTGTTGGGATTGGACTGTTCTGTGCAATGATGTTCAATGTCATGAGGAGAACATAAATGCGGGCCCCCTTACTTCTTCTGTTTCTGGCAGCTAGCGGACTTGCGGCGGAATTACATCTGGATTCCGCGCCAGTTGCGGTCAATACCTCGGCTGCGTTAAGCCTGCACCTCGAATCGGGTGAAAGCGCACTGACTGGCGTTCAGTTTGATGTGGAATACGACGCATCGCGCCTTGAAGTGAAGCTGGAGATCGGCCCGACGGCGGAAGCCGCAGTCAAGGTTCTGCAGTCGAATGCTCTCCAGCCCGGAAAACTGCGTGTGCTGATTTATGGTTTCAACCGTAACAGGATTGGCGATGGTGTGGTGGCGATTGCCCGCGTGACCCTGAAGGGCACGGCGGAGGATCAGAGTTATCCGATTCGCATCTCGGCACCGGTCGCAACCAGCGCGGAAGGCCAGGCGGTGCCGGTAACTGGAACCGGTGGCAGTGTAGCAACTACAAGGAGTGAGGCGCGGTGAGACGCATCAGTCTGTTCCTTCTGCTGGTAATAGCAGCCAGTGCAAATGCGGCCACGGTGTCGCTGGGTAATCTGGCGGGTAACGCCGGTCAATCAGTGACCGTCAGCATCCCGTTGCAAAACCAGGGCGCACAGCTCGCGGGCGTGCAGTTCGATCTTATTTTTGACAAGACGGCTATGACGATCACGGCCGTGGCGGGCGATGCCGCTAATGCGGCGCAAAAATTCATCAGTACCAGTTCGCAGCCAGGCGGCATCCGGATTATTGTAGCCGGCTTCAACCAGAACCTGATCGCGGATGGCAACGTGGCCAATCTAACCATTGCCATTGGTGCGCAGCGCCCACCGCGAATTACCCACTGAATTTCACCCTGGTCTCCGGCACTGATGCCAATGGAACAACGGTGGCAGTTAGTGCCACTAACGGCAATCTGAAAGTGGGCAATCCTCCCACTCTGAGCGTCACCAAGACGCATACCGGGAACTTCGCCCAGGGGCAGGGCAACGCGGTCTATTCGGCGACCGTATCCAACCAGATCGCCGCGGCTGCCACCAGCGCTGCGGTTGTGGTGACTGAAATCGTGCCTACCGGCTTAACTCTGTCGTCAATGGCTGGTACCGGCTGGGACTGTACCGGTCTTCCTGCCTGCACGCGCAGTGATGCGCTGAACGGCGGGGCCAGTTATCCACCCATTACCATCACTGTGAGTGTGGCGAACAATGCGCCAGCCAGCCTCACTAATCAGGTGACGGTATCGGGTGGCGGTTCACCGTCGACTTCCGCCAGCGACGTCACCACTATCATTGTGCCGCAAGCCCAGACCATTACTTTCGGTGCCCTCAGCGGGGTCAGCCTGGGTGTCACGCCATTTACCGTGGGTGCCACGGCGAGTTCCGGGCTGACGGTGAGCTTCGGCTCCACAACCCCTTCGGTTTGCACGGTTGCGGGTAGTACGGTGACCATTGTCGCCGCGGGAACCTGCACCATTGCCGCCAGCCAGGCAGGCAACGGAACCTTTGCCGCGGCCACTTCGGTTTCACAAAGCGTCACGGTCAGTCCGGGAGCGCAAACCATCAGCTTCACCAAGCCGGTCGATACGGCCCTCAATGCCGGGCCGGTCGCTCTGACGGCGACGGCGACGTCGGGTCTGGCCGTCGGCTTCGCCTCCACTACCCAGACGATTTGCACCGTCGCCGGTTCCAGTGTCACGCTGGTCGCGAAGGGTGTGTGTTCCATCACCGCCTCGCAGGCGGGCAATGCCAACTTCAATGCGGCCACGCCGGCAAGCCAAGTGTTCACTGTGCTGGGCAACAGCAACGTGATCACGTTTTCGCAGCCGGCGGATACGGCACTCTTTGCCGGTCCGGTAACTTTGACAGCGACTGCCAACTCGAACCTTGCCGTCAGTTACGCCAGTAATTCGGTCGCGATTTGTACCGTAGTCGGATCCAGCGTGACGCTGGTAGCGGTGGGTGCCTGCTCCATCGCCGCCAGTCAGGCCGGTGACGTGAACTTCGCGGCGGCGGCCCCCCTCACCCGAACCTTTAATGTCCTGCAGGGTTCACAAACCATTACCTTCGGGGCACTGGGCAATCTGATTTTCGGAGCCACGCCGTTTACAGTTACGCCGACCGCGAGTTCTACCCTTGTAGTAAGTCTGGCCTCAAACACTCTTCCCGTTTGCACGATATCCGGCAACACGATCACGATTCTTGCAGCTGGCGCTTGTTCGATCACGGCCACGCAAACCGGCAATGCCAGCTACGCAGCCGCCACGGCCGTAACGCAGGGCTTCACGGTGGCGCAGGGCACGCAGACGATTACCTTTAACGCATTGAGCAACACCACGTTTGGTACTGCGTCGTTCACCGTAAGCGCCACGGCCAGTTCGAATCTGGCGGTCAGCTTCGCCTCCGCCACGCTGGCGGTTTGCACGGTGGCCGGCTCCACAGTCACCCTCGCAGGAGTGGGCACGTGTTCCGTCGTCGTCACTCAGGCCGGTAACGCCAACGTAAGTGCCGCCCCGCCGGTGACCCGGAGTTTCACGGTCGGGCAGGGTTCACAGACCATCACCTTCGGTGCATTGAGCGGTGTCGCCAAGGATGCGGCTCCGTTCACGCTAAGTGCCACGGCGACTTCGGGTTTAACCGTTGCCTACGTCTCCACCACGCTGCCGGCCTGTACCGTGGCAGGCTCCACAGTCACGATTGTTGATGTCGGAACCTGTTCCATCACCGGCAGCCAGGCGGGAAACGGTAACTACACCGCGGCCAGTTCCGTGACCCAAAGCTTTACCGTAGCTCCTGCATCGCAGACCATCACCTTTGCAGCGATCAATGGGCTCACTTTCGGAGCCAGTCCGTTCACCCTTACTGCGACAACCACTTCCAATCTTGCAATAACCTTCACGTCCACCACGCTGCCGGTTTGTGCCGTGGCGGGCGCAACCGTCACCATCGGGGCGGGGGGCACGTGTTCCATCACTGCCAGCCAGGCAGGCAGTGCCAGCTTTGGCGCGGCGCCGCCGGTGTCGCGTAGTTTCACCGTGGCGCAGGCCGGGCAAACCATCACCTTTGCGAGCCCCGCCAATGTGGCCGTGGGTGTTGCCCCGTTGGCGCTCAGCGCCACTGCCAGTTCAAATCTAACTGTTACCTTGGCGTCCACCACGCCGCTGGTTTGTACCGTTTCCGGCACCACGCTAACGGTGTTGGCGGCGGGCAGTTGTTCGGTGACGGCCAGCCAGCCGGGGGATTCCAACTATCTGGCCGCACCCGCGCTGCCACGCAGTTTCACGGTCGCGCAGGGAGCGCAAACCATTACGTTCGGCACCCTTTCCAACGTAGCCTTTGGCGCCGCGCCGCTCACGCTCAGCGCTACCGCCACTTCCAGTCTTGCCGTTAGTTTCACCTCCACCACCCTACTGGTTTGTACGCTTTCCGGCACCACGCTGACAGTGGTTGCGCCCGGTTCGTGCTCCATAACCGCCAGCCAGGCGGGTAACGCAAATTACGCGGCGGCCACTACGGTGACGCAGAGCTTCCAGGTGGCGGCGGGTACGCAAACCATTACCTTCCTTGCCTTGACCAACGCTACGTTCGGCGCGGCGCCCTTCACGGTCAGTGCAACCGCCAGTTCCAATCTTGCAGCGAGCTTCGCCTCCACCACGGCCCCGGTCTGTACGGTGGCTGGCACCACCGTTACAATCGTCGGGGTGGGCACATGTTCCATCACCGCCAGTCAGGCGGGCAACGCCAACTTCGCTGCGGCGACGCCGGTGGTGCAGAGTTTGACCGTTGGGCAGGGTGCGCAAACCATCACCTTCGGCGCTCTCAGCGGCATCGCGTTAGGTGTGGTTCCGTCCGCATTGAGCGCCACAGCGTCTTCCGGTTTAGTGGTTGCCTTTGCTTCCACCACGCCGCTCGCTTGTACGGCGGCCGGCACTGCCATCACCCTGGTTGATGTGGGGACCTGCTCCATCACTGCCAGCCAGGCGGGCAACGCCAACTACCTCGCGGCCACCTCCGTGACGCAGAGCTTTACCATCGCCCCGGGCTCGCAGACCATTGCGTTCCCCGTGCCCGCTGCGGTTACCTTCGGCGTCACACCGTTCCCGCTCACAGCCAGCACCACGTCCAATCTCACTTTGACGTTTACTTCAACCACATTGCCAATTTGCACAGTTGCGGGCGCGACCGTCACCGCTCTGGCCGCGGGAACGTGCTCCATTACCGTGAGCCAGGCTGGTAATTCCAGTTTCGCGATCGCCACGCCAGTCTCGCGCAGTTTTACCGTTGCCCAGGCCACGCAGATCATCACCTTCCTCGCACCCGCCAACGTCATCATGGGCGTTACGCCGTTTACCATCAGCGCCACCGCCACTTCCGCTCTTGATGTCGCCTTTGCCTCCACCACGCCGCTGGTTTGTACGATTTCCGGTACCACAGTGACCATCGTTGGAGCGGGAAGCTGCGCTGTGACTGCCAGCCAGGCGGGAAATGCCAACTTTCTGGCCGCCACCGCGGTATTGCGCACCTTCACTGTGGCGCAGGGCCCGCAGAGCATCACATTTGCTGCACTGAGCAACGTCGCGCTCGGTGTGGCGCCCATCACCCTGAACGCTACGGCGACCTCGGGTCTGGCCGTTACTTTCGCCTCCGGTTCACTCGCGGTATGCACTGTTTCCGGCACCACTCTGACGGTAGTCGCGCCCGGCACATGCCCGGTCATTGCCAACCAGGCGGGCAGCGCCAACTACTCCGCCGCCACGCCTGTCACCCGAACCTTTATAGCCACCGGAACCCAGAACATCGTCTTCCCTTCGATCTCCAATCAGGCACTGGGTACGCCTCCGTTCGAACTCGGCGCGACTGCAACTTCGGGACTCAACGTCAATTACGCGTCCACCACGCAGGCGATCTGCACCGTATCCGGAGTCACCGTAACTCTGGTCGCTGTGGGCTCTTGCTCCGTCGTCGCCAGTCAGGGCGGTAACGCGATCTTCCTTGCGGCCAGTTCGGCTGCGCAATCCTTCAATGTACTTGCCCCGCCTGCCTGTGAGTACAAACTGAATCCGGGTGACACCAGCGTCTCGCCCGCCGGCGCTCAGGGCGTCCTGAAGGTACTGACGGGCCCCGGTTGCGCATGGACCGCCACTTCCAACTCACCCTTCCTTACTCTGACCTCCAGCGCCTCCGGCACTGACGCCTCCGCTATCGGCTACAGCGTTGCTCCCAACGCGGACGGTACGCGCCGCTCCGGTACCATAACGGTCAGCGGACAGACATTTACGGTCAATCAGTTTGCCGCTACCTGCTCGTTCGGGCTGAGTCCCCAGACGCTCGACTTCACCGCCGCCGGCGGTACAGCCACCGTCTCCGTCTTCGCGCCGGTAAGCAACTGTTCCTGGACCGGCACGGCCTCAGACCCCGCCGTAACGCTGTCTCCGGGTAACGACACGGCACCGTCGCAAGTTACCGTCGCCATCGCCGCTAACCAGGGTTTAACCTCACGCAGTCTTACCGCCACTATCGGAGGTCAGACACTCACCCTCAACCAGGCTGGCAGGAACTGTACGGTGTCTCTCGGTTCTGCCGCGGCCACTATCCCCGCCGCTGGCGGCTCCGGCTCGGTTGATGTCACCACGCAGAATGGGTGCAGCTACAGTACGGTTACCGGCCCCGGTTGGATCACCATTACCTCCGGCGGCGCGGGCACCGGCCCCGGCGGAACACTCTTCTATACGGTGGACGCCAACTCCGCTACCGCGTCGCGCACCGGCGCCATGAATATCGGTGGCCAACCCTACCAGATCACTCAGCCCGGCGTGAGCTGCGAAATCAGCCTCGATACTTCCACCCTGGGTAGTCCGTTCGCTTCCGCCGGAAGCAGCGGCACCATCGGTATCTTCACCAATAACCCGGCATGCAACTGGTCGGCATCCTCCCGGGCCGCGTGGCTCAGCTTTAACGCGGCCACCTCGGGTACCGGTGCCGGAACCGTCAGCCTCACGGCGGCGGGCAATGGAGCCATTACTCAGCGTTCTGCCATAGTTAGTATTTCCGGACAGTTGGTAAACGTTTCACAGGCGGGCACCATCTGTACTTACGCTCTCCGCTCATCCACTGGTGGTGCGCCGCCTGCGGGCGGTTCCGGTTCGGTCGGCGTCGTGTCATCGCAGGGCTGCTTATGGACTTCTTCTTCCACTACTTCTTGGCTCAGTATCAACAGTTCGGACAACACCGGTACGGGCGAGGTGCAGTTCACCGCTGCCGCCAACAGCACCGCCACGGCGCGTTTGGGTACGCTGACCATTCAGGGTCAGACTTATACCGTGTATCAGGGTGGTGTCATCTGTAACTTCAGCCTCGGGCTCGCCGGCACCAACGTACCTGTCTCCGGCATCACCAACGCCACCGTGGGCTTTACCTCCAGCGCCAGCGGCTGTACAGCGAATGCGGTGAGCTTTTCCAATTGGTTGAGCGTCTCCACAGCATTCAGCGGCCAGGCTGGAACCATCACTTACACCGCCGCTTTGAATACCGGCCCGGCTCGCACCGGCATCGTCAAGTTGGCCGACCGGACCTTCAGCGTCAATCAGGCTGCCGCAGCCTGCTCGTTCACGCTAACCACACCCGGCACCATCCTGGGGCGGGCTGGCGGAACCGGCATCATCCAGATCACGGCTTCCGGGCCGGGTTGTACGCCGGTCGCATCGAGTAATCAGACCTGGGTCACTCCGGGAGCTCTTTCCAACCCGGCAAGCAATGCATTCTTTCAGCCATTTACGGCAGCGCCATTTATTTCGAGGGCGAATGCCGTGCGTTCCGCCAAAATCACCATCGGCGGCAAAATTTACGTCCTTAAACAGACTTCCTGGTAGAGAACAATGAAGATCAGATTACTTACACTTCTGCTGCCGCTCACCGCTCTGGCCGCTGTTCAGGGTCCCGACGCGGGCGGCTATTCTGCCACTGACGCGGCGGTTTTCAGCTTTGTCGATATCTCGGGCGGCGGTGGCGGCACCAGCATTCTCTCCAATACCGACGACGGCACGGTCAACGTCACGCTGCCCTTCTCGTTCCAGTTCTACGGGACGGGTTACACCAATGTCTGCGTGAGCAGCAATGGCGCAGCGTACCTGCTCACTGACCCCAGCGTGTGCGCGGGCATAAACGACTTCGCCAATACCGATCTGAGCACGGGCGCGCCCCCTTCAGATCAGCCCGCTCTTTTCCCGCTGTGGAGCGATCTGACTTTTCAGTCGGCGGGCGCGGGTTCGGTGTTCTATCAGACGCTGGGCGCAGCACCCAACCGCCGCTTCATTATTCAGTGGAACAATGCGTACCCGCAGGGTTCAAGCAGTGCGGTGACGTTTGAGGCAGTCCTCTTCGAAACCACTAATGCCATCTCTTTCCAGTACCAGACGGTATCGCTGGGAGCCGGCGACCCGGCCAGCCTCGGGGCACTGGCCACCATCGGTATCCGCAATGCCGGAGCCCAAACCACCGGCCAGCAGTTGCAGTGGGCGTTCAACTCGGCTGTCCTAACCGACAGCGCCGCACTGGCGTTCACCAAAGGGCCGGGTCCGTTGCCTCCGGTGCTGATCGCGCCTTCCAACGGGAGTAATTCGGCGGCCACCCCGGTGTTATTAACATGGGGCGCTTCGGCGGGTGCGACTTCGTATGACGTTTACTTTGGCACCATCAACCCGCCGCCACTGTTGACGAACGTTGCCACCACCAGTTTCACGCCGGCTTCGGCAACTTATTCCACCGCCTACAACTGGCAGATCGTGGCGAAGAACGTTGCGGGTAAAAGTGCCTCAGCCATCTGGTCATTCACAACTGCCGCAGCTCCTCCGCCCTCGGGCGGTGTCCCAATTCAGCCGCCCGTGAACATGACGGTCATGCCGAATACAGTCACTCTGATCACCTCTGCCGGTGGTAGTATTGCCAAGCAAACGGTGAAACTGTCAATACAGACTTATACTCAGGGTGCGCCCACTTACACCAGCACCGCCACCACCAACCAGGGTGTGGGCTGGGTCACGGCTACTCCGCCCTCTGGTGCCACGACACAAGCCTTAGTCGCGGGATTCCTCTATACCTACACGGCTGACGTGACGATCAACGTTGATCCGGCGGGCATCAATGCCGGTTCCAGTTACCAGGGGAATGTGAACTTCTCGGCGAGTGGCGGAATTGCTTCGGTCGCCGTGACCATGAACGTGGTGGCACAGGTGACGGAACTAACTCTGTCGCAAAAATCGCTGATGTTTACGTACCGCAAAGGCGATGCCTCTCCGGCGGTACAGAATCTCTCACTCACCAGTAAACCGGCAGGCGCTTCCTTCACGGCGACGGCGTCCACAACCAATGGTGGCAACTGGTTGTCGGCCTCTTCCGCCAATGGGACCGCTCCGGCCAACATCGCGGTCTCGGCCGACAGCGCTGTTCTCAATAGTCTTGCTCCGGGGAGTTACACCGGCAGGGTCACCGTCTCCGGCAACAATGCAACCACCGTGGAAGTTCCGGTAACGGTCGTCGTTGTCCGTCCCGAGGCGCCGGTGATCACCCAGGGTGGCGTGGTGCCGGTGTACAGCACAAGTACCACAGTGCAGACCGGTTCGTGGATTTCGATCTACGGCAGTAATCTCGCCAGCTCTACAGTGATCTGGAACGGAGACTTCCCCACGTCGCTCGGTGGCGTGTCAGTCACGGTCAACGGCAAACCCGGTTACCTTTGGTTCGTCAGCCCGACACAGATTAATCTCCAGGTCCCGGACGATACGGCGACGGGCAGCGTCAATGTTGTCGTGACCACACCCAATGGTGCGTTCACTTCAGCTGTTACCCTGGGCGCTGCCAGCCCTTCGCTCAGCCTGCTGGACTTGACACATGTTGCGTCGCTGGTGAAGAATGCTGACGGCACGTACGCCGTCGTAGGCCCCACGGGAGCCTTCCCCTACGCCACAAGGCCGATAGCTGCCGGCGACACTTTGATTCTCTACGGAGTCGGCTTCGGTGCCACCGATCCACCCGTGAAGTCGGGCCAGCCGGTAACCACCGCCGCAGCCACGGTAAACCCTGTAACCGTCACAATCGGCGGCGTCAGCGCGCCCGTCACCTACTCGGGAATCGTAGGCCCCGGTCTTTATCAGATCAACGTCGTAGTGCCCGCCGGTACTCCTTCCGGCGACCAGCCTATCCAAGCATCAGTCAGCGGTCGTCAAACCGGCGCGGGAACTGTTGTCACTGTGCGATGACGCAGGCACTTCAGCAGCAGCACTTTCGCTGTCCCTGAACAGCTGATTCCACCGCTTCAATAACCCGGCGCTGATCTTCGCCTGAAAGGCTGCTGGAACCCGGCAAACAAATCCCCCTGCAAAACAGGTCTGCCGCCACCTCGCCGCCGTAACATTTGCACTGTTCCTCGCTGTCGATAAATACCGGTTCCGCGCCCAAATACCGCACCGGGTTCGCGGTTGCGGCAAACGTCATCGTAGAGCAAAAGACCTCATCTTGCGGGCCCACTCCCAACATGCACAAGCCCAGGTGGATCGCTGCCCTCCCGCTCGACAAACACACACAAAGGCAGCCTGATTGTCCGGCTGAACTCTTCTTCAAATGTTCCAACATGCGGGCCAGCCGTGGAAATCCAGTTGCTCGCAAATGCCTCCTCAACGCAGGCCCGTTCGCCCCCACCCATGAGAGGAACGGAAAGCAGGATGCGGTTCATTGGAGTCTCGAGGTCACGCGAAATTGACCCGGAATCGTTTATGTTCGGGAAATTAAGAAACCTGATGGTCTCACGCGAAAAAATGTGATCTTCCCCCGTATAAATTCGACTCCACACCCGCACAAATCACATGATAGGTGACCAGATGCACCTCCTGAATCCGCGGCGTCCCCTGCACTGGCACCGCCAGCAGGATATCGCAATATGCCGCCAGCTTCCCTCCGCCGGCACCCGTCATACCAATGATTTTTAACCCGGCTCGCCGGGCGCTCTCGCACCCCAATACAACATTCGGAGAATTTCCGCTGGTGGATATCGCCCAGGCCGTGTCACCCGGCTTCCCCAGAGCATGAATCTGCCGTTCAAAAATGGTCTCGAAGCTATGGTCATTGCCCCACGCCGTGACCAGCGCGGGATTGCAGCCTAATGCAATTGCCGGCAACCCAGGCCGGTCGATGTTGAAGCGCCCCACCAGTTCACCGCAAATATGTTGAGCATCGGCCGCCGAGCCGCCGTTACCAAACACCAGCAATTTCCCTCCATTTTGAAAAGTTCTTGTCAGCAGCTGGATCGCTTCTTCTATCCGCGCGATGTAGTCCTCATTACAGGCCGCCAACAAATTCGCGGATGTCTCTTCAAAAATCTGCCGGATCACTGATTTACGCCCGCCGCCACCTCATCACCCCAAATGTACTTGCTAAACCACTCGTAATTCTGCTCCATCAGCGACCTCTGCTGCTTCGGCTTATTCACTGAGTGCCCGAAGCCTTTATAGAATGTCAGCTTCACCGGAATCCCCCTGTCCTTCAACGCCTGGTACAATTCATACGAATTCGGCGGCGGCACCCGCTTATCCTGATCTCCCTGCTGGATCAGCGTCGGCGTCTGCGCCTGGTTCACATAGGTGATCGGCGACGTCCTCCGGTAAATCTCCGGGTCTTCCCATGGCGTGGCTTTCAAATACTGCCGCGTAAACGGATGAATGTCAGTATTCACGTAATACGTCATCCAGTCCGAAATTCCCGCACCCACCGACACCGCCTTAAACCGGTCGCTAAAGCAGGTGATAAAAGCTGAAATATATCCACCCTGGCTCCAGCCCATTGACCCCACACGGTCCCTATCCACCATGCCCCTGCCAATCAGGTAATCCACTCCCGAGATCACATCGGCGTAATCGCCCACGCCCAGGTTGCGCACATTCAACGCCCGGAACTTCGCTCCATACCCCGCCGATCCCCTGTAGTTTGGCCGCAAGATCAAGGCCCCGCGCGCCGCAAACCGCTCCAGAGGATAAATCCGGTCTGCCCCCATCATCGGCGTGTCTACGCCGGTCGGCCCGCCGTGAATCACCACCAGTAACGGATACTTCCGCGTTGGGTCGTAATCGGCGGGCTTTATCAGGACGCCTTCAATCTCATTGCCATCGCCCGATTTCCAGCGAACCGTCTCTCTCGACGCCAGCTTGTAGTCCTTCCACTGCGTTCCGGCATCGGTCAGATTCTTCGGCGTGAATGCCCCGGTGGAGCTTGTGAAGACCTCTGCAAACCGGTTCGGTGCCGCCCCGGTTGCCGCCATTACCCGGTGATCCCGGCTGAACGTCGCGCCTTGCGCATGAAACGGTTCGGCTCCGGTGATTCGGTGCACTTCCTTCGTTGCCGGATTCAGCCGGAATACATGGGCATTGGTTTTCTGTGCGGCACCAAAATAGATCCCGTCGGGCCCCCAGTCGATCAACCCCGGGTTCTCGTCGAAGTCCTTCGTCATTACTTGCGGGGTACCGCCGTCCGCCGCTACCACTGCGATGAAATGGTTCGTATAAAAATAATTCGGGTCCGCGTTGGCCGTTACGTAGGCGATCTGCTTGCCGTCGGGCGACCACTTCGGATTCGAGTTCGGCCCCATTGTGTCCACCAGCTTCCGCATATGCAGGTCGGCCAGTTCCAGCACGTAGAGCCGCTGTGTATCCTGCGACCCCAGATCCGTATCGCGCTCTGCGTCAAACGCGATCCGCGCCCCATCCGGCGACCACGCAAATGCGCCCACCGTAAACTGAATCCCCTGTGTCAATTGCTCTGGTTTGGCCAGCTTCTTTCCGTCATACTGCATCTCGCCGGGCACCTTCACCCGCCACAAGTGGTTCATGGTGAAATCCCCGTCAATCAAGTCGAATTCGCCATACCGTTCCTTTCGATCCTTGCGTGCCTTCGACTCCGGGCCGGACGATACAAACGCCATCCAGGTTCCATCCGGTGACCACGCAAAACCTGCCACACCCTTTTCCTCGAATGTTAGTTGTGCCGCCTCGCCCCCCGTCGGCTGAATCACGTAGATCTGTCGCTTGCCGTCCCGTTCGGAAGCAAATGCCAGTCGCTTCGAATCCGGCGACCATTGCGGATCGCTCGCGGACTTCTTCCCCGCGGTTAACTGAAAGCGATCACCGCCCGCCGCATTCGCCACCCAGATTTGCGTCAGGAACTCGTTTTCATCCCAGTTCGCCAGCTGCACCACGTAGGCTACGCGCCTCGCGTCGGGTGAAATGTGCGCACCAGATACCGAGTACGCGGAAAGCGAATTGTCGATGGACGGTGCCGCTGCGGCATACAGGAAAACGGGTATCAGCAACGCGGGGAAAAGTGTACGCATCATGCGCTGATTATACTGCCTGGCCGCACCTGTGCTCTCGCCGGGTTAATTAAAAGTAGAGCTTCATTGCCAGCTGAATCTCGCGCGAGGTCCGCTGGAAGAATGCCACGTTGCCCGCCACGTTTAGTTTGCCTGCCGTGGCAATGCCGATGGTTGAAGCAGTAGCGTTCGCGCCCGACTGGTTCGGGTTGTTGAACTGCGGCTTGTTCATGATGTTGAATGCTTCTGTACGGAACTCAAGACGGGAGCCTTCGCGGAACTTCAGCCGGATGATCTTGAACAATGACGCGTCGATCTGGTCCGTGCCGGGCCCCACCACCAGATTGCGCGCGCTGTTGCCATATTGGTAGGCTGCCGGGGTGGCAAAGGCCGCGGGGTTAAACCACAGGTCCGGTCCGGGGTTCGGCAAATGCCAGTCGCCCACTACGTTGGCTCGCTGGGTTCCGGCACCGGCGCCCAGTGTGTTGGTCGATGTGGTCACAGAGAACGGCGAACCAGCCTGGAAGGTTCCGATCCCGTTCAACTTCCAGCCGCTCAGCAGCCAGTCGGCTGCACCGGTTGCGCTCTTGCCGAACATCTTGCCTTTGCCAAAGGGCAGCTCATAGCTGGCGCTAACCACCAGGCTGTGGCGGAGATCGAAGTCGGATGAGCTCCTGTCACAGTTCAGGCACAACGGATTCTGTACCCCACCCCCTGCCGTGGTGCTGATGACGTCAATTGAGTGGCTCCAGCTGTACGCCGTCAGGAAAGCCAGGCCCTTTGAGAAGTGGCGTTCCGCAGTCACCTGCAGTCCGTTATAGAAGGAGTCTGAGGCATGTTCGGAGAGTGTGATGCTGGAAAAATCGGGGAACAGGCGGCGCGCCGGAGCCGCGCCCGCACCAGGAACCGGCTGGTTGATGTTGGGGTAGATGTTGAGGTGCTCACCGCGCGTGCCCACATAGGCGACGGTCAGCACCGTATCAGCGGTTAGTTGCTGCTGCACGGAGAAGCTGCGCTGCTGCACGGTCGCGTCATTACCCTTTCTGGGGTAATAAACGCCACTGGTGCCTTTCGTACCAAACTGGCCGATCAGCTGATAAGGCAGGAAGCCCTGGGAGAGTGGCGTATTGCCCGCGGCGGTGGGCAGTCCGCCGGGTGAGTTGGTGATCGCCAGGTTGCCCGCGAAGGGCGCATTGTAGTTGCCCAGCGAATTCACGCTCTGGCTGGTGAAATCGTAAAACAGGCCGTAGGATGCGTGGACCACGGTCTTCGGCGTGGCCTGCCACGACAAGCCGGCGCGCGGGCTGAAATTGCGCCAGTTCGGATCGGTAATGGTGTTCTGCGGAATCTGCGCCGACTTTACCGGGAAATAGTTGTTCAGCGCCGGCACGAAGTTGGAGATACGGTCGTGGACCTCTCTCCAGGGTGTAGTTACCTCCCAGCGTACGCCCGCGTTAAGGGTCACAGTGTTGGACAGCCGGTAATCGTCCTGCACATACAGGGCATGTTCCCAACGCCGGTTGCCAACTTCCTGCCAGACCGAAAGAGTAGCCGATGAGTCCAGACCCAGCAGCGTATCTGCCACGCCAAAACCTGTGCGCGCCGCACTTGCCGGGTTCTGTGTCCACTGGCCGTTAAAGGCGAAATTGCCGGAGGGTGAACCGTACTGCACCGTATTCATGCCGCGACGGAAATTATCGTAGCCGAACTTGACCGAATGCTTGTCATGAATCCAGTTGAAATGGGTACTGTATTGCCAGTTATTGGTGGCTTTGACAAACGGAATATTGCCGGACCCGCCCACCTGATCAACGCCTGTAATGTTGAAAACGGCCACCGACTGCGCGTAATAGCCGTAGTTGACAATGCCCGGGATGCCGATCTCTTCATTCAGCTTCGTGCCCTGGGTAAAGGTGACGCCGGTATTGTTGAGCCGGGAATAGCCCGCCCGAAAGTCAACCAGAAGAGAGGATGAAAATACGTGGGTGGCACCGAATACCGCCTGGTCGCCGTCGCTTTCGAAATTACCGGGATAGATGGGACCGCCGGCGTATTTCGGAAAGTAGCCTGGGTTCACAATGTTGCCGGACCGGGAAACGCTATAGCGGGCGAACACCGAGTCAGAATCGGAAATACGGTGGTCGAGACGCCCGTCCGCTGCCAGTGGATAAAGGATGCGCGGCGGCGTGGAGACAAAGTTGTTGGCCAGCCCCGGCAGATTGGCGTGCGGATACAGATTGACGATTGCAAGGCCTGTGGGATTGAACCGCGTGGAAGGTATCCTGTTACCCTGGAAAGGCTGACGGGTCACCACACCGTTGACGCTAACGCCGGTGGCGGGATCGAAAATGGTATTACCCTGTTCGGTGAAATCGCCGCCGCGCATTTTTTCCGTAGGGACGCTCTGCAGGAACGACTGCCCCTGAATGGTGTAGGTTTTCTGGAAATCAACCAGGAAGAATGTCTTGTCGCGCTTGATGCGACCGCCCAGGCTGCCGCCGAACTGATTCTGGCGAAAGGCGGGAATTTCTGCCGGATCGAAGAAATTACGGGCATCCAGTTTGTCATTGCGAAAGAACTCGAACGCGGAGCCGTGGAAGTCGTTGCCGCCGGACTTGGTCACAACATTGATGAGCGCCCCGCCGGTGCGGCCGGTGGTGGCGTCACGGCCGGAGGTCTGCATCTTGAATTCCTGAATAAAGTCCTGGGGAGGCAGCAGAATCATCACACCGTACTCGTTGTCCTGTGCGTGGATGCCATCAAAGTAGGTGGTGTTGGCCCCGTTCTTGATGCCGTTGACGGATACGCCCTGCACGCCAAGCTGATTGCTGGCACCGCGCGCTTGCGTGAAACCGGTCCCGGAACTGGAAGCGCCCGGCGTCAAATAGGTAAGCACGAAGAAGTCGCGTCCGTTTAGCGGCAGATCGTTAATTGCCTGGGTTGTACGGACGTTGCCGAGCGCTGCGCTTTGGGTATCGAGCATCACTCCGTTGGACTCAACCGTGACCGATTCGGTCAACTGACCAGGCTGCAGCTGAAAGTCAAGCCGTGCGTGCTGGTCCACTTCAAGGGTCAGATTCTGCACCGTGCGGGAGAAACCGGTGGCTTCTGCAGTAACCGAGTAGGGGCCGGGACGCAGGGGCGGGGAAGTGAAGTTCCCGTCCGCCGATGTCGTGATGTTGACCGTCGCATTGGTCTGGGTATTGCGAACGGAAACGGTGGAGCCTGGAATGGAAGCACCGGAGCCGTCGTTCACAGTACCCACAATGGATGCGGAATCACTCTGGCCCAACAAGGTTGCGGCGAGGCTCAAGGCCAACAGGAAAACTCGTAAAGACTTCATTTGGTACCCCTCTGATCAATCAACTCTATTTCAATATCCATCCGGCTGCAAGGTTTTCTGGCCAAATGTGTATCAATACGTGCATACCGGTGGAAAGTGCGGGGCGTTGCCATACCAGTATCGCGAGCATTACGATGACAACCTCGGGTGTCGCGGTTCAGCGGTTGTTTGCTCGCTGTCTGGTTACGAAATAAGCCGGAATTGCCCGTGAGTCTTGCCTCGCTGGGCTGGTGGGCCATTCCACTGGGTGCCTTCGCAGGATGCGCGGTGTTGCGCGACTTCTGGCAGCGAAGACCTGGTGACAGTATTACGATTTATGCGTCGGTCGCGCTCATTGTGATGGCGATCGCCAATCCCCCGTGGCTACTCAACAATGCAGTCGCCCGGTTTCCGGGAAAAATTTCGTACAGCCTGTATCTCTACCACGTCCTGGCTCGCTCGCTATACATGCAACTCGTCCCCGGGGCGGCCGATGGCACGTACGTCATTCATGGCTGGGGGAATCGAGTGGCTGTCATCGCACTGTCAGTGGCAGCGGCTTCACTTCCTTACCAGTTTGTTGAACTACCCGTTCTGCAATGGCGGGATGCGTCAACCCGGAAAATGATTATAAACGGGCCACCCACGCTCGCTTCTTCGGGTCCGGTTGAAGATCTGGCCAATATAACGACGAGCGAATCGTGACCGTTGGTGGGAAAGTGGTGGCCAGAGACGGGATCGAACCGCCGACACGCGGATTTTCAGTCCGCTGCTCTACCAGCTGAGCTATCTGGCCACTCTTTGGCAGTATAGCAAGGCCCTCTGCTATCCCAGCGTTCGCGGGGCAGCAGATCGTCCGCGACCGCGCCACCAGCGGCCTGGGCGATCAACGCATGCAACTGGCGAACGCCTTCGGTTAGCGCTGCCGGGCCGGGCTGCAGAATGTACGTCGACTTGATTTCAAAGATCTGCCCATTGTGTATGGCGCTGGTCTGATGCCACCCGGCGCGGGAGCGGATGAACTGCTTGTTCACTTTCATTCCGCACCACGAGGCAATAATGATTTCGGGGTCGTGCGCGGGGACGGTGGCGGGGTCCACTATTCTGCCCTTCGCCGCCTGCGAGTTGCGCAATTGCGGGAAAATCGGATCGCCACCGGCTATCTCGATCAACTCTTCCACCCAGCGAATACCGCTGATGAGCGGGTCTTTCCATTCTTCGAACAACACACGCGGTCGTTTGGGAAAGCGCGCGGCGGAGGCGCGGATAGCTTCGAGGCCCGCGCTGAGTTCCGCCACCAGCGCATCGCCCTTTTCCGGGACGCCGACAATGCGTCCGAGCGTTGCGATCATGTCCAGAATTTCCGACACGCTGCGCTGGTTGAAGGTGAAAACGTTCAGGCCGCGCACGGTCAGTTCGCGAACGATATCGGCCTGCAGGTCAGAAAACGCCAGAACAAGATCGGGCTCCACCGCCAGAATTTTCTCTGGTTTGGCGGTGGTGAAGGCACAAATCTTCGGCTTCTTCCGTGCCTCCGGTGGACGGCAGGTATAGCCGGAGACGCCGACGATCCGGTCCTGTTGGCCCAGAAGGTACAGCGTCTCCGTGGTTTCTTCCGTCAGGCACGCGATACGGCGCGGCCACATATCTGGCATTACTTCTTCGGGGGATCGATGCCCATCCAGAGGTTCATAGTGCCGAGTTCTTCGTGTCCGCAGGCCTTCAGATACATGAACAACTGGGTGCGGTATGCGGCGTGCCCGGAATTCACGAAATGCAGAAGCCAAAGGCCGCGCGACTGTTTTGCGCCTGAACCAAACAGGTCGATCTGTTCCGCCATTTCCGCATCGCTGAAGCCGGCAACCGCTTCTGCGTAGAATGCCGACTGCGATTCGAGGCTCTTCACGGCGGCTGCGAAGTCCAGTTCATTGGCGGCGGCCATGCCTGCCTGGAAGGCGGGGCGGTTGAACGCGCCAGCCTTCACGGCGGGCACAATGGCCGGGCCCATGACGGTTAAGTAACGCAGTAATTCAATGGTGCTCCGCTGTTTCGGGGTTGGGCGATATTCGAGCATGGAAGGCTCAATCTTGCTGCAAAGGTGAAGCAGGATGCGAACTTCGCTTTGCAGGGACGTGATTAGATCCGCAGTGGTGATTGCCATAAATAGTCACTTCAGACTAGCACTTCAAGAAGCTGAATGAATCTCTTTGATAAACTTCATCGTGATGCCACATATTGATGTCCCGCTGGTTCGGGGAAAATTTGGTGAGACCTCCCGGTCGGATTCGTGGTGGGTGCAGCCTTTGCTGGTTTTCCTGGGGCTCAGCGGGTTCATCGTATACTCCACGTGGGCCGCGTTGCAGGGCGACAACTATTCGTTCGGCCCGTACATCTCTCCCATGTATTCGCCGCTGTTGTACGGCGACCCGAAATTTGCCTGGCTGGGCGCGGGGCGACCGGACTGGTTCCCGGGCTTTTTGCCGTTCTCGTCGGCGTTTCTGATTCTGTGGGCTCCAGGCGGCTTCCGTTTTACCTGTTATTACTACCGTGGCGCCTACTACAAAGCGTTTTGGCAGGATCCGACGAATTGCACCGTTGGCGAGCCGCGCAAGAGCTACCTGGGCGAGCGCTCGTTCCCGCTCATTGTGCAGAACATCCACCGCTACTTCCTGTATCTGGCCATCATTTTCATCGGCCTGCTGACGTATGACGTGTGGGAAGCCACGAAGTTCGAAAATGGCTTCGGCATTGGTCTGGGCACGTTGATTCTGGCGGTGAATGTGTGCCTGTTGGGCTCGTACACATTCGGCTGCCATTCGTTGCGGCATCTGGTGGGCGGCATGATGGATAAAATGTCGAAGTCGCCGGCCCGCAAGACGGCTTACGATTGCGTGAGCTGCCTGAACACGCGTCACCAGAAGTTTGCGTGGCTGAGTTTGTTCAGCGTGGGCTTCTCTGATATCTACATCCGTCTGTGCGCCATGGGTATCTGGCACGACGTAAGGTTCTTCTAAAACATGGCCGACTACAAGACATTTGAATATGACGTGCTGGTGATTGGCGCTGGTGGCGCAGGGCTGCGCGCTGCCATTGAAGCCTCGGCCGCCAACGTGAAAGTGGGACTCATCTGCAAGTCTCTGCTGGGCAAGGCCCATACCGTAATGGCCGAGGGCGGCATGGCCGCCGCCATGGGCAACGTGGACGACCGCGACAGCTGGCGGGTGCACTTCGCCGACACCATGCGCGGCGGGCAATATCTGAACAATCCGCGCATGGCGGAATTGCACGCGAAGGAAGCACCGGCGCGCGTCAACGAACTGGAAGCCTGGGGCGCGCTGTTCGACCGCACCAAAGACGGGCGTATTCTGCAGCGCAACTTCGGCGGACACCGCTATCCGCGCCTCGCCCACGTGGGTGATCGCACGGGACTGGAAATGATCCGGACTTTGCAGGACCACGGCATTCACCTCGGCATCGACGTGCATATGGAGTGCACGATTCTGGACTTGCTGACCGACGGCGGGCGCGTAGTGGGTGCATTCGGCTATGAGCGCGAACGCGGCTTATTCCGGCTGTTTCGCGCCAAGTCGGTGGTGATGGCCACGGGTGGCATCGGACGGGCTTTTAAGATATCGAGCAATAGCTGGGAGTACACAGGCGACGGGCAATCGGTGGCGTTCCGCGCGGGGGCGGTGTTGCAGGACATGGAATTCGTGCAGTTCCATCCCACAGGCATGGTGTGGCCACCCTCAGTACGCGGCATTCTGGTGACCGAAGGCGTGCGCGGCGAAGGTGGCGTGCTGCGCAACAAAGAAGGTCGCCGGTTTATGTTCGACGATATTCCGGATAACTACAAACCGCAGACCGCCGATAACGAAGAAGAAGGCTGGCGCTATGTGACGGGTGACAAGAATGCCCGTCGTCCACCGGAACTTCTGACGCGCGATCATGTGGCTCGCTGCATCAACCGCGAAGTGAAGGCAGGGCGGGGCAGCCCGCATGGCGGCGTGTTTCTGGATATTGCCTGGATCAAGTCCAAACTGCCGAATGGCGCGGAGCACATCAAGCGGAAGCTGCCCAGCATGTATCACCAGTTCAAGCAACTGGCGGATATCGATATCACCGAAGTGCCGATGGAAATTGGTCCAACCACCCATTACATGATGGGTGGCATTCAGGTGGAAGCGGAATCGCAGATGTCGAATGTCCCCGGCCTGTTCGCGGCGGGTGAATGCGGCGCGGGTCTGCACGGGGCCAACCGGCTGGGCGGAAACTCGCTGTCTGATCTGATCGTCTTCGGCAAACGGGCCGGTGAGTACGCGGCGAAGTTCGCCAAAGATAATTCGGCGGGAACTATCGACAACGACCAGCTTGATTCGATTGTGAGCCGTGCACTGGCGCCGTTTGAGCGCACTGGCGGCCCGTCGCCGTACGAGATTCAATACGAATTGCAGGATCTGATGCAGGACATGGTGGGCATTGTCCGCAACCAGAGCGAAATGGAACAGGCTGTGGAGCGGCTGCAAGGATTGAAGGCGCGCGCGGAGACGGTTTCCATTCGCGGCAACCGCGACTACAACCCGGGCTGGCACACGGCGCTGGATCTGCGCAACCTGCTGACAGTGGCGGAGGCCATTGCGATTTCGGCGGTGAGCCGCAAGGAGAGTCGGGGGGCGCACTTCCGCGAAGATTTCCCGGATAAGAGCGAAGCGGCAGGGAAGTTTAATCATGTGATCCGCCGGGTGGAAGACGGGTCGGCATGGGGCCGGATGGCGCTGGAGGAAGAGCCGGTGAAGCCGATGACCGACGAAATGAAACAGATCGTTGAGGAGATGAAGTCATGAGTACGGCCACGTTTCAGATCTGGCGCGGTGACCGGCAGAAGGGCGGATTACAGGAGTATCGGACAGAAGTTACCGAAGGCATGGTGGTGCTGGATGTGATCCACAAGATTCAGGCAGAGCAGGCCAATGACATGGCGGTGCGCTGGAACTGCAAGGCAGGCAAGTGCGGTTCGTGTTCGGCGGAAATCAACGGCATGCCGAAGCTGATGTGCATGACGCGCATGAACTCGCTGCCGGCGGGCGAGCCGGTGAAGGTAGAGCCGATGCGCGCGTTCCCGCTGATCCGCGATCTGGTGACGGATGTTTCGTGGAACTACGAGGTTAAGAAGACCATTAAGAAGTTCAAACCGCGCGCGCCTGATGCACCGGATGGCACCTGGCGGATGCAGCAGGCCGATGCCGACCGTGTGCAGGAATTCCGCAAGTGCATTGAGTGCTTTCTGTGTCAGGACGTTTGTCATGTGCTGCGCGATCATCACATGCATGCCGATTTCATTGGTCCGCGCTTTCTGGTTTACGCGGCGGCGCTGGAGATGCATCCACTGGATACCGAGGACCGGCTGGGCGACTTAAAGGATAAGCATGCCATTGGCCTGTGCAATATCACGAAATGCTGCACTACGGTGTGTCCGGAAAATATCACGATTACGGACAACGCAATTATTCCTCTGAAGGAACGTGTGGTGGACGAGTTCTTCGATCCGCTGGGTAAGCTGTTCCGGATGTTCCGGTAGGCGGCAGTCGAAAAAAGCTAAAACCCGTCAGGCACGCCGGAACGGCTTTTTTGGATGAAGCGGAACGTCCACTTCTGAGTAGCTGCCGGTATTCGCCCGGTTGACGACGGCGACAATTTCAGCGATGTGCATGCGGACAATCGGCCAAGCTGAATTGCCAGGTGCCACCAAAGCAATCTTGCGTCCCGAAAGATTCTACTGGTGCCGCATGTTCTTGTCAGCCGTGAGAAGCAGATCAAAACCGGCGGTTTCCGCTACGGCCAATAAATGGCTGTTCGTCAGGCGATCCCACCCGCACTCTTTGGCGTTGGAGATCGTGTGCCCCGCAAGGTAACTCGCAAGGCCATGCAGGATTCCTTAGGGTAACGCGATGGGAGTGCATGCGGGATGCCGGGCAATTGCGCCGCTTGTTGAGGTGGCCGTGGAGCCTGCGCTGAATGCTTTGTCTTAAGTGATGGCGCTGCCGCCAATTCATTTCGTGCCCAGGAAGAACCGTCTTACCGGAGGACCGCTCCGCCCACATAGGCCCTGTCCCGTTCGCCTTCGGAACAAAAACTTTCCAGAACGTCGCTATTTGGGATCAGCAGTACCGTGAACTTCACGGTGACGGGTTTGGTCAGCATTTTGGGATCGTCCAGCGTCGCTTCGATATCCAGATGACCAAAATCACGGCGGTGGAAACGTTCCTGAACTATGAGGGCTTCACTATGCGGATGTCCGGTCGAATCCAGCCAGGTCTGGTCGTTGAATCCGGCGGTATCGACGATGAGAGTATCGCCAGCCCACCTGCCCGTCGAATATCCCACCCACGATGGAAACGGATTTACCGGGAGTTTTCGTCCGTCGGTGTGGATCTGGCGAAATACTCCGTCCAGCTCGAAAAACATGGCGATCGCGTCCGGAGTCTGGAAAATCTTGAAGGGTCGGGCATTAAAATAAACGTTCGGCGACCCGTGGGGCAGACAGTGCGCTGTAGGCGTGTCCAAAGAATTCCGCCGCGCCAGATTCTTCACCGATTGTGCCGCGGCCTCCGGCGTGAGCGGTTCTTCTCCGCGTTTGAAATCAATGAAAAGGTTCGCGAAATACCGGGAAAAATCGCGCACATCGTCACCCACTACAGCGCCGGGCCCGGCGTCGCCATAGAGTCGCTCGATCTCGCCTGGCGCCGGTGGCTCGATCTGCCAGACCCCGGAGAGGTCGGGTTTTCCGTTCGTGGCGCGCGGCGTTTTCGCCGTAAGATTGGGTCTGCCGTCCCGCGTCAAAGGCGTTCCCCGGTCGGGGTAGTTCAGCCACTGAGCGTTCAGCGACGCAATCACACCCACGGTGATGATACCGAATCTGAATGTCTGCGATCGCAATATCAGCCCGCCCTACGCTCAAGTATATCGAACTCCCGTGCCCGAAAACGATTGAGTCCTGCGTAACGGGCTTTCATGTTTCACCCGGAATCTGAGGCTATAAAGCCTGCTTGCCGGTCAGACACAAAACTATACGCTTTTGGTCAGCAGATCAAGGACGGGGACTATCCCAGGACGGGATGATTTCAGCCACGGAGGCAATGCTCGTGGTGCGGAATTAATGAAGTTTATCCTTCAGGATGTTGTCGTGCACGCCTCAGATATGCTCGACGGCCTGCCCCAAACCAGTAATCTTGGCCATTAGTTCCAGGAAAATCTCCCGCTCCCCAGGGCTCAAAGGAACCAGCCAGGAACGCGCCATTATCTGGTGTTTGGCCCGCGCAGCTTCCTGAAACTTCCGCCCCTGTTCACTCATCCCAACCAGTACCAGGCGACGGTCCTGTTCTGACCGCGTCCGCAACAAAAGTTCTTTGATTACCAGTTTGTCTACGGTGTGGGTCGCCGTGCTGAGCGGGACGCCCAATGCCAATGCCAGATCGCTCATCGTGGTTTCGCCACGCAGGGAAACCACGATGAGCGCCCGGATTTCCTCCCGCGTGCACTCCGGGGAAGGGCGATCTACCGGGCACTGGCTCAGCATCATGCGCTGGAACAGGGCTTCCAGGCAACCCACCAGGCGGAGGGACTGCTCCGCAATTGCGTCAAGATGCGCGGGTGTTTCCAATATTTGGATTATTGAACAATTCATCACGCATCGTCAAGTATTTGTGGTGAAGGGTATTGACTGCAATTTTGCAATGCTGCCATAATCGAAGTATTCTGAATTGAAAGGAGTCTCTACAAATGAGACAACTCGTACTTGCAGTCCTGCTCACCGCCGCTTCCGCTTTCGCCGCCGACGTAGACGGCAAATGGAGCGGTTCCTTCACCACCCCCCAGGGTGAAATGCAAATCAGCTTCAACCTGAAGGCAGATGGCGACAAGCTCGCCGGGAAAATGGAGATCACGGGCCTCAATCCGTCTGACATCAAAGAAGGCAAAGTCGATGGTGCCAAAGTCACTTTCGCCGCGGAAATCGAATTCGGCGCCAACATCATTCCTTTGGCCTTTACCGGTGTCGTAGCAGGAGATGAAATCAAACTCAACGTGGACGCCATGGGTAGTACCAACCAAATGGTCGTCAAGAAAGAGAAATAGCGGAGGGTTCACCTCTACCAGTTATGTTCAGGAAACGGTGTTTGGTGTGCGCCGCGGCGGGGCTTTGCCTGTTCGCGGCTGCGTGCGGGTCGTCCAAAACCGAGGACGCGACTTCGGTGGGTGCCGCTCTTCCTTCGTCGGCGGCGAAGACTGCGACAGTCACGGTTGCGAAAGCCATCAATCGCGCGGTAGCGGCCGCGGTTGAAACCACCGGGAGTTTTGTGGCCCGCGATGTGTCAGAAGTAGGCCCTCAGACCGCTGGCCGGGTGGTGGAAACGCCGGTTGACGTGGGCGATTTCGTGAAGCAGGGGCAGGTAATTGCGCGGCTGGAAAATCGTGATTCGCAATTGCGCGTGGAACAAGCGCAGGCTGCCGAGTCGCAGGCCGAAGCAGGCGTGCGTCAGGCGCAATCCCGCATTGGTCTGGGTGGCGCTGAGCAGTTCAACCCTAACAATGTTCCGGAAGTTCTGGCGGCAAAATCGGCACTCGATTCCGCCAACGCCCAGGCCAAACTGGCAGAAGCTGATGCGAAGCGTTTTGAAGCTCTGGTGAATACCGGCGACGTCTCGCGCAGCGCGTATGAAAAGATCCGCACCCAAGCCGATACCGCCGTCGCCCAGGCCAGTTCGGTCCGCCAGCAGTATGAGGCAACCCTGAACGGTGCCCGGCAGAACTATCAGGGTGTGATGACCGCCCAGGCGTCGCTCTCAGGCTTTAAGACGCAGACCGCTATCGCGCTCAAGGCGGTGGAAGATACACTCATTCGCGCGCCGTTCGCGGGCTTCATCAGTGCCCGTCCCATTGCGGTGGGCCAGTACGTGGCGTTGACCAGCAAGATTGCCACTGTGATGCGCATCCAGCCCATCCGCCTTGAACTCCAGGTGCAGGAAGGCAATGCGTCCCGCATCAAGGCGGGTAATCCGGTAGAAGCCAGTGTGCCCAGCTATCCCGATCGCGTCTTCAAAGGCACGGTTACAGCGGTGAATCCCGCGGTGGACCCCAACTCCCGCAGCTTCACCGTGGTGGCTGAATTTTCCAATAGCGATACCGCGCTCAAGCCCGGCATGTTCGCCAAATCCCGTATTCTGCTGGCTGGCAGCACCGCCGGTATCTTTGTTCTGAAAACCGCAGTCATCACCGACGCCACCACCAACTCTTCCCAGGTCTTCTTCGTCCGCGATGGCAAGGCCCGCGTGGCCGTTGTGCAATTGGGCGTGGCCGAAGGCGATCAGGTGCAGATTCTCACCGGTATCGCCGCTGACGCCACCATTGTTCTGGACAACCTGAAAGATCTCTATGACGGCGAAACCCTGGTCGTCAAAACTACTTTGGGAGGTGCATAAGCCATGCACGCTTTAGCCGCGCTTTGCGTTCGCCGTCCGGTCTTCGCGACCATGCTGATGGCCGCCCTCATGGTGGTCGGCGGATTCTCTTTCCTCGGACTCGGTCTCGATCTCTTCCCCAAGATCGACCTGCCCACCGTAATCGTCACCGTTTCCAATCCAGGCTCTTCTGCCGAAGACATTGAAACCGACATCACGCGCAAAGTTGAAGACGCCGTCAATACCCTGAGCGGTATAGACGGCCTCACTTCCACTTCGGCCTCCGGTACCTCGGTGGTCAGCATTCAGTTTTCCCTCGATAAGAACGGCGATGTGGGTGCCGAAGAGGTCCGCGACAAGGTGAGCCGGCTGGTCTCTCAGCTGCCCGATACGGCCAAGACCCCTGTGGTGCAGAAGGTGGACCCCGGTGCCACGCCGGTGATGCAGATTGTGATTTCGGCGAACCGACCGCTGCGTGAAATCACTGAGATTGCGGATAAACAGATCAAGCCGCGTCTGGAAAATGCGCCTGGCGTGGGACAGATTGTGCTGATCGGCGGATTGAGCCGGGAGATTCGCGTCCAGGTGGATCCGGATAAACTTCGCGCCTACAATATTTCCATTCAGGATGTGGCTACCGCGCTGAAGCAGCAGAACATGGAACTGCCTGCGGGCAACCTGCGCGCGGGGGCCACCGATATCGCGGTACGCACTCTGGGGCGCCTCGTGGATCCCGCCCAGTTCAATGATATTGCCATCGCCCGCCGCGGTGCCTACGTAGTGAAGTTGCGCGATATCGGCATCGCAGAAGACTCCGAAGAAGAACCCACCACGGCTGCCCGGCTGGCCGGTGAGCCCGCTGTAACTCTTACCGTGAGTAAACAATCCGGTCAGAACACCGTGGCTACCGCCGATGGAATTAAAGAACGTTTGGCGGAAGTGCTGAAGACGTTGCCGAAGGATCTGCATGTGCAACTGGTGAACGATCAGTCCATCTTCATTAAGGCCGCAGTCCACTCGCTGGAATCGCACCTTATTGAAGGCAGTTTCCTTGCAGCGTTCGTGATCTTCCTCTTCCTCGCCGATATCCGCACCACTCTCATTTCCGCTGTTGCCATTCCCATCTCCATCGTCTCTACCTTCGCTCTGATGAAGGCCATGGGCTTCGATCTCAACCAGATCACGATGCTCGCGCTCACTCTGATGGTTGGCATCGTGATCGACGACGCCATCATTGTTCTGGAAAACATTTATCGCTTCATGGAAGAGAAGGGGATGGCTCCTATGGAAGCGGCCATTCTGGGCACGAAAGAGATTGGGCTGGCGGTTATGGCCACCACTCTGTCTTTGCTGGCTGTCTTCATGCCCATCGGCTTCATGGGCGGCATTGTGGGCCGCTTCATGTCTTCGTTTGGCTTTACTTCCGGCTTCGCCATCGCGGTCTCTCTGCTGGTGTCGTTCACCATTGTGCCTATGCTGAGTTCGCGCTTTCTGAAGGTCAAGGCGCACCCGGCCGGCGCGCAGAACAAAAGCTCCAAAGACTCAGGCATCTTCCGTTTCCTTGATGTCTGGTACACCCGGATGCTGGTGTGGGCCATGGCGCACCGCAAAACCATTGTCGTCATCAGCGTGCTGGTAGCCAGCACCACTATTCCGCTGGGCATGATTGTGGGCAAAAATTTTATTCCGGCCGATGACCGTTCCGAATTCGCTATCAATATGCGCGCGCCGGAAGGTTCCACACTCGCCGCCACGCTTACCATTGCCGAACGGATCGCCCGCGACCTGCGCGCGCTGCCCCAGGTGGAAACCACCCTGACCACAATTGGACAGACCACGGGCGGATTCGGCAGCGTATCACTTGGCTCCGGCAATCGAGCCAATATATACATTCGGCTGAAACCGATTGACCAGCGCAAAGAGAGCCAGCCGCAAATGATGCTCAAGGCTCGTGAACTTCTGAAGGGCTACCCGCCCGAACTGAAGACCGCCGTGGTGCAGGCGGGCGGTCCTACCGGCGGCCAGTCAGACGTTCAATTCCTGCTGGCGGGGCCCGATCTGGACCAACTCGACAAGTATTCCCAGGCCATGATGGTGAAGATGCGGGATATTCCCTATATCGCCGACATCGACAGCTCGCTCACCTTTGGCAAGCCTGAGCTTCGGGTGGAAATAGACCGTCAGCGCGCCGCCGACCTTGGCGTTCGTGTGAGCGATATCGCCACTGCGCTCAACACCCTGCTGGCTGGCCAGATTGTGACAACTTTTCCTGCCGGGGGTGAAGAATACAACGTCCGCCTGCACGCTTCCAACAGTTTCCGTACCCGCGTGGAAGCCTTGTCACAGGTCACTGTCGCCACCAATCGCCAGAGTTGGGTGCCGCTTGATCAGGTGGTGCATCTGAAGCCCAACACCGCGCCCTCTTCCATTGGGCGCTCGGACCGCCAGCGGCTGGTGCAACTCTCTGCCAACGTGCTGCCGGGTGGTTCGCAGGGCGTGCTGATTCAACAGATGAACCAGATTGCAAAAGACCTCAACATGGCCCCCGGTTACGGCACCGCATTGCAGGGCACCAGCAAGGAACTGGGCCGCGCCGCGTACAACTTCGGGATCGCCTTTGCGCTTACCGTGATCTTCATGTACATCGTCCTTGCGGCGCAGTTTGAATCGTTTATTCACCCGCTCACTATTCTGCTGACACTGCCGATCGCCATTCCGTTCGGCATTCTCTCGCTGGTTCTTACCGGTCAAACCATCAACCTGTACTCGGCGCTCGGTATGTTGCTGCTCTTCGGCATTGTGAAGAAGAACGCCATTCTGCAGATTGATCACACCAACGGCCTGCGTGCCACCGGCATGAGTCTCTACGACGCTATTATTCAGGCCAATCGCGACCGGCTTCGCCCCATTCTGATGACCACCACGGCGCTGGTGGCGGGTATGATGCCGCTGGTACTTTCCACCGGCGATGGGGCCGCGACCAACCGTTCGATTGGTGTGCTGGTGGTGGGCGGGCAATCGCTTTGTCTGCTGCTGACACTGCTCGCGGTGCCCGTCTTCTACTCCATTTTTGATGACATGAGCCGCTTTCGCGTGTTCCGCTGGATGAGTGGTTCGGCCACCCCGCCGCTACCTTTGCAAAGCGGTGAGCACGCTTGAAAACCGCTCTCGCCTGCGTCGCCTTTTCTGCTCTGGCCGTCGCGCAGACCTGGCAACCGCCTGCCCGCATTGGTGTTGTGGTGGAAGCCCGCATGGATCTGCAGCAGGCCATTGCCCTGGCTCTGGCCAACAACCACGACATCGAATCGTCGCGTATTGACCGGCAGGAAACCGTTTATAGCCTGAAGGGCGCGCGTGGCCTTTACGACCCTGTGATTGGTGCCACGGCCCAGTGGCTGAAACAGAATCAGGCCACCGCTTCATCCCTGGGCGGTTCTGCAACCGGCGCGGTATTGACGAAGATCTGGCAGGTGGATCCGTCCATCTCCGGTGCGTCACCATGGCTGGGCGGCAGCTATCGCACCGATTTCAACTCGCAGCGCACCTTTACCAACAACACCTTCACCACGGTGAATCCGCAGTTCCCTACGGCGCTGACTTTCCAATATACGCAACCTCTGTGGCGCGGCTTGCGCTACGACCTCAATCGCCGCACCATCGACGTGGCAAAGAAGAACCAGTCGCTCTCTGCGGAGCAGTTTCGCCAGCGCGTGATGGCCATTGTGCAGCAAACCGAACAGGCTTATTGGGAACTGGTCTACACCTGGAACAACCTGGCGGTACAAGTGCAGGCTGTGGATATTGCCCGTCAGCAGGACGAGAGCAATCGCCGACAGGAGGCCCAGGGCGTTCTGGCGCCCATCGACGTGGTTGCGGCGCAGACCCAGTTGGCCAACTTCAAAGTGCAGGCCTATAACGCGCAGAGTGCCCTCAGCCGGGCCGAGAACGGTCTGAAGAATTTAATTCTCGCCGACCGCTCGTCACCCATGTGGAATGCCGCTCTGGTGCCGGAGACGAATGCTGGTACTGTGTTTCCCGCACTGCCTCTGGCAGAGGCGGTTTCCAGCGCGCTGGCCAATCGTGCGGAAATGTCGCAGATTGAAATTGTCAATGAGATTAATCAGCGCGACCAGAAACTCACCGAAGATCTCACCAGACCCCAGGTGGATCTGGTGGCCAGTTACAGCCGCACAGGCCTCTCTGGTATTGCCGGTGCAACCGGCAGCACCGGTGGCTTTGCCGCTGCTTTCGTCCCGCTGGTGGTGCGGCTGAATCAGCTCTCGGCCGCAGCCGGTCTGGCCCCCATTGAACTGGGTGGCATCGGTGGAAACGCAACGCCCCCGGCTCTGATTGGCGGCTACGGACAGTCTCTGAACAACCTGTTCGATGGCAGTTTCCCCACGACGCAAGTGCAGTTGCGGGTCGCTTTGCCTATTCGCAACCGGGCTGCGGAATCGAATCATGAACGCTCTGTGGCCGAAGGTCGCCGCATTCGCAATCAGCGCACCCAGCTGGAACAGGCGATTGAAGCCGATGTCCGTATCGCGATGCAGACCATGGATTCGGCCCGGCTGCGGCTGGAGGCTGCGCGTACCGCCCGTCAGTCCGCCGAAGAGCAGTATGAAAGTGAGCAGCGCCAGTTCCGCGCCGGTACTTCGACTCTGTTTCTGGTGCAGCAGCGACAGAACACGATGATCGTGGCACGCAGCCAGGAGCGCCGTGCGGAGTCTGATCTTGAGCAGGCAATATCGTCCTTCGAACTGGCTACAGGATCAAACCTGAAGGCTCACAGCGTCAACCTGACGGCGGACACTGCCCGGTAACACCTGGAAGTCGTCGGTCCGCGGCATCTCCCGCAGGGCTGCCAGCAAGCCCTCCGGTGGCGCAACCAGTTTTCGTTCGGTCTGACTGAGCCAGCCGCCCAGTGACGTCACTCGTGCAGCCAGTTGCCCGTCGGCGCGATGGAACTCGCTCTTCATGAGCCATCTGCTGCCGTCTTCGGCAAGGCCCGCCATGCACAGTGTGACCCGCATTTTCTCATGCAGCCCGACTTCGCGGAAATATTCCACTTCGTCTTTTTTCGTCACCGGCCCCATGCGCAACTGCGTCAGGCTGCCGGGCGAAAAACTCTTCGATTCGAAGAAGGCCATGCGAATATCGACAGCCTTGTCAAGGTAAGCAATATTGCGCATGTGGGCGTTGAAATCCATGTCGCCCCAGAGCGCGGTCATTTTCATTTCGAACATGTTGGCGTTCTCAGTGTAAACTTTGGAGTACCGTATGCGCCTGACCCGACAGCGCCAGATCCTGCTCGATCTTATCGATAAGACCGGCGAGCATCTGGACGTCGAACGACTCTACCAGCTCGCACGGGAGCAGGACCCGAAGCTCAACCGCGTGACTGTGTACCGTACGCTGAAGCTGCTGAAAGAAGAAGGTCTGGTAGATGAACTCGATCTGATGCACCAGGCCGGTGAGCAGCACTTCTACGAAACCCGCCAGAAGCAGGAGCATGCGCACATCATCTGTCTGACTTGCGGCAAGGTGGAAGAATACTTCGGTGAGCCGCTAAAGACGCTGCGTCGCGAGATCGAAAGTACCTTTGGATTTCAGATTGTTCTCACCCGCACCGAAGTGGGCGGCTACTGCCCCCATTGCCAGGCCCGCCGAACTGAGGACTTGAAAACAGCCGTCAAGAAACGGTAGCTGCCCGCCGGTCTATTTATGTTGAGAAACTTGTCGATCGGCAGGAAGATCACGGGGCTTAGCGTGATTCTGCTGTCAGTGATGCTGGCTGGCTCCATTTATTCCTACATCCAGACCAACCGCGCCCACTCCGCTTCAGCGGACCTGACCGCAACTCTCATGCCCCTGGCAGTAAGACTGAACACGATCGAAAAGAATGCTCTGGTACAGGCATTGGTGCTGGAGCGGGCCATCCGTCACACCACCGGCGAAGCCGCCCGTTTTCGCGAACTGAACGTGGAAATCGAATCGGAAGTAAAGGCCGCGCAGGAATCCATGAAGGCCGGCCTTGCAGCCGTGAGCGATGTGGATGACGCAGTACAGCTGGCGCGAATTGAGCCCGACCTCGAAGCTCTGCGGAGAGACCACGCGATATACGCCGAGGCAGGGTTCAGGTTGCTGGACGCGCTGGCGGCTGAAGCTTCTGTGAAAGGAAGCGGCCAGAAGGGGATTCGTCTGCTGGAGGAACTGCTCGCGGCGCACGAAGACCGGCAGAATGAAACCATTGACCGGCTCTTGCAACGGCTGGATGCGGCAGAGATCAGCGGGTCGGCGAACCTGTCTCGCAGAGAAGACCTCGCCTACGCGGTTGCAGCGGAGAGTCTTGGCCTTGCCACAATCGCATTCCTCGCCGGAATTGTATTGTCCGCACTGGTGACCCGCCGTCTGGTGCGGCCGGTGCGGGCTCTGATAGCGGGGGCGGACGAAGTGACTCGCGGAAATCTGGATGTAAGCGTTGAGATTGACACCCGCGACGAAGTGGGACAACTATCACGGGCGTTTCAAAAGATGGTGGTCGAATTGCGCTCGAAAGCGAGAATCAGGGAAACGTTCGGCAAGTACCTGGACCCGCGGGTGGTGGAGCGTCTATTGGGGGATGGCAAGCTGGACCCTGGTGCCGGGGAGAAGCGGGTGATGACGGTGTTCTTCTCGGATTTGCAGGGTTTCAGCAGGATTTCGGAGTCGCTCACTGCGGCAGGCCTGGTAAATCTTATCAACAGCTATCTGACGCTGGCGTCCGAGCCAATCGTCCGCAATGAGGGAGTCATCGACAAATACATCGGCGACTCGATCATGGCTTTCTGGGGGCCACCGTTTTATTCAGGCGGCGATTTTGCGCGCCGGGCGTGCCTCGCCGCGCTGGCGCAACACCAGCAGCTTGCCGAGTTGAAACGCAACCTTCCGGATATCCTCGGTATTCGCCGGAACCTTCCTGAAATGCAGGCCCGGATCGGCTTGTGCACCGGTGAGTTGATTGTTGGGAGCATTGGATCGAATATCAGCAAATCGTTCACCGTAATGGGCGACACGGTGAATACTGCGTCAAGACTCGAATCGGCCAATAAGCAGTTCGGCACCAGGATATTAATGGACAGTGTGACTTTCGATATGGTGCGGGGCGATATGGAGGCGCGCGAACTGGATCTTCTGGGAGTGGCTGGTAAAGACGATCCGGTTCGGATATATGAATTGCTAGGGGAAAAGGGGAAAGTGGAAACAGCGCGGCTGGAACTGCGCGACGCCTTTGAAGCCGGCCTCAAAGCTTACCGTAAGCGTGATTGGGATATGGCAGAGCGATTTCTGGTGGCCGCGGAGGCCATTGATGCGGAAGATAAACCCGTTGCCTTGTATCTCGAAAGAGTTAGAGCGTACCGCGCAACCCCGCCTGACGGGGGTTGGGACGGAGTCTGGCGGCTGACCGAAAAATGAATTGAGGAGTCGCTGCGGTTACTGCGGTTCGTCCGGCGCCTTCGCGTTCTCATTCCCGTTGAGAAATTTCTCAAACCAGTACTGCTGCCACTTCATGCTTTCCACAAGGTGCTTCGGTTCACCGGTGCGCGTCAAATTATGATTTTCGCGCGGGAAGAACACAACCTCCGCCGTCACGCCATAGTGCTTCAAGGCCCGGTACCACTGTTCGCCCTGCTCGATGGGCACACGGAAGTCGTTGTCAGAATGCAGCACCAGGGTCGGCGTCTTCACGTTCTTCGCGTACTTCAGGGGTGAGGCATCCCAGTATTGATCGAAGTTGTCGAACAGCGGACCCTTGAAGTCTTCCTCGTGCCCGTAGGCGCCATCGCGAGTGCCATCGTCACTGACGAAGTTGGAAATACCGCGCAGCGTCACGGCTGCCTTGAAACGGTTGGTGTGACCCACAATCCAGTTGGCCATGAAGCCGCCGTAGCTGCCGCCGGTCACGCCCAGCTTGCTGGTATCGATCCACGCATTTTGCTTCAGCACGGCATCCACACCCGCCATCACGTCCTGATAATCCATGACGCCCCAGTTGTTCACGATGCCGCGTTCGAACTTCTGTCCATAGCCGGTTGAACCCCGCGGATTGGTGAAGAACACCGCCCAGCCCTTCGCGGCATAGACCTGAAATTCGTGGTACCAATCCACGCCATACTGCCCCGCGGGGCCACCATGAACACTCAATACCATCGGGTATTTCTTTGACGCATCGAAGCCCAGGGGCTTCACCAGAAATCCGTCAATATCCCAGCCATCGGTGCTCTTGAAAGCTACGCGCTCCACCGACGCCACTTCCACTTCGTTCCACAGTGCGGTGTTGAGATGGGTGAGCTGTCGCTCGCCCGAACCATCAAGGCCCGCCACGTACACGTCATCCAGTTTGCGGAAGTTGTTTGAGATGTAGCTCATTATGCCGGCCTTCTCGTTGAGGTCGAAACCCTGCACGGCGCGCTCGCCCTTCGTCACCTGCGATACCTTGCCGTTGGCTACATCGACGGCGAAAATGTGTTCGGTGCCATGGAATCCGGTCTGGAACCGCAGGTCTTTACCGCCCGGCCCCCACCGCATTGCGCCCACAATCAGGTCCAGTTCGCCGGATACAAGTTTCGACGGCGCTCCACCCGTGGCCGGCGCAATGTAGATCTTCTGGAACTGGCGACGCGTGGTCTGGCCGGTGAAGGCGATTTGCCTGCCGTCGGGCGACCAGCGCGGCTGGCCGTCTTCAAACTCGTGATCGGAAATCTTCGTCAACGGCCCGCCATCGGCCGGAATTACCCACACTTCCTTGTTGTGGCCGTCGTCGTATTCCTTGCCGGTACGGTCGGAAACGAATGCGATCCGGATGGAATCGGGTGACCACTGCGGGTCGGTATCGTTCCAGTCGTCGCCGTCGGTGATCTGCTTCGCCACGCCGGTCGCGGCATCGGCCACCCAGAGATGGCTGCGTTTGTCGTCGTACCAGCCGGTGTCATTGAACTTGTAGGAGATGTGCTTGTAGTGGCGGACGTCGCTGGGCTTCTTATCCGCGGCAATGTTGTCGCCAGGCCCGGTGCGGCTGGTGAGCAGAAAGCGTTTGCCGTCGGGCGACCACTGGTAGCCGGCCACGTTGCTCTTCACGTGCGTCAGTTGCAGTGCTTCACCGCCATTCAGCGGCAGCACCCAAATCTGGTTGCCGGCAGGCTCGCCGCGGGAAGACAGGAAGGCCAGCTTCGACCCATCAGGGGACCAGCGCGGCGCGTTGGAGTTGTTGCTCTCGGCGGTGAGTCGGCGGGGTGCTGACTTGCCATCGGTATCCACCGACCACACCGATGTGCGGCGACGGTTGGCCTTCTGATCAACGGTGGTCTGAACATACGCGACCCGCTTTGCGTCCGGCGAGAGGTGGGCGTCGGAGACGAATTCAAAAGCGAAATAGTCTTCTGACGTGATTCCGCGTTTGGCGATGGCAGGCAGGGCAAGAATCGTTACGGCTAGCGTGACAAGGGCAAGGCGGCACTTCAACATGTAAGGAAGTATACCGGAGAGCCAACGTGTGCGGCTCCACAGTTGTTTGCAGCGGGGAATGCGTTTGACCAGCTCATCAGCGTCGCCGAGGCCTTTCGGGCGGCCAGCGGCCCCGGTAATATTCAGACCGGGAAAACCAAGCTCCGCGAGGGCCGCAAGCACGCGCACGGCATCTGCAGGTTCGGGCCGGACGAGGACGTCAGGGTCGCCCCTGTACCGGGGATAGTGATGCCATTACAGCGCAATCGCGCCCACAATGCTTCACCTTACTTTGCGTCGCGCCAGTTGTCGCCCACGCCGGTATCGACGACCAGGGGGACCAACAGTTCGCACACGCCTTCCATCTCCCGCTTCACCAAAGCGCGCACCGCGTCCACTTCTTCCGGCGGCGATTCCAGCACCAGTTCGTCATGCACCTGAAGCAGGAGTTTGCTTTGTAAGCCCAGCAGGGCTTTGTCGATGCGGATCATGGCGATCTTGATCAGGTCGGCCGCAGTGCCCTGAATGGGCGAATTCACTGCCGTGCGTTCGGCGAATCCACGCGCCGCCGGGTTGCGGCTATTCATATCGGGAATGGGCCGCTCGCGTCCGAACAGAGTCCTGGTGATTCCCGATTGCCGAACGTGCGCGATGGTGTCGTCGATGAAACGCCGCACGCCCTTGTAGCGCTCGAAATAATTCCTGATGTAGGCTTCGGCTTCTTTGCGCGAAATACCCAGGTTGGCCGCCAGACCAAATCCGCTGATGCCATATACGATGCCAAAATTTACCGCCTTGGCACTGTTGCGGGCTTCGCGCGTTATGAGCATCGGCGGCACTCCCAGCACCTCGGATGCGGTTCTGGTATGGATGTCCTCGCCATTGCGGAACGCATCCATCAGGACTTCGTCCTGCGACATGTGCGCCAGAAGACGCAGTTCGATCTGCGAGTAATCGGCCACCAGCAACTTCCAGCCTGCGCGCGGTTTGAAGGCCGTGCGAATCTCGCGCCCCATTTCAGTCTTCACCGGAATGTTTTGCAGATTCGGGTTCGACGACGACAGCCTCCCGGTGGCCGCGCCTGCCTGATTAAAGCTGGTATGAACCCGCCCTGTCAGCGGATCGATTAGTTGGGGCAGGGCATCCACATACGTTCCCTTCAACTTTGTGAGCTGCCGGTACTCCAGCACCTTGCGGACGATTTCGTGATCAGGCGCCAACAGGTCGAGGACATCCGCCGCGGTGGAAGGTGCTTTGCCTTTGGCCGTCTTCCCCGGAGGCAGGATGTGCATCTCTTCGAACAGTACCCGCCCCAGTTGCTGCGGTGAAGCGATGTTAAAGTCGTGCCCGGCAAGGCGATGAATATCCGTGGTCAGCCGGTTCACCTCAATTTCCATCAGGCCCGACATGCGTGCCAACTCCGCCGCATCCACCACAATTCCGGTATGTTCCATGCGGGCCAAAACAGCGGTCAGCGGCAGTTCGATCTCGTCATACAGTTTCTGCAGTCCTGGCCGATTGGCAATTTCCGGTTCCAGCCGTTCGCGGAGTTCCTGTACGTAGAGAGCGCGTTCATCGCCGCGGGGGCCGGGCTTTACATCCAGACGCCGCTGCACCATCGCTTCCAGAGAGGCACCCGCCGGGTCGGCATCCAGCAGGAATGAGTAGAGCCCCACATCGTGCGCGAACCCCTGGGCTGCAAGGCCGTGTTTCATCAGGTACAAGTGCAGGGCCTTCACATCAGCCGCAGCCTTGGGAACGGCCGCGTCTGTGACCACGGTGGGGAGCCAGGCCACGGGGCAACTGCGGCCTTCGCCGGAGCGGAAGGAGAAACCAATATCGTCACCCGATGTGCTCAGAGTCACGGAGAGCGGCCCGGTCCGTTGCGCCAGCCATGCGGTGAGTTGCGCGACATCGGTGAATGCGGCCAGATCCTTGGCTCGCTTGTCTTCACCGGGCGCCAGTTCTTTCAGGGAGGAGAAGAACTCCAGTTCCTTGTAGATCACCCGCAACAAATCCGCATCCGGTTCGGTGGCCCGCATCGCCTCCAGTTCAAACGGTTCCGGCGCGTCGAGCCTGATCGTCGCCAGCCGCTTGCTGAGTTCAATCTGCTCCCGATTATTCTGCAGGCTCTCGCGGTACGTTTTGCGAGTCACTTCGCCAGCGCGCTCCATGGCCGCCTCCACCGACCCGTATTGCCCAATCAGATCCCGCGCACCCTTTTCGCCAATCCCCGGCGCACCGGGGATGTTGTCTACGGCATCGCCCATCAGCGCGAGCAGATCGGCTACCTGATGCGGTTCCACGCCCATGAACTCTTTCACTTTGGCGGCATCGTACCAGAGATCGTCTTTGCGCGGATCGAGCATGAAGACGTGCTCGTTCACCAGTTGCAGCATGTCCTTATCGCTGGAAACAATCACTACATCGCAGCCTGCATCCACGCCTTTTTGGCAGAAGGTGCCAATGACGTCATCGGCCTCAAAGCCTTCCGATTGAATCACGGGGATCTTCAGGGCCTGAATCATCTTTTCGACGTATGGAATCTGCTCGATCAGGTCGGGCGGTGTCTCTGTGCGGTTGGCCTTGTACTGGGCGTATTCGGCGTCGCGATGGGTCTTGCCCAGGCTCTCAAAGATTGCTGCGAGATAGGCTGGCTTCCACGTCTTCACCAGCTTTTTCAGCATGTTGTTGACGATGAGAACGGCTTCGGTGTTGAGCCCGGTGGAAGTCCGCATCGGTGGCAGGCCCATGCGTGCGCGGGCGTGGTAGGCGCGAAAGATGAAGCCGAAGGTGTCTATAAGGAAGAGGCGGGGTCGCGTCATCTATGGAGGTGGAAAACCTTGCGGATCACTTCGATGGCGTGATCGCCTTCCGGCTCAGAAGCATGGCGGCGGAGTTCAGAAATTGGCCCGTGCGCGATTTTGTTTACAATGGAACGCGTCATGGCCTCAATCTGTTCCCGCTGCTCGTCGCTTAACCCCGGCATACGCCGCAGGGTGCGCGCCACCTCCCCGGTCCTGATCTCTTCCAGTTGCGATTGCAGGCTGACGATAGTGGGCGTAATCTCTTCGACTTTCAGCCGCGCCATCATCTGTTCCACTTCGTGCAGCACAATGGTTTCGGCGTGCCCGGCCTGCTTGCCGCGCTCTTTGAGGTTGGTGTTCACCACGCCTTCCAGATCATCCACGTCGTAGAGAAACACGTTGTCGATTTTGTTCACAGCCGGATCGATATTGCGCGGTACCGCGATGTCGATGAGGAACATCGGCTTGTTGCGGCGCTGTGCGATCACCTTCTGCATGTCGTCGCGGGTAACGATGTAATGCGGTGCGCCGCTGGAGGCGATGACGATGTCGATCTCGTGCAGCATGGCGGGAAATTCCCTGTAATTTACTGCCTTACCATCGAAGAGCCGCGCCATCTCTACCGCCCGCGATGCGGTGCGGTTGGTTACGTAGATGCGATTGGCACCGGAACGCCGCAGGTGCTTCGCCGCCAGTTCGCCCATCTTGCCCGACCCAATGATCATCACCGAGTGGCCGCTCAACGAGCCGAAAATCTTCCGCGCCAGTTCAACCGCCGCATAGCTCACCGAAACCGCCATCTGCCCAATTCCGGTCTCGGAGCGGACGCGCTTGGCCACATTGAATGCGCGCGTTAATACCGATTCCAGAGTGCCGCCTACTGCGCCTTCGGCCTTTGCCGCCGCATAAGCTGCTTTCAACTGGCCCAGAATCTGCGGCTCGCCCACCACCATGGAATCCAGACTGGAGGCGACGCGGAACAAGTGGTGGATCGCTTCCCGCGATTCCAGATGATAGAGGTGAGAATCGACGGCGGTGTCCAGGTCTTTCCACGTTTCCAGAAATGATTTCACGATCACGCTGCCATCAATCTTGCCCGTGGTGGTGACGGCGAATTCAACGCGGTTGCAGGTGGAAAGAATCAACGCCTCCGTAGCCCCCAGCTTTTGCAGATCGCGCAGTGCTTTGGGCAAAACCTGTTCCGCGATGGCCAGTTTCTCACGCAGTGCCACGGGCGCAGTCTTATGACTCAAACCCGTAATGTGGAGGTTCATCGCACCAGCCGGGTAAGAAGATTGGTGTGGGCGAACCAGGTAATGGCACAACACGTGAGCGCAACCAGTGACATGACGGCCGCTTTACGTCCGCGCCAGCCCGCACTGACGCGGAGAAAGACCAGGGCCATGTAGATTCCCCAGGTGATGAACGAGATGGTCACGCTGCTCTCACCAATCCAGCGGGTTCCCTGTTCCACAAACGCCCAGATAACGGCAATGACCACGCCGATGGTAATGAATACAAAACCGACGCTGAGAGACTTGAGAATCATCTCATCCAGCACGCCCAGCGGCGGCAACCTGCGGCTGGCCGCGGGCAGATGTTTGGTCTTCAGTCTGCGCTCCTGCAGCAGATACAACACGGCCGCGCCACAGGCGAACAGCAGCGCCGCGTAGCCAATTAAAATGGCTACGATATGTGCGATCAGCCACGCGCTGCGCGCGGTAGCGCTTGACCACGGACCTACCGGACTACCCAGCCCGGCGGCCAGCGTCATTAGAAAGACCATGGGAAAAATAATAACGCTCAGGCTTTCCACTTCGTTCCGGTAACGCGCATAAATGGCCAGGAATGCTACCGTCACCAGCCAGGCACAAAGAGAAAGGGTCTGAAAAACGTCGTTGGCGGGGAAGCGTTGTTCCGCCAGACCCTGCTCCACAATCGACACCAGCTGCAGCATGGCACCCAGTCCGAAAGCGCCAATGGCGACACGGAAGAAGCTGTCTTTTCTTCGAACTACGGTCAGGGTGGCGTCCAGCAAACCGAAGGAATACAATCCTGCGGCAATCCGGAGCCACATCACGCTCGATTCGCCCATTTGTACCTGTATGCTTCCAGTATAAGGTCCGGGCGGATAATAGAAACACGATGATCACCGCGGTCTGCCCGCTCTGTGACGGAACCGGTTGGAGAATTCTGGAAAAAGACGAACTGTCTGGTGCCGAACGCTGTACCTGCGTGGACTCCACGCGCGTGGAGCGCTATACGGAAGGTGCCGGCATCCCTCCGCTGTATACCAACGCGAGCTTCGATAACTTTCAATTGCCGCGCGATAATCCCATCGCCTATCCGCAGATGACGGAAGTGTTTGTCAATGTGAAATCGTGGGTTCGCGAATTCCCCAACCCGCAGAAGCCGGGCTTATTGCTGATTGGCCGCCACGGCTCCGGCAAGACTCACCTCGCGGTGGCTGCTTTGCGCGCCATCATCGCCAAAGGTTTTGAAGGTCTCTTCTTCGACTACCAGAACCTGCTGGACCGCATTCGCGCCAGTTACGACCCTACTTCCCAATCGGCCGACAAAGAGGCGTATCGGGTGGCCATGGAGAGGGAAGTTCTGCTGCTGGACGACCTGGGTGCGCACCGCGTGAGCGACTGGGTGGAAGACACCGTTACCTCCATCATCACGGCCCGCTGCAACAACCAGAAGCCAATGATTGCCACCACCAACCTGATTGACAGCGATGCCGGCTTCACTACTTTCGACCGCGCCGGGTCTGGCGAAGTGGACCAGCGCACCACGTTGACGGAACGCATTGGCCCGCGCGCACGTTCACGGTTATTTGAGATGTGCAAAGTAATCAAAATGCCGGTAGTGGAAGATTACCGTGTGCGCAGGCGAAGCAATTCGTGATTCGCGCCGCACTCCTGATGTTGGCTGCCGCCAGTCTGGCGCCGGCATGGGTGGAAGCGGTGGAGTTCCCGTGGAACAGTTATCCGCGGGAATTGTGGGAACGCCAGCTGGTTTGGCTGCGAAGCATTGGCGCCACTCATGTGAGCCTGCCGCCGGGCAATGACAACGCCGCGCTTGCCGAAGTGATTCAAATCATTCGGCGTCTCCATTTGGAAGCTGATCTGGAAGGCCCGGTGCCAGCCTCCATGGAATCTCTCACCACGGCCCATGGCGGTCCTCTGACGCTTTCCCCGACCGGCCCTGCCGAACGGATTTCGGCACTCGGTCCGGATGCCGTCACTCACAGCCGCACGCTGCTGGGCACAGGTGCTCCGTCGCTGCTCTGGACAGACGCGGCCGATACATTCGATTCCGTCGGTTTTCATGCGGGCGCACGCAGTTTCGCCGGGGCGGAGCGTACTTCTGCTGTTGGCCTGCGCCGGGCGATGCGGCTATCGCGCTACTGGGGTGCCAGTTTCCCTCTGCTGCGGGAATCGGCGGGTGCCGCCCTGCAGGTTCCGGCCGCTGGTGTGGCCGTCCGCCAGTTCAGTGCACCGGACGGTGCTTCCGTGGTCTCCGTAGTCAATCGCTCGGCCACCGCTTTTGCGGGTGACGTCCGCGTCTCTTACCCTGCGCTGAAGCGCACCATCGTCATTCCCGGCCTTCGGGTGGCGGCCAACGACGCACTCTGGTTGCCGGTCGACGTGCCCCTGAAGGATGGGCTGCTGTGTCATGATTGCGTGGATTTCGGCACCACCGATCATTTGATTTATGCCACTGTTGAACTCACTGCCATGGAGTACGAGAACGGCATCCTGGCTATGGAGTTCTACGCCCCGGCAGCGGGCGAAGCCGTGTTGCAGATGTCCCGCCAGCCAACCGGGCCGCTGGTGGCGGGTGGTCGGCTGTCTGCATTTGATTGGGACGAGAGAGCCCAGCGAGTGCGCATTCCGGTTCCTGCGGGCGTGGGTGCGAGCAAACAGGTACGGATCGGTCTGGCGATGGAAGCACCCGATGCCACCGCATTCTTTGATTCCGCGGCAGTGCTGGTGATCGGCGAACAAAATTCTCTGACGGCGCATTTTTCCTCCGCGGAAATTGCCAATCGATCGAGGCTGCTCACCAGCCCCGAGTTTATCTTTCGCCAGGAGGCTGCGGCCGGCTTGCCGGCACTGGAATACAAGATCAGCGTCCCACCGAGCGCAGTTCATGGCGACATGGCGGAGCTTTCCATTGAGGCCGACGGCCGCCGCATTAGCCACGCCAATCCGGGAATCGTGCAGGCGATGTCGGTGCAGTTCCCGGAATCGATCAGCGTCCGGCTGTCTGCCGATTCGCGGTTGCCTTTGTCTCCCGCTACCATTCCCGTGAACCGCCGACAGGGCAGGGAAGTTACTGTTACTGTGCGCAATAATGCTCCGGCGATCCGAAGCTTCCGGGTGGTGATGAGCGCGCAAGGTCTTGAGTTCTCCCCGGCTATGCACGATCTTTCCATTGGGGCGTCGTCTTCACGCGATGTTACTTTTCGCGTGTTTGCCGCCGAGGCCGCGCTTGGCGAACATGCGGGCGAGGTTCGTATCACTGGTTCCGCTTTTGCTGTGGAACCGATTCGCTTTCTGGTAGTGGGCACAGAAGACGTTCGGTTGACCAGCGGTCCCTTCGAAATTCTGGAGACCACGCGCTATCGGGCGGTATTCACACCTGGCAGATGGCTGGAATTTCTGAACAAGGAAACCGGGCGGGATATGTTGCCGGCTGGCGGCATCGCGTTCGATACTTCCGGTCTGGCTTCGGGTAGCGTGAAGATCGATGAGCTTGCCGGGCTTGCGCCAAAATAAGGGATCGCCGGTCTATTTGCCCGACTGACGGTGCTCGGGCGCTCCGGGCGGACGAGTTCCTTTACGGCGATCCGGGGCGCGAAACTTCTTGTCGCAATCCATGCAGTGGTACTTGCGCATGCCGGTGAGCAGAATCCACAGGGACTCGATTCCGGTCTTTTGCCGGATTCCAAGCCTGTCGGATCCGCAACGGGGGCAGGGCACTACCCGGTATTGTACTCCGAAGCACCCGGCAACAAAATAGAATAACCACTGCGGCTATGCTGAAAGCGAGGACAATGGCGTCACCCTCCAGTCGCGGAATCGGGAAATACATGTCGATGGCACTGCTGCTGCCGATTTCGACCGGCATTGGCTACGCCATGGGTTATGGCCTCGACCTTGTCTTCCACACGACTTTTTTGCGCTGGGTCTTCACTGTGATCGGTACCATCTCCGGCTTCCTCTCTTTGCTGAAGGAACTGGATGACGATTCCAAATCCAATGGAGAATGAGTTCGACCTGGCTATCGCCCGCATTCCGCGGTGGATGCTGGGGCTGGCGCTTTTGGGCACGGTAATTTCGCAGGTTTGGTGGGGCCTGCCCGCCGCCACCGGGTTCCTCGCCGGATCGCTGGCCGCGTGGCTGAATTTCCACCTGATTGAACGCGCCGTCAACCGCATCTCCCGCCTGGCGTCCGGGCAGCAGGAAAAGCGCGCCTCCGGGAGCGGTAAACGAATCTTTATCCAGTTTGCCTTCTTGCTTTTAGGAGCCTTTGCTATACTCAGATTTTCCGGGTTCAGTGTGGCGGCGGGGTGTTGTGGTTTTCTCATCTGTCCCACGGCTGTAATGCTGGAAATCATCTACGAACTTTTCACTTATGGTCACTCGTGAAGCCTTCCTGACAAGGCTCTTTAACAGTCAATTTGCCGGTCCGGGAAACTCGATTCTGGGCATGTTCGGCCTTCGTGCCGATGATCCTCAGCATCCCTGGGCCGATTTCATCGTGATGCAACTGGTGGTGGCGCTCATTATGGTGCTGCTTTTTCTGCTTCTGCGCAGCCGCCTGTCGGTTACGAAACCCGGCGCGCTGCAGCATGTTTTCGAACTGATCCACGGCTTCGTCGGTGAGACGGCGGATGACCAGGTGGGCCACGAGGGGCGCAAGCACGTGGTGTTGTTCGAGACCCTGTTCATCTTCATCCTGATCTCCAACCTGCTGGGTATCGTTCCCCAGTTCATGAGCCCCACCCAGGCTGTTTACGTTCCCTGCGGAATGGCGATTCTGGCGTTCCTGTACTACAACTACATTGGTTTCAAGAGGCAGGGCGCGTGGAAGTACACGAAGCAATTCTTCGGCCCCATTCCGGTGATGGCGCCGCTGATGTTGCCCATTGAAATCATCAGCCATCTGGCGCGCCCGTTGTCGCTCACCATCCGTCTGTTCGCCAATATGTATGCCGGTGAACAGGTGACGCTGGTGTTTCTCAGCCTGACTTATTTCGCGGTCCCCGCGGTATTCATGGGACTGCACGTGTTCGTATCCCTGCTGCAGGCCTACATCTTCATGCTGATGACGATGATGTACATCGGCGGCGCGGTGTCGGAAGAACATTAAAGCTCCGTTTTCCGCGTGAGGCCTCCCGCCCCCCGGCGTGGAACGCAACCACCTCCGGAAAGCGAATTTACTAAAACGAAGGATTACCAGGTAGAAATGAAGTCTCAATCGATGGTTCGAAAGATGTTTTTCATGATGTTCGCGATGATGTTCGTCGCGTTGCCCATATTCGCTCAGGGCACCGGTGGCAGCATTCCGGAGAAGCTCTACAGCCCGCTCGCGGCCGGTATTGGCATGGGTCTGGCGTCGGGCCTCTGCGCATTGGGTCAGGGTAAGGCAGTGGCGGGTGCCGCTGAAGGTATGGCCCGCAATCCGGCAGCAACCGGGGCGATTCGCTTCGCGCTCATTCTGGGCCTGGTGCTGATTGAATCGCTGGCACTGTATACGTTCGCGATCATCTTCGTGAAGGTGTAGGAATTCGCTGGAATTGGAAAAAGGGGAGGTAGCCGCGAGGCTGCCTCCCCTTTTTTAGTTCTCTGCTGGAGAAGGGTGCAAGACCCCTCACACTGGCACTCAGAAGGCGACTCATGAGGGCTGGCACAACCGGCGGGCACACCGTTAGCCGGCATCCGCGGCAGGAGTTGGATGATCGATTTCGAGCGGAGTTGAGTGCGCTGGGGTATCCGGGCTTTGCCCAGCTGGCACCAGCGCGGGTGAAGCCGGACCCGCAACTTTTGCTACTGCGTTCTGACGCAGGCTGAAGTGGATGCCCGTGTTTTGGACGCACTGCCTTGGCTGGTCCAGCATTTTGCCGATCAACTCGATGTGGATGTGGCTGGTCCGCGAGGCGAAGCTCTGCAATCTTCAGAACCGACTTGGGTTCCTGCTTCACGTTTACGGTACCAGTTCGCCACAGGTTGCAGCAGGTCTTGCCGAGTTGGAACGAGCCCGACTTGTGCATGAGGACACGCTGTGCCGGGGTTCAATGCCTGCCTCCACACGCGAATGGATACGGGGCCGCCGGTCTCCCTTGGCCGCTCACTGGAATGTACTGACTACGCTCCGGACTGAGGATCTGCTGCATGCAAACTGACTGTCCCGCCGAGCCATGGTTCTCGTTCTTAACAGAACTCGACGCTGCATTGGACCAGCCCGTTGATTTCCATTGCATCGGAAGGGTGGTGAGCCAAAGCCATTACCGGTTCCGGGTCTTAGTTTAGATCCAGTTTCAGCGGCCCTGTTCACCTCCTCCGCACCGGCAGATGTAAGTTGCAGCTGCCTCGGATATGCGCGCATTCCCATGTACACCAGGTCGAATCCTAACTCGATCAGATTCGCGCTCTCACCCACGGGTTAGTACCGTCTGACCGGGCGCGTGCTGAATTCCGCGGCTTGCTCAGTGTAGGGTTTGGGCAGTATCGACGATACAGGGAACTTTACATGGGCAGCGCCGCTGACACATTGATTTTCGGAGAATGTAAGAACACAGAGCATGATTGATCCCGTCTGGCGGCTTTGCGAATCAACGTCTGAGGTGAGGTGTCAGCCGAACAACTCAGAGTGGCTGCCGGTACGAGCCAGCTGTAGCTCATTGCCCTCGACCCTGTAGATGAGGACCCAATCCGGCTGAACGTGGCAGTCACGAAATCCTTTCCAGTCCCCGGAAAGACGATGATCCCGGTGCCTTGGTTCCGGAGACTTTCTCATCACCAGCAACTCGACAATTTTTTCCAGCTTGAAGAGATCGACTCCCTGACGGTCAAGCCGCCGAACGTCGCGCCGAAACGCCGCCGTCTGGCGCACAGCGAGCGTGGTCACCGCGGTTTCTTCCAGTTGCCAAACAGCTCTGTCGTGCTGGTAAAGACCTTGCCGCCGCCGCGTTCGAGCTCGCGCATCGCCGCAATGGTCTTCTTGTTAGGTATTTCCACAGGAAAAGGCAGACCTTCACGCAATTCGACCTGTTTATAAAACAGGCGGATAGCCTCGGTTGAGGAAAGTCCAAGCTTTTTGAATATCGATTCCGCCGTCGCCTTCAGTCTGGGCTCAATTCGGGCCTGTAATTTTTCTGTGTGTGTCGCCATTTGATCGCCTATGTTGTACTCCAAATGTACTACAGTATTGCGCACTATCGCCGCATTGATGCAGTATATTCATTTCCCGGTCTTCATGAACTCGCCGATCTTCTCATTCAGGAACTTCCCGTCGGCTGGATTGCTGGCCGCTCCCGCCGTGTGTCCCCACAATGACGGGATGGGCATCAGAATCCCCCTCGGAATGAACGGAGCCTCGTACTTCGCATCGTCCAGCGGAAAGTAGAGATCGGTTTCGGAGGGCATGTAAAGCAGCGGAACTTTGATGGACCGCAGCGCTTTCTCCACGTCACCGCCGAAGCCCGCGGTATCGCCCACATTGTGTTTCTGCCAGGTGCGGGCCTGCAGGATGTAGTCGTTGGCGTCGGCCTGGAAGCGCTTGCGATAACGCTCCACTGCCTGCTCGAACGTGGCACCGGCAGGCATAGTGCCACGCCAGAGTTCGCGACGCCACCACTCCTGTCCATAGAGCCACCCGGCCCACACCATACCAAAGGCATCCAGACCCCTGGTGGGCGGCGTCTTATAATCTCCACCCTCGAAGGCCGCGTCACTGGTGAGGGCTGCAATCTGTCCCTCCAGGCGGACATAGCCGTGCCCGTAGCTCTTCGCCGTGCCGGAAGTCGCCACCAGACGATCTGCAAAATCCGGATAGCTAACGCCCCATTGAAACGCCTGCTGCGCTCCCATGGAGAATCCAATGACCGCGCGCAGGTGGGTGATTTTAAGTTCTTCCGTCAATAGCCGGTGCACCGCATTCACGTTGTCGCGAATGGTCACTACCGGGAAACGCGGTCCGTGGAATGGCTCGGGCGTATTGCTGGGTGAGGAAGAGCGGCCATTGCCAAACAGCTCCGTCATCACCAGAAAAAGTTTAGACGAATCCAGTGCTTTATCAGCACCGATCAGCCAGTCGTAACCATGGAAATTCGCCATGTAGTGCGACGGGAGCAGCACCGCATTGCTTTTATCGGCGTTGAGCGTTCCCAGGGTGGAGTAGACGATGCGGGCTTCGGGAAGTGTAGCGCCCAGTTCGGTGCGGAAATTCGCAATGGCGAACTGGTGCCGCACCAGATCGGGTGTCTGGGCGGGAAGTAGCGCCGGGGCGAAAAGGAACAGAAAGGGGAGTGACCTCATAGAGGCACTTAGTTTAACAGTTTCCGGCTATTCTGTCTTTCGGGCCAGCACTGCGCTGCCGGTGGAAACCCGCTGCCTGGTGCCGAGTTGACTGGCAGTCCAGTCCACCTGTAGCGAGTCCTTCGATGTTTGGCGGATCATCACTTCGCCGCGCGCCCCGCCCGGCCCGGTCCACGGGCAGATCAGAATGGGTCCCGCCAGGGTCGCGGCAAATTCAAAACTCACGTCCGGGTTGATGGATGCATCAGACGTTCTGTAGCGAGCCGTATAGGCACCTTTGATGACGCCGTCGTGTTCTGAGAGAGTGGCCTCAATGAACTCCGGCCGATAGGACCCGCGCGCCTCCGAGATCTCCATGGCGCGCGACCAATACCAGGCACCGCCAAAACTGCTGCGAATGGCGCTGCTGAGGGAGGTAGCGGTGGCTGGATGGCGCGCCTCGGTCCGGGGTGCGGGGATGGTTGCCGTGCCCCCGCCGTGTAGCCGGGCCAGTTCTTCCAGCGCGCGGTTGCGCTCAGTTTCCAGATCGCGAACCTCGGCACGCAACCGCTCCACTTCATCGGAGGAATCGGTCGCCGTGCCAGCGGAAGTTTTCGTCAGTGCTTTCTGCGCCAGTTCGCTGGCCTCATCCCCGTCACGCGTCGCGCTGCTGATGGTCCAGACCAGCACTGCCAGCACGGCGGCGCCGGCAAGGGCGAGGCCGCCGCGCTTCACCCAACGTTTCAACTGTACGGCGGATTCATCACTCACAACCAGCGACGGCCGGTCATGGCCGCCCTGCAGGAACTGATCGTACTTAAGCCGTTTTTCGGAGTCGGAAAGCACGCCGTAGATGCGGTTCAGGATGCGCATCTGCGCCTCGGCGATAGCCTTCAATGGCGGATCGGTCTGCTGGTCGGGATGCAGCAGGCGCACCAGTGACCGATAAGTCTCGCGGATCTGCTCCGTCGAGGCAGTGGGTTCCACCCCCAACTGGGCGTAATACGTAATTTCCCCGTCGGTGGCGGGTCTCATCTGGGTTGTATTGTCCGTATGATACAAAATGCCCGACGACAGGGTGTCATGTGAGGGAAAGGCCCCCGTCTACGGCTAGAACCTGGCCGGTGATGAATAAGGGCGCACGGAGGAAATACGCGACCGCATCGGCTACTTCGGCACCCTCGCCCGCCCGCCCGGCTGGTGTTCTGGCGACCAGACGCTGGATACGGGCGTCAGACTTGTCAAACGGAATGACGCCAGGCGCCACCGAATTCACCGCGATCTTAGGTGCCCAGGCCTTCGCCAGACTCTGTGTCAACATCACGACGCCTGCTTTGGACGCGCAGTAGTGCGAATGCCGCGCCCACGGTCGCAGCGCCCCCAGAGAACTGATGTTGACAATGCGACCACCTTCACCCGCCAGCATGACGCGCGCCGCGGCCTGGGCACAGAAAAAGACACCTTTGAGGTTGACCGAATGAATGAAATCCCAGTCGCGCTCTTCTACCTGTAACGGGTCGATCTCTGTAAACCGCGCGGCATTGTTGACCAGGCCATCCAGCTTGCCGAAGTGATCTGCCACGCTGGCCACCATGCGTCGAATCTGGTCCACAGATTCCATATCGGCCTGGAAAACCGGAGCATCGCCACATTCCTTCGCAGTGGCGCGGGCGGCTGCCTCCGAGCCGTTGTAATGGATGGCAACCCTGGCTCCCCCGGCTGCCAGCGCCAGTGCGATCGCGCGCCCGATGCGTTTGGCTCCGCCGGTGATGAGGAAGACTCTATCTTGCATGTTGTATTGAAGACGCCCAGGACCGGGTTACGCCGGTACCACCTGCGGTTCCTCCTCCTCTTCCGTATTTGAGCCAAGCAGCGCGGGTTCCGGCAACCGCCCGCTCCAATTGAGCCAGGCCCACCCGATCGCCGTGGTTGAACTGACTACTCCGGCCACCGCTGCAATCGTTCTCGGATCATAGCGGAGTGTCGCCGCGCCGGCAGCCATCATGGAAATCATCATGACAGACCACGTCAGCGTTTCCAGCGTCGCAAAGACCCGGCCCCGATATTGATCTTCGGTATGCCTCAGCAATCGCGAGAAATTCATGACCGCACTCACCGCCGTGGCGGCACGTGAAATCGCAATGAACAGACATGCCAGCCAGAACGTGGGCATCTGGCTGAACAGGATGTAGCCTCCACCGTGAATGAGGTACAGAACCGCAATGGCTTTCTTGTACTGTTCGAACCGCAGGCGCTGGCCCAGCGCGTAGCCAATCGATCCGCCGATCAGCAGGCCGAGGCCGGATGAACTCCAGATCAACCCGATTCCCATGGGCCCCTGATGGAATACCTTCTCCGCAAACAAGCTGAACAGAATCTGCGCTGCGCCTCCGCCCGAAGCCCATCCGATACTGATGAGCATAATGCCGGACACCAGAGGGACCGAGCGGATGTAACGCAAACCTTCCTTGTACTGCTGGAGCCCGCTGCCCGCGCGCTTAATGCCGGAATGGAGGGCGCGGAAACCCTGCGGACGACGCATCCGTGAAATGAAAAATGCAGACGCCAGAAAAGACAGCGCATTGAATACAAATGCGATTTTGTAGCCCGATTGCACTCCCACCGCACCCAGAAAACCGCCGATGGTCAGGCTGGCCCACGCCGTGGTCTGCGTCATCGTATTGGCGGTGTGCAGTTCCTCCGGTGTGGTGATGGAAGGCAAGATACTGGAACGACCACTGGTGAAGAAAGGCGAGGCGAACATCAGCATCGCGCTCAATGCATAGAGCAGAGTGATCGACGTTTGCCCCACACACAAGATAAAACCCAACGCGATTGCCGCGCGGGCCAGATCGCTGGCAATCATGACGTGTTTGCGGTCCAGGCGGTCCAGCAGAACGCCCGCAATCGGGCCCGCCGCCAGCATGGGGATGGCGCGCATGAGGAATACGCCGGTCACCACCAGGCCGGGATTGGCGTACTCCATCGCCAGGCTCATCACGGCGATATTGTTGAAGTGGTCTCCCACTTCGCTCACCACCTGGCCAGCCCACACATTGCGGTAGTTGCGATTGTTGCGCAGCAGCCACGTGAAGGCGCTCATAACTCGTGAAAACTCCGCCTCAGATCAGCACTTCCTCGCGAACCGTCACGTGCTTCATGAAGTCGAAATCGATATCGTAACCGAAGCCGGGCTGGTCGCGGATCACGATGGTGCCCTGGGGCGTGGTCTCTACCTCAGGCGCAATAATGTCGCGCTTCCAATACCGCTTGCTGGCAGAGATGTCTCCGGGAAGCGTGAAATTGGGCAGCGTGGCCATCGCCACATTGTGCGCGCGCCCAATGCCGGCCTCCAGCATGCCACCGGACCAAACCGGAATATTCGCGGCCTGGCAGATATCGTGAACCTGCTTTGCGGCGGTCAACCCGCCCACCCGACCCAGCTTGATGTTGATGATGCGGCAGGCCTTCATCGCCAGAGCCTGTTCGGCATGGTGGGGCGAGCGGATGCACTCATCCAGACAGATGGCGGTATTCAGTTGCGGTTGCAGGGTGGCGTGGTCAATGATGTCGTCGTGGGCCAGCGGCTGTTCAATCATCATGAGCTGGAACTGGTCCAGTTGTTTCAATCGCGGCGCATCGGCCAGCGTATAGGCGGAATTGGCGTCGGCCATCAGCAGCGTAGTGGGGAACTTCTCACGCACGCGGCGCACCACATCCACATCCCAGCCCGGCTTCATTTTCATTTTGATTCGTTGATACCCGGCGGCCAGTTCGGTCTCAATCTTGCCGATCAACTGCTCCACCGAATCCTGAATCCCGATGGAGACACCGCAGGGAATTTCCCGCCGCGCACCTCCGCCAATCTCTTTCCACAACGGATTCCCGTTGCGCCGGGCCTGCAGGTCCCAGCAGGCGGTTTCCACGCCGCCCCGCGCCATGCGGTGTCCGCGAATGTGTGCGCTGCGCTCGCCCACTTCACTGGCGTGGGCGAATTCATGGCCGATGACGCGTGGTGCCACAAAGCCTTTGATGATGGCCCACGCCGATTCAGTCCACTCTTCGTTGTAGAAGGGGTTCTCACCCGCTGTCACTTCGCCCCAGCCGGAAAGCCCCTCGCTCATCACCTCGGCAATCACGATGTCGCGCGTATACGTGCGCCCGAAGCTGGTTTCAAAGAAATGAACCAGGGGCATTTGCAGTTGGCGCAAAACAATGCGATCAATTTTCACCAGGTTTCTCCAAACAAGTAAGTTCCGTATTCCGCCGAACGTTCCATGCCCACCACAGCCAGTCCCCGCCCCAGGTGCTCTTCAAAGCCATCCGTCACGCGGGCCTGAATCTCCCTTGCCCGCTTCGGATCAGAGGTGCGCAGGGTGGCAATCTCCACCGGTACCGGCACTCTGGCCACGGTCACAGGAGGCGTGTAAATGTCACCCGCCACAATCGCCCGTACCCGCCCGTTCTGAATCCACCATTCGGCGATGCAGCGATCGGTGGGCAACCCGCCGTGGAGGTGGCTGGTGGTGACTCCATACTGATTGCGCACGAAGCGGCGCACTACCGCGCCCAGTCGCCCGATGTTGAAGTACGCATTCCTGATTTCCAGGGGATCGAATGTCCACTCAATCAGATCAATGCCGCGGACAATGGCGTCCTCGCGCTGGCGCAGTTTGAGCCGGCGGCCAATGCCGAAGTTGCGATATTCCGGCAGCACGCCGGCAATATGGCTGTGCAGATAGCTGTGCCCGCCGGGCTTCAGACCCGGAATCGCGAGAGCGAATCCAATCATCTTTGCGCCGTCATAAGCGCCCAGCGACTGCCCGCCGATCTTGCTGGCAACCACGAATAACCGCACCGGCAGGAGCTCAATATCCTCAAAGCCCCAGATGACCTGCTGCAGCTTCACCGCGTCGGCAAACTGCTCAATGCTTTTCAATTCCTGAATCTCAATGGTGGGCTCGCTCATTGCTCTTTTGCCTCTTGCCACAGCGCTTCCAGTTCACTCAGCGGAGTTCCCGCGACCTGCTTGCCTTGTTGCCCCAGACGTCGTTCAATATGGCCAAAACGTCTGCGGAACTTGGTGTTGGTGCGACGCAGGGCCTGTTCCGGGTCCACTTTTACAAACCGCGCCAGATTGACGATGACAAACAGCAGATCACCAATCTCGTCTTCCATTGCATCCGCCGATTCCGCCCGGCGGGCTTCATTCAACTCACGAACTTCTTCATCCAGCTTCTGCAGCACTTCGTCGGCGTTGCTCCAGTCAAAGCCGACGCCTGCTGCCCGTGAGGCAATCTGTTGCGCTTCCACCAGCGCGGGCATGGCGCGCGGAACGCCATCCAACAGACCCTGCGGCTGGTCCGCTTTGGCCTTTTTCTCCTGGGCTTTGATCTGGTCCCAGCGTTTCAGAACTTCTTCGCCAGTGCTGGCCGTCTCGCCGGCGAAAATGTGGGGGTGCCTGCGCACCAGCTTTTCGTTGATGGCATCCAGCGAATCGCTGATGGAGAAACGCTGCTCTTCCTGGGCCATCTGGGCGTAGAAGACGGCTTGCAACATGAAGTCGCCCAATTCTTCGCGCAGTCCATCCCAGTCGCGCCGGTCGATGGCGTCCAGAACTTCGTAGGTTTCTTCCAGCGTGTACTTGCGGATGGTGTCGAAGTTCTGCTCGCGATCCCAGGGACATCCGCCAGGAGCGCGAAGCCGGGCCATCAGACTGACCAGGGTTTCGAAACGGGCTCCGGGGCCCACGGGTACGTTTTGTTGCATTTTGGACCCGAAGAGGGTGGAAATTCAAAGTTAACACTTGAAGTTCGATGTAGACTAAGGGAGATGAGCGAAGAAACAATGGACGCAGTACACAATCTGCACGAGGCAGACGATGAACGCCCCGAACTGCCGCCCCCGGATTTCGATTTCCTGGTTTATTCTCTCCGCCTGCAGGCAGAGTTGAATCTGGGCCTGCTGCCTTTCGGTGGCGAGGACAAGGCTGATTTTGAGGCCGCCAGCCACAACATCGAATTGCTGGCCATGCTTCAGGCCAAGACCAAAGGCAACCTCACGGACGAAGAGGAGCGCGCGCTCGACAGTACGATTACCGAATTGCGTTTCCGCTTTGTTCATACCAAAGAGCAGGCCGATAGCCCGGCATGAACCTCAGGATCACGGTTCTGGGCTCCGGAACCAGTTCCGGAGTTCCGACCATCGGCTGCTCATGCCCGGTTTGTCTTTCCACCGATCCGCGAGATAAACGGCTTCGCCCTTCCATTCTGATTTCGATTGCCGGGCGCAATATCGCCATCGACACCACGCCCGATTTCCGCATGCAGGTTCTGCGCGCCGGTATTTCCCGGCTGGACGCTATTATTTACACCCACAGTCACGCCGATCACATTCTTGGTCTGGATGACGTCCGCCCGTTCAACTACCACCAGGGCACTACGATTCCTCTCTACGCCACAGCGGAAACCCTCACCGATATCCGCCGTGTGTTTAACTACGTTTTCGAGGAGCACGATCCGCGTGCCGCGGTGCCGAAGGTGGAGGTGCACGAACTGGATGGCAGCCCGTTCGAGGTTCTGGGGTTGACTTTTCAGCCGATCCCGGTCATGCACGGACGGCAGATCATTCAGGGCTTTCGCTTCGGCAATGCGGCGTATTTGACAGACCACAGCGAAGTGCCGGAGCCTTCCCAGGCGCTGCTGCAGGGCCTTGACGTTCTGTTTCTGGATGCCCTTCGCCACAAACCGCATCCCACGCACTCCAGCCTGGCAGGGTCCATTGCGCTGGCACAGCGCCTGGGTGCGAAGCGGACGTACTTTACCCATATGTGTCACGATCTGGGGCATGCCGCTACGGAGGCCAGTTTGCCGCCTGGAATCCATCTCGCCTATGACGGTCTGGAAATTGAGGTCGAAGCGGCGGCATGATTATTTTTCGTTCGGCTGCGGAGCGGCCTGTGGATCTCGCCTCCTCCGTTGTCGCGATTGGAAATTTCGACGGTGTACACATTGGTCATGCGACCGTAATTCGCCGCGCCGTGGCACTGGCCCGCGAGCGTGGACTGGCTGCGGCTGTGCTGACATTCGACCCACACCCGGCGGCGATCCTGAACCCCGCATTCGCTCCGAAGCTGATCATGACCGTGGCGCAGCGCCTGTGCCACCTGCGCGCCCTTGGCGTGGATTGCGTTTACGTGGTGCCGTTCTCCCTGGAGTTTGCCCGTTTGACCCCGGCGGAGTTTGTGGAGCAGTGCCTTATCCAGGCCCTGCGCGCCCGCGTGGTTCTGGTGGGTGAGGATTTCCGTTTCGGTCACCGCCGCTCTGGCAATGTGGGCACCATGCGTGACCTGGGGCTGGAAGTGGAGCCGGTCTGGCCGGTACTGTTTCGCGGCATTCGGGCCAGCAGTACGGCGATTCGTGATCTGGTGGAAGCGGGCAAAGTGAATCGCGCGGCGCGGTTATTGGGAAGACCATTTTCCCTGACAGGCCCGGTAGTAAAAGGGCAGGGAATTGGTTCCCGACAAACCGTGCCAACTCTGAATCTTGCGCCGGAGAATGCGCTGCTGCCCGCCGATGGAGTCTATGTCACGCGAACATCAAACCGCTGGAATTCCATCACCAACATCGGCCACAGGCCTACATTTGGCGGGTCGGAACGTACGGTGGAGACTTTTTTACTGGACCCGTTTTCAGAACCGGCACCGGACCGAATCGAAGTGGAGTTTCTGCGTTACGTTCGCGCGGAGAGAAAATTCCACACGCCGGAAGAGCTGCGAAGTCAAATCATGCGCGATGTGAAGAGTGCGAACAGGGTGCACAGGCATTTGCAACGCTTGTCTATAGCGAAGCGAAGTGGTTCACCGGCCCTGAGCCCGCACCAAAACCCGGGTTCCCCCGAATCGCATTGGTGATGTACTGTTTCGCCTGCTCCACTGCGCGTGTCAGCGCCAGCCCTTGCGCAAGCCCCGCCGTAATTGCCGCCGAATAGGTGCAACCTGTGCCGTGGGTATGCACGGTGGCGGTGCGGGCACTGCGAAACTCGCGAAACTGTCCATCGCTATACAAAATGTCCAGAGCATCGCCCGTCAGGTGCCCACCCTTTACCAGAACCGCCCGCGGCCCGAAGTCCGCGATGCGCCGGGCTGCTTCCCGCATGTGTTCCGGCGTTGCGACTTCGATGCCAGCCAGCTCCGCCGCCTCGTGCAGATTCGGTGTCACCAGCAGGGCCATCTTCAATAGCTGGTCCCGCAATACGGCCCGCGCGGCGGAATCCATCAGCGGAGCCCCGTGCTTGCTGATCATCACCGGGTCTACCACGAGGGGACAAGCGAACACCCGGCTCGCCACCGCCTCAATCACCGCCGCATTTCCCAGTGCGCCGGTCTTTGCCGCCGCCGGCGGGATATCCTGCAGCACGGCATCCAATTGCTCTCCTACCAGGGCCGCGCCCAGAATCTCCACACGGGACACCCGCACCGTATTCTGCACTGTGACCAGCGTTACCACGGCCTCACCGTACACCCCGAACTGGTGAAAGGTTTTCAGGTCGGCCTGCAGGCCGGCGCCGCCTGAAGGGTCCGATCCGGCAATGGTAAGCGCGATGGCGGGCATCTGCCTCTCACATTAGCGCGCCCGGGCTCAAGCCCTCGCGGGTCTCGCCGATCAGTACAACATCCATGTTTCTCAAGTTCGCCGCCCGGGGGCTCCCGGTGCTGGCATTGTTGGCTCCGTGCGTGCTGTTCGCGCAGGAACTGCATTTGAAGTCGCGCGTACTGAGCAGGGCGGTGACGGCCGCCGGCGATACTGCGTCGCACCGCATCATCGAGTTCGACCACCCCCCAGGAGTGGAGGATTTGGCGCGTCTGGCGGCCGGGGGTGCCGAAATTACCGGCGCACTGCCGGATAACGCGGTAGTCGTCAGCGGCCTCGCCGGCGACGTTCCCGGTGTCCGCTGGTCCGGCATTCTCGAAGTTGCCGACAAGCTCAGCCCGGCGCTTGACGCAGACGCCCCAATGCTGGACGTTGTGGTGGAATTCCACTCCGATGTGCCCCTCGCTGTTCAGGATCGAATCGCTTTCAACGATGGTCTTTTACCGCAGCGTCCCCCGGTGTTGCTGGCTATCCACATGTTGATCTCCGCCACCTGGGAACAACTGATTGGTCTCGCAGCGCATGATGAAGTCGCTTACATTTTCCCCGCTGCAAACACCCTGCAGGCGGACGACGAATTGCACGCCTGCACCGGAATGCTTACCCTTACCGGCAGGGTTGGCCAGTACGCGAATCTGGTACACGGCTGGGATCTGGGCCCCGACAGGTTCGCGCATCTCAGCTACGTTTTCGGTACTCTTACCACTCGCGTTGCGGCACCCATCGTGCAGGCCGAAGTCATCCGTGCCCTCAACAACTGGGCGAAATACGCCAACATTATTTTCCAGCCCGGGCAGAGAGCGACTTCCGATCACACCATCTACATCCGCTTTGCCAGCGGGGCCCACGGCGATAGCTATCCCTTCGATGGCCCGGGCGGAACCCTGGCTCATACCTTCTACCCGGTACCTGTGAACCCGGAATCCATTGCCGGCGACATGCATCTGGATGCCGATGAGAACTGGCACGCGGGCGGCGATCTGGATATCTACTCGGTGGCCCTGCACGAAGCCGGGCACGCGCTGGGTTTGGGACATTCCGACAAGCCCGGCGATGTGATGTACCCCTACTACCGCCGCAATATGGCGCTCTCTGCCAACGATATCGGCGCGCTCCGTACATTGTATGGCGGCCCGGCGGGCAGCGCTCCGGTCTCTCTGCCCGGCCCCATTTCCGCGCCCATCCCGGCGTCGCCGGTCAGCCTGACTCTGGATCCGGTTGCTGCTTCCACGCAAGCCACGCAAATAACCCTAACCGGTATCACGACGGGGGGAACGGGCACTGTGACTGCCCAGTGGCAAACCGACCACGGCTACTCCGGTAGAGCCGCTTTACGAAACGGAACTTTCGCCCTGGCGGGCATCGCACTGGTAAACGGTTCCAATGCCATCAGCGTGACGGCATTTGACACCGCCGGTCAATCCGCGTCGAAAACGGTTGTGGTGACGAAGTCGCAATTGGCCCGGGCCGGTGGCGCGCCACTCTCCATCCGAATAGCCACGCCCGCGGGTGCCGTAGTCACCACCACAGCCAGCACGTTCACCCTTACGGGAACTTCCAGCGGTGCCAACGGAATTAGCCGGGTGGTTTGGCAAACGGCTGCCGGAAGGAGTGGTCAGGCCGCGGGAACGGAGCAATGGTTGGCGCGGGGCATACCGCTGTTGACTGGTACGAATACCGTGGTGGTTCGCGCGTGGGACAGTGCCGGAGCCACGGCATGGGCTGCGATTGTCGTGGTAAAGCAGTAAAACAAGGCGACTAAAGTCGCATCCCCGTGCTACTTTGCGATGGTCGCGGTCTTGATGAAATCCAACTCGGGGAATTCTTTTTCCAGAAACGTATTCCCCTCGGCTGTGATGCGATCCTGATCGGGTGCTTCACCATAACCAGAGTAGATCTGGTCCACAAATTCCATACCGGCAATGACCTTGCCAAACGGCGCAAAGCCCATCTGATCCAGACGTCCGTTGTCGCGAAAGTTCAGGAACATCTGTGTGGTCCGGGTATTGGGGCGCGATTGCGCGGCGAATACCAGCGTTCCGCGGGCGTTGCTGATCTTCACCGGGTCGTCCTGAATGGGCACATCCCATGACTTGCTCACTGCCGGATCAGCCGCGATTCCCCATTGCGCCACAAACCCTGGCACCACACGGAAGAAGCGCGTGCCGTCGAAGAAGTTCGCCTTCACCAGATTGTAGAAACGGTCGGCACCCATGGGCGCATCGGCGCGGTTGACTTCGATGACCACCAGACCCTTCGAGGTGTCGAAGTTGACTTTGTAGGTATCGGGAGCTTTTTCATTGGGTGGTGCTTTGGCCGCAGCAGGTGTGGGCGGGGTTTGAGGCGGTGCCGAAGGCGCACTGGAACATGCCGTCAGCATCAGGATCGCCGAAGCAAGGAAAGTAAGAGATTTCATGGGCAGCCTAGCGGCCGAAATAATCGGCATTCTTTTTCGTGAAGTCGGTCCATTTCTCCGGCAGATCGTCCAGCGCAAAGATCGCCGAGACCGGGCAAACCGGCACACACGCTCCACAATCGATACATTCCACGGGGTCGATGTAAAGCATTTCCGCGTCCGCAAATTTGCCGTCCTCCTTCTTCGGGTGGATGCAATCTACGGGACAGGCGTCTACACAAGCCGCGTCTTTTGTCCCAATGCAGGGTTCTGCAATTACGTAAGCCATATTTTCCTGGAACTTCCAAACTACCATATTGAATCGTACGGGCGGCTCCACACATTTAATCCGGTGGCCCTTGCCAAACGGCCCCCTGATGCGCGATACCTGGTAGCGGATGACCGCACCCAAAGTTCGCAAAGCCGTGTTTCCCGCCGCTGGCCTGGGAACCCGCTTTTTACCCGCCACCAAGGCACTGCCCAAAGAGATGCTGCCGGTGGTGGATAAGCCGATTATTCAATACGGAGTGGAGGAGGCCTTGCACTCCGGCATCCACAACATCACCATTGTCACGGGGCGCGGCAAGTCTGCGATTGAAGATCACTTCGACGTGAGCTTCGAGCTGGAAAGCCAGCTGGAGGCCCGCCATCAGGCTGACCTGCTGCGCATTGTCCGGCAGGTGTCGGACAAGATTAATGTTTCGTACATTCGCCAGCAGAAAGCGCTGGGTCTTGGCCATGCCGTGCTGCGCGCTCAGGAACTGGTGGGTCCGGAGCCTTTCGCCACCGTGCTGGCCGATGATGTGATTGACGCCGAAACCCCCTGCATCCGCCAGTTGCTGGATATCTACGAGTTCTTCGGGGCACCGGTGCTGGCGGTAATGGAAGTTCCGAAGGAGAAGATTTCCTCCTATGGCTGCATCGACGCGGAGCCGGTGGCCCACAACGGCAGCCGCGACAAGGTTTTTCGCATCCGCGATCTGGTGGAAAAGCCCAAGCCCTCAGAGGCCCCGTCCAACCTGGCCATCATCGGTCGCTACATTCTGACTCCGGACGTATTCCCCGCCATCGAACAGGTGAAGCCCGGGGCGGGCGGCGAAATTCAGCTCACTGACGCCTTGCGCCTGCTGCTGCGCAGCCGTCCCATCTATGCTTTCAAGTTCGATGGCCGCCGTTACGACGCCGGCGACAAGCTCGGCTTCCTGCAGGCCACGGTGGAACTGGCTCTGAAGCGCCACGATCTGGGCGGCCCCTTTCGGGACTACCTGAAATCGCTGGAGCTTTAGGATAATTGGACCAGTGACGCCTTCGCTGTTCGATCTTCCGCTGCGTTTAGGTGATGCGGCATTGCTTGCGCCACTACTGTTCGAACAACTGGGCAGTCGCCCGGTCCCGGTCACCAATGAGCAGCGCACGCGGGTGGCGGCGCGCGCCGGCGGCCTTCGGTTCAGCGCCCTGCAACCCTGCTACGGCTCACTGGAACGCGACCCCGTGCATCCCTCGGCCTGTTACCTCTGCGTCGATGCAATCAACGGACAGCATCTGCTACTCCGTGTAGCCCCGGCCTCCACCCCATCCAGTGGCCTGTTCCCCCGATCCATTCTGATTGGCCGGACATTCATTGGCCGCGAAGAGACGGTATTCAATGTAGTTCCCTTCGGCCCCGGTGAGAGCGACAATATCCAGACTTTCGCCGCACATCTGAATCCGGCATTCCAACCGAAGAGTTTGGGGGCGAAGGCCGTGATCCGCTATACGGCCGCTGCCCCGGCGCAGAGCTTTCCCCTCATTCTGGAAGCCTTAAGCCGACGGGGAAATTCGCGCTCGCAGGAAGAACCGGTATTTGTCCTCAGTGCCGGGCAGGACGCGACGGCATTTTACAACGAAACCCGCTGGGCAGCGATTCGAGCGGGCTGGCGCGAAGGTTATGGTGTCCAGATCAACCATACTTTCGCAGGTGTGGCAGGGTTCACTCGTTTCGGTATTGACTCCGCCGCGGATCTTGTCTCCCTGCGCCGACCTTGCGATATAGAACTAATCACGACGCTGCTGGATCTGGAGCCCCGTCTGCGGGCTTTGAAAGCGGCGGGCTGTACCGTGCAGTCGGTCGCATTGCGGGATAGCGAACCACCGCCCGAGGGCACCGACGCCCTGGTGCGGGAATATCGCGCCGTGCTCAATCTGCGTACTGTTCATCTGGGGAAGCCAGCCGGCGAAGCGGAAAACGAAGACGTATGATCGGAAGTATGGACTCCGTGCACATCACCGAAGCAGAGCTGGTGCGGGATATAGGCGCGATCCGCGACCGGTGGGCGTGATCACGACACTGCGGCGAGCAGGCCGGCCAATTCTGGAATGAATCGCAATCGCGAAGGCTTATGAAGAACGGCTCGATACGCTCCGTTACCCGATCCCGGCTTCGCTGCCGATGTACAGGCTGCCGTTAATGCGCATCGCGAACCTCTGGATCTGTCGCTTTGGGACTCGTCCACCCGGAAGCCCTCAGAACAAATCTGAGTGGCTTCCCGTGCGAACCAGTCGGAGGTCGGCACCGTCAATCTTGTAGATCAGGATCCAGTCGGGTTCGATGTGGCAGTCTCTCAAATTCTTCCATTTCCCGCTCAGGGCATGATCACGTAGTCGCGGTGGTAAGGGAATACCGTCAACCAGCAGAGAAACTACTTCCGCCAGTTTGCGGGGATCCCAGCCTCGTTTTTTCGCCAGCTTGGCATCCCTGCGAAACTGCACGGAGTAAACGATGGCGCGCAAGGGTCAAATTTCCAGATCTTTGAAAAGTGCTTCCACGGAATTCACCCGCTTGCCTTTGCCTCGTTCCAATGACTGAATTGCCCTCACGGTAGTGGCGTTGGGAACTTTGACCTCGAAAGGAATAGCTTTTTCCGCAGCCACCCGAACCAACAGCATTCGCACAGCATCTGAAACGGAGAGCCCCATTGCAGCGAGTGATTTCGCGGCCCGGTCTTTGGTCTTCTGGTCGATCCGCGTATGCACCATTGTCGTCATGATCTGGCCCCTGAGTTACATTGTATCTCTTATGACCAGACGATTACTGCGGTAATTTTAAGTGAATGAATAAACCCGTACCCTTCGTCGCCCTGCTGCGCGGAATCAATGTAGGCAAGGCCAAACGAATCGCCATGGCCGATCTCCGGCAACTCGTGGAAGAACTCGGCTTTGGTCAGGTTAAGACCTTGCTCACCAGCGGCAACGTTGTGTTCACCGCACGTCCCGGGGATGCCATCACCGCGGCAGACCGCATCCAGACTGCCATTGCTTCCACGCTCGGCGTCTTCTCTCGCGTCACCGTTATTTCCGCTGCAGAGCTGGCTCGGGCGATTGCCGACGATCCGCTTACTAAAATTGCCGTTGACCCCTCCAGAATGCTGTTCGCGGTCGCAACCGATCCCCTCGGCATGCGCGCTCTTCAGCCGCTCGCCCGCGAGGACTGGGTTCCCGAGGCCCTTGCCCTTAGTGACCGCATCGCGTGGATCTGGTCTCCGCACGGCGTGCTGGATAGCAAGGCCGCCGCAGCCATCAACCGTGCCCTGAAAGACGCCGTCACCATGCGTAACCGCGCCACCATGCAGAAGCTCCACGCGCTCTGTATCGCGATAATGTGAGTTCATGAATCTGCTCTTCACACAAAATCTGATCGGCGGTCATCCGGTCCCTTCCAGTACAGGCCGTACTTTCAACATCCTCAACCCTGCCGACGGATCGCTGATCGCCCACGTGCCCGATTCCGGTACCGAAGACGCCAAGGCCGCGGTGGAAGCCGCACTGGGAGCTTATGCGGACTGGAAAGCCCGCACCGGCAAGGAGCGCGGCAACATTCTGCGCGCCTGGTTCCAGTTGTTGATGAAAAATCAGGAAGATCTGGCGCGCCTGATCGCCGCCGAAGTGGGCAAGCCGCTGGCCGAAAGTCGCGGCGAAGTTGCCTATGCCGCGTCGTTCGTGGAATGGTATGCGGAAGAAGCCAAGCGCACCTATGGCGAGGTGATTCCGGAAACGCTGCGTGGCCGCAAGTTGTTCGCCGTGAAGGAACCAGTGGGCGTAGTCGCGCTGGTTACCCCCTGGAACTTTCCTATGGCCATGGTGACGCGTAAAGCCGCGCCGGCGCTCGCGGCAGGTTGTACCGTTGTGGTGAAACCCGCCGAAGATACGCCGCTCTCGGCCCTGGCCACGGCCCAGCTTGCCCTTGACGCCGGCCTGCCCGCGGGCGCACTCAACATCGTCACCGCATCCCGCCCCCGCACGCCGGAAGTGGTGGATCAGTGGCTACAGGATTTTCGCGTCCGCAAGATTTCCTTCACCGGTTCCACCCCGGTGGGCAAGCATCTGATGCGGGCTTCGGCAGACACGCTGAAACGCGTTTCCCTCGAACTCGGCGGCAATGCGCCTTTTATTGTTTTTGATGACGCCGACCTCGACGCCGCTGTGGCCGGAGCCATGATCTGTAAATTTCGCAACACCGGCCAGACCTGCGTCTGCGCCAACCGAATGTTTGTGCAGGCCGGCGTGTACCATGCCTTCGCCGCCAAATTCAAGACCGCCGTCGAAAAGCTCCGCGTGGGCGCGGCTCTGGAAGGCGATTTCGACATTGGCCCGCTGATCAACCAGCGTGGACTGGCCAAAGTGGAAGAGCATCTCGCCGACGCAATTGCCAAAGGTGGCACGGTTATTACCGGTGGCCAACGTCACGCCAAAGGCGGTTGCTTCTTCGAACCGACCATTGTCACCGGTGCCACCACCGAAATGAAGTTCGCTCAGGAAGAGACGTTTGGCCCGCTGGCACCGCTGTTTCAATTCGAAACCGAGGCCGAAGTCCTTGCCCTTGCCAACTCCACGAAATTCGGTCTCGCGGCGTATTTCTATTCACGCGATATCGGGCGCTGCTGGCGTATGGCGAGCGCGCTGGAGTTCGGCATCCTGGGTGTCAACGAAGGCATCATTTCCACAGAAGTAGCACCGTTTGGAGGCGTAAAAGAATCGGGCTTGGGCCGCGAGGGCGGTCGCCAGGGCATCGACGAGTTCCTCAGCACCAAGTACATCTGCATGGGTGGTCTGTAGGGCGCGCAGTAGCTATGGTTAATATTGGCCGGTCCTTCGGAAGTGGTACGTGAAGGAGGCTGTCGCGTACGAGCGGAGAGGAAATCCTGTGACACGATCGAAAGGCTCACCTTCTCCAGGCAACGCGAGTGTCTCTACGGTCTGGCCACCGTAGCCGCTTGCGATCAGGAAATTCACGCCGAGATCGATACCTTTCGATGCGAAAGGACGAATGATGGCACCGCGAAACTCGCGAACCGGGACGGCCACGAAATCGCCGCCCAGCGGTTTCCTGCCAACGTGCTCGTATTCAGCCCTGGCTACCAGATGGAACGGCAGCTTGTCCACCGTTGCAAGCATGCCCCATATCAGGCGGGGCGCTTCGGGCGTCGCCTCTCCGGTATTGCGGTCGCGAGCGTCCGCGCGGGCATAGAAACCCTCCAGGAATCCGTGCGTAAAATTATGACGAATCATTGAGGAAACCGACTTCACGAGACCGGGGCCCTCGTCTTGCTGGAGGCCGGTGTCGTTGGATACCCGCGCCAGCTGCTGAGCCGTAGTGACGTGGGCGAGTGTGACGCGAAATTCGGTCCGGGCAACTGTCTTACTCACTACCAGCTGATAAGAGCGGGCCTTGCTGATAATCGTGCCACCGAAAATTGCCGTGGTGCCAATGCGAGGGTCGTTGACATGGAACGACTGCCCATAACTCAGGGAAACCGTGGGGAGGAAAGAGACGGTTTCCGGCGGCTGAAATGCGATCGTTGCCTTCGGCGAATTGACACCGGCACTACGGGAGAAAGAGAAGTCAGGACGATAAAGATCCTGATTATCCACCTTTACCTGATCGCGTCGGAACCCCACGTTGTAGTGGAAGAAATGCGCGACTCTGCCATCAACCGCGACGAAAGGGCTATAGAAATTGAGCGTGATGTTGTTAGCCGTCACAGGCTGGAAGACTCCCAACTCATTGGCTTTGTCCAGATCGAGCCCGCGCGGTGCCTCCCGGCGAAAATTGACTCCCGCCAGCAGCGAAAACGCCCTGCTGTAACTTTCCTTGTACAGCACGTCTTCTGAATTTACGCTACGGTGTTCGCTCTGCCGAATCAAGCCGTCTCCAAAGTTTGGACGGACATCCAAAGTGTAATAGCGATAAAAACCCGAAAACTGGAACTGGCGTTTGTCCGTCAGGCGCCAGACATCGTTCAGAATGAGCGCACCATTCGCCGTTTCCTCACGTTGCCTTGCGTCATAGGTATCGTTTGGGACAACCGTATTGATCGGTATCAAACCGGGTTGGAAGGCAGCGCCGAAGTAGCCGATCCCGTACACCGTCAGTTCATGCTTACCAATGTCGAATACCTTCGAAACATTTGCCTTATATTGTTTGCGATGCTCCAGACGCTTTAGAAATCCATTGCCATAAGCGATCTCGATACCGAACCACGCTTTGTTTGCCGGATCGCGGGGACTCCATCCCGTCACCAGATTTAGGTTGCGATAATCCGCGGTCAGCCGCACCATGGGCTCCAGCCGTTCGCGAAGACCGAAAACAATTGCGGCATTTACGGAATTATTACCTTCCCGCACGTTGAACGAACCGCCATCGGTCTGCACACTTTCAATCGCGATAGGGATGATCACGTTGGGGTCCGCATAGCCGTTCCCGTGTGCGTTCGCCGGCAGGTTGTTCGGGAACAGAAAACCGCCAACCTGAAAAAACATGGCGATGGGTTCGCCGTGATCCCCGGCCACGCCGGGCACGAAGTACTGCGGGGGCTTCACACCACCCGCCGGAGATTCCACCGGCATGCCAGGGATGGATATGGGCATGCCTGGCCGCCCTGGGTTCGCATCCAAAGTCTCATCGCGGATCATGACCCGCTGCGCAGGATCAGGGGTAAACACCCCCACATCTGACACATCGGCTGACACCGTCATCGACTGATTCTGCGACGCCACCTTTGAGAATTGCAGCGCTTCAGTCCGCTCGCCATCATCAAGCAGCGCAATAGTCCGGGTGAGGATGGGGAATCCGGGGGCTTCGGCGCTCAACTGGTATTCCCCGACGTCCAGTTTTTCCAGAGCAAACCGACCTTGATCGCTGGTCTGTGCCTCCCGGCGCGAGCTGTCCGCGCGCCGAAGTACGCGAATGGTAGCTCCGGACACCGCCCTTCCCTGAGGGTCGGTCAGCGTTCCTGCGAGAGTCGCAGCCGACGCATCGGCTGCGATCAGGCTACAGATTCCGAATACCAGCATCGGCCTGAGAAGGTTTCGGAGCGCGCGAGACCGACGTAAGTTCAGTTTTCTTCCTGGCAAGTTCAAATTTGGGGAATCCACCTCCATGGTACGAATCGAAAGACGCTTCGGATTGCAAGCCTTGCGGCGATCCCAGTCAACCGGGACATGATGAGAGCCGGTGTAGGCCTCGGCCAGCCAATTTCTCCGGAACAGACCAGTTCCGACGGCCAGGGTCACTTCTGTGTTTACCAAAACAGCACCCTTTATTGGAGTCCGGCAACGGGTGCGCATGAGATCCACGGTGCCCTACGTGAACAGTACCTGCGGCAGGGAGCGGAAAACAGCAGGCTCGGTTACCCGGTCTCGGATGAGTTGCCGGCACCCGATGGTATCGGTCGCGTGAGCAACTTCGAGCATGGTTCCATCTACTGGAGTTCGCGAACTGGTGCCAGAGTGGAATTTGGTCGATGAGGCCTCCGTACCCTGCTTCCAACCCCTTACCAATTTGACAACCCTGGTTCGCCAATGGTATCAAAGCTGAATGCCGTTGCGCGCAATGTTTGAGTGGGTGGGAACCACTCCCTGGAGTGTGGCCATCCACGAATCGCTCTGGCTTTATCCCATCATCGAATCCATCCACGTTCTGGGCATCTGCCTGTTCTTCGGTATGGTGATGCTGCTCGACCTCCGCCTGCTGGGCATAACCCTGCGCACGGTACCCGTCACTGACCTGACCAAAAAACTGTTGCCGTGGACCTTCGCAGGGTTTGTACCCATGGCGATTACCGGCTTATTGCTGGTGTACCAGGATCCACTGCGCGCCTATGACAACTACTTCTTTCAAGCCAAGTTCGTCATGCTGATTCTGGCCGGGCTCAACGCGCTCGCCTTCCACACCGGTATCTACAAGCGCGTGGCCGATTGGGACCGCGACCCTGTAGCGCCCTTCCGCGCCCGCGTCGCCGGAGCATTTTCTCTGCTGCTCTGGGCCGGCGTCATCATTGCCGGTCGTCTGATCGCTTATAACTGGTTCCCGAAAACATAAACGTCCATGTCAATCCTTGCGTTTTTCACCGCACTGGAGCAATCATGGCTGGGCCAGACCATCCAGGGTTCCATCTATATTTTCCCTATCACGGAAGTCTTCCACCTGCTGGGCCTCGCCGTTTTGGGTGGCGCCATCCTGTTGGTGGATATGCGCCTGCTGGGTCTGGGTCTGAAGAACCATCCGCCGCAACAATTGGCGCGCGACGTTCAGCCTCTTATGAAAGGAGCGCTGGCAGTAATGGCATTGTCCGGCATTACGCTGTTCGTTTCAGAGGCCGTGAAGTGCTACTACCACCAGGCTTTCTGGTTCAAAATGAGCGCCCTTGCCCTGGCGCTAACCTTCACTTTTACCTGGCGAAAGAAAGTTCTGCGCAGTCCCTCTGCTCCTGCCACGCAGAAACTGACGGCAATTATTTCTCTCATTCTTTGGAGCTGCGTAGGGATCGGCGGGCGCTGGATCGGATTCGAATAAGCGCGGCGCTTAGTTCTTCGACTCTGCCTTTTCCAGCTTGCGCGCTCCGCCCAGAATGTCGGGCATCGCGTAGTTGCCTTCGTGGCAGGCGTATTCGTAAACCGGCCCGTCCGTAGCCACGAACGGGTATTCCACTGACCAGCTCTTTGAGAACGTGGCAGGGTCGTCAATGGTTGCGCGGTACACCAGCGTCCCACCGTTGGCGCGCGTAAAACGCTCCGTCACATGCAGGGTGTCCGACGATCCCCGGAAGCGGATCATCGAGTGAAAATTGGTGGTATCCACCACCAGCGTTTCGCCTTCCCAATGACCCACCGAATCGCCCAGCCATTGCCTCACGCCGGCTGGCGGGTGCGTGCCATTCATGCGAATAATGCGGACGTCGTGTACCATTTCCACCAGAATCATAACGGTGTCCGCGGTCTGTACAATTTGATAGTTGTTGTTGTACAAAACGGGAAGCATGGGCGGGCCTGATGTAGAACCGAAACCGATGAGGCAGCGTTCCGAGTTCGGCCGGTCTTTCACACTATCGAAGCGGCCCAGCCCACCCGTTCGCAACAGCGCCGACTGGCGTTCCCGTGCCTGCGCGGTCTGAGCCGGAATCTTGCCGTCCGCCGGATCGGCGACGAGCGATGTGCGTACTTTGCCGTTGAGGCGGGCGTATTGATTACCGCGATCAATAAAGAGGTCGTTGTAGGCACCGGTTCCGGCGGAACCGGCCGATTGCAGCAGAGAATTATTCAGATCAGGGCCGTCAATGCTTCGCGCCTTTTCCTTCTTTTCGAAGGCAAGAGCTTCCGCTTCGGAAATCTCCAGGCTGGTGTATTGCGGCTGACGCTCCATGGGTGTGAGCGTCACATTGGTCCAGATGCCCTGCAGGTCGGGGTGGCCTTCGGGCGTTCGCGGTACAGCCGAGCCCGCCTTGTGGGGTGCCTGCGCCCAGCCGGGCATTGCCGCCAGGGTTGCAGCGAAAATCAAGACGGGGAGACGTATCCGCATGGGCTTTAGGCTATCACGACTTCGCGCCGGGGGCGCGCCAGCGCCGTCCCAGTGCGGGAATGATTGCCCCGCCGACGTTGGCCAGTAGCGCGTCGGGCAGGGGTGGGCGCTCTGCGCCCGGGCGAATACCCTGCACCACGGCACGCACCATTTTCCAGAAGGCCCGCATCTTGTCCGCAAAGGAGTATTGCGGCTGGAGGCCATTGGCGCGGACGATCATCACTGTTGCATCATCGTCCGAGAGATTCCCGGGATAACGTCCGCCAATCTCCTGTAACAGCGCTGCGATCATGTTCTGCGGTTCCACGTCGTGCATCGACCGGACGATGCGCAGCAATCCCGCCTCATCCAGCATTTCACCATCTACGTCGCGCGATTCCACCAGCGCATCGGTGTAGCTCATCAGGCAGTCGCCCGGTTCCAGCTCCACGTCAAACTGTTCGTACAGCGTCTTGTCGAGCATACCCAGGGGAAGATTGCTGGGCCCCCGTGCGCCTTTCTCTTCCTGTATGAGCAAAGACCACTGCCGGTCACGTGCTTTGTATAAGAGCGGACGCGGATGTCCCGCGTTGCAGACAGTAAGGCGCGCGGTAGGCGCGAAGAATGTAGTAACGATGGCAGTGGCAAAAGTGGCGTCGCTGGAAACGCCGGTGAACTGTTGATTCAAGAGCCGCACAAATTCAGCCTGATCCAGCCGGTTGACGAAGCGGCGCATCAGCGTTCGCAGGTCCGCCGCAGTGGCAGCGACTTTTTGGCCGTGGCCGGAAACATCGGCCAGCAGCAGCCGGGTAATGCGGCCGGTGGCGCAGCTGGACGCGTGGTAAATGTCTCCTCCCTGTTTGGCGCCGCCGAAGGGTTTGCTATACACCCAGGCGTCCAAGCCACCAAAGGCCACACCCTGGGTTGTGAGCTGGCTTCCGCTCCAGACTTCCATGCATTGCATTTGCTGCGTCGGTTGGGTGTCCATTGGATTGAGTATCATCTTCAGCATATGAAGTTTCTACGCGCCTTGTTCTTTCTGTTTCTGAGTCTGCCGGCTTTGGCTGCCATTGCCGAGCCTGTGAGAACCGCCAATGGCCTTGTCACCGGCACAGCAGGTGTAATGCCAAAGGTGCGGGTTTTCAAGGGCATCCCTTTCGCGGCGCCTCCGGTGGGCGACCTGCGATGGCGTGCGCCCCAGCCCGGTGCCAAATGGGAGGGCGTCCGTGCGGCCGACAAATTTTCCGCCAACTGCATGCAGCGGCAGGCCAGCGGTGGCGCGTTTCCGCCCAACGGCGGCGACCGTTCCGCGACTGCAATGAGTGAAGACTGTTTGTACCTCAACGTCTACACCGCTGCGGGGAGCGCTGCGGAGAAACGGCCGGTTATGGTCTGGATTCACGGCGGTGCCTGGGTGAGCGGCGCAGGCGCGATTTACGAGGGCGAGGAACTGGCCCGCAAAGGCGTGGTCATGGTAACGGTGAACTATCGCATGGGGCCGTTCGGATTCCTGGCGCATCCGGAGCTCTCGAAGGAGTCAGGGCACGGTTCCGGCAACTATGCCATTCTCGACCAGATCGCCGGTCTGCAATGGGTGCAGAAGAATATCGCGGCGTTTGGCGGCGACCCGAAACGGGTAACGATCTTCGGCGAATCCGCCGGCTCCTGGAGCGTCAATTTTCTTATTGCGTCGCCGCTCGGGAAGGGTCTGTTCCATCGCGGGATTGGGGAGAGTGGCGGCGAATTTGCGCCTACCCGGGGGCAGTTCGAACCCGCCGTGGCGCTGACCGATGCCGAACAAGCAGGCATGCAATTCGGCAATGCGGCCAACGCCCCCTCAATGGCCGCCCTGCGGGCAAAATCCGCCGACGATCTCATAAAAGTTCCTGCCTTCCGCAGCGCCGCCACCGTGGATGGATTTGTATTGCCGGAAGACGTACAGACCATCTTTGCCAAAGGCAAACAGAATGACGTCGCGGTTATCATCGGGTCCAACGAGGAT
>JBBROK010000023.1:0-73232 GCA_038229475.1 Bryobacterales bacterium | reverse complement strand
AGGCTTTCACCAGGCAAAGTGGCTTACCTTCCACCAGGCTGGCGGCGCGACGCAGCATGGCGTCAGTACCCTCCATGGCTTCCAGTGCCACGCAGGCACGGTCAGCAATAGCCACGCTCTGGCCCAGATCCATACTGGCCAACAGGTGCGCGATGCGGCGGCCGTACTCGCCATCGCGTAGTTCATCAGCGCTGAGACGGCGCCTGGTGATCGCACCTTCCGGGGCCAGCAGAGATTTCAGCAGCAGCGTAGAATCCTCCAGATTCACGCCTTCGTCGGAGAGGACCTTTTGCACGGCGCCGATGAGCGAATCGGTATTCTTCGTCATCACGGAGGCCAGCAGCTTCGCCAGACGCCAGTCGGGGCGGATGGCAGAGAAAATCTTCGCGTGTTTCACCTGCCCGGCCATCATGATTTGCGTGATGCCTTCTTTGTGGCAGAGGTCAATCAGCTTGCTGAGGTCGCCGAGTGAGATCCAGTAGCAGCGGGTGGCGGCCTGCTCCACGTCGGCCGAAGCCTCTTCGCGGATGGCGAAGGCAATCGCTTCATGACCTTCTTTGCGCGCGGTCTGCAGCGCCAGAACAGGGAAGCGTCCGTTGCCCGCGATGATTCCGAACTTCATCCTTTGATTACGCCGCGGGGCGAGGCGGCGATGAACTCCAGCAACTCTTCCAGTTCGGCGCAGGGCGGCACTTCAGCGCGAATCTTCTCCACGGCCTGGGAAGTGTTGAGCCCGGCGCGAGTGAGCATACGCAGAGCGGTCTGCAGGCTTTCAATAGCGTCGCCGGAAAAATTGTGCCGCTCCAACCCCACGCGGTTGGCCCCGAATACCCGTATTTCCCGCTCACTGACCACACTGGAAAACGGCATCACGTCTTGCGTCACCACGCTGTAGCCGCCAATGAAGCTCTCTCGCCCGATGCGGCAGAACTGATGCACGCCGCTGAAAGCCCCGATGTTGGTGTTGTCGGCGATGGAGACGTGTCCCGCCAGAGTGACCGCATTGGCGAGAATGTTGCCATTGCCGATTTTTACGTCATGCGCTATGTGCACGTAGGCCATCAGCAGATTGCCGTCGCCCATTTCCGTGGTCAGCCCACCGCCTTCTGTGCCGCGGTGAATGGTCACAAACTCACGAATTGTATTGCCGTTGCCGATGCGCGTGAAGGCCCGTTCGCCGTGGTACTTCTTGTCCTGCGGCGCTACCCCTACTGTGGAATAGGGATAGAACAGGTTGTCTTCGCCAAGGGTGGCGACGCCTTCCACGAACACGTTGGCCATGAGGCGGGTGCGGGCCCCAATCTCCACGTGATCTCCAATCACGCAGAACGGGCCGATATCCGCAGTGGGGTCAATCCGCGCGCCTGAATCAATAACAGCTGAGGGATGGACCGGCATTATTGCGCCGGGGTCTCCTTCGGTTTCGGCTCCAGTTTGCACATGACTTCGGCTTCGGCCACCAGAACTCCATCCACGAAGGCTTTGCCCGCCATCTTGGCGACGGTGCCCTTGCGCTTGATCACGGTCATCTCCATGCGCAAGGTGTCACCTGGCACCACCGGGCGGCGGAAGCGGGCAGCATCCACCGACACGAGGAAGACGTTCATGCTGGCCCGATCCGGAATGGTGCGGAGAATGTGAACGCCGGCGGTCTGGGCCATGGCTTCCACAATCAGCACGCCGGGCATTACAGGGAAGTCGGGAAAATGACCTTCAAAGAAAGGCTCGTTGGCGGTTACGTTCTTGATGCCGACAATACGATTCTCATCCAGTTCGATAATCCGGTCTACCAGCAGGAACGGATAGCGGTGAGGCAGAATTTGGCGGATTTCGTTGACATCCAGAATGGTTGGCATGGAAAGCCCAGTATAGCGGCCCGCCGGAATCGGCAACCTTTCGGTAGCCTTGCGGAGGGCCAGCTTCTGGGTTTCCCAACAATACGGCAGCAAGCTGTTGCAGGCCAGCCGACCGATCCCAACCGCGTAAATCTACCAGGTGAAACGCGCGCCAATCTGCAAACGGCGAGCATTGGTTCCATCCGGGAATCCACCCGTAGCGGTGCCAGCCCCAAATCCCACGGCAGGATTCAGCGTGGGCACCGCGTTCACCAGTGAATACGTGAACTCGCGCCCGGAGATCCCTGTAAAGTACCGGTGATTGAACACGTTAAAAGCGTCGAACGTAAACATGGCTTTGTACCGCTCATGGAACGAGACTTCTTTTTTCAGCCGCAAGTCTATTCTGGAAACCTTGTCAACCAGAACACTGTTGGGCGATTGGAATGGTACACGGCCATTGGCATAGCCATTCAAGTTACCAGTAAACGCAGCAGTGAAACTGGTTCCTGCCGGACTGGGCGCCGAAGAGATTTGTACGGTCGGAGTCACCGCCGGCGAAGACGAGAAAGTACCCAGGCCAGACAATTGCCATCCGTTGGCCAGATACCGCGCAGCAGTCGAACCGTTCTTGACAAATGTTGGAGACCAAATTACGTCGGTTACAAACCGATGGCGGATGTCCAGCGCAGAGGATCCCTTCTCGCCGCGGTAGTCACCGGGAATATAGCTCTGCGGTCCGCCACTGGCGAAGATGTTTGGTGTGCCCGCGCCACCCTGACCGAGGTCGATGGCGTGTGCCCACGTGTAGGAAGCGTGTCCGGAAAAGCCGTTCGACAGGCGCTTGTTTACCTGCAGTACCAGACCGTCATACCAGCTATTCAGGCCGGCATCGACAATGTTGACCCGGCTGTAACGGGGATCTACACGGTTTTGGCGGACATAGACAGGCGTGGTATAGGATCCCGTCTGTGCGCCGGAGCGATCGTTGATCCGGTAGGTGACCGTTGGCCCGGGTGCGCCGATGTTGATGTCGTTCACTGACGTCAGGTGCAAGCCGCGGCTGAAGATGGCGGAAACACTGACCGACATCGTGTTGTTGATTTCCCGCTCGATTGCGATATCGGCTTGTTCCGTGTATGGGGCGCGGAAATCTTTGCTGGCCATATTCAGGCTCACTGATCCGGCTGGCGGGTTAAAGTTAGCGGATGAGGGCAGGGCATTGGGAAAGACAGGCCCCGACGCCAGATCCGACGCATTCGTGCCGGTGAAAGTGACCGCCTTCTGATAAATTCCGTTGCCGAGGAACAAGGAATTAATCAAACCTCCAGGATAGCGGGCAAAGAAGATGCCATAGCCGCCCCGAACCACTACCTTGTGTGTTGTGCCCGGCGACCAGGCAAATCCCAGACGAGGAGCGAACTCTTTGTTGAAATTCGGAATACGTCCCGTTGCCGGGTAATCAGGATTGGAAACGGTTGGTTGTGGCAGATCCGAATAGTCGTAACGGGCACCCAGATTGAGCGTGAGGCTGCTGTTAAGCTTCCACTGATCCTGCACGAAGAAACTGTAATCTTTGATGGTGAAATCCACTACTGGATTACCAATCGTTTGGGTGAAGGATAACCAATCCTTCGAGTTCGTTGTGTTGCCAGACAGATTCAGCGCCAGGTTAGTGAAAGTGGAGAAACTGTAGCTGCCGGTCCGGTTGAACAGCAGGTTTGTATAGTCTTCCGTAGGCTTGATTACGACGCCGGCTTTCAGGGTATGCCGCCCCTGAGTCCACGTGATGTTATCGGCGAACTCGTAGCGATTCTCCAGGGGGTTAATACGCGGATAGTCCTGCACGGTACCGAGGTTGGCCTGGCCCGTGATGGAGATGCCGAGAAATCCAATTCCGGGGATGCCAAGCGCATCGTTTGGATAATCGTACTGTTTGTCGTTGAACCAGCCGAAACGAAACTCATTGACAATATTCTGTCGCGCTATAAAAGTCCACGAGAATTTGCCGAACTTGGACCGCACCGAGGCGTTGGCATTGCCGCCGACCCCGAATCCGTTATTCAACACACCTGCCGTCTGCAGGCCATTGGGAGAAACCCAGCGCAGCAGATTCAGGCTGGCGCTGAAGGAACTCCGTTCCGTGGGCCGCCAGTCGAGTTTGGCATTGCCGAGGTCCTGGGTTACCTTGCGATCCAGGGTTGCGAACTGCCGCCCGAGGAAGGCGATGGCAGTTTGGCATTGCGCCGCACTGGCGGGCTTGGGCACGGTGGCCGATGCAGTAGTCACGCAAACATTGGGCAACAGTTTGCCACTGGTGTCGAACAGCGAGCTTCCAGCCACCGAAATATTGGCAATCAGCGGAAAATTGCGTCGCAGCATCTCATAATTCGCGAAATAGAAAAGCTTATCTTTTATGGCCTTGCCGCCCGCGCTGACACCGAACTGGTTACGCTTTTCCTGAGGGACGAGGGTAGCGAAGGTGTCTCGCGCGTTGAAATTCTGGTTTCGGAAGAACCAATAGCTGGTACCGTGAAAATCGTTGGTACCGCTGCGGGTGACAGTATTGACAATCCCGCCCATGGCCTGGCCGAACTCGGCCGAGTAGTTGTTGGAGACCACCTGAAATTCCTGCACCGCATCCTGCGAGATCTGCGACTGAATGCGGGTGCGACCAACGTTCTCGTTGTAATACTGCTCCGTTGTATCGTTCCCGTCCACCAGGAAGCCGTTGCCGCCCGCGATACCGCGGAAAGACACGAGGCCGAATGTTCCATCCGGCACCACTGCCGGCGCGGCCAGTACAAACGAGTCGACGCGGCGACCATTAATTGGTAACTCCTGAATTTCGCGCGAACCAACTACGCGGGAGACGTCGGATTTCGAAGTGTCTACCACGGGTGTTACGCCCGATTCAACCTGCACCGACGTTGTTGTTCCAGCTACAGCCAGTACGATATCCAGCCGAACATCCTGGCCCACCAGAACTTCAACTCCGTTCGCTTCGTAGGGGGCGAAGCCTGGTTTGTTCACGGTAATGCTGTAATCTGCCGCTGGGGTGAGCGAAGGTGCCGTAAATATGCCCGCTCCTGAACTCGTCAGATTGCGGCGGATACCGCGCGACGCATTGGCGACCGTCACCTTGGCATCGGGAACCACTGACCCCGATGAATCTCTGACAGTGCCCGAAATGGCACCCAGTCCGGCCACCGACTGCGCGAACAGGCTCGCAGCCAACTGAATCGCAAGTGCGACGAGAAATACCCCTTTTTTCATGCTCAAACTCCTTAATGTCAATGATACCGCCAGCCTCAAACCGGCGGCGGCGCAAATCTTGGATGGGCAATTCCAGTGATAGCAATGAAATGCGACAACCTGATGACAAGGCGATGTTCCAATGATTGCAAAAAGTGGAGCTCGGACGCCCGCCTACCACTGCAACAGCACCAGTTCCGAACAAAACGCCGGTCCCATGGCAGCGAGAATGCTCCACGTTCCCGCCGCCGGGCGATTCTTCATCCGTTCCTCCAGCACCATGAGAACCGACGCGGAAGACAGATTCCCCATGCGCCGCAGGCAGTCCCACGAGGTTTTCAGAGCTTCCTTGTTCAATCCCAGGGCCTGTTCTGTCGCGCGCAGAATCTTCGGGCCGCCCGTATGTAGAATCCACGAACCAATGTCCCGTCGCGTGAGGTGGATCGCCGCAAGAAAGCGATCCACATCACGAGCCAGGAACTTCTCCACAACCTGCGGCACTTCCGGCGACAATACGATTTTGAAGCCGGTCTCGCTGATATCCCAACCCATAACGCGCTCGGTATCCGGGTAGAACGAAGATTCAGTGGCGGCGATCCGCGGCCCGGTCACAGGGCAGTTCGCGCCCGCAATGATGACGGCCGCCGCGCCGTCGCCAAATAGTCCGGTGGAGATCAGATTGGCTACCGTCATATCGCCCTGTTGCAGGGTCAGCGAACACAACTCCACCGAGAGCAGTACGGCGTATTGATCCGGATACGCCTTCACGTAGTCTGCCGCGCGCGCAATGCCCGCGGCGCCAGCCACGCAACCGAGGCCGAAGATGGGAATGCGTTTGATATTGCCGGGCAAGCTCATGCGGTTCACCAGGCGGGCATCAATAGAGGGGCTCGCAACGCCGGTGACCGACACAAAGAAGAAGGCGCTCAACTGGCTGCCCGTGATGCCGGCGCGCTCCAGTGCGGCGCCTACTGCTTTTTCTCCCAACTCCTGCGCGGTTTGAATCCACACATCGTTGGCTTTGCCGAAGGTAAGGCCGGGATAATCATCCACCGGCAGCGACAGGTACCGGGCATCCACACACACATTGCTGTGCAGCAGTGCCAGCTTGCGCGGGTCTGGCAACTTGCCGCCCCAGTGACGCACAAATGCCTGGATCAGCGTCTTCTGATCGTAATGGTAGGCGGGGAAAGCGCTGGCGGCGGAAGCAATTCGCATGAAATTTCCAGACCTAAAATGCCCAGCGCCACAGGCTGGCGCCAACGGTGTAGCCTGCGCCCACGGCGGCGAACAATACCAGGTCACCCTTCCTCAGGCGGCCATCGGCGATGGCGTCGCGGGCTGCCAGCGGAATGGTTCCGGCTGTCGTGTTGCCGTACTTGCCGATATTCAGAACCACTTTTTCCATGGGCAGGCCAAGCCTCTCCGCCGACGCCTGCACGATACGCATATTGGCCTGATGCGGAACCAGCAACGCGAGATCGGCCACAGTATAGCCGTTGCGCGCCAGAATGGCCCGTGAGTACTCCTGCATTTTGGTTACCGCGTACTTGAAGACCTGCTGGCCTTCCTGGTGGACGTAGTGCATCTTTTGATCTACGGTCTCGTGGCTGGCCGGGTGGCGACTACCCCCCGCCGGCATGTACAGATACTCTCCGCCGGAACCATCGATCTCACCCATGAAGTCGATGAAGCCAAGTTCCGGCTCGGCCGCATCGGCGGCTTCAATCACTACTGCTCCTGCACCATCACCAAACAGGACGCAGGTGGACCGATCCTGGTAGTTGAGGATGCGCGTCATGGTGTCCGCGCCAATCACCATGACTTTCTTATGTGCGCCCGACATCACCAGGTTCACCCCGGTATTCACGCCATAGATGAAGCCACTGCAGGCGGCGATCAGATCAAACCCCCAGGCATGCTTCGCGCCCAGATTGTTCTGTACCAGACATGCGGTGGAGGGAAACAGCATGTCCGGCGTGACCGTACAAACGATGATCACTTCGATATCGTCGGCGGGAATGCCGCGGTTCTCCAGCGCGATTTTTGCCGCCTCGGTGGCCAGATCGGACGTGGCCATCTCAGGACTGGCTACGTGCCGCTCAGAGATTCCGGTCCGCGTGATGATCCACTCATTATTGGTCTCGACCAGCTTCTCAAGGTCGGCATTGGTGATGACATTGGGCGGAACGTAGCAACCCAGTGCGGTGATTTTTGCTCTTGTAGTGGCCATCTGATGGGGGCGCGTAATCTCTATATTATGGTGGATCACGTTGCCTGGGCCACGGACGATGCAAATTCCGCGAGTACCCGCCTGGTATTGACACCAGTGAACGTCGCCAGTGCACTGTTCTCTGAGACTACGGAACAGATTTTTGCGCGCGTACACCGGGAACTGCGTTCGCGGACTGCTGTGCCGCCGGTCAAGGTGATTTACAAGCCATTTGCCAACGCAGATAGCCGCATTCAGCTTTTGGGCGGTGTACTCACGGTGGAGATTGCGGACCTGCTGCAGTCTGCCCCGCCAACGTTTAACGAAGCCCTCGCGCATATCCTGCTGGGTAAGCTATACCGAAAAACTACGGCGGCGCACTTCAACCAGCGCTACCGGCTCTACCTGAACCGACGTGAGATTCGCAACAAAATTGACCTGGTCCGTCAGGTACGCGGGCGAAAAGTGCATCGCGGCCCCCGTGGCGTTTGTCATGACCTGGACGAGGTATTTGAGGAAATTAACCGCGCCCACTTCGGCGGGTTAATGGCACGGCCCGCCATGGGCTGGAGTCACGTGCGTTCGCGGACCCGCCTCGGGCACTATGACTCGTCGCACCACATGATCATGATCAGCCGCATTTTCGATCATCCCAACGTGCCGCGTCTGGCACTGGAATATGTGATGTTTCACGAGATGCTCCACCTGTACTACCCGGTGGATAACAAGGGAGCCCGCCGCTGTGTTCACACACCGGAGTTCAAAGCTCATGAAAAGCGATTTCCGGGTTTTGAAGAGGCGACGGCGCTATTGAAGAAGCTGCATTGAAGCTGATTTCAGTTTGGGCCCATCCATTCAATTTGCAAGTCTTCCACTTTGCGGAATTCAGGATCACCGGTTGCCACGGGGCAATGATAATCTGTCCTTCTGAAGAGACTGCAACCAGTTCCATCCCCATTATTTACCACCGGCAGGCCCCACTCTAATTGTCGACGTACTTCTCCAGAACAGTCGGCTCCCTGCTCACCACCCCTGTTATTTCGGGTGTCGCCAGAGTTCGTCGATTCGCGCCGCCAGCCGCAGCCAGATCGCGGGAGTAGTATCGTGACTGCCCATATTGGCAATCTGCCCGGTACGCACCTTTGCGACCTTCAACAGACCGGGCACCGCGGACACCAGCTCATTGCCGGTCAGTGATTGCAGCGACTTACGCAGCGAGCACCACGAGGGTGGGCAGGGTTTGCGCGGCCAGCGTCGCCGTACAGCAGGAACAACAGGAAACCGAACTTCATCGTCTATCTCCCGGACGATCCGAAACCGCCCGCGCCGCGCACCGATTCGCCCAGTTCTGTTTCGTCCCATTCCACTGCCTCGTAGCGCGCCACCACCATTTGCGCAATGCGGTCGCCCGCCGCCAGGTGTACCGGTTCCCTGCCCAGATTTTGCACAATCACGCGAATCTCCCCACGATAGCCGGGGTCGATGGTAGCCGGGCTGTTCGGCAGTGTAATCCCATGCTTCAGCGCCAGTCCGCTGCGGGGGCGGATCTGCGCTTCAAAGCCCGGCGGCAATTCAATCGCGATGCCGGTGGGGATGAGCGCGATCTCTCCGGGCGCAAGATCAGCGGCGGCCACGGAATACAGATCCATGCCGGCGTCTTCGTCAGGACCATGCGCATAGCGGGGAATTCTGGCGTCGGGGTGGAGGCGGTTAATGCGGACTCGGGGCAAGTCGTATCATAGCCGTTTGGCACGCCGCGTCATCTCTGTTGCCCCCATGCCGCCGGAAAAGAGCGCCTACGCTCTGGCGCGCTACAGCCGTTCGGCCGATTCCATCCGCCAATCCCTGGAATGGGTGAAGACCCATAACTCCGGTCAGTTTCTGGAGAGTTTCTATTTCCAGTACGGTCATCAGTCCATCGCCGATCTTGGACACACCGTTCTGTGCTTCGAGGGCATCAGCGAATTGGCCGCCAGCGAAGTGGAAGACGAGGTTCTGTGGGATGGCCAGGCCCGATCTTCGCGCTATCAGGATTTTGGCCGCTCGGGTTTCATTACGCCTGGCGAATTGACCGGCGAATCGGTCGCGCAATACCAGGCGGCAGGCACCGCGCTTCTGGCCGCGTATCGCGACGTCCACGGCCTGGTTGACCACTGCCTGCGCGAAAAGCTGCCACGTCCCGAAACCATGAAGCCCGACGCTTACGGTCGCAACATCGCGGCCCGTGCTTTCGACGTGGCGCGCTACCTGCTCTTCTGGGGCGTGCCTACCGGCGTCGGCCAGGTCACCAGCATCCGTACCCTGGAAAAGCAGATTAAGCGACTGCGGATTTCTGAATATGCCGAACTGCGCGAACTGGGCGACGAGATTGCCCAGGCCTGCGCCGAACCGCCGGAGTGCCTGTGGGATGAGGGGCAAACCGAACCTCTGGCCCCCACTCTTGCGCGCCACGCTGAGCCCGACGAGCATCCCCGTCAGGCAAACGCCGATCTGACCCAGTGGGCCGCGCAGAATTTTCACGCCGAAGCGGGCATTGAACGTCGTGTGGATCTGGTGAAGTCCGATGATCCGCTCTCTGAAATTGTCGCTACCCTGCTCTACCCGGTTACAGAAATTCCCTTTCGTGTCATCTATGAAACGGTTCGCGGCTGGAGTCGGCAGCGGCGCAGCGAAGTTCTGGATGTCGCTTTGCAGTCACGCGGCAGGCGCGACGATTTGCTCCGCGAATTCCGCGGCGGCCAGTATTGCTTCGACATGCTGATCGATATCGGAGCCTGGCGCGATATGCACCGGCACCGGCGTTGTCACCAATACCGCCAGGCGTATAGCGGGCTCCACGGTTACGAAACTCCGGCGCTGGTGGTGGAATCCGGGGCGGAAGCACCATGGCATGCGGCCATGGCCGGTGCTCTGCAAACCATGCAGGCGTTACCTCAACCCGCGCGCCAATATCTGTTGCCATTTGGCGCAAGATCCAGATTCCTCTTTAAGATGGATTTCGCCGAAGCCGAGTATATCTCCAGAGTGCGCAGCGGCGTGAAGGGTCACTTCAGCTACCGGGAAATCGCCTGGGAGATGAAGCAGCGCATTGAGGAAGTGGAACCGGAACTCGGTCGCCTTATACAGGCCACTCCGCCGTGGGTGGAAGATCCGCTGAATCGTTAATCGGAGCGTCAGGTGTCGCTGTTCACGGACGCATTCAATGCTCCATGCACCAGCCTCGAAACCGCAAGGTGGACTACGGAGATCGGGCCAGGTTCGTATCCCGGCAGGACGCAGTTGGCTGACTGGATTACGCCCCGGGGCCGGTAGGCGGTTTACTGGTATCGATTCGTTAGAAAAAGCCGGAACGTTTGGTCGAGTCCCCGGCTAAGTGAAGTATTCCTTCACTTTGTCCAGCAAACCTTTATTCTGCGAGTCGTTGTTCACTGGCAGATTTTCGCGCAACTGCTCAAACAACTGCTTTTGTTCCCGCGTCAACCGCGTCGGTATCCGCACTTCCACGTGCACAATCAAATCACCCCGGCCGCGCCCCTGCAACTCCGGAACGCCTTTGCCGCGCACCTTCAGCTCGGTGGCGTTTTGCGTGCCTTCCGGGATTTCCAGCTCATGCGGGCCTTCCATCGTTGGAACTGCAATCGTCGCGCCCAGTACTGCCTGGGCAACATTGATGGGCACCACACAGTGCAGGTCGTTTCCGTGACGTTCGAAGATTTCGTGTTCTTTGACGGCGAAGAAAATATAGAGATCGCCGCCCGGTCCGCCATTGACGCCCGGTTGCCCCTCACCCGCTACGCGCAACCGGTTGCCGTCGCCGATGCCTGCCGGAATAGTGACCTTCAGCCGCTTGTTGACGTGCCGGTATCCCTCACCGCGGCAATCGCGGCAAACCTGCTTTACGATCTGCCCCACGCCCCCGCAATGCGAACATGTGCGGCGAACAGAGAGAAAACCCTGCGAGAACAGTTGTTCGCCCCGCCCCTGGCAGGCCGGGCAGGTCAGCATCCCGCTGCCCGGTTCTGCTCCGCGGCCTTCGCAGCGTGGGCACGATTCCAGCTTCGGCACCTGGATCTCTACCGCTTTACCGAATACCGCCTCTTCGAAGGTCAGCGTCAGATCGTAGCGAAGGTCGTCACCTTTCATCGCGCGGCTGCGCCCACCACCTCCGGAACGGCCGCCGAACAGGTCGCCCAGCCCGAATACCTGGCCCAGAATATCGCCCAGGTCCATGGACGATGGATCAAAGCCCCCTCCACTCGCACCGCTCAAGCCCTGATGCCCGTAGGCGTCATAGGCAGCGCGTTTCTGCGGATCGGTCAGAACGCTATAAGCCTCGGCGGCTTCCTTGAACTTTTCTTCCGCCTCGTGGTCGTCCGGGTTGCGGTCCGGATGGTACTGTAGCGCCAGCTTGCGGTAGGTGCTTTTCAGCTCCTGATCGCCCGCGCCGCGTCCCACGCCCAAAACTTCGTAGTAATCCCTTTTAGAAACCGGCATAACAGGAATCCCGCGCTAACCGCGGACAGCGACCCTTACCATCGCCGGTCGCAGCAGTCGTCCCTTGAAGTTGTAGCCGCGCTGAAATTGCCCCAGCACAGTGTTATCTTCAGCTTCTTTGGTATCCACACGCTCCACCGCCTGATGCTGGTGCGGATCAAAAAGTTGACCCACCGAGTCCATCGGCTCCAGCCCAACCTTCTTCAGCGCATCCAGCATGCGGTTGAAAATCAGTTCCACGCCGCGCGAATATTCCGGGCTCGCGCATTCGGTCTTCAGCGCGCGCTCAAAGTCATCCAGCACACTCACCAGTTCACGCACCACATCCATAGACGCGTACTGCGCATGTTCGGAGCGATCCCGCTCAATCCGTTTGCGGAAGTTGTCGAATTCCGCCTGACGGCGCAGCAGCAGGTCCCGCAGCTCGTCGCGTTCCGTCTTTAGTTGCTGAAGCTCACCGCCTTCAGCCCCGACAGCCGACTCTTCCGCTGCTTCGTTGTTTTCCACAGTTTCGCCGTTATCAATATTCACGTCATTTTCAGGTTAGCAGGAGCGCTAAACTGGCAGGGCAAGGTCCCCCCTGTCAATGCCACCGGAAATCAGCCCTTTGCTCGACGACGTAGCCCGCAAACTGCTTCAGGAGTTGCAGGTAAATGGGCGCGCCTCTTATGCTGACCTGGCCAAAAAGGCCGGACTTTCTCCTTCCGCCGCAGCCGAACGCCTGCATCGCCTGGAAGACGCCGGAGTCATTAAGGGTTACCGCGCGGAAATCGACCCCGAGGCTCTTGGACTCGCCCTCACCGCCATTATCCGCATTACCGTCGACGGGCCACACTATCGCGCTCTCATGACTTTCCTGGAAAGTTGCGACCACGTGCGCGAGTGCTATCACGTTACCGGTAGTGATGCGCTGATGGTCAAGGTGCTCGCATCGTCCATCACCGATCTGGAAGGCCTCATCATGAAATTGCTGCACTATGGAGTTCCCACCACCAGCGTGGTTCTCTCCGCCCCCATTGAGCGGAAAACATTTAACTTGAAAATCAGGGAGCAGTAGTGCGGATTCTCTCTTTTCTCTCATACTGATCGCCTTGCTCCCCGGCACGGCCAGCAGCGAATCCCTGACGCTGTAGAAATCCATCCCGCTGCGCCAGCTTACTGATCTGCGTTTTTCTCCCGACGGTGCGCGCCCTGCCCTTACTGTTCAGCAGCCGGTTTCCGGCAATTCCACGGGAAGCCACGTTTGGGTCTTCGAACCCGCCATCCGCCAGTTGCGGCACCAGGCGCGTTCGACCAAATCAGAACGGATGCTCCGCTGGTCGCCCGATGGCAGCGCTCTCGCTTTCCTTTCCGATCGGGAAGTTGACGAAACTCGCCGGAGGCGAAGCCGTACGCCTGACCACCGCAATCACTCGACGTTTCCGCGTACAAAGACGCCATGGCCGCCGTGGATGAACTGGTTCGCCGCGGCATTGCCGACCCTGCGCGCCTCGCCATCGATCCGCTTTCCCAGAGCCAGATTCCTTACCGGGGCGTGGTTTGAAAAATATCCGGGACCAGGTTGAAGCGAGAAACGGCTTAAACTGCCCGGCAGATCATCTCAACCGGTGCAATCACGTCGCTGCCAAGACAAGCAATCATATTGCCGATTTTCAGGGGTGCCGTTGGGCCCATCACCAGCGGTAGCCCCAGCGGCGACGGTGCCAGCCCTTCCGCTCCGGCTCGCATGGCCGCAAAGAATTCCAATGCGGCTTCGCGCCGGTTCCGTTCACCGGTGATGCTGAAACCAGCCGTCTGCAGCAGTTCCCGGTAGTGTTCCGGTGATCCCACAAAGCTGGTTTCATCTGTCTGCGCCCACGGCAACGGAAACGAAAGATCTCCGGTGCCCGTCCGCATCACCTCGTAAACCGCAAACACACTGCCCGGCTTCAGCACCCGCCGCACTTCGCCGAACAACTGCGCCTTGTCACTGATGTTCATACCTACATGAAAAATGTACGCCCCGTCAAACGAAGCACTCTCAAACGGAAGATTCAAGGCGCTGCCGCAGTGCCAGGAAACCAGGTGTTCCAAATGCAGCCGAATCGTAAGAGCCCGGGCTGTATCGATAAATTCGGGGGTCAGGTCAATGCCCGAAATCCGCGCGCCGTGGTGCGTTGCAAAGTACCGTGCCGGTCCGCCGATGCCACAGCCTACATCCAGCAGGTGCATACCGGGCGCGAGCGCCATCACGGCCGCGATCTCCACCGTGGCAGGTCTCCCCCCGATGTGGAATTCATCCACCGGCGCAAGGTCGTCCGTAGTCAGGTGCTCCACGTCTTTACCCGTGGAGCGTAGTGCGCCCAGTATTCTTTCTTCAATCGAGCCGTCGCCGTAGTGGCGTGCGACGGCTTGTTCAGTCATTGAGTCCATGGTTAACCTCTTCCCACCAGCGGCATATTCGTAGCCATCACCGTCATGAACAGAACATTCGATTCCAGAGGCAGATTCGCCATGTAGACCACCGCGTCGGCCACGTGCTGCACGTCCATACGGGGCTCCACCGCCGTGGTGCCATTGGCTTGCGGGACGCCCGCGGCCATCCGTTCCGTCATCTCGGTAGCCGCGTTCCCAATGTCAATCTGTCCACACGCTATGCGGTATGCGCGGCAATCCAGCGCAATGGATTTCGTGAGGCCCGTAATGGCGTGCTTGGTCGCGGTGTAAGCGACGGAACGGGGACGCGGGGCGTGCGCTGAGATCGACCCGTTGTTGATGATGCGTCCACCTTGCGGGTCCTGCGCTTTCATCATGCGGATAGCTTCCTGTGCGCACAGGAAGGACCCGGTAAGATTCACCGCCACTACTTCGCTCCATTTCTCATAGCTGAGATCTTCCATCGGCACCGCTGGTGCTCCCATGCCTGCGTTATTGAACAGAACATCCAGCCGCCCGAACTCTCGCTGCACCACTGCAAATAGAGCCTTCACATCCTCCGGCTTGCCGACATCTGCCGGTACCGGAATCATGCGCCCTCCGTCGATAGCCGCCGCCGCAGTCTTCTCCAGTTCCGCCATCCGGCGTCCCGCCAGCACTACGGAATATCCATGTTTCCAAAGTGCCAGGCTGGCCGCCCGCCCGATGCCGCTGCCTGCGCCCGTTACCAGCGCGATTCTGTTCTTCATAACAGAACAGATTATCGCGCGCCCGTTCCACGGCAGCGGCAGTGTTATCACGGGATCTTACTTTAGTGCCCATCGACTCCGGGTCTACCGATTCGATGTGAAGTGCCTGGTCGACGCCAGCGGTCTGAGCGAGAGAAACTCACACCCGATCCGCGAGTGTGGCATGGTCGCCGGGCAGCCACGTCGTGGAGGGCGAAAGTCTTAGCCCATGGTGGCGCGTCGGTCGTGTGCCAAAACTTCGACGTCGCCCCGAGGGCAGGTGGCTTAGTGGCGTCTTTTCGGAGTGCCGAAGATTCAGCGGTTTAGGTTTGAAGAGCCTGGTCCACAGCACCTTCAGGATATAAGCTCCGTGAAAAGTCTGGACCGCCCGGTCGGAGCTGCTGGCACCGAAGAAGCGTCGCGATTATGTTTTTCGGTTAACGCTTCAGACGAACCGAATACAGCATCTGATGGAAGGTGTTGTCATAGCTTTGGAACTCGCGCTCCGGGGCGGTGAAAATCAGGAACAACAGGCCTTCCGGGCGTTGCAGCGTGATCAGCAGATTGGTCTCGCGGCCTCCGCCCTGGACGGGCGAATCGTTCGAGAGGTACGTGGACAGGGCGTCGACGCCACCAATGTTGATGTCTTCATGCGATCGAACCACACGCATGTTGCGGTTTGACAGGCGTAGCTCCTGAACCAGCTGGTCCGTACTTTGTTCCAGATAGCTGTGGGAGTCTTGCGTCCGCGAACCCTGCCCGAAGCCAGGCCCCTGCAACTGCTGGCCGTAACGGTCTGAATGTGGCTCGAAGAGGTTGACCAGGGCACCGTAGGCGAGCGCCTGATTGCCGTTGTTGTCGTTCACCATCCCGTTGCGGGGTGCGATGGTGACCGCGTCGCCCTGCCCGTAGGTCTGCCAGTTGTCCGGGTAGTCAATGCGCAACAGCGCATTCTCGAAAGTCACGAAACGTTCCGATGCCCACTCCGGCCGTGAACCACGGTTGTCGCCCTCGTTGCGGCCAGAATCGCCCTGCAGGCGGGTCAGATTTTGATTGGAGCGGGACGCGGCGGGCAGAGACTGCACGTACCGTTTGATCTGGTTGAATTCCTGCGAGCCGGTATTTGACCCGCGCGGCGAATTACCCAGCCTGGCGATTTCTTCGTTCACGCTCTCGATACGGCGGTCGGGGTTGGGGTGAGAGTTGAAGAACGCGACGCGATTCCCTCCGGTATCCATCGCCTGGATTTTCTCGAAGAATTGCGACATTCCCCGCGGGTCGAAGCCGGAATCGTAGAGAATCTGCGTGCCCATGGTGTCGGCCTGAGATTCATCCGTGCGTGAGTACTTCATCAGGATGGAATTTACGGTGAAGCTGGCACCCAGTTGCGCCACAGCGGCTCCGGTGGAGTTACCGCCCAGTAAGCCACCCAGAATCGACAGGGGCAACTGTACGGCGGAGCTCTTGCTGGCCTGGTTGGTGCCGTGCCGCAACGCTACGTGGGAGGTTTCGTGGGCCATCACGGCGGCCAGCTGGGATTCATTGTCAGCCGCTTCAATTACGCCACGGTTGATGTAGATGTGTCCGCCGGGCAGCGCAAACGCGTTGAGCGCACGATCATTCACGGCCCTGTAACTATACGGAAACTTGTAGCCAGGAGCATGCGCGGCCAGCCGCTGGCCCAGGTTATTCAGATAGTTGTCTACACGGGAGTCGTTGAGCATCGGCACTTGCCGCTCGATCTCGCCGGCGGCTTTTTGGCCTACTTCCACATCCTGCTGCACCGAAAACGTGTTCCAGCCCGGCTTCAGTTGCGTGCGGTTGTCCGCGTAACCGGAGGCGGGGTTGTTGGAGGTTCCAGCGTTATTGGCGGTATTGCCCCTCAAATTCCCGTTGCTGTTCAGGTTTCGGCTAACATCACCCGATACATGGCGAAACGTAAATTGCTGGTTCGATTCACCGTTGGAATCGTAAATCTGCACCCGAGCCCCGTCCGCGCTGGTGCCGCCCGGAATGTCCAGCGCCTTCCCCTGCCGTGAGACGATGAGGGCGTTGCCTCCCGGGCCGCTGTCAATGCGCCATTGCTGGCTGGAACGACCGTCAAACCGGGTGGCCCGCACAGGAGCGCTGTTGCCGGTTCCAAGGGCTTCGAGGGCATTTCCGTTCATCGTATTCCGAAAGGAATAAAAACCCCCGCTGGCCGACTCGACGTCCCAGATCTGGTTGTCGGTACCCCGTGAGGAGAACTGGATCACGCTCGTCTGATCGTTCCGGTCCATATCCAGCACCTTACCGGACTGCAAATTGGTGATCTCGTAGCGGCCCGGGCCATTGAATCCGCCTTGAGCGCGTGCCTGAAAGGGAAAGCACAGCGCGCCCACTATTCCCGCTGCCGCCAAAACAACGGATCGCGACATACGGCTGCCGCTGGCAGTACCAATCACAGTTAGTAACGACATTTGGAATACTCCTCCCCATCTACGAGCAATCCATGGGCCAATGGCAAACCGACCTCGCCATGCCCGCCTGGCCACGTACCCGCTTGCCGGGGCGTGGCTCTCGCCCGGCCGAAGCTGACCCGCAGGTGCCACATGACCGAATATCGCCAGGCTGGGCTACAGCGGCAATTCGGCGATGGCGTCTTCCAGTAGCGGGAGCGCGTCCACAAAAAAGTGATCCGCCGCTTCGATGAATTGCAGTTGCTTCGGCTCTGCAAACGTGGCGAACGCCGCTTTCAGATCGGCCACAGGACCAAACTCGTCGTTCGTGCTTTGCACAAAATACTTTGGAATCGTGCACGTTGTGAGGTGCTCAAAGTTGCCGCGCCCCACCGGGAATCCCACTCCAATCAGCCGCGCCGGCAGGGGATGTTCCAGCATGCAGCCCAGCTTCATGGTCACGCGTGAGCCAAATGAAAACCCTGCGATGGAATAGGGAATGTCGGGATACCGGGCGCGCAGATAATCCAGACACGTGCGTGCGTCTTCCACTTCACCGGGGCCATTGTCGTGTACGCCTTCGCTCTTTCCCACTCCGCGGAAGTTAAAACGCAGCACAGCACCACCAGCCCGCCGCAGTCCCTTCGCGGTGCGATGAACTACCTTGTTGTACATGGTGCCCCCAAACAAAGGGTGCGGATGGCAGACCAGGCACGCTTCCAGCGGCGCAACGTCTTCGGGAGCTTCCAGCAAAGCCTCGATCCTGCCCGCCGGGCCGTCTATGAAGAGAGATTCGATCCGGCGTGGCAGGTTAATTGGTCCGGAAGTTGGTGAACTGGAGTTCGATACCGAAATCGGCTCCCCGCAGCAGGGCCATCACCTCTTGCAGCGTATCGCGATCTTTGCCACTCACCCGAATCAGATCGCCGTTGATGGAAGCCTGCACCTTGACCTTGCCATCCTTGATCTTCTTGACAATGTCGCGGGCTTTCTCGATGGGAATCCCGGAAACCAGCGTCACTTCCTGGCGCACGCTCATGCCCGCCGAAGGAATCAGCTTGCCCCACGTGAGGTTTTTGATCGGCACCCCACGCTTGACCATCTTCTGCTGCAGAATATCGCCGATAGCCTTCAGCTTGAAGTCATCTACGCTCGCCAGCGTAAGCTTCTTATCTTTCTCATTGAGTTCGATGGTCGACTTTGAGTCCTTCAAGTCGAAACGGGTGGTGATCTCTTTCATCGACTGCTGGATGGCGTTGATCACCTCCGGCATCTGAATCTCGGAAACCACATCGAAGCTGTTATCAGGCATTCGACGTTAGTTTATCCTGTGTGATCGCCTGGCTAAACTGACGGTATGCTGACCCGCCGTGAATGGATGCTTGCCGCCGCCTCCACCGCCTCTGTTCGGGCCGCTACTCCGCCCCGCGTGTGGGGCGTTCAACTGGCCACGCTCGGCGGAGCGATTCGCCGCGAGCCCGGCCGTATCCTGAAGGCCGTGGCCGACATCGGCTTCAGGGAAGTGGAAGGTGCCACCCGTCCCGAGGCGCTGCTGATGTTGCCCCGCATCAGGGAACACGGCCTCACGCTGCGTTCCTGCTTCGTGGAAACGCCGCTTGTGACTGCTGATTGGGAACGCTATCCCCATCTGATCCCGGTCGCGCTCGAAGAAGCCATTGCCAGCCTGAAGGAGGCGGGCGTGGAATATTTCGTGGTGCGCTATATCGAACCCGGTGCGCGCGGTGATGGAGAAGATTTCTACCGGCGCACGGCCGACCGGATGAACCGCGCCGGCGAGCTTTGCCGCAAGGCCGGCATGAAACTGGCTTACCATAATCACGCCTTCGAATTCGGGGGCCGACCCGGGTTGCGGCCCATCGAAATTTTTCGGGAAAGGCTGGACCCGAAACTCGTACTGCTGGAACTCGATGTGTTCTGGGCCAGCGTCGCCGGCCAGGATCCGCTGGAAGTCATGAAACAGTGGAAGGGTCGCCTTGGCCCGCTGCACCTGGGCGACAAGGCGAGGGGTGTGAAGCCGCAGGCCGATGAAGCGATTCTGCCCGGCGCGGCCGTGGAACTCGGTGCGGGAGAGCTCGAATTGCCGGCAATTCTGAAAGCGGCCGGAAATGCGGGCGTCCACTCGTACTTCGTGGAACACGAAAATATGGAGGGCGACCCGCTGGAGAGTCTGCGGAAGAGCTTCGCCTACCTGCGCAGTCTGTAGTTATTTTTCGAACACACCGGCAACAGGCACAACTTTGATGCTTTCCGCGCGAATGCGCAGGGGCAGCTTTTCTACAATCTTGTCTTCGTCCATGATCTCCTGCGGCTTGGCCGAGTTGTAGTGCATGGGCGTAGGCGCATCGCTGATCAGTTCGGTGCGCAGGCGCGCGACGTCTTTCGCAATTCCGGCAATCTGAAGACGATCCGCCCGCAGATGCTTGCGAATCGCCTTGTTGACGTCAAGCAGCGTAAGTTTCGCCAGACCTGTCTTCAGGTACTCGTTGTAGTTCGGAATACCGTACCAGAGGCTGTCGATGGCGTAGCCGAGTTCGGCGGATTTCGTCCTCGTCAGAACATTCACGTACTTGGACAGGTATGTCCGCGTGCGCTCAAAGTCCTCTTTTGTCATGCCGTTCTTCACCAGCTTATCCAGTTCGAACATAGCCAGGCGCAGAGAGTAAGTCGCGGTGTCCGGCTCCACCGGCCTGATCCAGATCTGGAAAATCTGTTGCTGGCGCGCAAGATTCGCTTCGGGCTCGGTTAAGAACATGCCGCGCGGGAAGTATTCGATGTAAGCGTAATCGCCGTAGTTCAACCCCCGTATCTCGCGCATCCGGTCATAGAGGTGATTGTTGGAGCGATGCTGGCCGAACCACGACTGCATCACCAGCAGCGCAGGAAAATCGGGATCGCCGCGCTTCACTTCCAGAGGGAAGCCGAAGGACCACGCCACCGAGCGCGTGTCCTTCTCTACCAGCGTCACCTCGTTGCCCTCAATCCTGGCAGGCGCGGGTAGTTTGATCCGGCCCGGCTTGCCCGCGGGAAGGGCCGAGAAGTCTTTCTTTATTCGGGCTGCGAAATCGACGGGGTAACCGCCGGCCAGACCAATAATGAGGTTGGCTTGCGTATAGTTCTGCTGGTAGAAGCCTTCCAGATCGGCTTTGGTCATGTCGGCGATGGCGCTGGCCGTGCCCATGTTTTCATGCCCGTAGGGATGCCCCGGATAGATCGCGGTGTAGAGGATTTCCTTGCCCAGTTCTTCGTCGTTATTGCCGCGCAGGCCAACCCGCAGGCTGTTGATACTCGCATCTTTCACCCGCGTCAGGTCCTCGGCGCGCCAGCCGGGGTGCAGCACCATATCCCGCATCAGAGCGTAGAACTTCTGCAGATTGTCTACGTGCGTCTCGCCCACGAAGGTGGTCATCTCCTTATCGGAATAGACCTCCACTGAAGCCGCCATGGGATACAGGGCATCCAAAATCTGCTTGTACGCCAGATCCTTCGTGCCACCGTTTCCCAGCACCTGGCTGGTGAGATGCGCAAGACCCGGTTTGCCCGCCGGGTCAGACGCCGCGCCGGTGGTAAAGACCAGCCGGATGGTTACCAGCGGCGACGTGCCCCGCAATTCCACCATACGGGGCTGCGCCAGTAAGGCTCCGGCCGCGAGTACAAAAACCGCGAGTTGTTTCACTTCGCCGATCCTGCCGATGTCAGGGTGACCACGGTGCGGTTCTTCTCCGTGAGATACTTCGCTGCCACCTTCTGAATGTCCGCAGGCGTAAGTTTATCGAACAGGTCGAAATAGCGGTTGATGGTTTCCGGCGTGCGCCGCAGGGCCACATAACGCGCCACAGTCTGCGCAATCGATTCACTGCTATCCAGGCGTAGCGCGAATTCATATCGCATACGCTGCTTGAGAATTTCCAGCTGTTTCGGGTCAACCATGCGCGTGGCGAAAGACTGCGCCTCCGCCACTATTTGCTGTTCGATGGTGGCCAGATCGCCTTCTTTCTTCACGCGCGCCCTCACGCTGAAAAGTTGAGGGTCGACGCTGGCTGGCTGTCCCCCGAAAATTGCATCGGCTTTTTGTTCGCTTATCACCAGCTTCTGAAATAGCGGAGAACTCTCGCTGAAACCCAGACGCGCAACGGCGTCCAGTGCCACCGAATCCAGCGCGTCGTCGGTATAAGCCGGACCCCGCCATGCAGCCACCACCCACGGCAGCGTCGGGGTGGGCCATTCCACGTGGGCCGCGCGTGCGCCGTTCTGCGCGGGTTCAGCGGGGATCTGCGCCTGGTAGCTGCCCCGCTTCCAGTTTCCCCAGCCCTCGCTTACCAGAGCGCTCACTTTCTTTGCATCAATATCGCCCGCCACAATGATGGTGGTGTACTCCGGCCTGTAGTAGCGGTCAAAGAACTGGCGGCTGTAATCAAACTGCTCCGGCATTGCCTGGATGTCTGCGATGAAACCCATGGTGGTGTGTTTGTAGGTGTGCTCGCCGAAGGCGGTGGCGCGCAAAGTCTCGCTCAGCCTCGAGCCCGGGTTGGCGCTGTTCTTGTTGTATTCACCCAACACTGCGAGGGCCTCAGTGCGGAAGGCTGGCTTTTCGTAGGCCAGGTGCTGGAACCGATCAGCCTCCATGGTGAGCACGCGCGCCAGGTCTTCTTTCGAAAACGTGGTGTGGTAAGCGGTGAAGTCGTCCGTAGTGAAGGCGTTGGAATACGCTCCGGCGTTGCGCAATTCCACCTGGTACCGTTCGGGAGAAAACTCCGGGGTGCCGCGGAACATCAGGTGCTCAAACAAGTGCGCGAAGCCGCTCTTACCCGGCTCTACCTCGTTGCGCGACCCGGTGGCAACCACAATAAACACAGCCACAATATTGGGGTAGTCTGTGGGGATGGTCACCAGGCGAAGTCCGTTGGGCAGATCCTCCTGGTTGTACGCATAGGGGAAAATTTTTCCCGCGGCGCTGGCGGCGAACGAGATGACCAGCAGAATCAGACTAAGCGCAAGAATTCGTTTCATGGTGTTTTTGCCCACCGCTGGATGAAAAGCAACGGCGAATCAGGCGGCGGCAGCAGTTGCTTCGAACACTTCGCCCGGCTTAACGAACTGGTAGCGATCCATGGTCACCGCAACCTCGAAACTATCCGCTGTGGTCTCTTCGCACTTCTCACTACGCAGTACTTTCCCCAGGCAACGAATGCGAACCGCCGGCGTGGTACCGGACAGCGTGATGAGATATTCAATCCGCTCTCCTATTTCAACCGTGTTATCGGAGAAGAAGCACACGCCGCCCGTGCTGATGTCGCGCGTCTTTACCGCCCGGTGTATGCGCTGCTCACCCACCTGCAGAATGTGCAGGGGCAGGTTTAACTGAAATCGTTGTGTGCGTCGCTGTTCCAAGACTCTATTTTAAGGCCTTTTGGGTACTGAAAAGCAAGTGGTACCAGTACTGTCTTTGGTTGATTGACACCGCAGATATTATCCGGGTAAAATATCGGGATGGAAGAAACTAAAACCTACCTGATCTTTGACGGCGATCACTGCCTGGAATCTGCACCGCTGCCTTCGGTGGTGGCGTTGCTGAAGACTCGCTTCGACGGCGGAACCGGAGGTGCGTTATTGGCCTTTGACGCGCAAACCGGCAAGCAGGTGGATTTTGATCTCTCCGGCACGTTGGAGGAAGTGTTGCTGCGAACCGCACCGCCGCCACCCAGGGCAGGTCCGGGCAGACCGAAGCTGGGTGTGGTGGCGCGCGAAATTTCCCTGCTCCCGCGGCACTGGGAATGGCTGGAAACACAGCCCAGCGGAGCCTCGGCGGCGATCCGTCGACTGGTGGATGAAGCACGCAATCGTGAGCCGGAGAAAGAGCGTGCGCGGATTGCGCGCGAGGGGACAGGTCGGGTCCTCACCGCCGTGGCGGGCAACCGGGTCGGCTTTGAAGAAGCGCTGCGCGCGTTGTATGCAGGCAACCGGCAGAGTTTTGAAGTACGAGCCAAAGAGTGGCCACCCGATGTTTACGCACATGCCTCCGCTATGGCGGAGCCTTCGTGGCCGACATTCTGACAGCGCGGCAATTCAGGTGAAGAATCGACTATGAGCGACAAACCAGGTCATCTGCGCAGCGAAAGCTGGTTCAACGACCGGCATGATCCCGGCGAAACCGCCAGCACTATTGATCGCTACACGGCGTGGGGTCTCACCCGCGCGGAACTGCAGAGCGGACGGCCCATCATCGGCATCGCGCAATCCGGCAGCGAACTAACGCCTTGCAACCGCATTCACGTGGCGCTCGCGGTGCGTGTGAAAGAAGGTATTCGGGAAGCAGGCGGAGTTCCCATCGAGTTCCCGATCCATCCCATTCAGGAAACCTGCCGCAGGCCCACCGCCGCACTGGACCGCAACCTGGCTTACCTTGGGCTGGTGGAAATTCTCTGCGGGTACCCGTTCGACGGCGTGGTGCTCACCACCGGTTGCGACAAGACCACCCCCGCCTGCCTGATGGCCGCCGCTTCAGTGAATATCCCCTCGATTGTCCTTTCCGGTGGCCCCATGGTGGATAGCCACTACAACGGCAAACTGGCGGGCTCTGGCATGGCGCTGTGGGAAGCTCGTCGGCAGGTGGCGGCGGGCGAGATCACCACCGACGAAATGATCGCTGTGACTCTCGCGGCCGCGCCGGGCCCGGGGCATTGCAACACCATGGGCACGGCGCTATCCATGAACTCACTCGCCGAGGCACTGGGCATGTCGTTGCCCGGCTGCGCCGCCATTCCCGCGCCTTCCGGAGAGCGCACGCGCATGGCGTTCCAGACCGGCCAGCGAATTGTACAGATGGTGCGGGAAGGCCTGAAGCCATCCGACATTCTGACGCGCGAAGCTTTTGAAAATGCCATTGTGGTGAATTCCGCGATTGGCGGATCCACCAACTGCGCACCTCATCTTCTGGCGATTGCGCGCCACATGGGAGTTCCTCTCGAATTGCAGGACTTCGAAACCCTGGGCTACGCGGTCCCGCTTCTGGTCAATGTGCAACCCGCTGGCGAGTACCTGGGCGAAGGATTCCATCGCGCCGGCGGCGTGCCCGCCGTGATGAGCGAATTGCTTCGCGCAGGTAAGCTGCACGCTGCAGCAATCTCTGTTACCGGCCACAGCGCAGGCGAGAACTACGGCAGTGCCCGGATTCTGGACCAGCGTGTGATCCGCCCGTACGATCAGCCGCTGAAGAGCGAGGCCGGCTTTCTTGTGCTTAGCGGTAACCTGTTCGATTCCGCCATAATCAAGACCTCCGTCATTGGCCCGGAATTCCGCCGCCGTTTTCTTTCGCAGCCCGGTGATCCGGATTGCTTCACTGCCCGCGTGATCGTGTTCGAAGGTCCGGAGGATTATCGCCGCCGGATTGACGACCCTGCACTGGCCGTTGATGACACCTGCATGCTGGTCGTCCGCGGTACCGGTCCGGCAGGCTACCCCGGTTCGGCCGAAGTGGTGAACATGACACCGCCCGGCGAACTGGTCAGGCAGGGCGTGCGCATGTTGCCCTGCATGGGAGATGGCCGCCAGAGTGGGACTTCAGACAGTCCGTCGATTCTGCACGTCACACCGGAATCGGCCACCGGGGGCAACATTGCCCTGCTACAGACCGGCGATCTGGTAAGAGTGGATCTGAAGTCCCGGCGAGTGGACTGGCTGGTCAGTGACGAAGAAATTGCCCGTCGCAGGGCTGCTCAGAAACCGGAGAAACTGCATCACGATTCCCCGTGGCAACAGCTATACCGGGCGCATGCAGGGCAGCTGGATACCGGTGCCTGCCTGGAATTTGCCGTAGACTATCACGACCTGGGGGACGTCGTCCCGCGCCGATCACACTAGAGTGAGCACTTGATGATCCGGGCACTCCACATGCACCTGATCGTAAAGCTCCCCGATTAACCCCGGCCCAAACTTCGCGAGGAACGGAATAATTGAATACAGCCGTTCCTGCAAATGGCGTTCCGGAAAAACCAGGCCAGCCAGGGCATGCGCATCGCGTGCCGCCTGCTCGTCGCGCGCCAGCATGTGAGCGCCTGTTTTGCGCGCGATTTTGCCAAACTGGTATTCGATCTTGCGACGGCTGGTTTCCAGTGCCGTAGCCAGACTAGGGTCGAACCGCTGCAGTTCCGCGTTCAAACCATTTAGCGCCGTGGTGGCAGCGGCTTTCGTGCGTTCCACGTGCGCGCGCAGTTCGTGAGGCACCAGGCGGGCACCAATCGTCGCCCGTAGATTAGTCTCGGCTGTAAACAGATCAGTCGGACCCAGGCCGTGGCGCTGCATGCGCTTGGCACTGCGCTGGTCCATGATGGTGAAACCGGCGCGCGGGAAAGCCACGGGCTGGCGTCCCAGCAGCTTTTCGTAAAGCACGCGCGATTGCGCCAGATAAGCCAGTTCCGCCGGTCCGCCAACGTATGCGGCGGTCGGCAACATATAGTCCTGGGCTACCGGGCGAAGCAGGGCGTTGGGCGACAGATGTTCGGCCTGATCCGCCAACCCGGCGACAGATAGTTTGCGCTGGCCCGCAACAAAACCACCGGCCGATTGCTTGAGCCCTTTGCGCTCGCCGTCTTCCAGCAGGAAGACCAGCGAAGTCTCTTTTTCTACCAGAACCTGGGCGTGATAACCTCGCGCCTTCAAATCTTCGCCGCGCGCCATAAGCGCCTCGGTTAGTTCCGGCATACGGCCCACCGCTTCCCGAATCAGCGGGGCAGCCAGACGGCGCAGCGCAGGCTCCATGGGGTCAACCAGCAGCAATCCCCAGGGTGCGAACATTTCGCGCATGAAGCGGGCGAAGGCGGAACCCATGGTTTGGCCCGCTTGCCACGCGTTGGAAACCAGATCAATCACTTCATCGGCGAACGGAAAACCGTGCAGAACCTGCTTCAGACCTTCCAGCGGTAAATCGGCCAGGGGAACGCCACCGACCGGGCGGCCCTGATACCGGCCCTGCGTTTCCATCCGCAACTGAGTGGGGTGTTGCTGGGGATCAAACATCCACGCGTGGTCCACTTCGGCGAAATCGTGGTCTTCCGTGGCCAACCAGAAAACCGGCACAGCGGAGATTCCCCGTTCATTCAGCTCGCCTGCAATACGGATCGCCGTGAGCGCTTTGTAGACCGTATAGGAGGGGCCGGAAAACAGACCAACCTGTTGGCCGGTGATGATGGCCACAGTGCCGGGCTGAGCCAGTTTATCCAGAGAGGGGTTGTCTGCGTTCAGCGGGCGAAGGGCTTCCACCAGAGCCGCGCGGCGTTCTGCCGGGAATTCAAAACGCGCCGCTTCGGCTATGGCGTCCAGACTATTCGGAGGGGCCGAATACAGATCCGAAACCCGATCATAGTGATAGATCAGGTCGGTGAAAAGCTTCGATGTGTGGGGGATGTCCGTTTGGCGGACACACGTACACTCCATGGGATACAGGATGAGCGATGGCGATCGGCAGGTTCAAAAATCCCTGCAGCAATCCGTGATCGCTGTTACCTGCCGCGCGGTACGCTCCCCGGGGGAACCACGCCCTTCAGGCGCAGAAACACCGAAGTATAACCCAGTTCGTCTTCCGTGTGCAGGGTGTTGAATTCCAGCAGGCCCAGCTTGGATCGCTTGCCCATCATGTTCAGTTGCTCAAACGCATTGGCGTCGGTGATGCCTTCCCACGCGGCGTCACAATGAGCGCCCGCTTCCTTGAGAGCGGCAATAATGTCCGCCTTGGTCTTTTTGGAGGCGGCGTCAACTTTTTTCGCGGTTCCTGAGACGGCGGAACACATGCCGGCCTGCGAATCTGCAATGTGGGTCATCACTTCGCCGAAGCTGCGCGTATCCGCGGCTGCCTTAAATCCATAGCTTTCTTCCGGCATGGCTTCGGCCTGGCGCACGAAAGCATTGCGAATGTTGGTCCAGACCCCTTTGGCTTCGCCAATATGATCCTTCAATGTTTGCGCCTGCGCGGCACCTGCGGAAACGAAAGCCGCAACCATAACCAGTGTCGTAAAACGATGCATTTTTTCTCCTTGAAAGTCAGCCGCAAAAGCGAGGGTTCCCAACCGCCGGTAAGCACACAACCTTGCGCTGCTCTAAGCATTATCGCGCCCCGACCGCAAATAGTCATGTAATTTCTGGCTAAACTGCGTTACGAAAACTGCATACTGCCGTATCTTATTGAAAATAATGGCACTCAACGGTTCTTCAATAATTTTTTATGCGCCGATTGAAACGCACCGGCAGCCTCTCACACTAGGTAAGCGGAGCGAGTGAGGCCGGACGGACAATCGGAGGAAGGCCGGCCGCGGGATTCGGAGGAGTCCTGCTACTCTCTCGTCTTTCACATCAAAAAGGGAGCGTTCGGAGGAGCGCTCCCTTTTTATTTGCCCGCCCAACCGAAACCGCTAAACTGCTTTCATGGATTCCGGTTTGACCAAGAAGATTGCCATGGTTGCAGCAGCCAGTCGTGGACTCGGGTTCGCCGTTGCCCAGGGCCTGGCGGCGGAAGGCGCGAATATCTCGTTGTGTTCGCGGACCGCGGCAGCGGCCCACAGTGCCGCAGAGCAAATTCGTCAGGCCACCGGCGCCACCGTGCTCGCAGTGGAGGCCGACGTTCAGACTGCCGAAGGAATTACCCGCTGGCATGAGGCCACCATGGCCGGATTTGGCGGCGTTGATGTCCTCTACACCAACTCCGGCGGTCCGCCTACCGGAGCCGCTCTGGAATTCGATGATGCAGCCTGGCAGAAGGCCTTCGACCTCCTCTTTATGTCAGCCCTGCGTATGATTCGTCTGGCCGCCCCGGTGATGGAAAAGCGCGGCGGCGGCGCGATTCTGCTGGCCACTTCGTCGTCGGTGCGAGAGCCTATCCAAAACCTCGCGCTCAGCAACGTGATGCGGAGTGCCGTCGCCTCCCTGGCCAAAACGCTCTCCATGGAACTGGCGCCGAAGGGGATTCGGGTCAACCAATTGATTCCTGGCCGGATTGCGACAGACCGGCTGGCCCAGCTGGATATCGCCATGGCCGCTCGTGCCGGCGTCACCGTAGAGGACACAAAAAACCGCTCCCTGGCCAACATTCCAATGGGGCGCTATGGCGACCCGGTGGAGTTTGCCAACGGAGCGGTCTTCTTACTTTCCGGCGCGGCCAGTTACATCACCGGTGCCACCCTTCAGGTGGATGGCGGTGCCATGCGCGCCGTAATCTAACTTCCCGAATCAGTTACGGCGTGGATTTCGGCTGCGCTTCGCCCCGATGGCAAGTGAAGCACGTCACCTTGTTATCGCCGTTGAAGGTGTTTGCATTCACCCCTCGCACCATTTCCAGCATCTTGCGGGCCACAACTTTTGTGTTCATCTCGTCGCTGGAGCGGTCGGCCACGTGGCAACCATCGCACATCAGGCCCGTGCCCTGCACGAAGGCTCCCATGGTGGCGCGGATTTCTTCCGGCTTCAGCACTTTCAGATTCTTCGGCCCGGCACCCCTTCCACGGCCCGCATCCTGTGCGAACAACATGGTGGAGCAAATCGCGAAAACAACAAACAGCAATTTACGCATGGGCGTAGTTTATCTCAGCTTGCGCGCTGCGGTCTGTGGTAGTTGTGAAGCTTGCCTGATTCTGCGCCACCGCCGGTCGTACTTTTCGACGGGGATTGCTCTTTTTGCCGCATGTGGGTCAGCTATTGGCACCAGCGGGCCGGTGATCGCGTGGAGTTCGCGCCCTGGCAGTCGTCCCTGCAACGCTTTCCCGGTATCACCCCGGACCAGTGTCGAAGGGCCGTGCAGTGGATTGCACCGCAACGCCAGGCGAGCGGTGCCGAAGCCGTCTTCCTGATTTTCGCGTTGATTACAAACCACGCCTGGCTGTTGTGGCTGTATCAAAAATCCACAGTATTTGCGTCCCTCGCCGAAGGGGCTTACTCGCTGGTCGCGACACATCGTTCCACGGGCTACCGTCTCACCCGGCTCTTATGGGGCCAGAGTGTGCAGGTCTCTACATACTTGAGGCCGATACTCTGGTTTCGCCGTGGCCTCGCGGCCATCTATATCTTCGCTTTCGCCTCATTCGGCATGCAGGCCCGCGGTCTGATTGGTGAAAACGGCATTCTCCCCCTCGGTATTTATCTCGGCGTAGCCAAAGCCCAGCTCGGCAGCGCTGCACTCTGGCGTGTCCCCTCCCTGTTCTGGTGGGGCCACAGCGATTACATCATTCTGTCCATCGCCTGGGGCGGCGTAGCCCTCGCCTTCCTTGCTCTGGTGGCCAGATCCCGCAGCCGCTGGTATCCGGCGTTGTTCACCCTGCTGTTCGTCTACTACCTGTCGCTGGTCTCGGGGGGCCAGCTCTTCATGGGTTACCAGTGGGATTTCCTCCTGTTGGAAGCTGGTTTCCTTGCCATTTTCCTGCGTCCCTCGAAATCCCGCGTCTGGCTGCTGCACTGGCTCCTCTTCCGCCTGTTGTTCGAATCAGGGCTGGCGAAACTGGTGAGTCACGACGCCACCTGGCACAACCTCACCGCGCTCACCTTCCACTACCAGACCCAGCCGCTACCCACTCCGCTGGCGTGGTTTGTGCACCAATCGCCTCTGTGGTTCCAGAAGCTCTCTGCCCTGACCCTGTTGGCTGTTGAGCTGGTAGTGCCCTTCCTGATCTTTGGACCGCGGCGCATGAAGCAGGCGGCCGCCGTGGCCATCGTGACCCTGCAGGTGTTGATTGCGCTCAGCGGAAATTATACTTTTTTCAACCTGCTGGCTATGGTGCTGTGCATCCCGCTGTTCGATGATGCCGCGTGGCCAGGTGTATCCCAGGCTATTCCCGAAACGTCAGCCCGACCCTGGCTCAGCAGGGCGCTGGTGGCGCTCGTCCTTGTGCTCTCAGTGCCGCAACTGCTGGCTATGGCCGGCTATGAGATTCCGGCGTCGGCAGACCTGCTGGAACCCTTCGCCCGCCTCGGCATCGTCAACCAGTACGGCCTGTTCGCCACCATGACCACTACCCGCCCGGAAATTCAGGTGGAAGGTTCGCTTGATGGCGAACACTGGGAACCCTATGTATTTCGCTATAAGCCGGGACCGCTGAACCGCGCCCCCGCCTGGGTAGCCCCCTTCCAGCCCCGGCTCGATTGGCAAATGTGGTTCGCCGCACTGCAAACGTTCAAGGAAAATCCGTGGTTCGCACGGCTGGCTGTGGCGCTGCTGCAGGGCTCGGCCCCGGTCAATGATTTGTTCGCGCAAACGCCCTTCGGCGGCATGCGGCCAAAGTTTGTACGGGCCACCGTCGATTTGTACCGGTTCACAACCCCTGCCGAACGCGCCCGCACCGGCAACTGGTGGCAGCGTGAGCCGCATGGCATGTACTTCCCGCCCGTCAGTTTGCGGGCGCAATAATTAAAGAAATGCCACAACGTGTGCCCGGGCAACTCGCACCGGCGGAAGATCTGATTGATCCCGCCAGGCTGATTGGTCTGTACTACGACACTCAGCCCGATCCAGGCAATCCCCTGCAACTGGTTTCGTTCGGTACCAGCGGTCATCGCGGCACCTCGCTGAACGGCACTTTTACCCAGGCTCATATTCTCGCCATCACCCAGGCAATTTGCGACTACCGGAAAGCTGAAAAGATTTCCGGTCCCGTGATGCTGGGGAAAGATACCCATGCGCTCTCGGCCGTCGCGGAACGAACCGCGCTGGAAGTGCTGGCCGCCAATGGGGTTGCAGTCCGGCTCCAGGAAAACAACGGCTTCACGCCCACGCCGGTGATCTCACGCGCCATTCTGCAATACAACCAAAACCGGACCTCCGCACGGGCCGATGGCATCATCATCACGCCCAGCCATAACCCTCCTGAAGACGGCGGTTTCAAGTACAACCCTCCCCACGGTGGCCCGGCCGATAAAGACGTCACCGGCCAAATTCAGAATCGCGCCAACGCCATTCTCGCAGCCGGCGGTAATGGCGTAAACCGGATCGCCTTCGCGGCAGCACTGGCTGCGGAAACTACCGAACAAACGGATTTCGCCACCGACTACATCAATCACCTGGGTGCGGTCATCAATATGGATGCCATCCGCAACGCCAACGTGCGCTTTGCCGTGGACGCTCTGGGCGGGGCATCCCTGGCCTATTGGGATCGCATCATCACGCAGTATGGTCTGAACGGGATCACGCGCAACACTACGCCCGATCCACGCTTCAGTTTCATGACTCTGGACCATGACAAAAAAATCCGCATGGATTGTTCCAGCCCCGACGCCATGGCAACGCTGGTTGAACTGCGCAATCAATATCCGCTGGCCTGGGCCTGCGACCCCGATGCGGACCGTCACGGAATTGTTACCCCTGCCGGCTTGATGAATCCGAACCATTACCTTGCGGTCGCAATCGATTACCTGTTAAAGCACCGGCCGGAATGGCCTAAAAATGCCGTCATCGGCAAGACCATGGTCTCCAGTTCCATGATCGACCGCGTCGTGTTGGCCAACCACCGGACTCTTTTACAGGTGCCTGTAGGTTTTAAGTGGTTTGCTGAGGGGCTGTTCGACGGCACCTGCTGTTTCGGCGGGGAAGAGAGCGCCGGTGCCAGTTTTCTCCAGCGCGCCGGAACGGTGTGGAGTACAGACAAAGACGGCTTGATTCCCGGCCTCCTCGCGGCAGAGATCCTGGCTACCACCGGGTCAGACCCGGGCCAGATCTACCGTCAGCTGGAGAATAACCTCGGTCCGGTATTTTATGAACGCACGGATACCCCGGCCACCCCAGCGCTGAAAGACCGGCTCAAAAATATCCGCCCGGAAGAAATTCATATTCCCGCCCTGGCTGGCGACTCTGCTCCCGTGATATTCACTAGTGCTCCCGATGGCAGCGCGCTGGAAGGCGTGAAGGTTGTTGCGGAACATGGCTGGTTTTGCGCACGGCCTTCCGGCACGGAGGACATCATTAAAATTTACGCTGAAAGTTACCGTGACGCTATTCACCGTACTGTAATCCAATCCGAGGCAAAGCAGTTTTTAGTGAGAATTTTGGCGGAATCGCAACCGTGAACGGCACTGGCACCCGTATTTCCCCGGTCGTCTGGATGTAACAGATCGCACGAGATTTGTCGAGGTTTCTCCACAACACCTCGAATTGAGGTATATTAATGTGGGCGTGTTTGTTTTCCTATCTTTGCCCTGATTCTCCATAATGCCTGAAAATCCGCTGCTTCTGGTTTCGTTTGAAGTCCCGTTCGACGCCATTCGCGCCGAGCACGTGGAGCCTGCCGTGCGTGAGCTGGTTAACCTCTCGCAACAGCGGATCGAACAAATCGTGGCGGATGAGTCCCCCCGCACCTTTGCCAACACCATGCTGGCGCTGGAGAAAGCGACCGAAGACCTGGATTTTGCCCTCGCTATTGTCCGCCATCTGGAGTCGGTCGCAACATCGCCTGAATTGCGCGCCGGTTGGAATGCGGTAGAGCCTCTGGCGACGGAATTTTATTCCCGCATTCCCTTACACGAAGGGCTGTGGAAGAAAATACAGGCTTTCGCCGCGACCGACGAAGCACCGGCGTTGACCGCCACGCGCCTGCGCTTCCTCGAAAAAACTCTTGACTCCTTCCGCCGCCACGGTGCTGAACTGGCCCCCGAAGGTAAGACCCGTCTGGCGGAAATTGACGTGGAACTGACCGGGCTCACCACGAAGTTCTCGCGCAACCTGCTGGACTCCACCATTGCCTGGGACCTTATCGTCGAAGAGGAGTCACAACTGGAGGGGCTCCCGCCCAGCGCCCTCGCCGCCGCCAGACAAAACGCGCAGCATAAGGGTGTGGCGGGTTGGCGCTTTACCCTGCAGGCACCCAGCTATACCGCTGTGATGACCTACCTGGACGACGCCGGAATCCGCGAAAAAATGTATCGTGCCTTCGCCACCCGCGCCACCGAAGAGGCGCGCGACAACCGGCCCGTCATTGTGCGGATCATCGAACTGCGCCGGGAAAAGGCACTCCTCCTGGGGTTTACCGATTTCGCCGATTTTGTCCTGCATGACCGTATGGCCCATACCGGTGCCAATGCCATGGGATTTCTCTCTGACCTGACGAAGAAGACGCAAGCTGCCTACGAGCGCGAAAATGCCCAGCTCGAAGTCTTCGCAGGGAAACAACTCGAGCCCTGGGACATCGCCTGGTGGGCTGACCGCCAGCGCGTGGCCCTCTACGATTTCGATGAAGAGCAACTTCGTCCCTACTTCCCCGCCGAGCGCGTGGTGGAGGGGCTGTTCGGCATTACCCGGCGGCTCTTCGGGATCCAGGTAACGCGCCGTGAAGACGTGCCGCTGTGGCTTGAAGACGTGCGTTACTACGACGTGCACGACAGCGCCGGCCTGCACATTGGATCCTTCTACGCCGACTGGTTCCCCCGCGAAACCAAGCGCGATGGAGCCTGGATGGAGGCGTTCCTGATGGGCGTGGATGCGCCGGACATTTTCGAGCCCCATCTGGGCTGCATCTGCGGCAATCTTACCCCGCCTGTAAATGGCGAACCCGCCCTGCTGACGCACCGCGAAGTCCAGACCATATTCCACGAATTCGGCCACCTTCTCCATCAACTCCTGAGCCGCGTGGAAATAAAGAGTCTCGCCGGCACTTCAGTTGCGTGGGATTTCGTGGAATTTCCCAGCCAGATCATGGAGAACTGGTGCTGGGAACGGGAAGCCCTCGATCTATTCGCCAGCCACTACAAAACCGGCGAGGCCATTCCGGTGGAACTCTTCAGCCGGATGGTTCGCGCCCGCGCCTACCGTGGCGCGAATGCGCAGATGCGCCAATTGGGCTTCTCGATAATGGATCTGAAAGTTCACCGCGAATACGACCAGGCGCGCGATGGTGACATCATCGCCTGGTCGCGCGCTGTCCTGCAGCAATTCAGCCCCGCACCGTTGCCTCGTGAACATGCCATGTTGGCCGGGTTTGGACACCTGTTTTCCAGCCCCGTAGGCTACGGTGCCGGCTACTACTCCTACAAGTGGGCGGAAGTATTGGACGCCGACGCCTTCACCCGCTTCCAGCAGGAGGGCATCTTCAGCGAAAAGGTAGGCGCTGCCTTCCGCGACAACATTCTTTCCAAGGGCAACAGCCGGGCCCCGGAAGAACTCTATCGTAATTTCATGGGCCGTGACCCCGACCCGACAGCGTTGCTGGTTCGAACCGGCCTCGCTGCCTGAGCGTCACGTCATGCACAGACCGCTACTTCTGCTACTTTTCGCCGGCGCGGTATTCGCAGCCGATCCGCATGGCGAAGAAGGTGCCCGCAAAGCCATGGACAGCTTCATGACGACCTTCAACTCCCGCGACGTGAATGCGTGGGCGGGCTCGCTGAACTTTCCCCATGTGCGCTTCGCAAGCAGCAGAGTCAGAGTGTTCCCCACGGCAGCCGATTTCATCCGCGATTCGAAAGAATATGCGACGGCACTGGGCGCGTGGGACCACAGCGCATGGCAGGAAATGAAGGTAGTCCAGAGCGGAGCGGATAAAGTACACTTCGCCGTCATCTTCACCCGGTATGACTCCGGCGGGAAGGTGATCGGGGCATTTCCGTCGCTTTACATCGTCACCCTGCTGAACGGACATTGGGGTGTGCAGGCGCGTTCCAGTTACGCGCCTTGAGGTTCTGGCCTTCGGCAGTTTGGACATAACATGGAGGGATTCGGGGCTACCTATGGATTTCCCGAACTGACAAGCATCGGCTGCGCCCTCGAAGATTCGGCCAAACGGGCAGACCGGGAGTCATTCCGGAAGCAGCTGACGGAACTCCGAGATTACCTTGCGGACTGGGAGGTCGCAGCGACCATCCCCGCCGGCCTTGCGCTAATTGAGCCAGTTTGCTGAGCAGGTGGAAAGCGCCATCGTGACCGGGAAACGGGAAGAACCCCACTGGGGAGCTCGAAGGATCAGGGAACAGCTGCTGCGCCAAACTCCCGCACGCTATCAGGTTTCCCGCTGCCAGCACAATCCACGCCATTTTGGACCGGCATAGTGTGGTGACCCGGAGTTCCCGCTTGCGGACGCGGGCCGGGTAAACCTCTATCCGACGGCCTGCATCCCAATGACTTGCGGTGCGCCGATTCGGTCGCCACCATGCCCAGCTTAAAGTAGAACGGCAGATTGGCCGCAGCGGTTTCGCGTCCGTCGTCCGGCCAGCGCCAATCTATCTTTGAAAGCCTACCGTCCGAACCGCTTGCGAAGCAGACCAGTAAGGCTCAGCATGCCCATCCCAAGCAAGGCCATGCCGGACGGCTCGGGGGTGGTTGTGACCAGTTGCAGCCCGTTCAGATCAGACTCCGCTAACACAGTGCTCACTGCGATATTGACTCGACCCTGGGCGTCGGCAACACCGTTGAATTGCAGGTAGGTGCTTCCGGCTACAAATGAACCCTCTCCACCCTGGGTATCGTTTTTCGTCACACCATTAGCAGTAACGTCCATGGATCGGCCTGCGTTACTCATCCCGTCCTGCTCGCTGTAGGTATAGAGCGTGTAAGCCTGCCCGACATTCAGACCGCTCAACGTGATGTGGATGCCATTCTGGTTATACGAGCCCAGATATCCGCCAAACAAGTTCGCGTAGGGCGTGCTATAGAAGTTGTTGGTAAGCGTACCATCCGTGTAGGGCGAAAAGAACCCATCGGAGGAAAAACTAATCGATGTCCCGGACGCCGAGCCTGTGGCATCCACTAGCGAAGCAGTCCCTGAAGCCGTATTGAAGTAATTCCATTGATCGCCAGGCGAGCCAACGTACGCCGCACCGACCTGCGCCGGATTCGAGCAGCTAGTAGTATTGTTTCCACAAGTAGAGGAGTAGCTACCTGCAAACTGCACGTCGATAGTGCCCGCGTTTGCAGGAATCACGATTGTGCAAAAAGAAATAACAGCCAGGCCGATGAATGGTAAAGGCGACAAGATGTTCATATAAATTTGGGGGGAGCGTAAACGTTTGCCGAAGTACAACGTTTTTTAGTCTATCAGCGGCGCCTCCTCGGGTCAACCACAACCGATTTAAACGACGAGGAGCGCGCATGCAGGCCCCCAACCATATTTCCGAAAAGAATTTCGAAGGCTCAATCGGGAATGAGGCCTCCGCTTCCCCGCCCAATGGGACTCGGGAGTACGGGACAGCTCTCTCTGCGAACGACCCCGGCGACAAATTCCTCAGCGCAGTTCTTGATTGGAGTGCCAGAAAGAAATATCAGGCCAATTTACGCTCTCAAGGCTATCCAATGCCCCGTCGAACGCCTTGGACGAATCCCGATACCACATTTCCGTTTTGGGTCTGACCGGTCTGAGGTATCGGCTTTCCCGAATGAAGTCTTCAACCATAAATTCCTTCCGCCAGGCGCTGTACAGGGCCTGCAAAAACGGTGGAGGATTTGTGAGTAGTTGAATTACCTGGGGTGGTGGGCGCGCAGGGACTCGAACCCCGGGCCTCCTGCGTGTGAAGCAGGCGCTCTAACCAACTGAGCTACGCGCCCTCTCTGGAGAGAACCCCCATTCTAATACACGCATCTGTTCTCTCTCATGCCGACGCGCCGCAGCCTGTCTGGAGGACCGCTTGCAACCAGGTCGCCTTACCGTGCTGCGCGGACCGCCGTGACAACATTTTCCTCCCAGGCACCTTCCCGGATTTGCTCAGTTCGTTCTACGCCGGTAAACTGACCCTGAGGGCCAATGGCGATTGGCGAAGAAGGCGCTGCCGGTTACCAGGGACGAATTCGACGAGACTGTCTAAAGAAGCGATGAATCACATCCGCCCCCGGCCCGCCCCCCACACTGACTTCCCTCGGGTACTAAGCTGGCATTGATGGCTATCGACGCGGCTCCGCACGCCGTCCACACACAACGGCTCAGCGAACGTCAGCAGACGCTCGCAACTCTGGAAGGCCGTCAGGGCCAGATCAGTTATCTGCGGCTGGCCATGGCGGCGCTCGCGGCCGGCGACCTCTGGTATATCTTCCGCGGACCACTGCCCGGCTGGACTTTCCTCATCCCGGTTGCCGCCTTTGCCGCCCTGGTCTGGCAACACTCCCGCGCGGAAGGGGAAGCTTCGCGCGCCCGACGGGCTATCCGCTTTCACGAACGCGGTATCGAGCGACTGGAAGATCACTGGCAGGATAGCGGTGAAACCGGCGAACGTTTTGCCGACCCTAAACATCCTTACGCTGCCGATCTTGACCTTTTTGGGCGGGCCAGCCTGTTCCAATTGCTCAATTCGGCGCGCACCTATGCCGGCGAAGCGCGCCTGGCAGAATGGTTGAAGCAGCCTGCGAAGGGTGAGGAAATCCGTGCACGCCAGGGGGCCATTACAGAGCTCCGGCCGCTGCTCGATCTGCGGGAAGAACTCGCCATACTGGGAAATGACTTCCGCGCCGGCGTCCAGCCGGAACAACTTGCCCGGTGGGGCGCAGCGGTTCCCCGTCCATTCGCCGGCTGGCAAAGAATCGCAACATTTTTGCTTTCCATCGCCGCGGGAATCACCCTGCTGTGGTGGTTTGGAACGGCTTTTCTGGATGTGAATGCGACGCGCACCATGGTCGCAGTGGCGTTCGCTGCAGCGGCGCTGGCGGTTCCGCATCGAACGCGGGTACTGTCGATCATCGGCGGCATTCAGGAACCGGCACACGATCTGGACCTGCTTTCCGGCATCCTCGAGATTCTGGAAAGGCAGCAATTCCATTCGCCAAAGCTGAGGGCGTTGCAAACTCGACTGGCACCTGTGGGGGAGCCTGCGTCGCACCGCATTGCACGGCTGCGCCGCCTGATGGAATTATTGGATTCGCGCGACAGCATTCTGGTACGCATGTTCGGCCCCATTCTGCTGTGGACCACGCAACTGGCCATGGCGCTGGAGGCGTGGCGGACGGAGAACGGCGCGCAGATCGCAATATGGCTGGATGCGCTGGCGGAAATGGAAGCGCTGTCGTCCCTGGCCGGTTACGCCTGGGAACATCCAGCCGATCCCTTCCCGGAGATTGCAGAGGGCGTGGTGCTGGAAGCGCAGGCCATGGCGCACCCGTTGTTGCCCGCTGCGCGCGCCGTGGCCAATGATCTCAGTTTGGGTGGGCCGCTGCGCCTGCTGCTGATTTCGGGCTCGAACATGTCAGGCAAGAGTACGCTGCTGCGAACCGTGGGCGCGAACGCGGTGCTGGCGTGGGCGGGTGCCCCGGTACGGGCAGCGCGACTCATTCTTTCGCCCATGGCTCTGGGCGCATCCATCCGGACAATGGATTCGCTGGAGGAAGGCCACTCCCGTTTCATGGCGGAAATTCTGCGGCTGAAACAGACTTTGGATTTACCTCATCCTTCCCTGTTCCTGCTGGACGAACTGCTGCACGGGACCAACTCTCACGACCGCGCCATTGGCGCCGCGGGGCTGCTGCGGGCACTGCTGGCCAAAGGTGCTGCCGGAATCGCCACCACGCACGATCTGGCGCTCACACGTGTGGCAGCGCAACTTTCACCCGCGGCAGAGAACTTTCACTTTGACGACCAATTGGAAAATCAGCGCCTGGTGTTCGACTACAAGCTGAAACCCGGCGTGGTGGAACGCAGCAACGCGCTGGATCTGATGCGTGCCATCGGTCTGGAAATCTGACGAGTTTTTACTGAACGCTGAACGCCAGCAGGACATTGCCGCGCGCGCCGTTGCCCAGTTCGGAATAACCGGAAGGCACGAACACCATTCCGCCCGCGACCACCGGACCCGCTGATCCAATATTGCCGCCCGTGGCCGCAACTCCATTCACGGTTTCGAATACGTGCGCGGTTTCAAATTGCCACAGCGCATGCCCGTCCTCCGTGGAGTAGGCATAAACCCTTCCCGAACTGGAACCGAAGAAGACCGCGCCTGGAATGACACTCACCGGCGCCCCTCCGCCATCGGCAGGAGAAGCGCGCCATGCAATCTCGCCATTGGCCAGATTCACCGCGGCCAGGCCAAGCGTTTGCGTGCCGCGGGTAAGCGGGAAATAACCGTTGCGGTTATCCGCCGCCGAACCCCACATAATGGCCCCACCGCCGTTATCGATACCCAGACCCACCTGACGGCTCCAGACCACATCACCCTTCTTATCCGGGTCCAGTGCCCACGCATGTCCATCTTTCTGACCGATGAAGATCAGGCTGCGGCCGTCGTCGAGAGTGCGCAGAATGGGGGCGTTGCCAAAATCCATATCGGGGCCCAGTTTAGCGGGGCAGGTTTCCGATTTGTTGTCTGTCGGTACCAGAGGGCGGTACTTACCGGGGCAATCGCGAACATAGGCATCGGCTGCCATCACCTGCTTCGACCACAGCCGTTTGCCGGTATCGATATCGAAAGCGATCACGGCATCGGAGGCGTCGGAGGCAGGCTCGGTATAGCCATTCCCTGTAGCGACGTACACGGCGTGCCGTTTCAGATCTACGGTTGGAGAAGACCAGACTCCGGCACCGGCGGCACCCCACAATTGTGTCCCCTTCGATGTTTTCTTCAATGGCCGGGGCTCGGCCGGAATGGTGTAAGACTTCCACAGGCGTTTGCCGCTGGTGGCATCGTAAGCCACCACTCCACCACGAAAAGTACAGCAGGGGTAGGCGGGATTCCCGGCTCCGGACTCTTCCAGCGACGAGAGCGGCACGTACAAACGCCCGCCGATCAGCATGGGAGCACCCGTAACCCGGGCGATTGGATGATTGTCGATGCGATCTTTCCACGCCTGCACGCCGGTACCGGCGTCCACCGCATAGATATTACCCTTCACATCACCGAAATAAGCCAGGTACTTGCCCTTGCCCGATCCCTGGCCGATGCTAACAGCCGTGCGAACGCCGGCACTGGCGCGGAACGACCAGTGGATACACCCGGTAGCGGCATCCAGGGAATACACAAAACCGGTATCGGCGCCCACAAACACGCGGCCACCGGCCAGCGACGGCTGCCCGTACGCGGAATTGCCCATGGGAAAACCGAACGCCCACTTCAACTTCAGCTTCGGCACGTCTGCCGCACTCAGGCCGGGCGTTTGCTGGAAGCGCGTATTGCCACTCTCCGCCCCCCAGCCTGACCACGATGCGCCCGCATCGGGATCAAAAGCCGGATAAGCCTGGCAGCGGTTCTTCATGGTTGTTGCCGCACCTGTGGCAGATGCGCCCAGGGGACGGCCGCCGATGTAAACGGAAACCACCCGCTTTTCAAATTCCGTCATGGTTCCGGCGAAAGGAGCCATAGAGCCGGTGCTGATCTTTGCCAGAACTTCCTCCGGCGTGAGGCGATTGAGCGAGTACCGGTCGGGCGCGCTGTTTTTACCGGTGTCATGACAACTGGCGCAGCGGTTGGTGAAGGTGAGAATGCCCAGGTTGGTGTTCTGAGGGTGCTCCAAATCCTGTACCGGAACAGCGCCGGGATTCTGCGCCGCCAGCGGAAACGCCAGTACCAAAAGAACCAGCGGTCTCATTTCTTCTCCTCTTTCTTCTCATCTTTGCGCAATTCGGCCTGTAGTTGGCGGAAGGCCGAGTCTTCGAACGCGGTCTTGATGCGTTCATGGCCGCCATTGCGGTTTTCATTGCCGCGCGGCCCTTCATTCTTCAGGCAACGGCCCAGCATAATGGTGGCCTCCTGGTCGCCCGACGCGCGGTCCAGCACAGCGCGGAAGCGATCAGCCGCCGCGGCGAACTGGCCGTACTTCCACAAAGTGTAGCCGGAATTAAACCAATAGTCGGGATCAGACTGGTCGCCTTCAATGGCCTTCTGGAAGCTGGCAGTGGCACCGGAGTCGTTCCTGCGGCTCATGGCAACGCCCAGATTGTTGTAAACCTCGTTCAGGGGGAACTCGTTCGACACCACCTGCAGCAACTGGATAGCCGATTCGAAATCGCCGCCATAGATGCGGCAAATGGCAAGCAGGAAGGAGGCCTCCATGTAATGGAAGTCAGATTTCGATACCTTCGCCAGCCACTCCGCGGCCTGCTTGTAGTCGCTTTTCTCAAATTCCACCCGACCGAGGTGAAACTGCGCCTGAGAAAAATGATCGTCCAGCTTCACCGCCTGGCTGAAGAGCTTGCCCTGTTGCTGGGGTGTGGAGGCCATCAGCCCGCGCACATAGCTTTCCATGGCATTCAGACGCACCGCGGGGCGGGAACGCAGATACTCATCCTCCGCGGGAGTACTCTCAGGTGCCAGCTGTTTGAGCAGCATCCAGCAGAGATGCGATTGCATCAGGCTGAGTTCCGCCAGGGTTCCGTTCTGCTCCAGATCCTTGCCGGCTTGCATTCGCTTCAGATCAATGATGTGGAGGCTGAGACGGAGAGGCGCGGTCATTTCCGCTTTCGAGCCCGGTCGGGATTCGACACGAAAGGAACCGTAGACCACCAGGCCGGCATCCAGCGCTCCGGCGATCTTGAGCACTGACGCTTTGGTGAGTTGTACGCCGGTGCGGACCGAGAGCCGTTTATAAATCTCTTCCCGATCTTCCCGGGGCAGTGCCAGAAAATTGGCCGCCAGCAGCGACTCGCGGACAGTCTCGGCGGCGCTCTCACCAATCCAGTTATAGGCGGGAGTATCTTCCAGATTGAACAGTGGCAAAACAGCGATAGTGGTGGTGGCAGAGGCCGGCAGCGCAAGAGCCAGCAGAAGTACGGAAAGATATTTCATCAATGATCTGTACCTGGAGGTTATCAACTCGTTGGCCCCACGAGGGCCAAGACCCGTTCTTCAGCCTGATGTAACACGGCGGGATCACTGCCGAAACCCCGTAGAAATTCCATACCCGGTTCCTGGCGAAACCAGGTCATCTGCCGTTTGGCGTATTGGCGTGTGTCGCGTTTTGCGTAGAATATCGCCTCTTTCAGCGATAGTTCGCCTTGCAGGACCTGCAAGGCCTGCTTGTAGCCAATGGATTCGAAGGCGCGGCACGTCCGGGGGAAACCGCGGTCCAGAATCGCCTGCACTTCTTCCAGCAGGCCGCCCGCGAACATCAAATCCAGACGGGTTTCCAGGCGGCGGTACAGTTCCTCGCGATCCGGAAACAGGCCCAGCTTGACCACCCGAAATCCTTCCAGCGCATCACGGCCCCGGGAGAAAACTTCGGCGGCAGGCTTGCCTGCGGCGAAACAGATTTCCAGCGCGCGGATTACCTTGGGGACATCGTTGGCATGGATTCGTGCAGCCGTCAGGGGATCGAAACGGCGCAGCAGTCTGTGCAGCGAACCAGTCCGCTTTTGTTCTCTCAGGCCCAGCCTTGCGCGCAGACTCTCATCCCTCTGCGGTCCCGGCGCAAGACCTGTAATCAGTGCCCTCAGGTAAAACCCGGTACCCCCGGCAACCAGCGCCAGGCGGCCTCTGGCGGCCACTTCCCGAAGAATCCCGCGGCCCACGCGGGAAAAATCACCGGCAGTGAATACCTCATTTGGATCCAGTGCGTCAATCAGGTGATGAGGAATGCCTTGCCGCGCGGCTTCGGAGATCTTGGCGGTCCCGATATTGAAGTGCCGATAGACCTGAACGGAGTCGCAATTGACCACTTCGCCGTCGAACTTTTGAGCCAGATGAAGGGCCAGCGCAGACTTGCCTGAGCCGGTGGGTCCGACAATGGCAATCAGCAGCGGCAGATTTTGTATGTTTCCCGTTATACAATGATGACAAACGAGTAGTCCCCGGCTGGCAATCTCCGCACCGGGGCCTAAGGAAAGCGAGTTTACAATGGCTTACGCCCGCACCGCACCTGGGTTGTTGATACTGGCAGTTGTATCCGCCATCACCCCGGCTTACGCCCAGACGCCCCGGCCCGATACACGCTCCGAGGCATACTTCAACTTTTCCATGGGCCACCTTTACGCAGAGATGGCGGGTTCCTATGGCAATCGCGGCGAGTACGTCAACAAAGCGATTGACTACTATAAGCAGGCGTTGACCCTGGACCCTGCCTCCAGCGTCATCTCGCAGGAGCTGGCCGAGTTCTATCTGCAGGCCGGACAAGTGGAGCGCTCCAGCGAGATCGCCACCAACCTCGTAAAGGCGGACGACTCCAACGTCAACGCCCACAAACTGCTGGCCCGCATTTACAGCCGCCAGGCCGGTGATCCCGAACAGGGCCGCGTAGACCAGAACATCCTGAAGCAGGCTATTGTCGAGTACCAGAAAGTGGTACAACTGGACCCGAAAGACACCGAGAGCCTGTCTATGCTGGCCCGCATGTACCGCGTGACCCACGACGAGGCCAGCGCCGAAAAGACCTATCGGGCCATTCTCGCTTCCGATCCCAACGACAGTGACGCGCTGACTGGCCTGGCCGCTTTGTTTGCCGACCGCGGCGACCTCACCAACGCCATCGCCATGCTGAAAGAGGCCACCCAAAAGGGAAGCGACCCGCGGACGATTGTCACCCTGGCGGAGTTCTACGAACAAAACCGGCAATACAACGAAGCCGCCGATACATGGCAGCAGGCACTGCCGCTCACCAATGGCAATGTGCGGGTGCGTCGAGCCTGGGCGGGTGACCTTTACCTTGCGGGCCGCATCGACGAAGCGCTGGGCGCTTACAAAGATCTGGCCACGGAGGATCCGAAGAACCAGGAGTTCCAGCTTCGACTCGCCGACATCTACGAACGCAAGCGCGATTACGCCAACGCCCACACGGCGCTGAATACTGCCCGGGAAATTACCAACGGGCCGGAAGTTCGCTACGCCGAAGCCCAGTTGCTGAATGCGGAAGGGAAGACGGCGGAAGCAGTCACCATTCTGGAAGTGCTGTTGAAGGAAACCCGTAAGAACGCGTATTCGGATCAGGAACGCGATGCCCGTCTGGGTCTGCTTGATTCGCTGGCGCGAATGCAGAAAACTCTGGGCCGCACGGCGGACGCCATCACCACGTTCCGGCAAATTCCCGACCTGAATCCACGGCTGGCGTCGCGGGTTGCGGTGGAAGTGATCGACGTCCACGCATCCGCCAGGGACTTCAAAGCCGCCCGCCAGGAAGCCGATGATGCACTGAAGAAATTCCGCGGCGAACGGCCTGTGATCTTCGCTCATGCCGGCCTGCTCAGCACCATGGCGCAGTACGACGCGGCCATCAGCGAACTGCGGGCGTTGCCCGATGCCTCGGAGGATCGCGACGTTCTGGTCAATATCGCCCAGATCCAGGACAAGGCAAAACGCTTTGCCGATGAACGCAAGACCCTGGATGCGGCGGAAAAGCTGGCCACCAGCGACCAGGATAAACTGGCCATCACTTTCATGCGCGGCGCGATGTTCGAACGCGACAAGAATTTTGACCAGGCCGAACAACTTTTCCGCGGGATCATCGCCAACGACCCCACGAACGCCGGCGCCATGAATTACCTGGGCTACATGTACGCCGACCGCAACATCAAACTGGACGAAGCGGTCAAGCTAATCGACAAGGCGCTCGATCTGGACCCGGGCAATCCGGCCTACCTCGATAGCCTGGGCTGGGCACACTTCCGGCAGAATCAGCTGGACAAGGCAGTCAACGAGTTGACCGAGGTTTTGACCAAGGTCACCAACGACCCCACCATCCACGATCACCTTGCGGAGGTCTACTTTAAGCAGGGCAAGTTCCGTGACGCGGTGCAGCAATGGCAAACTGCGGTGGAGCAGATGAAAACCGCGGCGCCCTCGGAACAGGATACCGACGAACTGGCCAAAATCACGAAGAAGCTGGACGGCGCGCGGAGTAAAGCGAAGTAGCTCAGATGTAGTCGGAGCAGCTCATGTAGTAGCCGCACTGTGCGCAAAACAATTTACATTTACGGCTTTCGAGGCGCAGCGAACAAACCGGACAGTAGAGCATGGGCTCTTCCGGGAAGCTGGTTTTGACGGGTTCGTTTTGCAGTATTTGGGCCGGAGTCACAGAAGCATCATTACACATATTCGGGAAACCATGAAAACCAATCTGGCATTGCTCACCCTGGTAATCGGAACTGCGGCCTTTGCGCAACGGCCAACGCAGGAACGTCTGGTCCAGTTCCCGGTGCGCGGCACCCACGCCGCAATAGCTGCCGGAAGCGACTACGCCACCAACGCCGGAATGACGCTTTACCGGGCGGGTGGCAACGCGGTAGACGCGGGGGTGGCGGGCATCTTTGCCGCCGCAACCACTGAATATTCGCACGTGGGCTGGGGCGGCGAAGCCCCCATCATGATCCGCACCAAAGATGGCAAGGTTCACGCTATTGCCGGAGTCGGCACCATGCCGCAACTGGCCACGGCCGATTTCTTCCGCAAGCGCCCGCTGCAGCCGGGAGAAGTTCTGGAGCCCCCGGCCAAGGTTCACGTACAGGGAATGGTGCCGGTAGCGGGATTGCTGTGCGCACTGGTGCCAGCGCTGCCCGAGGCCTCCATGGTGGCATTGCGGGAGTACGGCACCAAGTCGCTGGCGGAAGTTCTGGCACCGGCCATCGATTTGGCCGATGGTGCCGCAATTGATGAAATGCGCTCCGGATCCATTGAAGGTGCCCGTGAATTTTTTACCCTTTGGCCAACTTCACAGAAGCACTTCATGCCCGGGGGACGTGCTCCGCTGCCTGGAGAAGTCTACCGTCAACCCGATCTGGCGGCCACCCTGCGTGGACTGGTTGCGGCGGAAAAGAAAGCTCTGGCGGCAGGAGGAAGCCGGGTTGCCGGAATCGACGCCGCCCGTGATTTCTTCTATCGCGGTGAGATAGCAAAAAAAATCGACGCTTTCAGCAAGGCCAATAACGGGCTGCTGCGCTATGAAGACATGGCCGCCTTCCGCCTTACGCCGGAAGAGCCTCTCTACACGGACTTCCACGGTTATCGCGTGTATAAGCCGGGCTTCTGGAGCCAGGGTCCGGCCATGATCGAAACCCTGAACATGCTCAACGGTATCGACCTGGGCGCAATGAAGTTCAACTCCGCCGACTACATCAACACTTTAGTGGAAGCGCTCAAGTTGGCCTATGCCGACCGCGACACCTACTATGGCGACCCGAAATTCAACAAAATCCCCGTGGAAACACTGCTCTCCATGAGTTACGCAAAGGAGCGGCGAGCCTTGATTGGGCGTACCGCTTCACAGGATTTTGTGCCCGGCAGGATCGGCGATCGCCCCGCCCAGCACCCTTCGCTGGCGCACATGGCGAAGATCAAAATCTCCGATAAGCTGATGGCGCACGACACGACCTGCGTCGACACCATCGATAAAGACGGCATCATGTTCTCGGCGACTCCCTCCGGCGCCTGGCTCCCTTCCGTCATCGCCGGGGATACGGGTATTCCCCTCACCCAGCGCGCACAGAGCTTTCTGCTGGTACCGGGGCACCCCAATGAACTGGGGCCCGGCAAGCGCCCGCGCATTACGCTGAGCCCCACCCTGATCACGCACCTCGACGGCTCTCCGGCCATGGTGCTTTCCACACCGGGCGGTGACAATCAGGAACAGTCGCTGCTGCAGGTCATGCTGGCGGCGATGCTCTTCGGTATGAATGCCGAGCAGGCGATTGAAGCGCCGCGCTTCCAGACTCGCCATCTGGTTTCCAGTTTCGATGATCATGCGATGAGTCCGGGCGATCTGTTGCTGGACGAGCGCATCGCACCGCAGGTGATGACGGAACTCCTGCAACGCGGACACAAAATGGAAACCCGCTCACGCTGGAACAGCGGAGCTGCTCCGGTGCTGGTGCGGGTAACGCCGGCTGGCGTTTTTGAAGCGGGTGCAGATCCGTGGGGATACCGCTCCATGCGCGCCTGGTAAGTGAACAGACTCTTCGATTTTGCTGAGCCCGGCGGCGGGTTTGACCGCGATCGATTGCAGCAGAAACTGCAGGGCCTTGCCGCGCGCAACGTGTGTATCGGCGGCAGTTCGTGGAAATACGAGGGCTGGCTCGACCAGATTTATACGCGGGCACTCTACACAACGCGGGGACGATTTTCGAAGAAGCGCTTCGAAGCTGGCTGTCTGGAAGAATATGCTTCCGTGTTTCCCACCGTTTGCGGCGACTTTGCGTTCTACCAGTTTCCCTCCATGGACTACTGGGCAAAGCTGTTTCGCTCTACGCCAGCCAGTTTCCGCTGGGGTTTGAAAGTGCCGGAGCAAATCACGGTAGCCGAATGGCCCCTGCACGCACGTTACGGCGCGCTGGCCGGGCAAACCAACCCCTCATTCCTGGATGCGGCATTGTTTCGCCAGGCTTTTCTGGGAGCACTTCGAACCTGGCAGGCGCAGGTAGGCGTGCTGATTTTCGAATTCGGCGCGTTACAGGGAAAGAAATTCGGCAGCGTGAAGGAGTTCTCCCGCGCCATCGACGCGTTCCTTGCGCTGCTGCCTTCGGGCTGGCGCTACGCGATTGAAATTCGCAACCCGGAGTTACTCTCGCCGGTCTGGTTCGATACTCTGCGGGCGCATCAGGTAACCCACGTCTACAATGCGTGGACCCATATGCCGGAGATCAGCGAGCAGATCGCGATGCCGGGTTCGCGCACTTCCGACCTGATTGTGGCGCGGGCCCTGTTGCGTCGCGGAAGAATGTACGAGGAAGCGGTGCAGAACTTTGCACCTTACCGCGAGGTGGCAGAGGTAAATGAGCCAGTCCGCCAGGGACTCCGCGAATTGATCGATATGGCGCTGGTGGACGGCCAGCCCGCTTTCGTTTTCGTGAACAACCGGCTGGAAGGCAATTCGCCCGGCACGATTGTGGCAATTACAGACTGACGTTCATGCTAATTTAGGAGCCAATATGCGATTCGCAACTGTCTTTCTGCTCTTCGCCACCGCATTCCCCGCGCTGGCCCAGCGTGCCATGAATCTGGTCGATTTCATGAACATTGCCACTGTCAACGGGCCGCAATTGTCGCCCGATGGCCGCCAGGTGGTGTTCACGAAATCCGAACCGAACTGGAAGGCGAACCGGCGCATCAGCCATATCTGGCGCATTGGTGCAGATGGCACCGGCATCATCCAGCTCACCAGCGGCACGGACGGTGAAGACAACCCGCGCTGGTCGCCCGACGGCAAGACCATTGCCTTCGTCACAAAACGTGGCGATGCGGAAGCGGTCAATCAGATCTATCTGCTGGCAACCGCGGGCGGCGAGGCCCGGCAGCTCACCACTCACCCCACCGCGGTCGCCGGCCTGCAATGGTCGCCCGACGGCACCGCCCTTTACTTCCGCTCTGCCAATGCAAAATCCGAACAACAGAAGGCAAAGGAAAAGCTTCGCGACGATGTTTTTCTGTACGACGAAAACTTCGAACAGAGCCACATCTGGGTAGTGAACGTCGCTACTGCAGCGGAGAAACGTGTGACGGACGGAAACTTTTCCATCTTGAACTTCCGTCTCTCGAAAGATGGAAATCGCCTGGTGTATCACCGCGCTCCTTCGCCCTTGCTGGGTGACTCTGACCAGGGTGAAGTCTGGATCGCCGATTCTACCGGTGCCAACCCCAGGCAACTGACGAAGAACAGCGTGGGTGAGAATGGCGCGGCTATTTCGCCCGATGGACTGAAGGTGCTGTTCACCTCGCAGGCCAATCAGAAGTTCGAGATCTACTACAACGCGAAGCTGTTCGTGCAACCTGTTGCCGGAGGTGAGGCCCGCGTTCTCACACCGGATCTGCCCTATGAGATTGAAGCGGCTTCGTGGTCAGACGATGGCAAGTCGATCTATTTTCTGGCCAATATGGGAGTGCACAGCGAACTATTTGAGATCAGCGCAGAGGGCGGCAAGCCAAAACAGTTAACCGAGGGCAGGCACAACATCACGGCATGGACTGCGACAGCGCGCGGGCATGTCTTTGTAGCTCAGGATATGGCCAGTTCGGGCGAGGTCTGGATCTTGCACACGGGAGCTTCCGCCCCCCAAAAGATCACTTCCATCCACGCCACTCTGGCAATGGATTTTAAGATGCCGCGTCAGGAGAAGGTGGAATGGAAGGGCAAAGACGGCGTCACCGTGGAAGGTCTGCTGCACCTGCCCGCGGAGTATCGCGAAGGCACCCGTTACCCTCTGGTGGTTCAGACTCATGGAGGGCCGCAGGCTTCCGACAAATATGGCCTGGGCGGTGGACAGAACTACATCCCGGTGCTGACCGCGCTGGGCTACGTGGTGCTGCAACCCAACTACAGGGGTAGTACCGGCTATGGCGATACCTTCCTGCGCGACATGGTGGGGCACTACTTTCAGAACGCGCACCTCGACGTGATGGCCGGTGTGGACTATCTGATTCAGCGCGGCATCGCAGACCCCGACCACATGATCAAGATGGGCTGGAGCGGCGGCGGCCACATGACCAACAAGCTCATCACTTTCACCAGCCGTTTCAAGGCTGCATCCTCCGGGGCCGGCGCCGCCAACTGGATTTCCATGTACGCGCAGAGCGACACGCGAACCTTCCGCACTCCCTGGTTTGGAGGAACACCGTGGCAAAAGGATGCGCCGATCAGCGTTTACTGGGACAACTCGCCCCTGAAAGACGTGAACAAGGTGACCACGCCAACCATTTTCCTCGTCGGCCAGAATGATCCGCGGGTACCTGAGCCGCAGTCCATCGAAATGTACCGTGCGCTGAAGAGTCTCGGCGTACCCACACATTTATACGTGGCACCACGCGAACCACATGGCTGGGAAGAGCTGCGCCATGTGCTGTTCAAAATGAATGCGGAACTGGCCTGGTTCGAAGCGCACGCCATGAAGCGCGAGTACAAATGGGAAGTGGCACCGCAGTAAACGCCAGGCAGGAATGGTGGGCCCGTGCAGACTCGAACTGCAGACCTCCTCGGTGTCAACGAGGCGCTCTAACCAACTGAGCTACGGGCCCAAACCGGGAGAGATTTGAGTATAGCAGGGGTGCCTGAAAGTGGGTTAGCCGCTGACCAGCTTCGGGCCCCGGGGGCTTAAGTAGTAGTGCACGGCGGGCGTTACGATCAACGACAACACCAGCGAAGCCACCACGCCACCAATCACTGCGATCGCCAGTGGCTGCAGCATCTGCGAACCCGCTCCCAGAGCCAGTGCCAACGGAATCATTCCGGCCACTGTCGCCAGCGCGGTCATTAAAATGGGCCGCAGGCGACGTTCGCCGGCTTCAATCATGGCGTCGTGCGCGGAGTAGCCTTCCGCCCGGAAGCGCTGGTCTGCATCCAGCAGCAGGATGCCATTCTTGGCCACGATTCCAATCACCATGATGACGCCCATGAATGAAGAAATATTGAATGAGGTCCCCGTAATCAGCAGCGCGAAGACAACACCCGAAGTCGAAAGCAACGCCGAAGCCAGAATTGCCACGGGAGCGCTGAAGGAACGGAACTCGAACAAAAGCACGGTAAAGACCAGAATCACCGCCAGCACCAGAACAAACAGAAGGTCACGAAAGGATTTCTGCTGTTCCGCGAAGGTTCCGCCGTAGACCACCCGAATCTCCGGAGGGATATTTAGTTCGGTGACGGCTTGCTGGACCAGATCAATTCCTTTCCCGAGGCTGATGCCCTCAAACCTTCCGGTTACTGCAATAAGCCGTTGCAGGTTCTCGCGCCGCACCTCGGTCTGGCCCGCCTCATCGGTAAATTGCGCCAGCGACCCCAGGGTTGCGGTCTTTCCCGTGGCGCTCACAATCATCGTGTCGCGAATTGTGTCCAGATCGGTTCGCACAGCGGCCGGGAAACGTACGCGGATCATATAACTGCGGTCATTCACCACCACCGGCGAAGTGGAAGGCTCACCCTGCAGAATGGCGCTGGCGTCCAGTTCCACCTCTTGCGGTGTGAACCCTGCCCGCGCGGCCACAATCGGATCGACCTTCATAATAATAGCCGGACCGCTGATGGTGTTCTCAATGCCGTCTTTCACATCTTTCACGTAGGAGATCTTCTTGATGCGTGCGCTGATTTTCGGACCCCACTTGCGCAGCAACGCCGCGTCCTGCGCGAAAAGCTTGATCTCGATCGGTTCGGGCGAACTGGCCAGATCACCAATCATGTCCTGCAGAAGCTGGATAAACTCCACATCGAGTTGTGGATATTGGGTATTGATCTGCTTCCGCAGCCCGGAGATAATCGCTTCCATATCCCGGTCGCGATTACGCTTGAGCTGTACCGTAAAGTCGCCGGAATTGGCTTCAGTGACGGCCGCCAGTCCCAGTTGCATGCCGGTGCGACGCGATGTATTCTGCACTTCTTCGGTGGACTTCAGAATCTTCTCCACGCCCTGCAACACGCTGTTGGTATCCGCCAGAGAGGAACCGGCGGGCATCAGGTAGTCCAGAATGAACGCGCCTTCGTCCATCTCCGGCAGCAGCTCAGAGCCCAGCATGCGATAAGCCTGCCAGGAACCGGCCACAAGAATGACGCACGCGAGCGTCAGCACCAGGGGCCGCGCGAGCGCGAAATTCAGAGACCTCGCGTAGAACCGGGTAAGCTTACCCATGAAACCCTGGGTAGATACATGGCCCCGCGCATCGGCCGTGGAAGAGACACTGACAGAGCTCTTTCTGCGCAGCAGGAAATGGCTCAACGTGGGCGTCCAGGTAAGCGCCAGCAGCAGGGAGGTCAGAAGCGATGAACCCACCGTAATGGCCAGCGCGCGGAAGAACGTTCCGGTAACACCGGTAATCGTGATCAGCGGCAGGAAAACCACAATCGGCGTGATGGTCGATCCAATGAGAGGGTCGCGGATTTCGCGTAAAGCGCTGCGAATGGCTTCCCCCCGCGACTGGCCGGAGTCACGATGCAGGACAATGTTCTCCATCACCACAATCGCGTCGTCAATAACGAGGCCAACCGCGGCAGCCAGGCCGCCCAGCGTCATGAGATTGAAGCTTTCGCCCAACGCCCGCATCACAATCAGCGTGATTCCAATGGTGGCCGGAATCACCAGGCCGGCAACAATCGAACTACCCCAGTCCCGCAGGAACAAAACCAGAATGATGGCAGCGAATACCAGCCCGATGAGAATGGCGTCACGCACACTGGCAATGGAATCCCGCACCAGTTGAGACTGGTCATAGAAGGGTACGAACTTTACTCCTCCGGGCAGCGTCTGGCGAATCTGCGCCACTTCGCGCGCTACGTCATCGGCAACAGAGACGGTGTTGGTATCCGGCTGACGAAAGATGTTTAACAGAACCGCCGGCTTTCCGTTGGCGGTCACCACGGTGTACACCGGCATTACCCCGCGCTTGACCACGGCTACGTCGCCCACGCGAACCGGCAGCCCAGCCGGAGTGGTCTTCAGCACAATATCGGCAATCTCTTCCGTGGTCTTCGTCTGTCCGCTGACAAGAGCCAGCGACAGAGTGTGATTCGTCTCCACCAGGCCGGGCGAATCGATCATGTTGGATCGGCTCACGGCCTCCAGAATTCCGGGAACCGTGGTCTGGGTCTGCAGCATCTTCGCGGGATCGGGCTCAATGTGAAATTCCGGCGTCTGGCCGCCCTGCAACACAACCATGGAAACTCCGTTCACCCGGTTCAGGCGCGGCTTGATGGACCACGTGGCCAGTTCCCATAACTGTGAGGGCGGAATGTTGTCGCTGGTAAGACTGTAGCCAACAATCGGAAACACGGCGAATGTCAGGCGGTTGGAGGTGAGTTTTGCGCTGGGGGGTAGAAGGGGCTGCACCCGCGCCAGTGCCGCGTTCACATATTCCAGGGTACGGAACATGTCATTCTTCCAGTCGAAAAACAAATTGACTTCCGCCGTACCGCGGCTGGTAGTGGAGCGGACCGTTTGCAATCCCGGAACGCTGTTCATCGACTCTTCAATTTGCCGCGTTACCATCACCTGCATCTGATCGATGGGAGCCACGCCATTGTCCACACCCACGACGATTCGCGGGAAGTCAGTGGCCGGGAAGACGGCCACGGGAATAGACAACGCCAGGTATGCCCCCATCACCACCAGGGTGATGACCACAAAGATGATGGGGCGGGCAAAGCGCGCGGTCCAGTGCTGGTCACCTTCTTCGTCTTTGTGTGGCGGATGACTATTCTTCAGTTCGTCCATGGTCCCGGCCTATTTGTCCTTATCGTCATCGTCATCATCGTCCACTGCCGCAGCTTCCTTGATGACAACTTTGGCTTTATTCTCCAGCCCCAGACCGCCCACCGTAACCACCTTTTCGCCCTCATTCACGCCGCTGACAATTTGCACATTTGGCCCTTGCCGTACGCCCACAACCACGCGCCTCTCGTGGGCGATATTGTCTTTCGTGATCACCATCACCATCTGGCCACCTTCGTCAAAATTGAGCAACGCCTCCACCGGAATGATCGTGGCGTCCTGGATTGTCTCGGCTTTGATGGCAACGCTGACCGTCACTCCAGGCCGTAGTTCGCCTTTTGGATTCGGTGCCGTGATCCAGACTTCCACCGTAGTCGTATTGGCATCCACCGCCGGACTCACTACCGTAACCCGGGCGGCCACGTCTCCAGTGGGCGCATGAATTGTCGCGGGCGATCCGACTTTGATCAACGAGGCGTCGTTGGCCGGGATATTGGCGCGGGCCACAACCTGCGACACATCCACAATCGACACCAGAGGTGAACCGGGCGAAACCATTTCGCCCGGGTATACCAACCTCTCGGCAATGAGCCCTGAGATGGGCGATCGAATCTGCGCGTAACTCAGTTGGGCTTCGAGGTTATCAGAATGCGCTTTCGCGGAATCGACTGCGGCCTGGGCAGAACGGATCTGTTCCCTCTGACTCACCTGGTTGAGCGTATCGAGGTGACGCTGAGTGGTCTCGACCATGCTTTGCGCCTGCACCAAGGCGACCTTGGCATCGTCTGCCAGTTTCTGTGCGAGCGCACCCTGTTTCACCAGCTCCACCCGGTTTTCATAAACCTTCTTCCCGGCTTCCAGAGTCTGCCGTGCGGTTTGCAAATCCGCCTGAGCTTTGGTCTTGTCCTCTTCCACGGTTCCGCGAGACATGGTTTGAAACGCTGCCTGCGCCTGTTCCTGGAGCCCTTTACTCTCCTTGACTGCGGCGGCCAGATCAGCCGCTTCCAGCTCTGCAATCACCTGCCCTTCTTTGACCTGGTCACCGCGGTTCACGAAGACCTTCCGTACCGGGGACGAGATTTTGGGCGTGACGTTAGCCTGGTTGATGGGGTAAAGAATGGCGTTGGCGGTGATGATGCGATCAATAGGGCCGCGCCTGGCAGCCTCCACCTGTACCGGCCGCGGCGCTTCGCTCTCTGCTGCTTTCTCTTTGGCCTTGCCGCAGCCGTTGAGCCACAGAGTTGCCGCGGCTGCGACCACGATGTAATACCGGTTGATCGCCATAATTCAGAAGCTCCCCGTCAGGTTCTGTAAAGCACTCAGCGCGACCCTGAATCGCGCCAGACCATCCACAAATGCGTTGCGCGCCGCGTTCAGCGTCGTCTGCGCGTCTACAACCTCGAAGGCGGTGGCTTCGCCCGCCCGATATCGCAGGACGGTCAGACGAAGGTTTTCCACCGAAAGACTTTCCGAGTCCCGCAGCGAGGCGATCTGGCTTTGCGCGGTTTGCGCTTCGCGATGTTGCGCCGCCACATTCCCGTTTAGCGTGCGCCGGGCCAGCGTAAGATCCAGCTGCGCCTGCTCACGGCGCAGTTCCGCCTGTTTGATTTTGCTGCGTGTCGCCCCCCAGTTCCAGACGGGAATGTTCAGCGTTGCCTGCGCCACGTAGCCCAGATTGTTGCGACTGAATGGCGATTCTCCGGGCTGCTCAATGCGCGTATGCAGCGAAAAAGTATTAGCATTGATGCCATAAAAAATATCCAGACCCAGCGAAGGCAGGTAGGCGTAGCGGGCAACATTCACGTCATAACCACTAGCCTCGATGGACGACATAGCCACCTTCAATTCCGGACTGGCGGTTGTCGCCCGCGCACGTGTCTCCGCCACCGGAGGCAACATCGCGGATTGTTCCAGGTCGTCGGCGACTTCATAGATCGTATTGACATCGGGAAAAATCAACACTCCCAGCGCGATCTTCGCCTTGTCGATAGCCAGTTCCGCCTCCACCACATCCCTTGCGCGCTGCTGCGTCAGCACTTGCGCCTTCACCACGTCGGCATGGGCAACTTCCCCGCCTTTTTCCTGTTTCTGCGTGATATCCAGAAAGGTACGGGCTTCTTCAAGGCTGGTTTGGGCGTAGGCCGCCTTGCGCCTGGCAGCCGGAATGGCGAAGTAATCCTGAATCACGGTGGCGTTCAGACCCCGTGCGGCAACATCGCCTTTGGCGCGGGCTACCGCTTCCGCCGCCATAGCGCGCCGCACCTCGCCGGAACGGACAATAGCCAGCACTTCCTGGTGAATCACCGCCTGCTCATTATAAATATGCACGCCGTCATTAGCCACAAATACACCGGATGGTGTCCCGTTGGCCTGAGTATAAATAAATTGATTGAATGCGTTCACCGAGGGCAACCGGGCGGCGCGCGCCTGCAGGCGGTCCTCCGCTGCCTGGGCAACGGCGAGGTTCGCGCTCTGCGCCTGGCCGGCATACTGCCGCGCACGGGCCAGTGCGTCCTGCAGGGAAATCTGTGGCTGCTGTGCCGATGCGCTGGCTGTGGCCCACGCCGCTATGCAAAATATTCGGACATTCATGGGTGTACTGGCAATGTATCAATACAACACGTGTCGCTGAAGAATTGCTGAAGCCGGAATCCGCCCGCTTCAGCTACGATTGAAAAGTCATGCAGGTACTGGTAGTGGAAGACGAAAGACGTATGGCGGAGCTGTTACGGCGCGGCCTGGAAGAAGAGGGTCACAACGCGGTGATCGCCTGCGATGGCGTCGAGGGCCTGGAAGCCGCCTGCGCCGCAGATTTCGACGTGATCGTGCTCGACGTCGGTTTGCCCCGCCTCGACGGAATCACCGTAGCCCGCCGCCTGCGTGAACGACGTATCCAGACGCCGCTGCTGATGCTGACCGCCAGAGACACCCCTGCCGATGTCATTCGCGGACTCGATTCCGGCGCCGACGACTACCTGACCAAGCCCTTTTCGTTCGAGGTTTTTCTCGCCCGATTGCGCGCCGTCAGCCGCCGAGGTGCCATTCCACGCCCCGTCTGGCTTCGCCTCGGCGGCATTGAACTGAACCCGGCCGCGCACCAGGTTACACTCCACGGCAACCCTGTTGCGCTGACACCGCGCGAGTATAGTCTGCTGGAATTGTTGATGCGCAACCAGGGCAGGGTCGTGGAACGCGAAAGGATTCTCAACGCAGTATGGGGATACACTTCCGAGGTCACCGGAAATACCATTGAAGCTTTCGTGCGGCTGCTTCGCCAGAAGGTGGACATGGGGGAATCAAAATTAATCCACACCGTTCGCGGAATCGGCTACACCATGCGCGAGCCTTGATATGCATTTCACCCGTTCCATTGGTTTTCGCCTCACCCTCTGGTACTCGTTGATCCTGACGGCTACCCTGATCCTGTTTGGTATCCTCATCCACTGGTCACTCGATTCCCGGCTCACCACCGGCATCCGGCACCAGGTGGAGGAACGTTCGAACGCCTTCGAACGCTTCGTTTTGGCCGAGGCGGCCGAGCAGCCCCCGGTAGCACTCGACGATGAAATATTCGAGTTTTGCCAGGCGCTGCCAGAGTCCAGCTGGCTACAGATGACCCGCCCCGATGGCACCGTAACGTTCCGCTATCCGCAAACCGGCAAACTCGTTGGTCCGTTTGCCACCTCTTGGAAACATTTGATTATCGGCGGGCAGCCGATCAACGTTGAAATGGGCGCTTCGCTGGCAGAGGTTGACCGGACGTTGGGCATTCTGTCGACTCTATTGATGGGGTTGATTCCGGCTGCACTGGTGCTCGCCTGCTGCGGTGGCGCGTGGCTGAGCCGGCAGGCTCTGCGCCCGGTGGCGGATATGACCGCCGCAGCCCAACGGATTAGCATTTCAAATCTCTCGACGCGCCTGCCTACGCGGGAATCGGGCGACGAATTGGAGAATCTTGCACGCACGTGGAACATCATGCTCAGTCGTCTGGAGTCTGCCGTGCGCACCCTTTCGCAATTCGCCGCCGATGCGTCACACGAACTGCGGACACCCCTTGCCGTAATTCGAACCAGCGCCGAACTGGCTCTGCGCCGCGCCCGTGAACCCGAAGCATACCGTGAGTCGCTCGCTGAAATCGCGTCAGAAACGGAACGTATGACGCGCCTGGTTGACGATCTGCTCTTTCTCGCGCGAGGCGATTCAGGAGCCGTGGAGATGCCGCGAAAACCCATGGATCTGCGGCTCCTGATGGAAGAGGTTGTCTGCGAGATAAGAACCCTTGCCGCTATCCGCGGTATCAACCCCACAACCAGCTTTCCGCCACCGGGAGCGATGATCTGCGGAAATCGCGATGCACTGCGCAGGCTGTTTCTGGTGTTGCTGGATAACGCCATCAAGTTCGCGCCGCAGGGTGGCGAAGTCACGGTGAGTCTCAGGAAAGCCGGCGCGGACTGGATCGCTTCCGTGGGCGACAACGGCACTGGCATTGCCACCGACGACCTGCCGCACATCTTCGAAAGGTTCTACCGTTCCCGGCATCCCCGAGTGGATGCCGGCCATGGCCTGGGCCTCTCCCTTGCAGCCAGCATCGCAGCCGCGCATTCCATCTCCATTGAGGTGGAAAGTTCGCCTGGCTTCGGGAGCCAATTCCACCTTCACTTCCCGCAATCCCAGACCGCCTGACGAAATAGCCCAGGTTCTCAATGCTTGTTTCTGGCCTGCCACTTCCGCTTCACGTCTGGCCAGAATTCCTTCAGCACGTTGGAAATCGCGTCGGTACCGATTTGCGAGAACATTCGTAGCGCTGTGTCCGGACCGCTGCGGGCATCCGGGTAGTACAGATTGCCCACGGCCGCGACCATGCCGTTGCCAAGGAACTCAGATGTGTTGAATCTCCAGGTGCCCTTATCCGTGCGCGTGACCAGCACCCGGCTCGCGGCGTAGCCCGCGCGGTTCCAGCCGCCACCGGTGCCCTTGCGAAAAAAACGCGGGTCTTCGTGAAGCAGTGATGGCAGAATTCCCTCCGTCAACATATTCCCCACGTCCTGATCGGCCAACGCCGTAATATACCGGTGCCCATAGCCTTTGAGCCCCTGACCGAAAGACGGATTAGTGTTATTCAGCTGCGAGAGGGAAGAAAACAGGGCACCCATTACATACGAGGGACCGTTCGCCGAATCCTTCCAGGCAAGGGTAAGTTTCTGTTTGGTTGTTATCGCAGAAAAGGGAGTGGCGGACTCCGCAGTCCGGTAGTTGGGCAAAACACCATAGGCCCGGTTGTCGGTACGAGCGATGTCGCCGGGAGCGGTGCCGCCGGTGGCGGGGCCAGATTGCGCAATGGAAACCTGCGCCATGGCGGCCAGAATGAAAAGCGCCCGAAACGGCGCGGATCGATGCATCTTTTTAGTCTCTCCTATAGTCTCTCTTAAAGATTTCGTTATCGTCCAGGGTAGTACCCTTCCCGCGCCTGAACCAGCAGATCTTTTCGCTTCGTCGTCAAGGCGATGTCCCGGTAGCGGGCGTCGTCGGTTTTCGGGGCCGAATAGCCGATGCTGTACTGGCTGCGCAGTTCCTCTTCCACTCGCCGGTAGATCTCGTCAATGGACTGCTTTTTTGTAACCTCGAAGAATCCTCCTCCCGTTTCTCTGGAGATTTGCCGGAGGATCTTCTTGCCATCCACCCGTTCCATTTGGCGTGGAGAACCCTGCCCGGCTGTATCGTCCGCAAACAGAATCGAATACACCACCAGATCGGCGCGCTGAGCGGTCTCAATGGCGCTCTGTAGAGAAACCTTGCTGCCCTGGTCCACCCCATCGGTCAGCAGCACGATAGCCTTGCGTCCGGTTTCGTGGCGCAGTAAGTCATCCGCCGCCAGATAAATGGCGTCGTACAACACCGTACTCGCCGCGCGCAGCCCGCCGCCGGGTGGCATGGGGAATCGGTCGCTGCCACCATGCCGGGGCATGCCGGCTCCTTCCGGTCCTCGCCGCACCAGTCGCGGACCTTCGGCAATCCCCACCGCTCCCAGCGCCTTCTCCAGCGTAGCGTGCGAAGAAGTAAAATCCTGCAACAGTTGGGTGTCCTGGTCGAAATGAATCAGAAAGACCCGGTCGCGATCCTCCCGCAGCACTCGTGCGGCAAAGTGATAGCTGGCAGTCTTCTCATTTTCCAAAACGCTACGCTGACTCAGGCTGGTATCGATGAGCAAGCCCAGGGTCAGGGGCAGATCCGTATCACGGGAGAAGTAGCGAATTGTCTGTTGCGCGCCGCGTTCGGTGAGAAGGAAATCGTCTTTCGTCAGATCTGTAACAATTCTTCCCTGTTTATCGCGAACCGAGGCCAGCAGGTTGACAACATTCAAATTGCTGGAGAAAGTAGCGTCCTGAGCGCGCAAACCAGCGGCAGCGGCGGTCATGCCGTAGAGAAATTTGCGCCGTGTGGAAACCCGGTTCACCCGATAAAGCCCTCAGTAGTGCCGCAGGCCGTTACCGGGCCGCAACCGTGAGGAAGGTATTTCCCGATGTTGGGCGGACTACAGTATTCCCAAATATGCACTAACGCCTTATGGATGCCCCGGCGAGGCACCGGGTTACGCCTACAAGGAAGTTACTTGCCTTTTTTCGCTGTGGCGAATTGCTGCCGCGAGTGGTTCGAACAGATGAGCGGAGTCTTTCTCAGGTGCCTGGTCAGCGGCGATAGCGGGGGTTTTTCGACGATGCTTGCGAAGGTGCGGCATCGAAATCGGGCGCCGTATGAATGCGGCGCGCCGCCTGTGCTGCAGGGCACCACTGATGGCCAGGGCCGCAATGTAGTGCTCTTCGTCGATGATGCGCGGAGCGAAAATGCGCTTTGTGGAATCCAGCGGATACACAGCCGGGCCGCAGCCGTTCATGACCATCGCGGTCACGCTGGATGCTCATCGGAGCGATACCCGCCGGAGCCTCTCGTCGGCAACGGATCGGGAACGCTCACTTCGCGGGTGCCGACGATTCGCGGTTATCCCCGGCGTTTCCGCCGGAAGCCGCCTGCCGCCAATGCCAGCAAACCTGCCCCGGCCAGCGCCATTGGGGCTGGTTCCGGCGCTGCATTCGGCGGTAGGTAGGCCGTGTCGTAGATGCTCACGTTCTGCATCATTCCCTGAAAAGGCGTACCGCCGCCCGAACTGTTAAATCCAAGCGAGATAACCTGGTTAAAGGTCTTGATGCCGGTTGCAGGAGCGCGAGATCCCTCGAACACGCCGTTTACAAAGACGTCGAACCGCTGGTGATCAGCCGCGTACGACACGGCAAGGAACTGCCACTGATTCAAAGCCAGCGGCGTGGCGAACGAGATAGGCCCGCCAAAGCCATCGGTACCACCCCAGCCTCCGGACGTTGTCGCCCACAAAGAAAACTGGCGACCCGGCGTGTCGAAGATCGTTTCGTAACTGCTGTACGCAGACATGTTGACCCACATGGTCAGCGAGACTTCCTGAGATGCGTTTACAGCGTTCAGAACCGATCCGGGCAGGCTGATTGCTCCATTCGTACCGCCAAACAGCGCCGCAATGGTTCCGTTCTGTCCATTGCTGGTGTACGTCACATTGCCAGAGATCGTGCCATCGCGGCCATTTACGGAATCGAAGGCAGTGGTCCCGCTACCTTCATTCAACGCATAATAATCGATCATCGCCGCATGCACCGGTTCTGCTGCGGCGACCGCACCCAGCAGGACCGCGGCAATTCCAAATCTGTTCAGCCTTTGCATTTTCCACCAAACTCCACTCTGAATAGCTTTTCCAATGGCCAAAGCCGAAAGGCGCTCAATAACAGTAACGCCGTATTCAGTTCAAGAAGGACATTGTTTTATCACTACTGTCCGGCTAAACTTTTTTGAAAGCGAGCAAGAAATTTAGAATCAACAGCTTGGGCGGGATGTTTTATTTTCGATTTGGATTTTTCCCTTTGATTGTGACGTACTATTCCGTACGGTATCGCCAAAGAGGTGCATCGGGGCCCTGTCCCAATTCCAGTATTTATCTGGTAGTGCAGGACAAGAGATGGGACTTGAATTACGCACAGTCAGCGAGGAACCGACTGGGATGAACTGAAGGGCAACCGGCTATTTGCCTTTTTTTTCGCTGCGGCGAATTGCTGCAGCCAGTGTTGCTTCCTTCTCGGCCTCCGGCTGTCGCCCCATGTCCTTCAGCAACGCCGCATGGGCTTCCAGCGAGTCAGCCAGTGCCGGGCTCATGATGCCGAGGGTTTTTTCCCGAATCTTTGCCGCCAGCTTGAACATGGGCTCGGCCATAGTCAGCTTGCCCTGCTTCTGATAAACCAGCGCCAGATTGTGCAAGGCGTCGCCCAACCCCGCATTCTCCATACCGCCATCTTTTTCCCGGATATCGGCACAACGCTTCAGAGAAGTTTCCGCATCGTTCCAGGCCTTGAGATTCAGATAGGCTTCGCCCTGCATACATAAGACGTCACCAGTTTTCAGGCTTCTCACACCCAGCTTTTCCTCATAAGTAGCCAGACAGCGCTTCATGAATAGCAGCGCTTCCGCCCAGCGACCGGAATCCATCGCCACGCCGGCGATATTGAAGTTCACGTTGGCTGTATCCAGACTTCCGGGCCCGTAGTTCGTCTCCAGAATCGGCGAAGCACGGCGAAAGGTTGCATCTGCTTCGGTCAGCTTCTTTTCCGCACGGTAAACCAGTCCCAGGCTGTTGAGCGTAGTCCCTACGCGTGCATCGTTAACGCCAAAACGTTGGGCTTCGTGCAGCGCCTGTTGAAATACGGCCTCCGATTTTGCGAAGTCTTTTGCACCGGCCAGGTACAGGGCCTGCATGAGATAGTTCTGCCACGCTTCGTCAGCACCCTGGGCGCGGGCGATGGAAGGGGCAAGAGCGGAAATCAGAAGTACGACCGTAACCGAAAAACTGCGGGAGGACACAGGGAAACTCACCTTGCTATCAGGATAACCGATCATAATGGAGAACAATGACCTGGTCAAATCTGACCCGCCCAATTCCATCCCGCCGCGGAGTATTGGGCCTGCTCCTGCTTTCCGCCTGCGGCAGGAAGAAGATCCACACCGCCACTCCGCCCGTGCGTGCGTCACCGGCCCGCCTCCCGGCGCAGGTGCCTGCGCCCGGCCCCGACAGCCCCACCGGACCCGTGATTCAGCAGGGCATTGCCAGCTGGTACGGCCAACCGTATCATGGTCGCCGTACCGCCAACGGCGAGACCTATGACATGGAAACCATGGTCGCCGCCCATCGCACTCTGCCGTTTCAGACCTGGATCCGGGTGCGCAATGTCTCCAACGGTAAGACTGCGGATGTCCGCATCATCGACCGTGGCCCCTTCGTTGGCAATCGCATCATCGATCTCTCGCACGCCGCGGCCCGGCAGATCGACCTGATTGGCCCGGGTGTGGCCGAAGTGGAACTAAGGGTGATCTCCGCTCCGGTATCGCCGGGGACTGACGCGTTCGCCGTCCAGGTGGGTGCCTTTCGCCAACGTGCCAACGCAGAGCGCAACGTAGAACTCATGCGCGCCACATATGGCTTCGCCGCCATGGTGGACCGGCCCGGCGAGCCCGTGCTGTACCGTGTACTGGCAGGCAAAGAGCCTACTGCAGAGGCTGCCGAAGTCCTCGCGCGCCGTATTCGTACCCAGCAAAATACCCCGCAAGCCTTTGTCGTCCGGCTCGATCCATAACTCTCGTCAGAGAAATCTGAGAATTTCCGTCCCGTTTTGGCACTTGTGTTGATGTGAAAACAATTGCCGAGGAACTTCCCACCGGTTTTATCGGACGTTCACCTCGTGTGGCACAGTTGCGGATGCAAATCGAACGCCTTGCCCCGCAACGCACGCCAATTCTGATACAGGGAGAAACCGGCACCGGCAAGGAAGTAGCAGCCCGGGCACTTTTCAACGCAGCGCCCCGCGGCCAGTTTGTGCCCATTGATTGTGGTTCGCTGGTTGGCCCGCTGATGGAGAGCGAACTGTTCGGCCATACACGCGGAGCCTTCACCGGTGCCGGCGAGTCACGGCGCGGGCTGATGGATCTGGCCAACGGAGGCACTGCCTTCTTTGACGAAATCGGAGATCTTCCTGTTGAACTACAGGTCAAATTGCTGCGGCTGCTGCAGGAGCGGGAGTTCCGCCCGGTGGGGTCACTGCAACGAACGAAGGTGGATGTGCGGATTGTCGCAGCCAGCCACCGCGATCTGCCCCGCGAAATCGTGGCCGGGCGTTTCCGCGAAGACCTGTACCACCGGTTGAACGTAGTGCGCCTTACGCTACCGCCGCTACGCGAGCGCCGTGAAGATATCCCCCTGTTAATTGAGCGGTTCATTGCGGAAGCGGCTCGCCCCTACACCATCGTGAATGAGGCCATGGACCTTCTGCTGCGTTATGACTGGCCCGGCAATATTCGCGAATTAAAGAACTGCGTGGATCGTATGGTCTCACTCAGTTCGGGCCCCTTGCTGCACTTTGGCGACCTGCCCAGCCAGATCGTCTATTTCGCGGAGCACGGCACGGGTGTGCTGGCGAAGTCGATGGCAATGGTGGCCGGGGCAGGCGCCGGGGGCGGAGGAGTTGCAGTGGTCCCGATGCACCAATTGGAGCGCCGGGCCATTGAACACGCGCTGGCGCAAACCAAAGGCGACCGGACCACTGCCGCCCACCTTCTGGGGATCGGCCGCACTACCCTGTACCGGAAATTGAAAGAGTACCAGCTGGATTAGAATCACCCGTGCTTCGGTGAACGCTCCGATTCGCCGCCGCACGGCGAGTGATGGAGGGCCAAACCCGTGCTCCTCAAAGGCGTAGCAGGATAACTCCGGAATATTCGTGGAGGCCGCGATTGAACCGGACTGTCAACACCTTTGACCTGAACACCCGGGGTTCGGCTTCAACCGTGCGGGTTGAGCGCCATCCCCCCCTGCATCTTTAACGCATAGCCCCAATCTGGTAATTGACCACTTCGCGCAGGGCCTGGAAATCGTAGCGGGCCGCGGTATCGGCAAGCTGGGCGGATGTCAGATTCAACTGCGCCTGACTGAGTTCCACGATGGACCCGAGGCCCAGGTCATAACGACCCTGGGCCAGGTCGAGAGAGAGGCGCGACTGCACGAGGAGTTGCCCGGTGAGTGAGACTCTCTCGAACGCAGTCTGTGCATTCAGATAAGCGACGCGCACGTCCAGAGTAATGCGGTTGGCCAGATCTTTGACGCGATCTGAAGCCGCCCGCGCTTTCAATTCGGCCTCAGTCTGCCGGGCGCGGTAGAGGCCACCGTTGAAGATCGGGATGTTCACGTTAATGCCGGCAGCGCCATACCGCCCGGCTATTTGCGCCTCTCCCGCCGGCACGATTCCGGTCGTTCCCAGAGCGGCAATGGTTGGATAGTTGAGCGCATGCTCGGCGCCGGAGAAGCGCTCAGCAGCGCTCTGTTCAAGCCGCAGATCGCGGATCTCCGGGCGATCCTGAAGGGCCTTGAGGACCAGCGGACCGGGGTCATCCGGCAATGCGTCCGGCATGGCCTCTTCAGCCAGTAAAAACGAGGTTTCATTGGGAAGGCCAAGGGAATTCGCGAGCGTCGCTTCGCTTGCTTTAACCCTGTTGCGTGCCTGCGAGAGAAGCAGCTGTGCGTCAGCCAGGTTCACATTCGCGAAGCTGACGTCAAGCTGCGATTTCAGCTGACTGTTGAAGAGTGCCGTCACCTGGTCGGAGACCAACCGCCGTGCCGTCACGGTGCTTTCGGCAACTTTCAGGATGGCAGCATCCCGCAGTACACCAAAGTATGCGCGGACCGTTGAGAGCAGGATGTCCGCCTGCGACCCCTCGGCCACTTGATCCTGCGCCTGTGCCGTGAGTTCGGCGGCAGTGGCAAGGCTGCGGGTTCGCCCGAAGTCCGTAATCAACTGGCTGGCGGTGACCCCGGCGGCGATGCGGCTATACACAGCCGGGTTGTTGAGTCCACCAGCCGCAAGGCGGCTGCCGGAATCGGCGCCGACACCTGTGGCAGCCCCTGAAAGTGAAGGGCCAAGGCCGGCACGGAATTCGAGTGGGACCTGATGAGAAGCCTTGGCGGTGTTGCGCGCCGCAGAGATTCGCGGGTTATTCCGGATCGCGAGTTGGCGGGCTTCGGCGAGCGTGAGACTACCTGGCGGCTGCTGAGCCCACAGCGTGGAGATAGCCACAATCAGTAACCACGGGGAACGGAGTCTCAACGCGCAACTTTCCTTTCGTAAATCAGCAAATACGCGGCAGGCACCAGAAAGACGGTGATCATGACAGACAGCGTCAACCCGCCCAGCAGTGCCCGTGCCAGCGGCGCATAACTTTCGCTGCCTTCGCCCAGCTTGAGTGCCATGGGCAACAGCCCGATGATGGTGGCGAGCGAAGTCATGAGCACGGGCCGCAGACGCACGCGACAAGCCATCGCAACAGCATCGCGGACAAGCATGCCTTCGCCGCGCAACTGGCGGGTAAATTCGACGATCAGAATGCTGTTCGATACTGCGATTCCCGTCAGCATCACGACTCCCATAAGCGACATAACGTTCAGCGTGGTGCCGGTGAGCCAGAGAGTGATGATCACCCCGGTGAGGCCCGGTGGAACAGCGAGTAGAATGACGAAGGGATCGACGAAGCTACGGAACTGTGCAACCAGAATCAAATAGAGAAGCACCACCGCAAGCATGAGGCCGAGGCCGAAGCTTTTGAATGACGCGCGCATGCCCTGCACCATGCCGCGCAGAGTGACGGTGAGTCCGGCAGGTACTTTCGTACTCGCCACAATTTCATCAATGCGGTCCGCGATGCTGCCGAGCTCCTCACCCAAGGGGCGAACATAGATATCGGTGACCCGGCGAATCTGATAGTGATCAACCTCAGTCGGGGCTTTGACCTGCTTGATGGAACTGATTGCGTCCAGGCGAACCGGCATGGCGGCGCTGGTGGCACGGAGCGGAATCGCTCTCAGATCGCTGATCGAGTTAACCTGGTTTTCCGGGTATTGAACGGTGAGCATGTAGTCCTGACCCGATTTCGGATCAACCCAGAAACTGGGTGCGATCATCTGGTTGCTGTTGAGAGCGGTAATCAGGTTACCCACCACTTCCTGTTGATCGAGACCGAGTTTACTGGCGCGCGTGCGGTCAATGTCGAGCTTCAGTGCAGGGTAATCGACATCCTGCGGGATAAATACGTCGGCGACACCGGGTATCTTTCGGATGCGTTCGGCGAGGCCCATGGCTGTAGCGTGCGAGCGTTCCAGATTCGAGCCGGCGACCTGCACGTCGATGGGAGCTGGAAGGCCAAGGTTCACCACTGCGTCGACCATACCGCCAGACTGGAAGTAAGTCACCAGTTCCGGCATCTGCGAGGCGAGTTCGTGCTTCACCCGCTCAATGTACTCGTAGCTGCCCGTCTTGTGCCCATTGGTGAGACCCACCTGGATGAAGGCAGTGTGCGAGGCAGAGTTGCTGGTGTAGATGGATGAGAAACCCGGTGTTACTCCGATGTTGGAGAGAATAACCCCAAGGTCTTCAGGAGCAACCGTTTTACGAATGATCGCTTCCGCTTTTGCCACCTCAGATTCGGTGACGGTGATGCGCGAACCAGACGGCGCTTTGAGGTTGATCACGAACATGCCGGCGTCAGTCCGGGGGAAGAACGAGAGGCCCAGCAGCGGAGACATTGCGAGGCTGCCGAGGAACATGGCAGCGCAGGCAGCTACGGTGAGCCATGGGAAACGCAGCGCTACGCCGGCAAGACGATCGTAAATCTTCAGGAAAGACTCGAAGCGGTCGTTGAACCAGACATTGAAGCGTTCGCCTAGGTGCCAGCGGTTGTGTTTGGTGCGCAATTCCACCTCGACCGGGATTTCGGAAGAAGGCGTACCGTGATGGGATGCCTTCTTCAGGAAACGCGCACAGAAGAGGGGCACCACGGTCATCGCAACCACGTAGGAAGCGAACAGGGAAAGGATTACCGTCAGTGCCAGAGCGGAGAACAGATACCGGCTTACGCCATACAGAAAGGTCACAGGGAAGAAGACCACCGCGGTGGTCAGCGTGGCGGCCAGCACCGGCAGCGCAACTTCGCGGCCGCCGTTGTTTGCCGCCGTCACCGCATCTTCACCCAGTTCCAGATGCCGGTAGATATTCTCCAGCACCACCACGGAATTATCAATCAGACGCGAAAGCGCCAGCGCCAACCCGCCCAGCACCATGCTGTTCACCGTGCCCCCGCCAAGCGACAGCACCATGAATGCGGCAAGGGTTGACAACGGGATGGAAAAGAATACCGCCGTCGTTGCCCGCATGCTGCCCAGAAAGATCAGAATCATGACCGAAGTCAGCAGCAGACCCAGCGCGCCTTCGCGCAGCAATGTTTCAATTGCCGTCCGCACGAACCGGGACTGGTCGAAGAGCACGCCGGTTACAAGGTTAGCGGGGATGTCAACCAGATGTTTTACCGCATCGCGCACCCCGTCCACAACCGCGATCGTGTTGCTGTCTCCGCCTTGTTTCAGGACTGGCGCATAGACGGCACGCTTGCCATCGATGCGCACCACGCTGGTCTGAATTTGTTTTGTATCTTTGGCGTAGCCGATGTCTGAGACACGTACGATGGAATTGCCGACGACCTTCAGCGGTAGTTGGTCAATTTCGTGCAGATCTGAAAGCTGACTGTTCGTATAGATGCTATAGTCGAGCGGCCCAAGCGGGACGTCACCGGCCGGCAGAATGAGATTCGACCGGTTGACCGAGCGAACTACATCCATGAGGCTAAGCTGATGCGCTTCCAGTTTGTTGGGATCGGCGTACACCATGATCTGGCGGTAACCGCCGCCGAATGGCTGCGGAACGCTGGCGCCGGGGACAGCCGCGATCTGGTTCCGCACGGTGAACTGTGCAAGATCGCGAAGCTGCGTTTCGTTGAAGCCATCCCCGCCCACCTGAACGAGGCAAACCGGAATACTGGACGCATCGAACTTCAGCACAACCGGCGGCAGCGTGCCGGGGGGGAGTCGTCGCAACTGAGCCAGCGCAAGATTGGAAATGGTGCCGGCGGCCGCATCGGCGTTCGACCCGGGCTGAAAGTAAACGCGAATGATGCTGGCTCCCGGCAAAGAGCGGGACTCAATGTGCTCCACGCCGCTCGCCAGGGTGAACTGCCGCTCGAAACGACTGGTGATGTCGGTCTCAATCTGCTCCGGCGGCATACCATTGTAAAAAGTGGCAACCACAACCAGCGGGATGTTGATCGACGGGAACATGTCCACAGGCATGCGCAGGAGTGCCGTGCCGCCAATCACGGCGATCATCAGCGCGATGACTACGATCAGGTAAGGATTACGAATGGAGAATCCAGACATGTCAGTGTCCTACTGCTTTCCGATCTCGCTCAGTTTGGGCTGCACGAGTTCTCCGGGCCGCAAGGCGGCGCGATTACTGAGAACAACCAGGTCTCCATCACGGAGCCCCGACTGAATCTCAACCTGGTACGCCGTGCGCAGGCCCAGCCGCACGGGAATTACTTCGACACGGTTATCCGGCGTGATACGCACCACCCGCCCGGCCTTCTCGTCTTCGCCCGAGTCCAGGGCAAGGACCGGCACAGCCACCACATGATTGCGCTGGCTGATGTTCAGGTCCACTTCGGCGAACATGCCAGGGATGAGAATGAGGTCGGAATTGGGGACGTCAACTTCGGTATCCATGGTGCGGGTTGCCTGTGCTACCTTGTCGGCAAAGCGAGCCACGCGGCCAGGGAACGCGCGATTGAGCGTGGGGACGCGCACCTGAACGGTCTGTCCGATACGGACCGTTGGAACCGCCGATTCGGGCACTGGAAGTACGAGACGCAGCAGACTGTTTTGGGAGAGCTTCACCAGCGGCATCGCGTTGGCGGCGGTGCCGGCCTGAATCAGGGAACCTGTATCGGCATAACGGCGCGTCACCACCCCGTCGAAGGGAGCCGTGACGCGCGTGTAGTCGAACATCGTCTGTACGCGCGCCAGTTCGGCGGTGCTCACACGTACCTGTTGTTCGGCCGCGGTGATATTCGACTTCGCTGCCGCGATCTGCGCTTCCGCGACAAGGTCGCGGCTCTCTGCTTCGTCTACCTCCTGTTGAGCCACCAGACCGCGCCGCTGGCGGACAATGTCGGCGAGGCGCCTGTAGGAGAGATGCGCGATCTCGTGGGCGGACTCGGTGCGCTTCAAGTCATCCTTCGCACGGTTGACTTCGGCCTGGCTGCGGTCAAGCGCGGCCTGCGAGCGCATCCGATCGTCCGCCATTTCCGGGATCTCGAGCACCGCCAGCAACTGCCCTTGCCGCACGCGGGACCCGACGTCCACCGGAATGTTGCTGACGTATCCGGCCACTTTGGCCATCACGTCAACCTCCTGGAAAGGTCTGAATTCCGCGGTCAGGACGAGGCTCTGTGACAAGTTGAGCAATTGAACCTTAGCCACGGCGACAGATGGTGGTTGCTCGGAATTACTGGTGGCCGTCGCGGGTTGCTGCTTCGCGCATGACAGACTGCATAGCCCCGCGACGGCAACCAGCACGCACGCGGCAATCAGTCGGGGGGTACTGGAAATGTTCATTCGGAACGACTTCATGGTCCCAAAGGCAAGCAGTGCGGACCATACCAGGCATCGGGTATTTTCATATACCTGGTACCTGGTAGTAACGGATCGGAGGATTTCAGGCTACGCTCAGATGGAATGGTCACGGCTCAAGGCATCGGAAGACGGGACGTACATCGGACCGGTAAGCCCGTAACGGGGAGCCGGATCGCGCTGATCGCGGGCTTTGGCGGATTGCTCATCATCATCGCACTGTCGGGACTCGACGGTCTGCGGGTGTTGAGGAAAGTTCGGCAGGAAGACGATCTGATCCGGCGCCAGTTTCTGCTGCGCAATCATCTGCTGAATGACATTCGCTCGGAACTCTATCTTTCCGGCACCTGGGTGCGGGATTATCTGCTGGATCCGGACCCGTCCCGGGCAGCCACATTCGGTGCCAGCCTCGAAAATGTTCATCGCGAAATGGACGTGGCTCTGGCGTCGTACGAGCGACTGGTGGAGCCACGCGAATCCAAGGAATATGGCGAACTGCGCGCGCAACTGATGCATTATTGGAATCTTTTGGGACCGGTTCTCGAATGGAGTGCTGCGGAACGCCAGCGCCGCGGCTACGCTTTCCTCCGCGACGAAGTCTTCGCGCGTCGAACAGCCATGCTGGAAATCGCAGGGCGAATTGGCGACATCAACGAAGAACAATTGAACGCGGGCAACCAGAGAGTGGTAGACCTTCTCGATTCATTTCAAACGCGTCTGTTACTCACGCTGACTTTAGTGCTCGGGCTGGGGCTTCTGATGGCGGCCTTCACGATGCGGCGAATCCTCCATCTGGAAGATCATGCGCAGGCGAGATACCTTGAGGTCGTCGAGGCACGAAGCCAGCTCACAAGCCTTTCTGCAAGGTTGGTGGAAACCCAGGAAACCGAGCGGCGCGCCCTCGCACGGGAACTGCACGATGAGGTCGGCCAGTCGCTTTCCGCCGCTCTGATTGAGCTAAGGAATCTTTCCAATGCCTTAGCCGGTTTCTTTGAAGAAGGTGCGCGGGCGCGGGTGGAGTCCGTGCGTGGCCTTGTGGAAGGAACGCTCAAGGTGGTCCGGAATATGTCTCTTCTGCTCCGGCCATCCATGCTCGACGACCTTGGTTTGATCCCGGCACTCCGATGGCAGGCACGCGAAGTATCGCGGCGTACGGGTATGGACGTGCTGGTCGAGGCCGATCCCGAATCCGACAGTATTCCCGACGAATACAAGACGTGTATTTATCGGGTCGTTCAGGAGGCGCTGCATAACTGTGAGCGGCATTCCGGCGCTGCCGCGATCCGAATCGAGGTCCAGCGGACGGGTGACGAGTTAATCCTCAGAATCGCAGATAACGGCCATGGGTTCGATGTTTCCCGGTCGCACGGCCTGGGGCTGCTGGGAATGGAGGAACGTGCTGCGCATTTGGGAGGCGCGCTGCGCGTCCGGTCGAATTCCAAAGACGGGACAACGCTGGAAGTGGAACTGCCATTTCGTGAGGTGACAGCGTGAGAGAAATTCGCCTGGTTCTGGCAGATGACCACAACGTGATGCGACGGGGTCTTCGTCTCCTGCTCGAAAGCCAGCCCGGCTTCCTCGTGGTGGGTGAGGCGGCGGACGGACGGCAAGCCGTGGAGCAGGCGCTTGCGCTGAAGCCGGACGTAGTGGTGCTGGACATCGCGATGCCGAACATGAGCGGCACCGAGGCCGCACAGCGGATCAGGGAGGCTCTTCCGGCGACTGCGATCGTAATCCTGAGCATGCATTCCGATGAATCCTACGTGTTGCGCGCGCTGAAGGCCGGGGCCAAGGCCTACCTGCTGAAAGACTCCGCCGAGGGCGATCTCGTGGATGCGATTCGCGCGGTTAGCGAAGGGAAAGCCTTTTTTAGTCCGGAGATCAGCCGCGTCATGGCTGAGGATTACGTACGGGAGATGCGGACACGTGGCGCGCAGGACAGCTACGAATTGCTGACCGCGCGGGAACGCGAAATCCTGCATCTTATTACAGAAGGCAAGCCGAATAAAGAGATCGCGACTTTGCTCGGGCTGAGCCTGTACACAGTGGAAACGCATCGCAGAAATCTCCAGGAGAAGCTCAAGCTGCACAGCGTGGCTGAACTCATCCTCTATTCAGTGCGCAAGGGACTCGTGTCTTCGCGTTGAAGTCGCACCCGCTCTCGTGACGGATCAACGACGTGATAAATGAAGAGCCTGTGGTCGTGAAAGTGCAACATGACCAGGGGCGAGGACCGTTTGTCAGTCAGGAGCAGTCCAAACAGCTCGCCCCGCTATTCAAGGTCACCGTCGATCAGTTTATTTGACTTTGCCGCTGTCAACCGGAGATCCAAAGCTGGAAAGAAGGTTATTCGGATCGGCGGCGTTTGACAGGAAGAGTTCGTTAGACTCGATCAATAGCCAGGCCTCTCGTTCCCGGCGAACGCCTCGGCCCGTGTGAAATCCTGTCGCTCAATGGCGAGGGCGGGATGGGCTCTGCGGAACTGGAAGCCGTGGAAGTAGAGGCAGGTGTGCTGCAAACTCCGGCGCAACCCGACTATCATCGTCGATGTAAGACGATTGACAGACAGCGATTGATGTAAAGCCTGAGTGGTATAAACATGACTCTCGACCAGCTGCGGGTTAAAAAACGCGACGCGATCCTGATGATCGCAGCACGTCACGGTGTGACCGCAGTTCGGGTTTTCGGATCTTTCGCGCGCGGTGAGGCGGGTCCGGCAAGCGATCTCGATCTGCTGATTGAGCGCGGCCCGCTCCGTACGCCGTTTTTCCCGGGCGGCTTCATCGCCGACCTCGAAAGTGAGCTGGGCAGGAAGGGTGACGTCACATCTTCTTCGGCGCTTCACCCTGCGCTGCGCAGTCGAATCCTGCGCGAGGCCGTTGCACTTTGAAGCTGCAAGCATGCAAAAGTGGGAGAGCCTCTGAACCGGGACCGGCTGTATGTCGAGCATGTGCTCGACATACATTCGCAGGATCGGGGCATATGCTTCCGGCGGCCATGAGGCCTTCCTGCAAAGCACTCGGGTTCATTTGAGAAATTGCCAACGACGATCTTCCCGCCCTGCGGGATCAGGCGGAGAGGCTCCTGTCACTGCTTTCGGTGGTGTCAAGGGTTTTGTGTAAACCCGATTCTGTTATTCAACGCAAGCTGGTGCCTATAGCTCCAGTGGTCATCCCAAGACCGGCCATGTAGCGCGGTCAGTACATGATGTTGTTTGATCCTTTGCAGCGCAGCT
>JBBROK010000022.1:0-73569 GCA_038229475.1 Bryobacterales bacterium | reverse complement strand
GGCATCGTAGAGAACAGCGACAGCGAAATCTGCCTGGTCGCGGAACGTACCGCTGGCTTTGAAGCCCGTGGGTGACGCACTGTGAAGGGCTGCGGCAGCGGCGAAACTATCGAATCCACGCAGGGCCAGAGTGCGGTCGGGTTGAAGTTTGTAAATGGTTTCGGACACGTCAGGAGCGATGCCTCCGGCCTGAGTGTGGCATTGCCGGGTAGAGAAACCGGCCTTTTCAGCAGTCCGGCGATGGTTCGCAGGTGTACGAACTGGTGTGGAATCAGCATGTTAAGCTGGCCTGAAAGATTTTCGGGTGGTTTGTGACTGCGATTACCAGACCAACGGCTTGAGCGTTGGACCGCCGAAGGCGAAATATAGTTCTCTCACGCCCGGCTTGTCTATTTGACCGTTGCCGTCGTTGTCCAGAATCCAGTATCCGGCCCGGTAGACACCAATTTTAGTGGCGTCCCCGGCACTGTTCCAATCGCCCACAACAGGCAGGTCGCCGGCCTGTCCGAATATGTATGTCGGATCCGCAGCCGTGAAAGCCCGGTCGCCGTCGTAGTCGAGCCTCCAGACCCCGCTGCGGAACACCCCGACCTTGGTGGTGCCGCTGCCATTCCAATCGCCCGTTATCGGAGTATCGCCGGCCTGGCCAAAAGCGAAGGTTGCATCGGCCGTGCCAGTGGCAATTCCCGTCAAGTGGCCGGAGAGGTCCAGGACGAAGGTACCGGCCCGAAACAGCCCCAGTTGCGGCCTGTCCGTGCCATCAAAGAAGCCAAAAACGGGCACGTCGCCGGCTTGGCCGAAGTTAACGGTGAGATCGCTTGCGTCCTGTACTCCGTTGTTGTTGGTGTCAAGAATCCACAGACCGTTGCGGAAAACCCCCAGCCGATTTACCCCAGTGCCGGTCCAGTCGCCCACCACCGGAATATCACCGGCCTGACCAAACGAATTCAGGGTGAAGGCGGGCGTGGTTCCGTTAAAGCCATTGATCCGCCAGCTATCGCGATAAACAGTTGGAAGGCTGGCGGTACCGGTTGACCAGGAAGCACCAATTTTCGTTACAAAGCCGGAGAGCAGCCCTGGTTTGTAACGCGGCATTGCGCCACCAGCCAGGGGAAAGTCCGGCGATCCGGTGGAGCCAACCACGACCACGTTGGTCATGGAATCGGCCGCAACAGCATTACCCGAATCGCTGGCGGAGCCGCCCAGCCAGCTGGAGTAAATAATTCTCATGCTGCCATCCATCTTGGCGACAAAGGCGTCCATTCCACCGCCGGGTTGACTCTGTGCGGCGCGGCGAATCGGAAAATCACTGGAGGACGTGTAGCCGACAACGTACATGAGACCGAGGTTGTCTTTGGCAATGGCGTTGATTCCGTCGTCGAGGGAACCACCAACGAACGTCGAAAGCGTCAATAATCCACTGGTGTTGCCGGTGAGCCGGGCGAGGAATCCGTCCGTCTGCCCCCCTCCGAAGACCGGCTGGGGTGCCGCGCCGCGAATGGGAAAATCAGCTGAACTGGTGATTCCCACGACGGTAGGGTTGCCGGCAGCACTAAGGCTGATTCCCGTCACGGTTTCCGGCGCGCCCGGAGACCCTCCGGAGCCGCCGAGGTAGGTACTCCACAGGATAGCCGTGCCATTCGGGGAGAGTTTTGAGACAAATCCATCCTGGCCTCCGCCGGATACCGTTTGCAGCCCCGCTGTGGTGGGGAAATCAACGGAATAAGTACCGCCACCCACAACGATGTTGCCGGACGGATCAATCTTCACGGCGGCCCCATGATCAGAGGCCGAACCGCCCAGCCATGTGAGCATGGAAATCGCGTTCCCCGCCGGATTGAGCCGGGCCACGAAAACGTCCTGACCGCCCGCAAGGTGCTGCTGATACGCGCCCGTAGTAGCAGGGAGGTTGGTGGAAGTGGTGTCGCCGATGATGACGACCGCGCCGGTGGCATCGAGCGCAATGGCGGCGGCGCTGTCGATTCCGGTGCCGCCGAGATACGTGCTGTAAACAATCGCCGTGCCGGTGGGATTCAGTTTGGTGACAAATGCGTCGCGAGCTCCGCTCAAACGGCTCTGCACGCCTCCCACGACCGGGAAGTTACGGGACGACGTCCAACCGGTGATGTAAGTGTTCTGTGCCTGATCAACCGCGATGCCAAAGGCGCGGTCATCGCCCGATCCACCGAGATAAGTGCAGTACACCAACTGCCCGCCGACAGGGCTGAAATTAGCGACAAAAGCGTCTACTCCGCCGCCCGACGTCCGGCGGGCGCCCGCGACGGGCAGATCGGGTGAACTGGTCCAGCCCGCCACCACAATGTTGAAAGAGGTTGTAATGGCCACGGCGGTGATATTGTCCTGCGACGAGCCGCCGAAGTAGCCGCTGAACAGCAGGGGTGGATTCTTTGAAGTCGCGCTCAGCCGCGCCGCCAGCCCTGAGGCCACCGCGAGACTAACGGTATTGCCACCCCGAACCATGTAGCTCGCCCGCAGAGGTTCCGCGAGGGCACCGTTTTCTGCCACCACTTCCGGGGCTGGCAGGGCAACTTCACCGGCACTGGTTTGAATGAGCAGGCCGCCATCCGGCGTGGGCACAGGAACACCGTCGAAGTGCAGTCGAATACTGGCCACGGAGGACCCGGCACCGAGGTGAAACGCGGCGCGGGCGTGCGATCCATCCGCGTAAAAAACCACATCCACTCCGGGCCAGACATTGGCGTAGCGGGCGGCGCGGAATGCGGGGAGATTGGTTTTCCAGCGCGAAGAATCGGTGCCCATCAGATAGTTGATGGTGGCACCGGATTCCTGTTCCGCAGCGACTGTGGTTCCCGGGTTAACGCCGGGGAAATCGATGCGGGCTACTCCCCCACCATCTTCCAGCAAGACGCTTTGGTCTTCAAATTCCGCGCGGAAACCAGGCCCCTGGCCGACAAGGCGGGCCGCCGATTCCAACTGGCCCCGATTCTCCACAATGGTGAAGGGAAGTTCGGGCGAAGACGCAGCGGCGATTACACCTGTACACGCGTACAGCGCAAAAAATGCACAAGATTTCATGGATTGGCTCCATGAGCCTAATCGGTCAGGAAGTACTGGTACTTGAGCAAATTTCTATTCGCCGGCTAGATTCAACCGCAAAAAACAGGTGCGCAGTTAGAAAACTGGATGCCAGTCTCTATGAGGAGGGAGGCGCAGCCTGCATTCGTCATAGACAAATTAATCCGTGAAAGCGATTTGAGCGAGTGGCTGCAAGAATACGCCGGGACGAATCAGCAGGCAGATCCCGCCAGGACCTGCGTAGCGCTTGATGGCAGGCGGACCTTCGGCTACTACCCGCTCACGACCGGTTCGGTGCATAAGCACGAGAGCCCGCAGCGGATCGCCAGTGGCCCCGCCAATCATCCTAATGACGAACTTTCCGGCTAACGTGCCAACCAGAGCGTCCCCGGCGTTCGTAGACGGCGCTTCCCTCCAGGGACATCAGATGAAACCAGTCATTCTCAACGAGGCTTCGGACTTCGGGATTGGCGTTCAGGACTTTATCTATTTGGTGGCGAGCAGCTTCAATGAACACCTGCAAGCGCAGCGGTTCATGCATCCACTTCGTGCCGTCATGGAGTGATTGAAGGGGGAGTCCTGTTCTGAGATCGCCCCCATTGCCCTCCCACACTCCAAATGTGCCGACAACATTATGAAGCACCTTGTTGCCACTGCCGAACAGTCGGTTGTTCACGGTAGAACCGTAATACTGAAGATTGATCCAACTGGCGACGATAACCGGCGCAGTCAGGATCAGCTGCAGAACCGATGCGTCCGGATCAGTAGTCCAGTCATAGTCGTGCAGAAATACCCGGCCCTCCAGATCAAGCCCCCGAGTTCTCGATCTGCGTGCGGCGATGAAAGCGGCGTTTCCCGCCAGTCCCCATTCGGGGCGCACCTCTGACCAGTCCGCGCTGCGCCGCCGGGTTTCCCGATCGAGCTTCCCGGGCGAGACGGGCGCGACATCCGGCATGAGGGAGCGACTGCGTTCAATCCGGGCTTGCCTCGACGCGAACTCAAGCCAGTTTTTGATATCCTGGCGTTGCTTGTCAGAGAGCAGCTCCTGGTAGTAGAGAGTTACATCGTCGGTAGTCGTATTGTGAAGTCCTGCGACGACGACGGTGTCTTCCGGGATCACAATTCCACGGTCCTTCAAGCCCTCGCGCACGGCGGAATCGTTCATCAGCGCAGCCGCGAATCGCGCGTTCACATCTCCCTTGTGGCCGCCGCAGGCACCGCAATCCAAGCCCGATCCATAGGGATTGTTTTCCGTCCTGCTTCCGTGCCCGCAAATCAGAACAATGGGCGCCAGGCGGCTGGTATCAACGCTCATGTTCTTTAGCGCACCCGCGGCCAGGTCCACTTGTGCCGAGAGTGGAATTGGCCAGGTGAGCTTTTGAACCGCCTCGTCAGTTGCGGATGTGCGGAAAGACTGCCTGAGCAAGTCCACACCAGACCAGGCCCCGCCAACCTCCACAGATGAAAAGCAGACCGCTGCCGAATTTCGCAGGCTCTTCCAGACGGCTTTGACGCGGCTGCCTGCCCGGCCCAGCCCGGAATCCTGCTGCGCTGCCCGCAACTGGTATTGGGGTGCGATAAGCACCGGACATCTCGCTGAAGCGTCAAATTCCACCGGCATGCCAAAAAACCCTGCGAAGCCGATGGTCTCAATGCTCGACGACTGCGATTCAAGAGCGCGTCGATAGACTTCCGAACGAACATCAATGCAGAAGATTGCCTGCAATGCCTTTCGCGAAGAATCAGCGACCGGGTCTGGAACCGAGTTCAATTTCCTTATCAGCCTTGATCGGAAGGCGTTTTCGAGCGCCAGCTGCGCGATGTATCTCGCATGGGCGCACCCGGCAGCGTTCATGGTCCGGACGACCTGACAGCGCCAGCCGGTATCGATTGCGAATAGCGCGGTGTCGTAGGCGAGTCGAATTGCGAGCAACTGCCGAACGAACTGTTGTCCGCTCCCTTGCCTATCCTCAAAAGCGGCGTATGCACTCCAGCCGAAAACACTCATCAACTCACGATGCAGGAAATCGCAGGCGAGTTCGGGTGGAACGCTGAGCAAATTCAGAGCGCCTTCGATTGCGGCTTCTTCAGAGTCTGGCAGGTTCCTGACGTATCGGCGAAACTCTGCCAGGCCGAACACCTCGGGATTGGCGTCAATCCCGGCGGCTTGCTTCCATGCCGCATAAAGCGAGAGGTGGTTGAAGGGGGCCTTCCAGGAAGATTGCCCGCGGTCAAAGTAAGAGGCGCACCATTTCGATATTTCTTCGACTACAAAGTTGGCCCAGCCAGTCGCCCGCGTCTGGTCCAGCCAGTCCGCAACAGTTAGTATCTGTTCCGGGCGATCCACGGCTTCTAATCGTTCAGTCAGCCAGGAGATCGGATCAATTGGATCTATGACGCTTCGATCCTGAACAATCGCAGCCCTAATGTCCCCGGCGAGAATCGCTCCGCTGCTGAGCTGGTTGAGATAATACCCCGCGTCCATCAGGATGTCGCGATGCGCCACCTTTACCAGCAGCCGGGATGCCTCGGTGAAGGGCATTTCGCTCAATCCGAGGAAGGGATTGACCGCAACGAAGTTCTGAAGAGGCCACAGTGGGGGAACGCGGCTGCATGCAGCTTGCGCAGCCTGGGCTTGTGCTGACTGTTCCTCAAATGCGAGAAGACTTAGGGCCATCTACAGGTTCTCCTGTTGGATTTGTCCCGGCCAGAGCGCAGTCGTGACCCGATTGGCAAGGGTATTGAAGTAGAAACCATTCCGGGCGTGGACGTAGAGGTGCCTGCCAAACGACGTGCGCACCAGGCGCGGTAGCTGTGTCTGCGCAACCGCAACGAGTACGAAGATTGCGAGTATGGGCAGTCCTACCCAGCTGGCACTGTTTTTCAGGGGCGTCACTGCCATTTCAGCGACATGACCCAGCGCTAAGTAAGCTGCGCTGAAACTGACGCCAAGCGCCCCACCCAATAGAACCTGCCAAATCCCTGGCCCGGCGCTCCAGAAGGCCCATAACATCTGCGCCAGAGCGAGAGTGAAGATGCCCGGCAGCGCCGGCTCATCAAGCAGAGACACTCTGAAGCCTGCCGCAGCGATGACACTGATTCCAGCCGCCGAAAGAAGGCCGACCACAACAGTTGCGGGGCTGAGTGAGCGTTGCTCCACCACTGGCTTTTCCAAAACAACGCTGCCTGAGGAGAGAAAGGCGTGAGCCTTGTAAAGTGAGTGAGCCACGAGATGGAGGAGCGCCAGGTGAAAAGCCCCCAGGCCACATTCGAGCAGCATGAAGCCCATTTGTCCGACGGTTGAGAACGCCAGACCGCGTTTCACGCTTGCCTGAGTCAACATCACCGTCGAAGCGAACAATGCGGTGAAGCTCCCCACCACGCAGAGAATGAGCAACGCGGCGCTCGATAGAGAGATCAGTGGGCTCAGCCGTATGACCAGGATTCCCCCCGCGTTGATGATTCCGGCGTGCATGAGCGCCGACACCGGGGTCGGGGTTTCCATGGTGTCCGGCAGCCAACTGTGAAATGGGAACTGAGCAGACTTCAGCAGAGCCGCGAAAACCAGTAGTCCCGCAATCCAACTGACAGCGGTTGGCAAGTGCTCAGGTCCCGCAAGTCGAAGACGTTCGACTGCCACAAAGATCTTCTGAAAGTCCCAGGTGCCGAACTCGGCGTGCGTCAGGACAAGGGCGGCGACTAGAGCCGAGTCGCCCAGCCGACTGATCAGAAACTTTTTTCTGGCAGCGAGTATAGCTCCGGGGCGGTCCCTGTAAAACCGGAGCAACTGATGCAGGCTGAGGCTCGTGCCACACCATGCAAGAGCAAACAACATCAGGTTTTGCGAGAGGACCAGCACGAAAACGCAAGCGCCGGTAAGGCAGAGCCAGAGCGTGAAGCGTGACTGGCCAGGGTCTCCTGCCATGTACCGCTTCGAGTAGTGGCAGACGATACCAAATAGAAACGTGCTGAGTACCAACAGGACGCTGGTCAACCGGTCAAGAAAGCTACTGGCGACCAGTGCGGACACGAAGCAGCCCGCCGCGAACACCTGCCCCCACGATGCCGCTCTGCGTCCGGCCCGCAGGGATTGTGAAGTCGACTCATTCATACACCAGCAGAATAACGTAAGAGCAGATCTTCGTTCCAATAGATGTTTTATATAGAATCGTTCTATATGGTATATGTGAACTACTGATGTTCCTGAACTATCACCATCTGCGGTACTTTTGGGCCATTGCGCACGAAGGCAGTTTGACGAAGGCTGCGGCAAAAATGAATGTGGCGCAGTCCGCGCTCAGCATTCAGCTTCGTCACTTGGAAGAAACCCTTGGCCAGGCTCTCTTCATCCGGAAGAATCGCAAGCTGGTCCTGACCGAGGCCGGCCGGATGGCGTTGCAGTATGCAGACTCCATCTTTCGTACGGGAGAAGAGCTTGTCGATACGCTCCATCATCGTTCACCTAAGGCACGCCAGGTTCTGCGAATTGGAGCGGTAGCGACTCTCTCACGTAATTTCCAATGGGAATTCGTTAAGCCTCTGCGGGCCAGACGAGACGTGGAACTTGTTTTGCGATCAGGCGGCGTGCGCGATCTGATCGTGCAATTGCGCAATCATGAGGTCGACGTCGTGCTTTCGAATCAGGCACTCCGCCGCGACGTGGAGACCGGGCATCACAGTCATATGCTTGCCGAACAGGAAGTCATTTTGGTGGCCAGGCCTGTAAAGGGGCGTCGGGCCTTCCGTTTTCCAGAGGACTTTCGAACGACACCGGTAATTCTGCCAAGCCTGGAAAGTGACATCCGGGCGGCATTCGAACGGATACTTGATCAGGCAGGCATCCGCCCGATCATCGCAGCGGAGGTCGATGATATGGCGATGTTGCGTGTGCTGGCAATGCGGATCAACGCGGTAGCGTTGGTCCCGAAGGTGGTGGTGCAGGACGAATTGCGCGCTGGTTCGTTGGTAGAGCGATATCGGATCACCTCAATCAAGGAGAGGTTTTATGCGATTACACCGAGCCGCACTTTCCCCAATCCTCTGGTTAAGGAACTGATCACCCACGCCACCCGGAATGGCTGAGGGAACTTGGAAACGCCCGCAAAGCACCACAGCGTGCCTTTGACTTCAGGTGCGAATCCCGCCTACGCCGCGTTGGCCCGGTTGGCATGGTGAAATTTCACCGATACCAGTTTGGAGACTCCTGCCTCCTGCATGGTGACGCCGTACATCGACTGGGCGGCTTCCATAGTCCGCTTGGAGTGGGTGATGACCACGAATTGCGTATCTACCGCCATCTCCGCCAGCAGGCGGGTCAGGCGACCGATGTTGGCTTCATCCAGCGGGGCGTCCACTTCATCCAGCACACAGAACGGGCTGGGCTGGTATTTGAAGATCGCCATCAGCAGCGAAAGCGCGGTAAGTGCTTTCTCGCCGCCCGATAGCAGCAGCACGTTTTGCAGCTTCTTACCGGGGGGCGAAGCGATGATGTCGATACCGGATTCGATCGCGTTACTTTCGTCGGTGAGGCGCATCTCACCTGTACCGCCACCAAAAAGGGTCTGGAAGCACTGACTGAAGTTTTCGTTGATGATCTTAAAAGCTTCGGTGAAGCGAACCTTGGAGACTTCGTCGATTTCGTGGATGGCCTTCTCGGTATCCTTGATCGATTCCAGCAGATCCTGCCGCTGTACAGAGAGAAATTCCTGGCGCTGCGTGGCTTCCTGGAACTCCTCGAACGCCTGTGCATTCACTGCGCCCAGACCTTCGATCCGGCGGCGCGTCTCTTCGCAGGCGGCTTCAGCCAGTTGCAGCGGGTCGGCGCTGGACCCTTCGGGCGCTGGTTCAAATACCGGCTCGGGAAGTTCTGCCACCGCGATGTTGAGTTCCTTGCGGCTGGTCTCGTCGAGGAACTGTAGTTCAGATTGCCGGCGGGTCAGTTCGACTTCGAATTCCGAGCGGCGCACATGGCCGGATTCAATGCGGGCTCGCAGTTCGCGCAGGGCTTCATCGGCGTGGGCCAGAGCCTGACGCTGTTGGGCTTCGGCTGAGGCCAGTTCGAGCACGGTCCGTTCCGAGCTGCCAATTTCAGCCGTGAAGGCAGTGACTCTGGCGTCAAGGTCGATGTTTTCGCCGAGAATGCGCGCGCGGGTCATGCCCCAGCGTTCCACTTCCGTCGAGATTTCCTGACGGCGGCTGGACATTGTGCGCTGCTGGTTTTCCAGACGCGAAAGGGCGGCGCGTTCCCCGCGGGCCCGCTCTTCCAAACCGGCCAAACGGGCGCGCAAAATGGAATGCTGTTCATCAATACCGCGGGCTTCGTTCTGGGCGGCTTCGAGTTGCTCGCGCAGCGCTTCCAGTTCCTGTTCCTTCGTGGCGCGCGCCGCATCTTTCTCTTCCACCATCTGCTGATTTTCGGTGCGCTTTTCACGGGCGCGCTCTTCTTCGCGCGAAAGCCGCTCCAGTTCCAGACGGGCTACGGAGATACGGGAATTGGCGCGCTGAATTTCTTCGCTGGTACGGCGTAAATCGTGATCCAGCGACACCGCGTCTTTCTCACGCGACTGCTGCAACTGACGGAGATTCTCCAGTTCAGAAGCGAGGTGAAGGGCCTCTTTTTCCAGGCTCTCGTGCGCCGCGACTTTGCCCGCCAGGGTTTGTTCGTGAACCTGCAGTTCGTCGGAAAATTCGCGCAATTCGCGCTTCAGTGCAAGCGGGCCGCTGGCCGTCTTGCGTCCGCCGGTGAGAACGCGGCCATGATAGCTTTCGCCGGAGGCCAGCAGGAACCAGGTTTCGGGGTTGGATTCAGCCAGGGCACGGGCCTGGTCGCGATCATTCGCCAGATAGCAGCGGCTCAGACGCGGCAACAGGTTGTGGGCCTGACCGGTGAGGCCGTTGGTGAAGCGGACGCAATCGCTGAGGCGGGGCAGCGGGAGAATGGCCTGGGCCACCGCGGTTGCACCTGCCACAAGACCGCCCTCTACAAGAAACGACGCGCGGCCTTCCAGTTCGCCGCGCAGCAATGTCATGCTCTTCTCGGCTTCATCCCAGTTGCGCATCACCACGTATTCCAGTTCGTCGTGCAGGAATTCTTCGGCGGCGCGTTCCCATTCCCCGTCTACATCAATGAAATCTGCCAGAACGCCTTCGGGACGGAAGTCACCGGCGCGTCCGCTCTCCAGTTCCTTCAGCAGTTTGCGGGTAGATTCTGTGGTGTAACTGTGGTGAGAGAGCACGTTCTCAACCGAATCGCGGCGGGCCTTCAGCGTAGAGCAGGCACCACGCAGGCGGTCGATTTCCTGACGCAGCCCACCAATCTCAGTGCGCTTACCGCTCAGTTCCTGTTCGGTGCGCTTGCGGCCCTGGGTAACGGTTTCCAGTTCCATTTGCCGCTGCGTCATGTTTTCAGAGAGGTCGCGTTTCACCTTCGCGAGCCGTTCGATCTCCACTGCGGCCACTTCTTCTTCACGGGTAGAGCGGGTGCGCTCGCGTTCAATGGAGGCAAGGAAGGCGTCGGCCTGGGCAATCTGATTGCGGGTGCCGGAGGCCTCGCCCAGCAGGCGCAGAACCGCGCTGCGCAAACCCTCAATGGAACGGTTGGCCTCGCGGACGCGCATCTGCACTTCATCGCGGCCAAGGTTCATTTCCGTCAGGCCCGTGCGGGCTTCCTGCATCTGCGCATCCAACGCGGTTACAGACTCGGCGAACTGAGCGCGATCCGTCTCGCAGGCGGCAAGGCCGGTCTCCAGTTGCCCCGATTCCTGTTCGGCGCGGGTCATCCGCTGCTCGAAGCCTGCCGCTTCGCGCACCTGCGATTCCAGACGGCCCCGGGTACGCGTAGCCTCTACGTTGAGTTCCGCCAGGCGCGCGCGGGCTGTGGTGAGTTCTTTTTCCAGCGCGTAGAAAGATTCCTGTGCGGTGGTACGGTCACCATCTCTGGCGGCGGCAGCAGTGGTGGCTTCGCGCAGTTCCCCGGAGGCCTGCTCCAGCAGCGCGCCCATGCGAATTGCTTCCGTGTTCAAGGCCACATAGCGGCCTGCCAGTACGGCGCGGAGTTGCGCGGTAAGCTCTTCGCGAAGTTCGTTGTAACGCTTCGCTTTGGCGGCCTGGCGCTTCAGGGAGTTGACCTGGCGATTGACTTCTTCCAGAATGTCGAACACCCGCGAAAGATTCTGCCGCGCCGATTCCAGTCGGGCTTCGGCAAGGCGGCGGCGCGACTTGTATTTGGTGATGCCGGCGGCTTCTTCCAGCACTGCGCGCCGATCCTGCGGCTTGGAGGAAAGAATCTGGCCGATACGCCCCTGTTCAATGATGGCGTAGCTTTCCGGTCCAAGTCCGGAACCCATGAAGATGTCCTGAATGTCGCGCAAGCGGGCCTGGCGACCGTCGATAAGGTACTCGCTTTCGCCCGAGCGGAACAGGCGGCGGGTGATGGAGATTTCACCGTTTTTGGAGCCGGGGTGATGAATGATGCCGTGCCCGGAGGCGGAGTGGATTTCGTGGACCTTCAGCGTTGGCGCGCTGGGAGTTGCGGCCTCGCCGGATGCGGGCAGGCCTTCTGCACTGGCGCCCTCCACCGGAGCGTCAAACGGGAGTGAAGCGGGGATCTCGCGCGCCTGCGGGTCTACCAGAACCATGGTGACCGAGGCCATGCCGACGGCCTTGCGGGCCTTCGTGCCGGCGAAAATGACGTCTTCCATCCGGGTACCACGCAGGGAGCGGGCCGATTGTTCGCCCAGTACCCAACTGATTGCGTCGCTCAGGTTGGATTTCCCACACCCGTTGGGGCCTACGATGGCGGCAATGCCATCCCCCTGGAAACGGAGTTCGGTCTTGTCGCAGAACGACTTAAACCCCTGGAGTTCGACTTTTTTCAGCTTCAGCACAAGGCACCTCGAGTGGACTACAGACGCGCGAAATCACGGGACCGCGAAACCGGCCCGACTCGGGGGAGTGAAACCATGCTAACCGGGATTTAGGTGAAAGTAAAGTAGCAATAGCACAGGATGCAGGGTTTTCCGCAGGATATGCACAAGATGTTGGGGTGGAGTGGTGCAAAACGAGTGCAATCCTTCCCGTGGCAGGGCACTGGCGATACTAATTTTGTGCCTTCCGCTCCCCTCCTCGAACTCCGCCGCGTATCCGTCCAGCGCGGCGAAACCATCGCCCTCCGCGACGTCAGCCTCAGCATTGGCGTGGGCGAACACGTCGCCATTCTGGGCCCCAACGGCTGCGGAAAATCAACGCTCATTAAAACCATTGCGTGTGAATGCTACCCGCTGGCGCGCCCCGAATCATCCATCACCATTCTTGGCCAGTCCCGCTGGAACGTGACGGAACTCCGCAGCCTGCTCGGCATCGTCTCCAACGATCTGATGACCCGGTGCACGCGCGAAATCACCGGCTTCGATATCGTGCTCTCGGGCTTTTTCTCCAGCGTGGGCATCTGGCCGCACCACAAAGTCACTGACGCCATGCGCGCGAAGACCTGTGAAGTGCTGGCCCTGCTTGGTGCCCCGCATCTTGCCGCCAGGCCGGTCAACGAAATGTCCTCCGGTGAAGCGCGTCGCATGATGATAGGCCGCGCGCTGGTGCACAATCCGAAAACGCTTTTACTGGATGAGCCTTCCACCAGTCTCGACCTTTTCGCGCAGCACGAACTTCGCGAGATGGTCCGTAGACTGGCGCAGTCCAACATTGGAATTCTGCTGGTGACCCATCATCTTTCGGATATCATTCCGGAGATTGATCGGGTCATTCTGATGCGCGGCGGGCAGATTGCCGGCGATGGCCGCAAAGAGCAAATGCTGACGGCCCCGGTCTTAAAAGAGTTGTTCGGTGTAGAGGTGGAACTGGCGCAGCGCGGCGGCTATTACAACCTGTGGTGACAACTGCCGCCCTCAGCGCGCCGGAGCGGGCGGCAATGTGCCGCCTTCGGCAAGAATCTTCATGTTCTCCAGCGCACGCGTGAATTGTGTGGTCTTTTGCACTCTGTCTTTTTCGCGGGCGGCGTCGTCCGCCAGCATGGAGTTGTCGAACACCAGGTTGTAAACCAGTTTCGATGTGGTTGCCGTCACCGGCCTCGCTTCCAGGGTTCCGTGATAAAGGTTGTACGGTCGGCCAGCCCTTACGGCCTGAGTATAGGTGTAGGAAAGTTCCGTTCTTCCCACGAGGATCTCACCGGCGACTGAGCGCACGGCACCAAATTCACCGTCTTTACCCGAGGTGATCGTGCATGGAATCCGAAACCATTCACCGATATCGCAATACTTGCCGACGCGTTTCCAGACTTCGGCGGCGGGACGGTTCACGGTGATTTCCAGAGGAATCGTAATGTACGTTGGATTGGCGACCACAATGCCATCCGGGGCGGCCGTCGCTGTCTGCGCAACAGCCATGCCCGCAAGGCAAACCGCAACGAGTGCACAACTGCCGATTGTCTTGGTGATTGAGATCCACATGTATTTCTCTCCTCTGGTATTATTGCCCGTTGATGCCGGCCAGTTGCTGCTTCGCCCAAACCCGGTCGGGATTGAGTTCCAGAGCCTTCTGCAGAGTCTCTTTGGCTTCTTTATCCTGATGGTTGCGTTTCAGTGCAATCCCCATCCAGAGATAAGCCTCGGCCGACTTCGGGTCAAGCGATAACGCCTTGCGGTAGTCCTTGATGGCGTTGTCCGCTCCGCCGCCCAGGTTCACAGGCAGGTAGAAGAATCCTACGCCATGTGCGATCCAGACGCGGGGCGATTTCGGGTCAAGCGCGATAGCGCGTTCCAGCTCTTCTTTTGCCTTCTTGCCAAAGGTCAGGGCACCAATCAGCGGATTGGCGGGAATTACCTGACCGCACAAGGTGCCCAGCAGGCGGTGATATTCGGCGTTGTTGGGCTGCAGGTTGGCGGCCTGTTCGGCGTCGCGGATCCCGCTGCGGGCTAATTTTTCCGAAACGCCCTTGTCGCGCATTTCCATGGCAACGTCAGCCGCATAGGAGAATGCCAGACCAGCACGGTACCAGGCGTTGGCATCACCGGGCGTTTTCTCTGCAGTGGTGTGCAACCCGGCCGCAGCCTGTTCCAGGGCAGCGCGATCCTGCTTGTCGAGAAGCTTGTCCAGTGAGTCTTTTTCCGCCGCGGCGAAGCCCGGAGAAGAGAGTAGAAGAGTGAATATCAGCCAGCGCATAGGTGGTGTCAGAGGGCGGCTACCTTGCGTTGAACCACCAGAAAGTACAGGCCCAGCACGATCAGCAACACGCCGTTGACAGAGAGGACGGCTGGAGCGCTGTAAATGGGTACAAGATAGCCGGTAACCAGGCTGCCAAACGGCATGCCGCCGCGGAAAGCGACGTTGTAGACGCTCATGACGCGGCCCCGCATCTCGTGGGTGGTGATCAGTTGTACAAGGGAACTGATCATGGAGAAGGCGCACATCAGAACGGCGCCTGTGCAGAACAGCATCACGCAACTGAGGAACACGTTGCGGGAAAGCGCAAAACCGCTGATTCCCGCGCCCATGGCTACAATCATCACCAGGGCGATGCGGCCTTTGTTGCCGATGTTGCCCAGCCCTGCCACAGTGAGCGCACCAGTGATGGACCCAAGGCCGGAGATCACCAGGAACATGGTGTAAGTCAGCTCATCGCCTTTGAAAACGGTTTTGGCGAAGACGGGCAGGAAGGTGATGATGGGAATGGCCAGCGCGGTCATGAGGAAAGCGATCACGATAAGCGTGGCCATGGCGCCCTGGGTGGCAATGAAGCTGAATCCCTGCTTCATGCTGGTCAGAATGGATTCACCGGTACGCTTGGGGCTGAAGTCGACCTTCAGCCGAAACAGGGAGTAGATCACGGCCATGAACGAAAAGGCGTTCAGTCCGAAACACCAGGCACCACCGACATACTTGAGCGCCAGACCACCAAGGACCGGTCCGATAACCCGCGCCACGTTGAACTGAATGGAGTTCAAGGCGATCGCGTTGGGCAGATCTTCTTTCTTGACAAGGCTGGGTACCAGCGCCGAATATGCGGGTCCGCCAAAGGCCTGCGCGGTACCCACGACGAACGACGAAATGAGAATATGCCAGACCTTAATTTGGTGCGTCCCCACCAGCGTGGCCAACACGATGGCAGAAGCCATCTGAACATATTGCGAGCCCAGCAGCAGGCGGCGGCGGTCCATGCGGTCGGCAATCACACCGCCTACCAGGGAAAACAGGAAGATGGGAATTTCCCCCAAAGCGACGTCCAGAGCCAGCCAGCGGGCAGAATTGGTGAGCTCGAACACCAGCCAGTTCTGTGCCACTTCCTGCATCCACGTTCCGATGGACGAAGTGCACGCGCCCATCCACATGAGGCGGAACTGCGGATATTGAAAGGCTTTGAAAACGCGTTGAAACACAGAGGTCGCTTCTTAGGGCAGCGGCCTTTCGCGATGAATGAGGTGGAGCAGGTTCCCGTCCAGATCGTTGAAAAAGACCAGACGGTTTCCCTGGTTTTCGAAGGGCTCCCCGACGAAGGTCACGCCTTTGGCCTGCAGTTGCGCATAGGCACCTTCGAAGTTATCCGGCTGGATGGCCAGATGCCGAATACCGGCGTCTTTGTTGTTGGCCGGGGTCTGCGGTTGTTCGAGCTTATTGGCTGCTGGAATGATCTCAAGAACAGTCCCGTTGGCGGCTTTTACGAAGAAGTTGCCGGCGTAAGAGAAGTTGATGTGGAACTCGAGGTGGTCCACATACCAGTTGGCCAGAGCTTCCGGATTGGGCGAGGAAATCGCCGTGTGTTCAATTCCCAGGAACATAAGAATAGATTGTAGCGCGAGGGGTTAAATCAGGGCCGACGGCGTAAGTGCCAATTATTGCGGGGTGCCTTAGTTGGATCGGTTCTTACGCGCGAGAAGGCCGCCAAGACCGGCGAGCGCGCTTCCCAGCAAGGCGAGAGAAGCGGGTTCGGGCGCGGCTGCAGGCGTCCCATCCACTTCGAACGAAAGGCTGGCTGCGAAAGGCCCTGTCCAGGTTCCGTTGAAGGTCCCATTGAGCGGATTACCGCCGAAAACGGGGGAAGGATTGTTCGGGGGCGTGGTGTCCTGGAAATAGAGAGAACTGCCCGAATCCGGCTGGAAAATTGCGAGCCAGTACTTAGTGCCGCCGTTTAGAACGAGGTTTGTTGCATCGAGCAAGGTTTCAACGGGCAGGGTTTGCGTCCCTCCGGAAATAGTTGGGATGCCGGTCAAACTCCAGCTCTCCAGAACTGAAGCGCCAGGCACGCCGCTGGCATCGTTCAGAATCTGCACGGTGGCCGCCGCCGTGCCGGAGAGCGATCCGAGTGCGACCTTCACCTGGGACAACTGCTCTGTATCCGATGACGTGAAAGCGCTGGCCCACGCCGGGCGCCCACCCGAACCCAAAGTTCCTACGTTATTGGACGCTGGACTGAAGTCCGAGAAAATGACGCCGGCGCTGAGGGATGTTGCGCTCAAAGCAGCGAGGTTTAACGCCAGAAGAAGTTTTGTCAATGAAAGCCTCCAATAGTCAGTGTGCCCGGCTGGTAGAACAAAGTACTGACCGGGTCGTCCGCTGATAATACCAACGCTGGAGGCGTCCTGCAAGAAATCAGTGGGCGGGCGGTTCCAGTACCACCGGTTGTGAGATGGGAGGTGGAGTTGGGAACCGCCGCGAGATCGAAGGCTGTACTTCGCTGACATTGAGCGTACAATGAAGCGCAGGAACGAGGATCATTATGAGAAGAACGCTTACCATTCCCTTGATCGCGACCCTTCTGCCTCTCGCGCTGTTACACGCGCAAAAGTTGGGAAGCATCGACTTTCCCACCTCAGGATCCGCAGCCGCGCAGACAGCATTCGTGGAAGGCGTGAAAGACCTGCACAGCTTCGAGTTCGATGAAGCAGCGGAAGCGTTTCGGAAGGCGCAAAAGGCTGACCCGGGATTCGCTCTCGCCTTTTGGGGCGAAGCCATGAGTTATAACCATCCACTGTGGGCACAGTTGGATCTCCAGGCTGCGAAGAAAGCGCTGGAGCGGCTTGCGCCAACTCCGGAAGCCCGCATTGCAAAAGCAGGAACTCCCAAAGAAAAAGCTTACATGGAAGCGGTCCACATGCTCTTCTATTCCCCGGGCGATAAACTCGCGCGCGACATCGCCTACTCGCAAGCCATGGCACGGATGTACGACCAGTGGCCGGACGATGCGGAAGTGGATATTTTCTACGCACTCTCACTGCTGGGCTCTGTCCGGCCTGGCGATCAGGGATTCCACCGGCAGGCGCTGGCGGCGTCGCTCGCCATGAAGGTCTTCGGGCAGAACCGCGAACATCCCGGCGCCGCGCATTTCATCATTCATGCTTTCGACGACCCGGATCACGCTATCCTTGCGCTGCCGGCAGCTCGTGTCTATGCGAATATTGCGCCCTCCGCGCCGCACGCGCTCCACATGCCCTCTCACATCTTCGTTCAATTGGGGATGTGGCAGGATGCGAAGGAATCCAACATCGTGGCTCATCGGGCCGCCCGCGATCTGATCGCCCGCATGCACTTGCCAGAAGGACGCGAGGACTTTCACACTCTGTCGTGGCTGGAATACTCAAACCTGATGCTGGGTCAATATGGCGATGCGGAAAAGAATCTGCAGACGGCGAAAGAAGCCGTGGAGCGGAATCCCACGAACGAATCCATTGAACAAGCCTGGCTCGGCATGCGGGCACGCTACTACCTTGAATCTTCCAAGTGGGAGAAGATTCCACTCGATGCCCCTGCGATGGTTGCTGCGAAAGACACAGGCAGTAATGCAACCGCAATGCCCGGAATGCCTGGTATGGCCATGGATGGGCGCTATTCGGGGAGAGCGCCGTGGATCTTCTTCGCCGGTTACAGTGCGGCGAAACGAGGCGACGCGGTGGAAGCCGACAAGGCCGTGGCCCAGTTGCGCGCCATGGGAGAGCGGACGAAAGCCTCCGGCAGCGCATACGCGGCAAAGCCGTTCGTCATCATGGAGAAAGAGGTCACCGCAATGTCGCTGCTTGCCAGGGGACAGAAGTCCGAAGCAATCCGCGTTGCTAAAGAGGCTTCCGATATCGAATTGACCATGTCGGCCCCATCCGGTCCACCGGAACCGATCAAACCAGCCACGGAATTGTACGGTGAGGTGTTGCTGGAAGCGGGAATGAGACCCGAAGCGGCCGCGGCGTTCATGCAGTCTTTGGCGAGAACCCCGAAGCGAACACCTTCTTTGAAGGGACTGGCGAGCGCCAATGCCATTACCAGCGCCGCTGGCCGATAGCTCCTCTTTACCCTCGATTGACGTTTAGAGATCCCATGGGCGCATTTAACGGTTGGCCCGGGACAACTCGCGCCCGTCGCTCAAGCCTATGCCAATCTGCATAACAAATCGTCGAACGTTCGCACGTTTGCATGCAGCGGGAATGACGGCGACACAAGCCGACATGAGTGTTCCTGACGAAAGGTTCTTCATCGTCACAGGCACCTGTCAGGCCGCCGGGCAACTGCTATTTTCATCTCCCGACCCCTTTGGCCCCTGCACGAACGCTTACGCGGCGAGGCGCTGGTCTTCTTTCTTTTGCAGAAAGCTTTCGGAAATGCCGTGCCACTTGCGCAGGCCGAGTTCGATCAGGTTCAGCAACACCGCCAGCGCCAGCAGTAAGGGCCAGAGCCGCATCGACGACTCAGTGTACTTGCCGCCGGATTCGAAGAGCTGGGCTACCGGGGGGTTGAAACGCCCACCAGTAGACTGGGCAATCGATTTCAGAAGCGTCTCGTTGGAGCCGAAATCAGAAAGTTCCGATTCCTGCCGGTAGAGACCAACTTCGGGGAAGAGGCGATTCTCATTCAACGGGCGGACGCGGAACAGCCCTTCCTGGGGCCCGATGCGGACGTGGCCGCGATAGACGCCAGGAGAGACGCGGGTCACTTCCACTGTTCGGCGGAATTCGGCGGGACCGAGCACGAAGATGTCGGGGATTGCGGCTGGTTCTTCAGCATGGCCGGAGAGTCGGTATTCGACAATCAGTTCTTCATTGGCTGCGTCGTAACGGGCAGTGGCTTCACTCTCGTTGCCACGGGGCAGAAGGTCACGGAAGATGTTGGTCCAGAGGCGATCAAAACCGTTCCATGTGACCCAGGCAGCGGCCCAGCGGCTCTTGGCGTCGGAAGTAAACACCGTGGCGCGACCAAGGCCGTATTGCCAGCGGGCCAGAAGCGGATCTTTTTCATCGACCATCAGGATGCCATCTGCGGTAGGCTTCAAATCGAAGCGCACATAGCCGGCAAGCTCAGGGACGTGCTCCATATCCACCTTTTCGAGGAGATCGGAAGGATGCTTCACGGAAGTGTGGATGGCACCCTTTTCCACCGCGGTAGTGCCGGTGTGTTCCTTTACGTCTTTGAGCACGATCTGTTCCAGGCCAGAGGGGTCGCTGAGGAAGTAGCTCTTGCCCTTGGCGAGGTCGGCCACCTTTTCGAGGTAGGCACGATTCACGTCCTGGCCGAGGCCAACCGTAGAGATGGTGACCTTGCTGTTGGCGGCGTCGCGGGAGAGATTGAGGCTGTCGCCTTCCTCGGAAATACCGTCGGTGAGAAGCACGATGTGGCGGTAAGTGGCCGGCACGGGGACGATCTTCTTAAATGCTTCGGCGAGGGCGGGGGCGATTTGGGTACCGCCATCGGGCACGATGCCGGCGATCTGGCGGAGGATGGTGGGAATGTCGTTGGCGAGGCGGATGGGCACGGCCCACTGAAAAGAGTTGTCGAACATAAGAACGCCGACGTGGTCATCGGGCTTCAGATTCTGCACCACGCCGGAAGCGGCGGAGCGGGCCAATTCGATCTTGCGGCCTTCCATGGAAGAAGACTTGTCGACAATGACCACAACCGCAGTGCCTTCGGGTGATCGGGGTGGGGCCAGTTTGGCGGGAAAGGTGCGCTCCATGGCGTCTTCCGGTTTGTCTTTGCGTTCGCGGTAGACGTTGTGTTCACCGGCGATCCAGAGGGCGCCACCACCGGCGCGGACGTAGTTTTCCACCCGCTGCTTATCGAATTCCGATATGCCATCGACGTCGTGGTTGTTGAAGACGAGGAGCTGGGTATCGTCGAGAGACTCGGGCAGTTTTTTTACCGGCACAAAATCGAACTTATTGGCTTTCAGAACGTTGGCGATGTGTTCTTCGGTGCCGGCGGGGTCGTCGGAAACCCAGGTGACTTTGGGGCTGCGGACGGCGACGGCGTCTTCAAAGCGGGATTCGCCCAGACCTTCGGCCTGCACCTTGCCACTGAGGTCAATGGCGCCCGAGGTATTGAGGGTAGTACGGATACGGATGCGGTTTTCGCCCTGCAGCAGAGGGACCTGATGGGTTCCGATGACTTTGCCTTCAGCGGCCAGTTCCACGGTGGCGGCGGGAACGGCGCGAGGGGAATAGACGGTGAGGTCAACGGGGAATTTTTCGCCGGTGAAGACGGTGCCGGGGAGACCCACTGCCTGGGTCTGGATGCGGGGCTGGGCGCGGCCGGCGAGCGCAATGGTATCGACGGGGACACCCACCTGCGCGGCCTGGTAAGTAGCGCGGGTGACGGCACCGGAATTCTCGTTGCCATCGGTAATGAGAACCACGCGATGGATCATGCCTGCGGGAAGCGAGGCCAGGGCCTGACGGAGGGGAGCTTCCATGTTGGTGGCACGGCCTTCCGCACCGGCGGTGCGAACCACCTTGCCGGTGTTGGCTTCAGAGGGAGTCACGGCGCGCGGGTTGCGGCCAAAGGGGATGATCTCGATCTTATTGGAGCCGGAGGCGCCGGCGATTTGCGCGAGGATGTTGTTCTCGCGCTGGAGGTCGGAATCGGTGATGCTGGCGGAGGTATCGACGAGGACGGCGAGACCGACTTTGCGGCTTCTGGTCGTGAGTACGGGCTCAGCCAGAGCAATGATGATGAGGACGATGGCTCCGGCTTTCAGCAGCAAAGCAGTGTGGCGAACCTGGCGACGCCATTCCCATGCCACCCAGGCAAAGGGCAGAGCCAGCAGGGCCAGTGCCCAGAGGCGTGCGAAACTCATGCGGCGCGCTCCATTCTGCCGGGTACTACGCGCAGTCGCGAGGTGGTCTGGCGACCATACACGAACCATTCCACAAGCAGGAGCGCGGCACCGGCGAGGGCCAGCCAGGGCCAAAGGGCGGTGCTGCGGCGCACGGGATCAGAAAGTGGCGGAATGCCGCGACGGATGCCGGGGGGCGGAATCCACTTGACGTCCCACATTTCGGGAAGCGTCAGCGAGTAGACGCGCTCGGAATTGCCGCTGATGACGCGGACCCGGGAGGGATCGCCGGCGAAGAACGTGATGGAACGGTCGCGGACATTAAAGGGGAGGGAGTTTCCCGCTTCCGTGATGACTTCAATGCCCTCTTTCTTATTCGAATCGGCGAAAGGTGCGGCAACGGAGCCCGCGCTTTGCGTGCCCACGTCGATTTCACGGAAGGTTTCGGGCGAGAGCCAGCGGAGAGCGTTGGCCAGCAGCAGCGGCGTGGAAAGCTCGAAGCGCATGGCGCCGGAGAAGGGTTCGAAGCCGATGACCACGGTACGGAGTTTGCCGCCATCGGAGGAGCGGGCAATCATGATGGGACCTTCTTCGGTCTGCGCGGCCACGAGGTCGTTGACGCCTTTTTGGAAAATGGACGCGCTCTCAACGCGGGTGCTGTGGGCGCGCAGGCCTTCGGTAAGAGGCTGGCCGGGAACCCACTGGACATTGGCGGCCTGTGAGGAACGCTGTTTCACGGGAACGGGGGATTTGTCGGCAGGGGGATCGATCCAGAGCACGTTGCCCTGAGGGGCGACGTCGGGACTGAAGCGGTCGATAATGATGAGGCCGTCGTTCTGCGGGGTGTACTGGGCTTTGGTGCGGTATTCGGCGTTGATGCGGGGGTCTGCGGCCAGCGCCGGCTGAATAGCCTCGGGCTGGCTGGAATAGACCACCACGTGCAGGGAACGATGTTGCGGTAGTTCGAGGGCGGCGAAGTTATCGGCACTGAAAGCGTCTTTGGGATAGAGGCGGGTTTCCAGAACACCGGCGGCGTTGGTACGAACGGTGAAGTTGAGTTCTTTCTCAGATTCCGGGGGAAGCTGCACGGTCTGGGAGCCTACCGGCGCGTGGCCGAAATTCAAGGTGACGCTGGAAGCGCGTGGGCTCTTGCCATAATTGCGCACGCGGACGAGCACCTGCCATGCGCCGGGATCGGTTTCTGAGCGGCGCGCGCCTACGCTGCGGAGGCCGACGTTTTCCACCGGATCATCTACGGGAAGAATGCGGAGGGCGGAAGTTTCGGGCAACGCCATGCTGGCGGCTTCCTGGCGGGAGATGCGACCGGGGCCCACATAGACGACTTCACCCGCCATCGCGCCACTCTGCCGTTGCAGGTTGCGCGCGAACCGGAGGCTTTGGGAAAGACTGAGGACAGTGGAGCCTGGTTCGGTTTCGAGAATGGCACGGGCGATCTTGCGATGATCGAGTTCCCAGGCGGTGGCGGGGGTGGCCAGACCATTGGCGCGGACCAGCAGAACGCGGTCAGAAGAAGGCACGGCGCGCAGCCAGCCGATGGCGTTGGCACGGGCCATATCCATAAGCGTGTTGTTCTGCCGACCGGGGAGCGCGGCGCTCATCCAGGCGCTGTTATCGAGAACCAGCACATGATCGCGGTGGCGGGTGAGCGGGTTGCCGAACTGCAGTTCCGCGATGGCGAGCAGCAGAAGAAGCATGCCCAGCAATTGGAGAATGAGAGAGAGCGGTTGCTGAATTCGGCGACGGCGGGTGACAGGCGCAGGCTGGCCGGGCATGACCCAGAAGCGGAGCGTGGCGACGACCTGTTTGCGGCGGTTGCGGTCCAGCAGATACAGCGCGACGGAGAAGGCTGCGATGGCACCAAAGACTCCCACAACCTGCAACAGAGAGAGGCTGAGTAGTTCCATCAGGCGATGCTCCGGGTACGGATGAGTTCGCCGAAAATGGCTTCGTCGAGGGAGAGCGAGGTGGGCAGGCCGGCGTAGCGGCCCTGATTGCGAATGGCGACGTTGCGCAGGCTGGCGGCGAACTGGTCGAAGGCTTCGGTGTAGAGGCGGCGCGCTTCGTCATCCACCTGGACACGGAGTTTGGCACCGGTTTCGGAGTCTTCGAAGTCACATTCGCCGTGCCAGGGCGGGGTGCGGTCTTCATCGGCCCAGACGTGGACCAGCATGAGTTCATTGCCGTAATCGCCCAGGAACTGGAGACCTTTTTCGCAGCTTTCTTCATCGAGAAAATCGGAGATGACGATGACGAGGCCGCGCTGCGGGTACTCATTGAGAAATTCGCGCACCACCTTCATGAAGCTGGTGGAGCCGGAGGGCTTAAGCTCATCAATGAATTTGGAAATGGGGCTGAAACGGTGACGCCCGCCACCGCAGCGCTTGCCTTCATGAAGTTCGCCGGCGAAGGGGAGAACTTCAATGGTATCGAGGCGGACCAAACCGACGTAGCAGAGAGCGGCGGCGATGCGGCGGGCGAAATCGAATTTGGCGCCGCCATCGGACATCATGGAAGACGAAGTATCCACCAGCATGCGGACAGGTACGCGGGGCTCAATCTGGAACATCTTCAGGAACATCTTGTCGAGGCGCATGAAGGCGCGCCAGTTGACGGCACGGAGGTCGTCGCCCTGATAGAAATTGCGGTGATCGAGAAATTCCTGGCCACCGCCGGAAAAACGCGAACGGTTATGGCCGCCCACCAGGCCGGGGAACGACCTGTGCCAGTGGATGGTCAGGCGTTCGAGGCGCTCCAGAAAGTGCCGGTCTAGTAGGGGTGCGTTGGCCAAACCTCAGGAGTCCCTTCAGGCTGCGGCGTGTACGGCGACGCCGGCGATGATCTTGTTGAGGATGCCATCGGGCGTCTGGCCGTCGGCATGGGCGTCGAAGTTGAGAATGATGCGGTGGCGAAGCACGGAATGGGCGACCTTCTTCACATCGTCGACACTGAGGTGGAAGCGTCCGGCGAGCAGGGCGGAAACGCGACCGCATTCCACCAGGGCCTGCGCGCCGCGGGGCGAACTGCCGAAGCGAATGTATTTTTTCGCCGCTTCGTGGGCTTCAGGCTGATCGGGCTGGGTGGCCATGACGAGCTGGATGGCGTAATCCATGACGTGCGGGGCGACCATGATTTCGCGGCAGACGTTGCGCAGTTCGAGAACGTCGCCCTGATCGAGAACGGCGCCGACGTGGGCCTCTTCGCGGGATACCGTGCGTTCCACGATGGTGCGGAGTTCGCTGTGGCTGGGGTAGGTCACCAGGATCTTCATGAGGAAGCGATCCAGCTGGGCTTCCGGCAGAGGATAGGTGCCTTCCATTTCGATGGGGTTCTGGGTCGCCATGACAAGGAACGGGAGTTCCAGAACGTGGGTGGTATTGCCGCTGGTAACGGTGTGCTCCTGCATGGCTTCCAGCAGGGCCGATTGGGTCTTGGGCGTGGCGCGATTGATTTCATCGGCCAGCACGAGATTGGCGAAGATGGGGCCGGGCTGGAACTGGAGGACTTTATGGCCGCGTTCATCGGTCTCCATCAACATGCTGCCGACGATGTCGCCAGGCATGAGATCGGGGGTGAACTGGATGCGGGAATATTTCAGGTGGAGGGCGCGCGCGAGAGTGCGTAGCAGGGTGGTTTTGCCGAGGCCGGGGACACCTTCAAGAAGCACGTGGCCACCGGACAGCATGCAGGTAAGGACACCGTCCACGACGTCCTGTTGCCCGACGATGACTTTACCGATTTCGGCGCGGACGAGATTCAGTTTTGCGACCGCCGGACTGACGGCGCTTTGCGTACTCATTCTCATGATTCTACTGGATGGGTTGCGGGCGAGCAGATTTATGGGGTGAAGTACCCTGGCGCATTGGGCGGCGATCTGGTGTGGGAGCGTCTCTGCGGGGAAACTACTATTCGTTCGGGAGGGTAGCAACAAAACTCGTGAAGGCGTGAGACTCCCGAACGGAATCGAAATCACTTTCATGGGCAATCTTCAACTGAGAGATGGCGTCGCCGGACTCCAGCGCTCGCTTCAACCAGGATATCGACTCGGAAACATCACCCCGAATCGCCTCCAGGCACGCCAGATTGAAAGGCCCGTTTCGAGCCCCCTTCGCGATAGCCTCCAGAAGCTTCGCTCTGGCAAGATTCAACAGATTGTTTACATCTGCTTTTCGTGCCGAATCCCGCTGTATCCTCACCGCCTGAGCCGCAAGTGCATTGCCCCAATTGCTGAGTGCGCCCCCAAAGTCTGGCTTGAGCCTGACTGCTTCAGCATATTTTTCGTAGGCAGCGGCGAAGAGGTGATCGGCTGCCTCCCCTTGCTTCGCTTCGGCCTGATCCGCAAGAGCACCGCCCCAATTGCTGAGTGCGTCCGCAAAGTCTGGCTTGAGCCTGACTGCTTCAGCATATTTTTCGTAGGCAGCGGCGAAGAGGTGATCGGATGCCTCCCCTTGCTTCGTTTTGCCCTGTTCCGAAAGAGCAGCGCCCCAATTGCTGAGTGCGTCCGCAAAGTCTGGCTTGAGCCTGACTGCTTCAGCATATTTTTCGATGGCAGCGGCGAAGAGGTGATCGGCTGCTTTCCCTTGCTTCGCTTTGGCCTGATCCGCAAGTGCAACTCCCCAATTGCTGAGTGCGTTCGCAAAGTCTGGCTTGAGCCTGACTGCTTCAGCATATTTTTCGTAGGCAGCGGCGAAGAGGTAATCGGCTGTCTCCCCTTGCTTCGCTTTGGCCTGATCCGAAAGAGCATTGCCCCAACTGTTAAGCGCACGCTCCGCTACTGACCGGTCCTTAGACAATAACGCCCAGAGCGGGATCGCGACCGGGTAGAACTGCTCTGGGATCGCTCTCGCAACAACTGTGAGGAAGGCAGAGCCTGCTGCACTCAAGGGTGCCAGACGTCGGGCAAGATCAAGCGCTCTCATCCAATTCCGATCACCGCTCGATTCCCCAAGGAATTGACTCAACTCAGTCATCAAACGACCCTGGTCGTCTCCGACCCGGGACTGCATCCGATCAGCCAACCGCTGGTATTGGCTGGTGAGATATTCTTCGCGGTAATCTCTCACGAAAACGCTCTCCATGAGCGCCATCTGGGGGTGGTAGGAAATTTGTTCGGGTACCACCCCCAGCCGCTTCCTGATCTCGTCCAGTCTGCGGCGTTTTGCTTCGATTTCTCCCGCCGGTACAGGGCTTGCAACAACTATGGTCGGCTTTGGGCCGAGAGCCGGCTCGCCACTCAAGGTCGCGTCTCCCTCGTCGGCCTCGTCCCATCGGGTCTGATTTTCTCGTCGGACCTCCAGCTTGATTCCGACCTCGTCCAGGAAAGTTCGCGTTCCCTCAACATTTTGGTCATTCAAGCCGGTGATGACCACGAGACGATCCGCGAGAGGGCCTACACAGAGGCCTCCAATTTCCGTTAAGCCGGTACGGCTATCCACAATGACGTAATCGTAAGGAGTCGGGATGGACTCCTGGAAGGTTTCCAGCCAAGACGGCCGGTTCAGGAACCGCTGTTCTTTGAGGTAGAGGCGGAGCAGGCGGCTGATGCCAAGGAGTGCGTTGTGATCCAGATGATGCAGGCCCAGGGCTGCCAGGCGCTCTGTGTAGTTCCGGCCCTGATCAACGCCTAAGACATCCAGGCGGCCCAATTCCCCGATTTTCGGTGCAAGGGGAAGGATCTTCGCTTGCGACACGGGCCGGGCGTAGGCTGAAATCGGCGGTAAGTCCAGAACTTTGCTGTTGTCTGTGCCACCAGTTCGATAAGCGGAAACCAGTTCGCCGAGCAACGTAAGAACATCGTTTTGGCGTGAGGTTTGTGGCGGGTCGAGCTCTTTTGTGTGATCCAGAAAGCCACTGATTCCTGGCGCTTCCAGATCCATGTCGATGAGCAAAACATGGCGACCGCGGCCAGCCAGCGCATAAGCCACGTTTACTGCGGCAAGGCTCCTACCTACACCACCTTTGTAGCTATAGAACGTAAATATCCAGGGAGCTGGCATTGTAACTATCTATGCTGCGGCTGGGTAAGCCGCCATCCCACGCATCGGCAAGCGACTGGTCTCGAAGTGTGGAGGAATTGGTGCCGGCTGGTTTGGCGTTGCCGCGTAGTGGTCCACCAGAACCTTAAACTCGGCTGGTTCCAGCCAAGCCTCTGTCAGTTCTGCCATTAGACGTTCGCCTTCCGCGTCCCCCTGCTGCCGCCTTATGGCACCCTTGATGGCCAAAGCCGCCGTGGATCGATCGTCGGCAGAAACGGCGGCCGAGCACAACTGTTCTGCGCCTTCGGTATCGCCTCCCCGGAACGCGATCTCCGCCTGCTCAACAAACTGGCGTGCGAGTCTTCGCAAGGTGTTTTTGACTAGCGTACGGCTCTCGTAGCGAGGGCCGCTTTCGCTCATCCACAGTTCAAAGCCACTTTGGGCTGGAACCGGAGGTTCGAAAAGTACAATCTCGCCCTTGTTCCCCAACTGCCGGGCCTCACTCCCGGTAATCTCGGAAGCGCCACAAACGAAGCCTCCATTCAGCATGAACGGAGGAACCAGAACCCGGTCCGGATGATCGCGGAAACGGAAGACCGGAGGTACCACGGACGGCACCATCGCACTGAGGAGTGAGTCAGCGTAGCCAATAACCTCAAGCTGCTCAACAGAAATTGGTAGCGGCATGGGTGTCTTCAGTATATCCTCGCTCGAATATAGTCCAGGCTCTGCCGACTGAGCTCCGCAAAATCGTCGCCGGCGGGGTGGTCGAAAGTGACTCTATCGACCCCTTCCCCCGCACACCACTTGAAGAGGTCTTCTACGGGGCGGTTCGCCGCCACAACGGACCGGGAGGCAAACACCGCCTGTAGATGATTGGTGCGAAGATATACCCGGCCAGGCACCCGGATCTCGTGGGTCCACCGGCGGCTGTCGCCACCGGAAAGCCCCAGGGGGCCAGGTGCGACTGGCTCCCGATCTTCCACGTAATCTTCAGGCGTCCGGAACAGGAACTGCATCGATAGCTCCAGATACTCCCGGTGATCGGGCAAGGGAAGATCGTGCCTTGCGAGGAATGTTGTGGCGGGTTCGGCCGGGTCAGATCGCCTGAAACAGCGGTGGATTCCACCCGAATCAAATGGGGTAGCAATGCCGTGTTCCTGGTGTTCGGTCTCCAGGGTTGGGGAGAATAAGATTCCGCACGCAGTACCGGGGTATCGAAACGGTGAAAGGTAAAGGAATACCTGACCAGTCGTACCCATGGCAACTTCAGCCGAATCAAGGTCTCCCGTGAAGGCACCGGTCGCAGCCAGATCGTCCTGGCAAGTCAGAAATCCAGAATTACAGAGGGCAGAAAAGTTCTTGATGGACGTGGCGTGGGAAAGGAAAAGAGTTTTGCTGAGCTTGCTCGCGCTCACTGTCCCCTGCGTAGCCGGAACGGTAATTGTATTTGAGTAGGCCCGCAACGCGCTACACAGGCGCGCCAAATTCGCGGTTCGCTCGCGACGATTCAGGAGGAAATCCAAAACAGTGCAAGATTACCACAATTCGAATCGGCGGAGAGAGTTGGTTTTACGACTTGGGATCCGATATGCCTGCTCGCCTGCGAATCGAAGCGCAAACGGCCCTGCCGCGCTACTGCGGGGGTGGTTTGGGGGCTTTGGCGGGCCGGGCCGAATCTTCCGGTTTGTCGCCTTCGCGCAGCAGCGTGGGGGGCTTGCGGCGACCAGCGGCGGGCGTGGCCGGAGCGTCCGGGTTGGCAATCTTCTCCGGTTCTGTTGCCTTGCGCTCCATAGTGGTGATGGCTTCCACTTCCTTCTTTTTGTCCTCGGCCGCCTCAGTCACCCGGTAGGTGCGGCCGTCGAGGTCTTCGCCGGCCAAATACAAACTGTCTTTCGTGGTAGCAATGGCTTCGGTCAACTCGATGGAATACATGTCCAGATCCCGCGGTTCTGAAGCTTTGATCTTTTCCATCTGGGTGATGAAACGACGCTCGGCCTCCATTACGGTATTGACGCCGAGGATAATATCGGCCTTGCGCTTCAGTGCGTCGTCGGAAACGTGGTCGATGGCTTCGATGATTTTTTCGTAGTCGTCAAGTAGTGAGCGGATATCGAGCGAACGGCCTTTCTTGTCTTTGGTCAGCTGTTGCTGCACCTGGTCCATGCGCTGGCGGGCGAAGAGGATGTAGAGTTTGAGTCGCTCATTGGGGTCCTGGGCTTCACGGACCTTTTCAACTTCGCTTTCCGAGAGGTAATCACGCCGGGCCTGCGCAAACAACGGGAGAGCGGTTAGCACGAGAATCAGTAAACGCTTCATTTCTTTTTTCCCATGATGCCTTCGAACCACTGGTCGTGAATCTCCTGGATGCGGGCGCGCGGTTGGTCCAGCATTTGCCGTTCGTCGGAATCCATGCGGCGGTCGAGATCAGCAAGGCGGATCAGCAGATTGCGTGTGTGCAATTCGGCGTACTTGTAGGGTCCCGGATTTCGGCCGGGAGTCCGGCCGCTGGTCTCGAAGGAAGAGCGCGCCAGCTCCATCGCTTCCAGCACCGCATTTACGGCGGAGGAAACCACTTTCATATCACCCGCGGCATAGGCGGTTTCGGCATCTTTTTCAGCGGCCATGGCGAAATCCACAGCGGCACGGGCGCGGTGTTCGGGGTTCGGGTCTGCGCGGACCTGCTCCAGGCTGGTGGGCGCAACGGCGGCAAAAAACAGTACGAGAGGAATGAGGACGTTCATCGCTTTTTTTGCAACTCTCTCTCGATGATACGAACTCTTTGACGGGCCTGAAACTCCTGGTCGGGGAGTTTGCCCTGTACGGCGGCAAGAAATTTCTGATAGGCGTCGAGCGCGGGTCGGGGTTGCTTCAGCCGATCAAAGGATAGCGCGCGGTAAAAAAGGTCCCCCGGCGTCTCCTGCCCAAGAGCCCGAACCTTGTCAAGGGCAGAAAGACCTTCGGCGTAACTCTCATTAATGATGAGTGCGCTGGCGAGTTCATGCAGGGCGGGGACGGAATCGGGCTTGAGGCGGACGGCTTCGGCGAATTGTTCGGCGGCGGGGATCATGCGGCGCTGATCGCGTAACACCCGACCAAGATCCATGCGCAGTTCGTAGTTGCCGGGCTCGGTTTTCAGTGCCAGTTGCAACTGCACCATGGCCTTTTCCGTTTGTTTGGTCTCGCGGTAGGCGTCGGCAAGGGCGAGGCGATTGGCGACAGAGGGGTCGCGGATGATGGCGGCTTCCAGAGCAGGAATTGCAGCGGCGGCCTGCCGGCTGTCAAGTTGCAATTCCGCGACATGCTTCGCGACGGTTTCGTTGGCGGGAAATTGTTGGTAGATGGCGATGGCTTCGGGCGTCTGGTGGGCGGCCTCCCAGGCGCGACCGAGTTCGAGAAGAGCTTCCTTGTAAGCCGGGTCGGCGGCGGCCAGCTGATAGGGTCCGGCAGCTTCCGGGAGTTTGCCTTGCTGGCGCAGTGCCCGGCCTATGCCGAGTTGGGCGGCAGTGGATTTTACGTCGAGCGCAGCGGCTGTACGGAACGCGGCTTCCGCACCGGAGGCGTCAGCGGTATCGAGCAGAGACTGGGCGTAGAGCAGGCGCGGGCGGGCTTCGGTGGGTTTGGCTTCGGCGGCGTCGTGCAGGGGAGTGATTGCTTCCCCGCTGCGCTGGTTACGCAGGAGCAGAGTGCCCAGGTTGAGATTGGCTTCGTAAAGCGCGGGCTTGAGTTGCAGGGTGGTGCGGAGTTCCGCGATGGCGTCGGCATCTTTCTTCTGCTGTGTGAGGGCGAGGGAAAGGTTGAAATGGGCGTAGAAATCGGCGGGGTCGGCTGCGACAGCTTTGCGGAAGAGTTCTTCGGCCAGGGCAGGCTGATTCGAGTCCAGAGCCTTTAAACCCTGGTCGATGACGTCGTCGGATTGTTGCAGCAGCAGGAGGGCGATGAAGAAGTGCCCAAACGGACCCATACCATCAGGATACGGCAATTAAATAAGCGCGGACAGGAATTCAGGCGGCTTTAATTTCTGTCCAAATGCGATCCCGGCGGCGTTGCGCGGCGGGCGGCAGGGCACGGGGCCAGAAACCGCGGCGGTAGGTTTCTTCCGGGGGGTAGAGCACCGTATCATTGGGCAGCAACGCGCGGCCGGCTGCATTCGCAGTGGCGGTATCGCCCACTCTGGCGTTGGCGGCGGCGATCTCGGGTGTGAGCAGGAAGTCCAGAAATTCATGGGCCAGTGCGGTGCGCCGGCTTTCGCGCAGGATGACGGCGCAATCGCAGTACAGAGGGTAGCCTTCCCGCGGATAAGAGAAGGCGATGGGAGACACCGGTGCGGCGTGAATGGCCTGTGCAGTGGTGGTGGACCAGAGCTGTGCGGCGAGCACATCGCCGGCCACGAGTTGATCGCGCACCTCGGCGTTGATGTAGGCACGGAGGAGCTTCTTCTGTTCGATGCCTTCGCGCCGGGCTGCCCGGAGCTCGCGTTCGTCGGTCGAGTGGAACGGAAGGCCGATTTTCAGCAGACAGGCACCGAGCGCGTCTTCCACGTCATCCAGCATCGTGAGGCGACCGCGCAGCTGCGGATTCCACAGCGCGGACCATGAGACGGGCTCTTCGCCTTGCGCGCGATTCCACGCAATGCCGGTGGAGTTCCACATATAGGGAACGCCCCAGCGCAGAGGAGGATCCCACTCGGGCTTTTGAAAACGGGCATCGAGATTGTTGAGGAGAGTGAGGCGGCTGTGGTCAAGTTCGGCGATCAGCCCGTTGCGCGCCATGGGTTCGAGGCGGCTGTGGGTGGGGAAGACAATGTCCCAACCGGAATTGCCGGTGAGCACACGCGCCAGCATCTCTTCGTTGCTTTCATAGACGCCGTAGCGGATGCGGACGCCGCGCTCGTGCTCGAAACGGGTGACTGTGGCGGGGTCGATATACGCGGACCAGTTGTAGACGTTGAGGCGCGGGCGGGAGCTGCCGGTGCAGGCAGTGAGAGCGCTGGTGGCGGAAAGGAGGAAGGTGCGCCGTCTCATGTTTTTTCCTGCAGCCGTTGCGAGACAACGATCAGGGTGCCGAAGACTACGACGACTATTGCGGAGACAGCGTTGACCACGGGGCTAACGCCGCGCCTGGCCATGGCGTAGATGACCATGGGCAGGGTTTCAGAATCGACGCCGGCGACCATGCTGGTGATCACGTAGTCGTCGAAGGAGACCACCAGGGCCAGCAGCGCGGCGGCGGCTACGGCAGGGGCGATGGCGGGCAGCGTGACGCGAAGGAAGGCGCGCCATTCGGTGGCGCCGAGATCCATGGCGGCTTCTTCCAGAGACCGGTCGTAGTGACGCAGGCGCGCGGAAACGACGATGGTGACGTAAGCGATGGAGAAGGCCACATGCGCCAGGATCACAGTGTGCATGCCGAGTGGGAGATGCAGAAAACGAAACACTCCCTGAAACAGCGCGAGGAGAGCGATGCCGGTGACAATCTCCGGAGTGACAAGGGAAAGATAGAGAGAGCCGGACAAGGCCGGTGCGGCGCGTCGCCACAGGCCCCAGGCGGCGAAGGTCCCGATCACGGTGGAGAGTGCCGCGGCGGCCAGCGCGATGGCGACGGAATTCAGCAAAGCTTCGGCGAGCGCGGGGTCAGCAAGTGCGGTCTGATACCAGTGCAGAGAGAAACCTTCCCACACCGTGAAACGACCGGAATTAAAGCTGAACACTACAAGGATCAGCAGCGGCAGGTGCAGAAAGGCCAGCACCAGCGCGGCGTAGATGGCGGCGGCACGCTGACGGATCATGCAGCGCCACCACCAGCTGGCAGAACGGGGCTTCGCCGGAGCAACAGCAGCACCGCCGCGCTGATGAGCATCAGGACCATGGAGGCGGCCGCGCCGAAGGGCCAGTCGCGCGCGGTGGTGAACTGGTTCTGCACCAGATTGCCCAGCATCACGGTCTTGCCGCCACCCAACAGATCAGAAGTCAGCCACGAACCCAGACAGGGGACGAAAACCAGCACGCAGCCCGCGCCAATACCGGGAGCTGCGAGTGGGAGGATGATACGCCGCAGGATGGCGGCAGGATGGGCACCAAGATCGGCGGCGGCTTCCGGGAGCGAGGGGTCCAGACGCTCCAGAGTGGCGTAGACCGGCAGCACGAAGAACGGCAGAAAGCTATAGACGAGGCCGAGCAGCACGGCGCCCTCGTTGTAGAGCAGAGGCAGGGGCGCGCCGATGAGGTGCATCTTCAGCAGCGCGGTGTTCACCAGACCGGTATCGCGCAGGATGAACAGCCACGCGTAGGTGCGGACGAGGAAGCTGGTCCAGAAAGGAAGGAGCACGAGCTGGAGAAGGAGGCTTTTGCGATTCCCCGCCCTGGCGATGTAGAGCGCGAGAGGAAAACCGAGTAGCGCGCAGATCGCGGTGGCGGCGGCCGACAACCATATGGAACGCCACAGGATGCCGAGATAGAGCGGGTCGGCAAGGCGCTGGTAATTCTCCACGGTAAAGGGTTGTTCCACACCGCCGTAGTCACCGCGGGTGAGGAAGGAGTAGACCAGCATGACGGCGAGCGGCGCGGCGATCAACAGCAGCGCGGTAACACGCGCGGGGAGAAGGAACCAGGCGCGGAGATTCATGGCAATCGCATCTCATGGCGGGGATGCCAGTGGAGCCAGAGCGATTGGCCTTCCGTCAATTGCGGAACATCCACGGTGGCGTGGGCCATCACACGCGCACCGGTTTCCAGCCGCAGGTGCAGGTGGGTGAGATGGCCGAGGAACTGGCTGGATTCCACGGTGGCGCGGAGTGAGGGGCAGTCGGGCGGAGCGGCAGCCGCAATCCGGGTGAACTCGGGGCGGACGCCGACGCCATTGAACCAGTTCACCGTGCCAACAAAGCCGGCTACGAAGCGGGTGGCTGGCCGGTGATAGATGTCTTCGGGTGTGCCGAACTGTTCGATCTGCCCGGCATTCATCACGGCCAGTTTACCGGAAAGCGAGAGGGCTTCTTCCTGATCGTGGGTGACGAGTAAGAAGGTGATGCCGGTCTTGCGCTGCATGGCCTTGAGCTCCGCCCGCATTTCGCCACGCAGGCGGGGGTCCAGTGCGGCGAGCGGCTCGTCGAGAAGGAGAAGTTGCGGTTGCAGAACCAGTGAACGGGCCAGCGCGACGCGTTGCCGCTCACCGCCGGAAAGCTGCGCGGGCAGACGATCGCGACTGCCGCCCAGCTGCACCATTTCCAGGGCTGCCATGGCTCTGGCAGAGGTGTTGGGAACCTTGCGTTCACGCAGACCGAACTCCACGTTGCCGAGCGCGGTGAGGTGCGGGAACAGAGCGTAGTTCTGGAAAACGGTACTGACGTCGCGCTGCCAGGGCCGGAGCGGGGCGACGTTGTGGCCGTTGAGAAGAATCTGGCCGGAGGTAAGCGATTCGAAGCCTCCGATGAGGCGGAGAGTGGTGGTCTTGCCGCAGCCGGAGGGACCAACGAGAGAGTAGAAACCGCCACGTTCGAGTGTCATGGAAACGCCGTGGAGGGCGCGATGACCGGGGAAGTCTTTGACGACGTCGCGAAGTTCAAGGACGGCGGGCATGGAAACCGTATTGTAGTGCGTGACACAGCGGTGGGCCAACCCTAAGGGTTGCGCGGCCAGGCTCCCCTCACTATCAGGCTGAGCGGGACGCTCTCGATCTGCGCGCTAATTTTTTAGCGACAACCCGGCACCCCGGCCAAACGTTAGAATGAGCAACACCCGGTGACTGCAGGTGCAATTTGGACAGCGAAATCAGCAATCTTTCCACAGCGGACAACTTCAAACTGCCCGGCGTGTTGTGGGAGAGCCTTGCAGCGGACGCGCTGGTGCTGACGGACGAACAGCGGCCAGAACTCGACCACGGCCTTGCCAGATATGAGCGGAGCGCGTCGGATGTCATTCCATGGGAGCAAGTCAGGACCGGAGTGTTCAGGAAGCAGTGATCCTTCCGGTTGTTTGGCTGGCTGAAGCGGACGCGGAGCTAAAGCGAGCACTGGCCTGGCACGAAAGCGTTCCGCAGCGTTCCGCCCTGTCGCTTGATTTTTCGCAAATTTGCGAATATAGTTGGATGGAGTGCCACAGACTAGAGTTTTGCTTTATCGCGACGATGACGGGTCGTTACCCTTCGTCGACTGGTTTGAGAAACTCCCGAAGTATGCACAGGACAAGGTTCTGGTTCGGATCGAACGGCTTCGCGAACTGGGCCATGAATTGCGGCGACCTGAGGCGGACATGCTACGGAACGGCATCTACGAACTTCGGGCGACAGCGCGTGGCGTTCACTACCGGGTCCTGTATTTCTTTCACGGGCGCCTTGCAGCGGTGGTAGCGCACGGTCTGGTGAAAGAGCAGGAAGTACCGGATCGGGATCTCACTCTGGCAATTCGCCGGAAGGGACGGTTTGAGGCCAATCCGGAAAGGCACGTCCAGGAGGAAACGTAAATGGCTGAACGAAAGACCAGAACGACCGATGCGGTAGAGATTCTGACCCGCAGATTCTATGAAGGAAATAAAGAACGGATCGCATCCCTGCAGGAGGCGCGGGCGAGCGACGAAACGGCTCGAAAAATCAGACAACTGCGCGCCAGTGCGGAGCTGACCCAGGCTCAACTCGCAAAGCTGGTGGGGACAACGGCCTCGGTGATTTGCCGCCTGGAAGACGCCGACTACGAAGGTCACTCGGTAGCGATGCTGCGCCGAATTGCGGCGGCCTTGAACTATGTGGTCGAGATCCGCTTTCGCCGATTGCGGAAGTCGGCGTAGAGAGTCCCGGATGGAAACGCCTCACGCCTTCTCAGCAGCATGTTTCAAGTCTGCCGCGTACCGTTCGAAGATGGGTTGGAAATCCGGCAGTTTGCCGGCGATTAACGGCAGCATTAAACCGCTGAATTCCTCCGACATGGTGAAGTACGTAGCATCCGCGCCACGCTGCTCGAGTGTGAACGTTCTTACGCCCTGAAATATCGGCGCGAAACCATCACGCCAAACCATACTCTGGTTGGGCTCGAACTCGCTGACCTTGGCCTTGAAGGTTCGGCCCGGTGCCTGCGGCACGGTCATCCTGACGACGCCGCCCGGCGAGATGTTGCCTTCGAGCGTGCTCAACGTTGAATTCCACCGGGTGTAGTTTGCAGCATCGGTCAACAAGTGCCACAAGGTCTCGTGAGGGGCAGCGATCATGATCGCCACCTTACAAGTCATGCGGAAAGTGGTCCGGGTTTTCGATGCTTTGCCATCGGCAGCCCTGGTCATCATCGCCATTCCTCCGCCAACCCCATGAGAGAAGTTACCAACGCCACCAACGCCACCACGACCCGAATCCAGTGCCATCGGGCCCAACGCTCTAATTCACCCGACAATTCGACCGGGTTCAGGCGACCTGTGGCGAAGGCGGCGCTGGCGCTTTTGAAATAGAGACCATAAATACCAGGCAATACCAACAGCAAGATCCCCGTCACTCCAATCGGCCAACGACCGGAGGCGGTGACGGGAAACCAGAAGGTCGCGATCAGAGCCGCGACAATCGTCAGCAAGGTGGCCACTGCGGTGAGGGGCGCAAAGAATCGGTACAGGCGCGGACCAAAGTCCCTGCGCATAGAGAAAAAGGCATCCGCTGGCAAACTGCGCCAGTAGGGAACCAAAACAAAGTCTTCGATCAGCAGCGCGCCAACCAGCAAGCCCAGCGTTCCGGTCGAGATGACCAGCAGCACCCTGAAATATGGCATGATTTTCAACCGGAATCCTGCGGAAAGATCTGTGTCTTAGTTTAGGCTCAGCGGCATTCTGAAGTAAACAGTGAAAAGTTTCTGGCACAGGTTCAGCGTCCGTCAACTACCATGAAAACTGGGACTTTAGCCGATAAATGAACTGCTCCGCAGGTGAGCAGGGACCGCTCCCTTACGGTCACGGCTCGTGAGATTCATGATGTTAACAACTTATTATTCGACGATCGCGGCAGGAGAAATTGGATCGCGGATTGTCAGGCAACTGATCGGGCACGTGGGTGGCGCCTGGGTTTTGGGCCCCAACAGCCCGGGCGCACGATGTTGAAGGGGAAGCTGTGAGTGCGGCGGGTCAGATGTTTGACAAACTTCTGGCACAGGTCCGGCGTATTCCCAAAGGCAAAGTCGCGACCTATGGCGCTGTCGCCGAGGCCGCCGGTTTTCCGGGTGCGGCGCGCCAGGTGGTGTGGGCGTTGCGTGCGGGCAAAGATGTCCCGTGGCAGCGCGTGCTGGGCGCGGGCGGGAAAATCCGGCTGCCGGGCGAAGCCGGCATGGAACAGAAACTGCGGCTCCGCATTGAAGGCGTGGAGATCGCCGGCGACCGCGTGGACATGAAGCGCTTCGGCCATGTCTTCACCCGCAAGGCAGCGGCTAAACTGAAGACTTGGAAAACCGCGAACTCTCCCGCATCCTCAACGAAACCGCCGACCTGATGGAGATCGGCGCGGAAGACGGATTCCGCATCCGCAGCTACCGCAATGCCGCGCAAGCCATTGACGGCTATCCCGAGCGCGTCGCCGATATTTTGGCTAATCCGGAGCGATCAGTGACCGAAGTGCAGGGGGTGGGCAAAGGCCTCGCCGTGGTGCTGCGCGAAATTGAGACCACCGGCAGTTGCGAACGCCGGGATGCCCTGTTGCAGAAGTTTCCGCCCGCCGCACTGGAGTTTCTGAAAATTCAGGGATTGGGACCCAAGAGCATTGCCCTGCTCTTTGAGCACTTTGACCTCAAAACCATTGACGACCTGGAACAGCTTTGTCTAAACCAGAAGCTACGGGATCTGCCACGCATGGGCGCCAAGCTGGAAGAGAAAGTTCTGCGAAGCATTGCGCAATACCGCCTGCGCACAGGCCGTTTCCTGCTCAGCATGGCAGACCGGACAGCGCGGGAACTGACGGAATCGCTGAAAGAAGTGGAAGGTGTGGACGCAGTGACCCCGGCCGGAAGCCTGCGGCGCGGCAAAGAGACCATTGGCGACCTGGATCTTTTAGTCACGGGGCCCAATGCCGCGGCCGCGCTGGAAGTGGTGGCTAACCACCCGCGCGTACAGGAAATTCTGGGACGCGGCGAGAACAAGACCAGCGTCAAACTGGGCAGTGAGGGGCTGCAGGTGGATGTGCGCGCACTGGACCCTTCCAGTTACGGCGCGGCCCTGCAGTACTTAACCGGCAGTAAAGAACATAACGTGGCGCTTCGCCAGCGAGCGGTGCGGATGGGCTTCAAGCTGAGCGAATACGGGCTGTTTCGGGCGGATAGCGGCGAGAAGGTGGCGGGCGAAACCGAGGAAGGCGTGTACCGTGCGCTGGGCCTCGCGTGGATACCGCCGGAATTGCGCGAGAACATCGGCGAAATTGAAATGGCCGAGGCCGGAACGCTGCCGGAACTGGTGCAGCCCGCGCAGATCAGGGGCGATCTGCACATGCATACTACCGCAACTGATGGCAGGGCGTCACTGGAAGAAATGGCGGAGAACGCGCGTCTGATGGGCTACGAGTACATCGCGATTACAGACCATTCCAAAGCCATGGCCATGACCTTCGGTCTGGACGAAAAACGGGTAGTGGATTTCGCCCGGACTGTGCGCAGGATCAATGAGACGGGCGATCTGGGCATTCACATTTTCTCGGGTCTGGAGTGCGACATCCTCAAGGAAGGCGAGATGGACATTGAATGGGACTCGCTGGCGGAGCTTGACCTTGTGATCGGCAGCGTCCATAGCCACATGAACCTGGAGCCCGCGGCCATGACGGACCGCCTGCTGCGCGCGCTGGAATGTCCCTGGCTCACGGCCATGGGGCATCCTACCGGACGGCTGCTATTGCACCGTGACCAGTTTGTGTTCGACGTGGAACGGGTTCTCACCGAGGCGGCGCGGCGCGGGGTGTGGCTGGAAATCAACTCCAGCCCGGAGCGGCTGGATCTGAGCGCGCCCCATGTGCGGCTGGCGAAAAGCAAGGGTGCGAAATTTATCGTATCCACAGATGCGCATCATCCGAAGCATCTGGAAAACATGCGTTACGGCGTGCTGACCGCGCGTCGGGGTGGCCTTGCCGCCGCCGATATACTCAACACATATTCCGCTCCGGAGATGATCCGGGCGTTACAGGACAGGGAGGGGATTCAATGATCAGGAAACTGACCGGGTGGGGTCTGGCACTGGCGGTTTGCGCCGTGTCGGCAGGGGCGGCAGAACCCGCTGCGGAGGTCCATATTCCGTTTGAAAAGTATAAGCTGAAGAACGGGATGCGAGTGGTGCTTTCGCGGGATAGCTCGGTGCCCGTGATCGCGGTCTACCTGCTGTACGACGTAGGCTCACGCTCGGAAGAGAAGGGCCGCACCGGATTCGCCCACCTGTTCGAACACATGATGTTCGAAGGCTCGGCGAATATCAAAAAGGGCGGGCACTTTGGTTTTGTGGAGGGAAATGGCGGCCAGATGAACGGCTCCACCCACCCCGATTACACCGACTACTACGAGACCATGCCCTCTAACCGTCTGGCCCTGGCGCTGTGGCTGGAATCGGATCGGATGCGCAGCCTGGATATTTCAGCGGAGAACCTGAAGAATCAGCAGGAGGCCGTGAAGCAGGAGCGACGGCTCAGTTTCGATAATCAACCCTACAACACGGCGATAGTGGACCGCTGGCCGGCGATGGCGTTCTCCAACTTCCAGAGTTCGCATTCACTGATCGGTTCGTTTGAAGACCTTAACGCGGCGTCGGTGGACGATGTGAAGAGCTTCTTCCGCACCTATTACGCGCCTAACAATGCGGTGCTCTCCATTGCGGGAGATTTTCAGATTGCAGAGGCGAAAAAGCTGGTTGAAGACTACTTTGGCGATATCCCGGCGCAACCGCAACCGAAGCGTCCGGATATGACCGAAGCGGTTCGCGAAAAGGGCAGGACGGAGACGATACAGGACACCCATGCGCGGGTTCCCGGCCTGATTGTGGGATGGCCCGGGCCGAAGCGCCACACGCCGGAGTGGTACGCGCTTTACATGCTGGATGCGCTGCTGACTTCGGGAGAAAGCAGCCGGCTGCGTCTCAATATGATCAAGGGCAAGCAGTCGCTGTTGCAATATCAGACCAATCTGGGTTGGCCCTTTGCCAGCCCGCAGGATTACAAGGAACCAGGGCAATACGCGGCATTCCTTGTGTACAAACCGAATTTCAAGGGCGAAGAGGTGCTGGGGCAGTTTCAGGATGAGATTGACAAGATCGTGAAAGAGGGCATTCCGGCGAAGGAACTGGAGCGGGTGAAGTCTGTGCTGCGCTATTCCAAAGTGGATGGGCTGCAGACTTCGCTGTCACGCGCGCAACTGCTGGCGCAATTCGAAGCGCTGGATGGCAAGCCGGAGATGATCGACGAGGATTTCACCAACCTGTTCACCGTCACCCCGGCGCAGATTCAGGCTGCGGCCAAAAAGTATCTGGGTGCGGAGCGCCGCGACGTGATGTACATTCAACCGGCACCTGCCGCGGAAGGGAAACAGTAATGAAGCAACGGATTCTAACCGCATTTCTACTGGCTGCAGGTCTGGGGCAGGCGCAGCGTCTGGACCGCACAAAGGCTCCGGTATCGCCACCTCCCCGCCCCTACAAGCTGCCGCCCACCTTTGAAACCAGGCTGCCCAACGGCCTCACCATTGTGCTGGCGGAAGATACGCGAGTACCCATGATTACGGCGCGACTGGCTTTCGTGGCGGGCAACAAGAAAGATCCAAAGGACATTCCAGGGCTGGCCGGCAGTCTGGCTTCGATGCTGACGCAGGGCACGAAGACCCGGACCTACAAACAACTGGCCGAGGAACTGGACACCATTGGCGCTGCGATTACCGCCGTTACGTCGGCCGACGCGCTGACGATTAACGGCAGCTCGCTGTCGGCGGATGCGCCGCGGTTGATCGAACTGATGGCCGATGTGGCACGCAACGCCACGTTCCCGGCGGAGGAACTGACGCTGCACGTGCAGAACCGCAAGCAATCCGTAACTCTGCAACGGGGGCAACCGGCGTACCTCGCCAACGAGGAATTCCGCAAGCGCATCTACGGCGACCATCCCTACGCTCATGTGGGACCAACCATGGGCGCCATCGACAAGGTGGATCAGCAGGCTCTGGGCACATTCCGCGACACGTGGATGGTGCCCAATAACGCTTACCTGATTCTGGTGGGGAAGTTCCCTGCCCGCGCGGAAATCATGCGCCTGATCACTGCCCGGTTTGGCTCGTGGCAGCAAAAGCAACTGCCGGCGGCCGAGAGCAACAAAGTGCCGGAGCCAACCCGGCAGATTGTGATTGTAGACCGGCCGGGATCGGTGCAGGCCGATGTGCGGATTGGACGGGTGGCGGTGAGCCAGACCGACCAGGACTACTTCCCGGAACTGATGGGATCGACTATTGAAGGCGGTGGCGCGCATTCGCGTTTGTTTGAAGATATTCGGGAGAAGAGAGGTTTTGCTTACGACGCCCACACGGAGCCCACGGCGTTCGCCGAGGGCGGCGTTTACGCGGTGGTGACGCAGATTCGCAATGACGTAGTGGGCGAAGCGCTGGAAGCCGTACTGGGCCAGATGAAACAGCTGACCGCGGAGCCGGTGACAAAAGAGGAACTGGCCGATGCAAAGAACTCCGTGAATGGCTTCTACTTGTTGCGGCTGGAACCGCAGTCGGGACTCGCCAACCAACTGGTCACCATGAAAGTGATGAGCCTGCCGAAGGATTATCTGGAAACGTATACGACGAAGGTGAATTCGGTGGAACCGGGGCAGATACAGGCGGCAGCGAAGAAATACATGGGTCCGGAGAACGCGGCCATTGTGGTGGTGGGCGATGCTTCGAAGATTTCCGAACAGGTGGGCAAGCTGGGCAAGGTTGAGATTGTGAAGGCCAACCAATGAAGATCGTCACTTCAAAAGAGATCTATCGCTGTAGTTTGTTCGGAGTTACCGAGGATGAGGCGGTCGACAAAACCGGCTGGAAAATCAAGCGCAGCGTGATTCGCCATCGCGGGTCGGCAGTGATGATGCCGGTGGATGACAAGAATCGCATCATGCTGGTGAGGCAGTATCGCTTGCCTGCCGGCCAGTTCCTTTGGGAATTACCTGCCGGAAAACTGGATGCGGGCGAGAAACCATTGCAGGCGGCAAAGCGCGAACTGGCGGAAGAGACCGGGCTGCGCGCGAAGACCTGGAAGAAACTGGCTTCGTTTTACCCCAGCCCTGGCTATGTGGAAGAACTGATGACGATCTTCCTCGCCACCGATTTAACCCAGGGCGATTCCCAGCCCATGGACGACGAGCGCATTGAGACCCGCTGGTTTAAGAAAAAAGAAGTACGCGACAGGTTACGTTCCAACGAAATTATTGACGCCAAGACGATGATCGGATTTCTCTATTGGGACTGTCTGTGAAGAAAGTTCAACTGATTACAGACGGCTCTTGCCTGGGTAATCCGGGCAAAGGCGGGTGGGCGTCCATTCTGCGCTTTGAGGGCAAGGAGAAAGAACTGTGGGGCAGCGCGGTCCACACCACCAACAACCGCATGGAACTGATGGCGGCGGTGGAAGGGCTGCGCATCCTGAAGGAACGCTGCGAAGTGGAAGTGGTCACCGATTCTCAGTACGTGAAGAACGGCATCACGACGTGGATGAAGAACTGGAAGAAACGCGGCTGGCTGACGGCAGACAAGAAGCCGGTGGTGAACCGCGACCTTTGGGAACAACTGGATGAACAGAACGCGCGGCACTCGACCATCTGGGTCTGGACCAAAGGCCACGCTTCGCACAGCGACAACAATCGGGCCGACGAACGGGCGGCCCGCGCGGCACGCGAGCAGAGTTCATCGGAATGAGGTCGCTACAATCGGCTCATGGCAACTGAAATGCACGCGGTGTTCGATACGAGTGAAGGCCGCTTCAAGATCAAACTGTTCGACGACAAAGCGCCCGCCACGGTGAAGAATTTTGTGGACCTGGCTGAAGGCACGAAAACCGGCAAGCCTTTTTACGACGGACTGGTCTTCCACCGGGTGATTCCGGACTTTATGATTCAAGGCGGATGCCCGGAGGGTACAGGTCGCGGCGACGCCGGCTACAAGTTTGCGGATGAATTCCACGCCACTCTCCGCCATACCAAACCCGGCATTCTTTCGATGGCCAACTCCGGACCGGGCACCAACGGGAGCCAGTTCTTTGTGACCACCGCCGCCACGCCGTGGCTGGACAACCGGCACAGCATCTTTGGCGAAGTGGTGGAAGGCTACGACGTTGTGGAGAAGATCTCACGGCTGCCGCGGGACTCCGGTGACCGTCCCAAAAATGGCGTTAAGATCAACACCGTAAAAATCGAACGGGCTTGAGCGGATCTCGCAGGATCGAAGCCACCACCGCCATTTTTGGCGGTACCTTTGATCCCATCCATAACGCGCACCTGGCCGTGGCGCGGGCGGCGGCGGACCAGTTCGACCTGGACCGGGTGCTGTTCGTGCCCGCGGCCAATCCGCCGCACAAGGCGGCCAATACAATGGCTCCGTTTGAGGACCGCCTGCGGATGGTGGAACTGGCGTGCGCCGCAGACCCGCGTTTCGAAGTATCCCGAATTGAGCAGGGTCCGGAGCCCAGCTACTCCATCACCACGGTGGAGAAGCTGCTGGTGGCGGGCACGGGGCCGGTCTGCTTTCTTATCGGGGCTGATGCGTTTGCCGATATCCGGACGTGGCATCGCTGGCAGGATCTGGTGAGACTGGCGGAGTTTATTGTGGTGACACGCCCGGAGGCGACGTATGAAATTCCCGTTGGCGCCAGGGTGCGCGAGCTGTGCGGTTTGGATCTCAGCATCTCTTCCTCCGGGGTGCGGGAGCGGTTGCCTTCGGGAGGCGAAACCGTGCCTCTGCCGACTGCGGTTTTAGCCTATATTCGACGGCACGGACTGTATGAGTCACACGCTTCGTAAATATACTTGCGTGATTTAAGTGCTTCCCTGACAACCAGTTGGAATTTTGCGGGGCGTGGCGGGGTGTGAATTCCGCTGGCCGCGATGGTAAAGCTGTGGCCAGAGACCCAGACCAATGCCACGCAAACTACTCACAAACATTTTCCTGCTCGCCAGCCTGGCGGGAACGGCCCGCGCGCAATCCGCGCTGAGCACCATCCAGGACGTACTTTTCAAGGCCGACGGGGCCCGCTTCAGCGGAACACTCGTCATCCACTGGAGTACGTTCGACGTCAACAATCTGGGAACCGTTGTGCAGCAATCGCGAACGGTGTCCGTCGTAAACGGCAACCTGCAGATTCAGCTGGCAGCCAATTCCACGGCGCAGCCACCCGCCAATCTGTACACGGTCGACTATCAGAGCGATGGCCGTGAGCAGTTCACCGAATTATGGGCGGTCCCGGTGGCGAGCCAGCCGCTGACGGTGCCCCAGGTACGGGTGGGTACGGTGACGTCGGGTACAGGCAGTGGCGGATCAGGTGGAGGAGGCGGGGCCGGCAGTTCAACGCCGATTCTGGAATCGACGGTGGTTGGTTTATTGGCCGACCTTGGACAGCGACCCACGCGGGGCCCCGGCTACGGCACCAATGCCGTCGCGGTCATCAATGCCAACGGGCAGGTGGAGACCGCCGTGGGTGTACTGGGCGATTGCGTGTTTGTGGATGGCACCACGGGGCCGTGCGGTGGGCCAATGCCGACCTTTGTGGACGCCGAGGTGCCAGGCGGAACGATCGACGGAACAAATTCGGTCTTCACGCTGCAAAACCCGCCGTCCGGGTCCAGCCTGATGTTGTATCGGAACGGTGTCTACCTGACGGCGGGCAGCGATTACGCTCTCAGTGGCAGCGCGATTACCTTTGTAGCTGGCGCGCAACCGGTGGCGCAGGATGTGCTCAGCGCCACCTACCGGGTTGATCCGCTGGGCAACATCGGGCAGCTTCGCCAGACGCCGGGCGCCAATGTGGCCCTGGCGCAGGTGATCTGCAGCGCGGCGGGCAGCAGCACCAGCGCAACCGCGTTGGCTTCACTCGGCCGGTGCGACATACCGGCAACATCGCTGCACACGGGTGACCGCCTGGAAGTAAGGTTTACCTACGGCAAGACAGGTACGGCGACTGCCTGGGATGTATCGCTGGAGTGGGGGTCGGCCAACATGCTGACCCGTCACGCCAGTGCCGCGGACGTGGGCCTCACCGGCAAGACAGAGGCAGCCATCACAGCAACGGGCGCGCAGATTAGCGTCCAAAGCTGGGGCACGGTGCTCTCCTTCCAGGCTGGTATCACGGCGGCACCGGCGCAAATCGGATTACGCATCGATTTCCGGGGCAAGCTTGCGGTGGCAGGCCCCGGCACTGTGACACTCAGCAACTTTACCGTTCTGCGGTATCCGGGAAACTAATTCCAGCGGCCGCCGCGATACTCGTAACGCAATTGCCGGCCCGGATCGCGCATGTCGTGGCGGAATTCCTGGCGCAATCTCCGTCCGCGCAGATCCCGGTAGTCGCGGTGGCTGCGAGTACCAGAGCGCAGGCGACCAGAGTCAAAACGGTTCATGAGTTCCTCTTCTTGAACCATTAAACTCCTGTTCGAGTGAAGAGTTATAGGGAAAGGGGCGGAAAACTCAGCGTGCCTTCAGAATTTCCCGGGCCGCGTTGTGCCCCGGCGCACCCATCACCCCGCCACCGGGGTGGGTGCCTGCGCCGCACATCCACAATCCGGGAACCGGCGTCTTATAGCGAGCCCAGCCCGCTACCGGGCGCAGAACGAACATCTGATCCAGACTCATTTCGCCATGGAAGATATTGCCGCCGGCGATGCCGAAGCGGCGTTCCAAATCCAGAGGGCTCAGGACCTGGCGCTCCCGCACAATCGATTTCATATTAGGCGCGTACTCGTTGATGATTTCCAGAATGCGGTCGCCATACGGCTCGCGCAGGTCGTCCCATGTGGCATCTTTCAGCGTGTAGGGCGCGTATTGCAGGAAGATGCCCATGATGTGCCTTCCCGCGGGCGCAAGAGCCGGATCGTAAATAGTAGGGCAGGTCATTTCAAGCAGTGGATTGTTGGACGGGCGTCCGTATTTGGCGTCGTCCCACGCGCGCTCCACGTATTCAATGGAAGGGCAAATGTGCATGGTTGCCCCGTGTTGCGGGCCGGGGGTGCCGGGGTAAGCGAGAAAGTCCGGCAGTCCATTCAGCGCCAGGTTCATCTTCAGCGAAGTGCCTTCCACGCGGAAACGCTCAATGGAGCCGCGGAATTCGGGGTCGAGTGCATCGGCAGGCACCATGCGCAGGAAGGTAGCCTTGGGATCGAGATTCGACACGATCACCGGGGCATGCAACTCCTCGCCGTTTTCCAGCACGACGCCAACGGCGTGCCCATTCTTGACTAAAACCTGGCGCACTGCGGCGTTAGTGCGGATCTCCGCGCCGTTGCTGCGCGCCGACGCGGCAATCGACTCTGACACCGCGCCCATACCACCTTTCACAAACCCCCACAAGCCGCGGCGGCCACCAACTCCACCCATGCAATGGTGCATCAGAATATAGGCGGTGCCAGCTGACCTCGGCCCACCATTGGCACCGATGACGCCATCAGTGGCGAGCGTAACTTTGATCTGCGGCGATTCAAACCACTCGTCCAGCAGGTCAGCGGCGCTCTGCGTGAAGATCTTCACCAGGCCGGTGATTTCATTGCGCGACAAGTGGCGGAACTTGCCCAACAACTTCAGATATTCGATGAAATCGGCGGGCTTGCGGGGCGGCAACTCCGGCGGCGTCACCAGTAAAAGCGATTCCACCACTACTGCCAGTCGCTCCAGCCACGCTTCGTACTTCGGAAAGGCTTCGGCATCACGTTGCGAGAACTTCGCGATCTCGGCCAGGGTCTTCTTTTCGTCATTCCAGAAAAACAAATGCCGCCCGTCGGGATAAGCCGAGAAGAACGCCGGATCTTTCGGCATCACGGTATAGCCGAAGCGCTCCAGCTCCAGCTCGCGCACCACCTTTTCCTGCAACAGGCTGATCAGGTAGGCCCCGGTAGAGACGCGGTAGCCCGGCCACAACTCTTCCGTGACGGCGCAACCGCCCAGCATTTCGCGGCGCTCCAGCACCAGCACTTTCTTACCGGCGCGGGAAAGATAGGCGGCGGTGACGAGGCCGTTGTGGCCCCCTCCGATGATGATTGCGTGGTAGCGGGATGGCATGTTTTCCGAAGGGCCGATAGCGGTGTGAGAACTTCGATTATATGGTCCTGAGCGAACTCCACCTGCATTTGGAAGGAACCATTGACCGTGAATGCGCCCGCCTGCTGGATCCGGCGCTGACGGCGGAACAGGTGAATGCCGTGTGGGGCTTCACAGATTTCACAGGTTTTCTGGACTGCTTCAAGTTCGCCGTGCAACGGCTGCGCGGGCCGGATGATTATTTTCTGGTGACCCGGCGCATGATCGAAGAATTGCACCGCCAGGGCATTGGCTACGCGGAGGTGACCCTTGCAGCCGGAGTAGTTCTCTGGCGCGGATTCGATTTCGATGCGGTGTGGCGCGCGGTACGGGCGGCACAACAGGATTCGCCGGTGGAGATCCACTGGAATCTGGATGCCATCCGCCAGTTCGGCACGGACCACGTGATGGAAGTGGCGCGTTTGGCGTCTCGCTTTGTAGGCGATGGCGCCATTTCCTTCGGAATTGGCGGCGCCGAACTTCTGGGCCCGGCGACTGGCTTTGCCGACGCCTACCGTTATGCTCGCGACGCCGGCCTTCGCCTGACCGCGCACGCCGGCGAGACCGATGGTGCGCATTCCGTCCGCGCGGCACTGGCCATTGGGGCAGAGCGCATCGGCCACGGCATTCGGGCGGTGGAAGACCCGGACCTGCTGCGCGAACTGAGCGACCGCAACATCCCGCTGGAAGTCTGCATCACGAGCAATGTCTGCACAGGATCGGTGGCGTCGCTGGAATCGCACCCGGTTCGGCAGCTCTTTGACGCAGGCGTGCCGATCACACTCAATACCGACGATCCCGGCATGTTTGCCTGCACACTGGAGAGCGAATTCGCGGTGGCTGCGCGCCAGTTCGGATTCACGGAGGCGGAACTGGCGGGCATCAAAGAGAATGCATGGAAATACAGGTTTGCCTCCGATGCAAAATATTGAAGTCCGCGCCGCGGCAGCCGAAGAAGCGCCGATTCTGGCGAATCTCCTGGAACTGTATGCGCACGATTTCAGCGAATTCCTCGGTATTGAAATGAGCCCGGACGGAAAATACGGCTATGCGCAACTGCCGCTGTACTGGCGCGAGCCAAACCGGCATCCGCTGCTGGTGCGTGTGGACGGCAACCTCGCGGGCTTCGCGCTGGTGAAGGGCGACGAAAACGGCTATGACATGGCGGAGTTTTTTGTGGTCCGCCGTTACCGAAGGCGTGGCATCGGGTCTGACATTGCGCGCAAGGTCTGGCGGCAGTTTCCAGGCAGATGGGCGGTGCGGGTGATGGACTCGAATCAATCGGCGCAGCAGTTTTGGGAGCGGGCCATTCGGGCATTCGCTGGTGAGACCGTCCACGCTGTCCGAGTTGAAAAAGATGGCAAGGGCTGGTGCGTCTTTTCGTTCGACACCGGCACATAGTGCGAAAATGCTTTTTATGTCTTCCACTGCCATTGCCACTGGAGCGGCGCGGCTCGCCCGCTCTGTAGAAGCCGTGCCCCATTCCCGCATCCGGGAACTGGCGGACATCGCATTCGGCATGGAAGGCGTGCTGAAGCTGTATTTCGGTGAGTCCAACCAGTCCACCCCCGCGTTCATCAAACAGGCCGCTACTAAGGCACTGGAAGACGGCTACACTTTCTACAGCGAGAACGGTGGGATTCCCTCGTTGCGGGAGACCATCGCGCGGCAATACCAGCTGCTGCAGAACGTCACACTCGACCCGCAACGTGAACTGGCCGTAACCGCTTCTGGCGTGCAGGCGCTGTTCATGGCCATCCGCGCAGTGCTCGACCCTGGCGATGAAGGCATTGTGCTGACGCCCGCGTGGCCCAACGGCGCGTCCATCATCGGCATGGCCAACGCCACGGCGGTGCTGATTGCGCAGCCCTTGCGCGGTGATCGCTACGACATCGATTGGGATGCTCTGGAAGCAGCGGTGACGCCTCGCACCCGCATGCTGCTGTTTACGTCACCTTCCAACCCGCTGGGCTGGGTGGCAACGGAAGAAGATCGGCGTCGTTTGCTGGATTTCAGCCGCAGGCACGGGTTGTGGCTAATCGCCGATGAAGTCTATGACCGCCTGTGGTACGAAGGTGCGCCGGGTGCCGCGGTTCCTTCGATTCTGACCCAGGCCACGCGCGACGACGCCGTGGTGGCAGTGCAGTCTTTCAGCAAGAGCTACTGCATGACCGGCTGGCGGCTGGGCTGGCTGGCCGGTCGCGCCGACCTGATTGCCAAAGTCACCAGCCTCAATGAATTCGTGGTGTCTCACGCTCCTACCTTCACGCAGAAGGCGGGCGAGACGGCCATGCGTGACGGTGAAACAGGAATTCGGGAGATGGTGGAACGCCTGCGTTCCAATCGTGATTTCGTGATGGATGCACTGCGCCAAATGCGCGGCCTCACCGTGCCCCGCCCCGAAGGCGCGTTCTACCTGTTCCCCCAGGTTGAGGGCCTTACCGACTCCTTCGATTTCTGTCGCCGGCTGCTGCTGGAAACCAGGGTTGGGCTGGCGCCCGGTGTGGCTTTCGGCCCAGGCGGCCAAGGTTCAATCCGAATCTGCTACGCTGCGGACCGCAGTGTACTGGAGCCGGCCATGGAACGCCTCGCCGGTTTTTTAAGCCGGTTCTGAAGGCGTTGCAAAACAGTGTATATTTACTCACAGGAGAAACATCCATATGGCAGGTTTTAGAGAATTCCTCATGCGCGGCAACGTGGTCGATCTGGCGGTCGCCGTGGTTGTTGGTGCCGCATTCGGCACTATCGTGGAAGCACTAACCAAAGACCTGCTGACGCCTCTGATCGCCGCAATCGTGGGCAAGCCGGACTTTTCGGCGATTCAGTTCACCGTCAACAACAGCAAATTTCTGGTGGGTGATTTCATTAACGCGGTAGTGGCTTTCGTGTTGGTGGCCATTGCTGTTTATTATTTTGTGGTGGTTCCCATGAGCAGGCTGCTACCGGTAAAGGCGGCACCCGCGCCCCCTCCACCGCCACCCGTGAAGAGTTGCCCGGAATGCCTGAGTGAGATTCCTTTCCTCGCCCGCCGGTGCGGTCATTGCACCAGCCAGATCGCGTAAAGCACCGGGCTTCCAATGCCCTTTCGCATCCTTGACTCTGCGGCAAAAACGATTCTGAGCCCGGTTTCCGGCTTTCTCGCGGAGGCCGGGTTCACTCATTCCCTATCGCCCGCCCGCAATTGCACTTTTGGCTGCTCTTATTGCTACGTCCCCACCCTGCGCGTGCAGGCTGGCCTGCAACGTGAGGACTGGACGCATTGGGGTCAACTGACCACCTTCAAGACTAACGCGGCAGCACTTGCTACCCGCAGCCTGCGCCCCAACCAGATCATCTACTGCTCGCCGCTGACTGATCCGTACCAGCCGGCGGAAGCCGAACGAGGCCTGATGCCCGATGTCCTGCGCGCCGTGATCCTGCACCCGCCAGAGGTGTTTGTGATCCAGACACGCGGACCGCTCATTCTGCGCGATATCGCACTGCTGGTGGCGGCGTCCCGTGTAACCCGACTGCGAGTAAGTTTTAGTATCACGACAGACCGCGAAGACGTGCGGCGTATTTTTGAGCCGCACTGCGCGAGTCTGGCGGAGAGGTGGCAGACGGTAGCAGCATTGCGCGATGCCGGTATCCGAACCTTTGTCACGCTGGCGCCGCTATTGCCGTGCAATCCAGCGGTGCTGGCAGAGCAGGCGCTAAGGGCTTCCGAAGAACCCGTCGTGGCGGACCCGTTTCACGTTCGCGCAGTGAAGAAGGCGGGTGCGCAAACCCGTTCTGCTGCCCACGATATCTGCGCGAAGTATGGCTGGGAAGAATGGCTGGAGCCGGAATTCCAGAGGGAGACCCTGGCGCAAATGCAGTCCATCGCGGTTTCCGCGGGGCGGACGATGAATTGGGGTCCAGCGGGCTTTCGGGCGCTCGCGGTGTGAAACAAAAGCAAACTGGCACGCTTGCTCCTGGCCGCTAATTGTGGTGGGGTTGCGCCCTGGTAGCTTTCAGGAGATTTCTTATGCGCCACGCAGCGTTATTGGCAGGAATTGTGTTTTTTACCTGCCTTGTTCAGGCCCAGACATTCGGCGTGAATACCGGCGAGGTCACCGATGCCACCGGAGCGGTAGCGTCCAACCTCACTGTAACCGCCACCAACTCAGGCACTAATGCGAGCCGCGCCACGAAGACCAATGGCGTGGAGCAGTACAGCTTTCCTGACCTGGTGCCCGCGACTTTCCAGGTGAAGGTTACCGCGGAAGGATTGCAAACTGCGGTCAGCACTCTGGAACTCCAGGTGCAGCAAACGGCCCGCGTCGATTTCGTGCTAACTGTTTTCCTGAGCCCGACCGCCTGCCGGTCTATTGCGTCGGCCCTTCCAAAACTGTGGCATCCAGCCACGAGTCGCCGGTCTGGTCTCCGAAATAGAAATTGACGCGGCCATCCTGCGCCGTCTCGGTGGCTCGGAAGTACAAGACGTATTCCTGCCAGTCCGTGCCCAGGGCCACAGCCGTAGACAACCCATACGAATGGAAATCGCCGCCATCCTTGAGGAAGCTCACCCGCATGGTACGGCCGCCGCTCGTTTTGGCCCAAAACCGCAACGTATACACACCGCCCTGCAGAATGGACATTCCGCCGTGCCAAAACTGCACGGCACAATGCAGACAAGGCGAGTTCGCGCTCGCGTGAGAGGCGGCAGCAGAAACGCTGATTTTCACCGAATAGCTTCCATCGACCGCCGTCGCCGTAGTGCGCTGAACAGTCGCCGCAGCTCCGGTGGTTCCGTCGTTCGAGAATTTCCAATCACCGTTGAACTGGGATTCGAAGCTGCCATTCAGCACCAGATTGGCGGAACGCGTGCCCATCATCAGCGTCAGCGACGCGCGCGTTTGAGCGTCGCCCGCGGAAACCTTGATCGGCTGCGGCCCTGCAGTCAGGTCCGGCGGGATCGAGATCCGCACAAGATAGAGCCCCGGCGAAGTGAGGCCGGCAAACAGAATCTGCGCCGTCTTGCCCCCCACCGTGACGGCAACAGGAGCACTCAACGGATAGGCTCCCGCAAAAACCTGATTCGTCACGAATTTCGATGGATCGGCTGTGGCACCCAGCCCGCCCGCGTACAGATCGAGAATATCGCCTGGCACTGCCGCCCGTTCCACGCGCGGGTCCACGGCACCATTTCCCACCAGAAACCCGGTGCCCTGCAGCGCCGAGGTCACAAAAAAGGCGCTGCCGTCAGTGTTAGGGATGGCATATACGGAAGGAAGGGTGGCGGCAGCGGCGACGTTGAACTGACTGCCGGCGGCCCCGTTCACCACGATCTGGACCGGCCCTGGAACGACGGACGCGGGCACCAGGGCGTTCAACTGCGTCGGGCTGACGTACAAGAGAGCTGCGGGCGCGCCGTTAAAAGTAACCGTGACGCCACCAAGCGTGGTGGGCAACTGCTGCGTTCCGGTTAGATTCCATATCTGCGGAGACCCGGAGGCCAGCGCCGTCCCGGTGATGGTCACCCAGGCACCCGGAGCAATTCCGGTCGTGTAATTCCAGACGTCGCTAATCGCCTGAATGGCGGGAACAGGTGCAGCCGCCTGGCTCACCGTCACAATGTGCCCCGCCACAGTTATCAATGAACTGCGCGCCGGCCCCGCATTCGGTCCAACCACGTAGTTCACTGCCCCGTTTCCGACGCCCACCGCCGGCCGGACCGTAATCCAACCCGCGCTCGACGCCGCGCTCCAGTTACATCCACTGGCCGAACTCACACTGATCGTGCCAGTGACACCCGCCGGAGTTGTGGCAATGGGGGCCGATGAATTCAGGCTCGCTGCGCAGGTCCCTCCGGCGGCTCCCAGCGTCAGGTCCGTCCACACGATGTTCGCAATCGGATTCGCATTCAGGGAATCGGCAATCAATTCGACGAGGGCGCTCTTCCTCTGCCACGGGGAAAGATCCACCACTCCGTACTGCCACCCCCTTTGGGGCGCGAGATTGTATTGCCACAATGGAGTTCCGTTCACCCGAACCGTCATCAGGACGGCGTGAACGGGCGAATTGCTGTCCGGGAAGCCCGCGCCGAAAGAAAGGGAGAAAGCGGATGCCGGCAACTGAATCGCCCAGGACAAAATGCTCTGGGTATTTGGGTTGGGTCCGCCCGCGATGGCACGCGCGCGGTTCACGCCGCCGGATGTCTGGGGCCCGATGGTGAAAGGCGGGCAGGCGGAACAATAGGGATTGTCCGGGGTGCCGGCGAGATGCCCTGCGGCTGTCTGCGAGGCTGTTGGCGGCAAGTCAACCAGGCTCTGTCCCGCCGTCACCGCCCGAGGGGGCGTCACGAAGATGACGGCTGTGCTGTTGAGCGGCAGGCCCTGGATCAGGGCACTCCCTCCCGCGATGCTGACTATGCCTCCCTGCAATGCGATTGACGACGCCGTAACGGTCGCCGGGACCGACAAGGTCACATCGGCAACGTCCTGTGACGGCCCGCCGGATGCTGGCGGCAGCAAGGTGAAGTACGCGAAATCCGGCGTGAAGAGGGTTCCCGTGCCCAGTGCCAGCCGCACCCCGGCGGGCAAACCGGTGATGTGGGCCAGATTCGGATTTGGGGTTATAGGATCGAGCCAGTATTGATACGCCGGATCGAGTCCCAGTATCCGATTCCCATTCCAGGCCGGCCAGCCGGGCACAAACGCGCTTGAAGTCGCCTGGTTGCTGTTATGCAGGCGCTGGTAGACGCTGCTTGTTCCGGTGCCCGATGACAGGTTGAACTGCACCAGGGTACCAGAATCGGTGAGCGTGGCGATGGCACCGCCGGCACCCCTGTAGCGGACAATCGCGCCGTTCCAGAAGTTGTCCCAGTCGGGAACCAGATCGTTCTGCTGAATCACCGAGACCATCTTCATATAGCGGGCAAAGTCGGGGAGCTTGTAGTTCGGGGTTTCGATCCCGTTGTTAAGGAGTTCGAAATAGTCCGGCTGAATTGACTGGCCGTCGAACATCTGGAAATGGCGCTGGAAGTCCGGCTCGTCGGGATTAGGTACCCCCAAACCGCCGTAGAAATGGATGTTAGGGAGGACATACGCCGTTATTGGAACGGGCGGAGCGATATCGGGATTGAAAAGGGGAGAGCTGTCCGCGTGCCCCATTTGCACAAACGACTGGAACGGGGCGATGCCGGCGTAAATCCCCTCCCCTCCGAACACCAGGTTTGGAAATGCCGCTGCCAGGTCTTTGTGCAACTGCGCCGAGCCCTGAATGTAATTCATGGCACCGACAGGCCCGTTGCCATCGTTCCACGGAAAGCCCGACTGATCCAGATGCAGCGCGTCCGGCAGAAGCGTCTGCAGGGAGTTCGCGATACGGCTCACGTACAGGTTCCGGAACGCGGCAGCCGCGGGATTGATGTAGGCAAAGCTGGAAGCCTGATTACCCCCCACCCAGCCCTGCAACTGCAGGTACTGCGGATCCCTCACCTGATACTGCTGTATGGCGGTGAAATCGGGACTGGCCGGACTCACGCCCATCATGTTGGCGTGCAGCATGACGTGAAAGCCCAGTTGATGGGCGCGGTCGATCAGGGGCTTGACGCTCGGGTCGGCGACGTAGTTCGGATAATTGACATCATAGCCGTCCGAGCGCCACTGCACGATATACAGCAGGGTCTGGGCCGGGCTCAACACTTTCGCGAGTGCGTCGGCCTGCGCTGCGCTATAGGGAGGAGGAAACTGTAGTCGGACAACGGTGCGAATCTTGCTGGTCCAGGCGGTTCCTGGAGACGTCGCAGGAGGCGCAGTGGCGTTGTGCCAGTCTCGATAGACGCGTGCGCCCGCCTGCCACTCCCCCTGGTATGCAGCCAACCGCCACTCCACCGGCCCGGCTTCCGCTGCCTTGCTCCATGGAGCCGGTGCCTGTGCAGCGAAGACCGCCGTCGCGGTCTGTTGCGGATTAGCCACGATGGTCAGATCTTTGAACAGGGACTGATTGTCGGTGGAATAAATCGCCGTTCCACCCAGCGTGCCCTGAAACACCACGAGCGGAGCTTCCCAGTGCTGTGACGACGAGGTATATTCTTCGCCGAAACTCAGCCGGTTCTGTGCGGCGAGCGTTCCCGCCGTAATTGAGATCCCACCGGCCGCAGGCAAGATGAATTTACCGGCCGTCATGTCGAAGCCGTTGGCGTCCCAGGTAAGAGCGGCTACTCCTGCCTGGTTCGTTTTGCCATCGGCGTTCAGCACGACATCCTGCGTGCGGGGATCCACGCTCACCGTGAGCGACATGATCCGTGTCGCGTCCGAAGCGGTGAATGTGGCTGCTGTTCCCCCGCCGCTCAGAGCCCAGTTGCCCGAAAACAACGTTGGGGAAGGAGACACTGCGGATTGCAGCCCAAAAAATGAATTCGGCCCTGGCGAGCCGAGGTAGCTTTCCCCCGTGATCTGATTCAGGATGCCCACCACTTCCGCCCCGCGGAACGAGACCTTCAACTTATCCGAAGTGACAACGAGGTTGGTTCCCTGAAGGTCAAACGTCGCTCCAGTGGCGATGCATGGCAGGACTATGAACAAGGCCGGGAGAGCAAGGACAGGAATCCACAGGGTGCTCATATTGATCACTTTGGAGTCTAAGAATACCAATTTACTCCAGGAGTTGGAAGGGCGCGTGTATGGGCCCCGCGTTGGATCGGCCTGTCAACAAAGGCGAGCTGTCAACCGGAGAAACCTGAGAATTCGCAAGTGAAAACGTAGGGTCCGGCCTCAAGCATGGGGGTTGAGTGCGCCCCCGCGCACTGTCACTTTCCCAACCGGAGAGAACGCGCAGAGCGCCAAAACGCGGGGAATGTTGGGGATACCGGCGAAGATGCAGTCGGGCGCCGCAGTCAACCGTGAGAGGCCTGTTGGGTTAGGAAGAAAGACTGGCTCCCCAAGAACTCGCACTTCCAACTCCCTCTCCGTTCGTAAGATACTGATTATAATGGTGCCGGATTCCTACGACGGTCTCTCACTTGCGTCAACTGAGTGAGTGTGTGGACCTTTGAATATCGGTTGTTTCAGAAGGAGTATTTCACTGGGGATCGAATCGTGGGAAGAAGCCGACTCTATGAAAAAAATGTCCCTCTTTTTCTTACAGGACTGAGCGGCCTCGCCGCGGCAGGTTTATCGTGATCGGTTGGCTTTGTTCTGTACTTCCAGGCAGCGTTCCAACAGCAGGTGAAATGTATCCGCTTCGTCTTCGGGCAGAAGACGATCCTCAATCATCTGTTGATAGTCCGTTTCAAGGCTCTTGAGTGCCCGACCAATCGGGATCAGGTGTAGTTGGCCGCTCACAGCGGCGGCGTAGTCGATGATCGCGCCGTCAGCGCCTTTTTCCGCGAAGAATACCGCTTTGTGCCGGGCCACCGCCCGTCCAAGTTCCGGGTCCTGTATCGCGGCGTCTACAAAGCCAGACAGATCGAGTCGCGTAATGTCATGCCAATGGCGAGAAAACCGATTGCCGCCGCGGAACGTACCCTGTGCGCAAAACGCGTGCATTGCAGTGGCTTTCTCCCAGAACGTTCGCTCAGGACGCATGGTTCGCGGACTGGCGGTGGGAAAGGCCAGACCGGGAAGAAATGCGGCGGCATCAGACGCGACCTGCCTGATATCGCTGGGCTCACCAGTAGATCTTGCGCCGAACTCGAGCAGGATCTCAGGCCGTACATATCCTGTTCCTGCTGTCAGAGCGGGATACCGGATAAACAGGCATTCGCCTTCCTGTAAGAGTTCCGCCTCTAAATGCTGCGCGTCGAGGGCGACACAAATCGCCGGAATAAACTGCTCCGTGATTTGGAGCGGCAGGCGCTTTCGGATCTCTTTTGTCCAACGCTTTTCCTGACTCGGATTTCGCGGAAGCGGTTCGGAGCCTTCGTCGAACAGATCCGGGGCGAGGGCGCGAATATCCCACGTGATGTCGATGTCTTCTGAAAACCGCCGTATGATCCGGAACGCTTTTGATAGCGATGTTCCGCCCTTGAACACCAGATGCTTTCCGAAGGGGGCCCGAAAAAGGACGTTGAGCGCCCAGACAACCCAGACATCCTTTTCCAGCAGATGTGGCGGTCGGCCCGATCTCGCGGCCGCCACATCCAATGCCTCCCGGCGGTCATCCGGTGCCAGTTGGAGAAAGTCAGGCACGGGCTTCGAAGCCGCTGACCTGCTGCGCGATCCATGTCGGAAGCTGGCTGCGCATGGACAAAAGAGCCGTACGTTCGTTTTCAGAGAGCTTCTTTGCTATCAGCTCGCTGGCCGCGTTCGCGCGTTCCTCTCCCAGCCATGCCAGCGCTCGCACCACATCTCCGGCCAGGGAACCGGGCAGCACCAGTTGCCACGCAGGGGCATGTCGGAGCTCAACGGTCTGGGCTCCCAGTTTCAGCTGACGACTGCGCCCGGAAGTCAGATAAACTTCGCGGACAGGTATCTGTGTCGTGAGGCCGAGCGCGTTCGCTGCGGCGGCGCCATGCCGGGCAACCGTTTCTCCCCGCTGGGCAGTCAAAGCCTCAACCGTCTTTGATACGGCAGGTGGACGAGCACCAAACTGACCTTGCACCGGCTGCACGTAGAGTCCGCGACTTACCCGAAGGAGGCGGCCACTCTTGGTCAGCCGGGAAAGTGCCTGGTCAACTGCTGCGCGTTTCCCCAGATGCAGCAACTCTTTGGCTGACAAATATCGACCTTCAGGTGAGGCACTGATCTGCTCGATGACCCGTTCGACCAATTCACTCATGTCAGAAGAATAGCACGACTTTCTGACAGATTGGCCGTTCGGGCGGCCTAAAGTCAGGGCGTGAAAGCGACTGGAGAGAACTTCGTCTCCGCGTATCGATTGGTCTTCGGCCAACCCCCGTTTTCAGTAGAACCAACCGCGTCGCGGGCCACGCGATGTCGACGTCGCCTCGACTCTCTTCGGGTTCGACAGGCCGACCCTGCCTTTTTCCAACTTTGGTGGTCTGGCGAAGAAGCGCCGGGAGAAGGAGTTTGTCGCGCTCAAGGACGGTGAAGTCAGTAAGATCGAAGGCATCGTGCGTGAGGCCTTCGAAGGCTTCTGACGCCGCATCTGAACCATGTGGCCGTTCCTCATGTCTCCCGCGGTTCAGCCTCTCTGAATGCGGTCCGATCACTTGATCCGCCATATCGGCTTCGGAAAACGAAACGGAGGATCCGGTCTTTGGTAGCCGTAATAGCCCGTGTATGCGGGCTCTTCCTTCACGCGATCGATGATCGATGACGGACTTTCCTTGAGCGGGTCAATCCGGTCCGCTTGTTGGCCAGCCCATATGACCCAATTCCCAAAGGGGGAACTTGGTTCAACAGACTGACCGTTCTCTATGGCCGCCGCGTGCGCCGCTGAAATGAATGCTCGAGCCTGCTCGGCGCGCGACCATCTCGCAACAGCCTGCCCCAAGGCGCGGACTTTCGATTTCGCTGCCTTGATAAGTCCTTCCAGATGAGCCTGCTCTTTGGCGAGTCGCTCCTGTTCGATTCTCCTCGGGACACGACTTGTTTCTGGCGAGGAGTCTTCATCATGCTGAAGTTCGCCGCGACGGAGGCGATGATCCCGGTCATCAGTTCAGGGTGCTGAAGCTGCTCGATCTGCCGAAGCCGCAGCGCGTGAAGCTGTCGCGGCGTCATATCGAGCCGTTCGTCATCCGTGAGACGCAGGTCGTCGGGCTATCGACCAAGCTTCCAGCCATGTCAGCGGTGCTCTTACGACACCGCTGGAGTAGGGCGTTCTGCACCATCGGGCGCGGGCATCGACGCTGCCCATGCAGTCAACAGACCCTCTTGGACCATCACGATGTTCTCGGGATTGATCAGATCGCCCACCTGTTCAAGCGTGTACTTCGCGCCCGCGCGCCGCAGGGCGACATAGAGAAGCGCGCGGACAAGTTTCGCAGAGGGACGCAGAAGGTTGACCTCGCCCGCGATCAGATTCAGGCCGGCGAGTTCCTCGCACTCGATCAGCACGTCATGGCTGACGACGAGAGGCCACGTCTTACCGTCGAGCTTCAGCTCGACCTTCCGGATAAGTTTTTCAGCGATTGATTTCTTCGTCATGGGATTAGGCCACGCTGTACGTGATCGCGCCACTGACGCGAACTGCGACCTTAAAGTCGTTTTTCTTGTTGGCTTCGAACGGGCCAGTTTCCTTTTTCGTGATGTAGCCGTACCCGGTGATCGTGAGTACCAGCGCACCGGAAGCAGGCGCGGTGAACTTCCACGGAAAGACGGTTTGCGCGACGGCGAGCACGTCGATGTTCTGCTGCGAAGCGTCGCCGGTATCGTTCCCGGTCAGTTCGATTGTGCCGGGCTTCAGAAGACCGGGGATAGACTCTTCGCTCGTGTTGGGCGAGAGCAGGTGCGTAACATCGACCTCTGCCACCGTGTAGTCGGCGAAGTTGATGATCGCGATTTCGGAGAGAAGCGTGTATGGGGTTCTTGGTAGTGTATGGTCACGTCCGAAATAGCTGCCGATATTGCCCCTTAACGCCCGGATTCCGTGAACGGCGTTTGTCGGGAGGAGTCCTCAGCGCCTTCCGTCCCGGGTCATCCAAGCAGTCTCCGAGTAGCGCGTGATCCGCTCGAAGCAGCCCAATCATTGAGATGACTACACATCCAGGTGGATTGTTTCCGGATTGCCGACCATACTGGCGCAATCCGAAGAACTAACTTCAAATGGCCCATTGCGACACCGCGGCAGCATCCCACCATCAAGCCGTCCGCCGCGGCTTGTAGCCTGAACAGACCAACCATTCCGTTCGCCCCTACATACAAGGGCCGAGCAGCGGGCTTTTGGAAAAAATTAGCTACAATTCACGCCTCGCGTCGTTTTTTTCCGGAGACGTCAACAGGTGACTCAGAAGCGCCGTGTCTCGGGCGCGATCCTTCGCGGCGACTAAATCCAGCCCATCCTCAAAATACGGTAAATGAAAAGTTCGATGAACTCTGTCCGCCGGGGTTGTTCGCCTTTATGCTCCAAGTTCCGACGCTGCCGAAGGCAATGATCATCTGAAACGACGAAAACGAAACGCTCTGGATTTGCGTTCCGCTAAGAGTCGTGCCTCCGCCACCTGGAAAAGTTACCGAGACCGTAAGGCCACTCTGAAAATTGCTGCCGGAGACTGTGACTGTCTGGTTTGAGCCACTGTGTGTCGGGTTTGTGGGAGAAATGCTGCTTATCGTCGGCGCTGCCCCATTCACGGTGAATCCCAGGGTGTTCGATTGCCCGCCATCAGGATTGTTCACCTTAATGGAATAACCGCCCGCGCCGCCCAGCGTGGCAATCATCTGGAACGAAGTCGCCGTCACCGCCTGAATCTGCGTTCCGCTCAGCGTGGTTCCGCCACCGCCGGGGAAGCCCACCGTTACGGTTAGTCCGCTTTGAAACTGGCTTCCGAACACGGTGACGGTCTGGTTGCTGCCGCTGGCGGTCGGACTCGACGGCGAAATGGAATTGATCGACGGCGTTGATTGTGCAGCGGCCACGGTGAATCCCAGGGTGTTCGATTGCCCGCCATCAGGATTGTTTACCTTAATGGAATAACCGCCCGCGCCGCCCAGCGTGGCAATCATCTGGAACGAAGTCGCCGTCACCGCCTGAATCTGCGTTCCGCTCAGCGTGGTTCCGCCACCGCCGGGGAAGCCCACCGTTACGGTTGCCGCGATCGACCCCGGCGCGACAGCTTGTTGATAGTTCGCGGCCGAAACCACAGTTTGTGCGCTGCCCAGCGAGAGCGATGCAGCGAGTGCTGCGAATGTGAGCACAGAGTTCCAGAACCGAATCTTCATCGTGTCTCTCCAACCGGCACCGCTAAAGCACAGCCGCGAATGCCTAGATCTCAGGCTAAACTAAACCTAACGGCGCGCGAATGAAACATTCTGAGAGCCGCAGTGCGTTCGAAGATCCGGCGAAGCGTACCGCGCCCACGAACGTCAGCGGAATCATATCACGGATATCGATCCGCTTGTGTAGCGCGTCATTACTGGGTTGTCTCGAAGAAGACCCCCTTGCGCGTCCGCCATCGGCCTTGGCGGTAGTTGCTGCATCGCCCGGTGGCGATCCACTGGCCGCTGCGCTCGCGGCCGGAGAAACCCCGTCACCCGAAATTGTCGCGGCGTCGGAGGATGCCGGAACTCTTTCGGTTCGCATGGCAGTGGTCTCGGTGGCAGCAGCTGTTCTGGGTTTGATCGCGGCTTCGTTTGTTCCCGCCCAGGCAGATATTGAGCCTTTGACCCCGTTCCCGAATTTGCAAGAGATCCTTGCGTACAAAGCCCGTGACATAGCAACACGTCTCGGCTGCACCGGTGTGCCGGCTGACTCGGCAGGGAATTTCGAATACGATACGTAATATCAGGCTCGGGCTCAGACGAAGCAGAAACCAGGCGACTTCCGCGCACAGGTTGCGGCGGGCCAGCCGTCGCTGATCTTCTTCGCCTTCCGGCAGAGTCCGGAATATCTGGAGACCTCGAATTCCGACGGAGTTGTCAGTGAGGAGGATCCGCCACACATTTCACCAGGCATGATCTCCATTAGGCTCGACCCGTAGGGGCATTTGCTGCTTTTTCAGGCGGTGTCCGCGCATCCGTCTTCCGGCAGCGCGCCGTCTGACACCGACTGGACCCCGCTATTCGTTGGCGACCTGCGTGACCCTTTGGTGGCCGGGCACATTCTGGCCGAAACTGCGATTGGAATTGGCCTGGGCCTGTTGAGGCGCGTGATCAGCTGGGAGTCCTGGCAGCGAGGCGTGTTCAGGCTGGATAGTAATGAAGCAGACTGATGCGAAGGAAGTGCGCTGCATCGTCTCGGTAGAGGAGGAAGGTTTCACCTACAACAAAAAGGTGAATCACCTCGCCACTGTCCAGGAGCACTACATGATTCTCAAGGCCATTGAGAACGGGGTGTCGGAAGAACGCGTCGCGAAAACCCTCGACGTCAATGTAGGCTAGATTCGCAGGAAGATAAACCTGCTGGATGGGATCTGTCCGGAAGCAGTCGACCTGCTGAAGAACAGGAAGATTGTGGCGGAGGCCTTCAGGATATTAAAAAAAATGAAGCCTCTCCGCCAGGTGGAAGTGGCGGAACTGCTGATCTCGTCGGGCAATTATTCGATGCCTTATTTGCGCGCGCTGTACGCTGCGACAAACCGGGATCTTCTGATTCCGGGCACGGAGGCGAAGAAGGCATTCGGGCTCACGCCGGAGCAACTGGGAAAAATGGAGAGGGAAGTGGAAGGATTACAGCGGGAGTTGAAGCTGATCGAGGAGTCCCATGGGACGGAGACTCTCAACCTAGCTATAGCTAGTTCTGGCGCGGGCCTACTGGCTGCGGCTGATGAACAACACGCGCGTGATGCGCTACCTCGGCCAGCACCACAAGGTCCTGCTGGGGGCGCTGAGGACGGTCGTTGACGATGCGATACCGGAGGCACAGGCGGCTAGCGGGTGACCTCCGGTTGACTGCCCTGCTCCCCGTCCGCTGCAACGATGGCCTGGGTCACGTTTGATTGACCCGCGATGGCTTCAGCCAGGCGCGCGTAGCCAGGATCAGTCGCATAGACACGGGCAACGGCTGCAATGAGCGCATTCAGATTGCGGTCCCGCTGGTACTGGGTCCACGCGGCGCGATAGGGCGCTCCGTTTGTGATGAGCCAGGCATAATCCGGGCAGGAATCTTCCAGCGAATCGTAGTCGGCGAATTCCAGATTCTCGACCATGAACTTTCCGTTCACAAACTCACGTGTCGTCACCGTGCAGCACCTGGTGTGCCGCGCGGCTTTCTTTATAGACTTAACCGGCCAATCCGCTGGTTAAAGTGATTGCGCTGGCTGATCCGGGCATTGCATTTGATCTCTCCTGGCGCGCTTCGGCGAGGGCTTGCGTGATGTTTGTCTGGCCCGCGATGGTGGTAATCAGGCGCGCGTAGTTCGGATCTGTCGCATAGGTGGCGGCGACGGTCCGGATCAGTGCCTGCAGGTCCCCGATCTGCTGGTACTGTTCCCACGCCGCGCGATACGGCGCGCCATGCGTGATGAGCCAGGCGTAGTCACGGCAGGAGTCTTCGACGGAGTCGTAATCGGCGAACTCCAGATCGAGGACAACCGGCTTGCCGTGGATGACCTCATGTGTAGGCACCGTACAGAACTCCGTATGACGGCCCTCCCGCTTCATTCCGAAGCAGTTGTTGCGACCCACCAGCTTGTCCCCCCATTCCGATTCGAGCGCCCACTGCGCAATCATTAATGCCGCAGGGCAGCGCGTCTGCGCCTCCAGCGTGTCTGCAATCAGCGCGATCTGTTTCAGTCGCGTTTGGCGATCTTCCATTTGATTCATAACCATTGATCCTCCGCGCGCTGTTGCGCGACGGTGAGACATTATTCTTTTTCAGGTGAGATTCGTTCAGGAGGGAAGGGCTCCGCGCCGACCGACAGATCCTGCCAAGGTCACAGGCCGGGCGAAGCCCCCGTTGCTACGATTCTGTTTATCCCACTTTCGGCTGCGCAGTTCAACCTCGAAACCGACTGGGCCGAGGCGGGCCGATCTCATCCTGCGCCGATGTCCGATCTGTGTTCAGGACTCCATCGTCGGCCACCCGCAATCCTGAGCGGACGCACGCCGTTTGGGTCCGCCACGCTCCAGTTGGTGACGGTAACCAGCCACTCCGTATCCTGATAGTCCACGACTGGCCAGGGGTTGCCCCCGGTGGCATTCTGAATCTGTGGTGCGAACGTCAGCCACGCCTGTTTGAGCTGGCTGATTCCGAGCGCGGAGAAGTCCACGGTCACGTTCCACACCGCGTCGGAAATCCCGCCCGTCAGCGGAGCCACGGCGGGCGAAATAGCCAGATTCGCGTTCTTGCTTATGGCGTACAGGGTTATCGAATTGCCATCCGCGCCGGGGACCGTGCAGGTTATGGTGATGGTCCCGCCCGCCGCCGTTGCTGACAGCGGAAGACTGTTGGCACCCCAACTGAAGCCATTGATCTGCGACATAAGGTTGGTGGCAATGAATGTCGCAGGCGGGTCGGTGATGAGCCACAAGATGTAACCGAGCACGTTCGCCGACGCGCCAGTGTTGACCTTCGAGCTGAAGCTAACGACGTTGGCCGACGCGCTGAACGTCACCAGTGGATCTCCGGCAGCCGCGGCAGCGACGCCCGCCGCAATGGTGGCTCCGCTTTCGCCACCCGGCGTCGTGACATGGTGCGTGTACGCCGTGCCGTTCACCGTTATGCTGGCCGTGGACGGGGCGTTCTGGTAGAAGTATGTCGCTGAACCGGCCAATCCGCCCGGCACCACATAATCGAACGCGATGTTCTGGTACCGAGGGCGGGGGCGGAGGTGGTAACGCGGGCGATGCCGCTGGTGAGGACGGCGCTCGGCTTGCGGTGGAGTGCGACGGCGAGGCGTGGCACGGGCCCGAGCAGTATGAGGCCGACATGATCCGCCAGTACCGTCTTCAAAATGCGGGCTGGCGATTCGCACGGGTGCGCGAGAGTCTGTTCTATTCCGACGAGTCAAGGGCTATCGCCGAGGTCACTGCGGCTTGCGAGGAACTGGACATCACACCTGGTAGTGGACGTGCAAGAACGGCCAGTGCGGAAGCGCCGATGAACGTCGCCGAGGACTTTGTAGGCGAGGACCACCCGCCGCAAGCACAGGCGACCGACAATGATGAAGTTCCCCAGTTCTCGCGCTCGGCGGTAGACGAAGAAGCGGAGCTTTGGGAATCGGAACCAGAGGCGGCCTATTTGCAGGGCACGCTGGGGCTCGGTGCCTCAGGCGAACAGCGGACCGGGCCATTCACCGGGTACGGCGCGAAGCACTATCCCGACCCCCGAACTGCCCCTACCGCCAACCTACGCGAAGCCGTACTCGATATCATCACAACCGACGGCCCATTACCAAAGGAATCACTCTACCGGCTGTACCGCGAGGGGTGTCCACGTGTGGAGCGTGCAGGCAAGAACCTCAGACACGCCGTGAACCGGGCGGTTTACTCGTTAGAGCGCGTGGGTCTCGTGATGAGTCGCGATGAAGGCACGCGACGGCAGCCGAGCGAGGTGGTTATTAAGTTACCTTCGCACCAGTGGGTGGAGCCGCGGCCACCTGGTTCCCGTAGGCTTGAAGACGTGCCGCTATCTGAACTCGGGATGGCAATGAGCGATGCCAGCTACGGCCTCCAACCTCGGTCAGACTACGAGCGTACAAGCCTTTATCGCGAGGTGGCGGGGCGGTACGGGGTCAGGCGGCTCATGGCGCAGCCGCTTCAGCGTCTCGGATTGGCTGAGCGCATTGCCTTCAGTTCCGGAGCGGGCGACGGGGTGAGACCGTTCGGAGTGTCGTTGGCAATTCCCGCTGCCTCCGAGTAGTGGTTGGAAGCGATTTACGGGCGCAACGACAGATTCACACCCCTGAAATAGAGTGGGCGCTAAATACCCAGGACGAACGTAGAACAGCCATGTTCGAGTTTTTGAAGCGACTCTTTGGACAGTCCGCAGTTGCGCCGCCATCATCCGAGACCCCCTCGAATCCACCAGATCCGTCCCCCCACTTCATCGGCGGGGACAATGCTTCCCCGCATGAGATGACAACGGGTTCCGCGCTTGCCGGTGATGCTGCCGTCCACCGGTACTTTGAACTGAGCGCTATGATCGAGCGCGCCAAAGCGGATGGCGACTTCTCGCGCGCCATCCATGCTGCGCGCGAGACTTATCCTCTGTTTCCCGCTGTCGTCCAGCAGATGAAGAAAAGCTACGGTAGCTTCGACATCAGCACTTCTCACGCCGTACACACTGCCAGCACTCTTATGGCGGTCATGGGTGATCGGAATGGTATTCGGGAACTTCGTGAAGCAATGACCGCTACGCCCGAACTGAACGCATGGCTTCCGAGCTGTGAAAACGCAGAGGTCGACGCATCCTTGGCCGAGGCGATTATGGCGGTGGTTGCCGCCAATCCCGGGACAAAGCAAAGCGAACTCAAGGGCAGGATCGGTGCGGACGGTCGCCGGCTCGGCACCCTCGCTGCATGGTTGGCAAAAGGCAAACGGCTGCGACGGGTCGGTCAGGGACCAACACATCTCCTGTATCCACCGGACTTCCCGTTTGAAGTACCCACGGCATATTCAGTTCCATCTAAAGAGGAACAGCAGTCAAGCAAATCAATCATTTTGCCTGTACGTTGGCGTTCTCGCTCGGCCCACGCCGCCCGGCCCCTCAACCTCGAAAGGCTGCCATATGTTCGTCTCCCCAAAGCACCAATGCCTTGGGAGGAGCAGGACCGAACGCATCCGAAGGCGACCCCAAACCCTGAGGCGGGTGGCAAGGCCGATGGCCCAAAAGCAAGTGTCTCGCGCAGCGACCTCCCTCGCTTCCAGGTCTCTGGCAATGGTTGGGCCCTTACCAACGAGGAGGCACTGCCAATGAATGAGCGACCGAACCCGGCGTACTCACAGATGTTCCAAACGGCAGGGTCGGCGATCTGGATTGATCCGAAGGGGCGGCGTATTGGCTTTCCAACGGCACCCGCTGTGGCCTTGACCACCGACCGCGCGGGCGCACGATTGGCGGAAGGCGGGCTTGTCCACGACGTATACCGTACTGATGTGAACGCAGACGGTTCGGGCATGCTGTTTCTTTCTCGCGACGGCATCCTGCACGGATACACAAACATGCTCGAACCGATACTGATCGAGAGTCTGGCCGTTCTGCCCGAGTACGCTGCACAGGCCAAACGCTTCGGCATCGATCCGTCCGTGCTGAAAAACCATGTTCGATGCGTCTCGCTCTCAACAGACCGTTCACTAAGTCTCGTCACCATCGTTGACGAAGCGTGGTGCTACGACACGCCTTCGGGGCGGCCGATTTGGGGGCTGCGGTTCCCCTCGAAAGAGGGTTGGACCACGGTCGTTGGTGAGCGCTCGGGAGTTGTCGGTGCCAGCGCAGAGATCCTCAGTGCACTCCGACTCATGGAGCTTTCGCTTCCCGTGAGTCCTGAGACGATCACCCGCCAATACAGGGCCTTGGCGATGCGGTGGCATCCCGACCGGAACCCCGACAACCCCGAAGCGACGCGAAAATTCCAGGACCTTAGTGCAGCAATGGAGCTTCTGACGGGTGCCGACGTGTCACATTTGTCGGGTACCGAAATCGAGCGGGTGACCTATGAGCAGGTATTGCATCGAAGTTCAATTACTCTCCCAGGTGGATTGAACGTGACTATATCAATGACGCTGCAACTGGGGGGAACGCTTGCAGTGGATTGGATTTACGCTGCAAACTTCGCGCGCGCCGGACACTCCACATTTCTGGCGGGATATAGTGGGCGCGTCGTCGAAATCGATGCCGGTGGCATCCCCGTGCGTGTCTACGACATCGGTGTCGTCCCACGGCATGTCGCAGAAACCAGCACTTACCGCTACATCCTTACGCATACCCGACTCTATATTCTGTGTCAGGATCAGTTGGTGTCGCTGGTCGATGTCTTCGACCAAGGCAAGCTGATTGTGGCTGAGAATGGCTTTGGGCTTTTGCAGCCAAAGCGCTTGCAATGGTTCACTCCGACGGGCACGCTCCTCGGGCAACTTCAGACGCGCGACCCAATTCGCCGGATATATTCCGGGCCAACAGGATTGGTGGTCGAAACACGCACACACCGCGGGACGATCAGTGGTGCCCAGAACTGGTGGTAGTGCCGCAGGCCGAACTACTGGACGGCCTGCCCTTCGTCTGCCAGCATCAGTTCCAGTTCCTTGATGAGCTCAGCCATTTCTTCAATCGGCATGGTTTCAAAGGTGGGGGTGTCTTGTTCCAGGGTCCCCGGAAACTTGTCGGTCAACTCTGAAACCAGAATCCAAGCATCTGACGCAGTCCAGTCCAAATCTACCAGCAGCGTGCGCACGCGCTGTATCTGATCCTTGCTCGCCACGTCGATCGGCATTTCGCTATTATCTCGCTCCTTTCTCTTAAACTTCAGGGTCGGGCAACATGAGGCGGGTATCAGGGCAGATCCCAGGTTCGCAGTTCATCCAGCAATGGGAAGTACAGGCCCAGCCGTACCTTGGCGGTCTCCGCCATCGAGAAGATCCGCCCGTAGCGCTCCATCTGATCAAGGTAACGGCGCTGCTGTTCATCCAGGAACTCCCGTAGTCCTCCACCTTCATGGGAACTCGTCTTGAAATCTATGATCCAGCGGTCTCCACGCTCATCAATGAAGGTGCGGTCTACCGTCCCGCGGATCACATGTCCGTCCACGACCCCGGCCACGGCATATTCGCATCGTGTGTCAGTGTGAGCTGCCAGAATCCACTGGCCATGGCTGCTTTTCCGCATGCGGGCGAAGGCTCTTTCTACGCGTTGAGCTGTAGCAGCGATTTCCTGCGGCATGACGCCGGCATGCGCCAGTGCCCTGCGAACTACCTCCAACGTCGGCGGCGCGAAGTGGCCTGGTGGCATTCGTTGCAGGAATGCATGCACTACCGTTCCGGCCCGACGAAGGCTCTCCCCCACCCGTTCAAATGTGGGGGTGTGCGGCTCTGGCAGGACGTCATCCGAGCCCAACCACGCTACCGGAAGACGCAGCGGCGCCAATTGCCAGGATAGCGGTAAACGACGGAGGTTGGCCGGTGCCGGCGTATCCGCGGTCGATGCATCCTGAGATTCTTGATGAAAGCTGGCGCGTTCCGCGTCGGTCAGCGCACCCCATAGATCGAAAAGCATGCAGTTTTGGCTTGGCATGACTTCACCACTCTTCTTGGCCTTCACCTGGCCAAGCAGGCAGAGCCTCTTCCGTGCCCGGGTCAGAGCGACGTAGAGCAATCGGGCTCGTTCCAGTCGTGCCTTACGGCTCTCGATGTGCTGGAGATAACGATACATGGGATCGTCATCGCCTCGCCGCTCGCTGACCGGTGCCAACAGCACTTCTTCCGCGTCATCCTCCCGCCACTCGTGAATCAGGGCCAAGGGTGCCCCATCGTTTCGTTCCCGGCGACCAAGGCCGGGCAGTATGACCGTATCGAAACCGAGTCCCTTGGCTTTGTGGATTGTCATGACGTGCAACCAAGGGTCCTGCGCGGGTGCGGGCTTTGCGAACAGTGCCTCAAGCTGTATCGTGAAGCCATCGAGATCAGTGAGATCGGCACCGCTTTGCTGGCCCTCAAGACGGTCCAGATAATCCATCGCATCCTGCAAAGCACCGGGGTCGCCAGCTACACACTCTGGCCCACCCAATTTCTTCCAGGCTCGCTCCACCCAACGCCTAAGCGGCCAGCGACCTTGTTCTTCGAACGCAGATGCAAGAACGGCCCGCAACCGACCCACCCGCCCCTGGCCATCCGCAGATAACGCAGTCAAATCCTGCAGAGAGTGCCAGACCGGCTGAGTGCGGTGAGTTCCGACAAGCGCTTCAAGATCCGGCAGGGTCAAACCGCACCATGGCGCACGGAGTATTGCTAGCCACGAAATGCGGTCGCCATGATGCAGCATCGCCCGGGTCAATACCAGCAGATCGCGCACGGTGCTGCGTTCCTGCAATGGATCGATATCGACGGCGCGGAAGGGTAGTCCTTCGGCTTTGATAGCGGCGACGATTGCCGGAAGATGGGTACGAGCCCTCACCAATATGGCGACGTTGCCCTGCGGATCAGCTTCTCGCGCGGATCGTATTAGAGCCACGACACGCCGGGCCTCGCTGGCGTCGTCCGATACACCCTCAATCACGACTTCTCCCCCGGAGGCCGATGGCATGGCGTACGAGCGCGTGAACAGTATGGCGCCGGTCGCAGCGTCACTGGTCTTGGGGAAGATCGGGTCGACTAGACTATTCACTCGTTCCACAACTACTTCACGTGAGCGGTAGTTGAGGACCAGTTCGAGTTTTTCGGGGCGCAAATCGCCGAGCCCTTCTTGCTCGACGTCGAGGAACAGCCCTACTTCCGCTTGGCGAAAACGGTAGATTGACTGCATCGGATCTCCCACGCCGAACAGCGTGCGGCCGTCGCCAGGCTGCCAGCCTGCAGTCAAGCGCTCCAATAACTCAAACTGACCGCGTGAAGTGTCCTGGAATTCGTCCACCAGCAGGTGTTCGATCCGGGAGTCCATGCGAAACGCGAGGTCGGTCGGATTGTCCGGGGGGCCCAGTGCCTGCCGTGCGGCCATGCCGATCTCGGTAAAATCAGCGATCCGGTTCTCGCGAAACACGACGCGCAGATGCCCAACGGCCAGACGCAGGATCTCCAGTAAGGCCCGCATCACCCGCCACTGCCGGTCGGTGTAGCGTGCCGGCGGGAGACGGCGCAGTCTGTTCAATGCTTCCAGCAAGCCATCATTGCGCAGGGCATCCAGTAAGTCGAGTGCCTCCTGTTTCTTTGCGCGATCAGTCGTAGGGAAGCCACAGGCTTTGGTCAGACTCTTTCGCCAGTCACCTGAATTGGTCAGCACTGTATTTGCAAGAGCCTGCCAAACCGGCAAATCGTCCACGGAAGCGGTTGGCCACGTGATCAGATCCTGCAGTGCTGCGTAGCCCGGGTCCCCTTCCATGTTGGCCGCAGCGTAGTGGGCCACACTGACCCAGACGGGACGCAAGCTCGCTGGGACGAGGTCGTTAAGCGCCGTTAACTCGCGCGTGATAGCCCGCCCGAGTGCAGCTTCCATTGCTCGTCGATCTTCGTCTACAGTTTGAACCGCATACTTTATCCACTGCTCGCGTGAACCCAGCATCCCCACGATCAAACCCTGTACGTGGGAGACGTTGTTGTCCAAATGCCGCAACAGAATCTCCCAGGATTCGCGGTAGTCTTCCCCGCCTTCTAATAGCAAAGTCCGCCTTGCCGCTTCCTCGAAAAGCGGTCGGCAATCGTCCTCCATGTCCGGCATTGCGCCGAGGCGCGACAACCAGGGCATTTCTCCGGCGATCGCCATACAAAGCGAATCGATGGTTTGCACACGCAGGCGGCCCGGGTGATGCAACAGGTCCCACCCCAGCTCTTGATCCCGGTTGAGGGCCGCGGCAGCCAATTCCTGCGTCAGAATTTCGTGAGGTTCGGTCTTCGCCCGCCCTTGCTGGGCATCGCGCAGGGCGCCAAGAATGCGTTCCCGCATTTCACCAGCTGCTTTACGCGTGAACGTGATGGCGACTATGGCCTCCGGTCTGGTCACTACGGCGAGCAAACACAGAAAACGCTGGATTAACACCTCGGTCTTGCCCGAGCCCGCGGGGGTCCCCGGCAGTACTTCCAGCACTGCCGGCTGTACGAGGAATGAGATGTCGGGAAAGGTCGACGTTACGTCGGTCAAAGAGTCGATCAGCGGACTTGGACGGAGGGTTTCCTCCCCTGCGGCGAGGGGATAGCTGACCACGACTTCAGATGCGGCAGCAAACAAACCTTCCGTTAGCTGCCTCGCATAGGCCAGTTCGCGCTCCGGGGAACCGTGGGGCGTCCCCGCGGCTCGCTGCAGAGCAAGGGGAAGAAACGGCGTTGGGCGGGGAGGAGCAGGCCATACGCTGCCATGCAGTCCAGCGATCCAGAAAGCGTCGAACCGTAGACCGACTGCCTCCTGCAGGTCCAATATTTGAATCGGGGCGTCGGTATCGTTCCGGGCCAATTGACATTGCGCTGCGATGCCCCGCAGCCGCGTAAGGGCTTCGGCGAAGGAAACCAGCCCCAGCACAAGATCGAGAGCAGCCAGATCCGACAATAGGTCCTTCCATTGCTCGACAGCGGAGGCTTCTTCATCTGACAAGGTGCGTTCACCAGGCCAACCCGCCGCTCCCAATAACTTCGAGAAAGTCGCACTCCATTGCCTTGGCTGTTGTTGGTTTGGAAGTCGGCCCGCCATCGCGGCAAGGGCAGGAAATGCCTCACGGACTTTGGGTAGCTGAACGCTCACCTCGTCGGTTCCCTGGCGGCGGAGGTTTGTTTCCAGAGCGGCGACCCTGGTCCGGTCCAAAGTAATGAACGGCGACCGCAACAACATGCCGAACTCGGGGAATGGCAGGCCACGCACGAGTCGCAGCGTCAAAAAACCTGCCTGAATCAGCGGTGAATCAATGGCGCGTCCCGTGGACGGCAGCATTGACAACGCCGAGGCGCGCAGTTTGTTTTCGCAACTTCCGGATGATTTATCCCTTGCCACTGCCTATGAGGAAAGCGTGGCCTCGGCAGACGGTACCGCCGACATTTTGCGCATCGAAGCGGATCAGGTCGCCAAGCTCGAGCAGATGCGGGTAGCCATCGAGGGCGCGAGAAAGGATGCCGCGGCCCGTCAGACAGAACTGGAAGAAGAGCAGGGGAAACGCGCGCAACTGGAGGCAGCCTGGCAGGAGCTTTGGACACCTTTTGAACTGGCGGCCCAGGCACCTCGTCAGATGGCGGACTGGTTACAGCGAAGAGGCAAAATCATCGACCGTCTCCGCGCTGTTGTGCAGAGTGAGACGGAGGCCGAAAGGCTACTTGGCGAAGCCGAGGCAGCAAGGCGGGAAGTCCGGAACTGCGTTGCCGAAATCACCGATGCCGGTTCGCCTGCCAGCGACACCCTGAGTGCCTGGCGTTCCGTCGCTGAGCAGATCGTTCAGGCGCAGGAAAGACTTGCGACACAACGCGAAGAGCTTAGGAAGGCGATAGAGACGGGCGAGCGAACCCTCGGCACCGCAGAGGGCCGCGTCAACGCTGTAAGAATTAGCTTGGAAGACTGGGGGCAGAAATGGACTGGCCTCATGAGCAACCTGGGGCTTGCGGCAGCTACTGAACCAGCAGCCGCACAGGAGATCATCCAGGTTAGAGATGACCTGCAATCGTCTTGGACGGAGGCGGAAGGCTACGGGCGAGGAAACAGGCGGACGCTGGTGTCAATAAAACTGGCCCTTCGAGTTAGGACGAAAAAATACTGGCTCCCCAAAAACTGTGGTGTGCAACTACCTCTCCGTTCGTAAGATATTGATTACAAGAGGACATCGTTAACTGGCAGTTCGCTCCGATTGCGTCAACTGCAAGATACGGGCGGGCGGGCGAAGGCAGTCGAATCCCCGCGTTAGTGGCCGCGAAAAGGGACGCTCGTGACGACTCGACTCTGTAAGAAAAATATGCTATTTTTTCTTACAGGACCGAGTTGGAAAGATGCCTCAAAGCATTGAACTGAAAACGCTGGTTAAAATCCGCAGTAAAGGAAGAGGGTGGGTCTTCTCCCAGCACGATTTCGCAGGTATGGGAAGTCGCGCGGCGATCGACTTGGCGCTC
>JBBROK010000021.1:0-85799 GCA_038229475.1 Bryobacterales bacterium | reverse complement strand
TCACCGCACCGCCCACTCACTGGGCATGCGTACCACTGCGACCATGATGTTCGGCTGCGGCGAGACTATTGAACAACGCATCAATCACTTCGAGATCGTGCGACAGATTCAGGAAGACACGGGCGGATTTACCGCATTCATCCCCTGGGCTTTTCAGCGCGAACTGACCTCGCTCGGACGTTTCATCAAGGAAGAAGCCACCGCGGTTGACTATCTGAAGAACCTCGCCGTCTCACGCATTTACCTCGATAACATTCTGAACATTCAGAGTTCGTGGGTAACGCCGGGCCTGAAAACCTGCCAGATCGGCCTGCGCTTCGGCGGTAACGACGTAGGCAGCATCATGATTGAAGAAAACGTCGTTTCAGCGGCAGGTACACACTATCAGGCCACAGAAGAAGAGCTTCGCCGCCTGATCCGCGATGCCGGCTTCGTACCGCGCCAGCGCGACACGCTGTATCAGACGTATTTTTTGAACTAAGCGGTTTTCGCGAGCAGCACGATTGCCTGCGCTTCCGCCGAGCGCCCCTCGCCCACCGGCCCCAGCTCTTCCGCAGTCTTGAATTTTACCGACACGCTGTCCAAGGCAACACCCATGGTCTGCGCCAGCGACTCCCGTATGGTGAACCGGAAGTCTTTCAGCCTGGGACGCTCCAGAATCACGGTGGAATCCACGTTCACAATACTGTAGCCGGAATCGGCAGCTAATGTACAAGCGTGGCGGAGAAAATCCAGACTGTTGCCGCCCTTCCAGCGAGGGTCCGTGTCTGGAAAGTGCATGCCGATGTCACCGGCCGTAATCGCGCCTAATATTGCATCGGTAATCGCGTGTGCCAGAACGTCGGCGTCAGAGTGCCCGACCAGACCGAACTCTGCCGGGATAACAACGCCGCCTAAAATCAGCGGCCGCCCGATTTCGGTTCGGTGCACATCCCAACCCTGGCCGATCCGAAGGTCGCTCAACGCCGCGAGGTCTCCAGCTCGAAGAACAGACGTGCCAGATCCATGTCCGAAGGCCGTGTGATCTTGATATTGCGTTCACTACCCAGCACCACCGAGATCTCCACTTCGTCCAGATGTTCCACCAGGCTGGATTCGTCGGTGCCCGAGAAACTGTCCTGATGCGCCAGTTCAAAAGCGCGGCGCAGGATATCGTAGCGAAATACCTGCGGGGTTTGCGCCAGCACCAGCCGCTCCCGCGAGATTGTCGCCCTGACCTTGGCACCGCCCGCCTGTGCGCCGCTGACCTGCTTCACTGTGTCCACGGGTACCACGCCCACGATTGCTCCACCAGTCTCTTCCGCCGCTTCCACCACGCGGCGAATCGTATCCGGATCGATGAAAGGGCGCACCGCATCGTGTACCGCAACCAGATCGGTATCCGCCGCCAGCGCCTGGAACGCATGTTCCACAGACTCCTGGCGCGAGTCGCCGCCAGCCACTACACGCAGGCTCCCCGGCAGTGCAATGCCTTCCGGTTCCAGCAACTCCGCCACCCAGTCAACGTCGTCTTCCCGTACCGCCACAACAATGTCGTGCACCAGAGGCGAGGCCACAAACTTGCGCACCGTGTGCACCAGAATAGGAGCACCTTCCAGTTGCATGAACTGCTTGCGGCTGATGCCGGAGGTTTCAGCGGGGATGGTTGCTGCCCGGCTCATCCGGGTGCCTAACCCGGCGGCTGGCAGAATCACGGCAAGTTTCACGGGATTATGCCTCTCCTGCTACCTGCTCGCGCTGTGGCACCCGTTCCGGCACCGGGGATACCGCAGCCACCGGAGTGTGGGCTCTTTCAGGAGGTTGCGATTGCGAGCGCTCGTCAAATTTGCCGAAGATCATTTTGCCGGCGGTGGTTTGCAGAACACTGGTTACGACAACGTCTACATTGCGGGAAATCATGCGTCGTGCGTTGTCCACCACCACCATGGTACCGTCATCCAGATAGGCCACGCCCTGGTTGTATTCCTTGCCTTCCTTGAGGATGAACACGCGCATGATCTCACCAGGAAGCACAATCGGCTTGAGCGAATTCGCCAGTTCGTTGATGTTCAGAACCAGCACGCCGCGCACGTTGGCGACCTTGTTCAGATTGAAGTCATTGGTGACAATTCCGGCGTCGTAAACTTTGGCCAGTTCAATCAGCTTCATATCCACTTCGCGCACATGCGGAAAGTCGTCTTCAACGATTTCGATGTGCACTTTGGGCATTTTCTGCATCCGCTGCAGGATGTCGAGCCCGCGCCGTCCGCGGCTGCGCTTCATGCTGTCGGAGGAATCGGCTACCATTTGCAGTTCATGCAGCACGAACTGCGGGACAACCAGGGTTCCATCCAGAAAACCGGTATCAGCGATGTCGGCGATGCGCCCGTCGATGATCACGCTGGTGTCGAGAATCTTGCGATTCGGCTGGGCGGTCATTTCATTGCCGAACACTCCACCCAGCGCTCCCAGATTGAGCAATTCACCCTTGGCCGCGCCGGTCACCGCGCCGAAGTAGACGAAGAGCAGCATCGCAACAATCTGTACGGTATGAACCGTACTGGTGTTCTCCATTCGTCCCATCACCAGACTGAGCAGCGCGGAACAGAAGAGGCCAATCACCATACCAGTCGCAATGCCAATCAGGCGCTGCAGGCTCATGCGGTGAAAGCGCGATTCCAGAAGAATGGCTAGCAGCGATACTCCCATGCCCGTAAGGATGGCAGCCCATGCGGGGGCATCATCCGGACGCAGCCAGGCGGCTGTGACACCGAAAATTAGTACGAAGAGGGCGCGAACCAGTATGAAATCGACCACAGAGGCGACGAATCCTTATTAAGTGCCTTAGAATTGTATCACTTCTGGTTGGTCATACCGGGCGGTGGCGAGAAATATACTTCGGCAGCTCGGCGAAGGCAATGCGGGGCGCGGGCACCGATCAGCTTTGCGACGTGGAGCACTTCCGAGCCGGGCATCCAGCCCTGGACCTCCACGGCTTCAGCAGGACCCGCCTGCTGCTCAACGGCAACCCGCTTCCCCACTGATACTCCAGCTGAAATCGGCTGCTTCCGTCCACGTTGGGTCTGCGCGAGGCAAAATTCAACGATTGGAAATACTAGCGCCTGCGGAAGCGGGCGAATCCGATAGCAGAGACGCCAATGGCCAGGAGCATAGCCGACCCTGGTTCCGGCACTGCTCCTCCTTGCGTAAACGTGAATTGGTAGAACGCGTCGGCCGTGCCGTCAGGGTTCAATCCGGCACCATCGGCGACAATCCTGATTCGATCGGCCGAAAGACCGGTGGTCGCGAGAGTTACCGAATCGCCGCCCGCCAGCGTCAAGCTGGCAAACTGAGTGCAACAGGTCAAAATGGACGGAAAGGTAACGCTCGTGCTGAACAGGACACCGTTCTCTCTCACGGAAAACGTACCCGCTCCTATGTGTTGGCCAAAGCCAAGGAACGCGATGGCATAGTAGGATCCGTACGCCAGCCCCGTAATCGTAGAATCGGCGTTGTTCAGGAATGCATTGGCTGTGCCACCGGTATTCGTGAACCCAAGCGGCGAGGTTGTGCCATCGACAATCGTGTCGTCGATAAAGGCACCGCCATTCGGGCTAAACAAAGCCTCGGTTATGACGCCAGTGGGGAGAATGGACACAGCCATCGCAGCCAACACTCCTCCGCGCAAGATTCCTGACAGATACACTCAATCCTCCAATAGTTTTTGAACAACTACTTGAGTTGAACGTACCCCAACAGAAGGCGACGAGAGTTGCAAGTGTCACAAACCACACGCGCCACAACCCTCCTGAAAAACAACCTACTTTGTGACCGTAATCTTAATATCCTGATCGGTAGTCAAGGCTCCGTCCGAAGCGTGCCACCGCAGCACATACGTACCCGGTTCATCAAACGTGGCAGTAGCTTCCCATTTGTTGCCCAAGGGCACAGGCGGCGCAACCCAACGCGGAGCCCACTGCGAGTTCGCCCCCGCCCGGGTGTCTTCCCACGGTTTCACCTGATCCGGCGTTATCGTTACTTTACCCGGAGCGCGATAAACCACGCAGGAAACCCAAAATCCCGTCGAACTGCCCACCGTTACCTGGCGGGGAGGAATCTCCCGTAAATCGCCGATCCCCAGCCTGGTCGCAATCCGGTCATCCTGATCGCCGCGTACACGGACCTTCGGAATACCGTCGTCCGTCGCAATTGTAGACAATTTCAGCGGCTGTCCCACCTTCACGGTTCGCACGGTATCACCCACCGGTTCCAGCACGGGCGGCTTATTCCGCCGAATCTCGGGATTGCTCACGCCCGCCCCGATCGCACCGGTTTCCGACGTGAATACCATGTCGTCCACCATATAGTCCTGGCGCAAAGTACCGTAGGCTTTCAGTGTCCGGCCCTGCGTAGTCAGCGTCCAGACCAGTTCCTTCTGGCCGAAATCTTTGGGCACCGTCACCCAAAAGATAAAGCGGTTTCGGCGGGGCAGAAAATGGGTGGGCTGGCCCTGATCCGGCCCGCCTGGCATGATATTGTTTGCGGGGCCCACCGCGACGTCAATTTCTTCTTCCCAGTTCGCATTCATATAACCGAAGAGCATGCGGAAAGTGCCGTCCGCATTCTTTTGCCAGCCTTCGTAAGCCGGTGGGACAACCTGTCCGGAAGAGTACGTCAGTTGCGCGTTTGCCCCGCCGACGCAGGCAAACAGGGTCACTACAGGAACAATCCATCGGAAAACACTCCGCTTCATCATCAATTAGTTTCCGCCCGAGCCTGTTACCGTGGCGGGCTTCTTCGCCGTTGGCGAAATCGGGTCGCTGTTGCACAACGGGCAACCGATAATCACCTGGTTCGGGGTCCACTTCAACTTCTCTTTCCGCCGCGTCATTTCATCGTGGAACTGCGCGTTGGTCATCATCAGACCCTGTCCCAGATCGATGAACATATTCGTGATGGAGCGGTTGCCCGATCCCGACCAGTTTCTTGGATCAGGCACATTTCGGTTGGCCGGAGTCTGGTCGAAGTAGCCGATGATGTGCAGAATCGTGCCCTTCGGCAGCAGCGGAGCGTAGTCGTCGTCGTATTCGTAAACGCGAACCCAGTTATGGTCGTAACCCGTGCAGGTAAGCGTCTGGACGCTATAGCCCCAGATCGCTTCAAGACACATCCGAACGCCCGGCGCATGCATGTGGGGTTCGAACGAAGTGATTTTCGTGGGTTGTTCCAGCACCTGGTAAGAATCCAGCCGCTGATTGGCCTCATCGCCCCGAATGTCGATATCGATCCCGTTACCCAGTGACCGTCGTGCGTACTTGAACTCCGGTTCGTAACCCTTCGGGAAAAATTTGAAGCCATACAAGAGCCGCGACTTCGTGTCGCGTCCGTTGGCGTGCAAATGCGCCGAGAGAAACGCGACGCTGGAACCTGCGCGCAGCAGCTTGCCCGCGTTATCCGGAAAAATATCGGCGTTACGGCCCACTTCATGCACCGGCCAGATGCCGCTGCTGCCTTCACCAAGATCTTCCAGGTTCACCGGCGCTCCGGGAACTATGGTGGTCCAGATCAAATGGTGGAACACATACCGCGAACCCACCGTCTTCCGGCCACCGTCGTCATGCGCGGGAACGTCATTCACTTCGCGGATTTCAACCGATTTCACCCAGCGGTCTTCCGTCAAACCGGTCGGTCCGGGGGCCAGTTCACCCCAGTAATCCGGGTCACCGGCTTTTACCGTCACTTCCGCCGACGGCACAATCAGATCCGGCTCGCCCAGCGTCCATTTGCTGTTGTCGCCCAGCACGCGGGGCTTGGGCATGTCCGCCGGGTTGCCTTCCGGCGCACCGCTGTCGGCCCACCTGGAGATCCTGGCCAGATCCAGCTCACTGAGCGAGTTGTCATCTTTGTAATGCTGAATCCCGATGTTTTTCTCCACGTACCACGGCGGCATCACACCCGCCTTATCCCGCAGTAGTGTCCGCTGCTTGATGGCTTTCGCCCACGGGCGCGCATCCTTGTAAGTCACCAGAGCCATCGGGGCCACGCCATCGGGCTGGTGGCAGTTCTGACAACTACGCTGCAGAATCGGCGCAATGTCTTTCGAGAATGTCACTTCCCCGGTGACGGTCACGGGCACGGCGGCCATGGCTGTTATCGTTGCCATTAAACCGGCAACACCAATCAGGAACGTGTGGTGGATCAAGCGCAAAGTTTGCCTCATTGGAAAGGCCTCCAGATGGATATAGGTCCATTCATAGTATAGGCTTGGCTATTTCTGGTTTCACCAGTATTTTTGGGATTCCGGGGGAAATTTTCAGCACGCCGTTGCCCCCCGCGTGCTTTGTGTCTATAGTGATACGAGCAGTTCACCTCGGAACACTCCGGGCCACGTCCGCTTCAGGGAGATCACGAAACAATGTTGAAACGAGCGTCCACCTTAACGCTGCAGGTGGCGATTCTGGCTTTGACCGCCACAGGCCTCTTCGCCCAGGGGACGGGCCTGATCACCGGAACCATCGCCGACCAGTCCGGTGCAATGGTTCCCGGAGCGCCCATCATAATTATCAACAAGACCACGGGTGCTGTCCGCAACGTCTCTGCCAGTGCGGAAGGGCTCTACAGCGCGCCATCGCTGCCCGCGGGCGATTATGAAGTCCGCGCCGAAGTTCCGGGATTTCGCACTCTGGTTCGCCCCGCCACGGTAGACGCAGGCAGCAGTACGACGGTCAATCTCACGCTGTCGCTTGGAGCCGCCAGCGAGGTGGTGACTGTCGAAGGGGCCACCGCTCAGATCAACTATGAAAGCCATACCGTTGCCGGAGTCATTGCCCGCGAGAGCATCCAGGATCTTCCCCTCAACGGCCGCAACCTTCTCCAGCTCGCCACGCTCGAACCCGGCATCACCTCCGCGCCCGCGTCGGTGGGCGTGTTCAACTCCCAGTTCTCCATCATCATCCTCGGTACATCCAATCGGGGCTATGTCACCGTCGACGGCGGCAGCATCGTCGACAACGTCGAAGGCGTGGGCACAGCGATGAACTTTTCCAACGAAATTGTGCAGGAGTTCCAGACTGCCACCGTCAACTTCGACCTCGGTACGGGAATCGCCAGCGCCGGATCCATCAATATCGTTACCCGCTCCGGCAGCAACGCTCTGCACGGCAGCGGCTATTTCTTCTTTCGCGATCACAATATGGCCGCCTACCCCGGCCTCGCTCGCAGCCCGCTGACCACCAGCCCGTTCTTCGCCCGTCGCAACCCCGGCCTCTGGGTGGGTGGCCCCATCATCAAAGACAAAGCCTTCTTCTTCACCAATTACGAATACACCAACCAGCGTCAGGCCGTACAGGTGCAACCCGATCTGCCCTCCCTGCGCGGCCTGCAAAGCGTCTTCGGCAGCCCTTATGTGCAAAAGAGCCTCACGGCCCGCTTCGATTACCGTTTGTCCACCAAACATAACCTCTTCCTGCGGTACTCGCACGATGGGAACAGCGGCTTCGGACCCCAGGGGACCGGCGTTGCCGAGCCCTCCAACTGGACCAACCAGACCAACTGGGCCGACCAGGGCGTGTTCGGTGTGACCAGCGTTCTGACTCCCAACATCGTCAATGATTTCCGCTTTGCCATGTTCTACTGGGACCGCATCAATACCCTTCCGCCCGAGTCACAGTGCCAGTTCCCCTGCCTTGGCTGGGGACTTCCCTCCATCGCCTCAGTGGTTGGCTCGTCCAGCTTCGCCTTCGGCAACAACGCCATCACACCCCAAATCGGCATCACCCACCGCTACCAGTTCATCGAGTCGCTCACCTGGCAGAAGGGCAAACACCGTTTCCGCGCCGGCGGTCAGTTTTATCAGGACCGCTCGCCCGTCGCCTGGGGCTTCTGTACCCCCGCGTGTGAAGGCGCTGTCTCCCCGGAGTACGTCGCCTCCGTAGTCACCAACCCGGCCACCCGTGCGGCCATCTTCCCCACCCTTCCCACCACTATCACCAGCAACGCCGATCTTCTGAATCTGCCCCTTTTCGCCCTGCAGGCATCCTCCAACGGAGGCATCGGCATTGGATCTGCCAATAACCCAGGCGCCTACCAGCAGTCGGGTTATCGCAACAACCGCCCCCAGATATTTGTGCAGGATAGCTGGAAAGTCAATTCCAAACTCACCGTAAACTACGGCGTGCAGTATCAGTATGAAAGCGGCGTCTTCAACAGCGATGTTCCCAAGCCTGCTTTCCTCGCGCCTCTTTACGGCTCTGATCTCTCAGCCACGAAAGTGAACCACCTGGAATTTTCACCCTCCGTGGGCTTTGCCTGGAGCATTGGCAGCAGTGGCAAAACTGTCATCCGCGGCGGCGCCGGCATCTACTGGGATTCGCAGTCCATCTTTCAGCGGTATCGCGACCGCAACCTGATCACGCCGCTCGGCAATGGCCGCGTCACCATGTCCACCAATCTGATCCAGAACACGCTGCCCGGGATCGTCACCGTCGGTGCCGGCGGAGTCACCACGCCACTCGCCATCGGCGCTCCCATCCCCACCGGCACCCTCACCAATCTCACCCTGGGTCAATTCGTGAAGTTGCTGGACGCACAGGTGCCCGCGCTCATCCAGCGCTTCTCCCCCACCCAGCAAAAGGATGGTGCCATCGGCGTCAGCGCCATTGATGTAGCGAAATCCGGCGTCCAGTTGTATCCGCGGAATTACCCCCTTCCGCGCAGCTACCAGACCTCCATCGGCGTCCAGCGTGACTTCGGCCACGGCGTGGTGCTTACAGCAGACTACGCCCGTAAAGTCTCTACCGCCGTCCAAATCGGTGAAGAGGATCTCAATCACTACAACGCCTTCGTCAGCGGCGTCCGCTCGCCCGTGATTCCGGCCTGTGCCCCCACCAATTTCACTCCCGGCGTGCAGTGCTCCAACGGACCCATCACCTTCTGGGTTAATGGCGGACGATCGGTCTACAACGGCCTGCTCATGAAGCTCAACAAGCGCTTCTCGAACCATTTCCAGGGCACCGCGTCTTACGCGTTCCAGTCGTTTGACGCCAACGGAGTCGTGTACGACGGCAATAACTACTTCCAGTCGTTCGGGCCCATACTCGCGCATCACAACCTGAATATCTCGGGTATCGTGCAGTTGCCGTGGGGCCTCCAGCTCAGCCTGAACTCCTCCATCATCAGCCGCACGCCTTTCGAGGCCTTCGTGCCTGGCGGTGACCTTACGGGTACCGGCGCAAATCCCACTTCCAGCGCGCAGAGTATGCTGCCCGGCATCACGTTCAACTGCTTTAACGCGGGCTGCGGCAAGACCGAACTGGCCAAAGCCGTAGCGGATTTCAATTCTACGTACGCCGGTAAGAAATTTCCCAACAACAACCCCATCCCGACGCTTGTGCTGCCCTCGAAATATGACTTCGGAGGCAATGTTTTCTCGCAGAACTTCCGTCTGCAGAAGACCTTCAAATACAAGGAGCAGTATCAACTGCAGTTGATGGGCGAAATGTTCAACGCTCTCAACATAGCCAACCTGAGTGGCTACGGAACGGCCATTGACACACGGTCGGCCAACCCCGCAACCCAGGCCTTTAAGTTCGGCCAGCCCAACCAGCGGTCCGCTCAGACCTTCGGCCAGACCGGGCCGCGCGCTGTGCAGGTGGGCGCGCGTATTTCGTTCTAAACGGGTCTACTTCAATACGAAATTGACCAGCTTATCGGGCACCGCCACTACCTTCACAATGGTCTTGCCTTCCATGTGCTCACGGACCTTCTCGTCCGCCATGGCGGCGGCTTCCAGCGCGGCTTTATCCAGACCCGGAACAACCACGATTCGGGCGCGGATTTTGCCGTTGATCTGCACCGGAATCTCTATCTCGATCTCGCGCGCCTGTTCGGCATCGTAAACCGGCCACGACTGCTTGAATACGGGGCCATCGAAGCCCTGCTCCGCCCATAGTTCCTGCGCAATATAAGGGGCAAACGGCGCGAGCATGAGCGAGAAAATACGCAGCGTATCGGCCATAGTTTTCGCCGAGATGCGTGACTCCTTCGCATAGAGTTCGTTGATCACTTCCATCATGAGGGCAATGGAAGTATTGAAATGCCAGCGAGTATCAAAGTCCTCTGTTACGCGCCGCAACGTCTGGTGTAACTTGCGCAGCACCTTCGCGTCGGCCGAGCCATCGCCACCGGGCGTCCCCACGTTGCGCGTCGCAAAACGGTACACGCGGCCAAGGAAGCGGTAGACCCCTTCCACGCCGGCGTCAATCCAGTCCACGTCTCTTTCCGGCGGCGCGGCGAACAACGCGAACATCCGCGCGGTGTCGGCGCCATGTTTATCCGCCACATCATCCGCCGGAACCACGTTACCCACCGACTTCGACATCTTGGTGCCATTGCGAATCACCATGCCCTGGGTAAACATCTTGCGCACCGGTTCGTCGAATGTAATGAGCCCGATATCGCGCATCATTTTGGTCCAGAAGCGCGAATAGATCAGATGCAGAATGGCGTGCTCCACGCCGCCAATGTACTGATCAATGGGGAACCAGTAGTTGATCTTCTTCGGGTCGAAGGGCGCGGTGGAATTCTTCGCATCGCAGTAGCGGTAGAAATACCAGCTCGAATCGACGAACGTATCCATGGTGTCGGTCTCGCGCCGCGCCGCAGTGCCGCACTTCGGACAGGTGACGTTGAAAAACTCCGGAACTTCTTCCAGCGGCGATCGCCCGCGGCCCGTGATTTCAATCTGTTGCGGCAGCAGCACCGGCAACTGGTCGTCGGGCACCGGAACCACGCCGCACGTCTTGCAATGAACCACCGGGATCGGCGTGCCCCAATAGCGCTGGCGTGAGACGCCCCAGTCTTTCAGGCGGAACGTGATGGCTGCTTTGCCGAACCCGTTCGTCTCCGCGTGGGCAGCCATTTCCTTGCGGGCATCCGCACTCGCCTTGCCACTCCACGCACCCGAATTCTCCACCATGCCGTAGTCGCCGGAAGCTTCTTTCATGGTGGCGACATCGGGCAGCACGCCATCCACCGGGCGAATCACGGGTAGAATTTGCACGCCGTACTTCCTGCAGAACTCGAAGTCGCGCTGGTCATGTGCGGGAACCGCCATAATGGCACCCGTGCCATAACCCATCAGCACAAAGGTTCCAACCCACACCGGAAGGCGCTCACCGTTAAATGGGTTGATGGCCTCCAGACCGGTATCGAAGCCTTCTTTCTCTACATCGCCGGGCCCCTGATTCGCACGAGCGTCAATCATGCGCCGGGCGTGAGCCTGTAGTTCCGCACTCAGACGTTGGGTGACAATTTCATGCTCCGGCGCGATGATGATGCAGGTGGCGCCGTAGATGGTGTCGATCCGCGTGGTGAAAACGCGGACCGGGCCGTGGCCGGGAACTTCAAAATCAACCTCGGCGCCCTCGCTGCGGCCAATCCAGTTGCGTTGCATGGTGAGCACGCGGTCAGGCCATAAGCCTTCCAGCTGATTGATGTCGTCCAGCAGTTCATCGGCGTACGCAGTGGTGCGCAGAAACCACTGCTCCAGCGCGCGCTGTTCCACGGCAATGGATTCATGCCGCCAGCAGCAGCCATCCACCACTTGTTCGTTGGCCAGTACAGTGGCGCACTCCGGACACCAGTTGACCAGCGCCTGTTTGCGATACGCCAAACCTTTTTCCAGCATGCGCAGGAAAAACCACTGGTTCCAGCGGTAATATTCCGGATCGCAGGTGGTGACTTCGCGGTCCCAGTCATAGGAAAAAGCGAAGCGGCGATGCGTGCGCTTCATCTTCTCCACGTTGGCCAGGGTCCATTCGCGTGGTGGACGCTTGTTGGCCATGGCGGCGTTCTCGGCGGGCAGACCGAAGGCGTCCCAGCCCATGGGGTGCAGCACGTTGTAGCCGCGCATCCACATGTAGCGCGCCAAAGCGTCACCGATCGAGTAGTTGCGGATGTGGCCAATGTGCAGCGCGCCCGAAGGATAGGGCAGCATCTCCAGCACGTAGTACTTCGGCTTGGGGGAGTTCTCTTCGGCCTGGTAAAGGGGCTGATCTTTCCAGATCTCGTGCCACTTTAGTTCAATCAGATTATGGTCGTAAGTCTTTTCCGGCATGTGCGGTCCACGAAACTTTCGGGGGAAGCTTCAGTTTCGCAAACGCGGGGCGGCGGGTGGGTCCAGTGCCCACTTGATGCGCGTGTAAGCAACGTGGAAACCGTAGTGCGCGGCATTACGCTGCGAACCGCTGCCGGGTTCGGTACAGATCATGGCGAGGTCGCAACCGGTGGTGAAGGCGTGAGCCAAACGAGCTTCGAACAGGGCTCGTTGCGCGCCCCGCCGACGAAATTCCGGAATGGTGCTGGCACCCGCCAACTGCGCCACGCCTGCATGCGTCACCAGACAGCCGGCAGCGATGGCGCGACCGTTTTCTTCCGCCAGAAAGGAAAGAGCGCCCGTGCGGGCCGCTGAGACGCGCCCCAGGTCGGCGAGAAAATCGGCAAATTCCGTGACCTCCCGCCAGCCCTCCGCCGATACCGAAGCCCACAGACCCAGCTCGTCGGCCGTGGCCACGCGGATGGAAATCGCCGGGTGGGGCGTTGCCGCAATCGCGGGAAGCGGCAGGAACATTACGTCCGTCAACTCGATGGGGCGGTAGCCTCGCTCCGTAAGTATTTGCAAAAGCGGCTTCGGTGCCAGTGGGCTGACTTCATGCACAGCGCAAGCACCCCGTGAATGGAAGAAGGCTTCCAGCGCGTCCATATCCGCGGCCGTCGGCAGGGCAAACATGCCCAGACCGAACGACTGCGTCACAGGGGACTGCGTACCATCGAAGGTCGCAGTCGCCCCGGAAACCTCAATTGAACAGGCTCCGGAATCCGGGAAGATTCGCGCCCTGGCTTCCGCGAATTGTGCGCACGCCACCGATTCGCAGCGTTCCAGCCGTTGCGCCAGCGGCAGGCCGGGATAATGCATTACGAGCGGCCAAGGAACTCAGCCAGTTGCTGCTTCCAGAGTTTTGCTGACCCGGTGGTGCCGTGGCCGCGCGTTTCCGGACCGATGGGAATCAACACGTACCGCGCTCCCGGAATGCGTTTCATGGCCTGTTCCATCACGCCCAGTTCAGGCGGATTGCGTTCATCATCGGCCGCGTTGATGGCGAGGACGCGGGCCTTGATCTTCTCCAGGTTCGGCGCTGGATTGTAGTCGCCCGATGCCTGCATCATATACAGAACATCGTTGGCGTCAGCATCGCCCGGTTGTGCGAGTTGCCGGTCCAGTTCCTTGTTGGCGGTGGCGGAATCGGGCAGCCGATTGTAGATCGCCGCCGCGCCGCCACTGGTCGCGATATTGAAAAACACCTGCGCCGCGCGAAAATTTGCCGGGTCTTTGCGAATGGCATCCATCACCATGCGCCGCATAAGCCAGTTGCGCCCGCCCATGGCAGAGGGCTCGGAAGCCAGCGGCACCAGAGTATCCATGTAGTCCGGGTACATCACTCCAAACAGCCAGGTCTCCATGCCTCCCATCGAATTACCCAGAATCATCCGCACATGGGCCAGGCCCAGGCCTTCGTTCAGCAGGCGATATGTCGCTGCCACCATATCGGCGTAGTTATATTCCGGGAACCTTTGACCCAGACCACTGGAAGGCTTCGTCGACTGCCCGGCACCCACAGAATCCGGCAGAATGATGAAGTAACGCGAGGCATCCAGCGGCTGTCCCGCGCCAAACATTTCGCCCGCGAACTGCGGCGTGAGGAAGTTGCGACCGTTGCCGCCGGTTCCGTGCAACAGCACAACAGGCTGACCGGAACGGGCTCCCACCGTTGTGTAGTGGAGGCGGAGGTTTTCAATGGACTGGCCATTGTGAAAACGGAATGTTGGCACCAGCCAGTCGGCTTCCATCGGTGGCGGATAGTCGGCCGCCTGCGACATCGAAACGGCAAGCAGGAAAAGGGCGTAGCGCATAAGCTGGATGCAGCTTATCACGATTTCACGGCAAGACGTTGCAGCGCTGCAAGATCGCGGCGTTGCCCCTCCCCATCGTCGCCTTCCGGGGTTTCAAGAATGAAGGGTTTGTCGCGCAGCCGCGGGTCTGTGAGAATGCGACGAAAACCTTCTTCGCCAATCTGCCCCTTGCCGATATTCTCGTGCCGATCCAGATGAGAACCGGGGCCGCCTTTCGAATCGTTGGCGTGAATGACTTTCACAAGTTCCAGTTCAAGAACTTTCTCCGCGTGCGCCATGGTGAGTTCAAACCCGGCTGCATGAGCGATGTCAAATCCGGCCGCCAGCAGGTGGCAGGTATCGAGGCAATAGCCGATGGGCAGGTCGGTCTCGCGCGCCGCGAGGTCGCGCATCATGCGCAGTTCTTCCAGCCGGCTGCCCAGTTGATGGCCGCTGCCCACCGTATTCTCCAGCAGTACGGTGACACCCTGCGGATTGAAGTCGCGTGCCGCTTCGGCCAGACCAAGGGCGAACGCGGCCAGACCCTGTTCCAATGGCTGGTCTTTATAATTTCCCGGATGTACGACCAAATAGTCTGCACCGATTGCAGCGGCGCGATTTAGTTCACCGCGAAAGGAAGTCACGGAACGTTCGCGCACCGTGGGGTCGATGGAGGCGAGGTTGACGAGGTAGTTGCAATGGATCACCAGCGGCGCAAGATCAAAGCGTTCGCGCGCGGCGCGGAAGCGCTGAATATCTGCCGGGTTCGGCGATGACGCACGCCACATGCGGGGACTGGCGGAGAAGATCTGGAAGGTATTCGCGCCCAACTCGTTGGCTTGCAGAGCGGCATTTTCCAGCGCTCCCGCCCGGGAGGTATGCAGCCCGATTCGCATCATTCCGGCACGGTCAGCCCAGGGCGTTTCTTCGGCTGCGTCGCTTCGGGCGCATCGTAGAGAGCAAGATTGATGGTGTCTACCGCCAGCGGTGACATGATGCGGTAACCCTTCGCATTCGGGTGCAGCCCGTCATCGGACAAGTCAGCCGTCATCTGTCCGCCCGAATCCACCATCGCCGAGTAGTAGTTGACATACGGAAAACTTTCCTTCTGGCAATACTGGCGAATCCAGTCGTTCATCTGTAGAATCGCGGCACCCGACCGTCCGGCAGACTGGTCCCTTACCGGAGTCAGCGACGCAAAGACCGGCCGGATGCCGTGCGCTTTCGCAAGGTCACCCATCATGCGCAGGTTGTCCTGAATCGCATTGAGCGGAATACTCCACGCCATGTCATTGATGCCGGCAAGAATCACCACCACTCTCGGCCGTAGTGTAATCACATCCTGCTGGAAACGAGCCAGCATCTGCGTCGTGGTCTGTCCACTGATGCCGCGATTGACGAAGTCTTTACCCGTGAAGTATTCGTTCAAACGCCAGTAATCGGTGATGGAATCCCCATAGAAAACTACCCGCGCCGACCCTGTGGCGGGAGGCGCAAGCTTCGGGTTGTCGGCAGCATAACGGGTCAGCTGGTTGGGATCGGCATTGCGCTTGCGGATCTGGTCTTCCTCCGCCCGCAGCGAAGTTTCAAAGCTCAATTGCAGCCGATCAAAACCCTGGCGTATTTCAGCCAGTTGCTGACTTGCCGCCGGGGGAAAAGACACGGGTCGCGGGAAGGCCTCTGTGAGAGCCAGATACGCCTTTAACTGATTCACGAAGCGGAAGCTCAACGATCTGCTTTCGGAATTTATCCGCTGCGCCGCTATGGTGGCCTCGGCGGTTTGGCGAACCGGCGCGGCTGCCGTCGCAAGGCCCGGCACCGCCAGCGCCGCCGACTCCATCAACTGTGTGATCCGGGTTTCCAGATCCAGCAAATCTTTCGCAGCAAGTTGCGGGCTGTTGTCCTGCGCACTCAGAGTGAGGCCGCAGCTAAGCAGAAGAGCAATGTACTTCATGACCTGTCATCCTTCTCCAGGCGGAAGGTAATGGTGCCAATGGCAAGGTTCATTTTGACCTGCAACTGAACGGGCAACCGGCGTTCGTCGTCAGTCAGCCAGAGATGAAGGTGTCCGGAACGGCGGAACAGAAGGTTATCAAAAAGGAACGCCTCATAGCGAATGGTTTTTTGCACACCGCGGGAGGTATTCACCTCTTCCCGTCGTTGCGATTCCACACGAACCTGCACGAACTTCTTGCCATCACTTACGGGGATCTGCGTGGTCTTGCCCGGTTCCAGCGTCATCCGGCGCAGCAGCATCAGCGCGCCGATCACGTCATGTACGCAGGCAGGAATTTCCACCTCACGTGTCACGGTAGTGTTCTTGTCCGGATCCTTCTCCACAGAACTGGCGCGCCGGGCGGAGTTGTCGTAGGTCACGCGCGTCTCGCGATTACGCGACCCTTCATGCGTGGTGAGTGTGCTGCTTTGCGCACAAAAATTATCGCCAAGGGTGGCGGTGTAATCGTCGTCCACCTTGAACAGTCTCGATACCAGACCGGCGGAATCCAGTTTGAGCTTCACCTGACTGTTGGAGGGAGATCCGGTAAAGGTCAACTTCGCGGTGCCGGCGGGAATCAATCGCCATTCGATGGCAAAACCGAGGGTTTCGCGGGAAGGTCCGTTGAGCGTTTGCGGAGCCGCGCAGAGCGAGATCGATAGTGCCGCCGCAGTGAGCCGCAGGCTGGAACGAAAACGGGACATGACGCCGTAAGTGTCTCACATCGCCAACGGGCCGGGTTCAGTAGCCCTTGTGCTTGTCGACAATGTTTAGCAGCGGCTCGCCCCGTTGCCAGCGAGCGAACTGGGCGAGGAAGAAATCCATCGCGTCGTGCATCCAGTAGTGTGTCTGATCGGCGGTATGAGCTGAGATAAAAACATTTTCCATTTGCCAGAGGGGGCTCTCGCGCGGCAGGGGTTCCACGGCAAATACATCGAGACAGGCACCGCGGATTCGCCCGGCTTGAAGAGCTGCAACCAGAGCCGCTTCGTCGATGACCGGCCCGCGGCCCACGTTCATCACGATGGCAGTGGGCTTCATCACGTTGAATTCGGCTGTGCCCACCATATGCCGCGTTTGGGGGGTGAGCGGCGCGGCCACCACGGCATAGTCACACTGCGCCAGCATCTCATGCAGGCCACTGCCGGAGTACAAAATATCGACATACTCATCGCCGGGGCGAGGCGAGGGGTCGCGCCGTACCGCGAGGACGCGCATACCAAAAGCTCTGGCGCGCCGCGCAATGGCCTGACCGATATCGCCATAGCCGATGATGCCGATGGTTTGGCGGCTCAGTTCGTCGACGAGGAAGGGCTGCCAGCGCTTCTCGGCTTTGGATCGCAACATGCGGGCGAAATCTTTGGCAAAGTAAAGCGCACCTGCAATAACGAATTCTCCCAGCGCGGGACTGAAGACGCCGCTGCCATTCGTAAGAATTGCCGGATGAGCGAGCATGCAGGGTGTGAGCGCGGCATCGACGCCGGCATGGCGGGTATGTATCCATTCGAGGCGCGGAGAAGCGGCGACGAGTTGATTGAACTCCGCTCCGCCGAGCCAGTTGAGCATGACCGGCGCCGACTCGCATTCGGGCGCAAGTTCGGCGCTGGTCTTCGCGATTTTGATGTGGACGCTCGCGCCGACTTCGTGAACGCGTTGTACGACGGGGTCGTCGGGCTTGCCAAGTACGAGAAGAGTTATTTCTCCCATGAGGAGGAGGCTAGCACGGGGCGCCTTCTACTACTTGGACGGCAATTTCTGCGTTATGGTCTGAGGCTTTGTCTGCCGGTCAATCCAGGGGGAATAGTTGGCTACGCGGGTATACACTCCCGGAAAGTTGGGCTGCCCACAGCCCTTTCCCCAGCTCACGATGCCGTATAGTAGGGTGCTCTGTCCCGTGTTGACTGTGAGCGGCCCTCCGCTATCGCCCTGACACGAATCCGCACCGAGAGACCCAGCGCAGACCATCGACTCGGTGATCGCGCCTCCGTATCGCTCCTGAGAATTGCATTGCTTGTTGGTCAGCAAGGCAACGGACGCGTAAAGTAGATTATCGGACCCCTTCTTCAAGCCCGAGGTTGTGGTGCCCCATCCGCTGATGATGCCTACGCCGATGGAGGCAGAGAACGTCCCCTCGGCCGCCTGATCCATCGGTTTAACTGGAGTTCCAAGTGTTGGCACGGACAGTCTGAGCAGCGCAATATCATTTTCGTGCGATGCCCGATTGTAGCTCTCGTGAGGTACTACCTGGAGGACCGGAACCAGACGGCCACCAGTCGAAAGAGTGTTCGAGCCTGCGAAGACGACCAGATCACCGGCTTTCATTTGAGTACCCCAACGTGTTACAAGGCAGTGAGCCGCGGTGACGACCCAATCAGGCGCGATCAACGACCCGCCGCAGTATTGCCCCTTCCTTGGGTTTGAGTAACCGACAAACACCAGGGCCACTTGGTAAGGAAATTGACCCGCGTCCGCAACCTCGCCGCCGACGATCTTCTCTGTCTCCTGGAGGTCCATCGCGATGCTAAACTGCCGGTCGAGCCGCTCCTTGATTTCCTGCGCAGCCTTACGCTCCAACCGGTTGCCGGTTGCGATGAGTTGTTCAGCAGCATGGCGGGTCGAGTCGATCTCGGTCGCAAACGCGTTGCGTAGAGATTCACGGTCCCTGATCGTCTCCACTTCCATAAGGCGTGCAACTCGCCCGGAAAGGGCGGCGTTTCTTGAGGCTGGAGCTGGCTTCCTGGCACCGGATACTAACTGCCCTGTCGCGATACTGGAAGACATCAGAATAAATACAGGAGTCCAGCCAAGGATGATGCGTGTGACCCTTCTACGTGTCAGCCGGCCTGGAATCGATGGGCAAGGAGCTTTCATTACTTGCTCTCCTGGCGTTCGAACTGAACGACGAGATGCCATTTCGAAAGCTCCGATGGCTGGACGCCAAACGCCTGGGCTGGGCCGAAGAAGCGTTGAGCGCTGACCCTCACCTTGCCAGCGAATCGAATGCCTATCGCAACCTGACTGAGGAGAAAATTATTGGGCAAATGCGTTTGACGTGCAAGGTCGGCCTGAAGGTTTTGCAATCCAGTTGTGAATTGCATGAAGACGGATCCCGCCTGATCGAGTGCCTTGTATTCTCCATAACCTGCTACGGACGTATTAAGCATCCGTTCATTCGCCTGCGTAATGGTGTTTTCCGAACCCAACCCCGAGAAATTGAAGCCGAGCTTGGAAACTGACATCAATTGCATAGAGGCGTTGCTGACATTAAAATTGGCGAGGGGATAAGCTGCACTAATGAAAAAATCTCCTCCCGCCTTCAACCGGTCTACAGCCTGGGAAACGGTGTCTTTCGCCGCAGTTTGGTTGCCTGCGGGAGTGAGTGGTGTCGAGCCCTGATTCTGGCCACCCGTGACGCTGGCTCCCAAAGCTACCCGTACGCCATTGGGAAACAGCATAGTCGCGAGGTCACTGGATAAAGTCTTCGTCTGTTGGCGGAAGCCGTAGAGGAAGTTTACCTGATCGGCAACGGAGAAAGAGTTCTTGACTTGATACATCTCCTTGATCTGTGCGGTATCGCAGCCTACCAACGGGAGGAATGAGTTACCGCAATGAGTGGCACTCGCCCTGTTAACGGATGGGGTCGGCGCAGATAGTTTGAGCGGCGGCAGGCTCTGCGCATAAAGGCTTGCCGCGGATGAAAGCAACACTATAGACAGAACACCACTGCCCCTCCAGTGGCGGATTGACGGTGGAACTGACACGTGCTGCGGCGAACACCAACAGCTTACGTTTGACGATACGAACTTTTCCATAACAACTCCCTAGTGAAATTAGATTTTGCTCTAACCTGCACTATTGGAGACGGAAACTGCTATGAAATTCCTTCGATAATTTTTCCGGCGACCTTGGAACAATGCAGAGCAGGGGTCTGGGAGAGCGACGGTGTGACGGGTTTGAACAATGCCAGCGGATCGCTCTTTACCGAATTATTTTTTCCAGCGCCGCAAGGTGCCGGTTGCCCTCTACCCGCCAGCCCGATCCGGGACTATCGCCCACAAATCCGCGCCATTGTTGCGCGGCTTCGGCAGCCCGGAACGCCTTCTCGTAGGTCAGGGCCAGATCGAATGAGGCAATCCTGTCCGCAGGGTGCTGCTCCAGAACTTTGCGCAGCAGCAAAATTGCCTGCTCAAAATCTTCTGGCCGCGACTCCTTCTGACCGCGCATGAAGAGTGCCCCGGCCAGATCGCGGCGCGGGGTGGGATCGTCGGGCCATACGTCGAGGGCACGAGTCAACAGAGTGATCGCCTGCTGATAGTCGTCCAACAGCAGGGCCGCCCGGCCTCTTAATGCAATTGCCGCCAGATCATTCGGATCGGCGTGCTGGCGACGACCCAGGGCGGCTGCGGCCCCGATCACAAAGCCGTTCCGATCATTGGAGGCAGGGGGGTGGATTGCGATGTAGCCCGCGTCGTCCAGGCGATACTCAAAAGGCCGAATTTCGGAGTACGCCCGCGCCAGCATCTCGGTGATGCCCTCGTTCGTATCCACCCCCTTTGGTTCGGCTGATTTTGCGGGCGGCCGCAGTAGAAGGAAAGCCCCCGCACTCACAATCACCAGACCAGCAACCATGCCGGGCAGCAGCAGGGAGTTGCGTTTTCGGCGACGTTTGGGCGCGCCCTCGGTACCCGCTTCCAGAGCGTCGCGGACAATCCACGCGCAGCGATCACAGGTGGCAATGTGCCCGGCCAGTTCGGGGTCACGGTGGCCGGCTGAGTAGAACGCCAGACGCTCCATGGGCGGACAGTCCGGGCCGGGCGCACTGGCCTGGGTTGCGCCTGCCGGCACTACGGCCATACGCGTGGCACGGTATTGCTCAATCTTTGCTTTGCAGCGTTCGCAGGTGGACAGATGGCCGATCACCTCGTAATCCGACAACTGACGGGTGGCTGCTTCGATGATTTCACCGGGCAACAGATGGCGGTTCATCGCGGCTCTCAGCGGATTTCGAGAATCTCTTTTTCTTTGGCCCTGGCCGTGAGGTCGAGTTTTTGCAGATAGCTGTCAGTCAGCTTCTGGGTTTCCTCATGACCGCGACGGTCGTCGTCCTCATTGATCTTCTTGTCTTTCGCCAGCTTCTTGATCTGCTCGTTGGCGTCACGACGAATATTGCGGACGGCCACCCGGTGATCTTCGGCCATGCCGCTCAACTTCTTGGCCATGTCCTTGCGGCGGTCTTCGGTGAGCTGGGGCACGGGGATGCGGATGGTCTTGCCATCGTTGGCCGGATTCAAACCGAGATCGGCGTTACGGATCGCCTTTTCGATGGCACCCAACAGCGACGTATCCCACGGCTGAACCGTGATCAGGCCGGGCTCGGGTGCATGCAGGTTGCCCACCTGATTAACCGGCGTAGGGGTGCCGTAGTAGTCCACCTTCACGTTATCCAGAAGATGCACGGAGGCCCGTCCGGTGCGCAGCGCACCCATGGCGTGCTGCAAGTCGGCAATGGCCTTTTCCATGCGCTGTTTCGCGCTGGCTTCGATTTCCTTGACAGTATTCATATCAGCTAATGATGGTGCCCACGGGTTCTCCCAGGGCCATTCGCATTATATTGCCTTCGGTGTTCAGGTTGAAGACCTGAATAGGCAGACGGTTGTCACGGCACATGGCGATGGAGGTGGAATCCATAACGCCCAGTGATTTTTGCAAAACTTCATCGTACGAAACGCGCTCATAGCGGACGGCATCGGCGTGCTTCATCGGATCTTTGTCGTACACGCCATCCACTTTGGTGGCCTTGGCAATCACCTGAGCATGCATCTCAAGTGCGCGAAGGGCGGCACCGGTATCGGTGGAAAAATAGGGGTTCGAGGTGCCGGCCGCGCAGATCACAATGCGGCCTTTCTCCAGGTGCCGGATGGCGCGCCGCCGGATATACGGCTCCGCTACCTGATGAACCTGAATGGCGCTCATCACGCGGGTATTCTGGCCGATCTGTTCGAGAGCGTCCTGCAAGGCCAGGGAATTCATTACGGTTGCCAGCATTCCCATGTGATCGGCTGTCACGCGATCCATGCTTTTGGCAGCGAGGGCGATGCCGCGGAAGATATTGCCACCGCCCACCACAACGCCCACCTGAATGCCCAGACGGGCAATTGAGGCTACTTCCAGGGCTATGCCTGCAACCCGTACCGGATCAATGCCGAAAGTGGCGGGCCCGGCAAGGGCTTCACCCGACAGCTTGAGGAGAATGCGCTCGTATTGCGGCATAAAGTCAGCAGGGCCGCGGCAACATTATTCTGCGGCGGAAGCGGTTTCGCCAACCTTGAAACGGGCGAAACGGGCGACCGTAATGTTCTCACCCAGCTTGGCAATCTTCGCCTTAATCAGCTGGTCTATAGTGATGGTATTTTCCTTGACGAAGGGCTGCTCCAATAAGCAGATCTCTTCGAAGTATTTGGAAATACGACCTTCGACGATCTTCTCGGCAACCTTCTCCGGTTTACCTTCGTTGATGACGCGGGCCTTCTGGATTTCCTTTTCTACCTCAACAACCGCAGCGGGGACATCTTCCCGGCGAACATAGCGCGGATCGGAGGCGGCCACATGCATGGCGAGATCGCGAACCAGCTCAGTGAAATCGTCGGTGCGGGCCACAAAATCAGACTCGCAGTTGACTTCCACCAACACACCCATCTGAGCGCCCGCGTGAATGTAGGTACCGATCACACCCTGTTTGGTGGAGCGGTTGGATTTCTTGCCAGCCGATGCGAGGCCCCACTTCCGTAAGAGAACCCCGGCTTCACCGAGTTCACCCTTCGCCTCGACCAGTGCCTTTTTGCACTCCATCATTCCGGCTCCGGTTTGCTCCCGGAGTTGCTTTACTAAACCCGCACTAATCTCCGCCATGTTCGTTCCTCGTCGATTTTCGTGTTTGTAACTACGCCGGCTTTGCTTCCGCTGCGTGAGCTTCGGCTATAGGGGCCGCTTCCGCTACAGGAGCTGCTGTCGCTGCCGGAGCTTCCACTACGGAAGTTTCCGCCACAGGAGCCGCTTCCACAGCCGGTGCCTTGCGGGCCGGATCGTCCATCATGAGGCTTTCCTGCATGATCTGTTCGGCATACTTTGGATCGGTGTACTGCGAAAACTCGCTGAGATCTTCCACCGCGCCGTCATCACTCATGACCTTTTCGGCGGTGAAATCCTGTTCGCTGGCCAGAGCGCGGCCTTCCACAACGGCATCGGCAATCTTGCTGGTGAACAGGCGGATGGCGCGCAGTGCGTCGTCATTGCCCGGGATCACCCAGTCGACTTCATCGGGATCGCAGTTGGTGTCTACAATCGCGACCACGGGAATGCCCAGGCGGCGGGCTTCCTTGACGGCGATCGCTTCCTTGTTGGAATCGATGATGAAGATCACGTCCGGCAAGCCAGGCATGTCTTTGATACCGGCAAGATTGGCATCCAGCTGTTTACGGGCGCGTTCCAGACGGATAATTTCTTTCTTGGGACGACCACCCCAATCACCTTCTGTCGCCATCGCTTCCAGCTCTTTGAGCCGTTTGATGGACTTCTGCACTGTGGTCATGTTGGTGAGCAAACCGCCCAACCAGCGCTGATTCACGTAGTACATCTGGCAGCGGAGAGCTTCTTCAGCGACAGCTTCCTGCGCCTGACGCTTTGTGCCCACAAACAGGACATTTTTGCCCTGCGCCGCCATCTCCACTACATACCGCGCCGCATCCTTGAAGAGCTTGAGCGTCTTCTGCAGATCGATGATGTAAATGCCATTACGTTCGCCAAAGATGTATTCTTTCATCTTTGGATTCCAGCGCTTGGTCTGGTGCCCGAAGTGAACGCCTGCTTCGAGCAATTCTTTCATTGAAATTGCCGGCAAAGAAATTCCTCTTTCAACTACCCAACAGCCTGAAACCCCTCCCACGAGCGGTCCAAAGCGGGATTTGCCCGTGGTGGAAACTGCTGGGGTATTCAGACAAACAATGGGGCACCGGATAAACCGGTGCCCCGCCACAAGGAGCAGCTAATCCTTAAGAGAGAAGCCGCTCCGGAAGACCGGACTAACGCTTGGAGAACTGGAACCGGGCGCGCGCGCCCTTTTGACCGTACTTCTTGCGTTCGTGTTCGCGGGGATCGCGAGTCAGGAAGCCACCCTTTTTGAGAGTGGGGCGAAGTTCCGGGTTAAAAGAAACGAGTGCGCGAGCGATACCGAGACGGATGGCTCCGGCCTGACCGGAGATTCCGCCGCCATCGGCAAGAACCAGCACATCGAACTTTTCCGTCATTTCCACTACCGCCAGAGCCTGCTTCACTGCGCTGCGACTGGCTTCGGTGGGGAAATAATTTTCAAAGGCCCGGCCATTCACGATTACCTTGCCTGAGCCGGGACGCAGGAACACCCGGGCAACGCTGCGTTTGCGGCGGCCGGTTCCGAGATATTGTTCAATCTTTCTTAAAGCCAAAATCGAATACCTTTCTTCTGCAAACTTTAAGCAACACTCGCGGCGGTGGGCTGCTGAGCAACGTGCGGATGCTTGTCACCCGCATAAACCTTGAGCTTCCGATACATCTGCTTGCCCATTTTTGTCTTGGGCAACATACCGAAGATCGCATCTTCCACCATACGCTCAGGGCGGGTGGCCCTGACCTTGGCAGCGGTGGTTTCAATCAGCCCGCCGGGGTAGCCGGAGAAGCTGCGATACACCTTGGTGGAATCCTTTCTGCCGGTCAGCTTCACTTTAGCGGCGTTGATGACAATGACGTGATCGCCCGTGTCAATAAACGGCGTAAAAATGGCCTTATGCTTGCCCATCAGCACGCGCGCAGCATGGCTGGCGAGCTTGCCGAGGACAACATCGTCGGCATCAATAAGATGCCATTTTCGTTCGAATCCCTGCTTTGAGGGGAAGACAGTACTCATGAACACACCAATCCCGAGAGTTCTAAAACCTTGAGGATAGCACAGCAGTGACTGCGACTGTTGCGCAAGAGACGAATGTGATAGCATTCAACTCATTCCGGCAATCGCCGATACCGAGGAAAGACACCATGCGCTTCATGACAATAGTAGTCCTGCTGGCAACCGCAAGCCTGCCGGTTTTGGCCCAGCAACCGAAGACGTTCGCTTCCGCCGCCGACGTTCAGGCTCTGGCGGAAAAGGCCAAACAAACCCGCAAGGCCAACCAGCCCACAGTTTCCCAGCCAATCCTGCAATTGGCTCCCTACAGCGCCAATCTGGAATCGCGCAATGCGGTGGGACCGGCGTCAATTCATGAGAAGGCAGCGGAGATGTTCTATGTGGTTGACGGTTCGGCGACCCTCGTCACCGGCGGCAAACTGGTGGAGGAAAAGCGCAATGGTGACAACCTCAGCGGAACTGCGATTGAGGGTGGCACGGCGCGGCAGATATCAAAAGGTGACTTCGTGATGGTGCCGGAAGGCACGGCCCACTGGTTCAGCAAGATCGACGGGACGCTGCAGTTGATGTCGCTGCACCTGCCCCACGGAGGAAAATAGATGATGCGAAGAATTTTTATTTTGCTGGCCGCAGTCGCGGCAGCAATCACGCCCGCTTCGGCGGCGATGAAAGCCATCCGCTTCGGCAAACTCTGGGATGGCCACAAAATGATCGCCAATGCGTTGGTTGTCGTTGATGGCGACAAGGTACAGAGCGTAACGGAAAACGGCAAGCCGCCTGCGGGTGCGGAATTGATTGATCTGCGGCAATACACCGGGCTGCCGGGGTTTATCGACTCCCACACTCATGTGACCTACTACTGGGGCGGAGAGCCGGGCACCACGCCACTCCGCCAGCCAAGGCGACACGTTGCCGCGACGGTGTTCCTTTCCCAGGCCAACGCAAAGAAAACGCTGGAATCGGGCACCACCACGATTCGCGATTTGAACGCAGCGGGTGGAGCCGATCTCGCCATGCGCGACCTGATTAATATGGGGGCGATGGTGGGGCCCAGAATGTTCGTCTCGTCGGGTGGCTTACGCAGCTACAAGGGCCGCCCGGGCGTGACCGATCCGCTGGCGGAGGCGGCGAATCAGACCAGGGCCGTGATTGATGCGGGTGCCGACTGGGTGAAGGTGTTCGGCTCCCAGGGCGGCTTCGACAACGTGACCATGGACCAGACGGTGAGCTTTGAGGAGATGAAGACCATCGTGGATACGGCGCATGGCCTGGGGCATAAAGTGGCCATCCACTCTTATGGACCGGACGGGGCGAGGGATGCGATTCGCGCCGGCGCAGATTCGCTGGAACATGCGACGGATATGGACGATGCGACCATTGCGGAACTGGTGCGGAAGAAGATTTTCTACGTTCCGACGATTGACCATAACCAGTACTACTTTGAGAATGCAGACGATGTTTACAAGTTCCCGCCGGAGGCTAAGGGCAATCTGCGGAATTACATCGACCGCAATTACGCCACGGCGAAAAAGGTGCTTGCGGCGGGAGGCGGCGGACGCATGGTGGTGGGTTCAGACGCTGTCTACAACGGCTTCGGGCTCAACATGCGGGAGCTGACCTGGTTCGTCAAAATGGGCATGACGAACGAGCAGGCGCTGGCGACGGCGACCACGATTCCGGCAGAGATGCTGGGCATGGAGAAGAGTCTGGGTGCGGTTGCACCGGGGTTTTTCGCCGATATAGTGGCGGTGCAGGGTGACCCGCTGAAGGACATCAACGTTGCAGTCAGCAACGTCCGCTGGGTGATGAAGGGCGGCGCAGTGGTAGTGGATAAGCGCGGGAAGAAGTAGCGGTGACTTTCGTGAATCGCGGCTACAAAGCCGCGAACCACGAAGACGCCAGCAGCATTCGCACAAAGAAGTATGCAGTTAGTACCCAGGCATAGACCAGCACCGCAATGCGAACCTTCTCCGCGTCCAGCCGCTGGATGATTTTCGCACCGAAATAGCCACCCGCCAGAGTAGCCAGCGCCATGGGGGCGCCGAAGTGATAGTCGAGTGCTCCGCGCCCGGCGAACAGCGCGACCGCAATGATATTGATCACACCCGCCGAGAGCATGCGCATTCCGGCAATCTCCTGTGGCCCCAGGTTCGCGGCGGTCAGATACAAGGCCATCATCAGAACCCCCATGCCGGCACCGAAATAGCCGCCATACAAGCCAATGGCGAACTGGCCCACAATGAGCAGGAGTGTTGATCTGCGTCCGGAAATCGCACCAGCTTTGCGGCGAATCCACGGCGCCGCACTGAACACCGCCGTGCCGCCCAGCAGCAGCCAGGGCACCAGACCGGAAAATGTCGCGTTCGGAGTCCGCAGCAGCAGAACACTACCCACTGCCGCGCCTGCCGCGGACGACACGCACAGCGTGACGATCATGCGCGGTGCGAAGTGACTCATGGTCCGGCGGTACACGAAGGCCGATGCGAGGGTTCCGGGGAGTACCACCATCGACGCGGTTGCGTTGGCCGTCACCGAAGCAAGTCCGCCAAAGAACAACAGCGCTGGAAAGATGAGGAACGTGCCACCGCCGGCAAACGCGTTGATGGCGCCCGCGGCCAGGCCCGTTGCCACCAGAATCAACAGTGAGATCACTTGCTCTCGGAAGGATGTGGATGAAAGGGAACCGGGAAATGGTTGGCCTCATGGATATCCAGGTTCACCACGATCGGCTCCTGTCCTGACCGAACCACAACAGCCTCCACCGGCTCGTTGGGATCGGCGTTGCATTCCTGGTGCGGCACAAAGGGCGGAACGTAAATGAAAGCGCCGGGCCCGGCTTCTTCGGAGAATTCCAGATGATCGCCCCAGCGCATCAGCGCGCGCCCCTTCACGACGTAGATCACCGTTTCCAGCTCTCCGTGATGATGTGCGCCGGTGCGGGCATTGGGTGCCACCACTACGGTTCCTGCCCACAGTTTCTCCGCGCCTGTGCGGGCGTGCGTGATGGCAGCGGCCCGCGTCATGCCGGCCGTCTGCGGTGTATTGTTGTCCAGTTCACCGGGGTGGACGATGCGGATTCCCTGCGCTTTCCAGTCAGACATTTTAGTTGTTTGAGTACCGCTTGAAGAACGATTCAGCCTTCCACGCCGGCTTGCGATCCGCGTTGGCCACCCGCAGCAGGAACTTTTCCAGCATCTCGATATAGCGTCCGGCGGCGGCCTTGTCCAGTGGCTGGTTGAGGTCGTCGGAGGGTGCATGATATCGGTTGGCCAGCCAGTCTTTCTCCATTTTTTCTTCTTTGGAACCCTTCTCATAACCGAAATCGGCCATGATGGACGGCACACCTTTCACGATGAAGTTGTACTGATCACTGCGGATAAAGACGTTGCGCACCGGCTCGGGATCGGGCTGAACTTTCATTCCCATGCCCTGGGCCACGACCTTCAGATCGTCCCCCAATGTAGATTCATCCAGGCCATAGGCGGTCACGATCTTCAGCGGGAACAGCGGCAGGAACATATCGGAATTGATATCGGCAACGATATTTTTGCCTGCGACCGTGGGATGTGCGGCGTAGTATTTCGAGCCCAGCAGACCTTTCTCTTCCGCCGTCACAATGACGAACAGAATGGACCGCCTGGTCTTGATGCCGGCTTCCTTCAGGTGCTCGGCGATATCGAGAGCGGCGGCGGTTCCGGAGGCATTATCCATGGCGCCATTGAAGATGTTGTCGCCCTTAATGGCCGCGCCGGAGTTGCCCACGTGATCGATGTGGGCGGAAAAGACCACATATTCATCTTTTAGTTTGGGATCAGTGCCCGGAAAAATTGCAGCTACATTCTGCGATTCCACGTCGGCATGCTTCACGGCAGTACGAACTTTCAGGCGCGCGTTGAGCGCAAAATGCGGTAGCGGCTTACCGGACTCGGCAAGTTCGATCAGCTCTTCAAACTTGTGGCCCGTACCAGCCAGCAGCATGTCGGCTTTGGCTGGATTCCACGTCACACCAATTTGCAGGCCTTCGGATTCGTACATACCGGGAGCCGCAAGCTGCATGGTGGGCTGAGAGCGGTTGGACGCGAGGCGCGACCATGGGATATCCATGTGATGGGGGTTCTGCAGCGAGAGCGAGCCTACAAATCCCAGGCTCTTGAGCGTGTTGGCTCGTTCGGCGGCAGATTGATAGTGAGACGCCAGCGCGCCTGGAACCGATGCGGGCACACCGGCAATGGTGACCGCGATGCGGCCTTTGGTTTCCAGCCCGGCAAAATCGTCGTAGTTCTTCTCCGGAATGCGCAGGCCGTAGCCGACGAAGACAAGCTCGCCTTCCACAGCAGGCGCAGGATCGACACGGGTGCCAATGATGGCCTCGTCGCCCAGTTTGATGGGCGTTTCCTTCCCGCCCTTCACCAGAACTATGGAAGACTTCGATTCATCCAGCACCTTGGAGATGAACTTCACAGGCTGGACATACCCCTGTTCGCCGGCTGGCTTCAGACCATCGCGTTCGAATTGCGCGGTGACATACTCCACGGCTTTCTTGTGGCCCGGCGATCCGGTGTCGCGGCCCTGCAAATCGTCGGAGGCGAGAAACTGCACATGCGACCACCAGCGTGACCCGTCGAACGCCGCAGCCGCGCCCAGGGAGCACACCACAAGCAAAGAAACAGCAACGTATTTCATTGCAGTCAGGATAGCAATGAAAGACGAGCGCGGATGGCGTTCCTGAAAGCCTCATCGTGGATGGAATCCAGATTGATCTTCACGTTCTCCATGGCTCCCTCGCGGGCAGCGCGGACGAGAGCTTTGGCGACGAGGAGGTCAGGGGCCATGCGTGAGGGAACCTGTAGTGACCCAAGGCGCGCGAGCAAAGCCGAAGCGCGCTCTACCACTTGAAGCGGCACTTCCGTTGCGCCGTGCATGGCTTGCTCAACAAACGGCGTGCGTTCGTCCTTCGGACGCCTATACGCGGCCATTACCTGCTGAAATGCTTCGGAATCGCGCTCCACTGCCTCACTGAAAAACTGGCGGTCTTCCTCAAATGCAGCCGCATCCTGTTTGGAAAGCTTCGCAACCATCGCGCCCAGCGATGCTGCCATCGCCGCGGCTGCCGCTGACGCACTTCCGCCACCGGGTGCCGCGGTGGGTGCCGCCAGGGCATCCAGAAATTCATCCAGCCCCTCGCGCTTCACCATGACGTCGGCCATGCGATTTTCGATGACGAGATCGGGTGTGAAATTTTCGATACGCAGGAAGTACTCGGCCGTATTCTCCAGTGCCTTCTTCGGAATCAGCCCGACGATCTCGCTGCCCACCACGGGCACGCCGTAGCGCTCGGCCTCGCGCCGTACGGTTTCAAAGACCAGGTGCAGGGGCGTCTGTTCAAAATCCGTCATGTTGATGGAAACCTGCGCCAGCTTGCGCTCCGCAAGGTTCACCCCCATCGACTTCACATGGCGGAATCCACCCGACGAGAAGCGAATGGTTTTCGCGATGCGGCTGGCAATCGAAACGTCGGGCGTGCCCAGGTTTATGTTGTACGCGATAAGGAACTTACGCACGCCCACCACGGTGGCACCCGCGGTGGGGTGCAGTATGGGTTCGCCGCAATCGGGATCGCGCGCCGGGTTGATACCCATCTCTTTTTGCAGAGCCTCGAATTGACCCCGGCGGATATTTTCGAGATTGGTCCGCTCCGGCCTCTTCGCCGCCGCTTCGTAGAAATAGACCGGAACCTTCAACTTCTTCCAAAGGTCATTGCCGAGGCGTTCGGCAAGCTGCACGCACTCCTCCACACTCACACCCTCAATGGGGATGAAGGGGATAACATCGGCTGCTCCGATGCGCGGGTGCGCACCCTGCTGTTGAGTGAGGTCGATGAGTTGAACCGCCTTTTCTACGGAGCGGAAAGCGGCTTCGGCCACGGCGTCGGGCGGGCCGATGAAAGTGATGACGCAGCGGTTGTGATCGGCATCGGACTCGCGATCCAGCAGTACAACCCCGGGAACCCCGCTAATGGCCTGAACGATGGCGTCAATCTTCGCGTGATCGCGGCCTTCGGAGAAATTCGGGACGCACTCTACGAGTTGACGAGGCATGACGGATGGGTGCTAGTGAGCTTCCGCGCCGGCGTAGGTTTCGTATTCGGACGCAGTCATGAGGTCGCTGATTTCCGACGCATCGCCGGCTTTCACCTTGATCAGCCAGGCTGCGCCGTGCGGATCCTCATTGAGTTTTTCAGGAGCGTTGGAGAGCAGGCCGTTGCTCTCCAACACTTCGCCGGTAACCGGAGAATAGATGTCGGAAACGGCTTTGACGGATTCCACCGAGCCGAAGCTCTTGCCTTTTTCCAGGGCCGCGCCAACTTTGGGCAGATCGACATAGACGATGTCGCCCAGTTCCTGCTGAGCGTGGGTGGTAATGCCGATTGTGGCAACCCCGTTTTCCAGGTGGACCCACTCATGTTCTTTGGAGTAGCGATAGTTTTCGGGATAGTTCATTTGGACCTCTTATAGAACGGCGCCGGAATTGTCTCGGCTTCCACCGGTTGGTTCCGAACCAGCACTTCAATCTTTTCCCCCGGCCTTGCGTGATCGAGCGGGAGATAGCAGTATCCCAGATTCTTGTTCAGCGTGGGGGAGGGAGAACCGCTGGTGACCCACCCGGCGGGCTGGCCCGCGATGAGGACCTCATAACCATCGCGACCGATGCCGCGTCCGCGCATTTCAAAACCAGTGAGCTTACGCGTGATGCCGCGCTCTTTCTGTTTGAGCAACGCTTCGCGCCCCACAAAGTCACCTTTATCAAAGCGGACGATCCAGTCAAGACCGGCTTCGAGCGGCGTAATGGTGGCATCAATCTCATGACCGTAGAGCGCCATGCCGGCTTCGAGACGCAGTGTGTTGCGCGCACCGAGGCCTGCGGGCTTGATGCCGTCGCTTTTACCCGCTTCCATCAGCGCATTCCACACTGTTACGGCATGCTCCGGGGCAACGTAAAACTCGAACCCATCTTCACCGGTGTAGCCGGTACGGGCGATACGTGCGGGAACACCGGCGAACTCACCGTCCAGGAACCAGTAGTACTTGACAGGCTTCAGATCGGAACTGGTCAGACGGCTGGCAATATCGACCGAGCGCGGCCCCTGCACGGCAATCTGCGCGTACTTCGGACTGGTGAATTCCACCTGACAATCGAAACGGTTATTCGCCTGAATATGAGCGAAATCCTTGTCCTGATTGGAGGCGTTCACGCACAGGAAGTACGAGTTGGCATTGACGCGATGGACGAGAATATCGTCCACGAAACCGCCGTGTTCGTAGAGCAGGCCGGAATACTGAATCTGGCCGTCCTTCAGGCGGCTGGCACCATTGGTGGTGACGTAGTCCGCCAGTTTTGTGGCTTCCGGCCCGGTGATTTCAATCTCGCCCATGTGGCTGACATCGAAGAGGCCTGCGGCGGTGCGGACGTTGTGGTGTTCGGCCACCAGACCGGCATATTGCACGGGCATGTCCCATCCGCCGAAGTCCACCATTTTGGCGCCCGCCGCGCGATGGGTATCGTACAGCGGCGTACGCAGCAAAGTTGAGCTGGACATTTATTTCACGGCTTTGATGGACTTCACGGCAATTTTCTTGTCGGTAAGGTCGCCCGTGACGGTAACCTTCTTGCCGGCGAATTTCTCCGCAGCTTTCTGGTCGCTCAGAATGTAGACGTTGCTGTCTACCCACAGGGCGTAACGCGCACCCATCTGCTTCACGCATTCGTGCGTGCATTTGACAGGGTCTGTGCCTTGCATGGTGGCGTGGTCGCCCTTGCACATATCGTCACCGACTGTACCGGTGAAAGTTTTAGGTGCGTCCGCGGCGAAGGACAAGCCCCCCAGTGCCAGCACCAGACCAATTGTTTTCATAACACCATTCTATCGAACCGAAAGATCACCGTGCCTTCATTGGAGTGGCGGATGCAGTCCAGCCGATTTTTTCGCCCTTGTTTTGTTCCTTGAGCCAGGTGAGCAGTGGTTGGAAGTACTCGACCATCGCGGAGGCGTCGGCGCGGGATTCGCCTGTCATCTGTTTGAGCGCGTCCTGCCAGGGCAGAGACTGGCCGACGGAAAGCATGGCTTTCAGCTTGTCGCCGGCAGGCCTGGAGCCATACACCGAGCAGCGGTTGAGCGGGCCGGAATAACCAGCGGCGCGGCACATGGCCCGGTAGAACTGGAACTGATAAATTCTCGCCAGGAAATAACGCGCGTAGGGCGTGTTGGCGGGAATATGATACTTTGCGCCGGGATCGAAATCGGCTTCCGTGCGGTCAACCGGCGGCGAGACTCCCTGATACTTCTGCCGCAAGGCCCACCAGGCTTTGTTGTAGTCGCCGGGCTTGGTTTCACCGGAGAAAACCTGCCAGCGCCATTTGTCGATCATCAACCCAAAGGGCAGGAAAGCAATCTTGTCCAGACCGGTGCGCAGCAGCAACGGCAGGTCCGCGGAGACGGGCGGGATGGCGGTGATCAACCCCAGCTTCTTCAGGTATTCGGGCGTGACGGAAAGAGCGACCGCGTCACCGATGGCTTCATGGAAACCATCGTTGGCAGAGTTGCGAAAGAAAAAGGGTTGCGTGCGGTAGGACAGATCGTAAAAGATGTGGCCGAGTTCGTGGTGGACGGTGAGGAAGTCATCGGCAGTGCCGTGGATGCAGAGCTTGAGGCGGACGTCCTGATCGAAATCGATATCCCACGCGCTGGCATGGCAGACCACCTCGCGATCCGCTGGTTTGGAAAGCATGCTGCGTTGCCAGAAAGTCTCCGGCAGCGGCTGGAATCCCAGTGAAGTGAAGAAGCCCTCGCCGAATTGCGTGACCTGTTTTGCGGTGGATTTCCGTTGCTGCAGAATCTGGCCGAGATCGTAGGGTGCCGCCGTGGCGGGCGGTGCCACTACATCGTAGATGTTGCCCCACTCCTGGGCCCACATATTCCCCAGAAGATGCGCGGGGATGGTACCGCCCGGGCCCTGCGCCGCCGCGCCGTATTTCGCGATCAGCTTGCGGCGTACGTAGGCATGAAGTTCCTTGTAAAGAGGTTCGACATCGGCCCAGAGGCGTTCCAGGTCTGCGGAAAACTGCTCGGGCGCCATATCGTAGTTGGAACGCCACAGCGCGCCGGTGTCATTGAATCCAAGCTCCTTCGCGCCCGCATTGGAGAGTTCCGCGAAACGCGCATAGCGGGTACGCATGGGTACGCCGATTTTGTGCCAGCCGGCCCAGATTTCGGCGAGGCGTTTCGGGTCGCGCAGCTTGATCATCTGCTCATCCAGATCGTCGATGCCGAAGCACTTTTCCTTGTCACCGCCGGGGCAGTACTTGCCTTTGCCGTAGCTGGAATCGAGTGATGCCGCGACCTTCGTCAACTCCTCGCGAAACTTCGCGTTCTCAGGCGCGGGCATGCCGAGCGAGAGTTTGAGGAGCAGGAACTTGCGCTTGACGTCGGACGGCAGCGTGAGGCCATCGAATTGTTTTGACTGCTTGACCAGTTCCGTGGTTCGCGCGATGATGCGGTCGTTCTGGGCGGCATTGATGGCCTCAGTGTCGTCTGTGATGTAGGTTTCCTGCACCCAGCCGGTGCGTTGGCCCATGATGCTGAGCTGAAACACTTCCTGCTCAGCCTTGTCGATGAAGGCACGGGCTTCGGCCACAGTCGCGGCCGAAGCCGGAAACACCGCCATGAGCAGAAGGAACAAAGCGCGGATATTCATTTCGCCATGAGTGTAGCGCATAAAATTGTAGACTGGGTTAGTCATGGGGCATATTCGAATTGAACGAGCGACCGGGAGCGATGTTCCGGTGATTCTGGAGATGATCCGGGGACTGGCGGAATATGAACGCCTGCTGGACAAGTGCGTGGCGACGGAAGAAACGTTGCGCGCGACATTGTTTGGGGCCCGGCCATACGCCGAAACACTGCTGGCCTGGGATGGCGGGGAGTGCGGTGGATTCGCGCTGTTCTTCATGAACTACTCGACCTTTCTGGCACAGCCGGGAATCTATCTGGAAGACCTGTTCGTGAAGCCGCACGCACGGGGGCGCGGGCTGGGCAAGGAATTACTGGTGAAACTGGCGCAGATCGCGCGGGAACGGAATTGTGGACGCCTGGAATGGAGCGTGCTCGACTGGAACGAGCCGTCGATTCGGTTCTACAAGAGCCTGGGCGCCCGGCCAATGGATGAGTGGACTGGCTTCCGGGTTACCGGCGAAGCACTTCAGGCATTAGCGGGCGAGTAGGCAACGCAGTCGATCTCGACGTTGAAATCGGCCATGAAGCTACACACGATTGTGGTGCGGGCGGGCTTGTCATCGCCGAAGAATTCCGCGTAGACTGCGTTCATACGCTTGAAGTCATCACCGTTGGTGAGATAAACGCCGCAGCGGACCACGTCTCTCATCGACGAGCCCACACCTTCCAGAATGGTCTTGATATTGGTGAGGGCGAGACGGGTCTGGGTTTCGATATCGGCGCTACCCATCAGGATGCCAGTGGCAACGTCGGTGGGCCCCTGACCCGCCACGAAGAGGAAACCGCCGGCGCGGACGCAGGGTGAGTAGGGGCCCATGGGCTTGGGCGATCCGGGAGGCGAGAGTCTTTCGATCATTTGGGTTAGTGTCCTTCTGCTTCGAGAAAACGTTCCACTTCAATGGCGGCCATGCAGCCTGCGCCAGAGGCGGTAATCGCCTGGCGATAAATACGGTCCTGCACGTCGCCGGCGTGGAATACGCCCTTGATATTGGTACGCGCGCCGCCGGTAGACAACAGGTAGCCATCGGGATCGAGACTGAGCTGACCCTTGAATACGGCCGTGTTGGGAATGTGGCCAATGGCTACGAAGAAGCCATCCACGTCGCGCATCCAGGTTTCGTTGGTGACCAGATTACGCAGCTTGACCGAGGTGACAATGTTCTTCTCCACATCGAAGATTTCTTCGACCCCGGTGTTGGTGAGGAACTCGATCTTGGGGTTGGCGCGCGCGCGATCCAGCATGATCTTCGAGGCGCGGAAGGTGTCTTTGCGGTGCACGAGGGCGACCTTGCGGCCGAAACGGGTGAGGAAGTTGGCTTCTTCCATGGCGGAATCGCCGCCACCGATCACCATGATTTCCTTGTCGCGATAAAAGAAGCCGTCGCAGGTGGCGCAGGAACTGACACCATGCCCGATGAGCTTCTGTTCCGAAGGCAGATTCAGCCAGCGGGCGCTGGCGCCGGAGGCGACGATCACTGTAAGGGCTTCAAGGGGCTCGCCTTCCAGCTTGAGTTTGAAGGGACGCTGCGAAAGGTCGGCTTCGGTGATCTCACCATCCATAAATATGGCGCCGAAACGCTCCGCCTGCTGCTTCATGTTCTCTACCAGCTCCGGGCCCTGAATGCCATGGGGGAAGCCGGGGAAGTTTTCCACCTCGGTGGTGATGGAGAGCTGACCGCCCACTTCGCGGCCTTTTATGACGATGGGATTCAGGCCGGCGCGTGCTGTGTAGATGGCGGCGGTGTTGCCCGCACAGCCGGAACCGATGATGACGACATTATGCATAGGGGAAATTCCACGGTATCACCTAATGGGCGCGGAAGGTGCTCACTACCGCGGCGGCTTCGGCGGGGTCGAGCACGCGATTCTCCGCGCAGCACTCGCCGCGCGGAATGGGGCTGCCGTGGGGGCAGGCGTTGGGGTGGCCGAGCAAAGCACACATGCGGTCTGTCACTTCGGGGCTGAGGATGTGTTCAAACTTGCAGGCGCTGGATTCGATTTCCTGCTCATCATGAATGTTAAGGACATCCATGAAGAGGCGCTCGGCAAGGCGGTGGCGACGGATGACGTCGCGGGCGCGCGATTGGCCTTTGGGTGTGAAGTGATCGCCCGCGGCATCGGTGGAGACGAGGCCGATGCCTGCCATGGTGTTGATGAGGCGTTTCCATTGCAGGGGGGTGAAGTGGTGGGATTCGATGTGTCCGGAAACTTCGCCGCGGGTCCAGAGATGTTCCAGAACTTCGTCGAAATCCTGATTTTCTTCGGCGGAGAATTGCAGGGTTTCCTTGACGCGACCGTGCTCCAGGTTAATGCGGCGGTCGGCGAGCTTGCCAGCGTTTTCATCGTGGGTGACCATGACGATGGTGCGGCCCTGGGCGTGAAGGTCGCCCAGAAGGTGGAAGACAATTTGTTGATTGGCGGCGTCGAGGTTGCCGGTGGGCTCATCGGCGAGAATGATTTTCGGGTCGTTGACCAAAGCGCGGGCGATGGCAACGCGCTGCTGTTCGCCGCCGGAAAGTTGAGAGGGCAGATGAGTGGCGCGGTCTTCCATGCCTACGCGGCGGAGGGCGGCCATGGCTTCCCCTTCATCCGTCATGCTGTGGAAGTACTGCGCCAGCATCACGTTCTCCAGTGCGGTGAGATGCGGCACCAGATGGAACTGCTGGAAGACGAAACCAACGGTTTCAGAGCGAAAGCGCGCCAGTTCAGAGCGGCTGAGTTTGGTGGTGTCGGTACCGCCAATGCGGACGATGCCACTGGTGGCCTGGTCGAGGCAGCCGATGAGGTTGAGGAGTGTGGTCTTACCGGAACCCGATGGACCCATGATGGCGATCCACTCGCCGCGTTCGGCCTGCACGCTGAGGTGATCGACCGCGCGGATGGCGGAGGGACCGGTGCCGTAGTTTCGGGTGACACCTTCCAGTTCGATGAATGCCAACTTACTCACCCCTCAGGATAACGGCTGGTTGAATAGCCCGAATGCGGGCAGCCGCAATGGCGGTGGCAATGGAAGAGACGATTAGCATGACCGCCGCCACACCTAAAAATACAACCCAGCCCGCGCCCGCTTCAAAACCCGAGCCGAAGATCTGGCGGCCAATGACAGCGGCGGCCAACGCGCCGGTGAGATAGCCAGTCAGTGATCCGGCCAAAGCCAGGGCGCTGGATTCAGAGAGGAAGAACGCTGCCAGACGGCCTTCAGCAGCACCGAGCGCCTTCATGATGCCGATTTCTTTGGCCCGCTCGATGACTATTTCCGTGAAATTGCTGGTAACACACAGGGTGGTAATAGCGAGGATGAGGAGGGTCAACAGGAAGAGGGCGGCGCGGATTTTCAGGACAACATTGGTTTCGGTTCCGGCCACGGAGCGGATGGTGCGGACATCGGCGGCGGGGAACTGGGTGGCGAGCGCGGTGCGGATTTCTTCCAGCCGACGGCCTTCGGCGCGGATGCGGATGATGCTGGCGGCTTGCGTGATACCGGAGAGGTTGGCGGCATCGGCAAGAGGAATGAGGAGTTCGTCGTCTTCGGCACCGCCGGTGGCGATGATGCCGGTGAGCTTGCAGGGTGCGCCTTCAAGGGCTACGGTTGCGCCCACGGCGACAGAAAGATCGGAGGCGAGTCGCTCGCCGGCAACGCACTCTCCGGAGGCGACGGCGCGCTGTCCCTGGACTTGCCAGTAGGTGGTGAGGCTGGCAGTTTTATCGGGAACGAAACCGACGACGGCCACGGTGCGGGCACCGACTTTTCCGGCGGTGATGAGGAAGGGCGCGGCTTCGGCACCCAGCGATTCCGCTACTTCGGCGAGACGGAGGGGAATGGTTCCGCCACGCAGGGGTACGGCGGTAATGTTGGCACCGTAGACGCGAAATTCATTGCGAAAGCGCTGCTCCACCGTACCGTAGATGCCGAACAAAACCGTGGCTAAAGCGGCGGCCACGGCTAGAGCCGCAAAGGCGGCCAGGAGGCGCTGCTTGCGGTAACGGAGCGCCCCGAGGGCGACGCGGAGAAAGAATCGCCAGGATTTCACAGGCCCTCCCGCAGGATGGTCGCGGGGTCCATACGGAGCGCGCGGCGCAACGGTTGCCAGGCCCCGGCGAGCGACACCAGCGCGGCGGCGAGCATGATCACGCCGGGCAGAACCCAGGAGATTTCAACGGCATCACGAAAAACGGATTCGCCGACGAAGCGCGCAAGAGCCACGCCACCGACGGCACCGATGGCACCGCCCGCCAGGCCAACCAGCACGACCTCAGTTCCCAGCAGAACGGCCACCAGAGCGCGGGTAGCACCGATGGCCTGCATGATGGCAACCTCGCCGCGACGCTCCATCATTGTTGTAGCGGTGAGGCTCCATACGGTGAGGCCGGCGGAAAGAAGCGCGGCCAGAGTAATGAGGCCCATGAGCCCGGAGACTTTGTTGAGAATTTTACCTTCGGAATCGGCTACACGGCGGATGGGTTTGGCATTAGAACCGGGAATGACGTCGGCGATCTGTTTGGCGATGACGGAGACGTAGTTGGTGCAGCTCCAGCGTTCCAGGTCGACGGCAGTCATGGAGCGCGGGTCTCTGCGGGCGAAATCGTCTTCCGGTTTTGTAAGCGCGGCGACTTCGATGCGGTCGATGAGACCGGGGTGGCCGGTGAGCTGCTGGAGGCGGGTGAGGGGGAGAAGGACGCGATCATCGGTATCATCGCCGGTGGCAAGGATGCCGGTAATTTCGAAGGGTTCTCCGAGCAGAGTGATTTTCTGACCGGTGTGCCACGCGTTGCGGCGGGCCGTGGTTGCACCGGCGAGGGCTTCAGTGGTACTTGCATCGGAAGGCCATTTGCCTTCAGTGAGTGACCAGGTGGGATTCACTGCGCGAAGGCCGGTGTTCTGTGTGAACCAAACGCCCTGCAGATCCTGGGAACCATCGCGCGCAGCGAGCGAAGGGGCGAAACCGGTGATGTTGAGACCCCAGAAGATGGATTTGATTTTGGGCACGTCGGCTTCCGCCATATAGCTGGCCGCGCCCGCCGCCGGAGTGGTAGTGCCGCCTACGCCACCGGTTACCGCAGCCGCTTTGGCGGTGACCAGGATATTGGCACCGGCGGCGCGCAGTTCGTGATTCATCTTGTCGCCGATGCTGAGCATGACGCCGAGCATGCCTGTTGCCACAGCCGAACCGAGAGCAATGGCGGCAATGGTGAGAGCCTTGCGGCGGGGTGCGCGGCGGATGGAATCACGGACGAAGCGGAAGATCACAGTATGGCCTAATTTCCGCTGCGGAAGAGCTTGACACCGGGATCGAAGACAGCGGCATCAATCACCAGAGTGTCCCCCTCCAGATGCGATTTGATGGGGATGGGATTGCAGCCGCCGGCGATTCCGATGGTGGCGATGACAAGGTTCGCCGCGCAGTTGCGGCAGATGACTTCCGAACCCTTCTGGTAGTAGCCCTGGGTGCCACAGATGGCGCAGGCGTCGAAAGCGGTGGCGAAGGAATGGTCGGGCCGCTGGATGACGATGAAGCGGACGTGTACGCCCTGATCGTCGAGCGCGAAGCGATGGAGGTTGCCGTCTGTAAGTGACGCGGAGGGGACGCGGACCGCGCCGTTTTCGAGACGCACGGGGGTGGCGGCGGAGAGGGCCGTGGACTGACGGGCGTAGACGAATTCGGCGGTGATGAGCAGGATAAACAGGCAGGAAGCGGTGCAGGAGGCGACCATCCAGAGGCGCTCGCGACGGGCGTCCCAGCGAGCTTTGCGGAGTTGGGCACCTTCCAGTCCATCGGCCTTCGGTCTGCGGCGGCTGCGGTATTCCAGCAGCACCATGGCGGCGGCAAGAGCGAGGATGGTGACGAAAAAGAAGACGTCGTTCTTGACGATGGGGCCGATCAGCGCCATTTCGCTCCGGCTGGAGGGCAGCACGCCGGATTCGGAAAGTTCGTGGAGGCCGGTAATGGCGAGTTGCGCGACGACCACCATCAGGATAGCGGTTGTCATCTGGAAAAACTGGCCCAGGTTGACGCGGATGGTGCCGCGCACGAAGGCGATTCCGAAGAGAATGGCGAGCGCGATGCCGGCGATGGCACCAAAGCCTTCTAGGATGCCCGAAGTATTGAGGCGAAGAGCGAACAGCATGAGCATGGTTTCCACGCCTTCGCGAAATATCATCAGGAAGACAAAGCTGAAAACACCGAATCCGCCCCCGTGTTCACCGGTGTCTTTCTGCAAACGAGTTTCAATCTCGCCCTTGAGCTTCCGCCCGTGCCGGTGCATCCAGAGCACCATGGTGAAGACAAAACCGGCGCTGGCGAGGAGAACCCAGCCTTCAAATGCGTCGACATTGACGCCCAGTTTAAGAAGGAGTGCGGCGGCTGCAACGCACGCCAGGACGGCGCTGAAGAGGGCACGATAGACCGCTGGCATGAGGTCAGTACGGCCTGCTTTTCGAAGGTAGGCGACGGCGATGGCGATAACCAGCGCGGCTTCCACACCCTCCCGTAAAGTGATCACGAAAGTCTGGAGCATAAGACGCAACTCAGTTGCAATTGGATTGTAGCAGAAGAACGCGGACCATTTCGGTCGTGGATGCAAATATTGGGGGTGTGAAAGTGAAAATCCGAAAAAACAGACCCACCGGTCGCCTTTTGTTCGCCTTGCGGATTGTTGCTCCAGGAATCATTAGTTTCATTGTTCTTTCGTTGACCACTGAATAGCACGACGGGTGGGAAAACCGGGGTATGGGTAACGGTGGAAAATGATCGCAACTGCCGGAAGTGGTTGGTTTACATGAGTTTGGCGAGGAGGGAAATATCTCTGTGCGCCGTGTGACGAGGGCCAATGATCGCCGATTGTCTGCGAAAAATGCCGGGCAAGACTCATGGTAGTAATGCAGCTGACAATTACCCGTGAAGCTCAACGCTCTCACCGCAGACAAGCGATGGTTCCACAAGATTCTCAGCGACCACAGCAGCCGCGGCGCGCACGTCTGAGGCTGGTTCAAAGATGGCATCCACGTCTTTTGTGGAACTGCGTGTGTTAAATGCCAGCACCATAGCCGTCCCTCTGACAATGTTTAGCTCCCCCAGTGAGCAACGCTTTCGCAACTCATCGGAGAGTTGGGTGAGGGCAACGAGGATGGTGGCATGTGAGAGCATCCCGCCTTCCAGCTTAAACCTACAAACGACAGTGCAGTAATGCTGCGGGTGAAAGCGCTTACGAATGGCTGCACAAAACGGGAGCCCCTATTCTGGTCATATGCCTGGCCGCCTCTACGTGGTTTCCACGCCCATCGGGAATCTGGAAGACATCACGTACCGTGCGGTGCGGCTGCTGGGTCAGGTAGCGTGGATCGCGTGTGAAGACACGCGGCATACGCGACGACTACTGGATCACTACGGTATCCGCACGCCGATGGTGAGTTATCACGAACACAATGAGAACGAGCGCACGGCCGAACTGATTGGGCAACTGGAGGCCGGCGTCAACGGCGCGCTGGTTTCAGACGCGGGCACGCCGCTGATTTCAGACCCCGGCTATCGGCTGGTGCGTGCGGCGGCTGCGGCGGGCGTGGCGGTGGAAGCGGTACCGGGAGCGTCGGCGGTGCTGGCGGCGCTGGTGGCTTCTGGCCTGGCCACCGACCAGTTTCACTTCGCCGGATTCCTGCCACCGAAGCAGGGGGCGCGGACGCGGATGCTGGAATCGCTGCGGGATGAAGCCGCGACAGTGATTTATTACGAAGCGCCACACCGAATCGTGGAAACCCTGGAAGACATGACCACCGTGCTGGGGGGGCGGGAAGTTGTGGTGGCCCGCGAACTGACGAAGATGCACGAGGAAATACTGCGTGGTTCCGCGGCGGAGATTCGGGCCCAACTAACCGCGCGGGAAGTGGTGAAGGGCGAGTTTGTAGTGCTGGTGGGACGGGCTCTGGCGCCGCCGCCCGATGACACGCCGGTGGATCAGGCGATCGCGATGCGCCTGGAGGCCGGACTCAGCCGAATGGACGCCATGAAAGCCGTGGCCAAGGAGCGTGGACTTTCCAAGCGGGACGTATACAAGATGACTAATCCGACGGGTGGATCGAAGCCGAAGCAACACTAAGACACTATTATTTATGAAGCGGATCGGTATGAAGCTGCCAGGTTTTTCGAGTATTTTGGATCAAATGCGGGCGGAGTGGAACGGTCGCGCCACGAAGGATGCCCACTTCTATGTCGCGTTCGGCCGCAAGAGCCAGACCGAAGAGGATTTCCTCGCCAGCGCGGCAGAAGTAATGCCGGCCAGCCCACCAGCCGGAACCACTTCCCGCAGGTGTCGAGTTGGGTTATTCTGAAAAAAGGAGGCCGCGACCATGACCATTCAAATTAACAGTCCCGAAGTCGAGGCGCTCATCAATCAGAGTCTCCGGAGCGGCGCGTTTAAGGATGCCGAAGATGTGATCCTGCAGGCGCTTCAGTCTTCCCCACCAAAACCGGCGCAAACCGACGCGCCGCCCACGAAAGATATCGAGGAACTTTTTGCGCCGTTGCGCGGCCTCAATCTGGATTTCAGCCGTAACCCGTCTACCGGACGACCGATAGAATTGTGAAAGGGTATTTGCCCGATACTAATGCCCCGTCAGAATTCAGCCGGGATTGTCCGGAGCCCCGCGTTGTGCAGTGGCTAAAGACACAACCTGTGACAACGCTCTTTCTCAGCGCCGTCACTATCGGGGAAATCCGCAAGGGGCTTGAACTGCTTCCCCAAGGCCGCCGCCGCGCCGCTCTGGAGGCGTGGTTTCACACTGACCTACTCATCTGGTTCCGTAACCGCGTCCTGCCCGTCACCCACGCCATTTCTGATCGTTGGGGAGTGTTGGAAGCGCAATGTCAGTTGAGGGGAACGCCCCTCAATACGGCAGACGGCATGATTGCGGCAACAGCCATTGAACACGACCTCACGGTAGTAACGCGGAACGTGAAAGACTTCGCCGGGCTCGGTGTCTCGATGTTTGATCCGCGGGAAGCCCCATAGCCCCTACCGCCCGCCGAGGATGGATCTATCAGTATGAAGCTGCCGGATGTTTCGAGTATTTTGGATCAAATGCGGGCGGAGTGGAACGGTCGCGCCACGAAGGATGCCCACTTCTATGTCGCGTTCGGCCGCGAGAGCCAGACCGAAGAGGATTTCCTCGCCAGCGCGGCAGAAGTAATGCCGGCTTTCGAGCCAGAGTTCTGCCGTCTGCGGCCGGGCCTGGCCAGCGAACGCCGTGCGCTGGAAATCGGCTGCGGACCCGGGCGCCTGCTGGTTCCCATGACGCGCCATTTTGGAGAAGTCCATGGCGTGGACATTTCGGAAGCGATGGTCGCGCTCGCCCGCCAGCGCCTGGTAAATGTAGCCAATGCTCAGGTGCATGTGACATCCGGGACGGATCTGGACATATTCACAGACTGCTATTTCGATTTCGTGTACTCATACATTGTGCTTCAACACATTCCGGATAAGGAAATTGTGCTGCGTTACCTGTGCGAGGCCCAGCGGGTTCTGAAACCGGGAGGCGTACTGTGTTGCCAGATCCGCGGTACGGCGCCACCTGTGTCGGAGATGTCCAGCGAATCCGGGACCTGGACCGGCTGCTTCTTCCATGCGGGCGAGATCATGGAATTCGCGAAGGAACAGCGTTTTTCGCTGGTCGCGCTCTCCGGCCTTGACACGCAGTACATGTGGACGACATTCCGAAAGCCACTTGCCGGGGCCGCACCGTACCTTCCTGAACAGATCGTGGTCAAGGATGTAACGGCGGCAAGCGGATCCGGATCGCGCATTCCCAATGGCGGGCGTGACGCGGCGGTCAGTCTCTGGCTTGACGGCATGCCTGACGGCGCAAGCCTGGCAGATATCGAAGTGTGGTTCGGCGAGCGGCAACAGTCAAGCTGCTACCTGTCGCCGGTAGCGGAATCCGGCGGCTGCCAACTCGACTCCCGGCTGCCGGCCGGCATGGCACCGGGCGAATACAAGGTGCAAATGAGCGTGGCAGGAATACGAGTGGAACGGGCCCATCCGATCACCGTGGTTGCGGCTCCGCCCTCCATACCCCGCGTGGTTTCGGTTACAGACGGCATCAACAGGGCCTCGCGGTACCGGTTGGAGACAGACGTCGCGAAAGTAATCATGGAAGATGTGCTTAGTCCTGACGGGTGTTCGTTCATGGTGGCCGGGCGTCCTGTGGAATACCTGGAATACGAGTGCAGAGACACGATCACCAATACCTGGGAATTTTGTTTTCACCTCAACCCCGATACGCCATCCGGTCGCCATTGGCTGGTAGTGACCGTGGCCGGCCGGAAACTGGATTCGATCGGCCTGGAAGTTCTGCGATGAGCCGGCGAAACGAACTGCGGCTCGCCCCGCTCACCGGGCCGCTCATCGTCTTCGCAGTTAATGTGTGGGTTGTCTGGAGACTTTTCTTCACCGAATATATGAACCAGCTCCAGTCGGTGGAGGGGGAGTTTATCGCCATGGCCCGTTACATCCAGCACCACTGGCCGGGCTACGACTGGCAGTCTATGTGGCTCGGTGGCTTCCCTGTGGTTCGTACCTATCAGCCACTGGTGCATTACACCGTGGCAGCCTGCGCGACCTTATTCGGACTGAGCGCCGCATCGGCGTTTCACTTCATTGGCGCACTTGGCTATTCGCTGGGCGGTGTGGCATTTTATTGCCTTGCGAAGGCTCTGTCGGGTAACCGTGCAATGGCATTCGGCGGCGCACTTTGCTTCTCTCTGTTTTCCCCGGCAGGCGTTTTGATTCCGCGTGTCCGTATAGATGCCGGAAGTATCTGGAACGCCCGGCGGCTGCAGGGCTTAGTGGTTTACGGTGAGCTTCCGAACGTGACTGGACTGATGCTGGGGATGTTTGCGCTTGCGCTGCTGCACCGGGCTCTGGCGAAGCGGACTCCCGGCGCCGCGCTGGCAGCGGCGCTCCTGATCGCAGCCGTGCCTGCGACCAACTGGCCATCCACGGTGGCGCTTTCCATCGCCATCCTGTGCTACCTCGCGGCGCTGCCGTGGACAAAACTGCGCGAGTGCTTCCCTCGCGTCGCTGTCATCGGATTGATGGCAACCGCTTTCGCGCTTCCCTTCGCGTTGCCCTCCACAATACTTTCCACCTACGGCAATGCCAACGTAATGGTCGATTTGCCGACGCACGGGCCGCGCCGCTGGTTCAGCGAAGTCCTGCTGGTGGTCTGTTTATTGCTGGTCCGCGTTGTGCTGGTGAAGCTTCGCGCACCGTTCGGACTTCACTTCGCGGCGTTATGGACGACGGTGCTCGGCTGGGTGGTTCTTTCGTCGACACTGGCGGGCATCTCTATTCTGCCGCTGCCGCTGCGCTTCCATGTCGCGCTGGAGATCCCCATCACCCTTGCGGCCACATTCCTCGTCTGGCAATTCTGTAGCTGGCGCCCGGAAAGCCGGCGTTACGTGGCGGTGGTGTTTATTTTGTTCTGCTGTGTGCAGATGTTCCATTACCGGAAGCATTCACACGCCATGATCCATAAGCTGGATATCGCTCACACGCTCGAATACGAGGAAGCCGCGTGGTTCGATGCCAATATGCACGGGGAGCGTGTGCTGGCACCGGGCAGCGTTCAGTTTTGGATGAACGCATTCACCGACACCCCGCAAATGGCTGGCTGCTGCGAGCAGTCGGCACTCAACCATCAGGGCAGCATTGGCAGTTACGTGACTGCGGCGGGATATCGGACCGATGCGGAATCAGCCGATTATGCGATGCTGTGGATGAAAACGTTCGCGGTGCACGCCGTATCAACAGGTGGCGCGCAAAGCCGCGAATGGTACAAGCAGGTCAATTTTCCGAACCGCTACAAAGACCGCCTTCCGCTGGTCTGGTCGAGTGGCGACGATGCCATTTATCGGGTGCCGGAGCGCGTTGCCGGCCTGGCGCGCGTGGTGCACCGCGGGGATCTGATGCGGCATCCACCGGCAAACGGAATCGACGTGGCGGAGATGCGCCCGTTCGTCGCGGCGCTGGACGACCCCTCGTTGCCGGCAGCAACCTGGCGCTGGAAGGATGTGAATTCGGCTTCCATCCGCGCGACGCTCGCGCCCGATCACGTGATTTCGGTGGCGTTGAACTATCACCCTGGCTGGAGCGCATGGATCGCTGAAAAGCAGGTGCCCGTTCATGCCGACGGTTTTGGTTTCGTTGTGATTGAACCCCGGTGTTCGGGCCCGTGCGCAATCGAGATGCACTGGAGTCCGGGTATTGAGCCATGGATAATCGTCCCCGTGGCGTTGTTCACTTTGGCGGGATCACTTTTTTGGTACTTTTATGAGCGCCGCAATCCGGCGCGACCGTAACCACCAGAGCAACGCGCCTGCTGCCAACAGGATGGCGGCCACAATAGCGGCGCGGTCCAGTTGCCGCACGATGGCCTGCCACTGCGAGCCCAGGAAGTATCCCAGCAGCACGAAGGTGGAAACCCAGACCAGGCCGCCCGGCCACGCATAAAGCGCGAAGGTTCGAAAGGGCAGGCCCGTCATGCCCGCGGTGAGCGCGGTGAAGTGCCGGATACCGGCCACAAAGTATCCCAGCGGCAGTGTCCACTTTCCGAAGCGGCCAAACCACTCCTGTGCCCGCGGCACATGCGGCGTAACCAAACGGCGGAAGGGGCCAAATTTTTCTAAAATCAAGATGCCCCCTGTGCGCCCCAGAACATAGCTCAGCGTAATGCCGCACAAACTGCCGGCGAAGGCCACTGCAATGGTGGTTTGCAGATCGAAACGGCCTTCATGGGCGGCCACGCCGGCCAGTACCAGAATGGTTTCGTCCGGAATCAAGGGGCCCACGATACCCAGCATGAGCAGACCGAACAGGGCGAAGTAGCCATAACTGGCGAGGAACTGGTCTATGTGTTCCATCTGCAAATCAAGACGTAATCAGGCGTCGCGCAGTTCAGTGTGAATGGCAGCCAGGGCTGCGGCGGGGTCTGAGGCGCGGGTAACCTGCCGGCCCACCACAATATGACTGGCCCCTTCCCGCATCGCTTCCAGCGGTGTCAAGACGCGCTTCTGATCCCCTTTGGCAGCTGTGGCAGAGCGCACGCCCGGGGTAACAATCATGGCGCCAGGGCCGGTAATCGCGCGAAGTGCGCGCGCCTCCAGCGGTGAAGCCACCAGGCCATCAATGCCCGTGGCCATCGCCTGCCTGGCCCGCATGATCACAAGTTCATTCACGCTGCAGGTGTGGCCCAGTTCTTCAATGTCGTGCTGATCAAAGCTGGTGAGCACCGTCACCGCCAGCAACTTCATCGCGGAACTGCCACGACCTTCCACAGCCGCCCGCATCACCTGTCCCGCCGCATGGACGGTGAGGCAATACGCTCCGCTGCGGGCAGCCACAGCGACGGCGCGCTTCACCGTTTCGCCAATGTCGTAGTACTTCATATCGAGAAAAACATTCTTCCCGCGCGCTGCCAGGCTGCGGACATAGTCCGGGCCGGTGGCCGCAAATAGCTCCATGCCGACCTTATAGAAACCCGCCGCAGGACCAATCGCCTCTACCAGGGCATCCGCCTCGGCAGCGCTATCCACATCAAGGGCAATAATCACCGGACTGGCATTCATAGGATTCGTATGGGCCTTTCGCCGCGTGGCACCGCGCAGCCAATTCGCCTGGCGCCGGGGATGGCGGCCAGCAGAGCATCGGCCTGCCCGGCAGCCACGGCAATGAGGAGACCGCCGGATGTTTGGGGGTCGTACAGCAGATGTCGCAGGGCTTCATCCAGGTCAGCTGGTTCCTCCACACTTCCAGCTACAAAATCCATGTTGTTCCTGAGTCCGCCGGGGATCGCTCTCGCACGGGCTGATTCCATGGCGCCCGGCAACAGTGGCACTGCAGCCGCTTCAATCTCCAGGGTGACACCGCTCGCCACCGCCATCTCTCGCGCGTGACCCGCAAGGCCAAAGCCAGTGATATCGGTACAACCTTCCACGTCAAACCGCAGCATTGCTTCGCAGGCCGCGCGATTGAGCCCGAGCATGGATTCTGTTGCCGCGGCTACGGACTCCGCCGAGGCGATTCCCCGCTTCAGCGCGGTACCGATAACGCCGGTGCCGATCGCCTTGGTAAGAATGAGTTGATCGCCTTCCCGCGCGCCTCCATTGGTCTTGATGCGCCGGGGATGGATGGTGCCAGTGACCGCGTAGCCAAACTTGATTTCCGGATCGTTCACGCTGTGGCCGCCGATGACGGCGCACGACGCCTCTGTCATTTTGTCCAGTCCGCCGCGCAGAATCTGGCCCAACACCAGCGGATCTGCCTCGCCGGGCCAGGCGACGATGGAGAGCGCGGACAGGGGGCGTCCGCCCATGGCGTAAACGTCGGAAAGTGAATTCGCTGCTGTGATGGCTCCAAACGTCCAGGGGTCATCCACGATGGGCGTGAAAAAGTCTACGGTCTGCACCAGAGCCAGTTCGTCGCTCAAACGATACACTCCGGCATCGTCGGCAGTGTCGAAGCCGACCAGGACGTCCGGGTTCGCCACCCTGGGCAATGAGCTGAGCACCTGGTCCAAAACCTTTGGACTCAATTTGGACGCTCAACCCGCGGCTTTTACGTGGGCAGTGAGTTTGTGTGAGAATTCTGCTTTTTCGCTCAGTCGTCTACAATGATAAGACGTCACACACGACCGGGCTCGCCGCACTAAATGAAGGTCACTCCCAGCACTGTACCCGGCATCACTTTGATTGGTCCGGATGAATCTGCGTTTCAGTCTGCACTGGCGATGGCCGGAAGCGCTGTACCGCTGGATCAACTTACGCCTGCGCTCCCGTTCTCTGTCATTGTGGCCAACCAGTCTGAGCGAGCGGTGGCGTTGTTTGCCATCCGCTTTGATATGCTGGACGCGAAGGCCAAACCCTGCAGCGTAGTCCACTATGCGGATACGTTGCGCAATCCCGAGAAGGCCGGTCTTCCGCCGGGCGCATTCCGTTTGGTCTGTGCCGAAGCCAGTTTCACGGCACTGGCGCTGGAGGGCCGGGCACCCGCGGCTCGCACCAAACTAAACATCGCCAACCTGCGGAAGATGCTGCGGACACGCGCATCGCTGGATTGTGCCGCCTTTGCGGATGGCACCTTCGCGGGTCCGGATTCGCTGGGCGCCTTTGACCGCCTGGCAGCCGAACGCCAACAGGAAGCGGAGTTCATTGAGGCCTTTCTGCGTATTGCGGGCCAGCCCGCGGCCGCACTGGAGCATGTCATGAAAGTTGCCAGCGAAGGCGACAGGATCAGAAAGGTCCAGGCACGCCGCCTGCTGGAGGCGTTCGCCAGCGGAGGATTCGATGCGATGCAGCTACGGGCACTGGGCCACCGGACACGGATCGAACTACAACGATAAGGCTGGGGAAAAGCAAAAGGGCCGAAGCAGAGTGCTTCGGCCCTTTTTAGTTTAGTTTGAATGTTCAAATCAGAGGGGGGGGCTGGTATCGTTATTGGTAGTAACCCCAGCGGCAATGCCAGCTGCTGCACCAGCAGCGGCTGCCACGCCACCAACCACCGCCGCCGTTGTGCCGGCAACAGCACCGGCTGCGCCAGCCGCAGCACCAGCGGCGGCTCCACCTGCCGCACCAGCTGCGCCACCTGCCGCGCCGGCAGCTCCACCTGCCGCGCCCGCAGCACCACCCGCAGCGCCTGCCGCACCACCGGCTGCGCCCGCAGCCAGACCGGCGGCCGAGGTCGTCGCACCAATTGCACCGGCGAGCGATGTGCAGCTCGGAGCATCCTTGGTTGCGTTGGCCGCAGCAAGCGAAGAAACGTTAATTACCTGAGTCGCACCCTGCATGGGTGTTGCACCGGTATCGATGGTTCCCTTGGCGGTTGCCCGCTTGCCCACAAATTTGCGCAATGTCGCCAGATCTACCTTGTTCAACTGGAATACCTGACGGTTGTCGTCAACCATCAAAGGCACGCCCGCTTTGTTCACAACGCAACCCGTATCGCTGAAAGCACTGGCTGCGCCGGTCTGCGGCACAAACGACATCGGGAGGTTGGGCATCACCCGCGCCACCAGAAGACCTTCATGGTTCAGCACGTTTACGGGCGCAAGCAGCGCCGTGACCAGTACCGCACGCGTTCCATCTAAACTGACGCGCGCGATCGAATTTCCATCCGGGCGGATAGTAAGGGTGCGCGCTTCGATGGAGAAACCCGATCCACTCTGCACTTCGGACAAGCCGTTCTGCAGGGAAACATGGTTAGCGAAAATCTGCGCCTGGGAGCCTGCACCGAGATCGAGTCGGGTTCCATTCTTCAGCGCGAGGCGAGAGTAACCATCAGCGCGGAAGGTGGTCCCTTCGAACAAAGTAGCACTGCCAAAAATCTTAGCGTTGTCAACGCCTGCGCCACCCTGAGCGAGGGCCATTCCAATTGCGGGTTTGCTGCCCGCGGCAAATGCAAGGCTACCGCCCAACATCGCAATGGTCAAAACTGTCAACGACGTACGCGACATAAATCCCCTTAGCGACCACACAGTGGTCACCCCTCCATGATACTGTGTCTTTATCTTCTGGTGCAAGCCTGCTTTGCATTTTAATCTTTGATCCGGTGCGTTTTTTAAAGGCAATTATCGCAGTATTTTTCCTGGGATTCGGCGCGTACCAAGCCGTCCGAATCGCCTTGGCGGATAGCTTTTATCAAAATAATTCACTGGAATCCGCCCGTAGTGCGGTTCGCCTCGACCCGTTAAACGCCGGTTACCATGCGCGACTCGCGGAGCATCTGGAGAGCACAGGAAGGAGCTCAGCGGTCGAACTCCAGACAGCGAGCCAATTAAGCCCGTTTGACGCCAGGTTCCTGAATCGATTGGGCTTCCGCGCTGAAGTAGAACAGGACTACGCTGCGGCGGCCAGCCTCCTGCTTCGCGCCGCCCAGGTAGACCACGGGTTCCGCCCCCGCTGGGCACTGATGAACTTCTACTTTCGCAGGAACCGAGACAAGGAATTTTGGGATTGGGCGAAACGAACTCTGGCGCGTAGCTACGGTGACCTCACACCTGTATTCCGACTTTGCTGGGCGGCCCCCGCCAGTGACAATAGTATGATCGAGTACGTTTTACCGCCGGATCGAGATGTTCACCTCCGCTACCTTGAATACCTGAACGCCGAACAGGCGCCCGCGGCGGCAAAACTGATGGCCCTGCTCGTAGCTCAGGAAACGAACGAACGCGCTGGTGTGGATGCGGCACTGGTCTTTTGCAACCGCGACCTGCCCAATGACCCTGCGGCGGCGATTTCTGTCTGGAACATGCTGTGCCGCCGCAAGTTGCTACCCTACGAGCCCCTGGATCCAGCGGCCGGCCCGGTCATCACAAACGGCACATTCGGCTCGAAGGCAACCGGTAAGGGGTTCGACTGGCGACTACGCAGCTTCGATGGAATGAGGGTCAGTTCCGGGCCGGAGACGGGCCTGGTCCTGCGATTTGACGGGAGCCAGCCAGAGATCTTCGATGTTATGGAACAGCCGATCCCGCTCCAGCCCGGCCATCTTTATCAGCTGACGTTTACCTATCAGCTTGCGCCGGAGACTGGAAGCTCCGGCTTGCATTGGCGCCTGGACGGAACCAACTCCGGGTTGATTGCCGCCAGTGGCGTTCTAAGAGGCACCGGACTGCGGGAAGATACCCTGACGTTTACGGCTGGAGGAGAAAGTCTGGCGTTTCTTCGCCTCAGCTTTAACCGAACCGCGGGAACGGTTCGCTGGAGTGGAACCGCAACTATTCGTCAGGTTGTTATCCAACCCTTGCCATGATCATCAAGCGGCTGATTGCACTTGCGCTACCTTTATTGATAATGTTGGCGATCCTGGTCATGTGGGAGTCATCGCTCTGGTCTGGTATGGCTTTCGAAATCAGCGGATTTGTTCTGGCTGCGATCTTGTTGCTGGCGTGGGGCACGGGACGCTGCGAAATCCGCCTCCATCGCCTGCTCATTCCGCTGGCGGGGCTGGCGCTCTGGCCACTTCTTCAACTGGCCGCCGGCACCTCGGTTTATGCGTGGCGCACCAGCGTCACCGCACTGTACTGGATTAGTGGTCTGGTGTATTTCTTTCTGGCGCTTCAGGTGTTCGGAGATGCAGTCAGGCTGGGCCGGTTCCTCCGCGCCATCCTCTTCCTGGGCTACGCCATCAGCCTCATTGCCCCTTTACAGCGGTTGTTCCGTCTGGACTCCAGAGGTTACAGCGTGGGCCCTTTCCTCGCTGCCAACCAATACGCCGGCTTTGTAGAGTTGCTGCTGCCCATAGCTATTTATGCCGCAGTTGCTGACCGGCGCTACCGGACCCACCACATGGCAGGCGCGGCTCTGCTTTATACCTCGGTCATCGCGGCAGCCTCGCGGGCCGGTTTTGCCATAGCCACGGCGGTTGCCATGGTAACCATAGTCGTCATCCTGGCTCGGTCCGTTGACCGGCCGCGCAGGGTGGTAACTATTCTTGTGCGGACCTCCATCGTGGCCATTGTCCTGATCGCCGCCGCCGGTCCGGCCACTTTGTTTCGCAGATTCGCAGCCAGCGATCCATATTCTTTACGGCGTGAATACCTCCGCTCCACCATCGCCATGATTCGTGACCGCCCCCTGGCCGGTGCCGGCCTGGGCAACTGGGCCACCGTGTACCCTGCGTATGCGCGGTTCGACGACGGAGTGTACGTCAACCAGGCCCGCAACGACTGGGCGCAGTGGACTGCTGAAGGTGGCCTGCCCTTTTTGGCCCTGATGGTCTTATTCGCCTTCGGCAGCTTACAGGGCGCCTACCGGACGGTTTGGGGATTGGGCATCGCCGCAGTATTTCTTCATTGTTGGGTGGACTACCTGCTGGACCGCACCGCCATGGCCATCCTCTTCTTCACCCTGTGCGGTGCAATTGCGGCATCCAAATCCCCACCCGAGTGGGATTGACGGGGGGAAACGGAGGGTGCCGTTATCATAAAGTGTCGACACTCACCCCCTCTGTATGGACACCAGGCAGGACCCGCAACCGGGTATTAATTCGTGGCTCGAAGATGAGTTGCGACAACAGTATCGCCATGATCGGGCATCGGTCGATCCCGCATGGAAACAGGAATTTGAAAGCACCTCGCCCATTGGCCTGAACGGGCACGGGACCAATGGCAGTGGCCCGGTAACGGCGGCGGCTGTTTTTGGCCAAAAACCAGTAGTCGAAGCCGATCTGGGGCCCGGCGAAGAACTCACCATTCTGCGCGGCGCACTGGCCCGTATTGCAGAGAATATGGCAGCCAGCGTGACGGTGCCGCTCGCCACTTCGCAGCGCATCATTCCGGTTAAGGTGATCGAGGAAAACCGCCGTCTGATCAACCATCATCGCGGCCTGCTGGGGCGCAGCAAGCTTTCTTACACGCACCTGATCGGCTGGGCTGTAGTACGGGCTGCCAAGGCCAATCCCGGCATGAACAATGCCTTTGGCGTGAATTCCGCAGGTGAGCCGTGCCGGATTATCCGCAAGATCATCAATTTGGGTCTCGCGGTGGATGTGGCGGGCAAAAGCGGCGCGCGCAGTCTGGTCGTCCCCAGTATCAAGAACGCCGATTCCCTCACTTTTGCGGGGTACGTGGCGGGTTTTGATGATTTGGTGGCCCGCGCCCGCACCAACAAACTGACGCCGGGCGATTTCCAGGGCACTTCCATCTCGCTGACTAACCCCGGCACCGTCGGCACCATGAGTTCCAACCCCCGGCTGATGAATGGCCAGGGCGCAATCATTGCAGTTGGAGCTATGGATTACCCGGCCGAATATCGCGGCGTGGCTCCGGAAGCCATCGCCTCACTGGGCATCAGCAAGGTCATGTCGGTCACCTCAACCTACGACCACCGCATTATCCAGGGCGCGGAATCGGGCAGCTTCCTGGGAAAACTACAGTTCCTGCTGGATGGTGGCGACAGTTTCTACGAGGAAGTGTTCGCCGCCCTGGGCGTTCCTTACCCGCCCGTGGTGTGGGCTGCGGAAAAATCTTCGTCCATGGCACCGCCCATGGAAGCCTCAGCCGATCTGGTAAAACAAGCGGGCGTCATGCAGTTGATTAACGCCTACCGCGTGCGTGGCCATCTGATGGCGTCCCTGGACCCGTTGGGTTCCGAACCGGCATATCACGAAGAACTTGACCCGCTACGCTACGGTCTCAGTATCTGGGATCTGGACCGCCCCTTCTACCCGGCCACGCTACAACACGTTTTCACAGAAAATCGCATGGTTGTATTGCGCGACATGATCGACGTGTTGCGCGCCACCTACTGCGGCAACATCGGCTGTGAATACATGCACATTCAGCGACCGGAGGAAAAACTCTGGCTGCAGCAGCGCATGGAACCCGATCGCAACGCGTGGCCTCTTTCGGGCGAAGCCCGTTTGCGCATTCTGGAAGACGTATTGCGGGCGGAGGAATTCGAACAGTTTCTGGACCGCCGCTTCATCGGGCAGAAGCGCTTCTCGCTGGAAGGCGCGGAAACCACCGTGGCCATTCTCTCGTCCCTTGCCGACCGTGCCGCTGATTCCGGCATCACTGAAATCTATATCGGCTGCGCTCACCGCGGCCGCCTGAATATTCTGGCCAACATCATCGGCAAACCGCTGGGCCAGATTTTTTCCGAATTCGAATACAACATCGACCCCAATTCCATGCAGGGTTCGGGCGACGTGAAATATCATCTGGGGGCCGATGGCATTCACCGATCTGCTTCCGGCAATCAGGTCAAAGTGTCGCTGGCCGCCAATCCCAGTCATCTGGAGGCGGTTAATCCGGTGGTGGAAGGCATGGCCCGTGCCCGCCAGGAGATGCTGGGTGATGCCAAAGGTGCGCGCATTCTGCCCGTGGTGATTCACGGCGACGCGGCGTTCGCCGGTCAGGGCGTGGTCGCCGAAACCCTCAATCTCTCGCAACTGATTGGCTACAGTACCGGCGGCACTGTTCATCTGGTGGTGAACAATCAGATTGGGTTCACCACCGAGCCGGAAAGCTCCCGCTCCACCGCCTACGCAACCGATATCGCCCGCACCGTACAAGCGCCCATCTTCCACGTGAATGGTGACGATCCGGAAGCCGCCATTCGCGTGCTCCAGATGGCCTTCGAATACCGCCAGAAGTTCGGCCGGGATGTGGTGGTCGATTTAGTTTGCTACCGTCGTCACGGCCACAACGAGACGGATGACCCCGCTTACACACAGCCGGTGATGTACCGCAAGATCCGCAGCCTGGCCTCGGTCGCGGTGCTATACGGAAATCGCCTCGCTGCGGAAAAACTGTTGGCCGATACCGAAGTCTCCAGCCTCCGCCGGAAGATTGCCGATAACCTCAACGCCGCCTTCGATGCCACCAAAGCGGCTGGCAAGTGGGTGCTGCCTCCGGTAGTCCACCCGGCCCGCCTGAATTCCACTACCACCATTTCCCCTGAGTTGCTGGGCAGGGTTGTGGAAGGCATTACCACCGTACCCGAAAACTTCCGAATCCACCCAAAACTGGACGGATTCCTGCGCAAGCGGCGCGATAGTCTGGCCAACAACGGCCCCATCGACTGGGCTTTCGCCGAGGCCATCGCCTTCGGCAGCCTCGTCCTGCAGGGGACGCCGGTACGCCTCAGCGGCCAGGATAGCGGCCGCGGAACTTTCAGCCAGCGCCACCTCGCTTTCTACGATTTCGACAATGGGCGCTGCCACGTTCCGCTGGAAAATATGGCGCCGGACCAGGCTCGTTTCGCGGTTCTGGACAGCTCACTCAGCGAATATGCCGTACTTGGATTTGAGTACGGCTACAGCGTTGCCGACCCCCACTCATTGACGCTTTGGGAAGCTCAGTTCGGCGACTTCTGCAACGGTGCGCAGATTGTGATCGATCAGTTCATCACCACCGCCGAACAGAAATGGAGCCAGGCCAGCGGTCTGACCCTGCTGCTGCCGCATGGCTACGAGGGTCAGGGACCAGAGCACTCCAGCGGACGCATGGAACGCTTTCTCACCCTGTGCGCTGAAGACAATATCCGGGTTGCCAACTGCACCACGCCCGCGCAGTATTTCCACATTCTGCGGCGTCAGACCGTGCTGCCCCTGAAGCCGCTGATTGTCTTCACGCCCAAGTCGCTGCTCCGTTCTGCCAAAGCGGTTTCGAGCTTTGCCGATCTGACCGGATCCACCTTCCAGGAACTCATCCCGGATACATTGAATCCGGCGGCGGTGCGCAAAATTGTATTCTGCACCGGCAAGGTTTACTACGACCTGCTGACTGCGCGCGAATCCCGTGGCATTGCTGATGTGTCGCTGGTGCGCATCGAACAGCTCTACCCCATGCCTTACGCTGCCATCCGCGCTTTCGTCGATCGCCACCGGCCGGGAACAAAGCTGGCCTGGTGCCAGGAAGAACCGCGCAACATGGGTGCCTGGCGATTCCTCGCCAGCCGGTTAAGAAACGTCGGCTTACCCCTCGAGTACGCTGGCCGCGCACCCAGTGCCAGCCCCGCCGCTGGTTCCTCCAAACGTCACGCCGAAGAACAACAGAAACTGGTGGAAGAAGCACTGTCGTAAATAAATGAAAGTGAGCGCCACCATTGTCGCTCTGAACGAAGAACGGAATATCGTCCGCGCCATTGAAAGCCTGCACGGCGTTGATGAAGTGGTGGTGGTAGACAGCGGTTCCACAGACCGTACACGGGAAATTGCCCGCTCGCTGGGCGCGCGCGTCATTGAAGAACCGTGGCGCGGCTACGCGGCGCAGAAGAACTTCGCCGCCGAATGTGCCTCCTATGACTGGATTCTGTCACTGGATGCCGACGAAGCCCTGGGCGAAGTCCTGTCGGCCGAAGTCCTCGAACTGAAACAGGACGGGCCACGTTTCGACGCCTATTCCATGCCCCGTCTGGCTCAGTATTGCGGACGCTGGATTCGCCACAGTGGCTGGTATCCCGACCGCAAAGTACGCCTCTATCACCGCGGGCGTGCCTTGTGGGCGGGAGAGTTTGTTCATGAAAGCGTCCAGGTTGAGGGCTCTATTGGTCTGCTCGAAGGCAATCTGCTGCACTTCACCTGCAATTCCATAGCGGAGCATCGGAAGACTCTCGACCGTTACACAACGCTCGCTGCACGGGACCTGGTAGCGCGTGGGGCACCCTTGCCGTACTGGAAGCTGGTGCTTCATCCGGCCTGGACGTTTCTCCGCACTTATCTCGTCCAACAGGGATTTCGTGATGGAGCGCAGGGGCTCACCATCGCCCGCATGGCTTCGCTCTACACGTACTTGAAGTACGCCAAGGCGCAGGCACTGGCGAAGGTATGAAAATCCTCCACCTGGATAGTGGCCGGGAAATGCGCGGCGGGCAATTTCAGGCGCTCGCACTGCACCGTGGTCTGGTGCACAGAGGTCATGATTCCCTGCTGCTAGCACCTGCGGAGTCGCCATTATTCGCCGCCGCAAGACATGCCCGGTTGCCGGTGGAGAGACTCCACAAGCTGTATTTGGCCGGGCAGTCCCGGCGATTTGATATTATCCACGCCCATGATGCGCACAGTCACACTCTCGCCGCAATTTTGGCCGGTTGCCCCACCGTAGTATCCCGCCGCGTGGCCTTTCCGGTTCGCACCTCTGGCCTTTCCCGCTGGAAATATGGACGCCCGGTTTTGTTCCTGGCAGTCTCCAACTTTGTGGCTGCGAAACTGCGCAAAGCCGGCATTGCGGAGAATCGTATTCGCGTGGTCTACGACGGCGTTTCGGTTCCGGCAACTGCTTCAACCGGCGACGATGTTCTGACCCTGCGCACCACCGATCCGGCCAAGGGCATGGGCCTGGCGGTTGAAGCTGCGCGTACGGCCGGCATTGCACTGCACATCTCTTCCGACCTGCCGGCTGACCTGCCCCATGCACGCGCCATGCTTTACCTGACACACTCAGAGGGACTTGGCTCGGGAATTCTGCTGGCCATGGCCCACGGTATAACCGTAATCGCCAGTAATGTCGGCGGCATCCCGGAGTTGATTACAGACGGCATCAACGGCATACTGGTGCAGAATAACGTGAGTGACGTCGTACAGGCCCTGGCGAAAATTGACCCGGCACTGGGCCGCGCGGCCAGAGAGCGCATCTGCCGTGAATTCACCGAAGACCGAATGGTGGAGGAAACCCTTGGCGCCTACGAATTCGCCGGGAGCAATCCGCCATGACCCATCCGGAAGCCTGGCTGGCGGGTCTCTTCGGACTGCTGATCGGCAGCTTTCTCAATGTGTGCATTCACCGCTGGCCGCGCGATCTGAGCGTAGTCAAACCGCGCTCCCGTTGCAACGACTGTGACCGGCAGATTTCCTGGTACGACAATGTACCGCTCGCCAGCTACATCATCCTGCGGGGTCGCTGTCGCTATTGCGCCGCCCGCATCCATTGGCGCTACCCGCTGGTGGAGGCTCTCACAGCATTCACTTTCGCCTGGTTCGTTTGGCATTTGGGTGCCGGCGCCGCAGGCCTGAAGTATTGCCTGTTCTCCGCCATTATCATTGGGCTGATCTTCAGCGATCTCGATACCCTGATTCTGCCTGACGAGTTCACCATCGGCGGAACCCTGCTGGGCCTGGCATTTTCATTGTTTACGCCGGTACCCGACTCCATGTTTGCGCTGGCGGCTTCGCTGGGTGGCTTCGCGCCTGGCCCGCGCGTCCTGTCCCTGGGAGAGTCGGTGCTGGGCGCGGCCCTGCCCTCTGGCATGCTGTGGCTGGTGGGCTGGTTGTTTGAGAAGATTCGCCATAAGGAAGGCCTCGGTTTTGGCGACGTCAAGATGATTGCCATGACGGGAGCCTTCCTCGGCCTTCGCGGCGCTCTGTTCACGGTGATTCTGGGTTCGCTGCTCGGGTCAATTATCGGCCTCACCTGGATCAAGGTCACGGGCAAAGACGCCGCGGAGTACCAACTCCCCTTCGGAACCTTCCTCGGAATTGCAGGTCTGATCATTGCGTCGGAAGGCCCCCGTTTCTTCTACCTGTACGGTCAAATTACGCAGTAGACCCCTGGACTCAGCGCGGACATGTACGCTGGGATGGAGAATGCTGGTTGACTTCGAACTCATCGGGAAGGCCCAAAAAGGTGACCCCGCAGCTTTCACCCAGTTGGTTTCAGCCTATCGCCGGCGCATTATGGGCACCATTGCCCGTCTGATCGGTCGCCCCGAAGACGTGGAGGATGTGGCGCAGGAAGTTTTCACCCGCCTTTATTTTTCCCTGGAGCAGTTGCGGACTCCCGAAGTATTCGAACCCTGGCTCTACCGGCTCTCCGTGAACGCCTGCTACGACTATTTGCGGCGCGCCCGGCGTCGCCCGGAATCCAGAATGTCGGATCTCTCGGAACAGCAGGTGATGATGGCCGACGCGGCTGCCGGTGCCCGCGCCCAGGCTGAAGATTTCGAAAAACGACGTGTCCGGGATACCGTAAATGTCCTGCTTGCCTCAGTTTCCGAGGAAGATCGGCTTCTGTTGACACTGAAGGAAGTGGAAGGCCTCTCCCTTAAGGAATTGGAAAAAATCTATAATGTAAACGAAAATGCGCTGAAAGTCCGTCTGTTCCGGGCACGCCAGCGCGTATTAAAAAACCTGAAAGAGTAACCAGATACATGCTTCGCATCGCCTCAATCGGTAGACGGGTAAAGGTATAATCGTGAAAGCCATCCGAATGGAAAACTCCACAGACACAGGAAACGAATCGCGACTCAACAACTTGTTGGTTGCTTATCGCGAAGCCTGCACCATACCCGAAGCCCACCCCAATTTCATGCCCGGCCTGTGGGCGCGTATTGAATCCCGTGAGCGTTCCAATAGTATCTTTGGCCGTATGGCAAGAGGTCTGGTCACCGCGGCTTTGGCTGCCTCAGTTGTACTGGGACTGATTGGCGTGGTTCAGGAAGCCAATGTGCCGCTCAATGGAACCTACATTGAGGCAGTGGCTGCTGACCACATGTCGAATCTGGAAGCCTTTCACCTGGATCGGATTTCGGAGATCGAGTTCCGCTAGAAACCCCCATGCTTCGCAGTAAAATCAATACAGTTCTGTACCTCAGTCTGGTGTTTGGCAGCGGCGCGCTGGTGGGCGTAATTTCTCATCGTCTGTATGAGACCACCACCGTCAACGCCAACACCGTGCCTCCACGTTCCATGGATGAGTTCCGTAAACGCTATTTCGAGCAGATGCGGAAGTGGGGCGTGAACGATCAGCAACTGGATCGCATTCGCGAAATTCTGGACGACGCCAAAGATAAATACGACGCTGTGCACGCCAGGGAAAAACCGATGCGTGATCAGATTCAGAAGGAACAGATTGAAGCTGTACGCTCTGCCCTAACCGATTCCCAGCGGGTGGAATATGACAAATGGCGAGCGGAACGGGAACGCGCACGGGCGCAGAACAAAACTTCCGCCAGCTCGCACTGAACGCTACCCGCTCATGGGTAGCGCCCGGTTCCAAAACAGCTATTTCGCGGCCAGACGTTCTGCCTTCTCGGCGCGGGACTTGGCATACTTGCGTTGGAAACGGTCCACACGTCCGGCAGTATCGATCAACTTCTGCTTACCCGTATAAAAAGGGTGGCAGCTGGAACAAATTTCCACTCGGATATCGCCTTTGTGAGTCGAACGCGTACGGAAGGTGTGAGCACAGGCGCAGATGACACCGACCTCGTTGTACGCAGGATGAATACCAGCTTTCATTTCTGACCTTTCGGGAAAAGTTTATGATAACACGGCCTTCGGGGTGAACCCAAACCAGCCGTGCTGTTGGATTCAGTTACCCAGAACTTCCAGCACGTCGCGGCCACAGATTCTTCCCACTTCAGCCCGGAACTCCTTATCTGGCCGTACTTTTGCGGTTACATCCAAAATCACGGAAAAATCGTGCGCGGATTCCAGGCGCAGCCGGACCTGGGTCTGGCCTGGCTTGCGGTCAAACAAACCACGCAATTCGGTCGCCCGATCCACCCCATTGCGCCCCACCGGCACCTTAATGCTGATCAGCGTCGGCAGGGAAACTCTTACCAGATGCAGCGGAATAATTTCCTTTATGGAAATTTTCGTGGCCGCCCCCTCTTCCGGTAACGCAGATCCGCGCGCCAGCACCGGCTGCTCTTCCTGCAGCAACGGAGCCAGACTCTCAAACTGCGTGGTGAAGACCATTGCTTCAACCGATCCTTCGCGATCTTCCAGCACCATGGAGGCCCACGGCTTGCCTTCCTTGTTCCGCCGCCGCTGGATCAACGTCAGCATGCCGCAGATGGCGACTTCGTTACCCTTCTCCAGTCCTTCCAGATTGGTGGAATTGTGTGTTGTTACTTCAGAAATCTTTTCCCGAAAATCGTCCAGCGGGTGCCCCGATACGTAAAACCCCAGCATTTCCTTTTCGCCCTGCAACTTCTCCCGCAGCGTCCATTCCACGGCTTTCGGCAAGGCAGGTTCGGGAGTTTCCGATGCGGCAAATCCGCCGAACAAACCTTCCTGGCCGGATTGCTTGTCGCGCCACGCACGGGTACCTGATTCCACCGCGCCATCAATGGCCAGCATGAGCTGCGACCGCATGCCGGCAAAGGAATCCAGCGCGCCCGATTTCACCAGGCTCTCTATCACCCGCTTATTCACCGCAGCCATATCCACTCGTTCTGTGAACTGATGAAGGGAATGAAAATCGCCATGCTCCTCGCGGGCCCGGATGATGGCCTCCACCGCGCCCTGTCCAATGTTTTTTACGGCATTCAGGCCAAAACGAATCGCGTCACCCTGTTCGTCCCGCACCGGCGTGAAGACCAGTTGGCTGGCGTTTACGTCGGGGGGCAGAACCCGAATCCCCATGTCCCGGCACTCGTTGATGTACTTCACCACCTTAGCCACCGTGCCGGTTTCTGAGGTGAGCAGCGCCGCCATGAAATCCACCGGATAGTGCGCCTTAAGATACGCCGTCACGAAGGCCAGTGCCGCGTAGGCTGCCGAATGCGACTTGTTAAAGCCATAGCCGGCAAACTGTTCCATGAGGTCGAAAATTTTCTCGACCTTTTTCTTCGGGAAATTCCGTTCCAGCGCGCCGTTGGTGAAACGCTCACGCTCCCGCGCCATCTCGTCAACCTTTTTCTTGCCCATGGCACGACGCAGAATATCGGCTTCGCCCATCGTGTATCCGGCAATCCGGCTGGATATCTGCATCACCTGTTCCTGGTAAAGGATGACGCCATAGGTTTCAGAAAGAATTTCCGCCAGTTCCGGCAGATCATACTGAATCGCCTTGCGTCCATGCTTGCGCTCAATGAAATCATCGAGCATGCCGCCCTGAATCGGTCCCGGCCGATACAGCGCGTTGAGGGCCGTCAGATCTTCAATGCGGCTGGGCTGGTAGCGGCGCAGGATGTCCCGCATGCCCGGCGATTCAAACTGAAAGACACCGCTGGTAAAGCCCTTGCAAAATACTTCGTACGCTCCCGGGTCATCCAGCGGCAGATCTTCCTGCACTAGTTTCACGCCATGCCGCCGCTCGATCCCCTTCAAGGCTTCATCGATCAACGTTAGCGTCGTCAAACCCAGAAAGTCCATCTTGAGAAGCTGCAGCTTGTCAAGACCGTTCATATCGTACTGCGTGACGATTTCATCGCGGTTGGTGCGGCTTAGCGGCACCAGTGTTCGCAGAGGTTCGGGCGAAATGACCACCCCCGCGGCATGTACGGACGAATTGCGCGCGAAGCCCTCCAGACGTTGCGCCACGTCCAGCAATTCCCTGATCCGCGGATCCCTTGCCGCCGCTTCACGGAAGCCCGGCTCCTGTTCAATCGCGTCTTTCAACTTGATGTTCAAAGTGGTAGGCACGAGCTTGGTCAGCTTCTCCACTTCGCTCACGCTGAATTCCAGTACGCGCCCCACGTCTTTGATCGCCGCCCGGGCACCCAGGGTATTGAACGTAATGATCTGCGCCACCTGCTCGCGCCCGTACTTCTGTGTCACGTACTGAATCACTTCGCCGCGGCGATTCATGCAGAAGTCGATGTCGATATCCGGCATGCTGATCCGTTCCGGGTTCAGGAAGCGTTCAAACAGCAGTCCGTATTGCAGAGGGTCCACATCGGTGATCGACATCGCATAGCCCACCAGACTTCCCGCAGCCGAACCGCGGCCCGGTCCAACCGGGATATTGATGGATTTCGCATAGCGGATGAAGTCCCACACGATCAGAAAATAGCCGGAGAACTTCATCTGCTGGATCATCGCGATCTCGCGATCCAGTCGCTCCACGTACTCCGCCAGATCGTGCTTCAGCCAGCCGGACGCATGCAATGCTTCCAGACGGGGCCGGCGGCGTTCAAAGCCCTGGCGCGCCACATAGGCGAAATAAGAATCGGTGGTGAAGGTGGGCGGAATATCGAAGCGCGGGAACGGGTCTTTGACCTTATCCAGTTTGATGGCGCAGCGTTGCGCGATTTCCCAGGGCCGGTTAACCGCGTCTTCCAGTTCGCCGAACAACAGCATCATTTCGTCGCGCGTCTTCAGGTAGAAATCAGGATGATCCCAATGCATGCGGTTGGGGTCACTAATAGTCTTCCCCGTCGAAATGCACATCAGGATCTCGTGCGCCCGCGCATCCGACTTGCGCAGGTAGTGCGAGTCGTTGGTAGCCACCAGCGGGATTCCGGTTTCAATGGAGAGCCGGTTGATCTGGGGTGTCAGCCGCTTGTCCTGCTCCAATCCGTGGTCCTGAATTTCCAGGAAGAAATTATCCTTGCCAAACATCTCGCGATAGGTATGCGCGAGGCGCCTCGCATCTTCGTATTTATCCGCCAGCACCGCCTCGTTCAGGTCGCCGCGCAAACATGCCGAGAGGCAGATCAGGCCTTTGGAGCGTTGCGCCAGCAGATCTTTATCAATACGCGGCTTGTAGTAAAAACCCTGCAGGTAAGCGGTGGAAGCCAGATCGATGAGGTTTCGGTAGCCCTCCTGGTTCTCGCACAACAGGATGAGATGGTTGTAACGATCCGTGGATGAGCGGGTCTTGTGGCTCTCGTTCGCCACATAAACCTCGCACCCGATAACCGGATGAATACCCTTCGCTTTGGCGGAATTGTAAAATTGCACAGCACCAAACAGATTGCCGTGATCGGTCATGCCCACTGCGGGCATTTTCTGCTCGGCGCAGACCTGCATCAGCTGGTCGATTTCGCACGCCCCGTCCAGCAGGGAGTAGTCAGTGTGGTTGTGGAGGTGAACGAATGGGGTCTCGGCCATGTTGCGTTACAGCGGGGAAGAGTTCTATTTTAACTGAGCCTGCCCCCGCTCCGCATCAACAAAGTTCCTGGGATTCCCGCAACGCCGCTCAAAGCCGGTGCTTCTGGTCTTCTTTGCGGTCGGCGTAGTATTTGCCGTAGTATTTGCCGTAGTACCCGTAGCCGTAATAGTAATAGCTGGAACTTAAGTCCTTGCGCACTTCGTTGAGTACCACGCCGATCACGTTGGCGCGCAGTTCATTTAACGTCTTGAGCACAACGGACACCGCTTTACGGTCGGTCTGGCCCGCGCGAGTCACAATCAGCACACCGTCGGCACTGGCGGCCATCTGCAGCGGTTCCGGGAACCCGAGCAGGGGTGGTGCATCCAGAATGATCAGGTCGAACTCTTCCCGCGCTGCGTCCAGCAAAACGGGCAGGCCCGGGCCGATCAGATCGGGCGCACGGCGGGTCGCCGGACCCGCTGGCAGTACGTAAAGCTCTATGTCCTCCTTTGGCTTGACAATGACGTCCTTCCAGTTGGCTTCCTTCGCCAGAACCCGCGACAAACCGCTGGTGTTGGCGATGTCAAAGAACTTGTGCGCACTGGGACGCCGCATGTCACCGTCGATCAGCAATGTCTTGTGACCCTGTTCAGCGTGAACGAGAGCGAGGTACGCAGCCACCGTCGATTTACCTTCCGACGGCGATGCGCTGGTGAGCAGAATGGTCCGCAGACGCCGGTCAAAGTCCGTCAGCAGGATAGAGTTGCGGATGGTACGGACGGCTTCGTCGAAGCCGGTTAGAGCCTTGGCCCTCTCCGCCACCACTTTCGAGCCCGCGGACTCGCCTTCACCAGCCGAAATGAGCGCCGTGGAGGCTGCAATGAGGTTGCCCGTCAAACCTTTCTTCATGGCAGGCAACACTCCAACAACCCTGACGTTGAGCATCTGCTCAACCTGATCAGGGCTTCGAATCGTGGTATCCATGCGGTCCGCCACTATCACGCCAGCTATGGCCAGCAGGCTGGACAAGGCAAAGGCGATGGCAAGGTTGAAGAAAAGCACCGGAGCAACCGGCGAAACCGGCGGTCGGGCGGGATCAGCCAACTGCACAACGTCATTGCGAAAACCTGCATTGATCGCATCTTCGCGAATCTTGCGGACCAGTTCGTCGTAGAGTTTCTTATCCGCATCGGCTTCCTGCTTGGCTCGCTGGTACTCAAACGAATGCAGGTTGATGCGGTCATACTCTGCTTTCGTCTCCGCCACATCTTTTTGTAAAAGCGTCTCGTGGTCCCTGGAACGTTGCAGTTCGTTGCCCGATTGTTTCACCAGCAATTGCACGCCGCCGTCCAGCTGGCTCTGCAATTCCGTCACCGCCGCTTGTTGTCTGGAATACTCGGGATGGTTGGCACCGTAACGCGCCCGGGCATCAGCAAAATGTTCTTTCGCCTCGTTGAGCCTTCTCATCACATCCGATAGTTGGCTGCCGCCCTGGGTCGAAATTAATGCTGCATCGAGTGACCCTTTGGACAGGGCATTGTAGGAAGATTGCGCCCTCTCCGCTTCCGCCTGAACCCGTGTGTATTCAGAATTCAGCTGTAAAAGCCGGGCAGACGTGATATTCGTCTTCTCCTCAGGGTTGATGAGATTCAGTTCCCGCTCCAGATTAGCCAGACGGGCTCCGGAAGACTCCATGTTGGCTCGCAATTCATCCAGTTGACGCTGCATAAACGTCGAAAGTCCCTGCGAACTACGGATACGAATGTCGTAGGTGTGCTCAATGTACGAATTGGCAATGCCGTTGGCGACCTCAGCCGAAAGGTTGCGGTCAGCAGAGCGATAGGCAATCTGCAGAACATAGGAATTGGGCGTGTGGGTGACTTTCATCCCGTTCAAGTGGATGGGTGCACCCAGAACCCGGGCAATTCGCTCCGCATTGTCCTTGCCGGGGTTGATCTGGCGTTCCTTCTCCAACAGCGAAAGCTTCTCGGCCGTGGGACGGATTACCGAATCGCTTTGCAGAATTCGCATTTGTGAGTTGACGTAACTATCAGAATCGGCGCGACCGGCAACCGTCGTCTGGGACTCTTGTCCCACCAGATTTTTTGCCGCCCCGCGGTCAATGTAAAGGGTCGCGGTGGCTTCGTAAATCCGTTCCATGCGCGAGGTGACCATCGTGGTTGCAATCAGAACCAGCAAAACAAAGGCCGCAATCTTCAGGAAGTTGGTGCGCAATAACCACAGGTAATGGGACAGCATGATGTCCCCCTCCCCATTCCCTCCTTGTTGCGGCATATCCATGCCACCCTGAGAAGTTGTTACGGACAATGCCTGCGGCGGGCCCAAAGCCGGTGCCGTATTTTCCTGTGGTTGGTTATACATCATGGTATTCCCCGGCTCTTTCTCAACGTCCCCCGATGTAAATCAACGCAGTTGCTGCCGACTGTCCGGTTCCAAGCAGCACCTTCCCAATATCAGCGCTGTGGCGCTTTCTCGAATTGTCAGGAATATAAAAAATGTCTTCCGCCAGCAGTTGCATATCATCGGCCTTCCGCTGCAGAATCGCCTTCAGCGGTACTGCGATCTGCTTACGCGCTTTGGTCACCGGGTCGTCCCGGTAGATCCACGCGGTGTCGGAAAAATAGGGCGTCGTACCTTCCACCTGCGCCAGTAACCGCAACACCGTTGCGTCAGCAGGCTGGCGGACAGTTATGGCCTGCGGTTTGGTAACGTTGCCCACAACAAATATCTTGCGAGCCATCGGGACGCGAATTTCTTCCCCTCCGTCCAGCAGCACGTTCATGCCCTCACTGTCACCGCTCAGCAATTTCGTCAGGTCTATGGTTTGGGTGGTGCCGCCTTGGCGCCGCAGCAACAATTGTGGACCGGCATCCTGGGAAGCTCCACCGGCTTTTGCCAGAGCATCCAGCAAACGCGTTTCGCCAATCACCTGAAACGTCTGCGCGTTGACGACCGCTCCCACCACGCTCACACGCCGGCTGTTGTACTCAATCATCGTTACGGTGACGATCGGGCGAACCAGAATCTCTTCGCTCTTCAGGGTTTCTGCAATCGAAGCCTCCAATTCGCGTGGCAACAACCCGGCTGCCTGAATTCCGCGCTTCAACATCGGCAGCACAATTGCCCCTTCAACACTCACCCGCACCGTGCGCGTCAACTCCGGCGCGTCGTAGACCGATATACCAATCAGGTCGTTGGGCGAAATCTTGTGGGCAGGCAGATTGGTTACGGCGTTATTGACCAGACCCGAATCAACCGGCCGGTTCTGCGCTACGGCCAGAACCATACTAAAGAGCGCAAGCGCAAAAATTTTCATGAAAATTGGATTTCCTTCCGAAGACGCACCGGCCTTCAACCGGGTGAATCACGTTATCCACTCTGTGTCAGCCATACAAGAAGCGTTGCACTGGAGCTGCTGCTCCTTCAACACTATTCTCACCTCCCAGTATAACGGCTCCATGGGGTAAGCGGATGTTGTCGGCTACCCGGCAGGGGTGAAACCTCCCGCGCGAACGTGCTGGTGCGTTAAGATACCAGTGGCCCAAAATATTAAAAACAAATAAATCGAGGCCAGAGAACCAGCTAAATGGACAAACCGGCGCAGAACATTCAAGACAGCTTTCTGAACAATGCACGCAAGGAAAAGGGAGTCATCACGCTCTACCTGTTGAGTGGCGTGAAGCTTTCCGGCCGCATCAAAAGCTTCGACAAGTACTCCCTTGTGCTCGAAACCAATAACCAGGAACAATTGATCTTTAAACACGCTATCTCCACAGTTGTGATCACGCGTATCCCCCCTCCCCTATACGCCGCTGCTCCCCCGGCGGCCCTGTCTCCGACGGCCACTCAAGGGAGCTAACGCCGACGATTTCGCTCGAACAGACACCGGAAAAGGCCATCCTCGCGGGCTTCGAACGCCGCCGGGGACCTGCTTCCCGCAGTGCGGAAGATTCCTTCGTCGAACTCGCCGAACTAGCACGCAGTGCCGGGGCTGAAGTGGCGGGCGAGGCCTGGCAGGTACGCTCCCATGTGGAGGCGTCTACCTTGTTCGGCCAGGGCAAAGTAGCCGAACTGCGCGATCTGGCGGCGGCGACCGGGTCTGCCGTCATCATCGTCGACAACGAACTTACCCCCACCCAACAGCGTAATCTGGAAGCCACCTGCGGCATCCGCGTCATCGACCGCACACAGCTCATCCTCGATATTTTCGCCCGCCGCGCCCGCACCGCCGAAGGTCGTCTCCAGGTGGAGCTGGCGCAATTAAAATATCTTCTGCCCCGCCTCCACGGCCAGGGGGCCGCACTCTCCCGCCTCGGTGGCGGCATTGGTACCCGCGGTCCCGGTGAAACCAAACTGGAAACTGACCGCCGCCGCATTGAAACCCGCATCCGCAAGCTGGAAACCGATCTGGAAAAGGTTCGCACCGCTCGCGCCCTGCATCGCGACCGACGCGCCGCCGTTCCCGTTCCCGTGATATCGCTCGCCGGCTACACCAACGCCGGTAAGTCCACGCTGTTCAATCGCCTTTGCGCCGCTGGCGTCCTCGCCGACGCGCGCCTCTTTGCCACGCTTGACCCCACTATTCGCGCCCTCCAGTTGCCCTCCCGCCGCCGCATTCTCCTCAGTGACACCGTCGGTTTTGTGCGCAATCTGCCCACCACCCTCGTCGAAGCCTTCCGCGCCACGCTGGAGGAAGTCTCGGGCGCCAATCTGATTCTGCACGTTGTCGATATCACAACTGAAGACGCCGGTTCGCACGTGGCCGAGGTCTATCGGGTTCTGGGGGAAATCGGTGCGGAAAAGACCCAACAGATTCTGGTGTTGAACAAAAGCGACAAACTCCAGGGCGACCAGCATCACGCCCAGGTTCTCGCCTCCCGGATGCTGGCAGAGGCCGGCCAGAACACCCTGGTTCCAGCTGTATTGGTCAGCGGTCGCACCGGTGCCGGAATGGAACAGCTTCTTGATGCCATCGACCGTCACATAGAGTTTGACGCCATTGAACCCGTTCGCTTCCGCATTCCCCTCAGCGACGGTGCATCCATCGCCCTGCTCCATGGGCACGGCAAAGTGCTGGCAGAGGATTATGATGGGAGCTCATGCAACATGGAAGTCGAAGCGCCGCAATCGCTTCGCCGGAAGCTCGGCCGATACCTGGTACCATGGGCTTCCGAGCCTGTGGAAAACTCTGTGAACAAGTGACCATGAGCACCTGCAACACATTCTTGTTACAGGGCTTCCGCAACTTTGAACCACCCTGCAATAATTCGTATAAACCACGTTTATTGAATGATTTAGACAAGAAATACAGCTGCGTCGCCATTCGCCCTCAACACGCAATTTCTTCACAAGCTCCAAACCGGATTTCCACAATTGGAGATTTCCTGTGAACATCCCCAACTGCCTCACTATCTCCCGTATTTTCTTCGTTCCACTGCTGGTTGCAGTAATGGTCCAGGAGCGTATTCCCGTGCCCTGGGGCGGTGGAGAAATGACCAGCGACCTTCTCGCTTTAGCCATTTTCCTTGTGGCTGCCGCCACTGACCTGCTGGATGGCTATCTGGCCCGCCGCTGGAAACAAGTCACCACAATTGGTACGTTATTGGACCCGATTGCCGATAAACTCCTCGTGTCCGCAGCCCTCATCTCCCTCGTGGAAGCGGGCGCAATTCGAGGCTGGCTGGTGGTGCTCCTGGTGGGGCGGGAATTTGCCGTCTCCGGTCTGCGCGCCATCGCCGCGGCCGAAGGCTACACCATCAGCGCCAATGAACTGGGCAAGACGAAGACTTTTTTTCAAGTGGTCTCGGTCTCGCTCCTCATGGTGAGCATTCATCACGAATCCGTGAAAGCCTGGGCCAACCTGTCGCTCTATGTGGTGGTATTCTTCTCGCTGGCTTCAGCCCTCAGCTACTTCGCCAAATTCTGGCGCAAAGTGGATGTTAGCGTGAAACACCGTCGCCGCATCGAACTCCTCCAGGTGGATCGACAGCGGCGGAAGCTCCTGCTGGCGGAAAAGCGGGCGACCGTGCTCTCCCGCCACGAAGCTAAAACTGCTCGTGCGAAGGCGGCGGAGTTTGGACAACCTGCTGCAGGCCCTCCGCAGTCAACATAACCGACCGCACCTGTCCCGTCGGACCAATCGGATCCAGTTTTTTTCCGTTGAGGGAGATCTCAACCCCGCCTGCATTCCCCGCCAGCACCTTCACGTTTTCATTTGCCGCCACCGTGCGCACCTCGCTCGGTTGCAGCATGCCGGTAAATGCCGTCCGACCGTCTGCGGTAATTCTCACCCAAGTGCTGGCACGAGCCGCCACTGTCACTTCCACCGGATGCGGCGTTGGCGCAGTCAACGCAACCAATGCCGGCTTTCGCAATACCGGCTGCGCGCTGGCCAGCGGTGCCGGACCTGCAACCACCACCTTATTGACGGCACGCACCGTCCGAAAACTATCGAAGGCAAACCAGGAGCCATGGTTGTATCGCACCCAGGCTGCCCTGCCCGCAATCGTCGCTACCGCAAGGAAGACGACGGTTTGCAAAGCGCTCTTTACCCGTGGATCCCATTTTCGGCGACCCGGCCTGGGCGGGGGATCGGGCAGCGGCGCGCTTTCCAGATCCGGCTTGGGCAGTGCCAAAAGCAAAGGTCCCGAGTCCAGCTTCAGCACTGCGGAGTACTGACGCACAAACCCTCGCGTGAACACCATTGCGGGCAGACGCGAGAAGTCTTCGTCCTCAATCGCCTCAATGAAACGCCTTGAGATACGGGTCTGCCGCGAAATATCCTCGATCCCGATGTTCTGACGCAGGCGTTCCTGTTTCAGAACCAGACCAATCCCCAATATGGCCAGCCGACTCTCCTTATAATCTTCGTATGCCGCTATAATACACCACAGACGGTCAAGCCCAAGTCGTTGTTACATCGAAGGTTAACTTCAATCCCATGCTCCCCGGCTCTGTTTCTGTCGTCATCGCCAACTACAATCGTCGCAGCCGGCTGGAGCGTGCCATCACATCCCTGCTCAGCCAATCGCTGTCAGCCGAGGTTATCGTGGTCGATAACGGCTCCACCGATGGCTCAGCCGATGCCGCCAGCCGTTTTCCCGGCGTCATCGTTCTAAGAAATACACGCAACCATGGCTTCGCCCGCGCTACCAACCAGGGTATCGCCCGCGCTACCGGCGAATTCGTTGCACTTCTAAATAACGACGCGGTGATGCACCCCACCTGTCTGGAGCACATGCGGGGCTGCATGATGAACCCCGCCATCGGCATGGTTGCCGCAAAGATTCTTCTTGCTGCCGATCCCCGCGTGATCGATAAAGCCGGACACCTGATCTACCCCGATGGCCAGAACCGCGGGCGCGGCTCCGGCGAAACCGACCGGGGACAATACGACCAGGCGGAAGAAGTTCTCTGGCCCGATGGCTGTGCCGCGCTCTACCGCCGCGCCATGCTCGATGAAATCGGCGTCTTCGACGAAATCTTTTTTGCTTATGGAGAAGACGCCGAACTCGGCCTTCGCGCGCGTATTGCCGGATGGCGTTGCATGTATTCTCCCGAGGCAGTGGTATGGCATGAACGCGCTTCCACTCTGGGACTGGCTTCCTCGCGCCGCGTGGCTCTGATTGAACGCAACCGCGTGCTCCTTGCCACCCGTCACTTTCCTCTGCGCCTGCTGGTGCTGAATCCGTTCTACTATGCCGCCCGGTTATACGCCGGCGCAGTTGCGGCAAGCCGCGGGCAAGGGGAAGCCGGATTCTTTCCCGGTGTTGGCGGTAAACTCCGCCTCATCGCCGCAATCCTGCGCGGCGATGTCGAAAGTCTGTTCCTCGTTCCAGTAATGCTTTGGAAGCGAGTGACCGGAAAGGCCCCGCGCCGCATGACTGCCGCACAGATTTTCGCCCTCATCCACGGCCACCGTATTTCTCTGCGGGCGCTCTCCACTGAGGTTGCACACGTTTGACCTCGTGCGCAATTTGCGGCGAGACCGCCGTCGTCGTCGTCTATCGCGGCACTGACCGCCTGTATCAAACCACCAGCGAAATCTTCACCGTTGTCTCGTGTATCCGCTGTGGAATGTCCCGCCTCCATCCGCAGCCCCCTGACCTCCGCCCCTTCTACCCGCAAAACTACTGGCTGCAAAGTGAGACTGCCAACGCTTACCGTCGCCTTGTGCTGCGCCATCACGTTCGCTTCGTGCTGCAAGCGCTACGGACGGGCCGCCGCGTTCTCGATGCCGGCAGCGGTGGCGGCTTGCTCACCACCATGCTGCGCGAGCGCGGTGCCCAGGCGTTCGCACTGGATCTCTCCCCGGCGGCGGCTGCTCTCGCCGCCCGGCAAGGAATTGCAGCCGTAGCTGCCGACTTCGCCACCGCACCCTTTGCCGACGCCTGCTGGGACCTCATCGCCATGTTTCATGTGCTGGAACACGTTCCCGATCCCCGTACCCACCTCCAAACCGCGCATCGCCTTCTTGCACCCAACGGCAAACTCATCATCGCCGTACCCGCTTTCGATTCCCTGCAACGCAAACTCTTCGGCACCCGCTGGAACGGTCTGGATATCCCTCGCCATCTGCACCACTTTCGCGAAAGCGATCTCCGGACCCTGCTGGAGCAAACCGGGTTCCGCGTCATCCGGGTAAAGCGTTTCTCGTGGCGGGATAGCCCGGCCGGCCTCGCCACCACTCTCGCCCCCGCGCTTGACCCCATGAGCCGTATGGTGCGCGGGCGACCCTCCAACCCGCTTACGCTGGGCCTCTACGCCGCGCTCACCTCACTCGCCGCGCCTCTCACTCTGGTGGAAGCGACCCTCGGTCAGGGGTCGGTCGTGATGATGCAGGCCACCAGGCTTTAAGCTGGATGCAGATGTCGCTTCGCACTCTCCCCGCCATCCTTGGCCTCGCTCTTGCCGCGCTGCCGCTGTCTGCCAAAGACTTCAGCGGCACAGCGGCTTTCGAATATACGCGAAAGGCCGTCGCGTTTGGCCCCCGCTCCGGTGGTTCCGCCGCATTGGTAAAGACCCGCGCGTGGATCAGGCAGGAACTCGCCTCCCGTGGCTGTCTTCTCATTCCCGATGCCTTTACTGCCCAATCCCCCGATGGCCCCATCCCCATGGAGAACATCATCTGTAAGTTCCCCGGCAAGTCCGGCAAGGCCATCGCCATCACCGGCCACTACGACACGAAAAAAATGGCGAACTTCGTCGGAGCCAATGACGGTGGCTCCTCCAACGGCTTCCTGCTGGAACTCGCCGGTGTGCTTCAGGCCGCGCCCCGCATCGACGACGTCTATCTCGTCTTCTTCGACGGCGAAGAAGCCTTCCACGAATGGACCGATACCGATAGCGTGTACGGCTCCCGCCATCTCGCCAAAAAATGGACCGACGACGGCACCAACGCTAAACTGAAAGCCCTCATCAACATCGATATGATCGGTCAGAAAAACCTTCACGTGGTCTTTGAGATGAACTCCGCGGCCACCTTGCGCAACCAGGTCTGGAACACCGCCCAGGCTCTGGGTTACAGCGCCGCATTCTCCCGCCAGGGTGGCGCAGCCATTGCCGACGACCACATCCCCTTTCTCAACGAAGGCGTGAAAGCTCTCGACCTCATCGACTTTGATTCCCAATCCAGCTTCTGGCACACCCCACAGGACACCATGGATAAACTCTCTGCGGAAAGTTTCGAAATCGTGGGCCGCCTCGTGACCCGTGTCATCGCGGACCTGGAACTGCAGAAGTGAGTCTCGCCGACGGCGTGATCGTCGTAAACAAGCCCGCTGGCTGGACCTCGCACGATGTCGTGGGCAAGATGCGTGGTATCGCCGGCACCCGCCGCGTCGGCCACCTCGGCACACTCGACCCTATGGCGACCGGCGTCTTGCCGCTGATGATCAATCAGGCTACGCGTCTCGCGCGTTTTTGGGATCACTCGGAAAAAATATATGAAGGTGTAGTGCGCTTCGGCTTCGCCACCACCACCTATGACCGTGAGGGCGACCAGGTAGGCGATGCCGTCGAAATCGCGGTCCCCGCCAGCCAGGTCGAGGCCTGTCTCGCCACCTTCCGCGGGCAGATCATGCAAACCCCGCCCCCGGTGTCGGCCAAAAAAATCAACGGAGTGCCTGCCTACAAACTGGTGCGGCAGAACAAGCCGGTGGAACTGGAACCCGTGCCCGTATCGGTGTTCGAACTGCGTTTGGAAAGTGTGGAAGACGATCGCGCCCGCATCTTCGTCCGCTGCTCGGCCGGGACCTACGTGCGCAGCATCGCCCATGAAATGGGCCAAATGCTCGGTTGCGGCGGACATCTTGATTCCCTCGTCCGCCTTCGCTCCGGCCCCTTCACCCTGGCCGACGCCCGTACTCTTGAAGAGTTGCAGCTCTGGAAAAACGAAGACCGCCTCGCCGACGCCCTCATCGCCCCGCCCGACCTTCTCCCCGATTTCCCCGGCGCTTTCGTCGACGATGTCACCGCCCGCCAGATTCGCCAGGGCCGCGATTTCTCCGTCTCACCCTTCCGCGTCCCGGAGGGTGCGGAGTACGTCAAAGCACTCGGCCCCGAGGGAACGCTGGTAGCCATCGGGAAAATCATCATCCCCGGCCTCTACCACCCCATGGTTGTCATGCCATAGTTTGGCGCTACATCCAGCGCTTGATGAAGTTGGTATCGAAGTTGCCGTCGATGAAATCCTGCTCTCTGAGGATCTTCTTGTGCAGCGGAATCGAGGTGTGGATACCTTCCACAATGAACAGATCGAGTGCCCGTTTCATTCTTGCGATGGCTTCAGTGCGGTCGTCGCCGTAGGCGATCAGTTTTGCGATCAGAGAATCGTAGTAGGGCGGGATAACGCCATCCTGATGGGCATGGGTATCCACACGAATACCAATACCACCGGGCACATTGAAGCCGGTGATGCGGCCTGGGCTGGGCACGAAGGTCTCGGGATTCTCCGCGTTAATGCGGCACTCGATGGCGTGGCCGCGGCGCACCACCGGACCACCCAGAATGTCCTCCAGCTTTTCGCCGGCGGCAATGCGGATCTGGGCTTTCACAAGGTCAATACCGGTAACCATTTCGGTCACCGGATGCTCCACCTGAATACGAGCGTTGACTTCAATGAAGTAGAGGTCGCCTTTCTCATCCATGAGAAATTCGACAGTACCGGCGTTGGAATAACCGATGGCCTTGATGGCTACCTGCAGGCTCTTCATGACGCGCTCACGGACTTCCGGGCGCAGAGCCGGTGAAGGCGATTCTTCCAGCAGCTTCTGATGTCTGCGCTGGATGCTGCATTCGCGCTCACCGAGAATTTCCACGTTGCCGTGCTCATCCGCCAGAATCTGGAATTCGATATGGCGGGGAGCCTCGATATATTTTTCCAGGTAGACGTCGGCACTGGAGAATGCGGCACCGGCTTCCTGCTGTGCCTGGGTGAGCAGGCCGGGAAGTTCGGCGGCGCCCTGCACCACGCGCATGCCGCGCCCGCCACCGCCGGCCGAGGCTTTGAGAATCACGGGATAGCCGATGGTTTCGGCCATTTCCAGAGCTTCTTCAGGCGAAGCAAGCACGCCTGCGGAACCGGGCAGAATGGGCACGCCATGTTCCTTCATGATGGCGCGGGCGCGTTCCTTGATACCCATGGACGCGATTACTTCCGGCGTGGGTCCAATGAACTTAATGCGCGATTCGCGGCACACTTCGGCGAAGCCGGCGTTTTCACTCAGGAAGCCGTAGCCGGGATGGATCGCATCCACGTTGGTAATCTCCGCCGCGCTGATGATGGAGGGGATATCCAGATAGCTGCGGGCGCTCTTGGCGGGGCCGATGCAAATGGCCTGATCGGCAAAGCGCACCGGCAGGCTGTTGCGGTCTGCTTCCGAGTACACAGCAACCGTGGCGATGCCGAGATCCTTGGCGGCGCAGATGACACGCAGGGCGATTTCGCCCCGGTTGGCAACGAGAATTTTCCTAAACGGGGCGGATGCCAAACAGCGCTTCTCCGTATTCCACCGGCTGTCCGTTTTGCACCAGACGGGTTTCCACAATGCCAGAGACATCTGCTTCAATCTCATTCATGAGCTTCATGGATTCGATAATGCAAAGCACCGTGCCCGGAGTGACATGCTCGCCGACGCGGACGAAAGGCGGCGAATCAGGGCCGGCCGATTCGTAAAAAGTACCCACAATGGGGGATTTTACCAGCGTGAGGTTCTCCGGTTGTTTGGCGACAGCCTCGGCCTTCAACGGAGCAGTGGGTGCGGCAGGTGGCGCTACGGCCGTTGCCAGCTGCGGTGCCATTACAAACTGAGTGGCCACGGAACTGCGCGCGCAGATGCGGACCCGGTTGCCAGAGCGCTCTACTTCCAGTTCAGACACACCGGTTTCGTTCACCAGATCGATCAGTTCCCGGATTTCCTCAATTGTCATACCAACACTTAGGTTATCAGGAGGGGAGGGACGCCGGTAAGATGAAGGAGCATGAATTCTCCTCAGGCTCTGGCGGGGCTGCGTGTTTTGGATTTCTCGCACGCCCTGGCTGGCCCCTACTGCACCTTGATGCTGGCCAGTTACGGGGCATCGGTTTACAAAGTGGAAGCGCCGGGCGGTAGCGATATGGGCCGTGGCTGGGGCCCTCCTTTCGTAAACGGACAGGCGTCATTCTTTCTGGGGCTGAACCGTGGAAAATACGGGGTCGCCATCGATCTGAAGACGCCGGAGGGTCTGCAGTTGTGCCGCGATCTGGCGGGCAAGGCTGACGTTCTGGTGGAAAATTTCCGCCCCGGTTCGATGGAGCGCCTGGGACTGGGGTATGAGGCCATGCGGGCTGCCAATCCGCGCCTCGTGTATTGCTCTATTTCCGGATTTGGCCAAACCGGACCAAGGCGTGACGAGCCCGCCATGGATCTCATTGTGCAGTGCACCAGCGGTCACGTGAGCGTCACCGGTACCGAGAGCGGTGAGCAGGTACGCGGCGGTTTTTCCGTGGCCGATGTGGGCGCGGGGATGTATGCGGTGATCGGGATCCTGATGGCGCTGCATGTGCGCGACCGAACCGGCCAGGGGCAACTGGTGGACGTGTCCATGCAGGACTGTATGGTGGCGGCGATGACGTCGAACTATTCCTCGTTTCTTGGCTCCGGCGTAGTACCGAAGCCAATGGGCAGCGCGTTTCCCACTCTGTCGCCGTACCGGGTATTTCAGGCTGCAGACCGCGGATTTGCCCTGGCCGTGGGTAGCGAAAAGCTATGGTCGTCGTTCTGCAAAGCAATGCAACGGACCGATCTGGAGCACCACCCGGACTACGCCAACAACGGCGCACGCTGCACCAACCGCGGAGTGCTGGAGCCTCTGCTGGAGGCAATTTTCCGCGGTCAGCCGGCGGCCTTCTGGATCGACCTGCTGGGAAGGGCCGGCGTGCCGTGTACCCTGGTGCGAAGTTTTGATGAAGTGGTAAGCGACCCGCAAAGCGAGGCACGGGAAATGTTTGTAACGGTAGAAGGACCGCACAGCGGACCTTACAAGACGACCGGGGCCCCCATCAAACTTCCCGCCATGCCGGCTGAAGCGGGCATGGGCGCGCCGTGGCCGGGCGAGCACACCGCATTTGTATTGCAGGAAGCCCTCGGTCTGAGTGCGGAATCCGTACGGGACCTGGCCACACGGGGTGTAGTTCGGCAGTACCAGGGAGCGGTATGAACGGCGCTAACGCCTGGTGGAAGATCTGGGTTCCGGGGCTCGTCCTGTTCTCAGTAATGGTGGTGGGCGTAACCGGCAACGTAATGAGCGGCAATTATACGGCGCTGTTGCTGCTGGGTGGAGCACTGGCGGCGGCGGGAATCCTGGTGGTCGCGTCGCAATTCCGCGCGCGGCTGCTGTTTCGGGCCAAGACGCCGGAGGGCGTGATCGCGCACTATCACAATCTGGTGCGACGGATTCCGCACGCTGATGCCGCAGCTGCCTACCTTTCGGCAATGGCCGCTGCGGCCTACGGAGATTTTGCGCGTGCGCATCAGGAACTGAGCGTGGTGCAGTGGAGCGATAAGCCCGCCATGTACCGGAGCCAGTATCAATACGCGCTGGCGACGCTGGCGCTGATGGAAGAGCAGGATACGGAGAAGGCGCTCGCGCTGGCGCGGCAGGGCCGGGAGTTGGATCTGATCGCACCGGGCGGCGATGTACAGGTGATCTTCCACGTGATTGAGACGGTGGCCGGAGCGGAGACGGCGGAAGGCATCGGGCGGCTGGAGGCAACGGCAAAAAGGAAGTCGGGCCTGGTGCCGGCACTGGCGTTGTGGGCACTCGCACTGTACTACCAGCGCGAGGGACGAACCGAAGACGCCAAACGGTGTACGTTACGGCTGCGCAGCTCCGCGCCCAATTGCAAATCGCTGGTTCAGGTAAAGTCATAGTGATACAGGAAAGGCACAGGCCATGACAAAACAGGAAATTCTGCTGGCACAGAAGGAATTCATTTTCCCGGCGGTATTCAACTACTTCAAGGAACCACTGGTGATTTCGCATGCGAAAGACCAGTTCGTTTATGATGTCGATGGCAATGAGTATCTGGATTTCTTCGGTGGCATCGTCACGGTGAGTGTGGGCCACTGCAACGAGCAGGTGAACCGGAAGGTTCACGCCCAGATAGACAAGCTGGAGCATGTCTCCACGGTGTTCCAGACCGAACCGCAGGTTGCGCTTGCGAAGAAAATTGCGTCACTGACGCCGGGCGGGGGAGCGCTGCGAAAATCTTTCTTCACCAACAGCGGTACCGAAGCCAATGAGATGGCCATTCTGGCGGCGCGCTGCTATACGGGCTCCACCGAGGTCGTCGCCTTGCGGCACTCCTATCACGGGCGCTCCGCGGCGGCGATGGCGCTTACCGGACAGGGCTCCTGGAAGCTGGGCCTTCCCCAGGCAGGTGTGACGCATGCCGTAAACGCGTATTGCTATCGTTGTCCGTTCGGCCTGACATATCCTTCCTGTGAAGTGAAATGCGCGCAGGATATTGAGCAGGTCATCCGCACCACCACCAGCGGCAGGATCGCGGCGTTTATCGCGGAGCCGATTCAGGGCGTCGGCGGATTCATTATCCCGCCCAAAGAATACTTCAAGATCGCGGTAGACATCGTAAAGCAATACGGTGGCATCTTCATTTCCGACGAAGTTCAAACCGGTTGGGGGCGCACCGGATCGAAGTGGTTTGGCATTGAGCATTGGGATGTAGTGCCTGACATCATCACGGGCGCGAAGGGTCTGGGCAACGGGCTGCCGATCGGTCTTACGGTCACCACGCCGGCAGTGGCGGATGCGTGGAAGGGCGTGACGCTTTCCACATTTGGCGGCGGACCGGTTTCCACCACTGCGGCCAAAGCGGTGATTGAGTACATCGAAGAGCAGAATATTCTGCAGAATACCGAAGAGACCGGGGCTTATCTGCACGGGAAACTGCTCGACTTGAAGGAAAAGCACCGGCTAATCGGCGACGTGCGGGGCATGGGCCTGCTGCAGGCCATGGAACTGGTGGAAGACCGGCGGACGAAGGCACCGGCTTCCGCGGCAACTCTGCAATTGATGGAGTGCGCGCGCCAGAACCGCATCATTATCGGGCGCGGCGGCTTGTACGGAAATGTCATTCGCCTGTCGCCGCCGATGAATATCGGGCGGGGAGACGTGGACGAATTCATCGGACGGCTGGATGCGAGCCTGACGGCATGCGAAATGTTGATGGGAGTTGGGGCGGCGCGCTAACCGGGAAATGCCGGGCATTTCCGGTTACCAGTTCAGCTGCACCAAATGCTTCAGAGCAACGTCAGCGGATCCACATCAATCACCAGCGACGTAGCGGGCCACTTATTCGTATTGGCAAAGGTGCGGGCTTTGGTTAGCACCTCATTCAACAGCTTGCGGCTACCGGATTTGATCAGGAGCTGATAACGGTACTCGGCTTTCAAACGCGGTACGGGAGCCTCGGCGGGGCCCATGATGCGCATGTTCTCCGGCGAGGGTGAGAGATGCATACCCAATTCCGTACTCATCCGCAGCGCGTTCTCCTGCTCCGGCGCACGCACCAGCACGTTCGCCATGGCAGCGAAAGGCGGGTACTTCATGAAGCGCCGAAAATTCAACTCCTTTTCGTAAAACGCCGGGTAGTCCTGCTGTGAAGCAAGGCATATCGCGTAGTGGTCCGGATTGATGGTTTGCAGGTACACTACACCGGGCAGATCACCGCGGCCGGCACGCCCCGCCACCTGAGTGAGCAGTTGGAACGTCCGCTCCGCCGCGCGAAAATCGGGCATGCCCAGACCGACATCGGCAGAGACCACCCCCACCAGCGTCACGTTGGGAATATCGTGCCCCTTCGCGATCATCTGCGTGCCCACGAGAATGTCGTAATTGCGTTCGCGGAAGTTGCTGAGAATATCTTCGAACTGCCGCTTCCCGGTGACCGTATCGCGATCGAGGCGGGCAATGCGAGCCTGCGGGAACTGGGCGTGCAACTCATCTTCCACGCGCTCTGAACCAGTGCCCATGAACTGCACATGGTCGCTGTCGCACTTCGGACATTTGTCGGGAACCTTCTCGGCATATCCGCAGTAGTGGCAGAGCAGACGCCGATCGCGCTTATGCCAGGTCAAAGTCACGGAACAGTTTATGCATTCCACGCGCTCTCCGCAGGAACGGCAGGCGACGAAGCTGGAGAAGCCGCGGCGATTCAGCAGAATCATCGCTTGTTCATTGTTCTTCAGCCGCTCGGCCAACGCATCCAGCAGGGCGCGGGAAAACGTGTTGTTCTTGCGCGTTTCCAGAAACTCCTGGCGCATATCCACTACGTTCACGTGAGGCATGGGCCGTTCGGCGATCCGCTCGGGCAGTTCCAGCAATGTGTACTTGCCGGAGGCCGCATTGAACCGGCTTTCCAGACTTGGCGTGGCGGAACCGAGAACCACACAGGCGCCCTGGGCGCGGGCCCGGACAATGGCCACGTCGCGGCCGTTATAGCGTGGCGTCTCTTCCTGCTTGTAGCTGGCGTCGTGCTCTTCGTCGATGATGACAAGGCCCAGATTTCGTACCGGCGCGAAGACGCCAGAGCGGGTACCCACCACCACCGTGGTGCCTGATGAGCGGATGCGACGCCACTGCCCGGCGCGTTCGGAATCGCTGAAGGCGCTATGCAGAATGGCGACTTTATCGCCGAAGCGGGAGAAGAACTGGCCCGCCATGGCTGGCGTGAGCGCTATCTCGGGCACCAGCAGCAGCGCGCTGCGGCCAGTGGCGAGCACAGCATCGATGGCGTTCAGGTAGACCTCGGTCTTGCCCGAGCCCGTCACGCCCTGCAGCAGGAAAGTAGCGAACTGGCGGACGTCGATGGCGGCGCGAATCAGTTCGAAGGCGTTGCGCTGCGCGACATTTAATGCATGCGGCGCGCGAATGGGCGCGCCGCGAATTTGCAGTGGCTCGGGGGTGAGCGAGACCAGACTCTGGCGCGCCAGCGAACGTGCGGCAACGCTGGCGTTCTTCACCATGGCTTCCAGGTCTGCCAGATTGTGTGTGCCGGGATGCAGCGAGAGATACGCCAGCAATTCCCGCTCTGCCTTAGGCAGTTTCGGCGGCTGCGGCACGTCGAGCAGCGCGATTCGCAGCTTACCGGCGGGCGAGCGCAACGGGTCGCGATCACTGGTCACTTCTTCCACCGCCACCCAGCCGCGTTTGATGAGCGATTGCAGCGCGCGATCGGCCAGCGGCAACTTTCGCTTCAGATGCGCGGCAGAGAGTGATCGCGATTCCATCATCGCCAGAAGCTGCCGGGCCGGGTCGTCGCCGGCGGGATTGATGGAAAGCTGACGCGCGGCATCACGGCCGGAATCGGTGAGAGAGTAGACCTTACCGTTGCGGATATCGGAAGCCAGCGGGAGCATACCGCGCAGCACTTCACCCAGCGGCGCGCAGTAGTAGCCGGCGATCCACGTCCCCAGCGCGATCAGTTCCGAATCCAGAACCGGTTCCGCATCCAGCAACCGGAGCGCATCTTTGGCAGTATGCTCAGGCACGGTATCGTGGACGCCCAGAACAACGCCGGTTAAACGGCGGGTGCCAAACGGGACGAGCACACGGGCCCCCACCTGCACACGATGCTGCAGAGTTAGAGGCAGCGAGTAAGTGAAGGTGCGGTCCAGCGGCACTGGCAGGCTGACATCGCAGAAGAGAGGCAAAGTCCTGTGCTCCTTCAGAACGGGCGCGCAAAGCCTTCTTCGGCGGTAATACGTGGGCCTTTGCGCATCACGCGGAAGTACCCGTCTTCAGACTTGCCCTGGAACAAGTCTGCTTCCTGCGTGGTGACCTCCACCTGTTTCCACTTGGCGCGATCGGCGCGCTGCCAGGCCTCGAAATAGCTTGTGGCGGCACCATCATCTTTCCAGTCGGATATATAAAGCAGCGTGACGCGGCCACCGGCCTTCTCTTCTTCCACCCGATACGAGGCACCCTTGAGCTGAGGTGCCAGCAATTCCGCCAGATCCTTATTGCCGTACTGGCGAAGAAAAACCTGCTGGTCGAGTTCGCCCATGGTTCCCTGCGCCAGAATCTTCATGCCGCGGGTGGGTTTGGGGAGTGGCGGATTCACGCCGGTCTCGCCGGAAAAATAACGCTCCGGATGCAGAATCTGCGCGCTGGAGACCGGAGGCTTTTCAAACGCGTGGGCGAAGGCGGTTTTCCCTTCCTTCAGAAACATCGCCTGCTGGAAACGCTGCCCCTGATCGTAAGGAAAGAGCAACGTAATTTTCAGATAGAGTGGCGCATTGGCAAATACGGGATACGCACCGTCATCCGCCTCCGGGGGCGAACGCAACAGCAGGCTCGCCGTAGCCGGGTCAGAAAGGGATTTATTGACGCGCCGCGCCGAGTATTCCAGAGTGAGCCACGTGGCCTGACCTTCCACCACGGTCTCACGGGCCAGCGAGGCCTCGCTGTCGTCCCGCGTCTTCGCGAGAAAACGCCGGATGGGGAAATTCTGGTCAGCCAGAGCGTGCCCCAGTTCGTGCACCAGGGCTTCGTCCCGCATGTTTTCGGCAGCCCAGTCAGAAATAAACAGCTTCTTGCGGTGGAAGTCGTAAAAAGCGGCAGCCTGCTCTGTCAGCAAATCGATCGTCGTCTTCTTCAGATCGAAATCGGCAGGCACGAAACCGAACTTCTTCAGGGTGATTTCTTCGGCGCGAATTTCCGCGGGCTTCACCGTAGTGCGAATCTGATCCTGCAGATACTGGTTGATCTGCTGACGGGTCACCATTTCAAAAGGTAGCTGGTGGCGGATATGGAAACCGGTGATATCGGCCAGCTCTTTGAGCACACCGTTGATCTCGGCTGTTGTCGGAAGACCCGTTTTGGCGGGGGCGGCAGGGGTCTGCGACCACAGCCCGGCGGTACTGCAAACCAGCAGAACCAGCGTCGCCGGCAAGCGAAAACTCCCTTTCGAACGTGACTCCACTCGCTTCCCCCTCGCGTCCACCAGCCTCCATGGTATCGGGCAAGCTAAAATGAAACACGAATCACAGGAGTTACACACTTTGGCAGACGACAAACTTTACAAAGCCGAATATCTCGGCAGCGGTACCTTCATCATCAGCAAGCCCAAGCGCAAGAAGGCCAAGATGCGCCAGACGAACCTGAAGAACGTTCGCCGCGGCTCGCGCAAGTAGAAACCGCGCATTCTGCCGGTGTAATTCCCGGTTGAAATAACCATGAAGCTTCGCATTTCAGCAACCCTGCTGGCATTGGCGTCACTGTGCGTGGGTCAGACGCCAGGGGTCCATCCGGTAAGTAAGCGCCGCTACGCCCAGGTGATGGGTGCGGCAGCGGCAGACTGGCTGGTGCGCCCCGAACGGGTAGAGGAAGAGCACCCCGACCAGGCGCTGGACGCCCTGCATCTGCAACCCGGTTCCACCGTTGCCGACATCGGGGCTGGCGTGGGTTACTTCACCTTCCGCATGGCCGAACGCGTGGGGCCAACCGGCATCGTTTACGGTCAGGACATTCAGCCAGAGATGATCCGGCTGCTGAAGGAAAACATGGCGGCCCGCAAGGTAACCAATGTTCGCCCTGTACTGGGTTCCTACGACGACCCGAAGCTTCCCAAAAACGCGCTCGACCTGATTCTTCTGGTCGACGTTTACCACGAATTTTCCGAGCCCGTAAAAATGGTGGACGCGATGCGCGAATCGCTGAAACCAAATGGCCGGCTGGTATTGCTGGAGTACCGCGGGGAAGATCCGCGCGTGCCCATCCGGCCGGAACATAAGATGACGCTGAAGCAGGTCCGGGCGGAAATTGAACCCCAGGGCTTCCGCTTCGATGAGTCCATCGAAACGCTGCCATGGCAGCACATCATCGTTTTTCGCGCCATAAAATGAAAAGGTTCTGACTGTGAACTTGCACTTGCGCAGTACTGCCCTCTCCCTTCTTCTGGCCACCGCCGCGTGCGCCCAAACTGCTTACCAGGAACTTCGTTATGACGAAGACTGGAGCTATCTGAAAGACGCCGCGAAGCGCAAGGATTTCTGGGACCCCGTCAAGTATATGGAGATGGGCAAAGATGGCTGGTATGCCAGCTTTGGCGGAGAGGGCCGGATCCGCTATGAGTTCTTCCGCAGCGCCGGTTTTGGTTCCGTCCCCAATACGGAATACGGCTGGCAGATCCAGCGCTATCTGGCCCATACGGATCTTCACATGGGCCCTTACTTCCGCGTCTTCGTCCAGTTCCAGAGCGGAATCGAAGCGGGCCGTCTGGGTGGCCCGCGCGCCACCGACGAGGACAAGGGCGAAATCCATCAGGCCTTCATCGATCTGAACACTTCGGCTGACAAGAAGAAGCGCCTCACCATCCGCC
>JBBROK010000020.1:0-86411 GCA_038229475.1 Bryobacterales bacterium | reverse complement strand
TCAATGACAACAGACGGCACGACTTCGGTTCTGCGGTTGACTGTGCAGAAGGTGAATATTTACTTCGCGGGGCGGTTGATATGGGAGGGGTCGCCGTGGCCGGGCGGTGTCGGCGGAGCCGTGTTCCAGGATCGGCTGGGGACGAACCGGGCGAGCGGGGCGAGGTTCCGGCCGTACGGCGATGAGATTACCAGTACGGCAAATGACCGGGAGAAATTCGGGACGTACAACCGGGATGGGTTTTCGGGGCTGGATTATGCCGATCAGCGCATGTATGCCTCGACGCTGGGGAGGTTCAATACGGCGGATCCGTATCAAGCAAGTGCTGGGCCGGGCGATCCGGGGAGTTGGAACCGGTACGCATACGGTGCCGACGACCCGGTAAATCAAAATGACCCGAGTGGCCTCTGCCCTCCGGGGATGCACGCCGCCGACAGCGATACTGACCGCGACAACGTTGTTTCAACAGCAAGAAGTTACACGGGCCATGGCGTTCAATACGACTCGGCGGGACATTCGAGATGGGTTGGGCAGACGCTCCAACTCGATTGCACGGCTCTGGTCGCACAGGCCGGCGCGGGAATACGATATGTGTCGGATCAATTTCAATCGGCAAAAACACAATTCACAACAGGGTCTTTAGGTTCGCTTTTCGCCCAGCAATCGCGTGTTCATGTTGGTGACATCGTCGGATTCCAATCTCCAGGTAGCGGCGGTAATCTTGTCGGACATGCTGTGATCGTAACGGGCGTAGATTCGAACGGCAAGGTTTCTTCGTTTGTCGGGTCTCAAAGCAGAACCGGACCCGCTGAAGTCCGGAACGTCCAGGGTGGCTACTGGGCCAGATGGATCAATCAAGGGACCTCATATCAATCTTGCGTACCTGACGCCCAGACTTCCCCGGACGACGGTGGCAGTGGTGCCGGAGGAGGTGGAGATGGAGGAGGCGGGAACGCAGGGCGGTCTGACAACGGTGGTTTTGACCCCTTTGGAAGTGGATTTATTCCCGTTCAGTACACGACATCTCCCGGGTACGGAGATTACGCGATAGATTATGCAATCCGCTATTATTTCTAGCCGATCCAAGTCGCAGTTCACACTCCTGCTTGCTGCGATGACAGCGTTTCTTCCCGCTGCCAGGAGCAGTTCCGAACCAGAAGGGTGTTATGCATTTCTGGTTGGGGATGTGATTGTGAACTGCAATGGCATCCGCAAGGAGGTAACCCGCGGGCGTGAAGTTGAAAGCTTCGCTGTCGCTGAGAGTCCGTCCCTTTTCGCTTTCGTTGTCTTGGACGGCGGAAGAGCGACATTGAGTTTTGGCGGCATACAACGCTTGCACACCAAGCTTACGTTGCTCGATTTAGGCTCCGGCCTGACCAGATTTGTTGCGGACGCGGGAAGCGTGATCAGCACTTGTGGAAGCATTATCGAACAGGTGGATCGAACTGGCCGGAGAGATTTCGCAACAGGAATGGATTTGAAGGCCATCCCGTACTGGCGGTTCCGCTGCAGTAAGGACCGCACGATTGTGGCTGGAATGCGGGAAGGGGGCAATAATACTTTGTACTGGGGGAGTGCGGCAAATCCTGTACCGCTGGCTTTCGATGGATTGAAGGAGTTGACGTTCAATATCAGTCCGGACGGTTCCAAACTTGTATTTACAAGTAGTTCTCGGCTATGTGTGGCACTATCTTCCCGAAACTACTCCTGCGTAGACGCCAACATTGGTTCGGATGATTTGGCCTCGATCAACAATCTCGGAGAAGTGTTGGTTGCAGTCGGCACCGGTGAGACCTGCTCATACAAAACTCAATGGAATTTCTCGAAGAATCCGCCGCGCGACTGGAAGAACCCGGGGGCGGACGAGTGTCTTGCAATAGGATATTGGCGGTCAGGCTTGCCGTCGGTGAAGATCATCGAAGGCTTGGGCAGGTCGCCACAATGGGTTGGGCGTCAGACAGGCCACCTATTGATGGCCGTCAGTACGGCAAAGAAAAGGCAACGCTGATTCGTGCTCATGACGGATTGGTGACGCCCCCGACGTGACACGATGCAAAGGGCCAAGACATCGTTTATACATACGACACGAAGAAACGCGTAACGCAGATCTGGCGGTATCCAACGGGAAAAAACAACGCGGAGGATACCTGCCAGCAGGTGAACGACACGTACGATGCGAATCTTTCCGGGTCGACGTATTCGAGTAACTATCAGGGACGTTTGACTGCTGCGCAGTACACTCTCTGCATAGTACCGCCGGGGTTACCATACCCACCGACGGTGACGGAGATTTACAGCTATCACGCGGCAGGTGCGGTGACGGGAAAACGTCTCCAACTCTCCCACTGGTGGACCGCTTCCGGCCAAGGCTCGGGGAAGGCGGTGCGAAATCCGGACGTAGGGTATACCTACACAGCGGCGGGCTTGCCGGTGAGCACTACGGTACCTCAGAGCGGTGGTGGCGACGCCACATCACAGGACCTGTTTACCTACCCGACATCACAGAACCCGGTTACCTACACGACAACCTACGATTCGATGTCGCGACCGCTTTCGATGACCGACAATCAGTACTTCGACAGGAACAGCAATGTGATGAACTACGCGCAAAGCGGGGTTTACGATCTGGCGGGACGGATGACGAGTTTTCGGATGCTCACCAGTTTTTCGGCGGATTGGGACTATATAAACCAGTGTATGTGCGGGCGTACCGGCAACTACGCGACGCAGACACAGACCTACAACGTGAACGGGCAACTGGCGACGCTGGCATGGTCGGGGAGCAGCGCCGTGGTGGGGACCCTGACATACGGATACTCATCGACGCAGAATAACGGGCAGATCACGCAGGTGACGGACGCGGTGTCGGGCGAAACGGTGGTCTATCAGTACGATGCGCTGAAGCGGCTGACGTCAGCGGCTTCTACGCCGAACGTGGGCTCGGCGCCCGCGGCATGGACGGAGACGTATGGGTATGACGGGTTCGGCAATCTGACGTCAAAGGTGCTGAATGGCACGACGACCACGATTGGGGTGAACGCCGCGACGAACCGTCTGTCCGGCGCGAGCTATGATGCAAATGGAAACATGACGTCCGGAGCAGGCGGCACGGTGGGGTATGACGAGGCCAACCGGATGGTGTCATTCGCGCCGGTGAGCGGCGGGACCGAGTATTACGCATATGCGCCGGACAACAAGCGGATCTACCGGCTAAAGGCGGATGGAGTGACGGAAGAGCTGTCGCTGTACGGGGCGCGCGGGGAGAAGCTGGGTGTGTATTCGGTCACCGGCGCGACCACGGGGATTCTCGGGGTCAACATGCAGAAAGGGTACCTGTATTTCGCCGGGAGGCTGATCTGGGAAGGTTCTGGCGCGGTGTTCGAGGACCGGCTGGGGACGAACCGGGCCAGTTGGGCCAGGTTCCGACCCTACGGGGATGAGATTACGAGTAGTGCGAACGACCGGGAGAAGTTCGGGACGTATAACCGCGATGGGTTCTCGGGGCTGGATTATGCCGACCAGAGATACTATGCCAGTAGCCCGGGCAGGTTCGATACCCCGGATCCCGATGGGGCTGGGGCTGAGTTGGGCGATTCAGGCAGTTGGAACCGATACGCGTACACCGCCGGTGATCCTGTAAACCGGACCGACGCTACGGGCCAAGCGTTTAGCTTCACGCTCGGATTCTGCGGATCGTACGGCTCACTGCCCTGCGATGTGTTCGGATTTGGCCGTAGTTCTGAGCCGGGGAACGGAATCATCGGCTATGGACCATGCGATGTTCAGGTGGCGTTTGTGGCTGGGCAGAAGAAGTCGAATTGTGGCGGAAGTGCGTGGGTTGATGCGGTTCTGGCTGTTTTTGAACCGGCCCGTGGTGAGGATGAGGATGATGGAGGCTGCGCCGTCACCGATTTGCTTCCAAGCTCGGGAGCAGGTTTCTATTCTTACGGAAACCGCAAAAAACAGTTCGGTGTGCCGTCCGTAATCGAGGCTCTGATCGAATCGGCAGCCGTCTGGAATACCAGAAATCCAGGCTACGATATTGGTATTGGGGAAATCAGCCTCCAGTGGGGTGGTAATAGCGGGCACCAGAGTCATCGCACCGGTGTTGACGTTGACATACGGCCCCTCAGGAATGACGGCCAGCATCTGGGCACAAATGTCAATGCCGATTCCTACAACGGATCGCTGACGGCAAGCTTGATTGGTACGATCACCGATTTTAGCTACCGAGTTGACGTGAACGTGGCATTAGTGTTTTTTAACGACAGCTCGGGGATTCCGGGAACTCAATTTGCGCAGGGTCACGAGGATCATTTTCATGTTCGATTTGACGCAGCCTGTCCTAGGTGAGTGGCCGAGCAGGCTCACCCTCTTGCTTGCAGCAGCCGCCCTTGGGTTGAGTTGCGGTGCGGTTCTCACTGCCAATCAGTCGGGTTGCCCCTCGAACGAACTAACTGCTGCCGAGGCTCAGCAGATAGTGGAACGTGTCTTTAAGGGCGTGTTCGCCTTGTCGCAACAAGGAGATGTGAACCAGACATTCCAACTTCTGGATCTTGATGGTGACGGCGAAGAGGATTTTGTTGCCATTGCTGAGTATGTCGGTCGTGGCGAACACGAGGAAAGAGCAGAGTTTAATATCGGAAACTTGGGCTACGGAAGCCTTGCAGTAAACGCCAAGAATCGAGTGCCGCCCGGCGCGCCGATTAACAGCGTCATTGAAGGGCACAAGCGGTATCTATTTCTTTTGGTGCTCTTTGGCGACAGAGGACGATGCTGGAAGGATGCTCCAGCTTCTCGGCGCTACGTAATAAGAAGCGTCAGGATTGGCGGACCAGTCGTAGTGTCTAGGTACAGGGGTCCGGTGCTCCCACTGGCAGCAGGAGATGGACACGTAGCGACGCCGCCTGCCTTGCACGGCGACGCAGTGGTGCTGGACAACGCAAGCCACTCTTATGTGTCTATCGTGTATTGGATGAGAGGATGGTTGAACTGGTACCCATTCTCCATTCCGCAAGGCGCCGATTTACAATGATCTGGATTGCCCTTCGGCCACCTTGCCGCGCGGTTTGCGAGCATGACGCCGCCGCTGCGCGGCGGGCGTTCATGCGGCGCGGAGCGGTAACTGAATCGCGCAGTCGGGCGCGGGACGTGCCGGGAGGCTATAAAACTGTTCGGCGGTGGCGGCTGGCGCAGGAGCCGAAGGCGACGAAGCCGGGCCGGTACCCTCCATGTCTTTACTTCTCAGTGAGAGGTAGGCTTCTCTGCGATTGCGAACGGCGAGAATGTGGATCGCTTTTGCCCCGGTGTTGCGGAAGATGAGGCGGTAGAAGTTCAGTTCACCGCGCCGCTACTGTTTTGCCAGTACCATCGGGGCAGCCTGAGCACCACCCAGTTGATCGAAGAACTTTCGCACTGCCTCGTACTCGGCGGCCGGTACCGTGACCGGCTTCACTTCCAGAGTCTGGGTCATGATGATTTCACCGTCCTTGACATCCCAACTGGCTTCCAGCTTTCCGTAGGCACCTTCGATCTTCGCCGCAGACGGTTTCTCGTCCAGCTTGAAGCCTTGCGGAATACGGATGCGAATAGTGTCGCGGCGAAGGTCGCCATTCAGCCTTACAGGCGTGGTCCGGCGGTCGTTGTTGAAGAAGTATTCGCCGCCGCTGGTGAGGAGCCCAGGGCGCACGATGAGCAGCTTTCCCTGCATGCTCTGTCCGAACTGGCGCGCGGTGAGGTTCATGGAGACCGCCATCTGGTCATCGTTGCCATTGCTCTGCGTCGTCAACTCTGCTATCGCGGTACTTCCCACCACACGGTTCAAGCGGCGCTCGAAAATTTTCTGCAGTTCTTCCCTGCCCCTCATCTTTTCCACTGCTCGCAGGAAGATACTGGACTGGCCGAAGTACTGGCGTTGAATGGTGCCCTGCAAGGCTCCGTTCCCGTCCATCGTGGCCAGGGTGGTGGATTCGATTCGGTTGGCATCCGGGGGCAACCGCGGCATGGTGGTGAGCGATCCTTTGTCTCCGGCCAGAATCAGCGCCTGGCTACCTTGTTCGTCGATCGGCAGGCCACCCAGTTTGGTGACGCTGTCTGTAGGGTCGAACATCAACAACCGGCCCAGTGCCGGATGCTGAATCACGGTGGGTAACTGGACGGAGTCGGGCACGCGAACCGCGATAATGGCGTGATTGAACTGGTGCGGGGAAGCCCATTCCGTCTTGACAAAATCGCGGTCTCCGGAACGAATTGCGGTCATCCAGGAATCCATACCGACCGATTTCAACAGGGCGCGCATCAGGGTGGCTTTGTCTTTGCAATCCCCGGAATTGCGCGCCAGGGTTTCCGCCGCTTTATGGGGCGTGTAGCCCCCGCCGCGGGTGAGGTTCATGGCCACCTCTACGTAGCTGGTCTTCTGCACAAACTCGCCAATGGCGCGTATTTTTGCTTCGGGGTCGGTCATGCCGCGGGTTAATTCAGCGGCCCGGGCGCGCACCGGTTCGGTAACCCCGGCTGGCGGATCCATGAATTGGGCCATCCAAATGGATACCGCTGTCCAGTCTTTCAGGCCCACCAGACCCGGTGTGTTGCCGGCAGGGGGGAACCAGCTGAGGGCCAGGCGCGGAGCCATTTCGAGGAATGCGGGAGCGTAGTCTTCCCGTTCGATGGCGGGCAAATCCCGAAACTCCCAGGCGTAGTTATTTCCCGAGACGCGGGGTTGCGAATTGTCCCTGCCCAGGACTTTGCCCGTCACTTCCCAGCCGGGGGGCAAGGTCAGGTTCAACCGTGAAAGCAACACCGGCGCATCTTCCTGCAACCAGAACTGATATTGCGTGAAGATACTTTTTTCTTCCTCGGTCACTTCAAAAGCAAATACCGAATCGGGCAGCGCACGTCCGCCATCGATACCCTGTCCCCGGTTCTCGCTGTAAGCCTCGCTTTGCGAAAGCGCCACATCCACAATCTGGCTCTTGCCGTAATAAGAGGGCTTACCGGAAGGTGGAATCATCCACGCCTGAAAATCGCGGAGCTTGCCGGTTTTCGCGTTGTAGGAGCGAAATGCGCGCATGTTCTCCGCGCCATTCCGCAGGGAACGAATGGCCCCGCGCTCGCGCATGATGTGGCGCCCGTCAGCTTCCACGGTGACGTTTTCCTCGCGCAACAAAACGACCCGCGTGGTTCGGGCCGGAAAGGCGGGAACCGTCTGCGCCGCCAGTTGCCGCGCCCATTCCGGCGGTGGCGGATCTGCCGCGATGGCGTTGAACACGGCGAACGCCGCGAGCACAAGGGTGGCGCGCATTACTTCGCCTCGCGCAAAACCATAGTCTGGCGGTCGCGGGCGTGAACGTCATCAAACGCCTTTTTTACGGGAGCGTAATCTTTGGCGAAAAAAGATGAAACCCCGCCCGCCCCGAAGCGCATTTGGCGCACGGTATGCATCTCATTTGTACTCTTGTTGACGGTCATTTTCACTTCATAGGAACCGGTCTTGCCGAAGTTGATACCACCCGGATCTTCCGCATTCTCCAGTTCGTATCCGCGGGGTAACTGCATGGTGATGTCATCCACTTCCGACCATGCATAGCGGAAGTCGATGGCGCGATGCCGAACAGAAGCGGAGAAGGGTGAGGCAATGGCGCGGCGAAACACATTCGGTTCAAACAGAATGCGCCGGCCCGTTACCTGGGCAAACGCAGTCTGCAGGTGATAGCGGATTTCAATGGGCTTGCTGAAATCGTCGACATTCAGGATTTTGATGGCGGTCACACTGGCGCGGGGGAAAAACCGGTTCAACTCTTCTTTCAGGTCGTCTTCCCGTTGCGCGGCAGGTTTATCGATGGCGTCACTCCGGTATTCCTCCGCCTTTATGGCCGGAGAGGGTCTGCACTATATCGCCTTCCATTTCGCCGTCAGCGGAAAGCTCCAGTTTGGCTGTGCGGCGCTCCACGGAATCTTCCGGTGCCGATAGCGGTGTTTCCACGAACACAGGATTCTTCGGGTCAGTCACGAGCGCCTGCTGGCCCTCTTCCCTCCACGACAGCATACCCGCGGGCAAGAGCTTACGGCTGACGTCATAAACCTTCCAGCCAGCGCCGGTCTTCACCGCCATATCGATGGTGTCCAGAAAGTAGCGCTCGGTTGTGAACTTTGAATTAAAGGGGAGGTCGTGGTTCGATACGAGGGCGGGGCGCGCATCGAGACCGGCCTGGGTGGCCATGGCTGCGAAGACGACGTTCATTTCACTGGCGAAGCCAATTCCACTCTTGAATACTTCAGCCGCGGTTCGACTCCGGTCTTTCGGCATGGTCTTCAAGATCCGGGTTCGCTCGGCTTCGGTGACATCGGACGCATTGATATCCCGCAAGTACTGCCGAAGGTAGGCGATGAGGCCCGCCACCTTCTCTTCCTCCCCCCTGGCTGACGCCGTGGCCTCGGCAGCGGCGGCTTTCAGAGCATCGTCTGCCTTGAGGCTGAGCTTCAACTTGTTGTATTCGTCCTTGCCCAGATCAGTCCAGAATTTGTCGGCATTCTTACGCTGGCCCTGGGAATAGTAAAGCAACGCCCAGGGGCTTTCACTCTGCGTGCTCGCAGCCCAGGGCTCATCGCGCGACGCCGCGACATTCTCTACGTAAGTGGAAGTAAATCCGTCTGGTTCCCGGTTAATGGGTGACGGCTTGCAGTTGAAGGGCATTAGAAAAGTTTCATATCCGGTGCGGTAACTGTCCAGAGGCATCACAAAGTAGGTGATTCGCTGAATGGGGAATTCCCGCTCGAAGTTCAACGTCGTGTACATGATCCGGTTGTCGTCCAGCACTGCCCGCCAGCGGTATTCCAGAATGGCTCCGGGCTCAACCGCCGGCAGTGTGAAGGAGACAGCCTTCCGTTTGAAGCCGTTGGCGCGGACGATATCGCGGCGATGCACGGCATCTTTGGGTAATTCAACAATCGTGCCATCCGCTTTGATGGTGCGGGCGGCGATATTGAGAACGTTGCCATTGGAACCATAGGGTAAGTCGATGGTTGACACCTGCTCCTTACCCTTTTCGTTGAACACTTTGAGGCGGACATAATTGTAGGACGCGCGCTGAATGTCTTGCCCGACGAACTCGTCCACCACGTGAATCCGCCACATCAGAGCCTCCACGCCGGCATCTTTCTCGACCAGCGGAGTTTTCTGCTGCCGCTCGGCATCGGTGACAGGGAGCCACTGAATAAATTCACCGGGAATTTTGGTTTTTTGCTGACTAAATACAAGAGATCCGGAGAGAAATAAAAGGATAGCGCAGCGGGGTGGCAACGACATGGGCCTAATCATAGCAAAATTTGGGCCGTTACCCGGCCGGGGGCAAGGCAAGTACGAAACGCAGTGAGCCAGACGAGTGGCGCGGTGATCGACCGGGTGATTCGGGCTGAAGGGTTGAGCTTCGCGGTATGCGGTGGGGCCGCTGCGGGAAGGCCTGCCGGTGGTGGCGGTTTCTACCGGATTGCGCCAGTGCCGAGCGGAGCAAACGACTGGATCATACGCATCCGGGCACTGCCAGTCTTGCCCGGGTGCACAACTACGCTAAACAGTTGCGTGGTGGCGTTCCACGTAAGCCCCGATTGACCTCCCAGCATGGCGGTTACCGCCACGGGACGAGGAGAGTAACCATAAATTGCCCGCGCCTTTTCACCCTGGGCGAATTGCACTTCCACGTCCAGACGTCTGTCGTCGCTCAGTGACAAAATGCGTTTTCTGCCCAGCGAGACGAAGTTCCCTTTGTCTCCCAGAAAAGCAATCCCGGACTTGCCGACCGGCATCAGAACATAAAGGCCGGCACCGTTGGCAACGTCAATGGTGACAGTTTGGCCCGCCTCCACCAGACGACCGGTGCCGGTGTTCTCATCCTGCAACCAGGCCTGACCGGTAATACCGTACGCCGAGGGACGTAGTTCAAAAGACGTGTTGCTTGCCCGTTTGTAGGCGAAGAGGTAGGTGGCGCGAACACCGCCGAAATCCGTATAAGTGGTTGCCACCATGGGCACGTCCAGGCCTTGCGCATCCGCAAGAATCGTTGCGTCATCCGGTGTCGCCGGAACGTCCGGTTTCACGATCACTCCATCCGGGCGGACTGATCGCAACACATTGACGCCGGAGATTGCACCCAGGCGATCACCAATGCCGACCGGGCCGGCGGAGAGGGTGGCGACGATCAGGTCGTTGCGATTGCTGCTGATCAGAACATCGGAAAACGGCCAGACTCCCAGAGCCCCTGCCAGACGCGACGCGTACAGGAAGGCGCTCCAGTTGGTACGGTTGAAGCCATCCTGACTGGTGCGGGCCGTAGTCAGGTTACCGTAGTTGACGCTTTGCAGGAAATGGCGGGGCTCTGCCATACAGTACTGCATGGTGATTCCCTGGCTTTCCATGGCCGCCGCCATACCGTCGAAAAACAGGTTCGGGTCAGTCAGATTGAAGTCCGGGTGGGCGGCATCTCCCAGCCAGTCCTGCTCATAGGTGGCGACGCCATTGGCTTTCAGATAGGCTGCGACGTCACGCCAGTACGCGGGGTCGGTGGCTACGTTGCCGGACATCTGGTACTTCGATCGGAGTGGGCTGTTCGCGTCGATCCAACGTGCGTGTGCAATGAGCGGAATTCCCAGGTCGTGCTTGAAAGTGGCGAAATCGGGGAACAGGGCCGGCGAGGCGACGTAGTCCCAAATGCCACCGTGGCTGGACCAGGAGTTGTCCGGTCCCTTGGGATACCACCAGCTATCGAGTTGCAGGGATCCCAGGTGAATGCCCTTGGCTGCCAGCTCTGCCTTGGCTCCCATCAGTGTGCTGCCGTAGTCTGGTCCGCCGGCATTGTAGTAATAATAAGCACCATTGTCGGTCCAATAGCTGAGCTTATCCAGAACAGCGTCGACGTCGTTAGGAGGACGGTGCTTGCCCGAGATATCGGTCAGGGCCCGGCCCCAGCTTTCAAAGGTCTGATTGATTCCCTTGCCCCAGGCCAGTGCTGTAGCATGACGGAAACCGGCGGGCAAGGCCGCAATTTGCACCGAGATGCCGCTGGCGATTGAACCAGTGGGGCCTTGCGAAGTATTGGCCTGCAGATAATTGGCGGCGGGCGACAAAATGTACGTATTGCCCAGGGTGTCGAAGAATGCCCATGGGCTGTCCTGTCCGAAATGCTTGAATTGAGGCGAAGCGAATTGGCCGAAGAACGATAAGTGCGACAGCGACGGGTAGTTGGTGATCAACGGAAAAGGGTTTGTATTGGCAGCCGCGTCCTTATAGAGGAGGGGGAAGAGTGCCAGAGGGCGGTCGTCATAGATGCGGATGGCTGCGCTGCGGTTGGCCCCGGTGACGGCATAGTCGAAGGAGATTTGCTGATAAGAACCCAGTGCATCCTGGCCCGATTCCGGCACCACACTCCATGGAGTGCTTTCCAGCTTGCCCGAGAATGTCCAGGCGTTTTGCGGAATAGCGACGGACCAGGTTCCGGTATAGTCCATGATGACCCGGGCATCTCCGTAGCCGTGGACGGTGAGCTGAGCGTGCGCGAAGACCGTGGCAAATACTACGGCTGCGGCTAGGCGAAGCCCTGCCTGGAGCCGATCACGGAAACACTCCATATATATAAAGAGTAGACAAACCAGATTCCGATCCGCTACTGGTGTAGTTCCAGTACCTTCGAGAAGACCGCTTTCGTAATGGTGGGCACGAGCAGATTCGAACTGCTGACCTGCCGCTTAGGAGGCGGCTGCTCTATCCACCTGAGCTACGTGCCCGCTACCCCTGATTATATCGCTGCAGACCCCGCTTGCCTATGTCTTTTCTGAAATGAGCACCCGAAAAATGGATGCGGGCGGTAGCTTCGTAGGCTCTTTCCAGACTTTGCCGCAGATCCGACCCGCCCGCAGTGACGCCCAGTACACGGCCTCCGGCTGTAACCAGATCGCCCGTCGCCGGGTCGAGTTTGGTGCCGGCGTGAAACACAGTGGCACTCGTTACATTCTGCATTCCGTTGATGACATGGCCGGTGGCAAAGGTTCCGGGATATCCTTCCGACGCCATGACGATGCAAGCCGCCGGTTCAGGCGACCAGCGAATGGAATCGTCGCGCAAGGCACCCTGCGCCGCAGCCATCAGTGCTTCTCCCCAGTCACTCGAGATCCGCATCATCAGAGGTTGGGTCTCGGGATCACCCAGGCGCACATTGAACTCCAGAACTTCCGGGCCGCGCGAGGTCATCATCAGACCGGCGTAAAGAAAGCCGGTGAATTGGGTAGCGCGGACTACCGGCAGGATCACGGTTTCCAGAATGAGGCTGCGCTGCGGAGCGGAAAGAATCTTTGAATCGGAGTAGGCTCCCATGCCGCCCGTATTGGGTCCCAGGTCGCCATCGAAGACTCTTTTATGATCCTGCGAGGGCTCCAGTGCAAGGGCCTGTTTGCCGTCACAGAGCGCGATGAAGCTAACCTCTTCGCCTTCCAGAAACTCTTCGATCACAAGGGGGAATGGCAGAGAGGCCAGAGCGCCGTATGCTTCCAGTTCACTTTGCGCGATAATCACGCCTTTGCCGGCGGCCAGGCCGTCGGTTTTGAGCACCACAGGGTAGCGGAAATCGCGCAGTGCTTCGGTAGCTTCGGCTGCAGTGCAGGCAGTGTGAAACCGAGCGGTGGGAACGCCCAGCTTCTGCATGAAGCGTTTGGCGTGAATCTTACTGCCTTCCAATGCGGCGTTGCGGGCATCGGGTCCAACGATCGGCATGTTGTGCCGGCGGAAGCGGTCCACAATACCGGCTACCAGCGGCGCTTCCGGGCCTACAACAGTGAGATCAACCGCGAGAGCCTGGGCCAGTGCGAGGAAATCTGTTTCGGCATGGCAGGTGGCAATTTCGGCGATGCCAGGGTTTCCAGGAGCTGCGTGAAGCCCGGTTACGGAGGCAGAACGCGAGAGACGCCACACGAGAGCATGCTCGCGTCCGCCCCCGCCAATGACGAGGATCTTCATGTTTTCTCTTATAGTTTATCGCCAAACAATTACAGTCAGCCGCTAAACTTGTAAGCAGTGGAGCAATCAGTCGACGTTGTTGTGGTGGGTGGCGGGCATGCCGGTTGTGAGGCGGCGCGGGCCTGCGCGCGGCTGGGCCTGCGCGCGGCGATGATCACCATGAACGCCGATCTGATTGCACAGATGTCGTGCAATCCCGCCATCGGCGGCATCGCCAAAGGTCATCTGGTGCGCGAGATTGATGCGCTCGGCGGCGTGATGGGCGAAGTGGCTGACGCCTCCGCGATCCAGTTCAAACTTCTGAATACCAGTCGCGGGCCGGCCGTCTGGTCGCCCCGTGCGCAGTGCGACAAGAAACAGTATCGCGTCAACATGAAGGCCCTGCTGGAACGCGAGCCGAATTTGCGCATCAAGCAAGCCGAAGTGGCGGCGCTGATCATCGATGCCGGTCGCGTACGTGGTGTGAGATTAGTGGATGGCCGTCGCATTCTGTGCGAGGCCGTCATCATCACCACTGGCACGTTTCTGAATGGACTGGCTCACATTGGGGAGCAGAAGTTCGGCTGCGGCCGCAACGGTGAGCCGGCCTCGGAAATTCTGGCAGACCAGATTCGCAATCTCAACCTGCGCTGGACCCGGCTGAAGACCGGCACACCGCCCCGGTTAGATGCCCGCACCATCGACTGGTCGCGGTTTGAGCCGCAGGAGGGGGATGCCGAGCCGGTCCCGTTCTCTTACCTCACGCCGCCCATTGTGCGCGATCAGATTAAGTGTTATCTGGCGCGGACTACGGCTGAGACCCGCCGCGTGATTCTGGAGAGTATCGCCCGTTCCCCTTTATATTCCGGGCAGATTGAAGGCGTTGGCCCGCGCTACTGCCCTTCCATTGAAGACAAGTTCGTGAAGTTCCCGGACAAAGAGTCGCATCAGATCTTCCTTGAGCCCGAGGGTCTGGATACCAACGAAATCTACGTCAATGGCATGTCGACCAGCATGCCAATTGACGTGCAGGCCGCCGTGCTGGCTTCCATCCCCGGTTTGGAAAACGCGGAAATGATCCGTCCCGGTTATGCCATTGAATACGATGCGGTGGACGCGCGCGAACTGGATCACCGTCTGGAAGTACGTAAGCTACCCGGGTTGTTCCTCGCCGGCCAGATCAATGGTACTTCCGGCTATGAAGAGGCCGCCGGCCAGGGGTTGATGGCGGGTATCAACGCGGCCCAGACTGTTTTGGGTCGTGAGCCGGTGATCATTCCGCGCAGTCAGGCCTATATCGGGACCATGATCGACGATCTGATCACCCGGGGTGCCGATGAGCCTTACCGCATGTTCACCTCCCGTGCCGAGCACAGGCTGCATTTGCGGATCGACAACGCCGACGCGCGGTTAACCCCCATCGCCCGCCAGATTGGTCTGGCCACCGCAGAGCGCTGGAACACGTTTGAAGCCAAGCGGGCGCAGATCGAAAAGTTGCAGAAGGCGCTGGAGACCTCACCCAAAGGTGTGTATCTTCGTCGCCCGGAAGTCAAAATCAGCGAATTTCTGCCCTGGATTCGCGAAGTTCTGGGCGCGGAGCCGGAGCGCGGCGTCCTCATCACAGTGGAAACGGAAGTCAAGTACTCCGGTTATATCGACCAGCAGAAGAGACAGATTGAGCGCCTGCAGTCCTCTGATAACCGGCCCATCCCGCTGGCGTTCCAATATGAGAGCATCCCCGGTATTTCCCGTGAAGTGGGCGAAAAACTGACACGGGTCAAACCGGCGACACTTGGCCAGGCCGCCCGCATCCCCGGTGTGACTCCGGCGGCAGTCGCAATTCTGGATGTCTACCTGACGCTCGGCCGCGAGGCGCAGGCACCTGCTCTCGCCCAGTGAACGCACCCAGCCTGTGCGTATGACAAACCACCCTGCCGAGTCGCCGGGGCAGATATTAACGATGGCTTTGGTGCCGCGCGGTTCGAGCACCACTCGGGCCGCTATGAAAAAAGCCCTTTGGAGGGCCTTCTTCCCTTGACCCGATTGGTTAGAAGTGGAACTGCACGGACAAACGCGTGGTGCGCGGTGGTGTGTAGACCGAGACTGTGCCGCCCAGGCCGCCGTCCAGGAACGCACCGACCTTGTACGCAGCCGCTGAGGCCGGCACGGATTCGCTCTGGAAGAGGACGGCGTTGCTGTTCAGCAGGTTGAAAAACTGGATTTCCGGTTCGATGCGGTACCTCTCCCTGAACTTGAAAACCCGGCGGATGCCGAAATCGACCTCATTGAGCCGGGGCGTCAGTACTGCGCCCGGAGCCACCAGATTCACGGTGATGGATGACTGGCCGAACGCCGAGCCGATATTCGGATTGACTTTCTGGCCCGCAAGGCTGCAATTGCAGTCTGTGGGGTAGACGGTTGTCCCGGTGATGGTCCACTGTCTGGAGAGGAACCCGTTATTGAAGGTGGCATTTACATTGCCCGAGTGGTCGAAGCCGTAGCCAGCCATGCGTACGCTGGAGAGCGCCAGACTGGCGGCGATTCCATACTTGAGGGGAATCGCGCCATGCACCTTGAACTCGTTGTGCCACGGCGGGCTGGGCACCACGCCCAGGCTGGCCACATTGATGCCCTGGAACGAGAGGCCGCCCTCGTTGAACTGGTCGCAGAAGCGCAGCGAGTTCGGATCGTTGCGGCCCGAACTCACGCTGGCATTCGCCGAGCAGCTGCGGTCCAGATCGCGGTCGCGCGTAAAGCCAAACACCCAGAAGTTCCCCTGACCCAGGCGGGCCGTCAGGGAAGCCTCATAGCCGGTGTAAACGTTGCGTGCCAGACTCTGCGGTGAGTTGGTCTGATAGAGCTGCAGGGGTCCTGCCGCCTTCGTCTGGTTGAAGACTGTGATTGGTTTTCCGTCCAGCGGATTGGTAATGGTGAACGGAGTGAACAGCGAGTTGCCGAAGCCCAGGTTGTTGATCTGAACCCCCTGATAAGCGGAACGGCGATACCAGTTCAGGTTCAGCGTGAGTCTGCGGAACAGTTCCTGCTGAATACCCAGGCTGTACTGGAAAGCGTATTCGCGGCGGAAGTTCGGATCCAGTTTGGGGATGCTGGTGAGCAGGCCGAAAGAGGGGTTTGTACTCGCCCCCAGTCCATTGACAGGAACCGGCGCGCCGGGCGTCCCGTACCCTGCGCTGGTATAGCACTTCGGGTTGGGGGTGACGTTCGGTGAGCCGTTTACGATCACGGTGACTGGAGTGCAGCTTCCGTCTGTGGGCGCGTTCCACGTGAGAAATTGAGTCTGAAGACCCATGGGGTTGAAGTTGATGGTGTGGCCCACACCGTACTGGGTGTTGTATCTGCCAAAACTACCTTTGATTGCGGTCTTGTGGGTGCCGAAGACGTCGTATACAACGCCGATACGGGGCACCAGGTTCCACCAGCAGCCCATTCCGGGGTTATTTTTACAATCGATTTGGGCGACGGACCGGGCCGCGACAAAGCGTCCCGCAGGGGCGTTTTCCGGATCGACCTGCGCGTCCAGATTCTCCAGGCGGAGTCCGCCGGTGACCGACAGCCGCTTGAAACGCCACGTGTCGGTCAGGAACAACGCCAGGTCACGGTTGAGATTTGCTCTGCGGTAAGCCGGCGTGTTGAAGGCCAGGAACCCGATGGGGACGCCCCCGCTGAAGTACGAATAGCCGTCGCCGTTCATGATGTAAGACACGCGGTTGTGTCCGAAGCTGTATTGGAAGCCGGCCCGGAGCTGGTGCGAGCCGGTGACGTAGGTGGCGGTGCCGCCGAGGTAATTACGGGTGGTCTGCCAGTACACCGGAACGGTACCAGAAATGTAGCGGCGGTTGGTTAAGTCGTACTGCGAAGTCAGCCGGTACCAGTCCGCTGTATCGCGAGCCTGTTCGATGCCGTCCTGATACAGTTCGTTGAAATCGAGGTGGTTGTGGTTGAAACCCAGTTCGGTGACCAGCTTGGCCGTGGGCGTACCGGTCCACTTGAACTGCGCGATGTAGTACATGGGCCAGCGGGTGCGCTGGTTGGAGGCAGTTCCGGGGTCGAACGGCAAGCCGGATGCGCCACCGTCAACAATCTGGTGCTCTTTGTATTTCCAGTTGCGCAGATGGAAACCGCTGAATTTGTTTTTGGCGTTAGCCTGCCAGGTGAGGCGCAAGGTGCCGGCGTAGATGCCGCCTTCCTGGATGCCGGGCCGTCCGTCCGGGTAGAATGAACCGCCCGCCTGGGTGTTAGTCACCTGCTGGCGGCCGGTAAGCACGAACCACAGCTTGTCCTTTATGACCCGTCCGCCCAGGGCGCCGTCGAAATCTTCGATCAAGACGGACTTACTGGGGCCGCTGACGCCGCGGGCTTTCAAAGTGTCGTTATAGTTGTTCCCCTGGAAGAACGCGTTGCCCCCGGACCCTGCCCCGAAGAAATCGAAGTGGTACTGGTTGCCGCCTTCGCGGGGAATCAGGTTGGTGTACAGGCCGCCGCCGGAACTTGCCGCATTGTTGTTGCTGGTTTGAAAGGTGGTTTCCTGAATGGCGGCGTTATCGATGTACTGCTGGATGGCCCCGTCGGCATAGAGCGTGTTGACGAGAAGCCCGTCGAGCATATAAACATTAGTGGCCGAATTGCCGCCATGGACCGTAGGGTAATTCTGCTCGATCTGGTACGAGCCGCCGACATCGGGCCGGTCGATGTGCGCGCCGGGGATCTGGTACGCCATCGCCTGCATGTAGCGGGCCGTGGGCAGAGCGTCCATTTCCGCGCGTGAGAGAGTTTCGGGGTGGGAGGCGTTTTCGACGTCGACCGTCGCCGCGCGGGCTTCGATGCTGATGGTTTCACCGATCGCGCCGACCCTGAGCGTGGCGTCGACCGTCACGGTGACATCGGCGGGGACCACAACCGTCTGCTTTACAACGGCAAAACCCTCGGCGGAAGCTGTTACTACATAGGAACCCGGGCGGAGATCGACGATGATATAGCGGCCTTCGTTGTTGGTGGATACCTTACGTGACTTTTCTATCAGCGCGTCGCTGGCCGCTTCAACCGACGCGCGCACGACCACAGCGCCGCTGGTATCTTTAACGACACCTGAAATGATACTCTGCGCCAGTGCCAGAGATGGTAGCCCGGCAAGCACGAAAGCGGTGAGAAGGCTGCTGAAATAACTTCTGTTCATAGCTGAACGCTCCTGAAATAGTTTCAAACTACACCGGTTGACCGTTAGGTCAGCTTAATTTTGACCCGAACCAACAACGGGACCATACTCTCCGCAGCCCCCGGTGTCAAGTGTCGATAAGACGGTTGTTACGTGATTGTTTGACCTGCGTCCGGGCAGATACATTGTCACTGCGACGGCCCCGGGCTTCGATACGGTTCGAGCCGGGCTGGAAATTCCAGCCAATGTATCGGTCCTGTTATGACGCCACACTGCGGCCCTTTTCGGTGGGCGAGATGGTAACTGTGGACGCCCGCGCGGCGACGGCGGATACCGAAAACGTGGCCCACCCGGAAACTCTGTTACGCACGGAAAAGGATGCCCTGCCCACGGCGCACCATATGCAGGCGATGGCGGTCTATGTACCGGCAACGCCCCGGTACGCGACACCTCTTCGTGCGCTGGCCCATTCTGCCGGCGTTCCAATTATGAGAGCATCCCCGGTATTTCCCGGGAGGTGGGCGAAAACCTGACACGGGTCAAACCGGCGACATTCGGCCGCCAGGAACAGGCACCTGTTCTGGCTCAGTGAAGATCAGCTGTGCGTTGAATATTGCGGCCAGGAATCTTCCAGAAATGGAATCGATACGACCTGGAAGATTCCATGGTCCACAGGCACCGTGGTATTGCTCGGAACCCCTGTAAATATTGGGTGATTCGCAATTCCGGGGAATGCATAAATAACACATTTCAGGCTTGACTTTCGCAGCCCTTCCAGGCTAACAATGACACAGTCAGAGGTATGCGTCTCTGGACCAGGAAGTCCTCAGCAGAGACCAGGGAGAATCCATGAAGATAACCAGTTTTTCTATTGCGGTTGCCGTGTTTGCATTTGTGCCGGCCGCGTTATTTGCTCAAAGCACTATACAGGGGGTCGTCAGCGACTCTTCCGGTGCCGTTATCGCCAACGCGACGGTAGTTGCTTCGAGCGATGTTTTAATCGAAAAATCCCGCACCGTCAAGACCAACGGGGACGGCCGTTACGCGATTGTTGACCTGCGTCCGGGCAGCTACATTATTACCGCGACAGCCCCGGGCTTCGATACGGTTCGGGGCGGGCTGGAAATTCCCGCCAATGTATCGGTCCCGTATGATGCCGTACTGCGGCCCGGTTCGGTGGGCGAGACGGTAACCGTGGAAGCCCGCGCGGCCACAGTGGATACCGAGAACGTGGCCCACCCGGAAACCCTGTCACGCAGTGAAATGGATGCCCTTCCCACAGCGCGCTATATGCAGGCGATGGCGGTCTACGTCCCTGGAGCCCATCTGAACCTGCCAGACGTTGGCGGTTCACAGCAGATTGAGCAGAATTACATCTCGGTCCACGGCAACGGCTCCGTACATGACACCTATATGCTGGACGGCCTGCTGGTCAATACCACCTACAGTGACGGCCAGATTCAGCAGTACATCGATAATGCAGCCATCCAGGAATCGACTTTTCAAACCAGCAATGTGAACGCGCTCTCCTCGGGCGGCGGAATGTTCACTAACCTTGTGCCGCGCGAAGGCGGCAACTCCTATCACGGCGACTTTTTTGCCGGTGGCTCGGGTGGCAGCGGCTTTTGGCAGGGCACCAACATCGATGATAAACTCCGTTCCCGTGGCGTAGCCGGGCAGAACAGGACTGTAAAGATCCAGGATTTCAACGGTGCCTTCGGTGGCGCGATCATTAAGGACAAGCTGTGGTTCATGCTTACCGGTCGCGAACAGACGACATTTACCGAGGCTGGTGGCTCCACCTACCCCGATGGGCGCCCAGGCATTCAGGATGGCGGTATCTACTCCGGCACCTTCCGCCTGACCTATCAGATGAACCAGAAGAATAAGTTCAGCGCCTTCTTGCTGCGCAACTGGAAGTACAAGGCCCACGAAATCCTCGACGGCGGCCAAACCGGTATTCCGTTTGACCCCTCCGTCGCCTCCACGCAGCGCACCCGGTGGCCCCTGTACTACATCCTGCAGACCAAATGGACTGGCACGCCTACGGCGCGTCTGGTTACCGAAGTCGGCATGTCTTTGAGCCACCTGGACTACAACGATTTGTATCAGGATGGCCTGGAACAGACCCCCTTCAGTGCCGCCTGGTTCAAGAACACTTCGCAGTACGATAGCAGCACCAGCCGCCGCTTTGTGGCCGGTATCCGTAATCAGTACTTCCAGACCACGCGCAACTACTTTGGTGCGGCTGCCACTTACGTGACCGGCTCTCACCAGGTTAAGTTCGGCGTGCAGTATAGCTTTGGGCCCGCATATTACGCCTCCAACGCCAATGGCGACGGTTGGGCGCAGTTCAGCAATGGCGTGCCGGTGTCGTTCCTCGCCTTCGACACGTCGTTCTTTCAGAGGCCGTATCTGACGGCTGATCTTGCCCCTTATGTGACCGACACGTGGCACTACAAGCGTTTATCGGTCACCGCGGGTATTCGCTTTGAATATCTCGCCGGCAAGATCCAGGTGGAAGACGCACCGGCGGGTCGCTGGGTGCCTGCCCGCCACGTTTCCGAAGTGAATTGCAGCAACAATCCCGGTATGGGCTGCTGGAAGAACTTCACGCCGCGCATCGGCATTGTTTATGATGTGTTTGGTAACCATAAGACTGCCATAAAGGCTGGTTTCGGCAAGTACAACACGCAATTCAGCACCGGTTTCACCAATGCCTTCAATCCCATGACGTCGCAAGCGCAGACGATCACGTGGAATGGTGCCTCCCTGGGCGCTCGTTGCACGCCGATCACACTTCGTGGTATTGCCACTCCCAACCCGGATTGCTACACCACTGGTACCTACGGTGAGCAGGGTCTGGGTGCGAACCCGAATCCGGCCTTCGGCACGGCCACTGTTCCCAAGCTGGACCCCAACTTCAAGCGTGAATATAACCTGCAGTACACCGTTGGCCTGCAGCAGGAGTTGCATCGCGGCGTTACCCTCAACGTGAACTATTACAGGCGCTCTTCCTACCAGCAGGTTTTGCTTCTCAACACCGCCGTGGGAGGTTCCTTCTGGACTAAGTCGTCTGTTATCAATCCACTGGACGGAAAGTCCATTCCTGTGTTTAACCTGATCACCAGCACGGGCACCCTGCCCGCGGCGAAGTTCTACCAGACCAATGCACCGCGTAGCCTGGCGGCCAACACTTACACGGGCCTGGAAACATCCGTAACGGCGCGTCTGCCCAGAGGCATTTTCGGTGTGTTCGGTTGGACGATGGATCGCCAATTGGACCGCTCTTGCGCTCAGGACTTCGCCCTTTCCGGTGGACGCAACGACCCGAACTCGCAGCGTTTTTGCGATTGGTTCGGCAAATTGAATCAGGATCTGGGTGATGTGGGAAGTTTGCCACAGCATCATGAATTCAAGGTTCACGGCTCCATTCCGGTCAAATGGGGCGTAGTGGCCAGTGCATCCCTCACCAGTCTTCGGTTGCAGGGTGGATTTAGTCCCAACGGCAGCACCAGTGTGGTTGTGAATAACGGCTACTTACCCCGTACCTGGAGCATCAATAACACCACCCGCTATCCGATCGACTGTGCAGCTTGCCCCAAGGTGGCTTCTACTACCAACCCAGGTGTTCTGGTAGGAGACTTCGTGGACTCGAAATTGTCAGCCGGTCAATCCATCGGCTTGAATCTCGTGGCTCCAGGACAGGTTCTGACGGATCGTCTGAACCAACTGGATATCGGCATCAAGCGTGTTTTCAAGTTCAAGGAACGTTATAAGCTGGAGCCGGAAGTCCAGTTCTTCAACCTGCTGAACAGTAACGCCGTGATTTCTCAAGGCACGTCGGTTCCGACGTCTGGATCCGGAGCCGTCCCCTACACCATCACGAACTTCCTTCCCGGTGGAGTAGGTGGCGCGGTCAACAATAGCACGCCGCCGCGCATCATGCGTATTGCTCTACAGTTCCACTTCTAAAACACATTCAAACCCAATCCGCAGTACGAAAGCCCCTCGGGAAACCGAGGGGCTTTTTGTTTCACGTGAAACATTCACGGGCTTGGTTGATCATCTGATGCACTTTGGTTTCACGTGAAACATTCCCCGATCGACACTATGGCTTTACCGCTCATTGTCAGGTTAAACTAGCCAAGGACGACTCCTATGGCCCTGCGCTCCCTTACCTCAATCATCGTTGGCTTCATTTTTTCGACTACTCTTCTGTGTGCAGGCGAAGTCTTTCCACCCGGGACAGTAGCCAAACTTGTAATTAGTCCGGCAACAGCCACACTCCATGTGTCTGACACCAGGACTTTTACCGCGAATGCGCCAGTCTTGTGGCTTGTGAACGATCTGGTGGGAGGAAATTCGACTGTCGGCACAATTGTGGCCGGGAAATACACCGCTCCCGCCGCAGTTCCCCCGGCTGGCACTGTCACCATCAAAACGGTGGCGACTACCGATCCCACGAAGTTTGCCACCGCTACGGTAGCACTCCTCAACGCTGTCCCGGTTCTCTCGTCACTCAGCCCGACACACATCAATACCGGCTTGCAATTCACTATCGCCATTACTGGCAGCAACTTCCTCCCCACTGCCATTGCCCGGCTGGACGATGGAACTCCACTCAAGGTCACCAATGTTACTGCGGGCGGAATAAAGATCTCCGGCACCAGCTCTTCAACTGCTGGTTCTTCGCTCAAACTAACCATCACCAACCCGGCACCGGGGGCAACCACCTCCAGCCCCCGCGAAATTGCCGTGGAAGCCCCCGTCACGGTAGCAGTTACCCCGCATACCCTGGTCCTTCACGCTGCGGAATCGCGGACTTTCACGGCCTCGGTGGATCATACCCAGGACCATACGGTGGTCTGGAAGGTCAATGACGTCGTGGGCGGCAACGCCAACGTGGGTACAATTATTGTGGGAAAATACACCGCGCCAGCCGTGATCCCCTCCACCGGATCAGTTGTGGTCAAAGCCATCAGCAATGCTGACCCCACCAAATCGGATTCCTCAACCCTTGCTCTGCTCAATCCGGTTCCCCTCATCAGCTCGCTGAACACGTCCCATATCAATACCCTGCTGGGGTTTACCCTCACCATCAAAGGCACCGGGTTCGATTCCAATGCCACTGCCTCCCTGGATGACGGTACAAAACTGGCGGTGAAGACTCAATCCACCACCGATATTGTGGTCAGCGGACTATCCGTTTCTACTGCCGGCACTGTCCTCAAACTGGTGGTCACCAATCCCGCGCCTGGCCTCACGGCTTCCAAACCACGCGAACTCACCGTAGATCCACCCGTTGCTGTATCTCTCTCACCCGATAAGGTCAGCGTTCGCGCCGGCACCACAGCCACGCTCCACGCCCGCGTCTCGAACAATGCCGATCAGACCGTCACCTGGGCCGTCAATGGCAAAATCGGGGGAGATGCCATCAATGGAACGGTCGCCAAAGGTATCTACACCCCTCCCGTGACCATTCCTGCGACCCCGGTCACCATTACAGCCACCAGTGTTGCTGACGCCACCCGTTCCAATACCGCAACCGTTACCCTGCTCAACGCCCTGCCGGTAATAAGATCGGCCACAACGCCGGTGAAGGCCGGGAGCAATGCGGTGATCGCCATCACCGGAATTGGCTTTGCCCAGGGTGCGCAGGCAACTCTTGGAGCTCTCAATCTTGTCACCACGTTCGTGGATTCCACCCACCTCACTGCTACCGGCACCATCTCACCCCCGGTTGGCGGCCTGCTGGCTTTGACCGTTACCAACCCGAACCCGGGCGGAGAAATCTCGGCCACAGTGTTGGTCGCCGTACAGAATGCCGGCACAAAGGCTAACTATGCCGAAGCCCGTCGGTTGCTGGAACAGGCGACATGGGGGCCCACGCCAGACAGCATCGCCCATGTGATGGATATCGGCGTTGATACCTGGATTGACGAGCAGTTCGACCTTGGGAAATCGCCCATCTCGCAATATACCTCGCCCATTGATGACTCAACTGACCTGAAACCACTGCAGCTCCAGTTCTTCCATAATGCCGTGGCGGGTGCCGATCAATTGCGGCAGCGCACCGCTTTTGCGCTGGGGCAAATCGTTGTGGTGTCAGAGAACAAGCTCCCGAAATACGCGCAAATGATGCCGTATCAGCAGATGCTTCTAAACGACGCCTTCGGCACGTATCATCAACTTTTGAAGGATGTTACGCTCAGCCCGGCCATGGGGCACTTCCTCGACATGGTGAATAATGACAAGCCTTCCGCTACCACCTCGCCCGACGAAAACTATGCCCGGGAGTTGATGCAACTGTTTTCGCTTGGCCTTGTCAAATTGAATCCCGATGCCACCCCTGCCGGAACCCGAACTTACACCGAAGACGATGTCCGTGCCCTGGCGCGCGTCTTCACCGGCTGGACCTATCCGCCCTGCTTCGGTGCTTCCCGCTTCCCCAACCCTCCCTGCTATTCCTCCAACATGACCTTGTTCGCCAACCACCACGATACCGATGTGAAAACCGTTCTCGGTAACAATATCCAGAACGCCAGCGGAGACGCGGATCTGGACGATGCGTTACTGGCGATCGAAAAGTTGCCCGGTGCCGACCCCGCTATTCCCAATGTCGCTCCCTTCGTGTCGTTGCGGTTGATCCAGCATCTGGTGACCAGTGGCCCGTCGCCCGACTACGTCCGGCGCGTGGCCACACAATTCGCTCTAAGCGGCGGAAACCTGAAAGAAGTCATCAAGGCCATTCTGAAAGATCCGGAAGCGGGCTATGGCAATGCAGGTGCTGATTTGCCGAGGACTCAGGGCCACCTCCGCGAGCCTGTTTTGTACTCTACAGCACTTCTTCGAGCGCTTGGAGCGACCTATGTTCTGGACCCGCCACTGCAGGAATCCACTGTCACGATGGGTCAGGATTTGTTCAATTCACCCAGTGTTTTCAACTACTTCTCGCCGTTCTACCGAATTCCCAAGGTGGGCGCTGCAGCCCCGGAATTCCAGATTCTGAGCCAGGCCACGGCCTTTGCCCGTACCAACTACGCTTACCGGGCGATCCGCAATCAACTCAGCCGTAACATCATTGTGGATATTTCCAATTTCCGGAGACTCGCGGCAGACCGTAATCCCGTCACTCAAACGGCCAGCTTGACGGCGCTACTTAACGCTGTGAGCCAGGCGCTTTTGGGCAAGCCCATGCCACCCGACATGTTGACAGCCATTCTGCCGGCTATGACAGCTACCACCGATGCCTCCACGCGCGTTGATAACGCATTGTTTCTGGTAGCGTCGTCCGCGCAATATCAGGTTCAGCGGTAATCGCCACTCTGGAGAAAAGACTATGAATCGCTTTCAGAAACTCCCTACACGCCGCGATCTGCTGCGGACCGGTATCAAACTCGCCAGCGCCATTGGTACCGCGGGAGCCTTCGGCCACCTGGGGAAGATGTCCGCCCTGGCGCAGGCACCCACCGACTACAAGGCGCTGGTCTGTGTCTTCATGTTCGGCGGCAACGATTCCAATAATATGGTAATTCCCGTCAGCGGCCCCAACGCCACCAACTATCGCACCACGCGCGGCAATCTGGCCATCGCCAATCCAGTTGCGCTCGGTCGCAGCGGCTCTGGTTTGCACCCCAGCCTTGCGGGGGTGGCGGGCCTGTTCAATACGCCCAGCCAGACGGTCGCCGCAAATCAGGCGGCTGTGGTGGTGAACGTGGGTACGCTGGTGCAGAAAATCACCCGCGCCCAGTACCAGAGCGGTGCGCCGGTGCCGAAGAACCTGTTTTCGCACTCGGATCAGACCTCGGAATGGCAAACCGCCGCACCCCTGCAGAACTATACAACAGGATGGGGTGGCAGAATTGCAGACGTCCTGCCCTCCGGCTCGCAGGGTTTCCCAACCGGTGTTGGTCTGAATGGCAATGCGCAGTTTCTGGTGGGTACAGGTTCGCCGCAAGCGTCCCTGAACAACAATATATTCGGGCTGCCCGGCGAAGACGGTTCAGCTGCTGCCATCGCGCGCGACGCCGCTCTACAGCAAATCTTCACTCTGGATACCGGGTTAACCCTGGTGCAGGCAGCCAACGGTGTTTTGAAGACGGCTATAGATGTGGCCAGTCTGGTAAACAGCGCGGCCAATGGCGGTGGTGCCTTGCCCGTAACCTTCCCCAATACCGGACTGGGTCAGCAACTGGCGCAAGCCGCGCGGCTGATTCGCGGGCGTGCGGCGCTGGGGGTGACGCGACAAATCTTCTTCGCGTCCATTGGCGGCTTCGATACTCACTCCGATGAGCTCAACACCCAGGCCCAGTTGCTCAGCGAAGTCAATAACGCCATCGTGGCCTTCGAACTTGCCATGGCCGATACAACCATCGCGGCAGCCGACAAGGTCACGCTCTTTACCGAATCGGAGTTCAACCGCACCTTTCAGCCCAATTCGAATGGCGGCACCGACCACGCGTGGGGCGGACATCATCTGGTGGTGGGCGCGGCTGTGAAGAGCGGCATTTACGGTACCTTTCCCACCCTCGTTCCCGGCGGTCCCGACGACGCCGAAGGCCGCGGCAACTGGATTCCGCAGGTCGCGCTCGATCAATACGGTGCCACGCTCGCCCAATGGTTTGGCGTCGGTTCGCTCACCAGCGTGTTCCCCAATCTGGTCAACTTCGGCAGCAACCAGACACTGACTTTCCTGTAATTTTTCCTGTATACGCCCGGAACATTTTCACCGTAGAATGTAATGTGGAAATGTATTCGCTGCCTGTGGATATCCGCGCCAAAACATGCGTCTTCACCGCCCTGGTGTGGAATCCACAGGTAATCCGTTTTCCGCAGGTCGAATTGTGAAAATGCACAGGCAGTAGGGTTATTCTGACAAACGTCGCCATGTCCATGTCCCTCAGCAGCGTCGCGTTGGAAAAGGGTCTTCCCGCCAATCTCGACGCGGAGAAATTCATTCTTGGCTCGCTGCTGCTGGACGACCAGCGCTTCATCGAAGTCGCCGGGCAGATTAGCACAGACGACTTTGTTCTGGAGAAACACCGCCGTATTTTCATGCGGATGTCGGAACTGCATGAACGCGGCGAGAAGATAGACCGCATCACTCTCGCCAATGAGCTGATGCGTCGCCAGGAACTGGAGTCGGTGGACGGTCTTACCTATCTCGTCTCACTGGACGACGGCCTGCCCCGCATCGCCAACCTCGATAGCTACATCCGCATCGTGCGCGAGAAGGCTATTCTTCGCAAGATTGCCATCGCCAGCCAGCACCTCATGAACCGGGCGCTGATGGCGGAAGAAGATCCCCGCGATATTCTCGCCAGCGCCGAAACCGCGTTCATGCAACTGGGTGAGGACCGGACTTCCGATGGTCTCCGCACGCCACGCGACGTCATCGAGAAATACCAGGGTGGTATCAACGCCTTCCTCGATCCCAGCAAGCGCATCAAGGGCATCAGCACCGGGTTCACCAAATTCGATGAAATGACCGGTGGCCTGCATGGCGGCGAACTCATCATTCTGGCAGCCCGCCCCTCCATGGGAAAGACTGCTCTGGCGCTGAACATGGCCTGGCACGTGGCGGCAAAGGCGTTCCAGCCCGTGGCCATCTTCTCGCTCGAAATGTCGCAGGAATCACTGCTCACCCGCATGTTGTGCGCCGCCGCCCGTGTGGACAGCCACCGTTTCCGCACCGGTTACCTCAACGAACAAGAGCGCCAGAAGTTGCGCCAGGCGGCCAACCAGATGGTGGAATCTCCCCTCTTCATTGATGACACCGCGGGCGGCAATCTCATGGATATGCACGCGAAATTGCGTCGCATGAATCCGAAACCCGCTTTGGTGATCGTCGATTACCTGCAGCTGATGAGTACCCGCGGCCGCTCGGAAAACCGCAACCAGGAAGTCAGCCAGTTGTCGCGGGGATTGAAACTGATGTCCAAGGAACTGGATTGTCCTTTCCTGGTGCTTTCCCAGCTCAGCCGCGCCACTGAAACCCGCGTGGGCGACCACAGGCCGCAGCTTTCCGATCTGCGCGAATCCGGTTCCATCGAACAGGACGCTGATCTGGTGGGTTTCATCTTTCGCGAAGAGGTCTACAAGCGGGATCGCGAAGATTTGAAGGGTATTGCCGAACTGATCCTCGCCAAACAGCGCAACGGCCCCATCGGCAAGATTGATCTGGTCTTTCTGCATGCGCAGACCCGCTTTGAAAACCGCGCCGAAGATCTGGGTGATTTGCCGGGTGGGGAATAAACCGCGTTCCCGGTGGCATAATGCAGATATGACCTTTACGCCACTTCTGTCCCTTGGCCTGCTGTTAGCGGGAAGCGTGTTCGCTGCCGTTCCAACCGGGCCTGCCGTGGGCCAAAAAGCCTTCGATTTCCAGCTGAAAGACCAGAAGGGCGCAACCCGCTCGCTGGCCTCGGTCATGGGACCGAAGGGTGCCATGGTGGTGTTCTACCGCTCGTCCGACTGGTGACCGTTCTGCAAAGCCCAACTCGTGGAGTTGGAACAGAACGCGGATCGCATCCGCTCGCAGGGTCTGGGCATTGTTGCCATCAGTTATGACAGTGTGGATGCCACGCGACAGTTTTCGGACCGCGCCCATCTTTCTTTCCCGCTGTTGTCAGACATCGATTCCGCAGTCATTAAACACTATGGCATTCTGAACGAAACTGTGGATGCGAAGTCTGCATTCTACGGGATTCCCTATCCTGGCACTTACATGCTGGATGCAAAGGGCATTATTACCGCCAAGTATTTCGAGGATGACTATAAGTCACGGGATACGTCGGCTTCCATCCTGCTCCGGCAGTTTGGGTTGACTCCGGTGCCTGCGCATCAACCGGTCCCGGCCAAACATATTGGTCTTACAACATCCACAACCGGAACTGAGGCCCGAACCGGCCAGCGCATCACACTGACGCTGGATGCTGCGCTTGCCGCCAAGATGCATGTTTACGCCCCCGGTGTGAAGGGTTACATCCCGATCGCGTTGACCTTCGATAAGACAACCGGCTTCGCTGCCGACGCACCGGTGTATCCGGCGTCGAAGATGCTCCACATCCCGGTGATCAATGAGACGGTGCCGGTGTTTGTGGGTAAGTTCCAGGTATTAGAGACCATTCGTCTGGCGGATACCGCGGAGCTGGAACCGGCCCTTGACAAAGACCGAAACCTGAAGGTGAGCGCTAACTTCCGCTATCAGGCCTGTGATGACAAGGAATGTTATGTGCCAGAGACGGTGCCGCTAACCTGGACGGTCCACGTACAACCGCTGGATCGCGTCCGGGTAACTGCCGACGCGCAGAAGAAGCCGACTCAGTAACACGGGTGCTGTAAGTTCCGGCGGAGGGTGATAAACGTGTTCAATCCTCTTGTGATTCCCCATAGCTGGGACGATCTTTTTCTCACTGAGAAAGCCATAGTACGAACCTCAGCGTTCTGGACATGCCTGCTGTCCACCGCTTACCCGGTCATCTTTGCCAGCGGTCTCGCCCTGCGTTCAGGCTTTTCTGGAGACAGCATCGCTGTGCTGCCGCTGGTGTGCATACCAGGTGTTCTTATCTATTTCGGCTGGCTATTCCTGGACTTCGTCAACAGCATACGCGAGCTTTTACACTATGTGCCGAAGGAGCAAGCCGCGCTCCTGCTCGGTGCCGGCCGCACAGTCACCCGCCTGTTTTATTCGCTCATGTTTACTGTTGGCACGGCGCTGATAATAGCCCGAATGTGGATGCTGCCGCCCCACGGTCGTTAGCCCAACTGGCGTTCCAGGTGTTCAATCGAAATGGAAACAGGCATGGAAGCCCGCATGGATCATGTGTTTCAGCGGCAACCGGGCAATGGGACCGGCAGCCAATTGGAAGCCGTCAAACAGCAGATATTCCACGCGGCTCTCCGCCGGAATGAAGTGCTGCACCATCACCACGGCCTCATTCGGATTCGCAGGATTGAACACGCACACCGGTTCTCCACCCAGGTATTCCGCGCGGGGAACCCGATAGAGATCGCAAATTTCGCCTGCCTGCCAGGAACCACGGACCAGTTCATCAAAGAACTTTCGACCGTCGCCGGAAAATTCACCAATCCCCAGGGCCCAGAAATCATTCACTTCAGAACCGGCACGCGCCGCATCCACGGCAGGGAAATCGGGTGATTTGTTGTACACCATCGCGATGCGATCCCGTAGTTCACGGGCGTCCAGATCGATCACGTAGCGCACCGGGCGGCACGCCGGAGCAGTAGAGAACAAATCCGGAATCGGCTGATACTCACCATAGATTGGCCGATCCATCTCAAAGACATCTACGTACAACAGACGCCCTTCTTCATGGCAGTTGATGACGTGCAGGCAGTAGCAGGGCTCTACCTCAACCGTGAACGGAGTCTCTGTCTTCGCCGCGCGCTGGGCCACCAGAATGCGCGAGCCCTTTTCCGGTTGCCAATCCAGCGATTCCATCACCGATACGCCACCGTTCACGAACCTGTTGAAGTCCATTAACAGCGGGCTCAGATAAAACGTACAGTAGTTGGGCGTCACGCCGAAGTCATGCAGCGAATGCTGATACTGCAGCGGGTGTCTTCGGCGACGGATCAGGTCTCCGGTCGCGTCGAACTCGTACACGTTCAACATGGGCGCGGTAGCTGAAAAAGAAATACCAAAATTCAGAAGATGCCCGTTGACCGGATCAGTTTTGGCGTGCGCCGCAAACGGCGAGACCTCATTGATGCTGCCTGAGAAATCATACTCGCCGCGCGTTTCCAGGGTTACCGGATCCAATTCCATGGGCAGGGATTGCTCGCCAAATGCCAGCAGCGTTCCGGCATATGGGTAGACACTGACATTCACGGGCGGCTCCAGCATCACGTTCCGCAGCGTTTTGTCGCCGGGAAACGCCGTTCCGAAGCCGCGATAGAGAAACTTCCCCGCAGCGTCCTCTTCCGTCACTTTGCGGGTCTTCACAAACCGGTTGGTGAAGTGCACACCCTCAGCCGTGAACCGCAACGAGCAGATCATGCCGTCGCCATCCAGCCAGTGCTTGTAGCGCATTCCGGCGCGCTCAAACCGTGCCGGGCCGTTCACGTAATAACTACCGCGCAGCCACGCAGGAATTCGTCCCTCAATTCCCTCCACCCGATACGAGTCTTCGGTGGCCTCAAACAGAAAGCATTGTTCCAACAGGGGAGCTGAATCCCGAGTCATCCCCTGGCCGTCTCTGTTATGAAGTTCTCCAGCGCCAGCGGATTCAGATTCCATTGGTGAGCCTCGTCTGACCCGGCGTGGACCGCATAGTGCTGTCGCATTTTCTCTGCATCGAAAGTAGTCTCACGCAATTTGATGCTGGCGATAAATGCCGCGTTGGTCAGCACCCGCTTATCGCCCACCACCACTGCGTACACCTGGGCCAGAATGTAGCGGGCAAACTCCTTCAGCCGTTCCACCTGCATCTCCAGTTTGTCCTGTGCCTGGTCTTCGGTTAAGCCGACATCATAGAACAATTTTTCCGACATGCGCAGCGGTTCCTGACCATAGAAATCGATATGTACGGGCTCAGCCAGACCGATCAAATCATTTTCTTTCTTCCAGTTGAAGTAGTCGTGCAGCACCATCTGTACGGTCTTATTGATGGGGCCGAACACCGCGAAGCGCCGCATGTACATCATCATGAACTTCTTGTTGGTGAACAACTGGTTGATGAACGGCAGCACATAAAAGCCGAAATAGATCGCCAGTTCCCACGTATACTTCAGCGTCAGCGTTTCCGGATCGCCCAGGCAGTTGTAACTCAACTGGTACGAGGGAACGTAGGCCTCGTACATCACCCGCATTACCTGCTCGTAGAACCCGCACTTAGCTTCCAGATCGCCGTCTTCCGGCGTGTTGATTGCATCCACAATGAGCGTGTTGTAGATCGCGATCAGATCGCTGCCGGGGCTGTAAAGAGGATCGGAGAACCGGCCGGCTTCACCGGTGCAGGCCCAGCGTTGCGGATGGATGGTTTGCGCCGCGTCGTAGGAGTAATCGACGAAACGCCCCTCGTCCAGAATCTTCCGGTTCTTGAAATCTTCCGCAAAGAGCGGCCAGTCCTTCGCCACCCAGTCCAGCATCTTGCGGCCGTTGGAGACTTCCTGCGGATCTACCATGGCGTGATCGAAGACCAGTCCGAGGCTGGTCTTGCCATGTAGTGGAATCACCCAGAACCAGCGACCTTCACCGCAAAAGTGGCTGGTCCCCAGGTAGAACGGAAAATTGCCCAACTGCTGACGTAACGGATTGTTGATGACCTCGGAATGGGAGAGATGGGTCATTTTTTCACAATTCACCATGCCATCCACCCAGCACCAGGTGGACCCATGGCGAATGTTGTTCTTCTTGGCCAGCGACAGGCTTCGCTTCAGAATACCGGGACGCCCGGACGCATCCACCAGCCATTTACCTTCTGCCTCGCCACCATCCCAGGTCACTTTGTGATTGCGCTTCTCGCCATCTTCCGGAGCCAGTTCCACCTTGATGTTACGCGCGCCTCCAATAAACGTGAAGCGCGGGTTCTCGCGGTTCACATCCATGAGGTGTTTTTCCAGCACATTGCGATCCAGCTGGAACGTCGCGAGGTTCGACAGCGTGCGAATGGATGCCGATGAGATGTCTTCCCAATAATCGTGCTTCCCGCTGGTGGTCTTCCAGTGGAACCGCAGGTTGTATTTCAGATAGTGATTGATGAGCAGATGCTCTTCGAGGTCAAGCGTTTTTGAAAGATAATAGCCTGCCAGTTGTACCAGCGATTCGCCCACCTTCTGCGATTTTCCGGGCGGATTTTCCAGCTTATCCAGTAACAGAACCGTCTTGTCGGTGTAGAGCAGCAACTGGCGCGCCAGCGTGAGGCCCGCCATACCTGCGCCGGTAATGATTACGTCAGACATTGGCCGCCTTCCGGGCTCGCGCCAGTTTGTAGACGTCTACCCAGTCAGTCTCGCCTTCCACAAATTCCACTGTGTTGTTGACGGGCAAGTTTGTGAAGGTCTGCTTGAGCCCGCTGGGCCACCAGACTTCCACGGATTCCACTGCCTCCAGCTTCGCCAGCCCGAAATGCTGCTCCAGCGGAAGGCAGCCGAAATTGGAACCGCCGCTGAGTTCACGCATCTGCAGTTTGCCGTCAGCGCGCAGGATGACTCGCGCACCAATGGCGCTGCGGTTGCTCTTTACGCCCTTGAGCCGGATATTCAGGTAATTCCCCGGGAGTTCGGTGGGGCAGAAAACGTTGGTGGTCAACAGGTCGCCGGGGTAAGCACCACCGGCTGCCACCAGCACAGAAAGCCGGCCGTCGCCAAACAGATCGGCCAGGTTCACGCCATGGCTCTTGCCGAGGAATGGAAAGCCCGCCGAAAACGTGATGTTGTGGAAATTCTTACCGTCGTTCTCCATCACCACCATGGGATCCATGCGGTCCATCTTCGGACTGCCATTGCCCAGCACCACATCCAGATTGCCGTCGTTGTTGAAGTCACCGCAATTGCCGCTCATGGTTCCCCAGCAGCCGGTGAATCCGATCTCGCGGCCCACATCGGTGAATGTACCGTCGCGATTATTCCGATAAACCCGCATGGGGTTGCCATCAGCCGGACCTTCGCCGTGCTCCATGGTGTGGATCACATCCTCGTGGTCAGACCACGCGAACTGGCCGATATCCAGCCAGCCATCGTTGTCGAAGTCCCACCAGAACGCGGGGCTGCCAAAGCAGAGCTTGTCGATGCCGGCTTCCTTGCTGACGTCGGTAAAGGTACCGTCGCCATTGTTGCGATAAAGCTGCGAACGTCCCAGGCCATTGCTGACAAATAAATCGGGGTACCCGTCATTGTTGTAGTCGCCCCACGCGCCGCAGTTGGAAGGCCACTGGGTGCCCAGGCCCACCTTCTCTGAAACCTCGGTAAACGTGCCGTCACCGTTGTTGTGGAACAGCCGGTTCGGCGTCTTCCGTTCAAACAGGCCGCCCAGATTATTGGCGATAAACAGATCGAGGTAGCCGTCGCGGTCGTAATCGATCCAGGCCGCGGCGAAGGCCGGTCCCCACACCTTCAGGCCGGCCTCCCCGGTGACATCGGTAAAGGTACCGTTGCCGTTGTTGCGGAACAACTGGCATTCACCGCCGTAGAAACCGAGGCGAGTCACAAACACATCGGTGAACCCGTCATTGTTGTAATCGCCCACCGTAACCCCGAAGCCATTCACGCACGTATCCAGGCCGGTTCCAATGGAAACGTCGGTAAATGTACCATCTCCGTTGTTGTGATAGAAATTGCAGCCGCCGTGTGCCGCCGCCACCAGCACGTCCAGGTAGCCGTCGTTATCGTAATCAAAGACTGCGATACCACGGCCCGCGCTGGTTTTGTCCAGGCCTATCTTCGGCGCGATGTCGATGAATTGTACGCTCGGTTTAGCGTATCCCGCCGTCACTTCAATCTGGTCCGATTCCGGCACAAAGTGGGGGTACCCGCCCATCTTCTTCGCCGTAAGCCATAGCCAGGCTTTGGTGCGGGCATGGCCGGGCCGCGCTTCCAGCGCCAGAACAGCAGCCCGTGCGGCGCGCTCGAGGCGCCCCGCGCGATACAACGCCACGGTCGCTTCATGGGCCGCGTCGGCATAGTATGACGACTCTCTGGAAACCGCCAGCAACTCTTTTTCAGCCTCGTCGTAAAGGCCACATTTCACCAGAGTCTGCCCCAACTCGTAGCGGGTTTTATCATCCTGTGGATTCCCCGCCAGCCGTGCCCTGCAACGCTGTATCACCTGTTGGTATTCCAGACCCAGAAATACCGGCAACTCGGTGAACATCTCGATAAAATCTTTCACCAGCGGCTGAATACGCACCGGACCCAGCACCTGAAACGTTGCCAGCCCGCGCAGGGCCGATTGCGCCATCAGGCTGGTCACGGACACCGCCAGTTGCGCCGGGAACAAAATATTGCGGGGGTTTTTCAGATCCAGATAACTGAACGATTTCTTCACCGCCGCCGCCAGTTCCTGGGAAACGCCGGACAGGGCGGCGGTGTCGTGCGGCGCATAACGGACGATGCGCACCGCGCGCGCCGCGAAATCGGACAGCGCGTTATCAATGTCCGGGGGGCCCTGCATAGGTGCCTGCGTCAACTGCGCCGACTGATCCTTGGTGACAATCTCATCCAGCTTTTTTTGGGTCGCGTCCAGCGCGCCCTGCAGGGCTGACATTCCCGCTTCCAGGGCCGCCGCCGGTCCTTCAATGAGCTGCATTAGTGTGGAAATCATAGGGCCCTGGGAAGCATGTAGTAGACCGATTGAATGGCGCAACCGTAGCTGGCTGTTTCCGGCCGGGTGACGGGTTTGCCGCTGAGGTGCTCCACAATGGCGGGTTCCAGATAAGCCACGTACTCCGGATCTTCCGGGTACTTGAAATTGTCCACCGCGCCGCGGTAGTAGAGCCGACGCTCCGCATCCATGAGGAACGCACGCGGTGTCTGCTGCGTGTGCCATTCGCGGGCCACTATTCCGCCCGGATCCAGTATTACCCGAAAGGAAAGCTTCCGCTCTGCCGCAGCTAGTTTCACTTCGTCAGCGGTTTCCCCCACGCGCGAGGCCAGCACCACAAAAGCCAGTTCCGGATGCCGCGCGCCAAACGAATCGAAGGTTGCGTCATAGCGCACACAGTGCGAACAGGTGCTGGACCAGAACAACACCACCGCGCCCTGTTTCCCTTCCAGACTCTGGCTCAGGGAGACCGTCTTCCCGCCCAGATCTGTGAGCCTGAAATCAGGCAACGCTTCCCCGAAATCCTGCTTTTCAATTTCTTTCTGCAATGCTTTCCTCCGTTGCGGACGCGGCCTGATTCAGTGCCAGGCCAAATATTGAGCGATCATGCAATTCCCAGCTGACGAGGTAGGAAATACCGCCCGCAATCACGCCGGGCAGCAGCACTTGATGATAACAACCGCTCATGTCCGCAATCATGAATAAGCCGCTCAAATAGCCTTTCACAATGGAACCGAACATGACAATCATACCCACTAAAACAAACAATTCCGGTTGCGGAACGGCGCTGGGGAAAACGGCGTGCAAGCCGTAGCCAAAGGCGCCACCGAACAGCGAACCAATCACCAAAGTGGGGGCGAACAATCCGCCCACCGCACCGGAGCCAAAGGTGATGGACGTCGCCAGCATCTTCAATACCAGCAGAATCACGAACAGCGTCACCCCGATCTGGCCGTGAATCCCGGCCAGTATCGTGGGGTATCCCGCCGACATGATCTGCGGAAACCAGATGCCTAAAATTCCCACCGCCGCTCCGCCGATGGTTACCCGAAGCCATAGCGGCCAGGCTTGCGGAAATGCTTTGGGAAGCAGCTCGAACATGCGGATGAAGAAATGCCCGGTTGGCGCTGCCAGCAGGCCCATCAGCGGCACCACCGTAAACAGGGTCAGGACGGGAAGCGGGTCCATCGGATCGACAGGCCGAAATGGGTAAGCGTCTCCGAGTAAAGTAGTGCGCAGAATGTAGCCGATGCCCGCCGCTGTTGCGATAGCGGTTAAATCCCGGTCCAACTTCGCACCGAAGATTTCCAGTGTCAGCATGACGCCGCCCGCCGGCGACCGGAATGCCGCGGCAATTCCCGCCGCTGCTCCGGCACGAACCAGAGTACGCAAGGTGTCCCCGGAAAGTCCGAACCATTGCCCGGCTTGACTACCCGCCAGTGCGCCCAGTTGCACCATGGGGCCCTCCGGGCCCACCGATCCGCCCACCGCCAGCACCAACGCGCTCATCAGCACATTCAGCAACCGGACCACGTGAATTTTTCCCTGCTGAAGCCCCAGCGAATTCAACACTTCCAGCACGCCACCAACACGGCTTTCCGGAAACGTCTGCAGAAACCAGCCAATCAGGAACAGACCGGCGGTGGGCACCAGCACAATGTAAGGCAGGCGAGTGGCGGTGGTCTGCGCCGTAGCCCAGCCGAATAACATTTCCCCGAGGCTGTCTGCCACGTAGTGAAAGCCGATGGCCCCCAGCCCCGCCAGAATTCCGGCAATAATGGTGGCACCAATCATCCGCGCTGTATGGGTCCGCAGCATATTACTTCAAAGGTGGCACATTGGCATTGGCATGAAACAGATTTCCGCCATCGTACTTCGCCTTCAGAATTTGCAGACGACGGTAGTTTTCCGCGCCATGTGCCTGGCTCACGCGGTTCGATTCATCGACCGCAATAAAATTGGCGTACGCACCGCCGGTGGCATACGGTGCCAGGCGGTCGCGCAAGTCCCTTGCCCAGCGAATCTGCGCTTCCGATTCCGCCGCGTCTTCCCATCGTGCCTGAATTACCAGAGCGAATGTGGCGCTGCGATTCCCATAGGCCGTGGCGGAACTGGCCACCCGGCTCACGGCACCACCCATATGGGCGATCTTGATATCGGTCCATGGCGAGCTGATTTGGCGGACGCCCTCCTGCAGAATCCGAACCGCGTTGGGGTGGATGTCTTCCAGATAATGCCCTCGCCAGTCGTTATGGAATCCATTGCCCCAGCGACCGTCCAGCGATTTCTGCCACGCCCGGTATTCCACCGGCGCGACGGTGTTCACGATCGGCTTTCCGAACGTGGCCAATTCCGCGGCCCAGCGCAGGCCATCCGCAGCCTTGCCGCAGTAACACATTGCGATGGCGGCAACCGGTCGCCCCACCCACTCTTTCGGGATCACCGGGACAGGTGGTGCGAGGCGCAGAAAAAACCAGGCCGTGAGCTCATCCGGAAATTCCGCCCGCAGTTGGCTGTGGCGCGCCACCAGTTCCGGCAATTCATCCAGCGGGAAATAAATTAACCCCGCCACCACCATTTGGCCGATGGGGTGCAGCGCGAAATCCATCGACGTCACAACGCCGAAATTCCAGCCACTGCCCTGCAAACCCCAAAAGAGATCGGAGTTCTCTTTCCCATTGGCCACCACTACATCGCCCGATGCCGTTACTACCTCAGCGGCGCGCAGATTGTCGCAGCCCAGGCCGGCCTTCCGGTGCAGCCATCCAAATCCACCACCCAACGTGAACCCGGTCAACCCGGTCATGGAAACAATCGGCCCGGTGGAGGCCAGTCCAAAGGCCTGCGTCACCTGATCAAAATGCGCCCACGTCAAACCGGACTGCGTCCTGATGGAACGGGCGCGCGGATCCATCTGCACGGCTTGCATACTGGTCATATCCAGCAGCAGACCGCCTTCGGTAGACGCGTGGCCCGCCACATGGTGGCCGCCACATTTCACGGCCAGTTCCAGTTGCTGCTCGCGCGCGAACCGAACCACGCCCACCACATCGGAAGTGGAAGCCGGCCGCACTACAGCCGCGGGACGCCGGTCAAACGACCGGTTCCAGATCTCCCGCGCGCCATCGAAACCTTCATCCCCTGGCCCGAGCACGGGGCATTTCACAAGCCGGCGAAGAGAATCAATCGGAGACATAATCTAGAACTTGTAGTTTAGTTCCAGAAAGGCCAGATGTCCGTTCCTGCCGCGCGGATAGATGGATTGAATCACGGTTTTCCCTGACGCGTAGCCAATGTACGGAGTCACCGTGAGGTGCGGGTTTACCACCACATCCACATTGGCATCAAACAGGTTGGCCAACGCCGCCGATCCGTTGCCCGCTTTAGACTGATACCCGAACGTCCATGGCTGATATGCGCCTCCACCGGCGTACCACAAATCATGCCCGTTGGCCAGGCCCAGGCTGTGGACTTCGGTCTTGAAGGTGAAGCGCGAGTGCGGACGCAGCGTCAACATTGCGAAGCGGTCCACATTGTTCTCCATATCGAAAAACGGGAACCGGGCGTAAGGCCGCGCGGTGGGCAAAATCTGAAAGAAGGTCTGGTGTTTGTTGTCGTTGGGATCGTTGTCGCCGGAACCGTAGTAGTACCCGGCGCGCAGCCACGGCTTCAGCTTTGGCAGAATGTTCGGCTGGAAGCCAGCCTCTACATCCGCCATTCCCGCGCGGTGCTGCTGCCGCCCCCACTTGCCATTTTGAAGCGCAAACTCGCCCATCACGTCCAGTGTTCCTGCCGCCATCTTCGTGGCCGACACATAGTGCGCTCCCCACGTCAGGATGCGGATATTTGCCAGGTCAGCGATGCGTACAGCGGCGGGCCGGTTGTCAGCCTTTGCGATATGCCGCCAGTCGTCGTAGTAGATGGAAAAAGCCCGCCACTCCCCGGTGGTCGATTTGGTTTGCACCTGTCCGGTGGCCGAGCCGTAGGCAAAGGCGACTTTCATCCAGCCCCAGCCATCCACCTGAAAAACGCCGCGGGTGGGAACCGCGCCAATCAAGGTGTAATTGATCTTCGGCTTGTTGTAAACCGCGTGGAACCCGTCGAAGCTGCGCATCACATGGGTGAACATGAACGGGCCCAGCAGACGTTGTTGAATCCGCTCCCGTTTGACCAGGCTCACGGTCGGGTCTTTCGGCACCACTTCGCCGCCATCCTGAAATTCAAAACGCCCCAGGCGAAGGCTGAGCGCCGGATTACCGGCCGGCTTCCAGCGTACAAAAGCCTGCTTGGGGAAGATCATTGCCACATTCGCTGATCGACCGTTGGCGATGTAATACGTGGCACCCTGCCCCAGTTGCCCGGCGGCTCCGGCGGCCACCGAGTTCTCCGGCAGATGCAGCAACACCGGTGCTTCCAGTTCCAGGTTCCAGTCGAAGGTCTTCTTCGTCTGGCTCAGGCCGAAACGGATGGTACTTCCGCTATAGGTGTAGGCAGAGTCCGCGGCGGTGGAGGCGGGTTTGAACCAGTCCCAATTCTCCAGCCGTGTACGAATGCTGACGTTGAAGACCGCTGACCCCAACTTGATGGGCTCAGGAGTCTGCTGCCCATTCAGCAGGCTTGCTCCCGCGGCGTACAACAAAAATATCCGTCTCATGTGGCACGCCCAGTTCGTACCGCAGCTTCGGCGTACACATCTCTCCACCCCTCCAGGCCCTCGGTAATTTCAATCGTCCGGTTGATGGGCAAATCCGTCACTGTCTGCTGGAACCCCCCAGGCCAGCGGATCGCAATGGAATCCACGCCCGCCGCCGTTCCCAGCCCGAAATGCTGTTCGAAGGGCAGGCACCCAAAGTTAGACCCACCCGATACTTCCCGCATCTGTGATACCAGGTCCGGTGCCTCCAGCGTCACCCGCGCGCCAATTGCAGACCGGTTACTGGTGACGCCCTTCAGCCGCACATTCAGATAATTGCCGGGCACTTCGGTTGGGCAATAGACATTCATGGTGAGCAGGTCACCCGGATACGCGCCGCCCGCGCCCACCAGAATCGACAGCCGGCCATCGCCGAATAAATCCGCCATGTTCACGCCATGGCTCTTGCCCAGAAATGGAAAGCCGGCGGCGAAGGTCACGTTGCGGAATGTCCCGCCCTGGTTTTCCATCACCACCAGCGGCTCCAGCCGGTCCATCTTCGGGCTGCCGTTTCCCAAAACCAGATCCAGCCGACCGTCATTGTTGAAGTCGCCGGCGTTGCCGCTCATCGTGCCCCAACAACCGTTCAGCCCAATCTCCTGACTCACCAGCCGGAAGGTTCCATCGCGATTATTGCGGTAAACCCGCATGGGATTTCCGTCGGCAGGGCCTTCACCGTGCTCCATGGTGTGGATCACATCCTCGTGGTCCGACCAGGAGAACTGGGCGATATCCAGCCAGCCGTCATTATCGAAATCCCACCAGAAAGCCGGGCTGCCAAAACCCGGTTCGTCCACCCCGGCCGCGGCACTCACGTCGGTAAATGTTCCGTTCCCGTTGTTGTGAAACAGCTGTGACCGGCCCATGCTGTTGCTGACGAAGAGATCGGGAAAACCGTCGTCGTCGTAATCACCCCAGGCCGCCCCGATAGTGGGCCACGGCGTATCCAGACCCGCCTGTGCCGCCACATCGGTGAAGGTCCCGTCGCCGTTGTTGTGGAACAGCCGGTTGGGGGTCTTCTTTTCAAACAGCCCGCCCAGATTGTTGGCGATAAACAGATCCAGACGGCCATCGCGATCATAATCGACCCAGCAGGCGGTGAAAGCCGGGCCCCATACGTTCACACCCGCTGCCCTGGTAACGTCGGTAAACGTCCCGTTGCCGTTGTTGCGGAATAACTGCCCCTCACCACCATAAAATCCCAGCCGGGTCACAAAAACATCGGTAAACCCGTCGTTGTTGTAGTCGCCCACGGTAACCGCAAAACCATTCACGCAGGTGTCGAGGCCAGAGGAGATGGAAACGTCGGTGAAAGTGCCATCACCGTTGTTGTGATACAGATTGCAGCCGCCATGCGCGGCTGCGATCAGAATATCCAGATAGCCGTCATTGTCGTAGTCGAACACCGCAATGCCGCGGCCGGCGCTGGTCTTATCCAGTCCGATGCGGGCCGCGATATCTTCAAACTGCAGGGTGGGTGTGGCGTATCCGGCAACGACTTCCATGCGGTCTTTGGCGGGCACGAAATCCGGCCAGGCACCCATTTTTTTCGCCGTCATCCACAGCCACGATTTCGTCCGCAGGTCGTGTGGATTCACGCTCAACGCCAGAACCGCTGCGCGCGCGGAACGCTCCAGCCGGCCCGCCCGGAACAACGCCACCGCCAACTCGTGTGTGGCCTCCGCATAGAGGGGAGAACCGGAAGTGACCATCAGCAATTCCTGTTCTGCCTGGTCGTAAAGTCCGCACTTGATGAGCGTCTTGCCCAGATCGAGCCGGGTTGCGTAGTCGTCCGGTGCCCGCGCGATTCTTTCCCGGCTGCGGCGGATCAAGTCGTGGTATTCCAGTCCCACAAACACCTGGAATTCCGTGAACATCTCAAAAAAGTCACGGAAAAGAACTGTTACCCGATCCGGGCCCAGCACCTCATAGATCGCCAGGCCACGCTGTGCGGATTGTGTGGCCAGGCGGGAAACCGAGAGTGCCAGTTGGGCTGGAAACAGTAAAGTTTTGGGGTCAGTCAGGTCCAGATAGCCAAACGATTGCCGCGCCGCTGCTGCCAGGCGCATTGCTGCCGCAGGCAATTCCCCGGTGTCACCCGGAGTGTAACGCACAATTCGCGCTGCGCGGTTTACAAAATCCGCCACTGCGCCATCGGTTTCATCCGGACCTGCCAGAGGAACACCGCCGCGATTTTGCCCTTCGGTACCGGCCAATGCCTGTAGTGTTTGTTGCGCCCCTGCGATCAGGTATTGCGCTGCCGCAAGGCCGGATTCGAGGGGTCGGCTGAACAGCCTGGCGAAGGGGGATGTCATGGAAGGGTTTTGTGGCGCTCAAACCAGCCTAAGCGCAGCACGGACACCCGGTCTATAGTGACATTGCACTACCCCGCCGATTGCGGCGCGAAGATAAGACATCTTCGTCCTGTACCATATGATGGTGTCGGGAGTTTACGTATGAAATCGCTCGTTGTCCTCGTAGCGTCCCTTTGTGTCGCCGCCCCGTTCGTGGTCGCCCAACCCGCCGAACCAGCCACCACCGGTAATGCGCCGGGCTGGAACGCCGCGTCTGCTGCCCGCTATCTGGACGCCCGCCAGACCTGGTGGCAGGGGTGGGACCGCGCGCAGAAAGATCACGACACCACCTGTATTTCCTGCCATACGGTGCTCCCTTACGCGCTGGGCCGCCCCGCGCTGCGCCACGCCCTTGGTGAAACCGCCAAATCTCCTGCCGAGCAAACCATGCTGGCTTCCGTGGAAAAACGCGTCAGACTGTGGGATGAAGTGGAGACTTTCTATAAAGATGCCATTTCCGGTGCCGGTAAGACTGCTGAAGCCCGCGCCACAGAAGCCATTTTCAATGCTCTGATTCTTGCCCGATACGACTCCGCCGCCGGCAGCGGTATGAGCGATTCAACCCGTAAGGCTTTCCACTCGGCCTGGGCTCTCCAAAACCAGGCCGGTGACAAAGCCGGTTCCTGGACGTGGATTAACTTCCACAATGGCCCGTGGGAATCTGACGAGTCCCAATATTGGGGGTCCACTTTGGCCGCCCTGGCCGTGGGGATGACCCCGGCGGATTATCGCAAGCAGGCCGAAGTGCAGACCGGTCTCAACTTGCTCCGCAATTATCTGAGGCGGGAGTATTCCACCCAGCCGTTGATCAACAAAGTTGCTCTGCTGTGGGCTTCGGCGCGAGTAGATGGAATTTTGACCGACAAGGAAAAGGTGGAACTGGTGGCTGCACTGGCGGCAAAACAGCAGCAGGATGGCGGCTGGAGCCTGACTGACCTGGGCACCTGGAAGCGTCACGACGATACTCCCCTTGAAACCCGCGCGGATGGCTATGCCACTGGATTAACGGCACTTGCGCTTCGTGAATCGGGTGCGGCCGGGTCCGCGTCTTCGCTCGCCCGGGCACTCGGCTGGCTTACCGCCAACCAAATAACGGAAGATGGTCTCTGGCCCGCCTGGTCCATCAATAAGCAGCGGGATCCGAAGTCAGATATTGGCAAATTCATGAATGATGCCGCCACAGCTTACGCAGTACTAGCCCTGGAAAATCCTAAATAAAGTACTCTGGTGTCTTCAAACGCTGCTGGCATTACCGATACTACGGTTATCGACGCCCCTGACCAAACCCGGGTTGACTCTCTCTACTGGTGGCTGTCACTGGCGGCGGTGATTGCGCTCATCAGCTTCACCTGGACGGGGTATATCAGCAACAGTTTTCACAGCGACGATATCCACACCATTGTGGAGAATACGTCGATTCGTCCCGACTATCCCTTGAGACGACTTTTTACTTCCACCCGCGCCACCAGTTCTCTGCCGGAATATGCCGCGTACCGCCCCCTTACTACCCTGACCTACGCCCTGGACACCCGGTTCAACGGCATTGCCGACCCGGCCATCTTTCAACTGGATTCCTTCTTCTGGTTTTTCTTCGGAGTTGTTTCGGTCTACGGTCTGGTGCGCATGATTCCTGGTGCCGGCCCCTTCCCGGCCATGCTGGCGGCTGCTCTGTGTGCCGTTCACCCTCTTGCGTCGCAGGTTTTGAATTACACTGCACAGCGGCACCTTTTGCTGCGAACTCTGGGTGTGGCGCTGGGCATCGCGGTCTTCGCGGCCTGGCCCCGCCACATGCCGGAGACCCTCTGGTTTCCTTTACGTCGCATTCCGCAGAATGACTGGGATATTATATTGCGGCGGGCGCGGACTGGTGCCACCACTGCATGGGCGGCATTGCTGCGCCTCAACCTCCCGCTCTATTTGATCCCAGTCGTGCTCGGCTTGCTGGCCGACCCCGGCACGGCTATCTTTCCCCTGGTTCTGCTGGTCTGGATCAAACTCTTCGAGCCGGAACGCGGTGTGCGTTCCGTGATACCTTCCGCGGTTCTCTGCGGAATCTGGTGGCTTGCGCACACGGCGATTATCTGGAGCGCCGGTGCTTCGATTCGCCCGTCGGCCTTCGCCTGGTGGTTTACTCAGCCGTGGGTGGCAGTGCGCATTCTGGGGAATTTTTTCTACCCCCACAATCTTCCCCCTGATTCCGCCCTTGACGTGTTTACCGGATTTTCAACCCTCGCAGTGGCGGGAATCGGCGGTTTGGCAATGATGGTGTTTCTCGGCCTTTATACCGCTCGCCATGAAGGTAGCAAAACAATTTCCTTCGGCATTTGGTGGTTCCTGATTGCACTGTTGCCGGAATTCCTCATACCGCAGCCCGCTGTGGAGGTTTTAGCCCGCGCTTACATGCCTGCCGTGGGCCTCTCCATTGCCATTGCCGGCGCTGCCTGGACGGTGGTGACCTGGTTCTGGCAGCGTGAGCAAGTGCGATGGGTGGGCGTTGGACTGGTGTCTGGTACAGCGTTTATTTGCCTTGCTCTGCTGGCCTTCCACACCCATGGCCGCAACTTTATCTGGCAGTCAGATGACTATCTGTGGAGTGATGTTCTGGAGCAGCAACCTTCCAACCCCCGGGCGTTGCTCAACTACGGCCGTATCCAGATGGCCAACGGCAACACCGAAGCGGGCTTCCAGTATCTGGAAAAGGCGCACGCTGCCCAGCCCGGTAACACGGAAATCGAACTGGAACTTGCGCTTTCTGCAGAGGCTGCGGGAAAAAGCGACGCCGGGCAACATTTCCAACGTGCACTGACCCTTGCACCAACCTCCGCCCTGGTGGCCGCCCGCTACAGCGAGTGGCTTCTGCTGAAACAACAGCTTCCCGAGGCTGAAAAGCAGGCCGAACGGGCGGTGGCACTCGATCCCGATGGAATTCCCGGTCGCAAGTCGCAGATCGCGATTCTAATTGCCGAACGCCGCTGGAAAGAGCTGGAACAATTCTCTACCCGGACCATCAATCTTGCGCCCGGAGCGCCGGACGGGCTTCGTGGGCTGACCGTCGCCCGCGTCGCACTGGAAGAGATCTCGGATGCGGAAAAACTGGCGAAAGCGGATCCTTTCCCGGAAAACTATCTGAGGCTCTCTTCGGTGTACATGCAGAATGGTCGCTTTGAAGATGGCATTAGCGCCTGCCGCGCCGCGCTTAAATTACAGCCCGAACTGGCGGAAGCCTGGTCCAACCTCTCGGTTGGCTATCACATGATGGGCAAGCTGGACGATTCCATTGCGGCTCTGCGTGAGGCCATTCGTATTCGCCCTGACCTTGCGGGTCTGCGGGATAACCTCGAAGCGGAATTGCAAGCTAAAGCTCAGCAAGGCGTACTCTCCGCGCCAGCCCCTAAATAACGAACTGCAGAAGTGCCCGGGCAAACGCCACCGGTGCCTCGATATTTGCCAGGTGTGCCACAGGCAAACGGCATAGCTGCGCCCCTGCTATACCCGCCGCCAATACCTCACCGTGCCCCTCCCACGGGGTGGAGACATCGCGATCCCCCACAATCACCAGCGTGGGGCGCGAGATCTTCGCCAACAGCGACCGGTTATCCATGCCAATAATCGCCCCACAGCATCCCGCATAGCCCACCGGATCAGTAGCCAGCAGCGTGGCGCGCGTCGTCTCCACTTGCGGATTTTCACTTGCCAGACTTTCCGCGGTGAAGAAGCGGCCCATCACCGCCTGCGCCACCGCAGCCATTCCCTGTTCCAGAACAACGCGCTTCCGCGCCTGCATCATGCCGGCATCGGGAAAGTGCGGTGAGGTATTCGCCAGCACCAGAGACCGTACCCTGTGTGGCGCATTCGCCCCCAGCCATTGCCCCGTCATCCCGCCCAGCGACAAGCCACAAAAATCAAACCCGGCAATGCCCACGGCATCGGCCAAATCCAGCACGTCCTGCGCCAGCCTGGGCAACGCATAGTCACCCGCCGGTACATCCGAGGCGCCATGCCCCCGTGTGTCGTATCGCAACACGCGGAATCTCTCCAGCAGCGGGCTCATCTGCGCATCCCACATCCCGTGGTCGCACCCCAGCGATTGCGAGAGAATCAGCAACGGGCGCGAAGGCAATCCTTCCAGCCGATAGTAGAGGCGAATTCCATCAATCTTTGCGAAGGGCATTGTCGAATGCTAGCAGAGTGTCGGATTACACTGGAACTGTGCTCCGCCTGCTGTTGCGCACTTCCGCTTTTCTGACGCTCGCCGTATGCGCGCCCGCCGCGCTGAACATCATGCCGTTGAAGGATGTCCGCGCCGGTATGCGCGCCACCGGCCGCACTGTCTTTGCAGGCGGTACGGTGGAAACTTTTCAGGCAGAAATTCTGGGAATACTGGAGAACATCGGTCCCCGCCAGTCCATCATTCTGGCGCGGCTTTCCGGTGGTCCGCTGGAGCACACCGGTGTTATGCAGGGCATGAGTGGCAGCCCGGTGTATGTGGACGGCAAACTGATTGGCGCAGTGGCTCTGGCGTTTCCTGGTGCCAAGGATCCGATTGCCGGTATCCGCCCCATTGAGGAAATGATTGCGCTGGACAATCTTCCTCCACCGCCGCCGCGCGCACCGGCTCCGCTGGCCGATCTTGCTACGCTGTTTCCGGCCGCGCCGCGCCCCGCGCAGGGCGACATGCGCCTCATCGAAGTCGCCAATCCCATATCCTTCAGCGGCTTTACCAGCGGAACCATGGAACAGTTTGCTCCCCGCCTCCGCGAGTTCGGTCTTGAACCCCGCCAGGGAATCTCGCTGGGCGGAGCCTCGTCGCTCACCATGGGTGATCCCTCGCGTCTGGAACCCGGCTCCATGATCAGCGTTCAGCTGATGACGGGCGACATGAGCGCCGGCGCAGACGGCACACTCACTGCCATCGACGGCAACCGTGTGTACGCCTTCGGCCATCGCTTCCTGGCTGTGGGTCCAACCAGCCTGCCGTTTACCCGTTCGGAAGTAATCACTCTGCTGGCCAACGTGAATACGTCGTTCAAGATATCAGCGGCAAAAGAACTCATGGGCGTCATTTCGCAAGACCGCAGCACGGCGGTCACGGGCACGTTGGGCGCGCAGGCGGCGCTGGTACCGCTGGATATTCTGGTGCGGGAATCCGGTCGCGCTCTCACTACCTATCACGTCAATATCGTCAATGACCGGTTCCTCTCGCCCTTCCTGCTGCAGATGGCTACCTTCTCTGCCATTGATGGAACGCAGCGTGCCACCGGCCCGTTGAGCGTGGGCATCAAAGGTACTTTGGAATTCGAGAACAGACCGAAACCGGTTGAGATTGGCGGTGTTTATACGGGCGACAACGGCGTCACCATGCAGGCCGCCATCGGGACTGCGATTCCGCTCTCCTACATCATGCAGGGCGGCTTCGATTCGCTAAAGCTCAAGCATGTGTCGCTCACCATTGACACGCTGAATACGAAGCGCGACCTGGCCATTGCCAGCGCCTTCGTCTCGCGCCGGGAAGCGAAGCCGGGGGAAACCGTGGAGATTAGTGTGATGCTGGAAGGCGAGAACAGTGCGGAACTGGCCCGTTCCGTTCGCTACACAATTCCACCCGGTACCGCGCCGGGAATTCTCAATTTCACTGTCGCCGATGGTGCCCAGACCAGTCTCGCCGAACTCCGTCAGATCATTCTCGTGACGCCGGACTCCGCCGAGCAACTGCTCTCCAATGTCAGCCGACTGCGGGCCAGTGACAAAGCTTATGTACGTGTCTGGCGGCAGGATGCGGCCTGGGAAGTGCATGGTGAGGAACTCATTGACCCGCCTCCGTCGGTCACACTGGTGCTGCACGCGGCGCAGAGCCTTTCGCAGAACCGCAATTCAAAAATCGCGGAACTGATCATCGATTCCGGCGGCCTGCTGGTTACCGGCTCGAAGACCGTGCAAGTGGAGGTAAAGCCATGATCAGCCGCAGTCTCGCTCTGCTGCTGTCCGCCGTCAGCCTGCACGCCGCCTCACCTGGGGCCTGGGAACTCAGCACTTTCACCGATTTTGTTAAAGGCACCTTCGACGGCGTTTCTCTGGGTCGCGATGGCCGCTTGTCGGTTGCCCCGGCTCTGCATGCTCTGTTCACTTCCGGCCAGCCGGTAATCTGGACCCTCGCCGCAGCTCCCGATGGGGCCACGTATGCCGCAACCGGTCACAGGGGACGCGTCTTTCGGGTTGAGCCCTCCGGCGTTTCCCGATTGATCTGGACAGCCGACCGACCCGAAGTATTCGCCCTTGCCGTGGATGGCCGCGGCGTCCTGTACGCAGGCACTTCGCCCAACGGGAAGATCTGGCGCATCGAGAACGGTCAGGCTACGGAATACTTTGACCCCAAAGCAAAATACATATGGGCGCTCACCACAGGTTCTGATGGCGCGCTCTACGCCGGCACCGGCGATGAGGGTCGCATCTTCCGCATCACCGGACCCGGGCAAGGCGAAGAATACTACGCCACCGGGCAGGCCAACGTCACCGGCCTTATGCTTGATTCCGCCGGTGCTCTTCTGGCAGGTACCGAACCGAACGGCATTCTCTACCGGGTGACGGCGCGCAACCAGGCGTTTGCACTTTACGATTCGCCGCTGCCGGAAATCCGCGCCATCGCCCCGGGCCCGAATGGCAGCGTCTACGCGGCGGGATTGGGCGGAGCTCTCGCGAGGAAAATCCAGGCGGTTCAGCAGAATCAGGGCCAGGCGGATGCAACCCCCACTTTCAGCACCAGCATCACCGTTACCGCGCAGGCAGGCAATGAAATCAAGCCCACCTCGCCGGATGCGAAATCCGCTGCCGTGCCCGCCCAACCGGCCACCACAGCAACCGCAACCGAGGTTGCCGGTGTGGAACGTTCGGCGATCTATCGCATCAATTCCGACAACACTGTGGATACTCTCTGGAGTTCCAAAGAAGAGAACGTCTATGACATTCTGGTTCGCCCCGACGGCGACCTGCAGTTTGGCACCGACGTCAATGGCCGGGTTTATCGGCTGACTCCCGATCGCCGCCTTACGCTGGTGGTGCAGACCAATGAACAGGAAGTCACCAGACTGGTTGCCTCCGCCAACACCACCCTCGTGGCGACTGCCAACAGCGGCAAAATTTATCAGCTGGAATCCGCCGGCACCAAAGGCTCATGGGAGTCTCCGGTCTTCGATGCTTCGTCGGTGGCGCGCTGGGGGAGGTTGCGCTGGAATTCGTCGGGTACCACCGCCATCCGCGCGCGTTCCGGCAACAGCCTGCGGCCAGACAACACCTGGAGCCCGTGGTCGGAACTTTTGAGTGACAGCAAGGGCTCCCAAATACCCAGCCCCAACGCGCGCTTCCTGCAAATCAAGGCCGAGCTAACCGGCCCTTCTGCCGCCATCGAAGGCATTGTGGCCGCCTATCTTCCGCAAAACAATCCGCCCCTGATTCGCTCCATCACCGTGCTCACCCAGCCCTCTGCCGCAACCGGTAAAGCTACGGGGAACAGCTCAGCCAGCGCCGCCAATACTCCCTACTCCATCACCGTGACGGATACCGGCGACGCCGCGCCTGTTGCCTCCACCGGCACGCCCACACAGACGCTCTCGCGCCTGGGGTTGCAGCAGCTCATGATCTCGTGGCAGGCGGACGACCCCGATGGCGACCGGCTGGTCTACGACCTGGAATACCGCGGGGAAGGGGAATCTGTCTGGAAGCCGTTGCGCAAAATGTTACACGAAAACTCGTGGACCATTGAGGGCGACTCGCTTGCCGACGGCCGCTACTTTTTTCGTGTAACCGCTTCAGACCGCGAAGTGAATCCTGCAGCTACGGCGCGCGAGACGGAGCTGGTGAGTTCGCCGGTCCTGATCGATAACACTCCACCGGTGGTGCGCGTGCAGTCTTCCTCCCGCACCGAGATTGTTTTTGACGCCACCGATTCCGTGTCGCCTATCCGGCGCGCAGAGTGGTCTTTGGATGCGGGGCCGTGGATACCTCTGGCACCCGTGGATGGCGTTTTGGATTCCCCTGTTGAGCAGTTCCGTCTGCGCCTCGAAGGGCTGACGCCCGGCGAGCATGTGGTTCTGCTGCGCGCTGCGGATGCGGGTGGCAACAGCGGTCTTGCCAGGGTAATCCTACGCTGAAACCGAACTCGCCAGTCACCCCGAAGAAAACACTCGAAAGAGTGCTCTCCAAAGCCGGGCTGGGCTCAAGGACCGAAGCGCGCAGCTGGATTCATGCGCAACGCGTCACCGTAAACGGTCGCCCCACGCAGAACCCGGATCAGTGGATTGATCTGCAGCACGACAAGATTCTCTTCGACGGGAAGCCGCTGCGCAAGAGCGCGCCGCTTTCGATTCTGCTTCACAAGCCCACCGGTTACCTGACCACGTTGCGCGACCCGGAAGGCCGTCCGACGGTCTACGACCTGCTGCCCGACGTGGGTAGTTTCATCGCCCCCGCGGGCCGTTTGGACATGGATACCAGCGGACTGCTCATCCTCACCAACGATACGCAGTTTGCCGAGCGTCTCACCAATCCCGATCATCACGTGCCGCGGACTTATCTGATGGAATGCTCAACCCTGGTGTCAGAAGAAGACCTGCAGCGTCTGCGCAACGGTGTGGAGCTTTCGGACGGGCCAACCCGCCCTGCGATTGTGCGCCGAGAACGTGATGCGGAAAAGCATTCGCACATCGAAATGACGTTGACCGAAGGCCGCAACCGGCAGGTGCGACGCATGGTGGAAGCCATCGGGAGCAAAGTGCTGAGACTGGCTCGTGTGAGCATCGGGTCAATATCCATCGGCGATCTTATGGTGGGGAAATGGCGGGAACTGACTGCCGGAGAAATTGTTGCGCTGGGTAACAGGAAATCGGCTCTGAGCCGACGAGATTAGGATCTGGGCGATTTTGGGCAATGCCCCACTGGACAGTGACCCGTGCGCGGTACACCCGGGAACTTGAAAGGCAAACTTCAGGCAAATGGCTCAACCGGCGCGCCCGAAGATCCACCACATCGTGCATGTTTACCGGCTCGCGTCGATTCTTGCGGACGGATGTCTGCTCAGCGATGCCGTGATGTCTGTCCGCCAAGGAACTGGCACAACAATCGGAATGAGCAGAATCACGCAGCGGCGACTGACTCTCTCAGTTGCATGCCGACCGGGTTTGAACGTGGGAGAGTGCGTTCCATTCTATTGGTGTCCTCGTTCAGTGATGCTATACCTCATCCATAAAAACAACGATCCCGACCTGACATTCCACGGTGGACAACAGCCGATTGTCCATTTGGAGGCTGATTTTATCAAGACCGTTGAATGGGCTGAAGAACAGGGAAAACGTTGGGCCTTCACACTCTCGAACGCGGGCGCTTACTACTTCGAAGATCGATGTGAACTCGGACAACTGAATCAGATCGATTGGGGCGCGGTCGGCACGAAATGGTGGTCTGGTCTCAACGTGGAAGCGTCTGTCAAAGAGGGCAAGCAAGCTGAGTGCCTGATCGAGGAGCGCTTCCCCTGGGAACTGGTAGAACGGATCGGCGTCTTTTCAAATGCGATCGCCAATCGCGCAGATCAGGCGTTGACGGGCGGCACCCACCGCCCCACGATAGAAACTCGAAGAGACTGGTACTATCCTGACTAAACGGAGCCTGGCTGTGATTGAGTTCAAACAAGGCGACCTCCTTAAAGCGAATGTCGAGGCGCTCGTTAACGCCGTCAACTGTGTCGGAATAAATGGGCCGTGGAATCGCGCTCCAGTTCAAGGAAGCGTTCCCTGACAATTTTAAGGCGTATGCCGCCGCCTGCAAACGGGACGAGCTTCAACCGGGGAAGATGTTCGTATTCGAACGACACCAGCTTCGGAATCCGAAGTTCATCATCAATTTTCCAACAAAGCGACACTGGCGCGGGCAAAGCCGCATCGGGGATATCGAAGCAGGTCTCCAGTCCCTGGTAAGCGAAATCCGTGAACGCGGGATCAAATCGATCGCGATTCCCCCTCTCGGAAGCGGGCTTGGCGGTCTCGATTGGGGGCAAGTTCGCCCGCGTATTGTGAAGGCTCTTGCACCTCTCGAAGACATGTCAGTAGTAGTTTTCGAGCCCCTTCAAGCTGCGCCAGAAACCCTTAAAGCGGCGAAGGTTCCCCAGCTGACGGCGGGACGAGCTGCGTTGATCGGGCTGATGGGCCGATATCTTGCCGGGCTGCTTGATCCCTCGCTGACCCTTCTTGAAGTTCACAAGCTGATGTACTTTATGCAGGAGGCGGGCGAACCGCTTAGGCTAAGGTATGTGGCGGCACCGTATGGCCCGTACGCAGATAACTTGCGGCATGTGCTCCGGCAGATCGACGGGTACTTCGTTTCGGGTTACGCTGACAACGGAGATGCCCCCGACATGGAGCTGCAGATTGGGGCACGAAGGGCCACTACGCCGCAGAAGGGGAATGGAATTGGCGAGCGGGGAATGCGAAGTTCGACGGTGGGATTGGTTGCGGGGGAAGGATTTGAACCTTCGACCTTTGGGTTATGAGCCCAACGAGCTACCAGACTGCTCCACCCCGCACAACCATACTATCTTGTGCTTCCTCGTGGCGTCAAATTCCGGTGCCGGGGCTGCCGTTGCCATGCCTGCACACCAAACAAAAACGGCTCCGTTGCCGGAGCCGTTTTTGCGTTGATCGATTGCGCGTCCCTGGGGACGCGAGCAGCTACTTCTTCTTTTTCGGAGCAGCCTTCTTCTTTGCAGCAGCTTTCTTTGCAGCCATTGGAATCATTCTCCCTTATCGAAATTTGCGATTCAAAAAAAAATCGCAGTGTGATTCATATATAGAGTGATCTGCGAAAAAAGTCAAGAGAAAAATGTATTGGAGCGGCGCGTGTCTCCATCGCGATCAAAGTCGCTCGCGCATGCGACTTCAGTTCGCGGATTTTGCGCAGCGAAATCCGATTGTTGGCGACCGCTGCAGAGGGTCGGTGTAGTTGCGGAAGCTCGGCATTTGATTCCGTTCATCGGTGTCGATCCATCCGCCGCCGCGAAAAACTTTGTACAGTCCGTGCTCTGGTCCCTGGGGATTTTTCAACGGGCTAATCGAGTAGTAGCTGGTCTGATGCCAATCGCTCACCCACTCCCAGACATTGCCCGCCATGTCGAAGAGCCCGTATCCATTGGGTGAAAACTTCCCCACCGCAACCGGACCCTTCGACGCCGCGTTGGCCGGAGGACGCGCGTCGCCCCCACGCCCGCGCCTTCCGCCGGTAGCCGCGGGTGCTTCGGGCGATCCGGTTTCGGTATCGCCCCACGTGTACTTCCTGCGATCGAGTCCACCGCGCGCGGCTTTTTCCCACTCCGCTTCCGTGGGCAATCGCTTACCCTCTGCCTGGCAGAAAGCCTGCGCTTCCTTCCAGTCGATGTTGTACACCGGAAAGTTTTCTTCACCCCGCGGAATTTCGCCATGCGGCCAGTGCCAGGGTTTGATCGCGCCCTTTGCGAGAACGAACGGCGCATACTTCTCGTTCGTCACTTCGGTCACATCCACGTAGAACGCGTCGAGCGAAACTTTATGCGAGGGAACGTCATCCTGGCGCTCGCGTTCGAACCATCCCACCGCGTCCACCAGAAAAAAGTGCACACGTCCCATCCAGAAATTACCCTCGGGAATGAGCGTCATTCCCTGGGGCGGTGCCTGGGCACGGCTCACGGGAGCGAACAGCGTGGCCAGCACTGCCAGGAACAGGAGCGATCCAGCCGACCGGTTGCGCATTTCCTTTAGTGGTTGACCAGAAACTCGGGGCTGTTCAGCAGCGCCCACTGGATATCTTCGAAGCCCTGTTTGCGGTCTCTCGTCAACAGGTGCTTCGCGGCCCCCAGTTCACCATCTGTGGGACGGCGCGCCAGGGTCGCCAGCCATAGCTCTTCCAGAATCCCGGCGTCGGTTGTGCCGGAACTCAACAGCGTGCCCAAACGCGAACCCGGTTCCGCCGTCACCCGGTTGGTGACCGCCGGCGAAACCATCATCAGCATCGCCTGAATGGAGCTCGCTGTATTGCCCAGCGTGGCCGGGGTCTGCCGCTTGCTTTGGAAGAACGCCTGCAGAATCGCGCTCACCATCACGCCTTCGTTCTTGCCGTTGGCGCCGCGTGCGCTGGAAACCGATTCGGGTACGGCCAGTTCCTGCACCTTCGACACCGGCTCACCCCGCATCCTGAACTCATACGGACGGTTGGTCGCCATGGCGATTGCGTCCGCCGCTTCCGGTCCGCTCAGCACCCGCGCAAAACGACGCGAGTAGTAGGGCACGTAAGAATCCTTCCACTCGCCATCGAACTGCGTGGAAAGCTGGTAGGCGTTCGACTTCATGATGGTTTTCATGAGCGTCTGAATACTGAAATTATTCGACTTGAAATCCTGAGCCAGCGCGTCCAGCAGTTCCGGGTTGGTGGGCTGAATGGTCCACGGTGCCGGCGGCGGATTCTTCGGATCCAGCCGATCCAGATCGAAGCTGTCATAAGGATCCACGAACCCCACCGTCATCAGACGTCCCCAAACCAGATTCACTGCGGCGCGCGAGAACTGAATATGCTGAGGCACGATGCGTCCCAGCGCCCAGCGAGGGTTCTCATCCGCCTTCGGCTTCTCACCGGTGAGCAGGAAGGAAGGTTCATAGGTCTTGCCATTGCGGGGAAAGCGGTTTTCGGCCGGCGTGTAAAACGGCCCGTCTTCCTTTGTGTTGTAGCCGGCGCCGGAGTTATCGTAAATCGAATTCTCGTCGCTGATGTTCAGAACCCGGTCGCTCCAGCCGACAATCAGGCGCATCTTGCCGAAGAACGCCGCCTGTGACGCGAAGTCTGCCCGCGTTTTCTTCGCGAGATACAGGTTGACGGAATTCAAATGCCCGGCACCGTTGTGACAGCTGATGCAATCGGTGTTCATGCCGAGGAACACGCGCGTGATGTCAGTAGTCACTTCATCCAGAAAATCGAGCCGGTTCACCAGGTGGTAGTTGTCGGGATCGGTGGGGCTGAGCGCGCGCACCGCGTCGTAGTTGGCCCCGTGATAAAAACCGGTGGCGGGAATCGAGTGGCCTTCTTTGGCCATCGCGGTCACAATGTCGAAGAATACTTCGTTGTAGGGGCGATCCGCCCTTAGCCATTGCCGGTTGTAGAAAGCAAAGAAATCCTGGTTGGCGCGAAAGAGGTCGCCCCAATACCAGGACCAGTGGTCGGCAAACTGGTCTGTACCGATGAGGGAGTCAATGAGCTTGTCGCGCTTGGTGGAATCCCTGTCGGCAGAGAACGCCCGTACCTGAGCCGGAGTGGGAAGAGCGCCGACGGCGTCAATGTAGACGCGGCGCACGAATTCCTCATCCCCGGTGAGCGGCGAGTGCGGAATTTTGTCGCGCTCAATGCGCGAGAAGACCATGTTGTCGATGAAATTCCTGCGTGGAATCGGTTGTGACGAAGCGTGTGCGCCTTTCATGGCCACAGCATTGGAAAGACGTACCGCGGCGGCTGCCCGGTCATCCTTTTGCCCGAAGACGCCTTCATGCGCCTTTTCAAACCGGTCCGGATCCTGCATTGGAGCCGACGCCGGGGGCGTCTGCGACTGCGCGGAAACGGTGAACACGCCAGCGGTCAGGGACAGCAACAGAAAATTGCGCACGCAATAAGACCTCTTCAGAGATTCTATCGGATTCGGTGAGCCGTGTGTGGCTTCGGTTTCGTGCCACCTCGACGGGCCGCGTTCCTTCAGTTCCCCACGTAGCGTGAGTACAAGCTGCGGGCCACCCCTGTATCTATGGTGCCTTTGATAATCGCGCGACCGTCCGGGAAAACCGTAATCTCGTACGGCACCACAAACAATCGCAATGCAAATTCGTTCGTCCGGACCTCACCCACGCTACGCAACCGTTCCGCGAGTTGCCGCAGGTCGACAGGTCTGGCCCGGTCGTGAATCTGCACCGCATTGCGCCCGCACAAACTAACCGGTGCGCGCCGTTGACCCCGCAGCCAGACAAAATCGCGTGCGCCGCAACACGGGCAATCGGCATCGCGTGGAGGCAACTGCGCTTCGCGCACCGGTCCGTTCCACAAATCAGCTGTCAGAATCCTGCGCCTCACGCTGCTTGTGCACCCGGCCATGATCTTGAGCGCTTCCATGGCTTGCACAGATGCAATCAGACTGGTGACGGGGCCCAGCACTCCCGCAGTCTCGCAGGTGGGCTGATCGCCGGTTGGAGGTTCGGGATAAATGCACCGAAAACACGGGCCGTCGCCCGGCAGCAGAGTCATGGCGATGCCATAACTTCCCACCGCCGCGCCGTAAATCCACGGCACCTTCTCCCGCACTGCCCAGTCATTGATAAGAAGGCGGGTTTCAAAATTGTCCGTCCCATCAACAATTACCGTCGCGCCAGCCAGCAACTCATCGGCGTTGCGTGGTTCCAGATCGGCGATCACGGCCTCAACCTTTACCAGTGAGTTGGCCTGCGCCAGATGTCTGCGCGCCGCTTCGGCTTTGGGCAACGCCTCGCGGGCATCGGCTTCGGTGTAGAGAATCTGGCGTTGCAGGTTGCTCTCTTCCACATAGTCGCGATCAATCAGCCGCAACGTGCCAACGCCGGCGCGGGCCAGCAGAGTGGCCTGGGTGGAACCAAGCGCACCGCAGCCGACGATCACCGCAGTGGCCTGCCCCAGGCGATCTTGCCCCGCAACTCCGAAAGGTGTGAAGCGGGTCTGGCGGTTGTAGCGTTCTTCGTTCATGGAAGAGACGCGACTAAAGTCGCGTGTCCTAGTCGCCGGTTCTGGCGGTTATTTCGGCCTGGATCTTTGCGATGAAATCAGCCAGCGGAACAGCACCCTCGTCCGCGCGCTTGCGATGCCGCACCGCCACCTGCCCGGATTCCGCTTCCCGTCCGCCGATCACCAGCATGTAGGGAACCTTTTGCATTTGCGCGTCCCGAATCTTCAGGTTCACTTTCTCCGCGCGTTCATCCAGCGTTACCCGCACGCCGGCCTTGCGCAGCGCCTCGGTCACCTCCATCGCGTAGGCATTCTGCTTGTCGGTAATCGGCAGCACCGTCGCCTGCACCGGGGCCAGCCATACCGGGAATGCGCCGGCATAGTGCTCGATCAGAATTCCGAAGAAGCGCTCTACCGATCCGAACAGTGCGCGGTGCACCATCAACGGACGATGCTTCTTGCCGTCCTCACCGATGTACTCCAGCTCAAACCGTCGCGGCAGACGACTGTCGAATTGCACCGTGGAAAGCTGCCACAGGCGTCCGATGGCATCCACCAGCTTGATGTCGATTTTTGGCCCGTAGAAGGCGGCCTCATCGGGAATTACCGCGGCCTTGATTCCCAACCGTTGGCAGGCATTGCGCAGCGCGCCTTCGGCCAGTTCCCAGTCCGCAGCCTCGCCCTCGTACTTTCCGCTGGCACCGCCATCCCAGGTGGAAATCTCCGCTTTGTAGTCCGTAAAGCCGAAAGTGCGCAGGGTATCCACGGCGAAATCGAGGCACTTCACCACTTCGTCTTCAATCTGATCGGGAGTACAGAAGATGTGGGCGTCATCCTGGGTAAATCCGCGAACGCGCAGCAAGCCGTGCATGGTTCCCGACCGTTCATAGCGGTACACGGTGCCCAACTCGCCCAGACGGACCGGAAGATCCCGATAGCTTTTCTGCCCCGCCTTGTATATAAGGATGTGACCGGGGCAGTTCATCGGTTTCAACTGATACTCAGCGTCGTCCAGCTCCATGGGCGTGAACATGTTCTGCGAGTAGAAGTCGGCGTGTCCGGAAGTCTTCCACAGGTCGCGCCGCATCACGTGCGGCGTATAGACGAGGGAATAGCCACGTTGCAAATACGCATCGCGCATCCAGTCTTCCAGCTGCTTGCGGATCATACCGCCCTTGGGATGGAAGAAGATCAGCCCGGGTCCGGCCAGCTCCTGAATGCTGAACAGGTCCAGATCGTGGCCGATTTTGCGGTGGTCGCGCTTCTTCGCTTCTTCCAGCCGGGCCAAATATTCGTCCTGCTCCTTCTTCGTGAACCACGCGGTTGCGTAGATCCGCTGGAGCTGCTTGTTTTTCTCGTCGCCCTTCCAGTACGCACCCGCGATGGAAAGCAGTTTGAAGGCCTTGATTTTCGACGTATCCGGCAGGTGTGGCCCGCGGCAGAAATCAATAAAGTGCGGGCCCAGGGTATATTCCGAAAAAATGTCGTCAGCCCGCTCGGTAATCAACTCCACCTTCATGGGCTCGCCCATCGCCTCGTACTTCTTCAGGCCTTCGGGCTTGGCAATCAACTTCCGTTCGAAGGTCAGATTCCGCGCCTGCATCTCCCACATCTTCGCCTCAATCTTTTCCAGATCTTCCGGCGTGAATGGCACCGGACGGTCGAAGTCGTAGTAGAAACCGTTCTCGATGGGCGGCCCGATGCCCAGTTTGGTCTCCGGGAACAGCTCCAGCACGGCTGCCGCGCACAGGTGTGCGGTGGAGTGGCGATACACGTAAAGCGAGTCGGTGTCTTTCGAGGTGAGAATCTGTAGCGCCGCATCCGCTTCCAGCGGGCGGTTCAGATCGAACAGATCGCCATTGACCCTGGAGACAAAGGCGGCGTCCGCCAAACGCGGACTGATCTGGCGCGCAATGTCCAGCGGAGTGGTACCAACCGGTACCGCGCGTACACTTCCGTCGGGCAGAGTGACTTGAATTTCGCTCATAAGGGGAACTTTCAGGTTATCACCGGGCTGCGCCAGGACGCTGCAAAGAGGGTTTATACTGGTCCAAGGTAGAACGTGGACAAAGAATCCGCGTCGGAGGAATCAGTTTGCTGTCAAGAACGTCTTTGCTCGCCGCACTGCTGGCAGTTGCGGCTACATCTCTGGAAGCCGGACCGGTGTTCAACTACACCGTGGGTTCCGGTGTCACGGTGGGCGATCAGGTCTACAACGGCTTCGTTGCCGCCGGCAGTCGCTGGTCGGCGCTATTCAGCGACCCGGTGACGATCAATGTCCATATCGACTATCAATCGCTGGGTAGCGGCATTCTGGGTCAAACCAGCAACGCGATCTACAAAACCTCCTACGCGAACCTCAAGTTGAAACTGGCAGCCGATGCGACCACGGCCGCGGACGCCACAGCGGTTGCCAATCTCCCGGTGGGCCCGCTTTCGTTCGCCATCAACCACACCAACGAATGTAACAACTGCACGACACCTTATCTGGATAACAATGCCAATAACAACAATCTGAACGTGGACCTCAGTGGTGCGGAAGCCAAGGCCCTGGGAATTTTGCCGGCCAACAACGCCGCCCTCGATGGTTCCATCACCTTCAGTTCCAATTTTGCGTTCGACTTTGACCCTTCGAATGGTGTGACCGCCGGGCAGTACGACTTCGTGGGCGTTGCCACCCACGAGATAGGCCATCTGCTTGGCTTCGTCAGCAGCGTGGATGACTACGATTTCTGCGGTGCCACCCCCACTCCTGCCGGCTGTCCCGGTGGTCACGCGATCTCGGAAGCGATTGATGAACCCACCGTTCTCGACTTGTTCCGCTATTCCACCGATTCCGGACTGGGCACCATCATGGACCAGAGCGCCGATAACCGGGCCAAGTATTTTTCCATCAACGGCGGTGCCACCCTGGGTGCTCAATTCGCACGGGGCACCAACTTCGGTGATGGTAGCCAGGCCAGCCACTGGAAGGACAACCTTGTGCTCGGCATTCTGAGCCCCACGGCGGCGCCGGGAGAACTCCTTGCTATTTCCCGGAACGATGTTCTGGCTCTGGACGTGATTGGATGGGATGCCGTCGCCACGCCGGAGCCGTTCACCGGCGGCCTGCTGGCCGCAGGTATCGCTGCCCTTGTTGGTCTTCGCCGCAGGTCCGCCTGACCATGGCGTTAAGGTCTTCCGGAATTCTGCTTATCGCCCTGGCAGCAGTGGGCACGCCGCTTCAGGCCAATCTGCTGATTCGTCCCACCTGGGATACTTCCATCACCGGCAACGTCAATTCCGCAGCGATCATGGGTACAATCAACACCGCCATCAGCTGGTATGAAACCACTTTTGCCGATCCCATCACAGTGGACATCGCTTTCGTGGCAGGCACCAGCAGTTTGGGCAGCACCTCGTTTTCGCTGTACCTGCTTACTTACCAGGACTTCTACAACGCTCTTCTTGCCGACGCCACATCGCCTGATGACGTCACGGCGCTCACTCGCCTCGCAGTGGACGGCACCGGCGTGAACAACCCGATAACCGGCAGTTCGCAGGTCTTCATCAAAGCACCCAACGCGCGTGCGCTGGGATTCGCCACGTCCGGTGGATCTGACGCAACCATCACCTTCAATGCCGCGCTTACAACGCCCGGCTCCCCCGGCTCAGCCGGGACGTACAACCTGCTTCCGGTTATTTTTCACGAGATTGACGAAGCGCTGGGCCTTGGCTCCACATTGGGTTTGAACGTGCAGGGGTCGCCTTCGCCGGAGGATTTCTTCCGCTTCGATAGCAGCGGTGGACGCAGTTTCACCGCCAGCAGTTCAGCCACTTCACACTTCTCCATTGACGGAGCAACCCTGCTGGCGCAATTCAACCAGACGGGCAGCGGAGATTATGGCGACTGGGCCTCCACGGCAACGAAACGGGTGCAGGATGCCTTCGCCACGCCCGGTTCGAACGCCACGCCCGGTGTTGAAATTCGCGCACTGGACGTGATCGGTTACGACCTGGCAACACCCGAGCCTGGAACCCTGTTTCTGCTGGCAACCGGTCTTGCCGGGTTGGCTCTGCGCCGCAGTTTGCTAAATTAGGATCAGGCATGTTTTCCCGCTGCACTCGTATTTTTGCGCTGCTTGCCGTTACCGCGTTATTGGGTAACGCGCGATGCGTGGACAACTGTGCCTCGGTTACCGACGCTCCGGCGAGATCCACCGCGCCCCAATGTCCGCTGCATAAACAGACCGGCACGCAGCCTGCAGCCTGTGATCATCAGCATCCGCAGTTCGCAACGGCTTCCACTGATGACGTTCAACGTCTGCCCGATTTGTATTGGGTGGCAGAGGCAATTTCCCTGCCCCTGGTCCCGGAATTTGAATCTTTCGGATTAAAGCCTTCCAGCTCTCCACCGCCGGTCAGCCCCCCTTCCAGCGTCATCATTCTCCGCCTGTAGTTCTGTTCCTTTCGTTCCGCCCCCGTTTATCCCACATTTTTTGAACAGGAGAATACCGTCATGAATCCGCGCAGGAATTTTTTTCGCCACGCTCTCGGGCTGGGCGCAGGCGTCGCAGTGCTTCCGCGGTTGGCCGCCGCACAATCCGGAACACCGGTTCCGGTAATTACCCCCGACGTTGCCGATTTACCCTTCACCATCGAAAGCGGCATCAAAGTATTTCGTCTGATTGCCGAGCCCGTCAAGCAGGCTATCCTGCCAGGACGCGTGCTCGATCTCTGGGGCTTTAATGGCAGTGCGCCCGGCCCCACCATCCAGGCGAATGAGGGCGACCGCATTCGCATCATCTTTGAAAATCATCTGCCTGAGCCCACTGGAATCCACTGGCACGGTCTGGAACTGCCTTACGAAATGGACGGAGTGCCCGGCGTTGGCCAGGCGCCTGTGCCGTCTGGTGGTCGCTTCGTTTACGAGTTCGATCTTCACCAGAACGGTACTTTCTTCTACCACCCGCACATGGCGATGCAGGAGATGGTGGGCATGCTGGGCGGGTTCATTATTCATCCGCGTGCCGCGTGGACGCCGTCCGTGGATCACGACTTTCTCATCGCCCTGCAGGAATACGCCGTTCTCCCCAACAGCACCGTTCCCAACAGCATGAAGATGGAGTTTAACTGGCTCACCTTCAATGGCAAGGCAGGTCCGGCCGCAACTCCACTCGTGGTGCAGCAGGGCGAGCGCGTGCGTATCCGCCTTATCAATATGGGCATGGACCACCATCCCATCCACCTGCACGGTTTCACCTTTCAGGAAACCGGACGCGAAGGCGCGCGCCAGCCGGAAGCCATCTGGTTCCGCGGCAACACCACGCTGGTGGGCGTCGCTCAGGCTCGCGACATTGAATTCGTTGCCGACCGGTCTGGCGAATGGATGCTGCATTGCCATCTTCCACATCACATGATGAACCAGATGGTTTCGAACGTCGGTCCCATGACTCGCATGGGGGCAGCCATGGATCACAGCGCTGCCGGGATGAGTATGCCGGCGGTTCCGGCCAATTCAGAGAAGGTTCCGCTCTTCCCCCAGGACGCTTACATGGAAGGGCCGATGATGGCGATTGATAAGGATGTGGAGAAGCCGGAGACGCTTGGCCTGCCTCCTGGCTGGAGCGGCTATGTGGGCGGTATGATGACGCTGGTCCGCGTCATGCCTCCGGAGCAATTCCAGAAGGTGATGAAGCTCAAAGCGCAGCAGCGCCGCGGCGCCGGAGCAGCGCAATGAAAACCCTCGCCATCGCATTGCTGACTGCACTGCTCGCGCAGGCGCAGGCGCAGGCTTCCCACGCTTTTCGTGGCACAGTCACTGCGGTGGACGCAGCCGCGAAACGACTCACCATTAGTAATGAGGCCATTGAGGGCTGGATGGGCTCCATGACGATGGCCTATGCGGTTGACAACCCCGACATTCTTGTTCGCCTGCAGCCCGGCGACCGCGTCACAGCCACAGTTCTTGACGGGGACCAGGTTCTTCACGGTGTCGCCGTCGCAGCAACTGCGCCTTCTGCCGACACTTCACTCCGTCTGGAAGATCTGGAGAAGATGGCGCTTGCGGGTAACCCGTCCCTGGCCCAGGTCCAGGCTAATGTTCGTGCGGCTACCGGCCTCACCCGGCAGGCCGGCCTCTATCCCAACCCCACTCTCGGCTATTACGGTGACGAGATTCGTGGCGGATACTCCGGTGGCGGCAAACAGGGCGGCTTCATCAGCCAGACCATTGTGATGGGAGGTAAGCTCGGCGCCGCCCGTCGTGTGGCCGCGTTGCGGTCCAACGAAGTGGAAGCCGGCGCGCAGTTGCAGCGCACCCGTATTGTGAATAACGTCCGCGCGCTTTTCTATCATGTCCTCGCGGCGCAAAGAATGGTGGAAGTCCGCCGCAATCTTGTGAAACTCTCGGGCGACGCCACGCAAACTGCGGGCCAGCTGGCCAATATCGGGATGGTGGACCGTCCCGATATTCTGCAAGCCGAAATTGAACAACAACAGGCCAATCTCAACCTCCGTATTGCCGAACAAAGTCTGCAGTCGGCATGGCGGATGCTGGCTGCGGTGGCGGGAAAACCGGATCTCATGCCTTCCCCGCTACAGGGCGAACTGGAAAGCATTCCCGACCTCAACTACGACCAGTGGCTGGCCAACACCTTGCGTGAGAGCCCCGAGGGAAAGATCGCGCAGATTGCAGTCGCGCGCGCCGAAGCTTCTCTTACCGCCGCAAAGAAAGTACCCATTCCGAACCTGGAGATCAGCGCGAACCTGACGAACAATTTTGAACCGCTGGAAACAACCCATCTCCCGAAAGGAGTCCAGGGCGGCGCACAGATCGGCGTGCAGATTCCGATTTTCAATCGTAACCAGGGCTCCATTGAGGCGGCCAAAAATCAGATCGAAAGCGCTAGCCAGGATCTGGCCCGCTTGAAGCTGCGCCTGCAGCGCGAACTGGCGGGCATATTTCGCGACTACGCTGCCGCCCGTCTCACAGCAGTGCAATATCGCGATGAGATGTTACCCCGCGCAGAGCAGGCGTGGAAGATGTATCGCGCGAGCTATCAGAACATGGCTGCACCATACTCGCAGGTTCTGATGACGCAGCGCACGCTGTTCCAGCTGGAAGCCGATTACATTCTGGCCCTGGAAACTGCCTGGCAAAGTGCGCTCGCCATTCAGGGCTTCGGCCTGATGGACGGCCTGGCGCCGCCGGTTTAGAATGGAACATGCGCTGTGCAACGTTTCTCCTTGGGTTCGTTTGTTGTCTTGCCGCTCAATCGCAAACACTTTCTAACTCGACTCTGAGCGGCAAGTACTTTTTCCGCCACGTTCAGTTCTCCACCGACGCATCGAATACTGTCACCGATGCCCGCAGTATTACCGGCACCATCACCTTCAACGCCATTGGCAACTACAGCGTTAACGGGCAACAGGTGATCGGGACCAGCAGCGCGAATACTTTTGCGGTCAGCGGAAACTATTCACTCAATTCGGCGGGTGTTGTCACCATGACCAACCCGCAAAAGACTTCTCTCAACATCAATGCGCGCTACAGCCCCGAAGCGGTGATCGGTTCCGGTACCGACACTACGGAGAACACCTTCGACATTTTCGTCGCTATCCCGGCACCGGCTGCCCCGGCCACTCTCACCGCCGCCAATCTTAATGGCAGCTACTTCGGGACCAATCTGGAACTCACCGCGGCTTCCACATCGCAGGCCCGCGATTTCTCGCTTAGCGCAAGTTTTGATGGCGCGGGTTCCATCCCCACTCTCACCGGCCGCGGACATGCCGCCAACTTCGGCGCCGGCAGTCTGGTGAGTCAAACCATTACCGGTGCCACTTACACGCTGGGTACGGATGGCACCGGCACCATTGCCTTTCCGGCTGCAACTTCCCCCACCCTGCTCAGCGCCAACAAGAATCTCTACGTCTCCAGCTCCGGCAATCTCTTTCTCGCCGTGAACCCGGCCGCGCACGACATCATGATTGGTGTGAAATCCATCACCGGTATCGCGACCAGTGCCAGCCTCGCCGGGCGCTACTGGCAAGCTGGCCTCCGCATTGATACCGCGAGCGGCAGCCAGTCGTTCACCGGCTCCGGTGTGGTGATTGCCTCACACGCCGCGCTCAACGTCTCTCGCCGATCCCATCTTCTGGGCAGCGCCAATACCGTGAACTATACCGGTTCACTGGCTTACACCATCGGCTCGGATGGCACCGGGTCAATCGGCGTCAGCCGCATTGGCCTCGGCCCCGCCGGCAGCATGTTCACTTCCACCAACGTCTCTACGCAGGATCCAACTGCTTACGAGGTTTCTCTGGCCATCCCGATTCCCGCCCTTACCGGTACCGGAGTCTTCCTCAACCCGCAGGGCGTGATCAACGCCGCCGGCAATGCGCCCGGCGTGGATGCCATATCGCCCGGAGAATTTCTGGCGCTTTATGGTACCGGCCTCGCTGCCTCCACCCGCGTGGCAACTCCGCCCTACCTGTCTTCCCTGAATGGTGTCTCGGTTTCCATCAACGGATTGCCCGCGCCTCTCTACCTTGTAAGCGCCGGGCAGATTAACTGTCTGGTGCCCTTTGCAGTCACCGGTTCCACGGCCACTATTGTGGTCACCAGCAACTCAACAGCTTCCAACAGCGTGACCGTTCCTCTGGCAAAAACCTCGCCCGGCATCTTCTCCGCCGATACTTCGGGAGCGGGCGATGGCATCATCGTCCACCTGAATGGCACTTTGGTCAATGCCACCGCGCCCGCAAAAAAGGGTGAGACGCTGGTGATGTATCTCACCGGTCTGGGTGCGCTCACCTCGCCCCTGGTGGATGGCACCGGCTCACCGGGGGCGAATTCCGCCGCCACCGCGGTCACCGTATTCGTCAACGGCACGCAGGTCCCCACCAGCAATTTCTACGCCGGTGCGGGCGTCCAGTTTCCCGGCCTGTATCAGATCAACTTCACCGTGCCCACAACACTCTCCACTACTGGCTCTGTGCCTCTCGCCATTCAGACGCCCGATGCCTTCCACGATCAAATCAGTCTCGCGGTTCAGTAGCCATATTTGGCCATTCACCGGCAATTTTCCTGCGGTTCGTCGGTAAGTTGTCCAACCTGCGGTTAACATTCGCTAGTCTGATGAGGTGAGTGATTCACCGGCAATCTTCGTTCGCGGGCTGTGCAAGTCTTATGGCGCGACAGAGGCGGTTCGCGGCATCGATTTCGAAGTCGCTGCCGGCGAGGTCTTTGGCCTGCTCGGCCCCAATGGCGCAGGCAAAACTACCACCATCGAAATTCTGGAAGGCATTCGCCAGCGCACCGCCGGGGATGTCCGCGTCCTCGGTTTCGACCCCGATAAGCAAAAAGCTGCTCTGAAAGACCGTATCGGCGTCTGCCTGCAGGCCACAAATCTCCCCGACAAGATCAAAGTCATTGAAGCCCTCCAACTCTTCGGCTCGTTGTACAGCCGGACCCTGGATGCCGACATGTTGCTGAAGCGCCTGCAACTGGAGGAAAAACGCGGTGCTTTCTACCACACGCTTTCCGGTGGACAAAAGCAGCGTCTGGCGATTGCGCTGGGCCTCATCAATGACCCCGCGCTGTTCTTTCTGGACGAACCCACCACCGGTCTCGACCCCCAGGTGCGCCTTGAGATCCACGTGCTCATCGAACAATTGCGCTCGGAAAAACGCAGTATTCTGCTGACCACTCATTACATTGAAGAAGCCGAACGGTTGTGCGACCGTGTCGCCATCATTGATTCGGGCCGTATTATTGCCATCGGTTCCCCGGCGGAATTGAAAGAGCGCAGCTCGGGCAAATCGACTGTGGGCATTGTCTGCAAGCGGCCTTTTGACGCCGCGGCGCTGCCGGAATGGCCGGGCGCCATCACTACCCGGGTTACCGGTGACCGCAGCCTTACGGTGTCGTCGCTGCGGCCGGCGCAAACCCTGGTCGAAATAATAAAGTGGGTAGAAGCACAGGGACTCGGGCTGGAAGATGTGCACCTCAGCCGCCCCACACTGGAAGACGTCTTTATCGAACTCACGGGGAAGAAACTGCGCGAATGAAACAATACGTGGCAATTATCCGCAACGATCTGCGCCTGGCCCTGCGCCTGAAAGCAGTTCTGTTTTTCAACTACCTCATGCCCCTGACGTTCTTCTTTATCTTTGCCCAGGCGTTCCATGCGGAGCAGGGCGGGGCGATTCTGCAGGTGGTAACCATGGTCAGCGTCATTGGCATTCTGGGCAATGGATTATTCGGTGCCGGTATGCGTTCCGTGGCGGACCGCGAAGCCAATATTCTGCGGCGCTTCAAAGTCGCGCCCATGTCTCCACTGCCGCTGCTGGTGGCGGCGATGGTCACCGGGCTGGTGCTTTATCTGCCGTACGTGGCGCTGATGCTCTCGCTGGCGAAGTTCCTCTATGGCATGCCGACGCCGCCCAATCTGATTTCCGTAATTTTGTTCATCACCCTGGGTGTTGTCGCCATTCGTTCGATCGGCCTCATTATTGCGTCGGTTGTGAACTCCATGCAGGAAAGCGGCATTCTGGTGCAGATCGTCTATATGACGTTGCTCTTTCTCTCCGGTGCCACGTTCCCCATCGCTATGTTTCCCGACTGGCTATTGACGGCTACGCAGTTCATCCCCTCTACATGGCTGGTCACCGGCCTGCAGGGTATTCTGATGCGCCAGGAATCCATTGTGGATAACTGGCAGGCGGTGGGTGCTCTTCTGGCTACCACGGTGGTGGGCCTGCTGCTCTCGGTGAAGCTGTTCCGCTGGGAGAAGGAAGAAAAGATACGCCCCGCGGGTAAGCTCTGGGTGCTCGCCGTACTGGTGCCCTTTGTCCTGCTGGGCAGCTGGCAGGCTTACGCCAAAGACAACGTCCGCAAGATCAAAGTCCTGGATCGCCAGATGTCCCGCGGCCGCACCATGCTCATCCGCAACGCCCGCATCTTCGTGGGCAATGGCAGGGTCATTGAAAACGGCGCCGTGCTGGTGAAGGACGGCCGCATCGCGGAAGTCTACGAGGGCAACATCCCGGATGAGAAATCGGTCAACGCCGCCCCTGTCGAGGGTGCGGGTAAGACCATACTGCCGGGCCTCATTGATACTCACGTCCATCTGGGTTCGCCGGGCGGCTTTATGGAAGCCGCCGACTGGCAGAAATATGACGCCAATCAGGCCGTTCAGCGTGCCCTTGCGGCTTATCTCTACAGCGGCGTCATAGCCGTGCGCAGTCTGGGCGACCAATTGGATATTGCACTCGCCGCCCGCCAGATAACCAACGGCGGAGAAAAGCTGGGAGCGGAACTCTTTCTGGCCGGCCCGCTATTCACCACACCCGGCGGACACGGCACGGAATATGCCGGGCGCCTTCCTGAATTCAGTCGTGCGCAGTTTAACGCCGGTTTCCTGCGCATGCCGAAAACGCCGGAGGAAGCTCGCCAACAGGTGGATGACCTGAAGAAATCCGGTGTGGACGCCATCAAGGCGGTTCTGGAATCGGGTGCCGGGCAGACGACATTTAACCGCCTCGATCCGCGGATTCTCCATGCCATCGCCGCCGCTGCCAAAGCCAACGGACTCCCCCTGGTGGTTCACACCGGCGACGCCCGCGATGTGGAAGATGCCATTGCCGCCGGGGCTGCCGGAATTGAGCATGGTTCCATGCGACAGGCAATTCCCGACGCCGATTTTCTGGCCATGGCGACGGCCGGCATGAGCTACGACCCCACTCTTAGCGTGGGTGCGGCCTTCGCCGATTTCGCCAACGGGCGAGTGGATGCTCTCAACCGTTCCCTGGTGCAGCAGACGGCCACCCGCGAACTCCTCGCCGGCACCCGCAAGATGATGGAATCACCAGAGAACGCTAAGATGCGCGAATCCATTGGCAAGTACCCCGCCAGCAGCGCAATCGCGGCGGATAATCTGCGCCGCGCGTATGCCGCGGGAGTGCTGCTGGTCACCGGCAGCGACGCGGGCAACCCGCTGGTCTTCCACGGCCCTGCGGTGCAACGGGAACTGGAACTCTGGGTCGCGGCCGGCATCCCCAACGCAGTGGCTTTACAGGCGGCAACGCTCAACGCTGCCAGGGCGCTCCACGCCGGGCAGCGTTTTGGTTCCATCGAAAAAGGCAAGGAAGCTTCCTTGCTGGTGGTGGATGGTAATCCGCTTCAGGATATTCATGCGACTGAAGCGATCTCGTTTGTGGTGTTCAAAGGCGAGCGCATCAACCGGTCTGAACTGTTCAAGCAGAAATAGCGTCAACAAATCTTGTCCCAATAGTAGCGGGAATGAAGTATTCCCCGGCTAATCTCAGGCTTGCGAATTCTATTCCATCGTCCTGGAGAACCCCCTTGTATTACAGATTTGTAAACGCAGCCGTCGTCACCCTTATCGCTTCCGCTTCCGTTTTTGCGCAGTCCACCGCTCCCAGCGTCCGCATTCTGCTGCCGGAACGTACCCGCCTGCTGAAAGGCCAGCTGTTTGATCTGGTGCTGGAAGTTCGCAATGCCAGCGCGGTCTCCGCACTCACGGTCACGGCTGGAACCACCGATATCACTGGCAAATTCAGCGCCCCGGTGAAAGCCGCGCTCGATTGCGATTCCACCTCCGGCTGGGTCATTCGCGCCAACCTGCAATCGCTTGACACTCCCGGCTCCCTCATCATTTCGGTATCGCTGAATGCCGATACCACCAACGTCAAAGACAACCGCTCCGTTCTGGTGCAGGATTTCAGTCTGGTGAATCGCCGCAACATCATTCTCTTCATCGGCGACGCCATGGGTACCGCTTATCGCGATTCCGCCCGTCTTGTCTCCCGCGCGATTGTGGATGCGAACGGCCAGAACTCTTTCCGTAACGGCTTCTTCGATAACCTCCTCGAAATGGACAAGATGCCCGTCAGCGGCATGTCCATGACCTACGGCACAGATTCCATCGTTCCCGATTCCGCCAACACCGGTACCGCATGGGCCACCGGCAACAAGACCTTCCTCAACGGCGTGAACGTGTTGGCCGATGGCACCGATTGTTACTGGCGCTTTACCGGCCAAACCAACGCAGCCAACCTGCAATATATGACGGATAATCCGCGCGTGGAAAATCTGTGGCAGTATCTGAAACGCCGCTACGGCTATCGCACCGGCATTGTCAGCACCGCCGCCATCACCGATGCTACTCCAGCTGTGGAAGGTGCCTATATCGGCTATCGCACGGCTCGTCTGGAAATTGCGCGCCAGTATCGTGAAAACCCGATGCTGGGTGGCAAGCCCGCGTTTGACGTCATCCTCGGCGGCGGCACAGATCCTTTCACCGCCCAGGGCCGTACTGACGGCCGCGACCTGATTGGCGAATTCCAGAGTCTCGGCTTCCGCTATGTCACCAATGCCACACAGCTGCGCAGCGTCACTTACGGTGATCCGCTGCTGGGTCTCTTTAAAGGTTCGGCTTCGCCCACTCCCAACAGCAATGGCATCACCACCGCTGCCGACGTCAATATGGATGTGGCCTACGACAAGCTGGGTCTGAGGCGTCCCGCGTCTGAACCGGTCGCCAACCTCGGTCCATGGACGGATCAGCCCCTGCTTGACCTGATGACGCAGAAGGCCATCGACGTCCTTTCAGAACGCCCGTCGCTCGTCAGCCCCGCGCAGCCTTTCATTCTCATGGTGGAAGGCGCTTCCATCGATAAACAGTCGCATCCCAACCAGGCCGCCGGCCAGATCTGGGACACCATTGAGTTCGACAAAGCAGTAGGTGTAGCGCGGGTTTGGGCCGCAAAGCGTCCGGTGAAAGACACCCTCATTATTGTCACTGCTGATCATGACCAGTCCATGAGCATTATTGGTGTGAGCAACACGCCCGATCAGGAATACTTCAACACCACGAAGAGTGTGAAACTCAGCTGGACCTCCGAAGCCGGAGCCCAGGACGCCACCGTGTATGGCGATTCCTATGCCAACACCCGCGCCGGTTTACCCTTTGTCAATACCAGCACTGGTGCCAGCAACAATGGTGGCGTGGCGGGTATGCCGGGTTCCTTCAAGCCCGTGCCGGTTCCGGCAAACAAGCCCGAGACCAACACTTACTCCACTTACTTCGGCACTACCGCTTATCGGCTCGACCCCAATACCGGCTATCCGGTAAACGAAGGTCTCGGCCTTCGCCGTCTCGCCGTCGGTTACCGCACCGGCGACCACACCGGCTCCAGTGTTCCGGTTACCGCTGAAGGCCCTGGCGCTCTCGTCTTCAACGGTTACATGGACGAGACCGATCTGTTCTTCAAGATGGCTTCCACGCTATCCAACGACACTACCGATATCGATAAAGCCGTCGATACTCTTACCGGCGGATCGTCCGTCTTCCCGAAAACCATAGGCAAGCAGTAATGAATCACTGCGCTTCCGTCGCTGTCCTGTGCGCGGTCGGTTGCCTTTTGGCCCAGGCTCCCGACGCTATCGACCCACAAGTTGATAGCGCCGGTTTCCATTGGTTCCAACTGGGGGAAACCAGGCAGGAAGTTGTGCGCCAGTTGGGGCCGCCCAGGCTCAGCTCCGTCTTCGGTGCCGATTTTGAAGGTTGGCAATTTCAAATTGGGGAGCTGGAAGAAGGCGAGTTCTCGCACCATGCGGTATTCCGCAACTCCGACGGAAAACTGATCAGCATGACACGCGAGTACCCCCTACCGGTCAACGTCGACCTGCTTTTTCCCGCCAGCCAAACCGCTACCTTTACCGGACCTGCGGATTGGCACGTGCGCGCAAGATCGCTTGGTGAAGGGCGCTTTCTGCTCGCGATGGGAGTGGCCGCGCCCGGCGAAAAGACCACAAAAATTGTTTTGTTGGACGAATCTGCACTGCGGGCGTTCTACCCCTGGCTGATGGAACAAATCAAAGCACAGATCCCGCAGCTGCGGAAATAACCACTCCGCCAGACGAGGCCAGCCCGTTACGCCGTCAGGTGACAAGCCCCTCCGCGTGAAAAGATCACGCCCTCCGGCTATCGCGACGGCCAATTGCAACTATCTGCGCCCGGTCTGTTCACTGCGGACGGCAACGCCAGTTTGTCGCGCCGCGTCGGTCAGCGTTGTAACACATCCTGTGGTCAAGCCGTCTGCTAACCTCGCAGCGTGAGGAAACGGATCATCCCGGCAATCACCCGCGTTGCGACCTCACCGCTTTTCATCTGTCTGGCGGCGCTGCTGCTCCGTGCCGGTTTTGCCTGGGACTACCAGCGCCACCTGTCGCGTCAGGCACTCAGCGCCATCCCCTTTCTTTTCGAATCCGGCAACATCGCCGTCTCACTCGCCACCGGTCACGGCTTCGCGTCTCCCTTTCGCGTGGATACCGGGCCTACCGCGTGGATGACGCCACTCTATCCGCTGCTGCTCTCCGGAATCATGCGCGTCTTCGGCGTGTATGCTTTTCCTGCCTGGGTTGCGGCAGTGGCATTCAATATTGCGATGTCGTCCTTAACCTGCATCCACCTGTATTTCGCCGCGCGACGAATCGGAGGTGCCGGGCTCGCCGCCACCACCGCCTGGTTATGGGCTATCTTTCCCAACGCGATTCTGCTCAGTTTCCAAAGCTTGTGGGACACTTCGCTCTCCGCGCTTCTGGGTGCCACTTTGCTGTGGGCCACGCTCGCGGTGGCCAACTCAGTGAGGCCCCGCCGCTGGGTGCTCTATGGATTGCTGTGGGGCATTGCACTAATGGCCAACGCCGCCGTGCTGGCGCTGTTCCCATTCCTGTTGGGCTGGGCCGCCTGGCGTTCGCGCGCTTTTCGCAACGCCGCATTGGCACTGGTCATCACTGTTGTTTGCTGCGTCCCGTGGACCGCCCGCAACTTCGCCGTCTTCCACACTTTTGTGCCCCTGCGTACCGTGCTGGGACTTCAGCTCTGGGTGGGCAATAACGAACAGGCTCAAGTGGTCTGGCGTGGCGAACAACACCCCATTCGCGAAGAAGCGGAGCGCAACCGCTATGTACAAATGGGTGAAATCGCCTACATGCAGGAAAAATTTTCCCGCGCCACGGCCTACATCTTCACTCACCCGGCACATGAAGCAAGGTTGATCTCGGGACGCTTCATTACGCTCTGGGCGGGCGGCTCCACCGCGCCGGTTCACGACTTGATCAGCAATCCTTCCTGGTGGTTTCGCTACGTCCTGCTCTTCAATTTGTCAGGTGCCATCGCCAGTCTGGCCGGTGCCGTCATTCTGCTGGCGCGCCGCCATCCGTTCGCCTGGCCACTCGCCGCCTACCCGCTGGTGTTCCCCTGGGCCTACTACCTCACGCTGTCGTTCCCGCGCTACCGTCACCCCATTGATCCGGCTGTTATGCTGTTCCTCGCGATGGCAATGGTTACGCTGGTCCGGCGCTCCATTCCACGCCCCGCGCTTTAAGTTCGCGTTCCACCTGCGCGGCATTCTCAAACTGCACTGCATCGATCCCCGCCAACCGCGCACCCGCTACGTATTCGGCGATATCGTCGGTGAAAAAACATTCGCCCGGTAAACATCCGGCTGCTTCAATTGCCCGTTGATAAATCGCCGGCTCCGGTTTCATTGCCCCCACTTCGTACGACAGCACGAAGGAATGGAAATGGCGCAGCAGTGGATAGTTCGCGCGAATCATCCCAAAGTGAATGGAGTTCGTGTTGGAAAGCAACACCATACGGTAGCGGGCCGCTAACCCTGCCACCAGTGACTCCGGTACCAGGGTGTGGGGCAGAAAGATCGAACTCCAGATGTGGCAGAACTCCTCATAGGGAATCCGCAATCCCAGATGTGCGGAGAATTCCGCATAAAATTCCCTCGCTCCGATGCGTCCCGATTCCAGCCGCCTCACCAGGTCGGTCTCCCCGATGCGCAGCGGAATATCAGCTGCGGCAATACCGCAGTGTTCCTCCAGCTGCCGATACCCGCGCTGGAAGTCGAAGGGCACAATCACGCGCCCCAGATCGAAAAGTATTGCCTTGATCAACTTCCTATTTTGCCTTGCCCGTGCGGATGCGAGAATGAAGGGGCGCATGAAGCTCGCCATTCTGTTGTTGGCCGCCTGCGGCCTTTTACCTGCCGCAGATCCCCCGGTCGTCGATTCGACGCTGGCCGATGGCTACCGGGCTATGTATAACCTGCGCTTTGCCGAAGCCCATCAGGATTTTGATCGCTACCGAAAAGCCCACCCGGCGGACGCTATGGGTCCGGTATCCGCCGCCGCTGCGGACTTGTTCGGCGAATTCGAGCGCCTGAAAATTCTACAGTCCGAATTCTTTACCCACAACGAAAGCTTCTTCAATTTGCGCAAGCCGCCGGCGGATCCGTCGGTAAAACGTCGCTTTGACGAAACTCTGGCCAGCGCGCGCCAGTTGTCCACGGCCCGACTTCGCCTCGAGCCGCAGGATCCCGATGCTCTGCTTGCCGACACGATCCGCCTGGGCCTCAGCGCCAGCTTCCTTTCGCTCATTGAGAAGAGGAGTCTTGACGCACTGAAGCAGGTAAAGGAAAGCCGCGCCGTAGCCGCGAGGCTTTTGCTGGCAAGGCCAGATTACTACGACGCCCATCTCGCTGCCGGAGTGGAGAACTACCTGCTCAGCCAGAAAGCTGCGCCGGTACGCTGGGTGCTCAACATGGCCGGCGCGCACACCGATCTCGATACCGGCATTGAAGAGCTGAAGATCACCGCTGAAAAAGGGCACTATCTTCTCCCTTACGCCCGCCTTCTGCTGGCCGTTGCCGATCTCCGCGCCAAAGACCCGGCCAGCGCGCGCGCGCGGCTGGAATGGTTGGCCGGCGAATTCCCCGGCAATCCTCTTTACCGTCTGGAAGCCGATCGCCTGCGTTAACGCAGCGTCCACCAACTGCAGTCGCGTCACCAGGAAATAGCCGAAGGAGCGACTAATTACACGCCTGGCCCGTCAGTATCGCGGAACCGCCGGGTCAACGGCCGCACTCCACAGATCGATACCGCCGGAAAGGTTGCGGCAGTTCGCAACTCCCTGCGCCCGCAGCCAGTCCACCACTCTGCGGCTTCGCATACCGTGGTGGCAGTACACCACCATCAGTAGTTCATCCCTTTTCAAATCATCCAGATGGGCCGGAATGGTCCCCATGGGAATCAGCTCCGCCCCCTCAATCCGGCAAATTGCGTGTTCCTCCGGTTCCCGGACATCAATCAGCCGCACCGGCTGCTGCGCGTCAAGCAGAGTTTTCAGTTCCGCTGGCGCCATCTCTATAGACAGGTCGTTCACGCTCCGCAGTTTAGCGCGCCAGCCTGCGTCGTCCCTGCAATTTTGGAAACCCCGGGCCCCCACCTCCGCGTCACAACTACCTTGCCGACAGTGTGTGGTTGTTATAATTCTGAGATAAGCCCGCACCTTCGAGGGTCTCTAATTTAAGATGAAGCGGTTCCAAACCTTCTGGCCCCTGGCGGCCATCGCAGTAGTGTGTGCGTCTGCACAGACGCCGGTATTCACCACGGGCCAGGCCGCGCGCCTTGTCCTCGGACAGAAGAATTTCACCCAAGGCGAATTTGGTGCCTCCAACAAATTGATCGGTGCGCCTTCAGGGCTCACCCTTGCCAACGGGGTGCTATGGATTGTCGACTCCAATCGCCTCGGCTCTACCCCCAATAACAATCGCGTTTTACGTTTCGCTGATGTCAACACCTATCCCGGTCCCAGTGACAGCCCGGAGATTGTCGGCAGCACCTGTGGCGTTTGCCGTGGCAATGCCAGTCTCGTCCTCGGCCAGCCCGATTTCATCACCACTAATTCCAACCTCAGCGCCACCGGCCTGCGCAATCCCAACGCCATCGCAACCGATGGCAAAATCCTCGTGGTTGCCGATACTGATAATAACCGCGTTCTGATCTGGAGCTCTCTGCCCCGCGCCAACGGACAGCCGGCTGACGTGGTGGTAGGTCAAGCCGATTTCACCCACAGTGCCACCTCGATTCCCCCCACGCAAACTTCTCTGCGCGGACCCACCGGCGTCTGGCTCACCAACGGCAAGCTGCTCATTGCCGATACCCAGGACAACCGGATTCTGATTTATAACCGCATTCCCACCGCCAACAATGCTCCGGCGGATGTGGTTGTAGGACAAACCGGTTTCACTGCTTTTGTGCAGCCCGATCTCACACAGAGCCACATCCCCGCTTCCGCCTCCAACATGCAGACCCCGGTCTCGGTCACTTCCGATGGCGTGCGCATGTTCGTCTCTGATCTGGCCCAGAACCGCGTCCTGATCTACAGTTCGATTCCCGCTGCCAACGGTGCCGCCGCCGATCTCGTCATCGGCCAGCCTGACTTAACCACCGGGATTTCCAATTACGCGTTTACGGGAACTCCCTCCCAGTCCAGTACCGACACCACCAACAAGGAAACCCCGGTTCTCTGCACGACTGCCACCGTCAGTCCGGACTTCAACAGCAATCCCACATACCCGCGGCGTTGCGGTCGCACTCTCTCGTTTCCCCGCTTTGCTCTGAGCGACGGAACGCGTCTGTTCGTGGCCGATGGCGGAAACGACCGTATTCTGGTCTTCAACACCATACCCACGACGAACGCTGCGACTCCCGATGCCATTCTCGGCCAGCCGGATGAAAACAGCGACAATACGGGCGATAACCCCGATGGCGCCAACGCGCTGCAAACGCCGGTCTCTCTGGCCTGGGATGGAACCAATCTTTTTATTGCCGATACCTACAACCGTCGCGTCGTTGTCTTCTCGCCCGGTATCCCGAACATTCCTCTCGATGGCGTTCGCAATGCTGCCAGCAAGCAAATCTACGCTTTGGGTTCGGTCACCATCAGCGGTACGATTCAGGCGAAGGATACGGTTGCGATCACCGTCAACGGTACGGCTTATACCTACACGGTTGATGCCAAAGACACCTTGCGGACAGTGGTCGAGAAGCTGGTGGACCTGATCAACAAGGCACCGGATAAGAACGTCACTGCCGCCGCCAATGTCTCGCAACTGCAGGTGGTGCTTGCCGCCAAAACACCCGGTGCCACGGGTGGATTGGTAACACTTACGGTTACCACCGCTACTACCTCTACAGCCAGCACAACCGCCGCCGGCTCCACCACAGCAACTACCGGGAATCCGCTGATTTTGGCCATCACCAGCGGTGCCACGCTAAATATTTTTCTGGAAAACCCCTCCCAGATTGCTCCCTTGACGCTGATCCAGATCGCCGGCAAGGATTTGTGCGAGGGCACCGGCTCTGCTGACCTGACTCAGCCCTATGCTCCTACCGTGCTCAGCGGCTGCTCCGTGTTCATTGATGGAATGCCGGCGCCTCTGCTCTCCGTTTCTCCGGTGCAGATTATCGCGCAGATGCACGGTGAAGTGCTGGATCGCTCCAGCGTAAGTTTGTTTGCCCGCAGCGTTCGCGCCGGCGGCAAAGTGGTGGCGACGTCACCCGTGGCCGTCACCATCGTTGCTCAGAACCCGGGCTTGTTTGCCATGGATGGTACAGATCCCCGGCCCGGAATTGTGTATCACTCGTCCGCCTACGCCCTTGGCATGGTCAGCGTCGACGGCTCGGTACAGGAAGGCGACACCGTCACCATCACCATCAACGGCGTGGGTTATTCCTACACCGTCAACGCCACTGACACCCTTGCCATCATGCGCGACGGGCTGATTCAGGCAATCAATGGCGCACCAGATCCGTTCGTCACTGCCTCAGCGTCCAATCAGTTTACCCGTATCGTGCTGCGGGCTAATACGCCTGGGCCAGCCGGTGAGGGCATTACCATTGCCACCAATGGCGTCACGACCAGCAAGAACACCGCCGGACCGCTGGCGCTTTTGACCTCTTTCAGTGGCACGCTCTGCTGCAGCAACACCCAGGGAGCCCTGGTAACGGCGGATAACCCGGCCGTGCCCGGCGAAGCCCTCTATACCTTTGCCACCGGCCTGGGTGTCACCCAGCCGAATAACATCGATTCCGGGCGAGTCTTTCCCGGCGGGTCAAACAATCCCCCGACCACTCCCGTGGATTCCATTCTCACCGGCGGCCTTACCGCGAATCCCATACAGGTTTCGCTGGTACCAGGAACCGTAGGCGTCTACTACGTCCAGTTCCTGCTCAATTCCGGTCTGCCCGATAATAACTTTACCCAGATGACCATTGCCCAGCAGGCTTTCGTGAGCAATGTCATCACTTTCGCGGTTCGCGGACCCAACTCGGCGGCGCGTTTTCAGGTAACGCCTTCTACCCTCACCGCCGTGGTTGGTGCGGATGTCACTTTCACCGTGACCGCCGTTGCCGCCAACGGAATCACCGCCAATCAGTATGCCGGGACGGTTACTTTTACCAGTAACGATGGCGGCGCTACTCTCCCCGCCAACAGCAGCCTCACCGTTGGCATCGGGACCTTTACCGTCCAGTTCAGTACGCCGGGTCTATTCAGTATTTCTGTCAGCGATTCCACGGCTCTGGGTGTAACCGGCACCTCGCCTTCCATCAACGTGACGTCAACCGCTCCCCGCACAGCGGAGGCTCCGGCCGCAGCCGCCTCCCGGCTCCCGTGGCGGAATCCCCGCTAACTGCCTGGCGTCCTCACGCCCTTCTGGCGCTGGCTACCACGCTGGCCTTCTGCCGCGTCCCCTTTGGGTCTTTCCATTTTGACGACTTTCTGCTGTTGCACGACCACGCCATCACGTCTCCCTCCGGATGGGGTGCCTTTTGGCAAATCACCACCACCCGGCCGCTTACCTGGTTCTCTTTCTGGCTGAACTATCAGGCAACTGCAACAGAGCCGCTGAGCTGGCTGCTGGTCAGTCTCCTGCTGCACATCGCCTGTGTACTGCTCCTCTACTCTTGCCTGCACCGTTTAATCTCCCCCGGCCCGGCCCTGCTGGCGGCTGGCTTGTTCGCGCTGCACCCCATCCAGGTGGAGGCCGTGGCGTGGGTCTTTGCCCGCTCCACACTCCTGTGTGCCCTTTTTTGCCTGCTGACGCTACGTGCCTGGATCGCACAACGGTGGTGGCTTGCGGTGGCGTTTTTCGCTGTCGCACTGCTGGCCAAGGAAGAGTGTGTCTTTTTCCCGTTCCTGCTGCTGCTTCTACCCGGCGCGCTCCCCCTATCCGCCACCCGCAAGCCCCTGCTGGCCATGTTGGCTCTTTCCGGGCTGGCTGGCGCGCGTGTCCTTGCAGCCACACGGATGCTCTCCGGCACCGGCGCGGGCTTCAGTTCCACAGTCTCGCCCTTCCGCTACGCGCTCGCCCAGGGATCGGTCATCTGGCGTTATCTGCGCATGCTGTTCGTGCCGTGGGGTTTCAATTTTGACCCCGATCTTCATCCCGCCCCTTTCCTGTCAGCAGCGGGTTGGCTGGCACTTCTGGTGGCAGTTATTGCCTGTTGGAAATATCGCGAAAAATGGCTCGCTGGCCGCTGGTTTCTGGGCTGTCTGGCAATCCTGCTGGCCAGTTCCTCGGTTTTTCCGGCTGACGATCTGGCGGCTGACCGACGCCTTTATCTGCCGCTTATCGCACTCGCGCCCGCCCTGGCCCTGGCATCCACGTCACTGCGCATCCCCAAAGCAGTGTGGATTGCCCTTGCCTGCGTGCTGGCTGCTTTGAGCTTCGGGCGCACCGCCGTCTGGGCCTCGGAACTCAGCCTGTGGACCGATGCCGTGCGGCAATCGCCGGCCAAACTGCGCCCGCGTATCCAGTTGGCACGGGCGCTACCCCCGCAAGCCGCACTCCGGCAACTGGAAATTGCCGCGCAAATCGATCCGCGTTCCCCGCTGGTACCGGCTGAAAAAGGAAGAATTCAGCTGCAGGCCAATCGACCCGACCTCGCGATTACCGAGTTTGGCCAGGCCGCCGCGCTCAATCCGAACGACCCTCAGCAGTGGAACAATCTGGGAGGAGCCTTCGAACTCATGGGGCAATCAGCCGCCGCGCGCCGTGCGTTTCAGCATGCGCTCTCGCTCGATCCCTGCTACGCCGATTCCCGTCGCAATATGGGTCTTACGCCCTGTGCGCCCTGATTGTCAGGCCGCCACGACTTCCCCATCGCCGTTCCGTACCCAGTCACGCAAAGTTTCCCGCCGCAGCAGGATGCCCTTCCGCGAATACGTGAGAAACCCCTGCCGCCGGAAACTATTCATGTAGTGGGTCACAATTTCGCGCGACGTCCCCACATATTGAGACAGCAGTTCATGCGTGAAGGGAATCATTTGTATCCCGCCGTCGCTCGCCTCGTGCCCCAGTCTTTCGGAGAACCGGATCAGGGCGCGCGCCAGTCGTTTGGAAATATTGTCCAGCGAGAAGCTTTCGATACGCGTGCCGAACTCCATCTCCCGTTGTACCAGCAATTGCAGCAGCGCAATTGCCAGACGAGGCCGTTTTATGATCAGGTCTTCCAGTTCCGGCATCGTCCATGCCATCGCTTTCATACTTTCGATGGCAATCGCCGTCTCGTTCGTCTGGTTTCCCAGAAACGCGGATTCGCCGAAGAATTCATCCGGCTGGTAGATGTCGATCACGACCTGTCTGCCGTCCTCCGCGGAGCGGCAAATCTTCACCTTGCCGTCGATGATCAAATACATGCTCTTCGATGGCATGTCAGGACCGTAGACAGTTTGGCCTTTTCGGTATTCGATGATGTGCGAACAAGGTAAGTGTGAAAGCGGGTCTTCCAAGGGTTCCATAAGTTTAAGAAGTGATATCTGACACAAATTTAGCATCCAGTACCCGACGCTTATGTTTTGTTGTGAGGATATCCACGCACACAACGTTGCTTATAGGTACTATTTTCCCCGTGCTTCCGGCACCCGTCAGATTCGGTGGAAAGCCCGCAGGATCTCCCGTGTACCGTATTGCAGCGCAACTGGTCGGCCATGCGGACACGCCATCGGATACTCGGTCGCCGCCAGGCTACGCAGCATCCACTCCATACGTTTATGGTCCAGGGGCATGTTGATTTTGATTGCCGCCCGGCAGGCGATGGAGGCGGCAATTCCGCGCCGCAAGTCGGCCAGGGAAACCGACCGCAATTCGTTTTCCGCAATCTCCAGAATTTCCAGAACCACGCGTTCCAGATCGCCCTGTCCAATTGCGGCCGGAGCCGCCTTCACGGCGATCGTGCGATTCCCGAACGGTTCCGTCTCGAATCCCGACGCTTGTAGTTCATCCGCAATGCGCGCGTATTCAATCTGCTGCTGCGGCGTCAGTTGCAGAATTTGCGGCATCAGCAGGTGCTGCACTTCCATTCGTCCGGCAGCCTGTTGCGCCAGCACCTGTTCAAACAGAATCCTCTCGTGCGCCACATGCTGGTCGATAATCCACAACCCGTCGGGCCCCGCCGCAATGATGAAACTGTTATGCAGTTGCCCCAGCGGCCGCAGATCGCCAATTCGCACCATGGAATGTTCCGTCGTGTAAGTTCCGGCCGGAAAGCCCCCGTGGGTGTCTGGTATGCGCAGCTTCAAACCAGTTTGCGGGGGACTGGTATCCACCGCTGCATTGCTGATCTCAATCCCCCCGGGGCCGAAATCGAACCGCCCCGGTGGCGGCGTCATCGCATGCAGCGCATAGTCCATTCCGCCTGGCCGCGCCGCTTCGTTTTCCATACTCTGGCTGAAATCGGAGAACGGTAACCCCGCAGCCGGTTGTGCAAGGGGACTGGCCTGGACTGTAAACGAAGGGGCCGGTCGCGACTCCATCAACTGTCCGCGAATGGCATCGCGCACAAAATCGTGAACCCAGGCCTGGTGCCGGAACCGCACTTCGGTCTTGGAAGGGTGCACGTTCACGTCCACCTCCCGGGCGTCGCAATCCAGAAACAACAGCGCAAAGGGAAAGCTGGCCGCCGGCATCAGGTTGTGATACCCGGCGGAAATCGCATGCAACAGCGACCGGTCGCGAATCAACCGGCCATTCACGAAAATGAAAATCGAATTCCGATTGTTCTTCTGCACCTGAGGACGGGACACAAATCCGCGCAACCGGTAGACCGGGGCCTCCTCGCCCTCCTCCGCCCTGTCCAGTGGCTTCGTATGGCCGCGCAACTCAATCAGATCTTCCAGCGACTCGCTGCCAAACACCTGGAAAACACGTTCGCGCAGCGTCTCCACCGGCGTGACAGACAGAAGACTCGCCCCGCCGTGCGTCAATTCGAAGGTTTTATCCGGATGCGCCAGGCTGTAGTGGGTCACCAGCGACGCAATATGGGCCAATTCCGTCTGATCGGAACGCAGGAACTTGCGCCGCGCCGGAACATTGAAAAACAGGTCGCGAACCGCAATTGAGGTCCCGCCGCCCCGCGCAATCTCCTCACAGGTCAGCATCTTGCCGCCCGCAATCTCAATTCGCGCACCGGTCTGCTCCTCTGCCGAACGAGTCTCCAGCAACAGTCGCGACACCGATGCAATGGAAGGCAGCGCTTCGCCGCGAAAGCCCAGCGTGGCGATGGAATCCAGATCTTTTACGTCGTGCAGTTTACTGGTGGCATGCCGTTCGAAAGCCAGTAGCGCGTCATCGGCCAGCATGCCGCAGCCATCGTCGTGGATGCGAATCAGCCTGCGCCCGCCGCCTTCCACTTCCACCCGAATGCTGGTGGCGCCGGCATCCAGGGAATTTTCCAGCAGTTCTTTTACTACCGACGCAGGCCGCTCCACTACCTCGCCTGCGGCGATCTTGTTGGCTACGTTATCGGATAGTACACGGATTCGCCCCACGTAAACAATCTACCTTGAGGTGAAGACTCCGCCGCGTTACCGGCCGCCGACGCTTGCTGTCAATGACCTGTCTAGTGACAAGCCAGTCGAACAGCATCCGAATGCAAGCAAGATGTTGTTTGACCGTTGGTGCGGTGCATCCGCCTTGCAGCACTTCGATATACGCCGCCACATGCACGGGCTGCACACGCCCGAGGTCACTGATTCCCTGCGCTTCACGCCAGCGCAGGAACAACGCAGCGGCATGGGCATAGGATGTCCGCGTGTGTTTGTTGCGGATGGTGACGGTGAAGAACTCGACGAAGCGCAGGGCGGCGCTACCCCCGGCCCCGACGACGAGCGCCGGAAGCCGGAATCCCGTTGGCGACGTTTCCGGCACGAGGACCGCCGCCTCGGTACTCACACGGGTTCCCACGGGTTGACGATCCTGACACCAGTACGGATGAAATGCTTCACGTTCCGGGTCACGACGGTCAGATCGTGCACCAGAGCCGTCGCCGCTATCATCCCATCCGCTGTGTTAGAGGAATTCCACGCATCTGACACTCGCCGTCGAGGATGCCCCAGCGACCGGCTACTGAATGAGTAACCGGCAGAATGCGTCCCCGAAACCGTGGAACGAGAATGTGGTCCAGCCAGTGCTCAAGATTGGCGCGCCGTTTCCCCGCGGGAAGAATAACGATCCCCCGCCGGAGTTCACCAATGGAAACGGCGCTCAGGTGCAGCGATTGTTCGTCCTGAGAATAAACCCATTCCTCTACGCGCGGGTCCGCACGAGAGAGAATCAATTCCGAAGGGATGTTGGTGTCAAGCAGAAAACCATTCACGACAGATCGATCGGGCGTCCCGTGGATGGATTGCGACTGAAATCAATGTCGTCCGCCAGACCCCGCACGGCACCGAAGACGTCTCGGAGGCTGGCGTTTCCAGGAAGGGTTGCCGGTCCACAAGTGCGGGGAAGATAAACGGCATCCTCCAGCAGGATTGCGGCGTAGACCTCAACGCGGCTGCCGAGCGAAGCAGCCTGGCGAACCAGTTCGGCTTCGACCTCTGCCTTGATATCTACGGTGATGGTCATACATTACGCCTCCAGATTCAGCCTACTCCGCCGTCACGTCTGCGTCAAGAACATAGCGCTATATGACGTCCTTTACGTAAGGCGATCCGGTGTGAACCTCTTTCCTTCCCTGCCTTTTCGCCGTGACCCCGGAGACGGCTACAGCCGGGCGGGGTCAATGCCGTACCGCTTCAGCTCTTCCGCACAGAAGCGCTTTTGCAGCAGATCGAACTCTTCACTACCCTCGGGAATTTCGCGCTTCATGGAGCGCACTTTATCCCGCGCGCCCCGGCACCGGCGTGACAATGGAATCCAGATCTTTTACGTCGTGCAGTTTACTGGTGGCATGCCGTTCGAAAGCCAGTAGCGCGTCATCGGCCAGCATGCCGCAGCCATCGTCGTGGATGCGAATCAGCCTGCGCCCGTCGCCTTCCACTTCCACCCGGATGCTGGTAGCGCCGGCATCCAGAGAATTTTCCAGCAGTTCTTTTACTGCCGACGCAGGCCGCTCCACTACCTCGCCCGCGGCGATCTTGTTGGCTACCTTATCGGATAGTACACAGATTCGCCCCACGTTAACCCACTCCCGGCACCTGCCTCAACTGCGCCATTTTTTTTCGCAAAGCGTTCTTTGGAAATCCGTTCCAGTTCTTTGTCGCAGACGTCGATCTTCTTCGTCAGCATCTCCACTACTTCCAGCAGCGTTTCGGCATGCCCCGCGGATCGCCGGGTCCAGATGTCCGGCATGAGTTCGGTTCAGACTGTCGGCGTCACATGCGGGCAGTCGTTGTCCGAACGGCTTCACCAGCCCTCGCACCGCATTCGCCGTCTGCGTTCGCAACGACACCAGCTGCGCTCTCGCACGTACTCCCATCAGGTCCGCCTGCGCCGCTTCTCCCCGATGCTTCCCGGCGACAGAAGATGATGATCCGCCCGCGCCAGCAGTTCGGCGTCCTCATCGTCGGTCTTCCTGCTGCTCTCGGTGATCACCTTGAGCCGTCGCGGGTTCGCCACCAGCACCTCATGCCCCAGACTTCCCACCAGTCGGCTGATCCACGGCGAATGACTTCCCACTTCCAGTGCCACCCGGCTCTTTGGTATCCGCTTCAGAAACAGCTCCAGCAGTTGCTTTTCGGTGATTGTTTCCCCCTCCCTATTACTTCTCCTTTGGCGTCCAGCGCGCACCAGCAGCAGGTCCGGTCTCCTAGATCCAGTCCGATCGTCGGTCTGCTCCCACCGGATTCTCCCCTTGTGCCGCCGCCATCGCAACCAGCTTCATCGTCGGCCCAGTTCTATTGGTGTTGTCTATTGGGACGGCGGCGCTCAAGTGGAGGAAATAGACAGGGCACCCGCGTCCTCGCCCGAGCCCCGTGCGGCGATTTTTTGCGATAATGAAACGGTGATGCCAAAAACCAAGGTTTCGGATCAAGGCATGGGTCGCCCTGTAAAGTTCTTCGTGCGCAACACATTGCCCGACGGGTATGTAGTTCGTCTGGCTAGCATGGAGGAGAAACACTTTCCGACAGCTACCGAAGTTAGACGCAACAACACCGATGGTTCAATCGATATCCGGTTTGATCACATTTGGCTTGCGCGCTTCAGAGCGGAGGAGTATCTGACAGTTTGGCGGGTTTCCAAGGAGCGTCCGCGCCAGATCAGAAACGTTCGCCGTGGCCCATTTTCGTGGGCGCTGAAATGATCGCTTGCGCCCGGCGTAGAGCCGCAGTCGGCATGCCGACTGCGTGTTGCGATTACGGATGTTGACCGTGAAGAATTCGACAAAGCGTAACGCGGTGTGATCCCCCCCGGCTATGGGAGCAGGAAGTACAGGCCCCGTCGTGTTTCGTGGCGCGACGAAGTCTTTTATTTGGAATGCTTTCTGGTCAGCAGAGTACAAACCGCCGCGCAGATGGCAACGGTAAATTCGGCGTCCTCTCTGGCAGGTTGGGTGCCCTCTTTACCGTGACGAGCTTGGTCTGACGCATAACTGTAAATCTTATCGATGCCCTGTTTGAGTGCCGCATGAAAGAGGTTGGGGTTCTTGTCGAGATATTTCCTGAGCGTCATGGTTTGGCCGGTAATATCACCCAAAACACACTCGACCGCATTTGTGGCGTGGCAAACCGCGCCGCTTGTGTTGACTTTTGGCCGTTCCGAAAGCGCAGCAAGTGCGAAACTCAGATGTGCGGCGGCGGTTGGCCGCTGCGTCTCTTCCAGCGCCTCGACCGCAGTCTTTACCGTGGCCTCAAATGCCTCGTCTCCTCGTATGACAACCTTGCCATCGACGAGTTCGGTGCGTGTCAACGTGTTTGAGACACCTCGAAGCATAATTTACTGAAGTTTATTTTCTGGCGTTAGTTGTGGTTTGTTGATCCAGACCTCCGTGGGTGCGGGAAGGGGTTGGGGCGGTTTGCGGACGAAGCGTTCAGGAT
>JBBROK010000019.1:0-93063 GCA_038229475.1 Bryobacterales bacterium | reverse complement strand
GTGGGTGTTACCTGGGGCAGCGTTATCGCACTGAATTTGGGCAACCGGAATGCTTTCTGTACGCCTGCGCCGAACCAGTTTTGTGGTCTCATGAACGGGTATCTGGCGAAGAGCTCCGGCCTCACCGACAATGTCAACTTTGGTGGTCTGCCGCCCAATACCAGCTGGGACATGTACCTGTACCAGCAGATCGATTCGGGTAGCGGACGACAGATTTCGGTCACCATCAACGGCGTCACCACGGCGGCTACCACGATTCAGAACAGTGCTGTGGATTCGACCTTCATTCTGAACAAGAACTATCTGGTAACCACCGCTACCACGGATGCAGGCGGCAATTTCAATGTCGCGTATCACGGCATCGGGCCGAATAACGAGGGCGACATCAACGGTATTCAGTTGCGTCCGCACCTTGCGCCGTTGACGATTACACAGACCACTCTCAGCATCGGTGTCCAGGGTCTGGCCTACAGCGCTTCTCTAAGTGCGACCGGAGGTACCGCCACGGGTCAGGTATGGAGTATCTCAAGCGGTAGTCTGCCCGGCGGCGTCACTTTGAACTCCTCTACCGGCACCCTGAGCGGCACGCCCACTGTGAATGGAACTTTCCTCTTCACTGTACAAGTATTGGATTCGCAGAACAACACAGCAACCCAGGCATTGAGCCTGCTGATTCTCGCGCCGGTATCGGTGACCACCACCAGCCTGCCGACGGCGGTGAATCTCGCGAATTATTCGGCCACACTGACGGCTGCCGGCGGAACCGGTAGTCCCTACGCGTGGTCAATTATCAGCGGTACGCTGCCGGCGACTCTTGCTCTAAACGGCGCGACCGGCGTTATCAGCGGGACGGTGTCGGGATCCAACATCACCTTGACCGTAAAGGCCACCGATTCCGCCAACAACGCCGGCACGCAGACGCTGGCGCTGAACGTGAATCCCGCCGTCGCCATCACTACGTCCAGCCTTGCAGCCGGTGCCGTGGGCGAATCGTATGGCCAGACACTAGCCGCAACCGGCGGGCTGAGCGGGTATACATGGACCATCACGTCGGGCGCGCTGCAAGCGGGGCTCTCGCTGAACGCCTCCACGGGTGCGATTACCGGGTCTCCCACGGCCTCCGGCACGGCTACCCTGACGTTTCGGGCCACCGATACCGGCGGGAACTTCGCAGCCCTCACCACGCCGCTGAACATCAACCCGGCATTAACCATCACCACCACCTCGTTGCCAGCCGTTCTGCGGGGAACCTCGTATAGCCAGACTATTGGAACTGCTGGCGGTGTGGGCGGAAACTCCTTCACGGTATCCGTGGGAACGCTTCCCGCGGGACTGGCGCTCAACGCCGCCACTGGCGTTATCTCGGGCACACCCACCACACAGAGCGTTACGGTGTTCACCGTTCGCCTGGCCGATGCCGGCAGTGCAGTGGCTACCGCACCACTATCCATCAACGTGGAGTTGCCGGTGGCAGTTACCTCCCTGAGCGTGCCAAACGCAGTCCAGGGTACGCCTTACCTGACATCGCTGGCGGCTACGGGCGGTTTTGGTCCCCTGACGTGGACGCTTAGCAGCGGCTCGCTGCCGCCCGGCCTCAATCTGGACGCTCCGTCTGGCAGTATCAGCGGCACGCCTTCAACCGCCGGTGCAGTGGTCAATTTTACTGCCAGGGCGACCGATGGCGCCGGTTTCTTCGGTACTGTAGCGTTGTCCCTCCAGGTGTTGCAACCACTGGTGTTCCTCACCGGGAGTTACCCGCCTGCGGTTCCTGGTTTTCCCTACACCCAAACCACCTCCCTCTCCGGTGGCTTTGGCGTCTATAGTTTTGCGATTTCTGCGGGCGCGCTCCCGGCCGGACTCTCGCTCGATTCCGCTACCGGGTCTATCACCGGTACACCTACGGTGGCCGGGTCGTCCACGTTTAGCCTTCGGGTTACGGATACCTCCACGGCTCAAGTCACGCAGTCTTACACGCTGGTGGTAAATTCCTCATTGGTGATTTCGACCTCCACTCTGCCCGACGCTACTCAGGGCACACCTTATTCGCAGACACTTACAGCAGCGGGTGGCACCGGGGCGCTCACATGGTCGTTGGGTGTGAGCACCACGGCCGGCCAGGCTGGCCTTTCCATCAATCCCTCCAGTGGTGTGTTGAGCGGCACCCCCAATACATTTGGAAAACTCAGCGTGACGGTGCAGGTGCAGGACATTTCCGCACACATTGTGACAAAGACGCTGCAGTTGCAGATTGCGCGGCTGGGGAACACCGCCTTCGATTTTGTGATTTCCGATTCGTCGACGGGAAAGATAACCCGTATGGGGTCCGACGGCAGCAATCCACTAACCGTGTGCTCCGGCGCACCGTGTCACGCGCGTGACATCGCTACTGATGTGCAAGGTAACATCTACTCGCACGATACGACGGGAATCTATAAGATCACGCCCGGCGGAGCCGTCACCACAATCCTCCCGCGCGCCGGTGGCGTGGGCGGCGTAGCGGTGGATGCCACGGGCAACGTCATCTTCGTCGACAATACTACCGATACGGTGTATCGCGTCACCCAGGCGGGTGCTTTGACCACAGTAGGATTACTGCCGCAACTCTCGCCCGACGAGCTTCAGGACACCGCGGCTACCCTTGACGGCAGCGGCAATTACATTGTGGCTTCCGACGACAACAATGCCGTCAGGATTTACAAATTCACTCCCGCCGGTATTGCCACTACGCTCGGAACGTTCCCCACCTTTGGCGTTACCGGTATCACGGTCACTGCGGCGGGGATCATTGAATTCGTCGACTTCCGTCACAGCCAGCTGGTAGCTTTCGATCCCGCGGGTCCGCCGAACAACTCCGCCGTAATTCCTTTGGCGATCGGCGACAGCGTTCCGGAAGGAATCGCCATCGATCCCGCCAATGGGCACTTCATTGTAGGTGGCCATCAGACCGCTACCGTGAATCGTGTGACTCCGGCCGGCGCGGTAACTACCATCGCATCCGGGACACCATTTGCAGGTCCGGTTGGCATTGCGGTTGTTCCGGCCTTGAGCGCGATCAGCATCACCACGACATCGCTCCCGGGCGGTCTGGTTGGGCAAGGCTATAACGTGGGCCTGATTGCGGGCGGTGGCTCCGGCGCCTTTACGTGGTCAGGCACGAATCTTGCACCGGGGCTGGTTCTCTCCACAGACGGTGTGTTGAGTGGTGGCCCGAACAACGCCGGATCATTCACCATGAAGTTTACGGTCACTGACGGAATCACCAGTCAAACCGCCACCGCCAATCTCACTCTTACGGTTACGCCGAAGGTCGCGCCGGTATCCATCAGCGGTTCTCCCGCGCAGGTCAGCGTGGCCGTGGGCGGATCGGTCTCCGCCGCCTTCGCAGCAGCGGGTGGCGCGCCGCCTTATGCTTTCACCGCCGGTGGTCTGCCTTCCGGTGTTGGCATCAACAGTGCAACCGGTGCGGTTAGCGGTTCAGCAAATGCGGCCGGTGTGTTCAACGTTACTATTAGCGTCTCTGATCGCGGCGGGCTGGCGGCGTCCACCGTACTTACGGTTACTGTTTTGGGCTCGAATATCGGGTCGCTGTCCACGGGCCTTGTGGGCACTTCGTACGGTGGCAGCGTCAACGGCGTGGGTGGCTTACAGCCGTACACTTTCTCGGCGACAGGTCTCCCGTCTGGGGTCTCTATTGGCGCATCTTCAGGTAGTATTGGTGGAACTCCCACCGCGGGTGGCAGTTTCAACGTAAGCTTCACTGTTAGCGACGCCGGTGGAGCCCGCGTCTCCTCTTCGGCCACCATTGTGATACTGGTTCCCGGCGCGCCGGTTAGCATCACCAGCGCCAGCCTGCCGGATGCCACGGTGAACGTCGCCTACTCGAACTCGCTGAGCGCCAGTGGCGGAAAATCACCTTATACCTGGGCCATCATCTCCGGCAGCGCACCCGATGGCATGTCTTTCGGCTCCAGCGGTATTGTTGCCGGCACACCCACCACGCCAGGCGCGTATACCTTCGGTGTTACGGTCACCGATATTTCGGGCGGCACCGCCAGTACGGCGGCAAGCCTCACGGTGAAAGCCGCACCGGTAACCATTACTTCTCAATCGTCGCTGGCTTCGGGAATCAATACTGTGGAGTACCCCTCCATTCAGCTCGCCGCAACCGGTGGCGTCACGCCCTACAAGTGGTCTCTTTCGAGCGGGGCCCTTCCGGCCGGAATGACGTTCGATGCCGGCGGCACTGTCTCCGGCACCCCCACTGCCACCGGGGGTTTCACTTTGGGTGTCACCGTAACTGATGTGGGGGGAATCAAGGCGACTGCGAGTTTCGCCCTCACCATTCGTCCCCTCTCTGCCGACCTGGTTCTCTCCGGTGGAAGCGTGGGTTTCGCTCTCACCTCCGGAGCGGATTCGGTGCCTTCCGGACAGACCATTACGGTGCAATCCAGCGTGGTTGCGCAGCAGATCGGCTTCTCGGTGCAGGTAAGCCCTCCGGCTTCATGGCTCACGGTTGGCAACGCGACTAAAACGCCTGATTCCATCAGCATTGCCCTTTCCAATGCCGCTCTTTCGCTGCCCGCCGGCGACTACTCGACTACGGTCCGCGCGGTTTGCGGCACTGGAACCTGTACCGGCAACGCGCAGACCGTGAATGTGACCTTGAATATCACGTCACCCCCTCCGCGTCTGAAAGCTAGCCCCGGCGTTTTGTCATTTGCCACCACCACGCAGTCACTGGGCCCTATAACCGCGCCCATTGCATTGCAGAACGTTGGTGGCGGATCACTGGGCGTTGCTTCGGTTACCTGCCAGGCTATTTGGTGCACAGCCGGATCTCCGCCCGCTTCCATCACGGGCGGGGCCAGCGCCAACGTCCCCATCACCGTCAAACCGTCGGCGGTTACACCTGGCTTTTACCGAACCACGGTCGAAATCTCCACATCCGGTGGCAAGGGTTCGGTGCCCGTGACTCTGTTTGTTGCGGCCAACTCCACCATGACGGTGGCGCCTTCCGGTTCGCAGTTTGGCGCGCCTCAGGGCGGAGCCCCGGGTAATTCCTCAGGGTCATTCCTGGTGAGTGTAAACAGCACAACGGCGGTAAACCTCACGGCGGCTCCGTTGGGTGGCGCAGACTGGCTGAAGGTGGGAACCACCACCCTGAGCGCATCTTCCGCACAGCCAGGGAATGTATCGTTCTCCATCGATCCGGTAATTGCCGGCACTCTGACGCCCGGTGCATACTACGGGCAAATCAGCGTGGGTGGCGGCGGTATTGTGAATTCACCGCAGTACTACCAGGTAATTCTCAACATCACACCGGCGACCGACGCGGCCAGGCCCGATCCCCAACCCGCGGGGCTCTTGTTCCTGGCTACCATCGGCGGTTCTAATCCGCCCTCGCAGATTGTCACCGTGTTCACCAGCGCGGGCAAGGCAACGCCATTCCAAGCATCGGCTGGTTCCGATGGCGGATGGCTGTCGGTTTCTCCGGGCCTCGGTTCCACATCGCAACCCTCGCCTGGTTCAACGGCGGTGGCAGCCAACATCAGCGGCCTGAAACAAGGTGTTTACACCGGCTTGATCAGCTACGCGTTCGCGGGTTCCGGCGTCCGCTCGGTAAACGTGACGCTGGTGGTTTCGGCTATCGGCGGAAACGCGTTGGGCGATGCGAGCGCGCTCTCGACGTCTGCTGCATCCGGTCCGCTCCAGCCTCGCGCCGGTTGTACGCCCACTGCGCTCGCGCCGGTACAAACCGGTCTGGTGAGCAACTTCTCCGCGCCCACAGCCTGGCCAACACCTTTGGCGCTCAAGCTGGTGGATGATTGCGGCGGCATTGTGAAGGGTGCGCAAATTGTGGCTACCTTCACTAACGGCGATCCGCCCATGGCCTTGCCGCTGATCGATCCCGGTAATGGCCTGTACTCCGGTACCTGGACGCCGCGCAAAGCCGTCGCCAATCTCACCATCAACGCGCGTGTCACTGCCGCGGGCTTCAAGGATCTGACCACGCAACTGGTTGGAAAAGTGACGCCGAATGCCGCGCCGCTGCTGACACCTCATGGAACCGTCCATGCGTTTTCGCCATTGGTAGGCGCGCCCCTGGCACCAGGCAACATCGCGGCGATTTATGGTGACAACCTTGCAGTAATCACTGGCGTGCCGGACGCGATTCCGCTACCCACCACTGTCAACGGTACGCAGGTGCTGATTGGTGGCATCAAAGCGCCGCTCTACTTCACCAGCCCCGGCCAGGTAAACGCTCAGATTCCGTACGAACTGGAGCCCAACAAGCAGTACCAGGTAATTATTACGGCTAACGGGGCGTTTTCCACGCCGGATTCGATACAGCTGACAGCGGTTGTTCCAGGTCTGGCAGCCTACGCCGACGGCACCGTCATTGGTCAGCATGCCGATGGCTCACTCATCAACGCCAAAGCCCCCGCCAGGTCCGGTGAAACGGCGATTGTCTATCTTTCGGGTCTGGGTGCCCCTGACTCTGCTGTAGGCAGCGGCGCGGGTTCGCCCGCTGATAATCTGGCCCGGCCTGCTGTTTTGCCCACGCTGACCGTTGACGGCAAAGATGCGAAGATCGACTTCGTCGGCCTCACGCCCGGTTTGGTGGGTCTGTACCAGATGAACTTTGTGGTCCCGGGCGGCTTAACCAACGCCAATCCCACTATGATTGTCAGCCAAAGCGGCGTCACCAGCAGCCCGGTTCTACTGCCTTACGCGCCGTAACTGCGCCGTGCTGTCGCTGACGCGCATCTCCGCCAGCGATAATACAAATTCATGGTTGGGCAGACCATCTCGCATTACGAAATCCTGGAAAAGCTCGGCGAGGGCGGGATGGGTATCGTGTTCAAAGCGCGCGACACCACTCTCGGCCGCTTTGTAGCTATCAAGTTTCTGCCTGTTTCCCAGGGTGAATCGTCGGACCGCAAGGCCCGATTCCTGCAGGAAGCCCGTGCCGCTTCCGCACTGAATCATCCCAACATCATCACCATTCACGAAATTCTCAGCACCGGGAATGGGGAGGCCATCGTGATGGAATTCATCCGGGGCAGAACTCTGGGTGAGATCATCAGCGCCGGTCGGGTACCTTCCGCCGACGCGCTCAAGGTGGGTATGCAGGTCGCCGACGCGCTCAGCGCTGCTCATTCCATCGGGATTATTCATCGTGATCTAAAGCCGGCCAACGTGATGGTCACGCCGGAAGGCTTAACCAAGGTTCTGGATTTTGGCCTGGCCAAACTGGCTTCGGAGTCCGGTGCCCTGGCCCTGGACGACGACGAGATCACCCGTTCCATCCAGATCGATGCGCCTCCGCGCACGGCGGAAGGGGCCATCGTGGGCACAGTGGCTTACATGTCGCCCGAGCAGGCCGAGGGTCGCCGTGTGGATGCGCGGTCTGATATTTTCGCCTTCGGCGCGCTGCTTTATGAAGTTCTCACCGGAAGGCGGACGTTTCAGGGTAAGTCCAGTTTACAAACCCTGACTGCAGTGTTGCGGGATCACCCGGAGCCGTTTCACCAAAGCGGTTTGCACGATATTCCTGCTGATGTGGAAGCCATTATCATGCGCTGCCTGCGTAAAGACGCCGATCAGCGCTGGCAGGCAATGGGTGACGTGAAGGATGCGCTGGAGCAGCAATACTACGCGGTGCGCGCCGGTGCATCGGTTGTCGCTCATGCTTCCGGCCTTTGGCAACAGACGGCCACCTCGCCCGCGAAGGCCGCAACGCCCTCCATTGCGGTGCTGCCCTTTCTGAACCTGAGTTCCGACAAGGAAAACGAATATTTCAGCGACGGTCTTGCCGAAGAAATTATCAATGCGCTTACCCGCGTGGCCAATCTTCGGGTGACGGCACGCACTTCGGCTTTTGTCTTCCGCGGAGCGCAGCAGGATATCCGGCAGATTGGAGAGACGCTGCAGGTTGCCAGCGTGTTGGAAGGCAGCGTGCGCAAAGCCGGGAATCGCGTTCGTATCAGCGTGCAGTTGATTGGAGCGGCGGAGGGCAACAGTCTCTGGTCGGAACGCTACGACCGCGAGATGACGGATGTATTCGAAATTCAGGATGAGATTTCCCGCACCATCGTGGAAACACTCAAGGCCAGGCTGATGTCGTCTTCGCCTTCGTCCTCCGGGGCCGGCATCGCGCTTCCTCCCCTGGTGAAGCGCTACACGGAAAACCTGGAAGCCTACAACTTTTTCCTGAAAGGGCGGTTCGAGGTTTATAAGATGACGCGCGAGGGTCTGGACAAGAGCCTGGAGTATTTCAATCAGGCCATCCAGCTGGACCCGTGTTATGCGCTGGCCTACGACGGAATCGGTTACTGCTGGTATAACAAAGGGTTTCTCGGCTTTGTGGCCCCTCGCGAGGCCATGCCGAAGGCGCGTACGGCGGTCCGCCGTGCCCTCGAACTGGACGACACGCTGGCCGAGGCCCATGCCACGCTCGGTATCATTCAGGCCCTGTTCGACTGGGACTGGGTAAACGCGGAGCGTGAATTACAACGAGCCATCGAACTGAATCCGGCCTCACCGGTGCCCCGCTACCTTTATGCATTCCACTTCCTCCGCCCCGTAGGCCGCAACGACGAAGCGATTCGCGAGATCAATGCTGCTCTTTCCCTCGATCCGCTGTCTCCTCTGTTCCGTTCCCATCTGGCATTCCTGCATTACATCGGGCGGCGCTACGACGAGGCGATTTCCATTTTCCAAAAGGTGATCGCCATGAGCCCCGACTACTATCTGGCCCACGCCATGATGGGGATGTGTTGTTCGGTGGCGGGACGGTACGAAGAGGCGCTGGCGGCTTACGGGAAGGCCAGGCATGCGGATGCAGAAACCAAATTCATTCCCTCGCTCATCGCCATGACACTGGCTGCTTCGGGTCGCCATGCCGAAGCTGAAGTGCTGGCCTCGCAACTCCGGCACCGTGCGGAATCCGATTACATCACACCAGCCAGCATTGCCTATATCTATGTCGCCATGGGAGACGCGGACCGCGCCTTCGAGATGCTGGACATCGCCGCAGCCGGGCGCGATCCCAATCTTGTGGGTCTGATGAGCAACCCCATCTTCGATTCCCTCCGCCAGGATCTGCGCTACCACGCGATGCTGAACAAACTACAGTTGACGCCGCCGGCGTAACCTCAGGCCTGTTCTGTATTCCCCGTTGAGTCATTGGCGTCCGGCTGGGTTTCAACCCGCGGTAGTTGGCGCTCAATCTCACGAGCCAGGTTGGCCGGTTCAGTTCGCCGCAGCAGGCCCGCGATCTCAGGATCATTCGCTTGCGGCAGGCCGTGATGAACGCAAAGGGCCAGCAGGAGTTCCAGCGTCTTCGTGGATTCGTGCTCAGCCAAAAGGTTGACCTGTAAGTCCAGATGGGCGCGTTCGTCAGCCCGTCGATTGGACCGGTTTTGACTCATGAGAATGAATAGCGAGAGGAAAATCGCTTCCATTGCCACGACGGTATCCAGGACGGGGAACGGAGCGGGGTCAAATTTGGGAGTGGTGGGTGAGAAACCGGCGTTCCATACCATCCAGAGTCCGAAAAATATGGCGTGCAAGGCGACAAACCACAATCGGCCCGCGCGGGCGACAACGGCGTCGCTGAATTTTTCTGCAGGTGTGCGGTTTTTCAGTGCCAGGTGCTCCAGTTTTGACACTTCCGAAATGTTGCGCTCGGCAGTTGCAGAGTTTGCATCCGTCCGTGAGGAATTGCGTCGGCCAGCCCGGGTCAAGTTCATATGTCACCTCTAAGGTCGCGCGTCTGCCACAACTGCCGGAAACCACTGTCGGAACCACACCGAGAACTCATCCATCAGAGCCTGCGTCGCCGGTGCCAGTGGCACAGCGGGTGAGCCGGATTTCTGTCCCCGCAATTCCATGGCGCGCTTCACACCCACCGGGGCAGGGAAGCGCGTAATCCACGCATCGAATTCCAGCAGCCTTGTATATTGCGCTGCCGCCTTCGCATCGTTACCCGTTTGAATCGCCTTCGCCATACCGCACACCACCTCTGGCAGCGCACACGCATTAGCCAGAATCAGACCATCCGCGCCCGCCCGCAGTGCCCGTGCGGAGTCGCGTTCTGATCCGCTGAATACCACCAGCGGATATTCCTTCTTCAGATCCAGCAGTCCCTGGAAATTCACCGGATCACAACTCGAGTCCTTGATGCCCTGGTAGAGCCCGTCCCGCGCCAGGCGCTCTACCGTAGCGAGTGCAATGCCGTTGGTGAATTGCGGAATGTGATACAGCAGAAGAGGCACCTGGCAACCAGCGTTTCCGGCAAATACGCGGTAAAACTCTTCCACCTCCTCCGCGTTGTAGCGGAAGTAATAGGGCGGGGCCAGCATCAGGGCGTCGGCTCCGCACGAGAGTGCGTCGTCGGCCAGTTGCAGCGCTCCGGCCAGGGTGGAGTGAGTCACGTTGACAACGATCGGCACCCGGCTGCGTTTTCTGCAAAGATGCACCAGCCTGCGGCGTTGTTCAAAATCAAAGTGCAGGAATTCGCCGGTCGAGCCCAGCAGGCAAATGCCATCCGCTCCACCGTTCGCCAGAAAATCCATCAATTCGAGCGCTGCCCCGAAATCCGCTTCCCATGTGCCCGGCCGGTGCGGCGTGATGGCGGCGGGGAAGACGCCGGACAATGAAACTGCAGACGATCCGCGCGCCATCTCAGGCTTCCTTCCGGAAAAGTTCCGCGTCGCACCGCCGCACGTAGTTGGCCTCAATGATGGCCGGATCGGATGCCGATCCCCCCGCCAGGCGGCGAATGGCCACGGCGGCAATGGTCCCGGCCATTGTCGCCGGTGCCAGCAGTAAGTTTGATCCCGCAGGCACGGCGGCCAGCAGCGTCTCATCAGGAGAGATCCACTGGACACTGTGCGTTCCCAAAGCGTCCACAAATACCGAAAGCCTGAGTACAGCTTCGGGCATCACCGCCACGCCCTGCGCATTGAACAGTGCGGCAAAAACCTCGCCCCGATGGGCGTCGATTACGGTCGCGCGTAATTCGCCCGTACCCAACGCGCCCAACGCTTCCAGATTGGAAATCGCCACCGCGGGTCGCCCCAGAGATTCCGCCAGACCCTTGATCGTCGCCAGCCCCACGCGAACGCCGGTGAAGGAACCGGGGCCGGATGCCCCTGCAAACAGCCGGATATCTTCCAACATCACACCCTGTCGCTGCAACAACGCCTCGATTTCCCCGAAGATAGTTTGGGCAAAGCCGCGAGGTGACTCGAGAGCCACTTCTTCGCGCACTCCCGCTTCGTCCGCCAGCGCGATGCTGCCCCGATCCGTCGTGGTGTCTACCGCCAGCGTCAGTGTCATTTGACCAGCGTGTAGTTGCGGTCCAGCGCGTACACTTTGCCGAATGCATTCATGCCGAACACGCGAATATGAAGTGCGGCGGGAAAGTTGTCTGCAATATCCGGGGGAATCCGCAGCGTGCCGGAAGGCCCGCTCCCCACCACCCGCCAGCTCTTGCCTCCCGCCGTCACCTCACCAGTCCATTCGTACAGAATACGCTCCAGGGCTTTCGACTGGCGCAGTAATTTCACTCCAAATTCCGTCGGTTTGCTCAGGGAAATAGTGCTTCCGGAAGGCGTCGTGATTTCAAAAGGAATCTTCGCCGGGTTCCCTTCCATGTCCTGTAGTTTGACCGCTTCCTCGCGTGAATCGAACTTGATGCTCTTCAGCATTCCCACTTTGTGCCCTTCGCGGGAGATGTGCAGAACCCAGTCGTGCATATTGTCCGGCGTGATTCCGTTGAAGACTTCGCCCTTGTTCTTTTCCTTCTGCCGGATATGCTCGCCAGTGGCCGGGTTGATCCATTCGATGTCGTAGGTCTGCTTCTCCACATTTACCGTCACGGCCCCTGGCTTTTCCACATACAGCACATATTCCACCCCATCCAGGGCGATGCCGCGAGCCTGCGGTGAATCGCCGAAGGGTTCCAGTTCCCAGTGGCGTGTGCTGTCCATGAACTCGTACCAGGATTTTAGTGCTGTGGCGGAAGCTTCATCGGGCACCGTGGTCTGCGGATAGAGGCCGCTGACTGTGGCGTTCCACAGGCGGTGGCGGAAGACCTCCGCGCCGGAAGCACCGGCACCCATATTGGCGGTTGCGGGGTATTGCAGTATCTGCTGGTCGATCGCCATGATGGCGTCATCGGCACTCTCATAACTGCGGATGCGCAGCCACCCGTCATCGGCCAGCGGTGCCGATGTAATGCCGGCGCGCGTGCCACGGGTGTGCTTCCACGGATCGAAGGCCGCCAGATACTCTCCAATTTCCTTCAACAGCTCGCGACCGCGCGGGTAGCTTTCCCAGGCCTCCAGACCCTGCCAGGTTACGTCAAAGGGAGCGAGGCGCGAGAGCGCCATTTCAAACCACTGGGCTCGTGCATTGCGTGTTGCCAGCAGACTATCCATCAGGCCGCCGCCGGAAAAGAAGGTGATGTCTACAATCACGCCACGTTGGTTGGCGTAGCTGAGTTTCTCTTCCACGGCACGAAAAAATTCCGGCGAGCGCAGGTTGACCATGGCGCCTTCGTCGATCAGCGTGACGCCCAGATGATTGAAGTGCTGGGCGGCCCGCGTGTCCACCAGCGACTTCCATGCCGCGGCATCCATGGCGGAAAATTTGTCCACAATGGCGCCCATCCAGAGGTGCGGCGTCAGGGTATTGCCTTCCACATTGGCGAAGTGGTGCAGGTTGGCGGAGCGCAGCCAGCCGGTGGTTGCGCGCGGCGTCGCGGTGAAGGTGCCCTGTTTGCCCGTAAAGTCTTTGCCGGTGAGCCGGAAAACATGTTCCCCGGATTCGGCGGGGGTGTAGCGGATTACCCATTTCATGCCGCCATCCCAGAACGCGCGGACCAGCGCGGTGACGTGTCGTGGCGATTGAAATTCCGCGTGCAGGTCAAACGGCTGTGCCGGGTCAGCGCCCGGCAGTTCGAACACCAGGTCGCACGGCGTGTACTGCGCCACCGGCTGGCAGACGGTCTGCCCCCGAAGGGCCACGGCAGCGAGCATAAAAAGAATGGCCCGAATCGTCATGATTCATTCCAGTGTAACGATTGAGCCGGGTCCGCGTTGCGCACCAATCGCCTCAGGCTTCAGTGGCGAAAGTGATTTTGTGATGGATTTCCGCCGTCGGTACGAAGCACTCAACGCTGTCAAACCGGCAGACGGAATCGAGTCCGGTCCATGCATGGAAGGACCAGGCATTGCTCTCTTCGCGTCGGAATAGCTCAACGCGGGCTTCGAACTGTGATACCAGCGCGTATTCACGCAACGAGTGTATGTGGTTGTGCCAGGGCGGACACAACGCTATTCTACCGGGGGTTCCGCAGATCCCGCCCGCTCATCTGCGCCGGCTGACTTTCGCCCAGAATACCCAGAATCGTGGGCGCAATGTCGCGCAGGGCTCCTTCGGACCGCAGTGTTTCACCCGAATCGTCCACCAGAAGGAACGGCACCGGATTCGTCGTGTGATAAGTATGTGGACCACCGGTCACCGGATCAATCATGGTCTCGGCGTTGCCATGGTCCGCCGTTATGATCCATCGCCCGTTCTTCTCCTTCAGCCGCTGCCAGATACGTCCCAGACAGGCATCGACCGCCTCTACTGCGCGCACCGTGGGTTCCATCCTGCCCGAATGTCCCACCATGTCGGCGTTGGCAAAATTCATCACAATCAGGTCGAAATCGCGGCGGCCCATCGCGTCAATCACAATGTCGGCTACACCTGCGGCGCTCATCTCCGGCTTCAGATCGTAGGTAGCCACATGGGGAGACGCCACCATTTCCCGCTCCTCGCCCCTGAACGACTGCTCCACGCCACCGTTGAAGAAGTAGGTGACATGCGCATATTTTTCCGTCTCCGCCACTCGCAGATTTTTCCAGTTCAATTCCTGGGCCACGTAACCAAGGATGTTTTCCAGCGGTTCGCGCGCCAGCAGGAAAGGGCAGCCGAACGTCTTGTCGTACCGGGTCATTGTCGCGTAGACCAGGCTCATTTTTGAAAGAGCCTCTGTCATTTCGCGGCCCCGGTCCGCTCTGTAGTTGAAGAAGAAGCAGGAGTCACCGTCGCGAATCAGACCCACCGGCTCATGATGTTCGTCCTCCATCGTGACCGGCTCAATGAACTCGTCGGTTACGCCTTTTGAATACGAAGAAGCCACCGCCGCGGCGGCGTCAGTAAACCGCTCACCGGAGCCCACCACCATGGCGACTCGCGCTCTCTCAATCCGGTCCCAGCGCTTGTCCCGGTCCATTGCGTGATATCGTCCGGAAACAGTGGCAATGCGGCCCACGCCGTATTCCGCCATCTTGCTTTCCAGTTCGCCGATGAACCCGAGACCACTCTCCGGCGGAGTATCGCGGCCATCCATAAAGCAGTGGACGAACACGTTTTCCACGCCTTCCGCGCGTGCCATGCGCAGCAGAGCATAGAGGTGTGCGTTCGTCGAATGCACACCTCCATTACTCAGCAGACCCATCAGATGCAGCCGCCGCCCCTCGCGCGCATTCCTCATCAGATTGAGCAATAGTGGTTGGCGAAAGAATTCCCCGTTGGCGATCATGGCATCAATGCGCGTCACATCCATATGGACAACCCGGCCCGCGCCCATGTTGAGATGCCCCACTTCGCTGTTCCCCATCTGGCCTTCGGGCAGGCCGACGGCAGGGCCGGAAGTACGTACCAGACAATTCGGGAAGTCCCGCAACAGCATATCGTAAGTCGGCTTGCGCGCGGCGGCGATGGCGTTGCCGTGCACGTTTGGCGAATAACCCCAGCCATCCAGAATGGTCAGGATGAGCGGTTTGTTGCGTGCCATCGCTACTGCCGGAACGCCTTGCGGCCCGGGAATTTTGCTGCTGCGCCCAGACGCGTCTCGATACGCAGCAACCGGTTATACTTCGACACCCGATCAGTGCGGCAGGCTGACCCGGTCTTGATTTGCCCTGCGTTGGTGGCCACTGCGAGGTCGGCGATGAACGCGTCTTCGGTTTCGCCGGAGCGGTGGGAAACGATTGCCGTATAGTTATTGCGCAGCGCCATCCGCATTGCGGCCAGAGTCTCGGTGAGTGAACCAATCTGGTTGACTTTAACCAGGATGGAGTTGGCTACACCCAGGTCGATGCCTTTTTGCAGGAATTTTGTATTGGTCACGAACAGGTCGTCGCCCACCAGTTGTGTTGTCGAACCCATAGCGTCGGTCAACGCTTTCCAGCCTTCCCAATCGTTCTCGGCCATACCGTCTTCTATGGAGACGATGGGGTACTGCCGCCGCCAGTCTGCCCAGAAAGCGACCATTTGATCGCTGGTGCGACGGCTGCCATCGGACTTGCGGAACACGTACACGCCGTCTTCGTAAAATTCGCTCGATGCCGGGTCGAGTGCGATGCCCACCTGCTCGCCCGCCTTATAGTGGGCGTTTTCGATGGCCAGCAGAATCACTTCCAAAGCCTCTTCGTTCGATTTGAGGCTGGGCGCGAAGCCACCTTCGTCGCCTACCGCCGTGGAGTAGCCGCGCTTCTTCAAGACCGATTTAAGCGCATGAAAAATTTCCACACCCATCCGCAGCGATTCTGAAAAGGTCTCCGCGCCATAAGGCACAATCATGAATTCCTGCATGTCAACCGAAGAATCGGCGTGAGCGCCCCCGTTGAGGATATTCATCAGGGGAACAGGTAGAGTGCAGGCCTCCTCTCCGCCCAGGCAACGGAACACGGGCGTCTTTTGGGAGATGGCGTTCGCCCGGGCGGCGGCAAGGCTGACGGCAAGAATAGCGTTGGCCCCGAATCCAGATTTGTTGGGAGTCCCGTCCGCTTCGATCATGAGGCGGTCGAGTCCAGCCTGGTCGGCTGCGTCTGCACCCACAAGGAGTGCGGCGATGGGGCCAGCCACATTCGCCACTGCCTGGCGAACACCCTTGCCCAGGTAGCGCAGGGGATCGCCGTCGCGCAGTTCAACCGCTTCATGTTCGCCGGTCGAAGCTCCGCTGGGCACCGAAGCCCGGCCCATGCTGCCATCGACGAGGTAGACCTCTGCCTCAACCGTGGGATTCCCCCGTGAATCCAGGATTTCTGCACCGGTAATGCGATTGATCGCTGACAAAGTTTCCTCGATTCTATTTGCGCATCGCCGGATTCATATCCGGTTCATTTCCAGTGACTTGGCGTGCTACACTCAAATTTCGATCTGCGCGGGGTGGTCGGGTTTCTCTTGACTTTCCCGCTCAGTTCCATATGATATCAGTACCTTGTACCGCGGCGCATGGTTCGCGGCGAGGGCAATTTTCGATCAGTCGGGAGGTGTGATTCATTTGGCAGAAGTTAGACTCCAGGAAGGTGAGACTCTTGAGAATGCGCTCCGCCGCTTCAAGCGGAAAGTGCAGCAGGAGGACATCGTTAAAGAGGTCAAGCGCCACTCCTTCTACCTGAAACCAGGCGAAAAGAAGCGGGTGAAAGCAGCTCTTGCCCGCAAACGGAACCGGAAGAAGACCCGCCGGGACCCCGAATAACTTAAATCAACAGGCGAAGCGAATCGCATCTCGCTTCGCCTGTTGCGTTATAGGAAGATGCCATGGACTTTCAAGATCGGTACCTGAAATGCGTGGATTGTGGCACGGAATTTGTGTTCACCTCCGGCGAACAGCAGTTCTATCACGACAAAGAATTTCGTAACGAGCCCAAACGCTGCAAACTCTGCAAAGCCAAAAAGCAGAGTAGCGGAGACCGCGGTGGTCCCGGAGGGCGCGTGGAGACCACCGCCACCTGTTCGCAATGTGGTGTGGAGACTACCGTCCCGTTTAAGCCCACCCAGGGGCGCCCTGTGCTTTGCCGCAATTGTTTCCAGCAAAGCCGGACCGGGCAACGAGGCTCGTCTTAGCGTGGTTCCAGTACCACATTCGCCTGGTACTATGTCACGCCGGGCACAATCAAAGCACTTATAGAATAACTACTTGGAACCAACGGTCCATACCGAACCCCCGCCCGCGGCGGAATCGTCAGAGCCCTCGCTTGAGCGAATCCGCCTGAAGCTCCGCTACAAAGTGCTCTATCACGTCGGTCACAACTGCGCCGATGTGGATGATCTGGTACAGGAAACCCTGGCGCGTTATCTGCGCGCCGACCAACGCAATCAGATTCGCAATACGGCGGAGTTTGGTGCCTTCATCAATGGTGTCTGCCGAAACGTTATTTTGGAGTACCGTCGCCGGTCTCGCCGTGAGCCGCTGCTGGATGAAGATCAGGTAATTCCCGATGCTGCGGTTCGCCCGGATGCCGAGATTTTTGAAATGCGGGATGCGATTGATTCCGGCCTCGCGGAACTGGCCGAGCGGGATCGCATGATTCTGCGAGAGCTTTACCTCGAAGGAAAAGATAAAGAAGACATCTGTAAGGAATGGAAAATGTCCGACGCCCAGTTCCGGGTGGTACTTTTCCGAGCCAAAGAAAGATTCCGCAGGGTTTACACCGGCGAAGTGAAACACAGCAACACATCGAAACACTAAGTGGGCAGGACAAGTCAATGATCTGTACAATGGAGCCGTTTCAGAGAGAGCAGATAATCGCGAAGTATTTGTCGCGTGCGCTGGATACAGACTCGGTCGAAGAATTCGAGGGCCATTATCTTGGCTGCGATGAATGCTTCGACGAACTACAACTGAGCGAACGACTGGCGGATGACTTGCGGGCATCGAGCCTCACGTGGCAACAGACCGGGGGAGTGTCTGTGCTGCAATTCCGCAAGAACGCGCAACTAACGCATTCTGCGGATGAGCTCGACGAGCTAAGGCGGGAAGTTCTGGAGCAGAGCGATTCGCGGGTCATCATCGATCTGAGCCGTGTCACCAAAATCGACAGTGCTGGCCTCGGCCAGCTCATGAGTTGCTACTCTCATCTGGTTCGCAACCAAGGCTCACTCAAGGTTCTGAACCCTGTTCCTGAAGTGAGAAAGATGCTGGAGATGACGGGCATCAGCACACTGATTCCGGCCTACACCAGCGTCCAGGAAGCTATTCAGAGCTACGGTAAGAAGGTCAACTGAAAATACGAAGGCGGTCCGGATATCCGGACCGCCTTCGTATATTTTCCCGCCGTTGCGCTCTGCCCTGACTTTACGCCTTACGCAACGCGCACCAGGTGCATTGGAAGCTGGAGTGCACTGCGCTCCACCGCCTGTTTTGCCGAGCGATTGCTCGCATACGACCCCAGCCTTCCAAAGCCGGAGCTTTCCGTATCCGGATGTGTTGCATCGAACGCATACCAGCGTCCGTCAATCTTTACGATATGACCGTAATGTCGCTCTCCGTCAGCGAGAGCGCAGATTGATGCCGAGTTCCTCCACTCGGGTGGGGTTAAATAGTGACCTTGCGTCATAGTGGTTGCCTGAACCAGGCCGTTTTGATGTGGCGTGGCTAACTCGAATGTAACCTTTGGCCGCGATTCGCACAATGCTCCCGGTACTGTCCCAAAGAACTGACCTTGGTTATGCGTAGTTTTCCTGGCACCGCCTGTCCCCGCGCCGCCTGCTAACATGACGGTCGAGTGGATGCGCGGCCTCGTTACCAGTCTCGTCGTCTTTGCCGCCCTGTTTGTTGGCCCGGCAGCGGGTGCGGTGACGGCCCCTGATCCCCTGGCAAGAGCACTCTTCCTGCGATTTCCTTTTGAACAGTGGTCCGCAGCCGGAGATCATGCCGATATTCACTGGTCGGCTCACATCCAACCGGTCGTTCTTTCCAATCATCAGCGGCTTCTGACTGGTTTTGAGGCGCTCATTGATGGCCGGGAAATGTTCAAACGGCGCGGGCACGGGGAACTGGTGGTGATGGTTCGGGTCACCGATGCCGCGAAGCAGGTGTGGACCGCCGGAACCTTTCTGGACCTCACAGATATTCAGGAGCAGGCCAGGTCGCAGGATTGGTCCGTCGTCCAACAGGCTTTTGTTCTGCCCGGGGAATTCGAGGCGGAGATTGCCGTCTGCGATACCCAAACCCGCGAGTACAGCTTTGCCCGTCGTAAAGTGCACGTGGGTGCGCTGCATAACGACCCGCTGCCCGGCGCATGGCGCGATCTGCCGGCGGTAGAGATGGTCCCTTCCGGTGACCTGCCAGATGCCTGGTATTTGCCCACCCTTGGCGGTCGGCTGCGCCTGGAACCGCGCAACGAGCGCCCGGTGCATGTGGAACTGCTGGTCAACATTACGCCTTCCGAGCGCGCCTCCGGCTCCCTGCAGGTTTTCCGCCGCAACATGGGGGTGCTGATTCCGGCTCTGAAGCTGGTCACTGGCGTGGGTCCCCTGGATGGCGGAATGAATCTGACCGTATTGGATCTTGTGCAGCAACTTGCTGTGGGTCAGCAGGACAACATTCGTGAACTGGACTGGAGTCCGTTGCGAAAGGCCTTCGCGGAAACCACGCCCGGTGTGGTGGATGCCCGTGCTCTGGCCCGGCAGCGCACCATGAAACAGTATTTTCGCGATGAAGTAGAGCGTCACGCCGATGCGCTGCAAGGGCCCCGCGTACTGATTATTCTGAGCGTTCCGGTGGTGTTCGATAAACAGGAAGAGATTGCGCCTCTGAATCTGCCGCCCGACGCTAACCGCAAAGTGATTTATCTTCGCTACAGGCCCTTCTTTCCTCCCGCGCGGCGACCACGAGGCACCGGCAACGTGGTCACTGCCGGCATTCCACCCTCACTGGATGACGACCTGGAGCGAATCCTGAAGCCGCTTTCTCCACGCGTGCTGAATGCTGCGGACCCCACCGAATTCCGCAAAGCGCTGGCCCGCCTGCTCGAAGAGATTACCCGACTGGGGCAACCCCAGGGACCCACCGGATCAGCGCTTCCGGCGGAACCAGGTGGAGCCATCCGGCATTGAGCCGCACTCCGCCTTCGACCACCGTTTACGAGCCGCGCCCGTCAGGAAGCGGTTCTCCACTGCCGGGCGGACGCAGTCTTTCCGACAACGCTCCAGGCATCGAAGCGCTGAATCCGGTTTGTTTCCCCGGTCTGCGACGAATAGAGTATTCCAGTCATCGTAACCACCAGTAATACCTTCCTCATTGACCAGCACTGCTGGCCGGCGACTTCCCCGCCACCCGGATAATTCCCTTGCCGGCGGAGAACTCCACCGTCGTGCCCATGCCTTTGGAGAGTCTGGCCAGGCGCTCCACAATCTTCTGCGCATCGGCCGGGCTGGCGGGCATCGGCCGACCGCGAATCGTACGCGCCTGCTTGTAGCCCAGCGTGATGGGAAAAATGTCGATCTGTTGCAATTCGCGCTTGGCGTTGAAAACGGCTTCCGCTTCCATGCTTTCCCAGAATTCAAAATCGGAGGGGAAGCTGACCGTATCGTTCTTCGAACGGGCGTCGAAGAAATCGGCCGGATTCGAGTTCAGTCCCAGGCCCACCGATTCGTAATTCTCCTGCGGCTGAAACGCCAGAGTTTCATTCTGGAAGATGAAATTGCCCATGCTGTAAAAGATGGGCTTGCCTTTGTAAACTTCGATGCCACGCAACACGTGTGGCCCGTGACCAACGAACAGATCGGCCCCGGCGTCAATCATGGCGCGTGCGAATGCGGGCAGAAACTGCGCGGGTATTTCCTTGTCACCGCCGTCGTTCTCGTGAGCGTGAATGGAGACCACTACCCAATCGGCCTGTCGGCGCGCTTCCTTCACCGAAGCCGCAATGGCTGCCATGTCCCTGGGGTCCGGCTCGGTCAGGATGCTGCCTGGCTTGTCCCCCACCCGAAAAATGGCGCCGTTGAAGCGAACCTGGTCGCCTGCGTTGTCACCACCACCGCCTCCCTCGCTCCCCGCGGTTGCCAATTTGCGCAGCGTGTCCAGAGTTGCGCGGTCCACAATATACGTGGTGCGGAAGTGCAGGGGATTCAGCCCGGCCCGGCCCTTCAGATCAGGTCGCTGTTCGCTGGCCGGGCTCAGCACAGAGAATGTGGATGCGGTGGAAATCAACGCCACCCGGCCCTTGGCCGTATCCAGATATCCCGGCGCACGCGCACGAGCCAGAGTTTCGCCCGTGCCCGCGTGGGTCAGGCCGGAGCGCTCGAAGGCCCGGATCGTACTCATCAGGCCGCCTTCGCCGAAATCGTAGGCGTGGTTGTTAGCCGTCCCGAAGAGGTTGAACCCGCCCCATTTCAGTTCATCCAGAACGAAGGCGTTGGCACCCATGTAGGTGCCACCGGATTGCGCTGCGCCCGCAAATTCGAAATTGTGGATCAACATTTCGAAATTGGAAAACGCCGCATCGGCCTTGCGGATGCGTTCGAACATCTGCAGGTATCCAAGTTCTTTATAGACGGAAATTTTGCGGTCGATAATTGAATCGCCGGTCAGCACAATGCGGAAGTTACTGTCCGCCGCAATTTGCGCATTCAGCTGAACGGCCAGAAGAGCGGTGAAGATCAGAGTGCGGGTCATGGGTCCCTTAAAAGATCAGTTTGATCGCGAACTGCATCTGGCGTTGCGCACCGCCGTTAGTGCCATCTGCGGCCTGCGTAATCGATCCCAGCGAACTGCTGGAGACAGTGGTCGCAGGCAGGAAGAAGTTAGCATGATTCGGCAGGTTGAAGAACTCGGCCCGGAACTGTGCGTTCAAACGCTCGGTCAACCGGAACTGCCGGGAGACACCTACGTCGAAGTTGCGCAGGCCCGGCCCCCGCAGAGCGTTGCGGCCTTCATTGCCAAACGTGCCGGCCGGGGCAATCCGCCATGCTGGGATATCGCCTGCGAGGCAGTTGGAGCGCGCCCCGGACGCTAAAATTGTACAGGTGTTGAACCAGCGTGTGGGCGACGGATTCGCAACATGCCAGTCGCCGATTACGATCGGCCGATCTGCGGTGCCGCCCGTACTGCTCTGGTCTGTGCCGTCGTAGAGAGTGTACGGCTGTCCGCGCTGCAGCGACAGAATGGCCTTGAGTTGCCAGCCTTTGGTGAGGGCTTTCAAAGCCCGGTTGGAAAACGGCGCGGGCACATCCCAAACCGTGCTGACTACCATGCGGTGCGGTACGTCGTAATCCGACGGGCCACGTTCGCTGCGCAGGTTGCGGGCATCTTGCGCAGTGCCACTGTTGGAGCCCGATGTAGAGATGTTGCCGCCCTGGTCGATGGATTTCGAGTAGACGTAGGAAGCTGTCACGCTGAGTCCCCTGGCCACACGGCGTTCCAGCCTGGTCTGTATGGAATGGAAATTGGCATTGCCAATGGAATCCACAAAACCGCCCACAAGGGCACCCCATTGCGGATAGGGCCGGCGGCTTTGCACCGAACCGACAGTTCCCGGAAAGGCCTGATTCAGCGCCCAGGCAAGGGGGAGTTTATGACTCTCGTTGCCTACGTAACTGATCTCCAGCAGCATGTCTTTCACAATTTCGCGCTGCATGCCGAGGCTCCACTCTACGGTATAGCTGGGCTTGAAATCCTGTGCGATTCCCGGAGGAGTGAGCGAAGGATTACCCACGAAAGCATTGGCCAAATTGGGTAACGGGCTGGTCGCGGTGGAGAACGGGCCCGCGGTGGTGGAGAGCCGGTACGGAATATTGCGCATCAGATTGGTGATTCCGTTGCCGGTTATTTCATGATTGTTGAAGATGCCGAAACCGGCGCGCAGCACGGTCTTGTTGTCGCTCAGGGGTCGCCAGGCAAGGCCCAGGCGCGGCGCGAACCGGGTCCAGTCCAGATCCCAGATTCTCTTTCCCAATAGTTGCGGTGCCGGGGTACTCACGAATGCCCCGGTGGGCGTCACGGACCAGAGGAAACCCTGGGAATCCTTGAGTTGGTTGGTCGCCGGGTCGAAGGAGGCAACTTTGTTGGTCTTCTCCGACACCGGGAAATCCAGATCCCAGCGAACACCCAGATTGAGGGTAAGTTTCGGCGTGATCTTCCAGTCATCCTGAACGTAACTGCCCAGATTGGCGGCGGTGTTGTAGTGGAACGGCGAACCGGGATTGCGTTGCGCCTGGAAAGGGATACCCAGCAGCAGGTCTCCCACCGCGTTTCCGGTGAACGTGTTCTGGAAAGTGAAGGCGCCGCGGCCATTGGATGTGAAGAACGAATTGAAGTGCTTGCGCACCAGATCCGCGCCCCACTTGAAGGTGTGGGTGCCGCGAATCCACGTCATGTTGTCGATGTAGTTCCAATCCGGATTCTTGCGGCCCTGCGGAAGATTGGTAGCGCCCCCAATCACCACGTAGCCGGTAAGCGTCAGTTGCGGCAGGCCGTTATTCAATGGGGTGACGCCGGCATCCGGCAACCCGCCAATGTTGAGGCTCCTGACGTACTCGCTGGTGAAATCCTGCTGCAGCCGCAGGAAGCCATACCGCACATAGCCGAGGCGGAATTCGTTGATCAGACTGGGTGAAAACAGATGCGTCAGGCCGGTGGAAGCGTGCATGGTGCGCTGCTGTTCGAAGCAACCCCAACCAGGCACCGACCGCGCCGAACACAGCGGGTTCGACAACGGATAGAACTCGGTCGAATCGTTGAACTCGTACTTGATGTAGAACTGGTCTTTGTCTGAAATATGGTGGTCGATGCGAACCGAAAACTGATCGTTGTTATAAGTCCCCGCCACCGACGAGACGATATTATTCTGCGTGCTGGCCAGGTTCGGAAGGGGGAACGCATTCAGCAGGCCCGAACCCTGCGGGCTCCACAGCGATTTCGGAATCTGGTTGTCGGCGAAGGGCGCGTAGCCCGCGAAAGGGTTTTTCAGCGACGTGGAAAGGCCGCGGAAATCGCCATTCCGGTAAGCCACCGGCGGAACCAGCGCCAGGGCCGAGGTGCCGCTCTTGCGGTTCTGGTTTTCCCAGGCCACGAAGAAAAAGGTGCGGTTCTTTTTCACCGGGCCACCGGCGGCTGCGCCGTACTGACTTCGGATGAATGACAGCTTCTTCGGCGCGAAGAAATTTCGCGCGTTGAAGACCGAGTTCCGGTAGAAATCCCAAGCCGTGCCATGCACCGCGTTACTGCCTGATTTCGTGGTGACAATAATCTGTCCGCCGCTCTGTCGCCCGTATTCCGCGTTGTAGGTCCCGGTGAGCACGCGGAATTCCTGCACGGCGTCCAGCACCGGCGTCACCGTGGGCTGGTTGCTGGCTTCTTCATTGTTGTCGATCCCGTCCAGCAAATACTGGTTGGAAACTTCATTGCTGCCCGCTACGTTCATGCCGCCGCGGAAGCCAATGGTGGAGCTTTGAGCAGGAGCAAACACGCTGGGCTGCAGGAAAGCCAGTTGCAGATAGCCGCGGCCATTGAGTGGAAGTTCCACCACTTTCTTGTTATCCACTACGTTGCCCAGCGCGGCGCTTTCTGTGGAAACCAGCGCTGCCGATGCCGTCACTTCCACCTGCTCGCTGACCGCACCCACCTGCAGAGCGATGTCTACGCGCGCCTGCTGGCCAACCTCAAGCGTGATGCCGTTGCGGACATCTTTGCGGAACCCTTCATGCTCAGTCGTCAGATTGTATTGGCCAGGGGGGAGTTGTGCAAACGTGAAGTCACCGGATTCAGATACAGTCAACGCGCGGGCACCATTGGTAGCGATGTTGAGAAGTGTAAGCCTTGCTCCTGGCACAACGGCGCCGGACGGATCGGCAACGCGGCCAAGAATTGTGCCCGTTGTCATCTGGGCGGAAACAGGTACGGCCAAAAAAACAGTGACCGCGAACAGCACCGTTGCACAACGTTGGACCATGAAGACCTCCTGATATTAGGTAGTCAGGATTCTATCAGAATTGTGAAGCGGGAAACGCGAAATGCTATCCCAGCACGTCCGTCATGTCGAGAACAAAACCCGCAACCGAGCCCTCGCCGGCAACAGTGGGCGGATTCAAGAGAATCTCCGGCGGCTGGCCCTGCCGATAGATGGCGACGGTTCGTTCCATGGGATCGATCAGCCATCCCAGTTCAACGCCGTTCTCCATGTACTCGTCCATCTTCTCGCGCAGTGGCCGGGCACGCTGGCCGGGGGAGCGAACCTCAATCACAAATTCCGGTGCGAAGGACGGAAACCGGGTGCCTGGTTGCCTTGCCGCCGCCCAGCGGTCGGAAGCGAACCATGCGGCATCGGGAGATCTTCGTGCGCCACCGGGCAGGAAAAACCCTCCGTCGGATCCCACGGCCCATCCGCGACCATCCGAACATGCCCAGTTTCTCAGCTGCGCACCTGCTTCAAGAACTCTCTTGCTGGTTTCCGGATCGGTTGGCGGCATCACAATCACTTCCCCATCGGCTGTGTATTCCAGCGTGCAGTCTGGAAACTGTTCGCATAATTCCAGGAATGCGCGCTCCGAGAGTCCGGGCGCAGTGAGGCTGGCGGGAAGGTGCTTGTCGAACTCGAGCGCCGCCAATGTCATGGTACTTCGATTATAGAGGAAACACCCTATGCGGCGATGTCCCCGAATTTTCTGATGCGCACCGCACCCTCGGGGAACACGGCTCGAATTTCCAATTCACCGCCCATGGCGCGGACGAAGTCGGCCAGTGTACTGACATACATGTCAGTACGCTTTTCCAAACGCGAAATTACGGATTGGTCTTTGCCGAGTATCTCCGCCAGGCGGGTCTGGGTCATTGACCGAGCGAGGCGTAGCTCATCCAGGGTGTAGTCGGCGATCAATTTCTGTGCCGCGGCTTCTGCCCGGGTGCGCGCAGCCTCGGGCATCCTCGCGACCAGTTCATTGAAGTTTCGTGCCATCAGATCAGTCCCTCCTGTTTCAGTTGTTCCACATGCTTGTCGTAGAGGCCGTCCGCTATGGGGACAAACTTCTCGTACCAGCGATCAAGCCCTGTCTTGTCGCCGCCAATCAGCAGAACAGCCGCGCGCACAGGGTCAAACGCGTAGAGAATGCGGTACGGACGTCCCTTGTGCTGAATGCGGAGCTCCCTCATTGTGAGAATGCCGCGATCCACTAATTCCGGAGGAATGAGGAAACCGCAGCGAAGGGCCGTGTCGCTCCAGCAACCGCGTGATCGGAACGATGCTCTCCTGCTCCGCGACGGTCAACCCATCCCACCAGCTCTCGAATTCATCAACGAACCAGACTTCCCAGCCCACGCGACTATTATGCACTAAAGTGCATAATAGGGCAAGGTCTCATCTAATTAACTTGGCCGTCACCGTGATGTTCGCCGCCGGGCTGGCCACGCCGCCCACTGTCACTACAACAGGCTGTGAACCCGCCGCAGCCGCCACCGGCACTATGATGTTGATCTGGGTCATACCAATGATTCCCGGCGTGGAGCCGTAAAACTGTACCAGCGTCTGGATTCCGCCCACGGTCACGCTGAGCGGCAGAACCGGGCGCGGCAGCGTCGCGAGCGTGGTTCCCCGGACCGGTGCGAATCCCGATTCCAGGCCCGCGTCATCCACTTCTCCGGCACCCGTAATATACATAGTCGCCAGCCCACCCTGCGCCGCCGTGGAGGTGGGCAGAATCACGCCGTTTCCATCCGTGAGGATGCCGGGAGCGGAGGGGGAAATGTTGAACTGATACCCGGCAATTGCGCCGTTGTTGTTCACTCCCAGTACCGCGGGACCAGAGCCCACCCAATACGGAACCTGCACGTTCAGCTGTCCCGGCGAAACGTACAGCACCGGCGTGGGCACGCCGTTGATAGCTGCTGTGACACTGCCCAGCGCGTAGGGCAGCGGCTGCGTTGTGGCCGCTGCCGTGGAACCCGCCAGTCCGGAACCGTAGACCGCCATAAGCATACCTGGCGCGGCACCGGGCTTCAGTGAAAACGCATTACCCGCACCGCTGATGGTGATGCCGGCAGCAGCCCCATTCACGAACATCACCGGAACTGCAATCGACTGCGGCATTGCGTTGGCCGAGGTCAATATAACGGTAGCCCGGTAGGCACCGGGAGCAAATCCGATGCCTGTAGCCTGCAGGCTGACCTGCGCCGGGCCGGTGCCGGAGTACTGCGAAAGCTGTAGCCAGGCCGTTGTGCGATTCGCCGGATAGACCACTGCCGTCCACTGCTGGTTCTTGTCGGTGAGATTGATGGCCAGCGTCTGCGTCGGCGGAATCGCCACGCTCAGAGGCGCGGATATGCTCAGCGAAGCGGGTACAACCGTCAGCGTATTGCTGGTTGCCGCTGGTCCGGCGAAGGCAACCGTCAAATCCTGGGTGAATTGATCGCCAAATTCATCGTTGAATACAAACGTCAGGTTGCTGGTGGCAGGTGCCTTGATGTTGCTGAAGCACATCGTTCCCGCAATAGACCCCCAGGCTTCGATACGTTCAGTACCGAAGATCGAAATGATGTCGCGGCGGCGATCAATGTTGTCGGTGAACAGTCCCGCCAATTGCAGACGATATCCAAACAGGTTATCCACCGTAACCTGCGTGGTCCATTGGCAGGCCGGTGCCGCAGCGGCGTTCTGCTGCATGGTAAGCGGAGACGCGGAGGCATTCCCGCCCAGATATCCCGGGATCGGCAGCAGCGTCACCACAGCTTCGCGTGTCCAGACCAGGCCGGTTGCATCGGTGCCGCTGAAGCCCAGGGTCCGCGTCGACCCCGGCTTCGCGTTGCGGATGATCAGGTTCGCCGTGAGCGTGGCGTTGGCCGGAATGGAGGGCGAGGGGAATGTTGCCACCAGGGGCTGGGCTACGCCATCAATGCTGAATCCGGTGAGCAGGGCGGGGGAGCCGTTGCGTTCCCGCAGACCGACTGTGAACTGCCAGCTCACGCCCTGCGCCTCGGGCGGATTGGCGAAAACTGACGAGGGCGAAGTCACCGTAACTGCCGAGGTTCCGGTACCTGCAGCCGGCAGATTTACCCTTACCCGCGCGGATGCGGCGCTGCTGCTGAATGCTGTGTCGCCCGAATAGGTAGCGGTAATGGTGTTGTTGCCGACGCCCAGTCGATAGGCCGGAATCAGCAGGCTCGCGCTGAGCGGACTGCCGGACAACACAACCGTACCCAGCGGCGTTCCATTGGCGACAAATGCAATGGACCCGGTCGGGGTGCCCGTACCCGCCGTTGCCAGGCTGGCGTAGAGTGCCACATAGTCGTTTAGTGTCACGATGGCGGGCGATGCGTTCAGCGATACCGTTACCGCGCTGGTCGATTGATTCCACGACGTAATGAACGCGTTGGCATCAATGGTTCCCAATCCCGTCGCCAGATCATAACCCGGGCCGGCCTTGTAGCCGAACGAACCGGTGAGGCAATCGGGCGAACCCTGCAGGCAGTTCACGATGTTACTGCCGTCGGTGACGTCATGAAACGCCGTCGGACTGGATTGCGCCATGCGGTAAAGCTGAGGATTAATATTGCCCAGCCCGGCTTTCCCCTGCAAGCCCTGGCGCACCTGGTATTGATTGAGCAACGCCAGAATTCCGGCCAGCGACGGTGCCGAAGCAGATGTTCCGCCAACCGCCCCCAAGCTGCCCTGATAGACGATGAGGTACGCGTCGTGACCCGCCGCGGAAAGCGAAATATCCGGTACGTCGCGCGCACCATCGGCGGGAACACCAGGCCCGGTCTGCCATGTCGGCTTGCCCAAAAACGTGCTCGCGCCGCCGCCGGTGGAGCCAAGGCCAAACTGGTCGTTCTCATTCCAGGCGACCTCCGGAATATATGACAGCGCCGACCCCAGAACCGAACTGTTGGTCGCAGCCCAATAATTCCCTGTGCCCTCGTTGAACTGTGTGCCGCCCACACCGGTCACTTCCGGCAGCACGGCGGGGAAACTCACGTAACGACCGCGCGAGGCAAAGGGCGCCAGCCCCTGAATATCGCAACCCGCACCGCCGGAATCACCCGACGAGTTGACCACGGTAATTCCCTGCGCATTGGCCTGCTGAAAAATTCCCCGCGCCGCGGCTACGCCCACATTGATCTCGCACGCCCCGTAGCTGATGCTGATCACCGGTGCCAGATTGGCGTTGATCGCTGCAATTGCAGCGCTGAAAGCGCTGGGCCCGTATACATAGAAGATGGTGGCGCGGGGCGCCAGTGCACCGGCCCACTCAATATCGAGATTGCCTTCTATCTGTGCACCATTGAAGCCCGGATCGGTGGCATACGTGAGCAGGCGGGGATCATTCACAGGCAGGCCGAAGCGGGTGCGGAACGCACGGATGTCGCTGAGTAACACGGCGGATTGTCCCACCACTACGATGCTTTGCCCGGCACCGTCATAACCGGCCTGAGCAATTGGCGTGACGTTATAAATGGTGGAAAAATCCTGTGGCGCAAGAAAATGCCGCCCGCTGGTGCTGTTGTATTCCGGTTCCGGCAGAGGCTGAAAACTGTGCACCGCGGGCAGTGGATGGAAGTCGTCCAGGCCCGTGAATCCGGCGGTGATTTCGGCCAGAGCCTCGGGGACACTGGCCTCGGTGAAGTTGGCATAGTGTTCCACCCCGGCCACGCGGTAGCGGTGAATGGATGTCTGCAGAGCCCGGCCCACCTTCTCGGCGCTGCCATTGAACGAGATCCAGTTGCGGCCACGGGCGGTTGTCGTCACTTCCAGCCCTTGCAGCGTGAGCCACGCGGAAACCTTTGAGATATCCGAAATATTCAGACCGAACCGGTCACCATATTCTTCCGGTGTTATCCACCGGTGGAAATTCGCCGATGACCGGTTCTGCTGCTCAGTAAGCAGTTGATCCATGTCCATCTGTTGCGTGTCAGATAGTTTGAAGAACAGCGTAACGTCCTTGATGGCCAGCAAGCCGTCGGCTTCGCCCAGATCGTCTTGCGCCTGCGCCTGACGGTTTGTCGTGCCGGAAATTTTCTGAGCTCTGCTGCTGTCAATAGTGCGGGTCAGTCGCGATGCCGGGGCGGCAACCAACATCGCTGTCCAAATCGTGAACATTGCAATTAAACCAGGGACAATTGTTCGGGTCATGGGGATCGATTCAGGGTAACGCATGGAAAGTAATGATGTGATACGGTTACGTGTTTACGAAGGAATGTGGACGCAAGTATGAACATTCGGGTTACAGCAGGCTGCAGTATGCTCATTTTCGTCGGTTTGGTGGCAGGTGCCTGGGCGCAGCGGCCTGTGAATGCCTCGCCTGATCCCGCGCTCCGGGCCTTCGAATTTCGTTCCATCGGTCCCGCCATTATGATGGGCCGCGTGGACGATATCGCAGGCTCCGAAAAAGACCCCATGATCATTTACGCCGCGTTTGCCACCGGCGGCCTCTGGCGCTCCACCGACGGTGGTCTGCACTGGCAATCCATGTTCGACGAAATGCCCAACGAATCCGTCGGCGCAGTGGCCATCGCGCCCTCCGATCCCAACATCGTGTATGCCGGCATGGGCGAAGCCAATAATCGTCAAAGCTCCTCCATCGGCGATGGCATCCGCGGTACCACCGATGGTGGTAAAACCTGGCGGCATCTCGGTCTCGACGACACGCAGAGCATTGCGCGTATCGTGGTCGATTCCACTAATCCCAGGATCGTATATGTTGCCGCCATGGGCCATCTCTTCGGCGCCAACCCCGAACGTGGATTGTATAAGTCGATCGACGGTGGTCTCACCTGGAAGAAATCCAAGTACATTGATCCCGACACCGGCTTTACCGACGTCGCCATTGATCCGTTGAATCCCAGGATTCTCTATGCCGCCTCACTTATGCGCCGCCGCACCTGGATGGGTTACAACGGCGGCGGTCCCAACAGCGCCCTGTGGAAGACCACCGATGCCGGTGAGACCTGGACAAAGCTGGAAGGGCCGGGTTGGCCGAAAGCACCGGATGGAATTACTGGCCGTATTGCGATCTCCATTTTTCGCGCCAAACCCACTACCCTCTATGCCCAGGTGGAAACAGGTGCCAGCGCCGGGGCCGGTGGCGGCACTATGGCCGAAGGTGGCCCGGCGCGCGGCGGGCGTGGCGGTGCGTCAGCCGAAGGCCAGCCCGGCGGACGCGGCGCGCTGCCCACGCCCGATCCCAACAAGAGCGGCGTCTTCCGCTCCGATGACAGTGGCCGGACCTGGCAGTTCATGAGCAACCAGAACCAGCGGCCCACCTACTTCAGCCAGATTCGCGTCGATCCGGCCAACGATCAGAAGCTGATGGTGGGCGGCAATCCCGGCCAGATGTCGCTCGACGGCGGCAAGACCTGGAAGCCCATGACCGCGTCGCATACCGACTACCACGCCATGTGGATCAACCCCAAAGATCCGCGTGTGGTTTTCATCGGTCATGATGGCGGCATCGATTCCAGCAACGACGGCGGCTTCACCTGGGACTATCACAACGACATCGCCGTGGGCCAGTTCTATCAGGTATCGGCCGACATGCGACGCCCTTACTATGTTTGCGGCGGCCTGCAGGATAACAACGCCTGGTGTGGACCCAGTGCGTTGCGCAATGCCAGCGGCCCTGTGAATACCGACTGGTTCACCGTCTCCGGTGGCGACGGCATGTACACGCGCCAGGATCCCACCGACTGGGCCGTGGTCTATTCCGAATCCCAGGATGCCAACATCAACCGTCAGGATTTGCGTAATGGCACGCAGAAAAATATTCGTCCCGCCGCCGGCCCGGGGCGCGCGGGCAATCCCGCCGTGGACCCCAACGCGCCGCAGGTTGGTGGCGGAGGCGGCGGTGGACGCGGAGGCCCGGCCAACATCGTCAACGTGCCGGAAAATACCGAGCTGTTCCGCTTCTATTGGGACGCTCCTTTCGAGATTTCTCCCTTCAATCCGGCAACCGTTTACATGGCAGCGCAGTACTTTTTCAAATCTGTAACCCGCGGTGATTCGTGGACCATGAGCGCTACCGATCTCACAAAGAAAGTGGACCGCTGGTCCCCCGAGATGCCCATCATGAATGTGGCCGGCGATAAACCCATGGCAGCCAAGCACGATGGATACTCATCGGGTTCGCTTGCCACCCAGGTACGTGAGTCTCCTTCGCGCCCGGGCGTACTCTGGATCGGCACCGATGACGGTAATGTCCAGGTGAGCCAGGATGGTGGCGATACCTTTACCAACGTGGCACCCAACGTCCGCGGCTTGCCTGCCGGCTACGTACAGGTGACGCGGATTGAACCTTCGCATTTCGACCCGGCCACGGCCTGGGTCTCATTCGACAACCACCGCAACGACGACTGGAAACCCTATCTCTTCAAAACCACTGATTTCGGAAAGACGTGGAGCAGCATGACGGGCAATCTACCCGCGAAGGGCAACATCAACGCGCTGCGCGAAGACTACGACAATCCCAATCTGCTTTTCGTGGGCACGGAATTCGGGTTGTATGTAACCCTGGATGGAGGCAGGGACTGGAAGAAGTTCATGACCGGGCTGCCCAGCGTCCGTGTGGACGATATTCTTATCCACCCGCGCGACCGCGACCTGATTGTTGCCACCCACGGCCGCTCGTTCTGGATCTGCGACGACATCACACCGCTGGAGCAGTTCAAGGCCACGAGCAAAGACCTCTCGTTGTTCGATCCCCGTCCCGCAGTGCTTTGGAAGAACGATCCCCAGGCCATGCGTCGCTACACCAACCGCCAGTTTGCGGCGCAGAACCCGCAGGGTGGAACCGCAGTCAGCGTCTGGTCAAAGAACCTGACAGGCGCGGGTAAGGTGGAGTTCCTTTTCAATAATCGCGTGGTCAGCACCATGGATGTGGATATTCAGACGGGCCTGAACCGCTACCAGTGGAATATGCGCGGCCCTGCCCCGCCTCCTCCGACAGCTGGCAATGGTGGCCAGAACGCCGCGCCCAATCCCGATGCGCCTCCCCTGCCGCGCGGCGTTCCCTTCATCGCACAACGCGGACAGCCCGGCTTTGGTTTCGGCCAGCAGGCGCCGCTGGGACCGCTGCTGGAACCCGGCATCTACATGGTGCGCGTCACCGTGGCGGAGCAGATTCTGACTTCATCGGTGAGTGTGCTGGAAGATATTTGGATGCGTCCGCAGTAATCTCGAATTATGGGAACAGAGTTCCGTCTCGCGATGGTGGCTGTGTGCCTGCTGCCGGCTCAGACACCGCTGTTGATTTCGCGAATCACTGTGATCGATGCCACCGGCGTCGTCGAGAAACCCGGCATGCGGGACATGCACGCGCATCGGGCGGTTGCGGCTGCCAACCCGCTCCACGATATCCGCGACTCGGCCCGGGTTCGCGCTGCAGTGCTCAAGGGCGAATGGCTGGATCGACGGGTCGTCGACGCGATGCTGGCCCGCGCCCGGCAGTAATTAACGGGCTCCTCCCGCCAGATCTACCCGGCTATGCCAGGTCGAACTTCGTTTGGTGCAGCAGCGCGTCGCTCTTCACCATCACGCTCTTGCCCACCATCTCTTCAATCTCCTGCAGGAATGTATTCTTATTGCTCTTGAGCACCTTCGCCACTTCCGGGTTCACTCGCAGCACAACATTATTCTGCACGTCCGCCAGCGCCTTCTGCATACGCTGCGCTTCGGTGAGAATCTCACCGATCACGGTCTGCACGGCTTTCACATGGCCCGCGCCTTCGCAATACGGACACGGCGCGCAAAGCGTCCGCTCCAGCGACTGCTTCACCCGCTTGCGGGTGATCGCCACCAAACCAAAATCGTTGAACTGCAGGATTTTGTTGGGTGCCCGGTCAGACCGCATGGCATCTTCCAGCACCTGCATCACTTTGGCGCGGTTGCGGCGCTCTTCCATGTCGATGAAGTCCACCACGATGATGCCGCCCAGGTCGCGCAGCCGGATTTGCCGCACAATTTCCTTGATGGCATCAGTGTTGACCTTGACGATGGTGTCTTCCAGACGGTTCGACTTACCCACATACTTGCCGGTATTGATATCGATCGCCACCAGCGCTTCGGTCTGGTTGATAACGATATAGCCACCGGATTTCAGCCACACTTTTGGCTTCAATGCCTTTTCCAGTTCGGCGGTGATGCCGAATTCGTCGAAGATCGGTGCTGGTCTGGTGTACATCTTGACCCGCCCCACCAGCGCCGGCTGATGCCGGTGCATGAAGCTGACTACGCTCTCATACAACTCTTCGCTATCCACCCAAATAGCCTTGAACGTGGCGGTGATCTGATCGCGCAGAATACGTTGTACCAGGTCCAGATCGTGATGCAACAGCATGGGCGCCGGACGTTTTTCGGCCTTCTGGCGCAGGTCGAGCCAGAGGTTATAGAGGAAGTGCATGTCACTGCGCAACTCGTCCTCGGTCTTGTTTTCCGCCGCCGTGCGGCAAATGAACCCACCGGGAATCCCCTGGCGGTGCAAGGTCAGAACCTTCTTCAACCGCTGGCGCTCTTCATCCGACGGAATCTTGCGCGATACCCCGACGTGTTCCACTGTGGGCATGTACACCACAAAGCGACCCGGCAGCGCAATGTGCGATGTGATGCGCGCTCCCTTTTGGCCGATCGGCTCCTTGGCAATCTGGACGATGATTTCCTGACCTTCCTTCAGAAGATCGGCAATCGAGGGGACTGGAGGCCGTTCCCGCTCCGGACGCTCCACGCGCTCCACGCGCTCCGTGCCTTCACTGCGTTCCGTGCTTTCTACCCGGTCGCTGCGTTCCGGCCGCTCACTGCGATTTCCACGTTCGCCGCGATCCCTGCCACCACGATCCCGATCACGACGCCGGTCCTCCCGCTGTTGCACCGGGCGGGCCTCGCCAGCCACCGGAATTGCCGCTACAACCGCTTCGCCTTCCACCTCGGCTACCGCTTCCACAAGACTGCCTTCCACCGCTTCCGCTGCTTCCGCCGCTTCCACCGCTTGCGGCTCGTTCGGGTCACCCTCGCGCATCTTCCGACGCAAGCGGCGTGAAACGCGATGGGGATAACGATGCCCCTGCTCGCGCAATTGTGCGGTGAGACTGGTGGGGACGCGCGCCGGTTCCGGGCCCTCTTCCGCTATCGCGATGGCTTCTTCACTTTCTGCGGCACCGGCGGTGGCTGTATCTGCTGCTTCCTCAGCGGCATCCATGCCCTCTTCGAGAAGGGGCATTGTATCGGATTCCACGGATGCCACAACCGCCACTTCCGCTGGCGCAACCACGATTGGTTCCGGCGCGACTACAACTGGTTCTGCCACAAACACAACTGCTTCTGGCGCGACTACAACTGGTTCTGCCACAACCACAACTTCAACAGGCACCGATTCTGCCGGTGCTTCCACTACCGCCACCGGCTCCGTCGCGGCAATCGCCTCCTGAATTTCCTCATGCAGCTCCGCCACGGCTTCTTCCGCAGCCTGCTTGTTCAGGGGCAGTTCCGGCTCGGCATCCCTCTGCAAAGCCGCCGCGCCCGCCGCCGCATGCAGCATAGCGGGGCGCGATTCCGCTGCACGTTCTGTTTCCCTTTTGGCAGCATGCGACCCTGCCCCGGAACGGGTTTCCGCGCCGGAATACTTGGCCATTGACTCTCCAGGAAGAATGAGTCTCGGCAAATCCTCCACAGTATTGTCATCCGCCGCATCCGCAGCTACAGCGGCTCCCGCGGGAGCCGAAAATTCACGCGGCGACGCATATTTCGAATCCGGCAGACGCCCACCGCGCCCTCTCCGCCGACCGCGACCGCCGCGATCTCCACCTTGACCCCGACCCTGATCCCGACCCTGATCACCGCTCCGCTCCACCACCCGCTCCGGGCGCGTCTCGCCCGCTGGTGCATCCCGCCGTTCCGCCACCGGAGCCGCAATATGCTCCACCCCTGCTTCTTGTCCGCTGACTTCCCGGATCTGGTCCGCTACTGAGAGATCCTCTGCAGGCGCAACCGCCGCGCCTGCGGCTTCCGTCCGAACCGGCCTTGGCTGGCCGTCTCGCGGCCCCCGCTCGCGATCCCGTCCACGGTCGCGTCCGCCGCGGTCACGGCCACGATTGCGATCCCGGTTGCGATCCCGGTCGCCTTCGGGCCGCTCCGTGCGCTCGGCGCGGGGCGCAAGTTCCCCTTCCGGGCTTTCCAGTCCCAGCACCTTGGCTTCGGCAGTGCTCACCACGGCGTCGTACTCCTCTCCGTCTTCGAAGAAATCCGAGACATAGAGAAACGCATCGCGGTCCAGTCCAATATCGACAAAGGCCGACTGCATTCCAGGCAGGACGCGGGTCACGCGTCCCTTATGAATGCTGCCGGCCAGTGAATATTCTTTTTCCCGCTCGTGGTAGATTTCCACCAGCTGGTCATCTTCGATAATCGCTACCCGGGTCTCATGACGACCAGTGGAGACGATCAATTCCTTCGACATACAGTTCTCTCCCGTCGGGATCCGTGAAGCACCCGGACCGGGGAGATCAGAGAGGTTACTACACCCTGTGCGTAAGGACCGCCCGGCTGCTGACAGTCAGCTGTTGGCCGGGTGCGGCCACAAAATCCTGCTCTCACGCAGACCGGATGGCGGAGGATAAGCGACGGTAAAAAGTCGCTCGCACTCAACACCAGCATCGGTCCTCGGGGAACCTTTCCTTATTCCGGTCGCCTGTACCTGATTAAAAATCAGCCAGATCCTGCCGGGGATCTCCAACGGCTCCCAACTTAAAATTTAGAAATTCCAAAACAGCACTGCCACTGCTCAACGGCGCCGATTCGCGCCCCATCAATTCACAAATCTTCTGACCCTTACGCTATTTACCAAGCCCAGCATCAGGAAGGTCGACCAGATACTGGAGCCACCATAACTCATGAGCGGCAGCGGGATCCCGGTCACGGGCATTCTTCCCACCACCATTCCTACGTTTACCAGTATATGAAATAAAACCAGCGCGCCAACACCCATACAAATAAAAACTCCTGCCCGGTCGGGAGAAGTTTGCGCATTCTGCACAACTTGCATTAAAAGGATGAAGTAAAGGCCCAACACCGCCATCACCCCCACAAAGCCGTGTTCCTCCGCAAAAGCCGAGAAAATGAAGTCCGTATGGGGCACCGGAAGGAACCGCAGCTGGGTCTGCGTCCCCTTGGTGACGCCCTTTCCCCACGTACCACCTGAACCCACCGCGATCTTTGACTGGATTAACTGGTAGCCGGTGCCCTGAGGATCGCGGCCAGGGTCGAGAAAACTGACAATACGGGCTTTTTGGTACGGTTGCAGGGTGGCATAGGCCACCGGGAATACCACCACGCAGATCAGACCCAGCATGGCCCAGTATTTCCACCGCAGGCCCGCAATAAGAACACCTCCGGCCAGAATGGGTACGTAGGTCAGCGCCGTGCCCAGATCTGGTTCCTTCGCGACCAGGGCCATGGGGATAGCCACCAGGCCGGTCAGCTTCAGGGCGTCGCGAATCTCCAGTACGTCGTTACGGAGGTCGCTGAGGTAGCGTGCCACGAACAGGACGATCACGATCTTGGTAAATTCAGAGACCTGCAGCCGCAACCCGCCGGGCATGCCGATCCATCGGGTGGAGCCGAAGGCGCGCCGGCCAAACAGAAGTACCACCACCAGCAGGATTACGGCAACCAGATACAGGGGATACGCCCGCGACATCCAGGCGTGGTAATCAATGCTGGCTACCGCCCACATCAGCCCGATGCCTGCCACCACGTACAACGTCTGTTTCCACCAGGAGCCCTGGAACGCGGTCTCGTGAGTGGCGCTGAAAATTTGCAACACACCCAGACTGCAGATGGCAAGGACGACGGCGAACATCGCCCAGTCGAAATCTTTCACGCCCCTGGTCTGCGTCATGGGTGCAGCGCCGGAAGCGGGTCTTTGCTTTCCAGCCGGGTCTGTTCCACCGGATGCACTTTCTTATCGAAGTAGGCCTTCATTACATCGCGGGCAATGGGCGCGGCGAACTGCCCGTGCACGCCTTCTTCCCAAAGGACCGCCACCACAATTTCCGGTTTGTAACAGGGCGCGAAACCCACAAACCAGGCGTTGTCCTTTATGTTGTGGGCCTTCGCATAATCGTTGGATACAGTTTGGGCCGAACCCGTCTTACCGCAAATATCCATGCCGGGAATGCGCGCCCTGATGCCGGTGCCGCCCTCGTTCACCACCCCGAACATTCCCGCCACTACCCTGCGGACGTTTTCCTGATTCAGCGCCCACTCTTTCGGGTCGTCCTTCGCCTGCCGAGTTAGCCGGGGCGTGTGCCAGACCCCGCCAATTGCCAGACCACCGATGGCCCGCGCAAGCTGCAGCGGTGTCACAGTCAGAGCCCCCTGGCCAATGGAGACCGAGATGGTTTCTCCCGCATACCATTTCTGGCGGTAATTACGCAGCTTCCACTCGGTGGAGGGGACGGTGCCGGAAGCCTCATTCGGCAGATCAATTCCGGTCTTGCTGCCAAGGCCGGTCAGGTGGGCATAATAGGCGATATCGTCAATGCCCATCTTATTGCCCACGTTGTAGAAGTAGGTATCGCACGATTGTGTAATTCCCCGGTGCAGCGAGGTGGGGCCATGCGTCATGTGGCACTTGTAAAAATGCCCGAAAAAGGTAGCGCCCCCGGGGCAGTTGAAAGTTGTGTTCTCGTCGATATTGCCGGTCTCCAGCGCCGCAATCGCCATGATTGGCTTAAACGTGGAACCCGGTGCAAACTGCGCCTGCAGGGGACGCGACAGCAGTGGATTTCCCGGATCGCCGGTAATTTCCTGCCAGTCTTTGGTCTTGATGCGAACGGCGAACTTGTTGGGGTCAAATGTCGGCCTTGAGGCCATGGCCAGAACTTCTCCCGTATTCGGATCCAGCGCCACTACGCCACCGCGCTTACCCTCCAGCGCCAGTTCCGCCACCACCTGCAGATCCAGGTCAACCGTCAGCTGGAGATTCCTGCCCGGCTTGGCGGGTTTGATTCCCAGCACTTCGCGTTCCCGGCCCAGGTTATCCACCAGCGCCTGCCGCTCCCCGTCAATACCCATCAGTGAATCGTTGTATTGCTTTTCAATGCCGGTCTTGCCAATGATCTGGCCCTGGTCGTACTTCGCATATTCCGGGATATCCAGTTCCGATTCGCTGATTTCGCCGGTGTAGCCGATGGTATGCGCCAGAATGCCGTTGTCCGGATACAGCCGACGCTGCGATTCGATCAGTTCCAGTTCCGGGAAGGTCTCCGGATCGCGATGCGAATCGACGAAGGCCAGGTCCGCCGGCGTCAGTTCTTCCTTGATGATGATGGGCTCATAGTGCGACCGTTTGCGGAAGCGGTTGACGCGCTTCAACAGATCGTCGTAGTCCAGATGCAGACCTTCGGCAATTTCGTGCAGATGTTCATCACGCAGGTTTTCCCGCGATAAAATCAGGCTCCAGGTGGAATGGTTGTCGACAATCACGCGACCGTCGCGGTCCAGAATCTTACCGCGCGGCGCAACAATCGGAAACGCCTTAATACGATTCTTCTCGGCGCGCTCATTGTAGATTTCCGGGCTCTTGATCTGCAGTTCCCAGAAGCCGCTGATCAGGAACAAAAAGATTGCCACGGTAACGTATTGAAACGCCGCCATCTTGGCCGCCGCAAAGCGCGGATTGTCCTTCAGCTTGATCGGCTTGAGATCAAGCTGCGGTTCTTCGCGCTTGCGTTCGTTTGGAGGGAAGGTCACGTACCCGGATGCCTGCTGTCAGGTTAGCAAGTCGCAAAGCCCTGGCAGTTTGACTCCCGCCGATTATGTGGTATTTTGATGTTGAGGAGGGCCAGCGGGTGCTACCGCCGCCCCCCCTGCGGTTCAGAAACGGAAATCAATCTTGATTTTCGTCACGAATCGTCGCAGTCTGAATATCAGAACCACGATCAACATCGCAAGGATCATAAATGACCCTCCCTTCTACTCCGGGGAGATTCTGCAAACCCCGCCCTCTAAGCGGGGTTTTTGCATTGTCGGAGTCCATCGGCTCCGACAATGCAAACTGCACTTCCGCCTACATCTGAGTAGACCGCAAGTTTCGTAGCGCACCTCGCGGCAACCACAACAACTCCTTCCAGGCGGAAGGAATACTTCCAACTACCCGACCAGCTTGCCTTGCCGTAGATACGCCGGCACATCCAGTTCGTCTTCGTAAACCTCTTCCGCAGCCGCCATCACGAGTTCCACTGCGGGCTCCGGCGCAGGGGGCAGGGGAGCCTCGGGCACAAATTCAGCTTCCGGGTGCGCCGCCATTTCACCGGGCTGACGCGGAGAGAAGAACTCGCCGGGCGGCAACGCTTCAATCGCCGGCACGGTTAGGTCCTGCGCTGCCGGGAAACCGGTCGCAATCACTGTCACCTTTACCGCGTCTCCCATATCCGGGCGCGTGATCACGCCGAAGTTCAGCTGCAGATCTGCGGCGCCGCTGGCTTCGCGCACAATCGAGCAGGCCGCGCTCACTTCGTACAGGCCGATTTCGGTGGACCCGCAAATATTCATCAGGATTTGGCGCGCCCCGGCAATCCGCGTGTCTTCCAGCAGCGGCGAACTGATGGCACCGCGCGCCGCTTCCATGGCCGCATCCGGCCCGCTGGCCGTCGCCATACCAATCAGCGCATGTCCCATGTTCGAGATCGCCGCCCGAATGTCGGAGAAATCCAGATTGATCAAACCGGGCAACAGAATTAATTCGCTGATCCCTTCCACCGCCTGACGCAGCACATCATCCGCCATGCGGAAAGCCTGCGCCATACTGGTGCCGCGCGGAGCCACCCGCAACAGCCGCTCGTTGGGAATCGTGGTAAGAATGTCCACCGAAGCCGCCAGTTCCGCGATTCCCATCTCTGCCTGCGCCATGCGTCGCCCGCCCTCAAATCCAAACGGCTTGGTGACAATGGCGATGGTCAAAGCATCCAGTTGCCGTGCCAGTCGTGCCACCACCGGTGCCGCACCGCCACCAGTACCACCGCCCATGCCCGCGGTAACGAACACCATGTCGGCACCTTCCAGAATGTCGAGAATCGTATCCGTATCCTCCAGTGCGGATTGCCGCCCCACTTCGGGATTCGAGCCCGCGCCCAGCCCCCCGGTAATGCGCGCTCCAATCTGCAGCTTGTTGGGAACACGCGATGCCCCCAATGCCTGCGCATCCGTGTTCATCACATAAAATTCCACGCCCGGCAGGCCCTCTTCATACATGCGGCCCACCGCATTGGAGCCCGCACCGCCTACGCCCACCACCTTAATGCGCGCGCCTTTCCGGCTTTCATCTTCCAGTTCGTACTTGAGATCGTCAATCATGCAAACTCTCCTGTGCCGTCTTACTTCATGATTCGGCCGAGCACCCCGGCCGATTGCCGTTCCATATCCACCTGCGTCCGCAGCCGCGCCGCATACATCGCCAGACCCGCCGCCGTAGTCCACGCCGGGTCGTTGATGTCATCCGGCCAGTGCACCAAACCCTGGGTGAGGCCCAGCCGTGCCGGGCATTGCAATACGTCTTCGGCCACATCGCAGATACGCGGCAACCGCGCGCCGCCGCCGGCGATAATCAAGCCGTTCGCCAGCGCCCCCTGCATCCCCACGCGTGCCAGTTCTTTGGCCAGCATCGCGAAGAGTTCGCGTGCCCGCCACTCCAGAATCTCAGTGACAAAACGCCTTGGCGCTTCCCGCAGTTCGCGATCCGAAGTCTCCGGCAGTGGCAACTCCACCATGCTGTGGTCGGGAATTCCCGCCGCCAGTGCGCCACCGAATTCTTCCTTCACTGTGGCGGCGGCATCGGGTGGAATACACAGAACTTTGGCCAGATCACGCGAGAAGTGTTCGCCGGAAACCGGCAGCGTTGCCACCAGCTGAGCCGAATCGCCGTAGTAGCAAACCACCTCGGTGGAATCCGCGCCAATATCAATCAGCGCCACCCCGCCCTTGCGATCTTCCGGCAGAATGCTGGCATAGCAGGCGGCCACCGCTTCATGCACCGTTTCATCTACTGCGAGGTGTGCCCGGTTGATCGCGCCCACCAGGGTCTCGTGTTCCTGCATTGAGAATGTCACCAGATGCGCATTGGCTTCCAGGGTAGAAGCCGTCATGCCCCGCGGGTCATGAAAACCGGGCTGCTCATCCACTACGAAATCCTGCGGCAACACCTGCAGAATCATTCGGTCTTCCTGCAGCTGTACCTTCATTACCCGCTCCATGGAACGGTTGACGTCGCGCTGGTCGATATCGCGCGGTCTGCCCAGATCCATACGGGCACGCGCGTTCGCGCCACGTACAGACATACCGCCCACACCGGCCACCACCGTGCCGACCGTGGTCTCCGCCATCTTCTCGGCTTCTTCCACCGCAGCCAGAATGCATTCTGAGACCGCCTGCTGATCGGTAATCCGGCCCCTCGACCAACCCCGGCTCTTCACTGCGCCATAGCCGATAATGCGGGGACGGCGGCGCTCCAATACGGCAATCACGCAACGTGTCCAGCCACTGCCCGCATCCAGACCCGCCGTAAAAATCTGTGGAGGATTCATTGTTTTGCCAGAATCCTGTCGTCCATCCGCAGATCGAAAACTCCGGCCTGCTCCGAGTGTTTGCGGATGTCACCAAAGTGGCTGGTGAAATTGATGTAGCGCGCGCGGAAGTGCTGATCGCCCAGCCACAATTCATACCCGTTACCCTGCACCTCGGCAATCACTTTCATCTCCTGAACATTGGCCGCATTCACTTCGGAAATTTCCTTCGCCTGCGGCCCCAGGTCCAGCAGCAAATGTTCCATCGCTTCCACCCGGGTCCTGCGCTGCGGTTCCGTCTGTTCTTCGGTCACTCCGCTAATCACCGGCAGACGGAAACGGACACGGGGTGGCAACGACAGCAGCACCCCTTCGTCATCAATCAACGCCAGCCAGTGACGGCTTGATCCCGCATACGGCAGACGGGCAAACGCCACCGGTTTCCGCTCGCTGACGGTCACTACCACCCGGTCCGGCCAAATGCGCGTTACCTTTGCCGTACGCACCCAGTCCACCGCCAGCAAATGCAGGCGGCGTTCGGCCATGGGCAAGGCAAAAATACTTTTGCCCAGATCCGCCGCGAACGCCGCGCGAATTCGCTCCGGCTTGGCGTAGACCGCCCCCTGTACTTCGATACTCGTCAGCGCGAAGCGCGAATCGGAATCCAGCAACGCGCGCACTTCCACGCCGCCCCACGCCACGCCGGCGCAGAACGCGCTCCACGCAGCGCCGCGCATCAACAGCCGCCAGTTCCACGGTTTTTTGGGGGTAGCCACTTTAGGCATTCAGTTTCTCCAGAATCACCGGGGCCAGCGCAGAAACGCTTCCCGCCCCCAGGGTCACAATCATGTCGCCGGCCGCGGCACCATTCACCACCGCCGCCACCCCGTCTTCATTCGACGCGGCATACTCCGCGCCACGGTGCCCGAACTGGCGCATCCGCTCTACCAGCGCCGCTCCCGTAACACCCGGAATCGGCTGCTCCGAAGCGGCGTAAATATCCAGCACCACCACCCGCCCGGCATCGTGAAAAGCGCGGGCGAAATCGTCCATCAAATGCAGCGTGCGCGTGTAGCGGTGCGGCTGAAACAGCACGGTCACATTGTTTTTCGCACACGAACGAGCCGCTGCCAGCGTCGCCCGTATCTCCGTCGGATGATGACCGTAGTCGTCCACCACCGTCACGCCCTTCACCTCGCCCTTTACGTCGAAGCGGCGTGCCACGCCGGTAAAGCGCTTCAGACCTTCGCGAATCACATCCGGCTCCACATGCAGTTCCAGGGCAACCGCAATGGCTGCGGTGGCATTCAGAACATTGTGATCCCCCGGAATCCGCAGCAGGAATTCGCCCAGGTCGGCAGTCCGTGAACGCACGTGAAACGTGGTCCCGGTGTTTCCAGATTCAATCCCGTAGGGCTGCAGGTCTGCCTGCGAACTGCGCCCATAAGTCACCGGGCGGCGCTTCACAAGAGGCAGAATGCTCTGCACGTTTTCATCGTCCAAACAGAGAATGGCCGCGCCATAGAAAGGCACCTTGTTCACAAATTCCAGGAAGGCTGCACGAATTGCATCCAGGTCCGCGTAGTAATCCAGATGCTCCCGGTCGATATTCGTAACCACCGCCAGAATGGGTGAGAGTCGCAGAAATGAGCCATCGCTTTCGTCCGATTCCACCACCAGAAAATCACTCGCGCCTACCCGCGCATTAGAGCCGCCCATGGCCGCCGCCTTACCGCCCACCACCACTGTGGGGTCCAGACCCGAATAGCTCAGAATGGCGGCCACCATGGAAGTTGTGGTGGTCTTGCCATGGCTTCCCGCCACCGCAATTCCGTATTTCAGCCGCATCAGTTCCGCCAGTAACTCGCCCCGCGGAATCACCGGAATATTCAGCCGCCGCGCCTCCTGCACTTCCGGGTTCTCTTCACTCACCGCCGAACTCACCACCAGCGCCCGTGCACCTGCCACGTTCTGCGCCGCGTGCCCTTCATAAACCGTGGCGCCCAGCTGGGTCAAACGCTCTGTAGTGGTGGACAACTTCTGGTCTGATCCCGAAATGCTGTACCCCAGGTTCAGCAGTACCTCCGCAATACCGCTCATGCCAATGCCGCCGATGCCCGTGAAATGGAAGTGTTGCCGGGGGAAAAACATTTTATCTACTTATTGTTCCGGCTCTGGCGGGCCTTGTCAACGCTTTCCAGCAGAATTTCCGCGGCTCTTCGCGCCGCGAAGGGCCACGACAAGGAATGTGCAGCCGCACTCATGCCCGCCAGACGCTCGCGATGCTGATACAGATCACTCACCGTAGCGAAGAAGTGCTCCCCGTTCCAGTCCCGGTCCGCGCACACCAGCGCCGCCCCCACGCGCTCCATGGCACGGGCGTTGGCTGTCTGATGGTCGTCGGCGGCAAAAGGATAAGGCACCAGTACCGAGGGCTTTCCCGCAGCCGCCAGTTCAGCGGCAGTGCCGGCGCCTGAGCGCGACACAACCATATCAGCTTTTCCAAACGCTTCCGGCATATCGGTGATGAAGGCTTCCACCGTGCCGGGCAGCCCGGTTTTGGCAAACGCCGCCGCCATTTCCGCCTGCATTGCCACCCCGGTCTGGTGAATCAGCCGGACCGGAATACCAGACCCGGCAAACAGGGGCCAACTCGCCATCGCGGCCTTGTTGAGCGTGCGTGAACCCTGGCTGCCACCGGTAATCAGGATGGTGAATTCCGCTGCCGTCTTCGGCTCCGCCAGCGCAAAGAACTCCGCGCGCACCGGCACCCCCGTCCGTTCCGTTTTATGGGGCGGAAAGAACTGGGCCGTTTCTTCAAAATTCACCAGCGCGCGCCGCACCCAGCGACCGATCCAGCGATTCGTGGCGCCAGGCCTCGCATTGGGTTCCATCACCACCAGCGGCACCCCGCGCACCAGCGCTGCCAGCACCGGCGGACCTGCCACATAGCCACCCAGACTGAACACTCCCGCCGGGTGCCAATCGCCGAATCGAAAATACAAACCGGCGGTTTCCACCAGCAAACGCCACAAGCTTACGAGGCGCGTGGCCACGCCCAGATTCTTCAAACCACCTACGCGGATTTTTTCCAGACGGAATCCGGCCGCGGGAACCAGCCGGTTCTCTACCCCGCGCTCCGTGCCCACAAATACCGGCTCATGGCCCAGCCGCGCCAGTTCACGCGCTACCGCGATAAGTGGTATGACGTGACCACCGGTGCCGCCTCCCGCCATGATGAATTTCACCCGGCATGCTCCGAAACATTGAGCAAAATACCCAGCGACATCAATGTCACCAGCAGAGAACTGCCGCCAAAACTGATCATCGGCAGCGGAATTCCCTTGGTGGGCAGCATCCCCAGAACCACGCTGATATTGAAGAAAGCCTGAATAATCAGCATGGTGGTAATACCCAGCGCCAGGTAGCTGCCGAAGTCATCGGGAATGCGCACGGTTGCCCGAATCCCGCGCCACAGAATCACCAGAAACCCAATCAGCAATCCCACCGAACCCACCAGGCCGAACTCTTCGCCCACCACCGCATAGATCGTATCGGTGTGCGCTTCCGGCAGGTAGAAAAGTTTCTGCCGACCCTGCATCAACCCCAGGCCCAGCGCACCACCGGATCCCACCGCAATCTTCGCCTGTTCCGCCTGATAGTTGGTATCTTTGGCCGTCAGCGATTTCTTCATCTGCCCGCGAATCCAGCCCTTCGTGTCGAACTTGTCCACGTACTTGAATTGCGGGTCCACGTAGGTCACCACCCGCACCAGGCGGTAGGGTTTCATGGCCACAAAGCCGATGCATCCGATAATTCCCATCACCCCCGCCAGCAGAATGTAACGCCGTTCCAGCCCGGCCACGCAGAACACCACAACCGCGGTGGTTACCAGAACAATCGCCGTCCCCAGGTCGGCCAGCACCACGGCAAAGGTCACAAAGCCCAGTGCCAGAATGGCCGGCAGCAAAGTGTAGCGGCTGTTAATGGCGCGGGAACGCAAGGCGATGAAGTAGGCCAGAAAAATCACCAGGGCGGGCTTGGCAAATTCACTCGGCTGCAGGCCGCCAGGTCCCAAACGAATCCAGCGATGCTGTTTCGGATCGGCAAAGTACACCACCGCCAGCAACACCATCACCAGACTCATTGCTGTGAACGCCACCGCCGGGGTTTGCAGCTTGCGGTAATGCAGGCGCTTGAAGAAGATCATCAGGGGCAGCGCCAGTGCTACCCAGATTGCCTGGCGGATGGCGAAGTAATAACTGGAACCGAACTTTGTATCGGCCACCACCGAAGACGCACTGTAGATCATCAGTGCCCCGAAGAGCACCATAATCAGCACGGTTGAAAATAGTGTCGAGTCTGTCTTAAGCCGCTGCGCCATGTGGTAATCCCCTGACTAATTCCTTGAACACCGTGCCCCGGTGCTCATAGCTCTGAAACTGATCGAAGCTGGCGCAGGCCGGCGCCAGCAGCACTGTGTCACCGGGTCGGGCCAAAGCCCATGCCGTGTCCAGCGCCCGCTGTAGCGTTCCCACCCGCTGCGTCACCACTTTTCCGGCCAGCTGGGTTTCGATGATGTCGGCAGCCGCCCCAATCAGCAGCACGCCGCGCGCTTTCTGTCGTAACCGGTCCGCCAGCAGGGTGTAATCCGATCCCTTGTCTTTTCCACCCAGAATGACCCACAGACCGCTTTGGAAAGAATCCAGCGCTTTGATTGTGGCGTCTACACTGGTTGCCTTGGAGTCGTTATAGAAGCGGACGCCATTGATCTCCGCCACAAACTCCAGACGGTGCTCCACCGCATGAAAACTCCGCACCGCATCGGCAATCACCGGCAGGGAAACGCCGGCAATTCGCGCCACTCGCGCCGCCGCCAGTACATTTTCCGCATTGTGCATGCCAGGAATGGGTATGTCTCCCATCGCCATCAGAACTTGTCCGTCCACGTATACCTGCCCGTCGCGCACATCGCTGCTGCTGAACCAGCAAGGCTGCGCCGGGGTAAGAGTGGCATACGACCGGCACACCGCGTCACCCGCATTCAAAACCGCAAAGTCCGTAGCTTGTTGTTGGTGAAAAAGCTGACCCTTGGCTTCAGCGTATCGCTCCAGCGTGTAGTGCCGGTCCAGATGGTTCTGCGTCACGTTCAGGCAAACGCCCACATGGGCACGCAAGGTGCGCGTGGTCTCCAGCTGAAAACTGGAAAGTTCCAGAACATTCCATTGTTCCGCCCGCGAACCGGCAACCATCGCCACTACTGGCGTACCAATGTTCCCGCCCAATTGCGCCGATACACCCGCCTGCTGCAGAACATGGGCGACCAGTGAAGTGGTAGTGGTCTTGCCGTTCGACCCGGTAATGCCGATGACCTTACCTTGCAGATAAGGCGCGGCCAGTTCCACTTCGCCTATCACTTCCACGCCCCGCACCCGCGCTCGTTTCAGGCCCGGCAGATCGCAAGGCACGCCCGGTGAAAGCACAATCAAATCCCATGCTTCGCCGAACAGTTCTTCGGTTTGCGGCCGGAAACCGGGCACGTCATGTGGCTTCAGATCGGTGGTTGTCACCAGCGCCCCGCGCTCAGCCAGAAACGTCGCCACCGCCCGCCCTGATTTTTCCATACCTACGGCCAGCGCCCGGCAACCCTGCAACGTCATCGGAGTTTCAACGTGGTGAGCGCAAACAACGCCAGCACCAGCCCCGTGATCCAGAAGCGGATGATAATCTTCTCTTCCTGCCAGCCCAGCGCCTCAAAATGGTGGTGCACCGGCGCCATGCGGAAAATACGCTTCTTGCGCAACTTGTAGCTGCCCACCTGGAGAATAACGCTCAGCAATTCGAACACGAACACACCCGCGATAAAGATAAGCAGAATTTCCTGTTTGATCAGCACCGCGACCACGCCCATTGCTCCGCCGAGCGAGAGCGACCCGACATCGCCCATAAAAATCGAAGCGGGATGACAGTTCCACCACAGGAACCCCAGGCTTGCTCCGGTCATCGAACCGCAGAAAATTGTCAATTCCGCCGTGCGCGGGTTGCGCGCCAGTTGCAGGTATTCGGCAAATTCGCGATGGCCGGAAGTGTAAGCCAGCACCGTCAGCGCGCCTGCCGAGATCACCATCAACCCGATCGCCAGCCCATCCAGCCCATCCGCTATATTCACCGCGTTGCTGGAACCCACCACTACCAGCACAAAAAAAATGTAGAAGGGAATGAATGCCAGCACCCACGTCAGCGGGTTATGCATGAACCCGTGGATCAGCAAATCGGGCGTGAACTGTTTGAAGAACGGCACGTTCAAGGTAGTGGAATACTGGCCATGCGACTGCATCCACGCCAGCACCACGGTGAGCACGGCGGCCACCAGCATCTGTAAGCCGAACTTGCCTTTCGCGCTCAAGCCCAAATTGCGCTGCTTCGTGATCTTCGACCAGTCGTCATAGAAACCGATGGCCCCGAAGGCCACCAGCGAAAACAGTGCCAGCCACGGATACGTCTGCTTCAGGTCGGCCCACAGCAGTGTGGGAATCACAATGCTGATGATAATCAGCAACCCGCCCATGGTGGGTGTGCCGGCTTTTTTCTGGTGCCCGGCGGGACCGTCTTCGCGGATATGCTGGCCGTATTTCAGCTCGCGCAGTTTGCGAATCATATACGGGCCCAGCAGAATACAGAGGAACAGCGACGTCAGGCTGGCAAACATGGCGCGCGACGTAACGTAACGGAACACGCGGAACGGCGAAATCGCCGGATACAGTTTTTCGTAGAGCAGCCAGTACAGCATGACGAATTAAACTCGCTCCTTCGCCGCTAACGGCTGCGCATCGGGAAACGCCCGCGCCAGGGCTTTCTCTACCGCCACCCCGCGGGAACCCTTGAACAGAATGGCGTCGCCTGGCCGGGAATAATCCCGCAGATAGTCGCCTGCTTCTTCCGCCGTGGAAAAAAAGTACGCGGCACCGCCCGACAATCCCGCCTGTCTGGCCTCGTCGACCATAAAGCGCGCGGCGCCGCGTATACCGAATACGGCGTGAATACCCTGCTCCGCTGTGAAGCGTCCGATTTCGCGGTGCAGAGTCTCGGCCATAGGGCCAAGTTCCAGCATCTCGCCCAGCACGGCAATGCGCCGGCGGGCGGGCGTCTCCCGAAGCAGTTCCACCATGGACTTCATGGCTTCAGGATTCGCGTTATAGCAATCGTTGATAATCAAGACGCCGTGGCGCTCCAGGCGCTCGCCGCGCATCGTTCCGGCGGTAAGTGACCGCACGGCATCCTGTAACTTTTCCGGAGCAATCTCCAGCGCGCGCGCCACCGCAATTGCGGCCAGCACGTTGCTGATGCCGTGACGGCCTTCCAGTGGCGAATGAAACTCGACGCCCAGCGCGCGGAACTTCGCACCGCCTTCCGGCAGCAGTTCCACATCCTCGGCTCTCACTTCAGCGTCTTCCGACAGCCCGAACAGAATCGACCGCCCCGCATGCGCCGCGGCAAAGTTCCGCACCTTCGCGTCATCCGCGTTTAGAACCGCCACACCATCCGCCGGCAGTGCCTCGATCAACTCGCGTTTGGCCGCGGCGATTCCTGCAACACCATCGGGAAAATTCTCCGCGTGCGCCCAGCCCACGTTGGTCACCACGCCGATCTGCGGACGCGCCATCTCCGCCAGTTGCCTGATCTCCCCGGCATGGTTCATGCCCATCTCAATCACGCCCACCCGGCAGTCTTCCGGCAAGCGCAAGAGTGAAAGCGGCACGCCAAAGTGGTTGTTGAAATTGCCGATGGTTCGCCCTGTAGAGAAGGCCACCGAAGCCAGGGTCGCAATGGTATCTTTCGTCGTCGTCTTTCCCGCGCTGCCCGTAACACCCACTATCGTGCCGCCCCAGCGCTCCCGCATGCCGTGTCCCAGTTGCTGCAGCGCCACGGTAGTATCGGCAACCTGCAGTTCCAGCCCGCGCGCTCCGCTGCGATGGTCCACCAATGCAGCCACCGCGCCATTGGCCAGCGCCTGGGCCACAAAGTCGTGTCCGTCGTGCGCCGCGCCGCGCAGTGCAAAGAAGCAATCTCCTGGTTGTACGGTTCGCGAATCAATGCTCCATCCGGTAGCAATAGCTGCGGCGTCCCCATCGTGCCAGGCCGCACCTGTCAGTCGGGCCACTTCCCTGAGCATCGCTGTCATGCGCTCTTCTCCAGGGGTGCTTTACGCTTGTAGCCAAACGAGCGCAAGGCTTCCCGCGCTACTTCCCGGTCATCAAAATGAATGGTGCGGTCACGGAATACCTGATAAGTTTCGTGTCCCTTGCCCGCCAGCAATACGATGTCCCCGGCATTGGCTTCCTTAATTGCCTTGTGAATCGCCGCGCCCCGGTCTGGTTCCACCATAATGCGGGCATCTGCGCGCCGCACGCCCACCATCACATCGTTCACAATCCGCAGCGGATCTTCCGACCGCGGGTTATCACTGGTCACAATCACCAGATCGCTCAGTTCGCTCGCCGCCTGTCCCATCAAAGGCCGCTTGGTCCTGTCCCGGTCGCCGCCGCAGCCGAATACCGTGATCACCCGCTTCGGCTCCAGCGATCGTGCCGCTGCAATCGCATTGCGCAGGGCGTCATCGGTATGCGAGTAGTCCACAATCACCGCAAATGGCTGCCCTTCGTCCACCCGTTCAAAGCGTCCGGGGACTCCTGAACACGCTGCAATGCCGCGCGTGATCGTCTCCGTGTCCACGCCCAGACTCAGACTCGCGCAGCAGGCTGCCAGTATGTTGTAGACATTGATCCGCCCGATGAGCGGCGAAACCACGGGGAAGCGCTGCGTTCCGCTCACCACCTCGAAGCGCAGTCCGGAAATGGTGGAGTTCACGTGACGTGCCCGCGTCGCCGCGTCCGGACCCATTCCGTACCACATCACTTCACTGCGGGTGCAGTTCTCACCCAGCTTTCTGCCCCACTCGTCGTCCCGGTTCACCACACTGCATTTCGGGGGCGGTGCGCCTGCGCCTGTGAACAGCAATTGCTTGGCCAGAAAATATTCATCCATCGAGTGATGGAAATCCAGATGGTCCTGCGTAAGGTTGGTAAATACGGCCGTATGGAAATGCAGCCCCCACGAGCGGCCCAGTGCCAGTGCGTGCGACGAGATTTCCATGGTGGCATGGGTGCCGCCCATAGCGTCCAGTTCCGCCAGCAGGCGCTGTAAATCCAGCGATTCCGGCGTCGTATTCACCGCCGGAACAACCTTGCCCCCCACGTGGTACTCAATGGTTCCGGCCAGCATAGTGGTATGACCCGCGGTGCGCAGCACAGAGTCGATCAGATACGAAGTGGTGGTCTTCCCGTTGGTGCCGGTGATACCGGTCAGCGCCAGTTTTTCATCCAGATCGCCGTAAAACCGTTTGGCCGCCGCCGCCAGAGCTTGTCGCCCGTGCTCCACCTGGAGCCACGGAACACTCAGACCATCTGGCGCCGGCAATTCGCTCACAACAGCAATCGCACCCATTTCCATCGCCTGCAGAGCGAACTCCCGGCCGTCAGCACGCGCGCCGGGAAAGGCGAAAAACAGATAACCTTCGCGTACCCGCCGCGAGTCGTAGTCCAGACCCCGCACCGTTAACGAAGCGAGCGGGGGCGCGATGCCGGAGAGCAGCGGAGCGTTCGCCAGCAGTTCGCCAATTGTCATTTCAACGGGTCAACACAACGCGAATACGCTCGCCCCTGTGCAGCGGGGCCCCGGGCCGCGGCAATTGCGCGCGCGCCATTCCACTTCCTTCCAACATCAACTCAATGCCTTCGGCCGAGGCCTGTTCCACAACATCCCGCAGCGACTTACCGCGGAAGTCGGGAACCAGCGACCCGTCGGCAACCACTTCTCCACGAGTAACGGTTTCGCCGGCGGGCGAGGCAGGCCCTGTCAGTGCGGATATTAAGGTGGGCGTTACCGGCGCGGGCGCAGCGTCTTTGCCAGACAAGGTAGCCGCAGCCGGGATAGGTGCCTCTCCACTTGCCTTTACCGGCATCCCCCATTGCTCCATCAACTGCTTACGCAATTCGGCATCGTCTTCCACAATGCTGCCGCCGTTCAGATCCGCAATGGCCACGGTCTCTTTCACCGGCTTCCTGTTCTGGTTTCGCTTGCGCTCCGCAATCGCCACTTCTTCCGGAACATCCGGCGGAATGTCCATCATCCGCAAGGCTTCCGTCGCGATTGTCTTAAACACCGGCGCTGCTGCGGAAGAGCCCATACCGGAATCGCCCTGCGTACCAATCAGCGTCACTACAATCACCAGCCGCGGATTCACCACCGGCGTAAAGCCCATGAAGGAAGCGTTGTACTGGTGCGTGTAGCGGTGATTCACAGCATCGAAAATCTGCGCCGTACCGGTCTTCCCCGCTGACGTGTAGCCATCCAGACGCGCCGTGCCCCGCGCCGTACCGCGCAGCACCACACCTTCCATCATCATGCGCATCGTCATCACCGTTTCCGGCTTCAAAATGCGTTCACCCGGCGTTTCGGGCTCTGCTTTGTCACCGCGTTTCATCACCAGCCGGGGCTTCACCAGCATTCCCCCGTTGGCGATCACAGAGCAGGCGCGCGCCAGTTGTACCGACGTGGTGCTCACCTCATGACCCATCGCAATGGAGGCCAGTGAAGTGGTGCCCCATTTGCTCAGTGGCCGCAGGCGACCGCTGGATTCCGCCGCGATGGGAAGCCCCGTTACCTGGCCAAATCCAAACTTTCTCGCGTACTCATACATGTGCTCGCGGCCCACCCTGGTTCCAATGAGAATCGCGCCGATATTCGACGATTTCTCCAGTACCTGCTGCATGGTGATGGTGCCGTACCCGCCGTGGGATTCATGCACGATGCGACCCGGAAGGTGCAGTATGCCATTGCCGGTGGCCACCGGTGTCTCGGCTGTCATGTCCGTGGTTTCCAGCGCGGCCGAGATGGTCACGATCTTGAAAATCGAGCCCGGCTCGAAAGGTGCCAGCACCCCGGAATTGATCCGCCCATTTGGATCATCGGCGGCGGTGGGAGCCTTGTTGGGGTCGTAGGTCGGATAATTCGCCAACGCCAGAATCTCCCCGTTGTAAGGGTTCATCACGATAGCCGTACCGCTGCGGGCATGCTTGCGCTCCACTCCCGCCTTCAACTCGCGCTCGGCAACATACTGCAGCCGCTCGTCGATGGTCAGCGTGAGTTCCCCCCCGGCCTGGGCCGCGGTATCCACATGAGATTCAATGCCGCGATGCTTTACATCCATCACCATGCTCTGCCGGCCTTCGTGCCCGGCCAGTACCGTTTCCATGGAGCGCTCAAGGCCCGCCGCTCCGGTTTCATTGCCGAAAACCGCACCCAGCACGTGCGAGGCAGTCTCGCCTTTGGGATAGTGACGAACGCTTTCGGTGTGCAGTGACACCCAATCCAGATGCAGGGCTTTCAGGCGTTCGGTCTCAAACGGATCAATATGCCGCTTCACCCACATGAAGCCCTTGTGATTCTCGCGATACCACTTCAGACGTTCCAGCAGTGCGGCCTGATCCAGCTTCAGCAGACGCCCCAGCATAGAGGCGGCCATCGACAGATTGGAGATTTGTTGTGGGTTTACCGAGACCGAATCCACCGGAACGCTGATGGCCAGCGCCTGGCCATTGCGATCAAAAATGGAACCGCGCGGTGCGGGGATGTCGAATTTGTGTTCCTGCTGCGAACGCGCAATAGCCGAATACTTCGCATGCTGGGCGACTTGTAGCGTCACCAGCCTGGCGAAGATGGCCACCGCCCATAACAGAAGCGCCGCAGCTACCCAGACTAAACGGTTCGCTGCGGTCGCCCGACCCCTATACTCCACGCTTGCTCCCCGCCAGTTTTACTGGCTATTTGCTGAACTCACAGGCCTGGCAGACGCCACCGCGAGATCGGGCGTTCCACCATCCAGATGCACAATCTGATCTACCGCCGGGCTCGCCAGGTTGCGCGCCGTTGCCAGTTCGATCAACCGGGCGGGGCTCAGCAGCGCTGCTTCACGGACATCCAGCTCGCGCCGTTGATCCATCAGCGATTGCGTCCGCTGCTTCAGGCTTTCCACCTTATATCCGGCCAAAACCGAGGCGACGTGCGGCGCAATGATACTGGAACCCAGCATCAGCAGCAGGGCAACCGCTCCCATGGCCGACCACGATTCCTGCGCTGCCGCCGGATTCGTCTGGCGAACCATGCGCGAATTGTCGATGCGCTTGGCGTAGAAGAAAATGTGATCGTTGGGAATCGGACGCAACTCGAACGGGTCGTAGCCCGAGCATTGCGTCTGCCGGGCGTCTGCCGTTACGGCGTTGCTTCCCCGGAGATATGTTGCCAGTGTCGCCATTTGCTTCCTCGTCCCCTTTCCCGGTTCCCTGCTTACCCTAAACTCAAACTACTTCGATGGCCCGCAATTTTGCGCTGCGTGAAGGCGGGTTGCGCCTCACTTCTTCGTCGCCCGGCACGGCGGGCTTTTTCATCAACAAGTGCGCCTGCCCTGCCACAGCCAGCGCCCGAAATTTTTCTTTGACTTTTCTGTCTTCCAGCGACATAAAGGAAATGATCACGATGCGCCCACCCGGCTTCATCATGTGCGGCGCGCGCTCCAGCAGCGCATCCAGCTCTTCCTGTTCGCGATTGACCACCATCCGAATGGCCATAAAAGTCCGCGTGGCGGGATGGATAGGTCCCGTCCGGGGTACAGCCTGTTCCACGACACCCGCCAGGTGCCGCGTGCTCCGAACAGGCCTTGCCCGAACGATTGCTCCGGCTATTTTCCGCGCTCTCCTTTCTTCGCCGAGCTGGTAGATCCAGTCGGCGATTGCCTTCTCGGCACTCTCGTTGACGACGTCCGCTGCTGTCAGCTCCTGGCTCTGGTCCATCCGCATATCCAGAGGTCCGTCGTTCATAAATGAAAATCCGCGCTCCGCATCGGTCAGCTGGTATCTGCTCACGCCGAGGTCGGCCAGCAATCCGTTCAGCTTCCGTCCGCCCAGAGCTTCTTCCAGACGCGAGAACTCCGCATGCCGGAAATCGATCCGGTCCGCCAGATCCGCCGCGTTTGTCTGCGCCATCTGGAGCGATACTTCGTCCCGATCGCAGGAAATTAATAACCCGTCCGTCGAGAGCCGCTGTGCGATCTCCCGGGTATGCCCGGCCAGCCCTGTCGTGGCATCGCAATATATTCCGTCCGGCTGTATCGCCAGATACTCCAGCGACTCGGCCAGCATCACGGGAAAGTGTTGTGCCATGGCGTCTCACGATTTCTTGCGCAGTAGCGCCTCTACCCGGAACTTGAGCGCTTCGCTGCTCACTTCCTCACTCAGGTGCATCTTGGCGTCGGTGATTACTTCATACCAGCCATGCACCGGAATCAAATGCAGACCTTCGCCCTCCAGCCCCAGGCCGCGCCGCAACTCCGGGTTGAACTGCAATCGTCCGGAGCTATCCATCTCTACTTCCGCACCAAATCTTTGCGCCGTACGCACGTAGGCGGCTACATCTTCGGGGGAACCATCCAGCTCGTCCAGCTTTTCCACCGTTGCCATCCACATGGAAATGGGGTAAATTCTAGCTGTGCACTTGTCCACGCTGGTCACGAAGAATTCCTTGTCGGGAAGACTCCGCAGGTACGACTCCACCTTCACTGGCAGCTTTAGACGACCTTTGTCGTCCAGCTTGCCGGGATATGACCCTTGCGGCTGTCGCTGTGGAACCGGCGTGTTTTGGATCTCTTCGGCCACTTTTTTATCAGTTTCCAGCCACTAACTGCCCACAAGCGATTGTGGCATGCCTTGCTTCTCCAGATCAAGTGGTAAGTAGGGTCAAGTCCAAATATTTCTTGTAGTTATCAATGACTATTCCATCCATATAGAGTGCCGCCAACCACAACATGTAGGGAATATGGCGAAAGTATGGCGAAAGGTATATCCGGTAGCCGGGGAATTTTGCCTGGCTCGCCCGGCATCCAGTAACAGAAATGATCAACTTCGCTAAAATTTCCTCCCTTATTCTGGTGGCCGGCACCTGTCTCCAGTCTGCGGATCGACCCTCCCGACCGGTTTTGGTGGAACTTTTCACCTCGGAAGGCTGTTCCAGCTGTCCGCCAGCCGACCGTCTTCTGGAAACTCTGGATCGAAACCCCAACCTGATCGTGCTGAGCGAACACGTCGATTACTGGAACCAGCTGGGCTGGCGTGACCCTTATTCCAGCGCCGCAGCCAGCCACCGCCAGTCGGAATACGCCCGGAAGTTCCACCTGGAGAGCGTTTATACGCCGCAAATCGTCATCAATGGAAGGGCGGAAGCCGTGGGCAACGATAGCGCGGCAGTCACCCGCGCGATTGCCAAAGGGGGACAGGACGCAACCGTGGAACTTTCCGCCGTTACCCGCGACGGGAACCAGATCCACTTGCGGGTTCACGCCGTCGGGATTCCGGCCAGCGCTACGGTCTACGTCGCGCTGGCCGATGACAAGGCGCGTTCCGAAGTCTCACGCGGGGAAAACGGCGGAAAGACCCTGAATCACGTGGCTGTAGTGCGCAAGCTGGCGTCCATCGGCACTGCGGACATGCAGCACGATTTCGATAAAGAGATCACGTTGCCGCTGGGCTGGGAGCCGAAGTCGGGCGTGCGTGTGATCGCGTTCCTGGAAGATCGAAGCTCCGGGGCAATTCTCGGCGCTACACGCCATCCGGGCCTGCTTTAGATGGCGGAACAAGCGGCACAGTACAGCATCGGTCTTGACCTTGGCGGCACCAATCTGCGTGCGGCAGCAGTGGACCGCGAGGGGCGCATACTCCAGCTGATCTCCCGCCCGACGATGGCCGCAGAAGGCCGGGAAGCGATCCTCTCGGCCATGGCCGCGGCCATCCAAACCCTGCGCGCGGCGCAGGGCACGCAGACGCTGGCCGGAATCGGCATTGGTCTGCCGGGCTTTATTGATGCGGACAAGGGCGTCGTTCGCAACAGCAACAACCTTGCCTCACTGGAAGATTTTCCCATCCGCGAAGAACTCTCGCGCCAATTAAACGCCTCGGTGATTCTGGAAAATGATGCCAACGCGGCGGCGCTGGGGGAGCTTTGGCTGGGCGCGGGCCGTGGCGTGGATAATCTGCTGCTGATGACCCTGGGTACGGGCGTGGGCGGCGGCATTATTGCGGGCGGGCAGATCTTGCGCGGCGCGGCGGGAATGGCCGGAGAAATTGGGCACATCACGGTGGTGCCGGGCGGGAATCCCTGCGGCTGCGGAAATCGCGGGTGTCTGGAAAAACATGCCTCCGCGACGGCCGTTTCGGCCATGGCCCAACTGATGGGCCTCGGCCCCGGGTTGAGTGGGCGCGAGGTTTTCGACCGGGCGGCAGCAGGCGATGCGCGGGCGCAGCGGGTATTTGAGGCGATGGGCGAATCACTGGGCATCGCCATGGCTGCGCTGGTGAACATCTTCAATTTCCCGCTCTATTTACTGGGTGGGGGCGCGGCAGAGGCGTGGGAGTTCTTCGCGCCCGCAATGTTTGCGGAACTCAAGCGCCGCTCCTTTACTTACCGGGCCACGCAAACGCGCGTTGAAAAAGCGGAACTGGGTGCCCAGGCAGGGCTATACGGCGCCGCGCAGTTGCCCTGGCGAATTACTTGTAGTTGACCACGGTCGCACTCAGATTCAGGTACAACATAGAGCCCACATCCAGACCCGCTGCAGTGAATGGTTTCGCCGCGCCGTAGGTGCCTACCAGCATCGCCCCCGTCGGAAGGTTCTGGACCACGGCACTGACCGGAAGCGCCAGCAAAACCTGCGCCGGAATTGTGAAAGTACCGGCGCTGGCGTTTGCGTAGCACGCGTAGATTGCGCCAACTGCATCGACGGTTGTGCCCGAAGCGGAACTGCCGCTGATCAGAATCGTCCCTGCCGGGTCGGCACCCGTCCACGTAACAGTCTGTCCATTGGCCCGAATTACATCGCTAATCGCCGCGCGGTTGGTCCAGTTGAGCGATGCCGGTACCGTCAAAGAGCCCGTGAATGCGCCCACGTCCGTGCCTCCCGGACCGGTGATGGTGAACGCGCCCGGTTCCAGATAACCCGTGCTGGAGCCTGGAACGCTCAGCGGCCCGGTGTAGGAGGTAAATCCACCCGCGGACACTTTCGTTAATTGCCTCAGGCCTGCCGCTCCGTTCACCGAAATCTGCGCCCCGGCGTCCAGAAACTGCGGAAGCGTGACATCACCAGGGCTGGAATTCCACTTGAAATAAGACACCGTGCACGAGCCAGGTTGAACCGTGTTGAACGGATTCCCCGCCGTGTCCAATTGCGTGGGGGTGAACTTCTGGAACGTGGCCGCACCCAGATCGGTAGTGGTCGTCATGCTTCCCAAAAAAGGCACGGTTTGCGTCGTGCTGATTCGGGAAAGCGTCACGCCTCCAATGGCCGCGCCGTTGGTCTGGAACTTCTGCCGATCGGCAGGAGTGGGGCCGCCCACATCGCTGCAAGTGCGCGTTCCAACACTGGAGATCGCCATGGTGGTGGTGTTGCTCACCACACTATTGATCTTGAGCGTCACCGGAACGCGGCATCCGGTAACGTCCGCCGGTACCGTGAATACGATTTGGTCCAGACCCGCGCAGCAGCCGGACCGTCCGCGATAGGTCACTGCAGCTTTCGTTGTGCCCACGTAGACTTCCACTGGAACCGTCGTGTCGCCATTGAGCGGTCCGGCAGCCTCATTGCCCGTTACCGGGCCGAGGCCAGTGCCCCAGATAACCGCAGCCTGGCCGGGATTGGCCGCCGTTGTTGCGTTGAACGACTGATAGTTCGCGTCGGTGATAATACCCGGACCGCTGCCGCCGGAATTCGCGGCGAAGATGCCGAAGCTGTTGGCCGCCACCTGAAACGATTGCTCCGCACTGGTGCCTGCGCTGGTGGTAACCGATAACGAGGCCGATCCAGCCGGAATATTGGACGGCAACATCGCGGTAATCTGTCCCGCCGAGGCCAGAAACAGCAGCGCCTGACCCGTCACAGCGCCGGACGTGACCTTGACGGACGTCCCGCCGAGCTGCGTCAAAATTGGATATGCACCGGATTGCACAAATGTGACCGGCCCCAGGTTTTTCCCGAAAATCGCGAAGATCGACCCCTGGGCAATCGCCGCCGAAGGCAACCCCGCGTAAGCATAACTGGCGGCATTCACCACGCCGCCATTATCAATTGAGGGCGTCTGCGCAAGCAGTGCAATACCCGTGAAAAGAGCCAGACACAACAGGGAGCTTCCCGTTTTCAAAATCATGATCCCCCGAAAGACACATTTTAGTACACAGGCGGAGAACGCCGTCATCGGCCATCGGCGCGAAGATCAATGGCCGCATCTGCCGCGATGGCGAAGCCGATGTGCCAGGTGCGTAAATGTATGGCGTCGCGCAAATAGGTGCCCAGTGGCCGCGCTCTCGGGCTAGAGGCAATACCGTTCACTTAAGGGCTGCTACCCCAACAGTTTTCCAGATCGGCGTTTCGGGACGGTCGCCGTAAACGTCCGACATGCCGACTACTCGTCCATTTGCTTCGTCGGAGTTGACGTGAACGGCGTTTCACGGGAGGAATCCCCGGGGCCCGGACCGGGTTGCACCAGCAATCTCTGAATGGCGCGTGATCCGCGCATAGCGCCGAGGTATGGACAGGAATCGCTTCCCAGTGAACGCCCCCAGCCATTCACGTAAGCGCGCGCCTATACAATCAAGATTCGGCAGAAAATCATGCAAGTCAGCGAAGTGCGAACCATCGATGACGCGATCAAGATCGGCTCTGACCTCCGGCACTGCTGGTTTCGCGGCCACCCTGCATTCTTTCCTTCTCTTGTCCCAAGTGCACATCGTGAGCCGTTCCGCTCTGCCCGCGAGAACATCGAATTCTGGGCAGCGCAACGTTTCCGTTTGAGAGCACCATCTTTTACCGCCGACCTGCCCCGGTGGGATGACTATGTCTCGTGGTTGGTGCTGATGCAGCACCACAATGTTCCGACCAGACTGTTGGATTGGACCGAAAATATCCTCGTGGGGCTCTACTTCGCTGTATCCGCCCCCGGAAACGCTGACGGTAAACTCGTTGACGGGGAGCTTTGGTGTATGCACCACGTAGAGTTAAACTGGCGCAGTGCAAATTGGAAGGCTTGCTTCCCTGACACTCCTCTGATACGGTATCTCGCGGCAGCGGCATTTCTTTCGGAGGACGACTTGGCCAAATTCGCGATTGAGTTAGGCCAGCCGATGATTGCGAATGGGCCTCTCGCGCTGGTCCCGCCCTTCCAATTCCCTCGGATGGCAGCCCAGATGAGCAGGTTCACGATTCACCCATCGAGGGAACCTGAGGCCCAAATAGAGTTCTTACTCCGAGGAACGTCCCTAGTTCGGTATATCGTCCCTGCGAGCGCTAAACGTGATTTAGCTTTACACCTGGCTCGATTGGGGTTCTCCCACGACAACCTCTATCGCAGTCTAGATTCGCTCGGGCGAACGATCAGAGATGAGATCGTGGAGCTAGATTATTGCGAATCGCTGCCGCCTCAATTTGGCGGAATAGTATGAGCGAATTCAGAGCAATCTCCGAGTGGCGCGTCATCTGGAATGTGGGAAAATCTAATCCGGTCTTGTCGAGACAAACCGGGCTCAAGGCGCTCAACAGAATGGATGTGCTAGCGCCTTAGGCGTGGCGTCTGGGGGTAATCGCAAGACAACCACTTATGATATCGGCAGCAAACCAGTGTGGATCCGAATCACAGGAGCGATGGGATGAGTGACTCGAACACCGTATTCGCGGTCCGGCTTGCTGATGTTTTACTTCGAAGTGTAGACCCCGTCGCCTTATTCGATGCATCGGTGCGGCTCACGGGTCCTGAACAGGAGCAGAAAAAGGCGCTATCTCGCGCAAGTTTCATTTGTTTTGAACTGGTCTGCTCGACTGAAAGACTTGCGAATGGTGTAAAAATCATTGTAGCATCGACCCTCGGAGCTCTTAAACTCTCCGATGCACTTCTGTCCATCTTCATTCCTCCCGCAGTCGGTTCGGCAGCGGATCGCGCCGAGGCCATTCGGTGGTTAGCCGCATGGCGCTTCACCGGTGATTTAGACGAAAAGGTGCCGGCGCATGCTCCGCCGAACACGCTCTGCATAGTACGTGCGGAGGACGTGATGTGTGACCTGTTGATGCAACCTCTAGGCGTCCTGACATCTTACCTTCTGGCATTCATTGAGACGTGGTCTTCGAAACTGCCAGCAGGACTTCGGCCTGGCGCAATTCCGCAACTGCGAACTTGGGATCCCACTCTCGCGGAGCTTGAGATCGAGATGACGCGCCTTTTAGATTTCACATTCACCGCTCCTGCGGGCATTCACCATTCCACGACATTCCGCGATGCTAAGCAGCGACCGGTGTATCTGCCTGATCAAAGTGTTGCAACTCTTGTACAGGCCGGACAGTTATTAATCGCGCGAGGACCGAACGGTAATATGCCATGGGAGAAGAACATTGAACCGACTGTGGACGAGTTCTGGGCTCCTTTCCCACAGCAGGAGTCCATTTCAACGAACGATCTGTTGGTCGACCCATTTTATGGATATCTCTACACAGAGCGTAGTTTGTCGGCTTCGATTCTGTCTGGAGCCACAGTGTACGGCGATGTCGATGAGGTTCCGATCCTTCCAGATCGGGATACTGCGAACTACGGCGTACTGCGGGTGCCGTTCAGATCTATCGGACGCTGCTTGGTGACATCACGACCGGAGTTCGAACAGCACCTACGTCGAATCCGCGAGGCCGCGGCGAAATTAACAACTTGGCGCGCAGATAGCCTGGACGGTGGAAAGGGCCAGCCCTTTCTGTATAGAGGTCAAACACGCGAATACGCACTCGCACGTCCGACAGAGAAAGTCGAAGACCTTCGAAATGTGTTCTATGGCGATCCGCAGGCTTTGGAGCCGTCACTTCCGTCCAGCGCTGAACGCAGCGGGGGCACGCGTTCCGAACTTGCGCAGCTCTGGGGCATGATTGTCCATGGTGCCGCTTTATTTCACGGCGTTGTCCCGAAAGACACAGGAGAGGAATTTGTTTTCCGTTCTCGCATTGGCGATTTAGTAAAGCTTTCTCTGGCACAACACTACGGCCTACCGACTCCAGCACTCGACGTCAGTTCTGACCCTACGGTTGCGTTGTGGTTCGCGCTCCACAGGATACGGCCTTCAGCCTCGGGCGAGATTATCGTAGAGCGTATCAAGGACGACGAGATCGCCGTCTTGTACGTGTTTGACATCCCACCAGGCTGGGCATTCTCGGGGGAACTGTCTGACATGCCCTCGGTACGTCCGAGTAGGCAACGTGGTGCTTTTCTGCCGATTTCATGGGGCTTTCGTCGAAACCGCACCGCCCGTTATCTCGTCGGTGCCGTGTATTTCAGGGGCGACATCGCTAAAGAGTTTGAGGACGACCTGCCAACGGCGGATACCCTGTTTCCGGGCCAACGAGATGACCCAATGATGCGCGCGCTCGCGACTTATAGCCGATTAGCGCCAGACAGCAACCTACTCGCCGAACTGCGGCGAAAGGTGTTTCTGCCCGGATGAGCGTGAGCGCAGCCTCAGCCCACGCGGCCAGCTGTTCGCAACGTGAACTGCATCTGATTGCGACGCAGACGTGTTCTGAGTGTATCGTCGGCCACTCGGAGAATATACCGAACGGGCGTTCGCCGAAGTTTGCTCCCGTGAAGTCCGCTTCACGTCATTTGACGTATAACGCCCATCTCACCGAAGTGGCTGCCCCAAGCCCGGTACTGGGAGACAAGTCCCTTCGCGAAACGTTCCGGATCTCCGCAGGCGGCGGGATGTTCGCCGCACACGCGATTGGTTAAGTGAACATCATTGGGGCTAGACTCCACCAAACCGATGGCCAAAACTTTCCGCCGCATCCGGGCTAACACCCGGGTTCTGCTGCAGCGCGGCGAGTACGCGCTGTTCCGCAGTCCTGTGAATCACGCGGTAAATGTCCCGGCACAGCGCGTACGCATTCTCGCCCAGCCAGTTGGCGGGCAGCAGTTCAGTCGGCAAGAGCGGGTCGTGCAGCAGCACTCTGCGGAATTCGTGGATGAGAAGAGTGCGGCCACCGAAAGCTTCGCCGGGTGTCCAGACTTCGGCACCGTTGGCCAACGCCGCAATGGGGCGGAAGCGGGCGAGAAAGCGCCGGTATCGCGCGTTCACCGGCTTCAGGTCCCAGAGTGTATCCACAATGGAGCGCAGGGGCTGACCGCTGACGCCCTCAATATCGCGGGCGCTGCACGCGACCACTTCGCCGCTGCAGCCAAGGCGATCCAGAATCTCATTGATGGCACCGCTGTCACCGGCGGGCCGGATGTAAGTGGCTGCGTTCAGCGCGCGGAAGCCTTCCCACCGTAATTCCCGATCCGGCAGAGACCGCGCCGCACCGCGCAATTTACCGGTGAACAGAATCGTCCAGTCTCCGCCCCAGGCTCCGGCCGGTCGCTGATAGATTCGGCGGTGGGCGCGTTCGAAACGGCGGGCACCCGAGGCGGTGAGTGTGTACAGGCTGCGGCGTCCGGAGCGCTCGGCTTCCAGCCAGCCGTCTTTCACCAGACGGAAGACACTGGAGCGGACCACCCGCTCCGAGATTTCGAACGGGCCCATCAGTTCGATCAGTTCACCCAGCCAGACGGCGCCGCCGTGCGGCAAAATGGCGTCGCCGAACATGGTGACCACCAGCGATTTGGCGCGCGGCCGGTCGCTGGCCAGCAGTGCCAGCAGGGCGCGGTTGACTTTACGCAGGGCAGCCATGGCAGAAGTGACTCACTTTTTTCAGCAAACACGTAAAACCTGTATCATATCTATAGGGCACAACGAATGTACGCACAGATGGTAGACACAGGCGAGCCGGTTGCCGAAGACCGGGCGTTTCAGGGGCGCATTGATGCGGGAATAAAGATCGAGCCAAATGACAGTATGCCTGAGGCCTATCGCAAGACGCTGATCCGGCAGATCTCCCAACATGCGCATTCTGAGATTGTGGGCGAACTGCCGGAGGGCAACTGGATCTCGCGCGCGCCGTCGCTGAAGCGCAAAGCCATTCTGCTGGCCAAGGTGCAGGATGAAGCCGGGCACGGGCTGTATCTCTATAGTGCGGTGGAAACCCTGGGGGTCAGCCGCGAATCCACCATCGACGATCTGCTTTCGGGTAAAGCGAAATATTCCAGTATCTTCAACTACCCCACGCTGACATGGGCGGATATCGGGGCCATCGGATGGCTGGTGGATGGCGCGGCAATCATGAATCAGATTCCGCTGTGCCGTTGCTCCTATGGTCCGTATGCGCGGGCCATGGTCCGCATCTGCAAGGAAGAGAGCTTCCACCAGAGGCAGGGTTACGACATCATGATGACCCTGGCGCGAGGGTCCGCCGGGCAGAAAGCGATGGCGCAGGATGCACTGAACCGGTGGTGGTGGCCATCGGTGATGATGTTCGGTCCGCCGGACGGGGAATCGAGACACAGCGCGCAATCGATGCAATGGAAGATCAAGCTGTTCAGTAACGATGAGCTGCGGCAACGTTTCGTGGATCAGACCGTGCCGCAGGCGGATTTCATCGGGCTGAAGATGCCGGACACGGCGATCCAATGGAATGCGGATCGTGGGCACTATGATTTTGGGCCTGTCGACTGGGATGAGTTTTACAGCGTAGTGGCAGGCAACGGGCCATGCAACCGGGAGCGTTTACAGGCGCGGCGCGAAGCACATGCCAATGGAGCCTGGGTGCGCGAGGCGGCCATGGCCCACGCGCAAAAAAGGGGGTTGTAAAGTGCCCGAATGGCCACTCTGGGAAATCTTCGTGCGCAGCCAGCATGGCCTGGCGCACAAACACGCAGGTAGCCTCCGCGCCACAGATGCGGCGATGGCGATGAAGAATGCCCGCGACGTCTACACGCGTCGCAATGAAGGCACCAGCATCTGGGTGGTGAGGTCGCAGGACATCACGGCATCTGATCCCGCCGCGAAGGATGAGTTGTTCACGTCGGCAGCGGGCAAGGTTTACCGTCACCCCACGTTCTTCCCCATGCCGGAGGGAGTGAAGAATATTTGATGCTGTTCCCCTACCTGCTGCGCTTCGCTGATAACGGATTGATCCTCAGCCAGAGGTTGGGGGAGTGGTGCGGACATGGTCCGGTACTGGAAGAAGACATCGCACTCACGAACGTTGCGCTGGACCTTCTGGGCCACGCGCGGATGTGGTACGGGTACGCAGCGGAAGTGGAAGGCAAGGGTCACGGTGAGGATGACCTGGCGTTCTTCCGCGATGCCGGAGATTTCCATAATCTGCTGCTGCTGGAGCAGCCGAATGGCGATTTCGCCGTCACCATGGCGCGGCAGTTTTACTTTGATGTGTGGCACGTGGAATTACTGCGCGCCTTGAGCGGGTCCTCCGACGTGCGGATTCGCGGGATCGCCGGGAAAGCCTGGAAAGAGGCGATGTACCATCTGGAACGCAGCGTCGACTGGGTGATCCGCCTGGGCGACGGCACCGCAGAGAGCCATCAACGCATGCAGGTCGCGGCCGATTCGCTGTGGATGTACACGGGCGAGATGTTTGAGATGGACGAAGTGGATAAGCAAATGCTGGCGCAAGGTGTGGGTGTGGATCTGGCAGCGTTGCATGGCCCCTGGCGGGATCGGGTGAACAGTGTGTTTGCTGCCGCCACGTTGACAGTTCCCGCCGCGACGTGGATGCAGACCGGCGGCAAGAGCGGACGCCATACAGAGAAGCTCGGCTACATTCTGGCCGAGATGCAGCATATTCAAAGGACGTATCCGGGTTGCACATGGTAGACCAGGTCCGCCAGTGGCTGGGCGAGATTCCAGACCCGGAGATTCCGGTGCTTTCGATTCTCGATCTGGGTATTGTGCGCGAGGTGCTGCAGAATAGCGCGGGCGCGGTGACGGTCACCATCACGCCAACTTATTCCGGTTGCCCCGCGATGGACGTGATCCGCGAACAAATTCATTCGGTGCTGATAGCGCATGGTGTGCCCGAGGTGAAAGTGGAGACTGTGCTTTCCCCGGCGTGGACCACGGACTGGATTCCCGCGGCAGCGCGGGAGCGTTTACGGGAGTACGGAATTGCGCCGCCCTCGCAGTTGATTCAGATTGACGCCGTGGTGGCGTGCCCGCGATGCGGTTCGGCAGCCACGGAGATGGTGAGCCGGTTTGGCTCAACGGCTTGTAAATCCCACTACAAGTGCAAGACCTGTCTGGAACCTTTTGATGCCTTCAAGCGACACTAACCAGTTCCACAAAATGACGGTGTGCTCCATGCGGGCAGATACGCGCGACGCCGCAGTCCTGACCCTGGAACCCGCATTGGCCTTCATCCAGGGACAACACCTGGTGGTGCGCGCCACGATCAACGGAGAAGAGGTTCGCCGCTCGTATTCGATCTGTTCGGCGTTGCAGGATGGCACTCTGCGGATTGGAGTGAAGCGCGCGCCGGGCGGTCTGTTTTCCAACTGGCTGCTGGACACCGTGCACACCGGCGACACCCTGGAATGCATGGTGCCGGAGGGCGGGTTCCACGTCCCGCTGGATGCGGCCAGCCGTCGCAATTACGCTGCGTTCGCCGCAGGCTCCGGCATTACACCGGTTTTTTCCATTGTTAAAACCACGCTGCTGGCCGAGCCGCAAAGCTGCTTCACGTTGTTTTACGGTAACCGCGCATCGGGTACGGTAATGCTGCGCGAAGAACTGGCCGACTTGAAAGACCGCTTTATAAACCGCTTCTCGCTGATCCATATTCTGAGCCGTGAGCAGCAGGATATTGACCTCTTCAATGGCCGGATTACCGGTGACAAAGCGCGTGAACTGCTGGCCCGCTTTGCCCCGCTTGCCGAACTGGATACGGTGTTCCTGTGCGGTCCGGCGGCAATGATCGAATCGGTGAAACCGGTGCTGGAGGGTGTGCGCGTAAAGACAGAATACTTTGTCCCCCCCGACGAAATGCCGCGATCACGCGCGGTGAGTGAGGCCGGTGCGAATTGTGAAGTCACTCTGGTGCTGGACGGCGCAACCTACCGGTACACGCTGCAGGGCAGCAGCGAATCCGTGCTGGATGGCGCGTTGCGGTCGGGCATTGACGCGCGTTATTCCTGCAAAAGTGGCGTGTGCGCCACGTGCCGCGCCAAACTGGTTTCCGGTCAGGTAGACATGGACGCGAACTATGCGCTGGAAGACTATGAAGTGGCGCGCGGTTTTGTGCTCTGCTGCCAGAGCTTCCCCGCATCGAAGGCCGTGACGGTGGATTTCGACGCGCAGGATTGAGAAGATACTTCTGTGATCTGCGCTACTTGCGGCACTCAGTATCCAACCACACCGGAACCGCCGCCTCAATGTGCGATCTGCGCGGACCCGCGGCAGTTCGTCGGATTCGATGGCCAGCAGTGGACGACGCCCGAAGAACTGCGCGCCAAATACCGCAACATCGTGGAAGAAGTGGAGCCCGGCTGTTATTCCATCCGGACCGAGCCCCACTTCGGAATCGGACAACGGGCATTCCTGATTCAGACGCCGGAGGGGAACGTGCTCTGGGATTGTCTGGCGTTGCTGGACGACGGCACTATGGAAACCCTGCGCGAACTGGGCGGAATTGCGGCCATCGCAATTTCTCATCCGCACTACTACACAACGATGGTGGAGTGGAGTGTCGCGTTTGACAACGCGCCCGTCTATCTGCACGCCGCAGACAGCCAGTGGATCATGCGGGCACATGACAATATTCGTAGTTGGCGGGGCGATACCCAGGTGCTGCCCGGTGGCCTTACATTGATTCACACGCCCGGACATTTCGCAGGCTTTCAGGTCTTGCTATGGCCCGCGGGAGCGGAGGGCAAGGGAGCGCTGTTTTCGGGCGATCAGCCGCAGGTCTGCCTGGATCGGCGATGGGTGTCGTTCATGTGGAGCTATCCGAACTATGTGCCGCTGCCCATGGCGGCGGTAAACGATATTGTGGCGCGGTTGGCGCGGTTCGGGTTTGATCGAATCCACGGGGCTTTCCATCGGAGATCGGTAATGCAAGATGCGCAGGAAGTGATTCGACTGTCAGCGGCGCGGTTCGGCGCGACGCACCCGATGAGTTGAGCTGCCAGGCATTTCCGGCAGTGAAATTCAGTACCCGACGATTTGCCCCGCCAGAAATTCCGCCACGCGATCAAACGGATCAAAGCCGAAGGTCCTCGCAATGGGGGCGCGGAGGTTGGAGTTGGCATTGACGTCGTAGAAAATCAGGCGTCCGTCCACCGCTTCCAGATACTCCAGACCACCGATATCCAAACCACCGGCGGCGAACAGACGCTTACCGGCTTGCACTGCCTCGGTGGGCACTTCAGCATAGGGGAAAAACTCCACGGGTACGATGGGTTTGGCCGGGATCTCGCAGAAGGCTTCGCCCTCCGTCGGGTTGCACACTTCAGACGGGCAAAGATTGAAGGAGCCGTGGGACACCACGCGCATTGCGTACAGCAGCTCGCCGCCGAGGAATTCCATGCGCACGATGCCGCGCTCGGGGTCTACGGGAAAGTATTCCTGCAGCAGGAGCAGGTTGTCGGGGAACCAGAGATCGGGGTGATCAGTCAGCAGGCGCCGCAATTCGTGGGCAGAGTGCAGCAGGTACATACGCGCGCCACTGCCTCCCTGCTCCGGCTTCACCAGCGCAGGCCAGCAGTCGCCCCAGCGGGCAATCGCGGTCTCCACGTCGTTGAAGGCTAGACTTCGCGGATGGGCAATACCCAGTTGCCGCATCAGTGCCACCTGGGCTGATTTGCTCAGTTCCAGACCGAAGGCGCGGGAACCGTTCAGCACCCTCGCGCCACGGATTTCCAGCGACCGCATCAACGCGTATGCAAAGGGCACCGCGCGCGCATTGCCACGTACATAGGCACTGGGGCTGGCCTGATTGAAATACACGCGGGCAGCCGGCAACTCCTCCGGGTCGAACGCGCCGTGCTTCAGATCATAAGCGGCAAAATGAATTCCACGGCGTTCCAGTGCCGCAAAAAGAGGCTTCTGCCATTCCGGGTGTTCATAGAGTACAACCAGATCGTGGGTCATGGGTCAGGCACCCGGCCATTCACCGGCAAGCATGCTGAACAGGCGCAGATCGACGAACTTTCCGTGCAGCGGTTCAGCTTCGCGCAGAACGCCTTCTTCGCGGAAACCGAGACGGCGCGGGATGGCCGCGCTGCGTTCGTTGCCTGCCGCACAGCGAATTTCCACGCGGTGCAGGCCATAGGTCGAGAAGGCTTCCGTCACCAGCGCCCGGCAGGCCTGCGTGGCCACGCCCCTGCCCTTATGCCGCAGATCAAGCCAGTAGCCGATGCTGGTATTCCTGCGCAGCCAGTCAATCTGGTGCATGGCGATGGATCCTGCCAGCACCCCATCGCACCAGATGGTTGTGGTGAGTGCTTCGCGTGCAAGGTTTTCGTCTTCGCGTTTGACGAGGAAAGCCCGTAAGTCGGCTTCGGAGTATTCGGGCGTGGCCCAGAGCAGCCATTCGCTGAGCCGGGTACGATTGCGATCAATGACGCTCATCAGCGCCGGGGCATCGGCAGCCGTGACGGGGCGCAGTTCGATACCGGGCCCGACCGGGATCACACGCGACGTAATGGTAATGTCTGGCTCCATTGCCCTTCCCCAAAACGCAGCCTCACGTGCACCGGTTCGGAATCCACCGCGATCGGTTGCGACAGCAGAAGATTCGCCTGCCACACGCCGTGTCCCGAAGAACTGATGGTGTGCGGCTCCCGCAACACTCCCCCAACCTCAATTCTTACATCCGGTGTCCCGATGGATTCTACCGCGGAACGGAAATAACAAATCAGTGTGCCACACCGGTTCACGGTGAGGCGGCGGTCGGCGGGAGGATGAAGTTCCGCGCTGGCCAGATCGGGCGGGGGGCCGGCAATGATTCGCTGCAAAGCCGGGGGCGCGGAGCCATCCGCATCCAGCATGGTGAAGGATGCCGGATTACTCGGTGCACTACGGCTGGTGCGCAGACGAACCTCATGTCGGCCAGGTGCAAGGCCAGGTGGACGCACGCAATCGGCTTGATAAGCGCCCGCGCCGGTGGCCGTGACCTGAATGGCGCGCACGCCGAAACCATCGACTTCAACAAAGACGTCACCTGCTTTGAGGCCTGGCAACGGCGAAGTGAAATAGCAACAGAGGTACTCGTCTTTCAGCGGATGGAAAGTGGCGACGTAACTGCGGTTGTTAACGGCGGCGCTGAGATGGGGGGCGTCGTCGCGCGGCGTAGTTTCCGGTTCCGGCCAGTGGCGGCGGGCAACCACCGACGCCCGCCCGTTGGTGACGTCGCGGAGTTCCACTTCGGCAAACCCGGCCGAGCGGCACATGGCGAGAAGGCATTCCGGCGTGGGGCCACACCAGTTATCAATCTGCCCACCGAGTTCGGTGCCTTCGTAAAATTCCATGATGGTGGGGATGGCGCGCGGTTCCGAGGCCATCACAAAGGATTCGATAAGCGCGGTTCCGCGGCAGAGTTCCACCACTTTTTCCAGACCCATCATGGGATGTCGAAGGTGGTAAAGGACGCCAAAGAAGAGAACGATATCGAATTGCCCCAAACGCAAAACGGAGAGTTCATTGACATCGAGCGTGAGGTACTCAACGTTGGATCCGAGCAGCGCGCGGGCTTCAAGAAAGGTGTCGAGTTCCACGCAATCCACAGCAACCACAGTGGCTCCGCGACGTTCACATTCGAAGCTGAACCAGCCATCCCAGGCACCGATGTCGAGCACCCGTTTGCCGCGCAGGTCTTCCGCCAGGCCGAATAGACTCAGGCGCCGGCGCAGGTGATCCAGGGACTGCAAACCAGGGAGTATTCGTCCATCGGGAAGTTCGATGGTGTGGTAGCGGAGCCGGGTTTGCGCAGCAGCGGAGAGCTCCTGCACACGCCGTTCGAAACCAGCATCGCCGGCGGCGATACGCAAATCCGGCTCCATGACTCAGAGGCGACTATTTTGCCGAGGCGAAACGCGCCGCGACTTCGGCCCAGTTGATGACGTTCCACCAGGCGCCGATGTAATCGGGCCGGCGGTTCTGGTAGTTCAGATAGTAGGCGTGCTCCCAGACATCCAGACCGATGACGGGGAACTTTGCTTCCATCAGGGGGCTGTCCTGATTGGCGGAAGAGGAGACTTCCAGCTTGCCGCCGGCGAGCGTCAACCAGGCCCAGCCGGAGCCGAAGCGGGTGGTAGCAGCCGCGTTGAATTTTTCCTTGAAAGTAGCCACGCTGCCGAAGGTGGAGACGATGGCATCGCCCAGTGCGCCGGTGGGCTCTCCGCCACAATAGGGGCCCATGATGGTCCAGAAGAGGGAGTGGTTGCTGTGGCCACCGCCGTTGTTGCGCACGGTGGTACGAATGGCTTCCGGCACAATGGCGCAGTTGTTGGCCAGCAGATCTTCCAGCGACTTGCCGGCCAGATCGGGTGCCGATTCCAGCGCCTTGTTGAGATTCGTCACATAGGCGTTGTGGTGCTTGCCGTGGTGAATCTCCATGGTCAATTTGTCGATGTGCGGCTGAAGCGCGTCGGTCGCGTAGGGGAGAGGGGGAAGTGTGAATGCCATATGTCTGCCTCTATTTTACGCCCGGCCGGCTTCCAGAGCGTGGGCCAGACGGAACATTTTTTGTTCTTCGAAGTGGTTGCAGAGCAATTGCAGACCGACCGGCAGGTTCTCACTGGTGCGGCCGCAGGGGACCGACATGCAGGGAATGCCGGCCAGACTGCCGGTGAGAGTGTAGATATCGGAAAGGTACATTTCCATGGGATCGTTGACCTTTTCACCCAGTTTGAAGGCGGGGAAGGGCGAAACCGGAGCGGCAATGGCATCGACCCCGCAAAAAGCGTTGGTGAAGTCGCGGGCAATCAGGCCGCGGACTTTCTGCGCCTTCAGATAATAAGCCTCGTAATAACCGTGGCTCAGGACATAAGTACCCAGCATGATGCGGCGCTTGACTTCCGCGCCGAAGCCTTCGCCGCGCGTGTTGGCGTACATTTCGCCGAGCGTACCGGAGTTCTCTGACCGGGTGGTGTACCGTACGCCATCGAAGCGGGCCAGATTGGAACTGGCCTCGGCAGTGGCAATCACGTAGTAGGCGGCCACCGCGTAGTCGGTGGCGGGAAGGCTGATCTCATGCAGTTCGCAGCCCAGAGACTGTAGATCCGCAAGGGCCTTTTCCACCAGGGTTTTGGTTTCGCCGGTCATATGTTTCATATACTCCACCGGAACGCCGATCTTCATACCGCGCACATTGCCATCGAGCAGGGCGGTGTAGTCGGGAACGGGGGAACTGGCGGAGGTGGAATCCATGGGATCGCGCCCGGCGATCACGCGCAGCAGCGCCGCCGCGTCATATACGTTGCGCGCGAAGGGACCAATGTGGTCGAGTGAACTGGCGAAGGCCACCAGACCATAGCGGGAAACGCGCCCATAGGTGGGGGTGACGCCCACGATGCCGCAGAATGAAGCGGGCTGGCGAATGGAACCGCCGGTATCAGAGCCGAGTGAAACCACTGCCGTCTGCTGGGCGACAACCGCAGCCGAACCCCCGCTGGAGCCACCGGGGACGCGGTCGGGGGCAACGGGGTTCCGCACCGGTCCGAAGGCGCTGTTCTCGTTGGAAGAGCCCATGGCGAATTCATCGCAATTGGTCTTGCCAAGCAGGATGCCACCGGCGGCTTCAATGCGTTCCACCACAGTCGCATCGTAGGGCGGGATGTAGTGTTCCAGCAGCTTTGACCCGCAGGTAGTGCGGACGCCTTTGGTGGAGATCACATCTTTCACTGCGACGGGAACACCGGCCAGCGCGCCCGGATCGTCCCCACGCGCGAGCGCGGCATCCACGCGGTCAGCCGCAGCCAGCGCGCGCTCCGGTGAAAAATGCAGGTAGGCGTTGGTCTTCGGATTCTCTGCGACGGCGTAGTCCAGCGCCTGGCGCGTAATTTCGGCAGCGCTAAAGGTCCCCTTGCGCAGGCCGCTCTGAATTTCCCGTATGGTCAGGCTATTCATCGTTCCATCACCAGCGGGACCTTGTAGTAACCGGCACCGGAGACAGGCGCGTTGGCCATGGCGTCAGCGTTGCCAAGGGGTGCTTTCGGCACGTCGGGCCGCAGGGTGGCGGTTTCTTCGTCTTCGTACAAGACCTGCGACATGGGGGCCATGCCTTCGGTATCGATCTCCGCGAGGTGATCCATGTGGTCCAGAATGCTGCCCAGGTCATGCACCATCTGCCCTATTTCTTCTTCAGAGAGGCGCAGGTTGGCCAGATTTGCCACGTATCGAACTTCTTTTTCGGTGAGCTTCAACGCAGGTTCCTTAAGCAGTTTCCCGCAGACGCGCCTGGCGGTATATCCGCCGGAGCCCGGTATCTTCAATGGCGTCGGCTTCGTCAAACAGGGTGTTGCCGGTCACGCGTTGCGGGGCAAAACGGGCGGGCATAACGCGGAATTCCAGGTCGCGCACAATGCCCTCGCCCACGGCCGCCGCAATCTTGCGCAAGAGGTGGTAGCGGAGACCGTAGAGGCTTTGTTTCCACATGTCGTCATCCACTTCGACGACCAGGCGCTCCCGAACAAGCTTGGATGCACGGGAGTATTTGGCCAGTCTTTTGCCGACCACACCGGCCCAGGCACGGCAAGCGATCTGCTCATTGTCCAGAACTTTGGCGAGGCCGTTTGAACGCGCAAATATCCGGGCCGCCTGCTCCATGGGGACGAACACGATAATAGCAAAGAGATGATTATCGCGGAGAAGGCAAAACGACGGTTGATGCTGGCTGCCACTGGCTGCGCGCTGGCGGCCATTGTAAGCGGTGCGCTGGTGACGGAGAAGGTTGCAGGGATACAGACCGCGCATTGGTTACTGGGCATAGCGGCGGTGGTACTGGCGCTGCCTTTTTCGGTGTGGTGGCTGACCTTGCCCGGTATGGCCCTGGCGCTGTTGCCGGTGCCCGTAATCCTGCACGCCTTAAGTTCGCCGCTGGTACTGGGCGGAACGACGGTATTTGTTCTGCCTGCAGGAGGCGTGCGGAGCCCCGTTTCCGCAGGGCTGCGGAAGTTGATTCTGGCAGCGCCGCCGCTGGTAATGGTGCAGATTTTGCTGGGCGCAGCCTATCGGCATAAGGCTATCGGCGTAATGTGGCATTTGGCGGGGGCGATGACGGTTGCGGGCGTGATGGTGATGCTGTGCGCCGTGCTGCTTCGGCAGGAAGAACTGCAGCAACGGACGCGGCGGGCGGCGGGATGGCTCATCGGCATCCTCATCACGCAGGTGACGCTGGGAATGACGGCGCTGCTGCTACGCATGCTGGATATGGAAGCGGCGATTCCGGCGGCGGCCCACGTGACGGGCGGATCACTCACGTTTGCGGCGAGCCTGGCACTGGTGCGGACGACTCAGCGCAGCTGACTGACGGGGGCAATCCGCGCAATGGGCGGGTCCCAATAAGCGATCCAGCGCCCGGCGGATAGAATACCGAGCCACAGCAGCATGGAGGTGACGGCGGCAATCTTCGCGATTTGGGGAACGCGGACGTCCATGGCTCGCGGATTGGCGTAAACAGAGCTGCGGAAGATCATGGCGTGGACGAAGACTGCGGCCAGCAGTGTCATCTTGGTCCAGAAGATGGAGTTGGGGTAGTACTTATCCGCTTCGCAGCCCGCCAGCAGGACGCCGCAGGTCACCATAATGACGAAGCCCACCCGCTTCCACGGGCGCAGGGCGAGGTAGAGTTGCGAAACCGGCGTAGCGCGCATGACAAGGCCGAGAATGCGCAGATTGGTCATCAGAATCATGCCACCGAAAATGGCTATGGATGTGAGATGGGTGGAAAGAATGATGGGATAGACGAGGGCTGATTCGCGCAGCGCGACGGCGGCGGAGGTTTCCTGAACGGAGTGGAACAGTTCGGCGATGGACATGCGATTTCTTCTCTTAAGTAAATGCGGTGAAGATGCCGGCGAAGGGCAGGCCGATCCAGAGCAGCAGGGAAACCATGGCCACTACTTTCCCGCCCACACCCTGGGGGTCACGCTTCGCGGCCCAGCGATGAACGGTGTAGTTGTAAAGAATCGCGGCCACGAGGAGCCCCATTTTGAACAGGAAGGCGTCGTTGTGGAAGTACATGTCCGGATCGGTGGTCCAGATAACGATGCCCGAGGTGATGACCAGAAAGAGTCCGGCGAGGGTAAGGAGTTCGGTGTCCTTCAATAGCTGCGAGGGTTTCTGCGCGAGCGCGGCGGGTGCCAGCAGGCGGAGATCGATGAGGGCGATGGTGCCTATCGAAAGGGCCATGCTGGCAATGTGGATGCACTCGGTAAGCGGGAAGGCCCACTCATTGTTGTTCAGCGGATTTGTGGCGGGATCGTAAACCAGCATGGCGGTACCTTAACGCACGAGCTTATCACGGCGGCCCGATAAGCCTATAGGTGGGGGCCGATTCTGCCGATGAGAAGGTGTGCCCGGACCCTGGCAACTCCCCCCACTAATCCTGCACCCGTTTGCAGGCGGAGACAGTACGGAAGAACTCCTCGAAGGCTCGCGCTCTGCGATGGCGCTGGAGAAGGTGCGGTGCGAGCGCGCCCGATCGGGTAGCGGGAGGGAACCGGCCGAACGCGAACTGGAGCAGAGGGTTTTCCGGGGACGCTACCAGGAGATCCGCATGTTGCTGTTTCTGGGCAAGGATCTGTGCCGGTGGGTGGATCAGTCGCTGGAATTTCTGTCCGTGCGGAGTGATTTCGATCCCCGGATCACGGCGCAGACGCTGGCTTTGCTGGCAGTGGAAGCGCCGCCCCCCCGGGTGAGGGAAAAACTGGAGCGGTGGGGAGTGGCGGACCGGAAGATAGTTTTCGCGCGTGCCATCGGGATCCATGGCTTGTTCGAAATGCCGCCGGCTATGGAAAGTCTCTCCCCGGTATTCCTGACGAATTACCATCGATACGCGGACCATGCATGGATGTGTTTTCAAAACCTGCGGCCCTTTCACGCGGTGGATGCGTCGCAGTTTGAGTTCGACTTGTTTGCTTCGGAAGAATACGCGCAGAAGCTTTCGGCGCAATGGGAAAAGGCATGAATCCGTGTTAACCTGGCAGCGGAGGTAGTTACGTGAGTATCAGTCAGATGATTCTTCCCGAATGGGATATGGAAATGGCCAACAGCCGCAAGCTCCTGGCGTGCGTGCCGGACGGCAAGTTCGACTACAAGCCGCATGAGAAATCGATGGCGCTGGGTAACCTGGCAGGGCATGTGGCGGGACTGGCCGGATGGGCCAAAGAAACCATGACGCTGGAAAAGCTGGAAATCGAGCCTGGCTATAAGCCGAATGTGCCGGCCACGAATGCAGAATTGCTGGAAATGTTCGACAACTGCGCTGCCGCTGGCCGGGCCGCAATTGCGGGTGCCGCGGATGAGGACTACGGCAAACCGTGGTCGCTGGTGTTTGGCGGACATACGGCATTCACAATGCCGCGCGCAGCGGTCTTGCGCGGAGTGGTGATGAATCATCACATCCACCACAGGGCGCAACTGGGAGTCTATTTGAGATTACTGGACGTGAAGATTCCGGGAATGTACGGGCCTTCGGCGGACGATAAACCCGGCGCGTAGACCCGGCAACGACCCGATTCGACCGCAAATCGACCCGGCAAGACCCGGCGGGGACCCGCCGGAACCCGGAAATAACCCAGCGAAAAAAAGTCATCTTATTGAAACGACTGGATTTCGCTGGGTTCTCCTGTGTTTTTTTTGAAAATGGTGGCCGCGTTGTATGCAGATGTCAAAGAACTTACTCGCAAACTTGAGGAAGAACCCTCTTTCCGATAGATAGCATTGTGGGGAGATGGGAGACGGCGCGCACGGACCAGTGTGTGGCGAGGTTGGATGCGAGATTGTTGACCGGGATGGAGTTAGAGCAGACGAAATTTATTTGCGGGGTGTGTGACCCGAGCTCTGGCGCCCGATCGGAATGTACAACTACTTTTACGTCGCCGCTTTACATCGGGCGTGGGAGGAGGGGGCGGTGGCGTCCCGCTGCCCACGGACGTGAGCCGCGTGGTGACGTACGACGTGACCGTGACCAATCCGAACCTTGTCATGAATTCCGCCCCCGTGGCCTGCGGTCCCGGCACCTCCACAACGGGAGTCGGTGTGTTTGAGGGCATCACCCACTAAATTGACCCTGTCACCGGCGGTCCTCATCTGCAAATCCGGGATATATTCGCGGGCAACAGCGATTCGAAATCTTGGTTCGCTGGGGTGCACTCTTACGCCGAACTCTTTCTCTTCGCAGGGCTCCCTAACTCTCGGGGCCAGCAGCGACCCCACAGCGGTGATTGTGCCTGCGACCATTACGGTTCCCCCTGCGGCCGAGGGCATTAGCTTCTCCATGCCGTTCGGTCAGGTAACGGTGGACACGCCGGTAACCGTGACGGCGTCGCTGAATGGGGTGACCCGATCCGTCGGTGTTGTGGTCCCCGGAGCGAAGCCGATCGCGCTCTCGGCTGTGGCCGTTCCCTCGGTCCGCACTGGTTCGATCCCTGGCGGTGCCAGCGTGCAAGGTGCCGTTGCGATGAACGCGACCGTGCAACGGGGTACCTCTGTGAGTGTGCAACTGTCCAGCAGCGATGCGGCGCTCTCGGTTCCCTCGTCCGTGACCAGCGAGGCGAGGCTCTTCCCCGCCGTGACGATTACCGGGGCCCGGTACCTGACGCTGTCCCAGAAGTTGATTATTACGGCGACGACGTCGGTGCCAAACAACGTGCTCAGTTTCAGCGTCGATAAAGGCCCTGCGCTTGGACCGATGGCTTTCTCGGGGTTCCTGCGGACCGGCAAGGCGAACACGAGAACCGCCCCGACCACGGCTATTGTGTCGAGTTCGACCGGCGGCATTACGACCCTGCCGATCACGTTGGTGAATCAGTAGAATTGAACCAGGAAAGAAGAATGCGCGGGCGGGGGCATGGCCCCGCCCGTTTTTCCGCAGCATGATCCGGTCAAACCCGGGTGCGACCGGCCGTGTGATTTCGGCATACATGACATCGGGTGCAAGATCAATTTCACCGGGCCATGTAACCGCGCCCTGATCCACACAGGCTCCATCAAAGAATTCCGCATCAGCCAGCGGTGCCGGAACGCCGTCAGTTCCTCCGCGGCCAAGTGCACATGGACATACGCGCCATCGCGAAAACGAACAAACAGGCACCGTCCCGGCTCCGGTTTCATCTCAACAACGTCCCGGTGCACCACAAAGTAATTTGCGCTCACACCTTTCGCCCGGCGTAAGCGAGTTTTCACGATCTCGACATTACACATTCATGAATCCTTTCTAGCATGGTTAATTCATGAGAACAATCATTCTGCACCTCCTCTTGCTTGCTTGCGCCGCAACGGCATTTGGCCAATCCACTTTTGGAACCATTGAAGGCGTGGTCACTGATCCCAGCTCCGCAGTGGTCTCGGGCGCCAAAGTTGCGATCACCAATGAAGGTACCGGAGCGCTGCGAAGCACTGCCACCGATTTGGCGGGCTCGTACCGGCTGACTAATCTGGATGCTGGTTTCTATACGATCAACGTGGCTGCGCAAAATTTCACCACCATCTCAAGAAAAAATGTCCAGTTGCCGGCTCGCGAACTGGTTCATCTCGATTTTCAACTGCCGCTCGCCAGCGCTCAGGCAACCACGATTGAGGTAACCGCGGACGCCGGGGTCATCAGCCAGGCACTTACCGTTTCCGATTCGAAATCGGGCGACCTGATCAGTTCTCTGGCCATCAATTTTCGCGCGACGAACGCGCCCAGCCCGCTGGTTCTGCTGCCGCTGTCCCCGGGCGTGCAAACGGACCAGGCTGGTACTTACTCTCTGTCGGGCGGCCTGCCGAACTCCACGTCGTTCTCCATCGACGGCATCTCGACGCAGCAGGTTCGCTCCGGTGGTCCCTCCAGGGACCTTTTCCCATCGGTGGAAACGATCGCCGAATTTCGCGTCAATACTGCCGGCAACAGCGCCGAGTATTCGCAACCCACAGACCTGACGGTGATCAGCAAGAGCGGCACCAATCAGTTCCACGGCTCCGGTTTCTGGTATTTTCAGCGCGATTCTCTGAATGCGCGCGATACCTTCGCCGCGTCCAAGCCAAAAGTACAAGCCGACGACTACGGCGTGAACATCGGTGGACCGCTGATTCGCAATAAAACCTTCTTCATTTTTACGTATGAGGGAGTACGGCGTCCCCAGGATTTTCTGCTGAACCAGATCGTGCCTCCGACGCCGTGGCGCTCGGGTGACCTTTCCAGCGTGACCAAACCCATCCTCAACCCGTTCTCAGGAGTACCATTCCCGGGAAACAAAATACCGGCACAATTGCTGAATTCCTCTACGCAAAAGATGTTGTCGTTGTTCGTCAGCCCGAACAACCCTGCCAATACGTCCATTGCGGATCCCAATTACACCGCAAACTTTGGCGGCGACTACAGCCTGAACGGGTACGACGGTCGTCTTGACCACATTTTTAATGATCGGCACAAGGTGTTTTTCCGCTATTCACAAAAAGACATTACAGACTCCGGCACCGGCGGGAGTGGCAATTACAACGTGCAACTGGGTCTGAACACCGGCACCACTGCCGCTACCAATCTGGGTGGGGCCTGGACCTGGATTATGCGGTCTAATCTGATCAATGAATTTCGCGCCGGCTACACGTTCTACCAGATCGGTGCCAATAACTACCCTCTGGCAAAACAAGGCGACGCGCTGGTGAAGTCGTTCGGTATCCAGGGGCTTCCGCCGGCTCCGGTGAACGGCCTGGGAGGAGTGCCGGAAATAGAAATCTCCAGCTTCCTTGGCGGCAGCAGTTCTCCCGGTCATCCCCGGCTGGTGGACAACCGTATTTTCACTTTCGCCGATGCTGCTACCTGGATTCGGGGACGCCACACAATGAAGTTCGGCGCGGATTTCCGCCGTTATTCCTACAAGGATCAGATCACCTTTCTCACCGGAGACGAGTATGGGGATTACTTTTTCTTCGGCGCGGTAACGGGTCATGATTTCGCCGACTACCTTCTGGGTCTGCCCACAGCCACCGCCTTCGCCCAAAACGGTCCCGATGGCGAGCCTTTCGGCTACCACTACGGCGGCTTTTTCCAGGATGACATAAAACTCTCGCGCCGCCTTACGGTGAACCTTGGATTGCGTTACGAAATCAATCCGGCGTTCGACGACAAGACTCATCAACTGGGCCAGTTCGACCGCGATTTCCCGGGTGGCCGCCTGATCACGCAGGGTACGGAAGGCTTGAACCTGGTGGCACCTTCCTGGCGCAATCAGGTAGGAAACACACCCTTTGTAACCAATGATCAGGCTGGCCTGCCCATCACTCTGCGCCGCACCTGGAAAGGCAACATTCAACCTCGCGCGGGGGCGGCATGGAATGTTACCGGCGACAACAAAACTCTGATCCGTGGCAGCGTGGGCGTCTATTCGGTGCCGGTTCTTGGCGCCGTACTGTATTCGTTGCTGGGCGTGAACACCAGTAACTTTGTGCAGTTCAACACTTCGGCGGCAAAGCCGTTAATTTTCCCCAATCCCTTTGGCGGTACCTCTGCTGACCTTGGCTTTCCCAGCTATCGCCGTGCCAATGATCCGAACCTGCAGGATCCGCGCGTGGTGCAGTGGAATGTTTCCATTGACCGCGAAATCGGACACAGTCTGATCGCGGGAGTCAACTACACCGGCAGCTATACGTATAATTTGCTCTATAGTCCGGACTTGAATCAGCTCAAGCCCAACACCACCGGCTACAATGCGCTGACGGCCACACCGGCGCTGCGCAAACAGAACCTGCTGTACCCCAACTTCAACGAGGTGCTGACGCGCGATAACGGACCGACGTCGAACTATAGCGCCACTTCGCTGCTGCTGACGCGCCGGTTTGCCCGTGACCTGACGTTCACCAACTCCTATACGCTGGCGTTTCAAACGACCAACGCGCTGGGTTCGGCACCCAATGCGAACACGCCCAACGGCGGCACAACGGGCGGCGACAACGGCGGGAACGTCTTGAACAAATTTGATATAGAATCAGACCGGGGCAATGCTGCCTACACGCGGCGCCATCGCTTTGTAAGTACTTTTTCCTACGAGCTGCCGTTTGGCCGTGGCAAGAAATTTGCCGGAAGCGCCAGCCGGGCGGCGAACCTGGCGGTGGGCGGGTGGCGCGCGACCGGAGTGGTCACGTTACAAACCGGGACTTTCCTGACTCCCACGTTCACCGGTACCGATCCATCCGGTACGAATCCTGCGCAGCGGTCTGAGAACAGTTACCAGCGCCCGGACTGCAGCGGTACGGATGGCAACGCCACAAACCCCACGCGCAGCCAGTACTTCAATCCGGCGGCTTTCTCGGTACCGGCGAACAGCATTGGAAGATTTGGCAACTGCGGAGTGGGGATTCTGCGGGGCCCGGGAACCAAAGTATTTTCGATGGCTTTAGGGAAGTCTCTGGCAATTACAGAGCGCTTCGCGATTCGTTATGAGGCGCAGTTTTCCAATCTGTTCAATATCACCAATCTGGGTGGCCCGAATACGCGATTCTCCAACAGCCCGGGCACGGTCAACGGTGCCTTCGGCCGGATCACCGCCACGCAATCGGCCGAACAGGCCGGACCCCGCACCATCCAGATGATGCTGCGGTTCACGTTCTAACGCTAACGGGCGAACCTCAACTTAACGGGTTGGACCATCGCACCGTTGCCTGCGCAATCCCATGCGGCAAACCGTACCCACTTCTTCCCGGTGGCTGCGAACGGAATCTCGAAATGATGGCTGCTCATCGGAGGAAGATTCGTCGTTGAAATCACTTGTCGGTCGGTCTTCGTCCCGTCACCCGAGATGACTTCGATGAAATTCAGCGGGAAGGTCCATTCCAAGTCCACAACGATGGTGCGCTGCGCACCGGAGCCTTTAACGTTGTATGAAGGAATCAGAACCTCGCCCGAGGTTACTACAGAGTCTCCGCGATTCAGTGCCCGAATCACGGGGCTCGGGTCCCCCGGCTTCGGCAATACATCGAGCTTTACATAAGTCACCGGTGAACTCGAGTAGATCTCATCGCCCGGCTGCTGATGGCGCACTTCCGAGATCGCCATGATGTATTTCGGCGGAATCGGCTTGTCCGCGATCCAGTTGTTCATGTCGTCGAACAACGGCTGGCAACGGTATTCGCAGAGGCGCTCCTCCGAACGGTCCAGACCCATCCCCCAGCGGAAGCCGACTCCATGGTAGTGAGGATCACTGAAGAAGGGCAGATCCTTCACGGCATCCGGATAACCGGTGGACCCTTTGGTGCGGGGATGCGGCATGCTGATCAGCATGTCTTCCGCCCGCGCCATCGCCATCAAATCGTCCGCGCTTCCAATGTGATAGAACCTGCCGTACTTCGGATCGATTTCGGTGAGCGGCTGGCCCGCAGTGCGCCCCGCCGTCCAGTAGGCCGGGTGAGAAAACAGCAGGTCGGTGTGACCGCCGAGGGGGCTGTCAAAATACTCCTGATCGGGCATCACGAGGAATTTGCTGTCGGAGTGAAGCCGGGCGCCCTCAATGGAGGCGTACCGTATTTCCAGCTCGCTCGCACGCGGGCCGCCTCTTCCTCTTCCCCGACCGCGGCCCTGTGGCTGTGCAGCAAGGATTTCAGCCGTGACCGGACGGCCACCCGGAAAGACCGCGCCGATGGGCACCCCGCCGTCTCCGCCCATCACCGAATCGATCTGACTCACGATGGTGACACCCAGCGCTTTGAGAGCCACCAGGTCCGGGATTTCAGCATCCAGCTTTCCCAACGCGATCAGCCGCGAACCGAGATCCATATGGTAGTGATGATTCATCACCTCATATCCCGCAATCGGTTTGTAGTGGTCGCCATGCGTGAACGCGAGGGCCGCATCGTAGGCTGCGGGAGCCAGTTCCGTGGTGGGGTACAGGTATGCGGTCATTCGCTGCAGCGAGCCGGGCCGGGCACTGTAGAGCGCGAAATTGGCCTGACCTTCCGATTCGTCCTCCCGTTCATCTTGTCGAATCCCGATGGAGTAGGATGTGTCGGAATCTTTGCGGTACCAGTTGTAGCCGAGGTTAATGGCCACTTCGCGTGCCCAGAAAAAGTTGTGGGGCGGAGGGAAGACCGCTATTGAACCGGCAGAGCCCTGTTCGGCAATGACGAGTCTGCCGGTAGTTTTCAGCGGTACTTCATTACGGTTCGCGTCGCCGAGCCGATTCTCCTGCCAGGCGTTTCCCATATCCCGCCAGGCGACCCGCGACGTCTTGGCGATGGCCAGCCCTTTCAGCCCGGCGTCGTATTTGTACGCCACCCACGGCTCGTTTGTCGTTGCCAGCAGCTCCTGCTGTACGAGATTGCTGCCCTTGAAGAACGTAAATTGAAGACGACCGTAGAACACGCCCAGCTTGACGCCGGGGAACGTCACTTCGAGGCGCGCGCCATCGGTCTTTACGGCGCACCCCGTTACGTCATAGACTGCCGAAGCGCGCTTGACCTCATTCGGATCGCGCGGGAGCCCGGGCTGGTTTGCCACCCTTTCAACCGGTGGCGGATTGCCCCCCCGGCCGGAAGGCGGGCTCATATCCAGCGGGGCGTCCCAGAACGGCTCCCAACGGAACCTGTCCAGTATCTCCGGCGTCAGCTCCACGCCGAGCCCACGCAGCGGACTCATCTGCTGGTTGCTCATCCGCCGCAACCCTGACACCACGCGGAAATCCGGCGTCACGTTGCTGGCCAGCCTGCTCCACGTCCCGCCTTTGTGTCGGACTTCGATCACTTCGAATGTCGGGGTTCCCCTGGTGACGTCCAGACGCACACGTACTTCCTGATTGCGATCGCCGTCCCAGGTCACAGTCAAAACGTTGGTCGCCATGGCTGCCGTCAGGCCCGGTATCTGTTTGTAAGCTGTCAAATTGCAACCGAGCGGGTCGCCCTGCGATGCGGCAGCGCTCACCAGAGTTGCAAAGACGATCAACGGCCATGTAGTGCTCGTTTTCATTGATTGTTTTCCTGTCGGCGATTCTTCCGTCAGAATGCCAGTTTCATTCCCAGTTGAAGAATACGCGGTTCGGCCGCAGCGGTCACTTTACCGAACTGAGGAGACGTAAAGCTGGTCGCAACGGTGGTTCCATTAGCGTGGTTCAAAACGTTGAATGCTTCGGCGCGCAACTCTGCCGTCACCCGTTCGCGGATCTTGATCCGGCGCACCACGGCAAGCGTAACGCTGTAGGGTCCGGGACCCCGCAATGCGCCCCTGCCCACGTTTCCGTAGGTTCCGACTGGATTGGCGACAAAAGCGCCGGGGTTGAACCAGGAGTTGAACGTCTGCGTAGTCGCGCTCGAGTCGCCGGTCTGAAGGGGGCGGTCGCTGCCGGCACCGGTGAGTGAATTCTGCACGCCGCTGGTGAGCGTGAGAGGTGCCCCGGACGATGCCGTCAGAATGGTGGAAAGCTGCCAGTCCCCTGCAAGCTGCTGAACCAGATGAGAACCGAACTTAGGCGAAGTGGCCACGATGGAAGAGTTGAAAATTCCCCGCTTGTCGGAAGCGCAGTTGCCATAATTCGCGCGGCGATTCCCCGGATCCTGGTAGTTGTTGGCAATATTCATCCCCTCTTCTCCCTCACTGAGGCAATGCGACCAGGTATAGTTCACAAGCGCGGTAAATCCCTGGCTGAAACGATGCTGCGCGGAAACCAGCACGCCGTGATAGTTCGCGGTGGCACCATCGTCCACCTCAAGAACGGAACCGTAAGCGGAACCTCTCACCGGATTCAGGCCATACAGAAATCGCCGGAAATTGATATTGCCGGTGGTGGAACAGGGGCCGGCGACAGTCAGTCCATATTGACCGGCGACGCAGTTTCCCGGCACGTATGTAGCCTGATTCACATCGTGCGCGAGCCACAAGTGCGACGTCTGGTTCCCCAGATAAGTGGCTGACAGCAGCCAATCGCCGCTGAATTGCTTCTGCATGCTCACATTCCAGTGCTGCACCATGGTGGGGCGGATCTTTGCGGGCAAATTGTCATAGCTGCCGAACTGCCCGAAGCCAACGTTCGCCGGCGGAGGGTTCGGTGTGGGGAAGATGTTCCCGCCGGCAACTCCCTGCCACGGGTTGGTGAGTCCGCCGATGGGGTTGTTGACGGTTGTGTTTGTGCCCCACGGCGGGTCGGTGGGGAAGTGGGCCATGTAGTAAATCAGCGGAAGGTCATAGAAAATGCCATACGCGACACTGATCTTTTCTTTTCCCTGGCCGCGCGGATCGAAGACGATGCCGATGCGGGGTGCAAATTGCCGCCACGAATTCGCGCTTGCAGCGTTGCCGGGAAATCCTTTATCGCCGGGGAACGTGCGCCCGGCGGGGGCATTGGGGAACACTGTGCTCACCTGGCTGGCCAGAAATCCGTCCAGTGAAAAATGAGCCACTCTCCCCTGAATATTGGTTTGCTGAATGTGGGGCTCCCAACGGAGGCCGTAGTTGACGGTTAGCCGGTGAGTGACCTTCCATGAATCCTGGAAGTACGCACCGAAATAATTGCTTCTCTCATAAACCTGTTGCTCGGCGGACTGCACGAAAGAGGCGGGCCTGCCGATCAGGAAATCCCCGATCGCCGATCCCGTGGTGAGTCCGGTGAAGGTGAAATTACCGTTACCTGTGATGTTGGAGTGCGCATTCAGCTGGGTATGAATCCAATTCACGCCGACGGCGAACTGGTGGTTTCCCTTCACCACGTCGAGGTCTTCCGTCAGTTGCAATGCGTTGCTGTTAAACGGTCCGGGCGACGTTCCCCCGATGTTGAAGAAATTCGTTACCGCGAAGCTGGAATACTTCGGTACAAGGCAACTGATGTTGACGCCGAGATCGCAGGGCGTGAAGAAATTATCCGGGTCCGACCGGTTCACGCGACCGCGCGCAAAGGAAGCGTGGACCGAGTTGACCGCATTGGCTCCGAGCAGATAAGTGTCGCTGACCGTAGCGTTCTGCGCGCGGTCCAGCAGGCCCACCTGGGTTGTAGTGAGAGCGTTCTTTCCGTCGAAATAAGGCGGATTGCCGTAACCCACCACGAAATAACGACCGAAGATCATATTCTTTGAACTCTGCTGGTAGTCGACCCGGGCCACGTTTTGATTCTCCGTGTCTCTCTGGGGAATTCCGTAGAGCACTTTCCCGCAAGGGTCCGCCGACGAGGGGAGATATTGGGTCGCCAGTTTCACAGCCGCCGGATTCAGCAATGACGAAGCAATCTGGTTGCCGATGAAGGGCGCTTTGAGGGCTACGGCTTTATTGGCGTTGCAGCCCGCGGAGGCCGCGCCGCTGAAATCGCCCGCGAGTTCGTTTGGCGTGACTACAAAAGCCGTCGTGGCGGCAGGATCCGATCGGTTGATGGTTCCCTGATACCCGTAGAAGAAGAACAGTTTGTTTTTCACGACGGGTCCGCCGAGTGTCCCGCCGAACTGATTCCGGCGCAGTGTATCCCGCTTGGCGGCGAAGAAGTTACGACCGTTAAAATCACCGTTACGCAAAAACTCAAAGAGCACGCCGTGAAACTGGTTCGTGCCGGAGCGGGTTACGGCGTTAACGGACGCGCCAGGGTGAACCCCGAAACGTGCCGGCACGGCACTGGTTTGAACGCTGAATTCCCGCAGAGCGTCGGGGAACGGAAACGGGAGGCTCACGTTGGTGAGCGGGTCGTTGCTGTTGCCGCCGTCCAGCGCGTAGGTAGTGAAATTGCTTCCCCCGCCCGCCACCGACACGGAGACCGCGCTGGGCTGGTTACGAACCGTGACCAGACCACCGGTTGCGCCGGTGAGGTCAACCGCGGCACCGGATAAAGCGATCAACTGCATGGCTTGCCGTCCGTTCAGAGGAAGCTCCGCGATGCGCTGCTGATCGATCACCTGCCCCAGTGATGTCTCGTGGGTTTCGATCATCGCCGCGCCCGCCGTCACCTCAATCGTCTCGTTTACTGCCCCCACTTTCATCACTGCGTTGACAGACGGGTCGCTGTTTACCTGAAGCACGATGCCGGACTGGACATAGGCATTGAAGCCTTCCTTCCTGATTTCGATTCTGTAAGGCCCAACGGGAAGATTGGAGACGACGTAAGTTCCGTCCGCGCCGCTGGTGACGGTACGGCTGGCCGCGGTATCGGTCTGGGTGGTTCTTATTTCCGCCCCGGCAATGGCTGCGCCACTGACATCCTGCACGGTTCCGGAAATCTGCGCGACGGCCGTCGCCTGCGCCTGGACTGCAATGCTGACGATTGCCCCCAGCAGAGTAACCATTAAAAAACGTCTCACGTGGACTCCCCTAAAAGACAGAGTTTTTTCGATTCGGCAAGGATGAAGCCAACCCCGCCGCAGAATAACTGACCATAGTTTAGTCGGTGACCCGCGGGCGAAGTCGCGTCAAACGCAAAAAGGCCGCGGCACCCTTACGGGTGCCGCGGCCTTTTTTGGTTTGTACCGGATGGAGTTTAGTAGTCCATCTCTCCGGGGCCGTGGCCGCCGCCCTGGGGCTGCGCACCCTTGCGTTCCGGAATCTCACACACCATGGCTTCGGTGGTGAGCATGAGGCCGGCGATGGATGCCGCGTTCTGCAGGGCAGAACGGGTGACCTTGGCCGGGTCGATAACACCCGAAGCGACCAGATCCTCATACGTATCCGACTGCGCGTTGTAGCCGAAATTGGTATCGGGGTTGTCGCGAACCTTCGCAATCACCACGGCACCTTCCACACCGGCGTTCTGTACAATCTGACGCATGGGCTCTTCGCAGGCCCGGCGAATGATGTTTACGCCGATCTGCTCGTCGCCACCAATGTTCAGGGAAGCCAGTTCGATCGCAGCCCGCAACAGAGCTACGCCGCCGCCGGGAACGATACCTTCTTCCACAGCCGCGCGGGTCGCATGCAAAGCATCTTCCACGCGGGCTTTCTTTTCCTTCATTTCGGTCTCGGTGGCCGCGCCAACCTTGATCACTGCAACGCCGCCCGACAACTTCGCCAGACGTTCCTGCAGCTTTTCACGGTCATAATCGGAAGTGGTTTCTTCAACCTGCTTGCGGATCTGCCCGATACGGCCCTCAATTGCCTTCTGCGTACCGCCGCCATCAATGATGGTGGTGTTGTCTTTGTCGACCGTGACACGCTTGGCGCGGCCCAGATCTTCCAGCTTTACGCCTTCCAGCTTGATACCGGTTTCTTCCATGATCGACTTGCCGCCGGTCAGGATCGCGATATCGTCGAGCATTGCCTTGCGGCGATCACCGAAGCCCGGAGCCTTTACGGCGCAGGCGTTCAGGGTGCCACGCAGCTTGTTCACCACGAGAGTGGCCAGGGCTTCGCCTTCCACTTCTTCCGCGATGATGAGCAACGGACGGCCGGCGCGCGCGATCTGCTCCAGCAGGGGCAGAAGATCCTTCATGTTGCTGATCTTCTTCTCGTGGATCAGAATGTACGGATCTTCCAGCACGCACTCCATACGGTCAGCATCGCTGACGAAGTAGGGCGAGAGGTAGCCGCGGTCAAACTGCATACCGTCAACGGTATCGAGAACGGTTTCCATGGTCTTGGATTCTTCGACCGTGATCACGCCGTCCTTACCAACCTTCTTCATGGCTTCGGCGATGGTGTCGCCGATCCTGCGGTCGCTGTTGGCAGAGATGGTGCCAACCTGTGAGATCATGTCGCCGGAAACCGGCTTGGACATTTTCTTCACTGCTTCCACCGCAACTTCGACAGCCTTATCGATGCCGCGCTTCAGGGCCATGGGATTGGCTCCGGCCGCAACCGACTTCACGCCTTCGCGGAAGATCGCCTGTGCCAGAATGGTCGCCGTGGTGGTACCGTCACCGGCGATATCCGAGGTCTTGGAAGCTACTTCGCGCACCATCTGCGCGCCCATGTTTTCGATCGGGTCCTTCAGCTCGATTTCCTTCGCAACCGTAACGCCGTCCTTGGTGATGTTCGGTCCGCCGAACTTTTTCTCCAGAACTACGTTGCGGCCCTTGGGGCCCAGGGTCACCTTTACCGCGTCGGCCAGCTGGTTGACGCCACGCAGGATCGCCTGGCGGGAATTCTCCGCGTAAACAATCTGTTTTGCCATTTTGTATTTATGTCTCCTGTTGAATTCTTAGGCGCAGTTACTTCTTCTCGATTACGCCAAGAACTTCGTCTTCGCGCATGATCAGGTATTCCACGCCATCAATCTTGATTTCGCTGCCCGAGTACTTGCCAAACAGAATCCGGTCGCCGGCCTGAACGTCCATCGGGACGATCTTGCCGTCTTCCATCCGCTTGCCTTTGCCAACGGCAACGACTTCGGCTTCCTGTGGCTTCTCTTTTGCTGTGTCGGGGATGAAAAGACCGCCACTGGTCTTTTCTACGTCGCTTTCAATCCGTTTGACCACGATGCGGTCATAGAGCGGACGAATATTCATGTTACTGACCTCCAGGGGTTGGGTTAATTTGGGCGGATGCCCGAATCAGGAACGATGTGAACAAACATTCATCGTTCCAAGCACTATTATTAGCACATGAACGAGGTGAGCGCCAATTTTATACTGTAAATAATTGATTACAAAGGGAAAATAAAGGTTGACAACGCGTGACTCACATAATCAGCGTCGTTGTACATGCGGAAGGAGCGGGGTGTAGGCGGACGATCTGGCGGGTGGTTTGTCGGCTGTAAGTCATTGAACCCAATGATGTGGTTGAAAGTCTCAGGTTCGAATGGTCATCCTGCATGCGGAACCTGAGGGGATGCGATGGGGTACGGGCATATGTGACCGTTCACCTCGCCAGCCGGGAAACGAGCAGTGTATGAGGCGGTTGGTACGCTGCTGTGCCTGCCCTGATGGTGACCCATCACCGGGTTTGGCCGGCTCCAGTGCGATCGCAAAAAAAGTTTGGTCCTTTTTTGAGCCGTTTTCCGCCTTAGCGTTTGACGGCGGGTTAGATTCGCGAAGAGGATATTCAAAAATGTATTGGAAATCACAAAATATTTCAGTTGAGCAGAGCCTGACTGCCCGTCAACCCTGGTTGGGGCCGGTCTCTCGAATAGCCACTGCTGTTCAGGCCTTTGCCGTACGATTGCCAGCCGCCACCATCATGACCCGTAAATTCATGAAGACGTCTCGCCTTGCTTTCCTGTCTGCGGTGATGGCATCTTCACTGGCTGCCGGCGCCTTCAGTTTCACGGGCAGCTTCAATGCAGGCGACCAGATCCAATATTTCAATTTCACCACCAGTGGCGGGACGACAATTTACACGCTTCACTACGGCGGCGGTACCAATGGGGCCCAACAGGCCATCCTGGCGGGCGGTTTCGATCCGCTCCTGACAATTTACGACTCGACCGGTGCACAGGTGGGCATTTCCGACGACAGCGTGCCCGGTTCGGGCGCTGGCTGCATCAGCCCTGCCAGCCTGGGAAACAACGGGTGCTACGACTCACACTTCAGCGGCCCGCTGGGTGTCGGCGACTATGTCGCCGCACTGACACAGTTCAACAACACGCCCAACGGCGCTCTGGCGGACGGCTTTACTTATGCCGCGTCATGCTCCAGTCAATTCTGCGACAAGTTCGATCTTGACACCGCGCTGACAGGCAACTGGGCGGTCGACTTTACCGCCACCGGTGCCGCTTCCCTTGCTCCCGAACCCGTCACCTCCGCGCTCGCGGCCTCAGCCCTGGCTCTGATACTGATCTTGCAACGAAAACGCGCCGCCTTACCTGGCCCGCGTTCCTGAATCCCGGAAGTCTGCCCCTCTTCGGCAGAGTGGCTCCCAAACTGGCTATTTAGCAGGCCACGGGCACTGAAGTTTGCCAAAAGCAACACAAGATAAAAGCGCACGAAAAGGTACCTCCCAAATGAAAACGAGAACTCTGTCTTCACTGTTTCTGACAATCGCGCTGTCTTCCGCGACGGCCTTCGCTCAATCCATGTCTGTCACGGGGGATTCGTATGTGTCGACTACGGGGGCCAACGTGCCGACGAATTACGGCTCGGCCGTCACGCTCAATGTGGGCGGTGCCGCCACGGCCAGCCAGGCGATCGTGCAGTTCGATCTCTCCATGCTCCCGGCGGGGACCACGGCGGCCAATGTCAGTCAGGCCACGCTTGTCCTTTACGTGTCCGCCGTGGGAATCGGTGGCCTGGTGAACATCTCGGTTGCCAACGGCGTGTGGACGGAAGCGGCCGTCACGGGCCTTAACCTGCCTGTGCCTGGCGCAGCGGTCGCCAGCGGAGTGCCCATTACCGGGTCGTCGGCAAAATCATATCTCTACGTGGACGCCACGGCGGCGGTCAGGAGTTGGCTGAGCGGAACCATCAACAGCGGCTTCATGGTGACGCCGGCCGGCGGTGGCGTGGTTGTTCAGTTTGACAGTAAGGAGAGCACCACCACAAGTCACCCGGCGCAGTTGATGGTCTCCCTGGTTAATTCAGGCCCCGCAGGCGCGGCCGGTGCTGCTGGACCGGTCGGCGCGGCCGGTGCCATTGGGCCTGTCGGCCCAACCGGGTTGACGGGAATCACGGGTGCTCCAGGACCGACAGGTGTGACTGGCGCCGCTGGAGTTGCGGGAACACAGGGTACCCAGGGCCTGATCGGACCGACAGGAGTAACTGGCGCACCGGGCGCTGCCGGAACTCAAGGTATTCAGGGTCTTTCAGGCACGGCCGGGACCAACGGCACGAATGGCGCCGCCGGGGCGACAGGCCTGACCGGGTTGGCTGGAGCTGCGGGTGCTGCAGGGCCGAATGGCCTGACTGGCGCGGCGGGCGCGGCGGGAGCATCGGGCCTCCAGGGTTTTCCGGGCGTGGCGGGGAGCAACGGCACGAATGGCGCACCAGGAGCGGCAGGGCAAGGTCTGCAGTCGCAGGGCTCGTATCTGGCGGTACCCCATCCGTACAACGTCGGGGACATTGTCACGTATAACGGAACTTCGTATGTCAGTAAGACGGGCCTGAACACGGGCACGCCGGATACTGATCCGACAAATTTCGCGCTACTGGCATCTGCAGGCGCTGCCGGACCGGCAGGGTCCACCGGACCGATCGGCCTGACGGGCGCAGCGGGACTACAGGGAATACAGGGTCTGACCGGTGGGCAGGGAATCCAGGGAACCACGGGTCCAGCGGGGGCGACAGGCCTGGCTGGGGCAGCGGGGTCCACCGGCCTGACCGGCAACACCGGAGCAGTTGGACCGACGGGTAACACCGGAGCAGCGGGACCGACGGGCAACATCGGACTGACCGGCAACACCGGACCGGCAGGGTCCACCGGACCGATCGGCCTGACGGGCAACACCGGAGCAGCGGGACTGACCGGCAATATCGGAGCAGCGGGACCGACGGGCAACACCGGACTGACCGGCAACACCGGACCGGCAGGGTCCACCGGACCGATCGGCCTGACCGGCAACACCGGAGCAGCGGGACCGACGGGCAACATCGGACTGACCGGTGGGCAGGGAATCCAGGGATCCACGGGTCCAGCGGGAGCGATAGGGCTGACAGGTTTGGCTGGGGCAGCAGGGTCCACCGGCGTGACGGGCAACACC
>JBBROK010000018.1:0-95508 GCA_038229475.1 Bryobacterales bacterium | reverse complement strand
CAGGCGGAAAGCGGGTATGCACGCGTCCCTGGTGTTTGCCACTCGCATTGTCAGCCAGGATGATGTCGCGGATGAAGTTCGACGGCGCGGGTGCCGGAGTTTCGGGTGTCATTGTGCTTTCAGTTTTTCGATGGCATGTGCAATGCGGCGCAGCGCGGTCGGGCGGCCCAGAACCTCCAGCGTACCGAACAGCGGGGGCGCAATCTTGCGCCCGCAGACGGCCACGCGGATGGGCTCAAACATCTGACCGGCTTTGATGCCCAGGCTCTCTGCCGCTGCACGGAGGCCGCTTTCCAGCGAATCGTGGGAAAAATCGACGGGCATGGCCTCCAGGGCCTTTTCCAGTGCCCGCAGGGCCAGAGCCGCATCGCCTTTTTGGGAATGAGTTCAGCCGGGTCATAGGGCGGCAGGTCGCTGGCGAAGAAGAAGTCGGCTACCTGGAGAACGTCGTGCAGCAGGCGGATCCGCTCCCGCACCAGCGGCGTGATCAGCAGCATTGTGGCTTCGTCTACCGCAATGCCGGCGGCACGCACCACGCGCAGCAGCTCTGCTGCCAGATCAGGCAGCGGCAGAGAGTGAATATGTTGCGAGTTCAACCAGACAGCTTTGGGATCGAAGGGATCTGCCTCGGTAAAATTCACCACCGCGTTGCTGCGGTTGATCCCTTCGAAGGAAAAGGCGGCTGTAAGTTCTGCCTGCGACATCTGTTCGCGGTCGTCTTTCGGCGACCAGCCCAGCAGGCAGAGGAAGTTGATGAACGCCTGGGGCAGAAAGCCAGCATCGCGATACGTGGTTACCGAAACCACCGGCCCGTGTTTGCGTTTGGAAAGTTTGCCGCCATCGGGCGCCACCAGCAGAGGAAGATGGGCGAAGGTGGGCGGGGTGGCATCCAGGGCCTGGAAGATCAGGACATGTTTGAACGTGTTGGTGAGATGATCCTGGCCGCGCACGATGTGGCTGATGTGCAGATCCGCGTCATCGGCGCAGGACGCCAGATGGTAGGTTGGCGTGCCGTCGCTGCGCAGCAGGGCAAAGTCTTCAATATCGGCAGCCAGCTTTTCCTGATCGCCATAAACGGCATCGCGAAAGCCAACGGTTTGCACCGCTTCGCGCGGGACCTTGAAGCGTACTACGAATTTCTCGCCTGCGGCCGCCCGACGATTGCTCTCTTCCAGCGGGATCTCACGTTGACCGGGATGAAATAACCAGCCGCCGGATGCGGCGCTGCCGGATTCCCTTTCCGCCATGGCGGGCGTGAAGTCGCGGTAGGCGAGGCCCTTGGCGAGGATCGTTTCGGCGGCGGCTTTGTGCAGCGCGAGGCGGTCCGACTGGCGGTATTGTTCGTCCCAGCCCAGTCCCAGCCAGTGGAGACCCTCGAAGATGGAATCGAGCGACTGCTGCGTATTCCGTTCGATGTCGGTGTCGTCAATGCGCAGGATCATGGTCCCGCCATTGCGGCGTGCATACAGCCAGTTAAAAATGAAGGTGCGCGCACTGCCGATGTGCAAAAAGCCCGTTGGCGAGGGCGCGAACCGGAGTCTGAGCATGGAAGTTCCAGTATAGAGGCGAATGGTATTCAGCCGGCTTCCGCTTCACTCGGCATGCGCCTGCCATACCGGCTGGCAACCAGGTAAAGCACTACAAATAGTGCCACCGCGGCACCCACGAATTGCCCCAGATGGGCGGTGAGGAAACGGGTCGATTCGCGCCCCAGCATGATCCCCAGCCAGGCTTCGCCGAAATAACGCAGCACGCGCGCCAGCAGAATTACGGCAAGAAAGCTGGAGCGCCGTGTCCCCATCACCCCCGCGCTCACCACGAATAACTTCAGCGGCATGGGGATAGGCATCAGAGCCGGTACGAACACGGTGAGCAAGCCGTAACGCTGAAACCAGGCGCGAAAGCGGGCACCCCTTCCCTTTGACGCCATCTTCTCCATGAAACCGCGTCCCCCGCGGTTGGCGGCGGCGAACAAAATGATATTTCCCACCATAGACCCGGCGACCGCTAGGCTGGCGCAGATCCACGCGATTTCGGGCCGCTGCACCGCTACCAGAATCAGCAGGGCATCGAACACGCCGGCCACGGGTACTCCGGAAGAATCGAGTATGGAAAGGAGAAGAATGCCGGCCGGCCCCCAGGCCACCAGCACCTCAGTAAGATGGTGCAGCAATCTTTCATTCTAACGGGTGAGATGGTGTCAAAATGAAAGTATGATTATCGGTGTTCCCCGGGAAGTGAAAGATCACGAGACCCGCGTCGGCCTCGTGCCCAGCGCTGTTATCGCTCTCCGCGAAGGAGGCCATCGGGTTCTGGTAGAGACCCACGCCGGGGAAGGGTCTACGATCTCCGACGACGAATATGCGCGCGCCGGTGCGGAGATTGTCCCCACCGCCGCCGATGCCTGGGCTGCCGACCTGGTGGCCAAAGTGAAGGAGCCCCAGCCTTCCGAATATGGCTACTTCCGCAAAGGGCTGGTCTTGTTCACCTACCTGCACCTTGCACCGCTGCCGGAACTGACGACGGCGCTGGTGGATGCCGGCGTGAGCGGCGTCGCTTACGAGACCATTGAAGAGAAAGACGGTTCATTGCCGCTGCTCACGCCGATGAGCGAAGTGGCGGGGCGACTGGCGGTGCAGATAGGCGCGGTGTATCTGGAACGGCCGATGGGCGGTCGTGGCATTCTCATGGGCGGGGTGCCCGGTGTGGCACCGGCCAATTGCGCCATCATTGGTGGCGGCGTTGTGGGCCTCAATTCGGCTAAAGTGGCGCTGGGTATGGGCGCGCATGTCACCATCATTGACCGCAGCCTGAACCGCCTGCGCCAGCTGGATGACATCTTTAATGGACAGGTGGTGACGCTGGCATCGAACGCCTGGACGATTTCGGAATCTGTGCGCCAGGCCGATCTGGTGATTGGCGGTGTGCTGCTGCCGGGCGCGGCCGCGCCCAAGCTGGTGAAGCGTTCCGATATCGCCGCCATGAAGCGGGGCTCGGTAGTGGTGGATGTCGCCATTGACCAGGGCGGATGCTTCGAGACTTCACACGCCACCACGCATACTGACCCAATCTATTTCGTAGACAACGTGCTCCACTATTGCGTGTCCAACATGCCTGCCGCAGTACCGCATACTTCGACCCTGGCGTTGACCAATGCCACCGCGCCTTACCTGCTGGAACTGGCCAACAAGGGGCTGGAACTGGCCTGTCGGGAGCATCCGGGCCTGGCGGCAGGGGTGAATACTTATCGCGGACACATTACCTACCCGGCCGTGGCGGAATCGCAGGGTCGGCCGTGGAAAGATTTGCGCTCCGTGATGGCCTGACCCGATTCCGGCTACCATGGAAATAAGGCGAGGGGAGAAACGTTCCGCTCCCCGGTAACGTCTTGTGAGGAGAATCACCATGCGTCGAATCTTATTTCCGTCTTCCGCTCTGGTCCTTCTGACTCTCACAGCAAGCGCCGCGCCTCCGCAGGCCGCCGAGCCGGCGGTGAATCCGGAAGAGATCATGCGCAAGTTCGCCGCCAAGGAAGCGGATTTCCGCAAGGCGCGCGAAGTCTATACCTACCGGCAATCTCTCAAGTTCGAGGAACTGGACGGCAGTGGCCGCGTTACCGGGAAATGGGAGGAAGTCTCCGATATCATTTTCGGACCCAACAAACAACGCATTGATAAGGTGACCTATGCCCCGCTCAAGACGATTCAGCTAACTCTGACGCCGCAGGACCTGCAGGATCTGAAAGACGTTCAGCCATTTGTCCTGACCACGGAGGATATTGGGAAATATGACGTGCGCTACATGGGCAAGCAGAACGCGGATGATATCCCATGCTATCTGTTCGCAGTAAAACCGAAGACCATGGCCAAAGGGCAACGCTACTTCGAAGGCCAGATCTGGGTGGATGATCGCGATCTTCAGATCGTCAAGACCTACGGCAAAGGCGTGGGCCTGCTGGGCAAGAACGAGGACAACCAGTTCCCCAAGTTCGAGACTTACCGTGAACAGATCGACGGCAAATACTGGTTTCCAACGTATACCCACGCCGACGACGTGCTGCACTTCAAGGATTCGGAACAGCGCATCCGCATGACCGTGAAATACCAGAACTATAAGCGGTTCGGTGCCGAATCGACCATTACGTTTGGCGAAGAGGTTACCGACACGCCAGCAAAGGCCGCCAGGCCTGCCACCGACACGAAGAAAAAGTAGTAGCTTTTTACTTGCGGCGCACTCGCCGCAGACCCGGGGGACTCGGCTATGCTCACAATTGACCATGTCGAAACCACGAATTGCCGCCGTCGTCCTGCTTCCTTTCCTCATTGCCGGATGCGGTGGCATTTCCGGTACAAAGATTGCCCGCCTGAAGGCTCCGGTAGCGCCGCATGATAGCGACGCGGAACACGGCGGTGAACTGCATGGAGACTCCGCACGGGAAGCTGCTGAATTCTGGCGTACACAGCGTGTGGGCGCGGGTCAGGATATAGCCGTCGCCGATCGTTACGATGCAGCTCTGGCGCACGCACAAACCATGCGAACCTACTCGCTTGCTGAAGGCCGCGTCATCGCCGGACGCGGTGCCACTCCGGGCTCTCCCTCGCCCCTGGGAAATCCGGTGCCGCTCGGCTCCTGGACTCCGCTCGGCCCGGGCAATCTGGGTGGACGCACGCGGGCAATCGTTCTCAATCCGAAGAATCCCGCCACCCTTTATGCCGCCGCGGAAACCGGTGGCGTCTGGAAGTCCACCGATGCCGGCGCATCGTGGAATCCGGTGGCTGATCTTACGCCGAACATCTACGCCAATACCATGGTGATGGATCAGGCCAACCCCGACACCCTCTACGTCGGAACGGGTGCCGCCCTCACCGATAAACGCGGCGGCGGCGTTCTGAAGACCACTGATGGCGGTGCCACCTGGACCGTTCTCCCCGCAACTCTCACCACCGATTTCTGGTTCATCAACAAACTTGCACTCACTCCCGCCGGCAACCTGTATGCGGCGACGCCGGTCGGACTCTTCCAAAGCCTGGACAAAGGCACAACATGGAAGAAAACCCTGGCGGCTCCGAATTGCGAAGATCTCGCGGTCCGCACCGACCGGGCAACCGACTATCTGTTCGCCGTCTGCACCCCGGATGGCAATGACCCCACCCGCGCCGTGTATCGCAATGCCGACGCGGCGGGCACGGGCACGTGGGACAACGTTTTCTCGGCGCAAAACATGGCACGGACATCGCTCGCCGTTGCGCCTTCCAGCCAATCCACCATCTACGCCATGGCATGGAGTACCGACCCACAGCCTAAAGACCGCACCGGGCTGATTGGCGTTTTCCGCTCTACCTCCAGCGGCGATGCGGGTAGCTGGACAACACAGACATCCAATCAGGATAAGAACCTGATCAACACATCTCTGCTCAGCTATCCCGATGGCCTCTCCGCTCCGGTGTGTCAGGGTCCGGATTCACCACCTGATTTTTCCGGCCAGGGCTCGTCGAATAATGTGCTGGCCGTAGATCCGGCTGATCCCAATCGTGTGTGGGCCGGCGGCATCAATCTTTTCCGCTCTGACGATGGCGGCCAGAACTGGGGCGTGGCATCGTATTGGGAACGTGGCAACCCGGCCCGGCCCGAATACTCACACGCCGACCAGCACGTGCTGGTTTTCCACCCGGCCTACGATGGCGTGGCCAACCAGACCTTATATGTGGGTAACGACGGCGGAATTTATCGCAGCGATAATGCCCGCGCCAGCGTCGCCACCGGTCCGCGCGCCGCATGCCCCGATTCCAAAGGCGATGTGGCCTGGACTTCGCTCAATCGCAAGTACGTTACTTTTCAGTTCTATCACGGTTTACCCTTCCCCGGAGGTGCCGCGTATTTTGGCGGTTCTCAGGACAATGGTGTGCAGGCGGGCCAGGACAAGACCGGCATTGATGGCTGGACGCAGGTGGATGGCGGCGATGGCGGCTGGGTCGCAATCGATCCGAATGATCCCAATATTATCTACTTTGAATACACCGACAAGGCGACAACGAGGTCTACCGATGGCGGTCGAACCAAACAGGACGGGACCAACGGTATCACCGAAACCAAAGACAACTTTCTGTTCATCAAGCAATTTGTGATGGACCCGTCCAACTCCAGGCGGCTTTACACCGGCGGCAAGCAGCTTTGGCGAACCGAAGACGGGATGAGCAACTGGACGGCCGCCAGCGCGCCTGTGGGCGAGGCGAAGATTACCGCGGTCGCCGTGGCGCCTTCCGATCCCAACACAGTCTATTTCGGATCGCAGGTCGGGGCGTTCTACAGCAACAGGGCTGCGCTTACGGCCAACGGTTCCAGCGTCTGGACGAAGGCTGTGCCGCGGGATGGCGCCAACCTGCAGGCAATAACCGTTGACCCAGGTGATCCGCAGCTGGTCTATGCCGTCTACACGACTTTCAGGCAGGCCCCCACCGATAATCACATTTACAGCAGTGCCGATGGCGGCACCACATGGAAAGGCATCGATGGCATCGGAAACGATGGCATCCCCGACATCCCGGTTTCGTCGCTGGTGGTAGACCCGCAAAAGCGAACCACTCTGTATGCCGGTACCGATCTCGGTGTGTTCATTTCCACCGATGCCGGTGCCACGTGGTCGCGGGATGCCACAAATTTCGCCAACACTGCGGTCAGTTCGATGACCCTTGACCGGTCAGCCGGGGTGAGCAACCTGTTTGCCTTCACCTACGGCCGCGGCGCATGGAAGGTCACTCTGGCGGGCGGCGGGACGGCCTGTTCTTATGCCGTTTCTGATAGTGCGCTAAACATCCCGGCGGAAGGAGGACGTGCAACGCTTACGGTCGCTACCGCGCCAGGCTGCGCGTGGACGGTGCGACCGGGCGCGGCGTTTGTGAATGTTGCATCTCCGGCGGGTGGTGTGGGTCCCGGCAGCGTGAAACTGATCGTCGGCGCAAACCCCGGTTCCGCCAGAACCGAACCAATTGCAGTGAATGGGCAGACGGTTACGGTGACACAGCCCGCACAGTAGCGTGGGGAACCCCGAACGACTCTGACCCTGCCCCGCCTATTTCGCGTGCCACGGCTCGCGGATCAGCAGCTTCGAATCCGCATCGGGTTTGGGTACGAACTTCTGAGTGCGGCCATACTGATTGTCCCCGCCGTACAGGTTGCCCTTTGCATCTACGGAGAAGGTATGTACCTCAATGTAGCCATCGGGCAGTTCCCTTGGCACCATCCATGTGTACAGGTGGTTGCCATTGAAATCGAGCTTGTTAAATCGGAGCGGGCTGAGGTCAGTAACCCAAATGCAGTCGTCGTTGACGATGATGTCGAGAGGCAGCGAGAAGCCGGTAAACGCTTCGGTGAAATCGAACTTTGCGGGGTTGGAGGTGGTGCGGAATACATTGATGCGGTTGCCTGAGCGGTCCAGCACGAAGACCCGCCCTTCGGGGCCGATGCCGATGGCATGCACGCCGCTGAACTGTCCGGGCCCTTTGCCATGGCCGCCGAATTCGCCAATGTATTTCATTTCGCGGTCCAGAATCATCACCCGGTGGTTATCCAGACCATCGGCAATGAGTATCCGGCCGTCGGGAAGAAATGCCACGTCCTGCGGCTTGCCGAAGTGAGTGCTGTCGGAGCCCTGCACCCCCTTTTCGCCGAACGTTCGCAGCAGTTTGGCGCCATCGTTGGAGAAGACGTAGATCACGCTGTAGCTCTCATCCACCACCCAGACCCGATGCTGCGGATCATACGGGCTGATGCGGATGCGATGCGGTCCCGGGCCCTTTGCATCGGCGAAAAGGGAGTCCCACTGCGACCAGTGTTCGCTGACCTTGCCGTTGGCATCCAGGGTGTAGAGAAAGTTCTTCTTCATCACACGGTGGTCCACTGCGGAAAGCACATTCATACCCAGCGAACCGGCAAAACCGGTATAGCCGGCGGGGAGCGGATCGGGCAGTCGGGTTTCGCCGCGTTGCGCGATGAGGATGCGGTCCGGAGATTCGGCGAAGACTCCCGAGTTGCCGCCGAACGCGAAACCCGGTTCCGAAAAGGGCTGGTGCCAGTAGCGGATCACATTGTAGGGGCTGGGGCCCACCGGGCCTGAGACCACAGCCGGCGGGGACTGCGCAATCACCGTCCCCAGTGTCAAAGCACCGGCCAGCGTCGCCAGAACCATTCTTTTCAGCATCTTTGCAATTCCCCCGTTGAACATCTTAACGCGCAGCCCGGTACACGGATTCCTTCGGGAAATCCTTGTCGTCGATGAATTTCCGTATGTCCTGGGCGATCTCTTTATACTTTTCGATCATCACCCAGTGGTCGTCATCGGGATACAGCTTGATACTCAGGTGGGGCACCCACTTATCCAGGCCGCTCAGATTGCCCACCAGTAACGCGGTATCCTTCATCCCCCAGAGCACCAGCGTGGGCACGTTGATGATAGTCGATTTGGCTCCCGCAGTGACCTCTTTCGCCGACCAGGAATGAGTAATGGTGGAAGCCGGATGACGGTCGTTGAAAGGCGCATTGCGATTGTTGGCTCGGTAGTAGCTCAGCCCGCCCGTGGTTGAGCCGGCTTGTGACCAGGCGTCGACCCAGCACTGGCGGTCATCCTCTGTATAGTGGCCGCTTTTAACCGCCGCCTCGACGAAACCGGCGTGGGCGCGGCGGGTTCCACTTTCTTTAGTGTCATTCTCGTCGACCGGTTTCTCGCCCAAAGCCAGGTAGTTGTTGAATACAAAAAAATAATTGCTGGCAAAGCGCTGGGCAGGGTTCTCGCGCAACTCCCGTTCGGACACGAACGGATGGGGTCCGTTGATGATGATCAGTTTCTCCAGCATCTCCGGGTGATACATGGCGAAGGCCCAGGCGACGCTGGCGCCCCAATCGTGGGCTACCAGCACGAACTTCCTGTTTCTGCCGCCGATTTTCTCCGCGAACTGCCGTACGTCTTCCACCAGGTACTTCATTTTGTAGGGCTCGAGACCGGCGGGCTTCGACGACAAGTTGTATCCCCGCATATCGAGGCCCACTGCAAGATGATCGCGACCCATTTCGAGCATCTGATCTTTCCACTGGTACCAGAACGACGGGTAGCCGTGCAGGAACAGCACCAGTGGCCCCTGGCCCACGCTCGCGTAGTGCAGGCGGACGCCGTTGACATCGGCATAGTTGTCCTCGAATGCTGCCTTGCTGCTCTGCGCCTGCGCGGCAGAGGGCAGCATCGCCGGAATCAACAAGCCGGCAAGCAACGCCGCGTATCTCATGTTTCGCCCTCCCCGGGCAGACTCCAGTGTATTCTGTCACCGGCGCGACCGCTACCGATAGAATCGCAACGATGAGTCTGCCATCTGTTTTTGCCGGGCGGCTGCGGCTGCCCGTGATCGGATCGCCCCTGTTTGTGATCTCGAATCCTGCTCTTGTGATCGCCCAGTGTACGGCGGGAATCACCGGTGCCTTCCCTTCCCTGAACGCCCGGCCCGTGGCCATGCTGGACGAGTGGCTGCACCGCATTACCGAAGAACTCGCCGCATGGGACAGCGCGCATCCCGACCAGCTTGCTGCCCCTTTTGCTGTCAATCAGATTGTTCACCGCAGCAATTCCCGGCTGGAAGAAGATCTGGCGCTCTGTGTGAAGTGGAAAGTGCCTGTGGTGATTACCTCGCTGGGGGCGCGGGAAGACGTCAATCACGCGGTTCACAGCTATGGCGGTATCACACTGCACGACATCATCAACAACCGCTTCGCGCACAAGGCCATTGAGAAAGGGGCCGATGGATTGATTCCCGTCGCGGCGGGCGCCGGTGGCCATGCGGGCACTCTTTCGCCTTTTGCCCTGATCCAGGAAATCCGCGAATGGTTCAACGGACCGGTGGCGCTTTCGGGATCCATCGCAACCGGCCGGGGCATTCTCGCGGCACTGGCTATGGGTGCCGACCTCGCGTATATTGGCTCCGCGTTTATCGCCACCAAAGAAGCCAACGCCGCCGAGGCATACAAGCAGATGATTGTGGATTCCACCGGCGATGACATCGTTTACACCAACCTTTTCACTGGCGTGCACGGCAACTATCTGAAGCCTTCTGTGATAGCGGCCGGGTTGGATCCGGGGAATCTTCCGCAGGGCGATTTGTCGACGATGAATTTCGGCTCCGGCGGCAGTTCCGATGCCAAAGCGTGGCGCGACATCTGGGGTTGCGGCCAGGGAATCGGAGCGATCCACGATATTCCGGCGGCAGCAGAACTGGTTGCCCGTTTGTGCCGGGAATATGCCGCCGCCAGGACCGAACTCGCCGCGAAATTCTGAGCGGGCGGGTTGCGGCCCGGGCCGTCATTGCGGAAGCTGACCATTTGCAACTTCTGGATGGCAATGGCTGCGACCGTGTTGCCATCGTTTCTTCACTAAAACCTGCAGGAACTCCTGCTACACTCGGAACGAATGGTGGTAGCCTTTCCGGCACTCCCGCAGTCCCCCGCCCTGCTTCACCCCCTTGCGTTTGTCGATCCGCCACGGAGGTCACACGTTTAAATCCATGAAAACCAGTGTTGCGGTTGGACGCGGTATTGAGAGCCTTTTCGGCACGCGGGATGAGAATTTGCGGCTGCTGGAGACCGGCCTTCGTATCAGTGCGCGGCTGGACAGCGAAGCCATCGAAATTGAGGGCGAAGCCACTCAGGTAGCCCGCGCCGAAGCCATTCTGCAGGACTACTTCGACCTCGTCAAAGAGGGCGTCGTTTTCAAGAACGGCGATCTCAACAGCATGTTGCGGGTGTTGACCGCCGATGCCGGCGTAAGCCTGCGGGGCCTGGTGGAGAGCGGCCGGGCGCGCACCTGTGGCAAGAAAGTACTGGCACCGCGCACGGTGATGCAGAGCCGCTATCTGGATGCCATCGACAACAACGATCTGGTCTTCGGAATTGGCCCCGCCGGTACGGGTAAAACGTATCTGGCGGTGGCGATGGCGGTGCAAGCGCTGGTGTCGAAGAAAGTCACGCGTATCGTGCTGACGCGCCCGGCGGTGGAAGCGGGCGAAAAGCTGGGATTCCTGCCGGGAACCTTGCAGGACAAGATCGATCCTTATCTGCGTCCTCTGTACGATGCCCTGCACGACATGCTGGAGGGCGACCGGGTGGAAAAGCTGGTGGAGCGGGCGGCAATTGAAGTGGCCCCGCTGGCGTTCATGCGCGGGCGGACACTCAACGACAGCTTTATTATTCTGGACGAGGCGCAGAACAGCACACCGGAACAAATGAAGATGTTTCTGACCCGCCAGGGCTTCAACTCGAAGATGGTGGTGACGGGCGACGTAACGCAGATCGATTTGCCCAACTGGCGGCGCTCCGGGCTGCTGGAGGCCACCAACATTCTGCAGGGCGTGGAAGGCATCTCGTTTGTGAATTTCGACGAGCGGGATGTGGTGCGACATCCGCTGGTGCAGCGGATTGTCCGGGCCTACGACAAGTACAATGAAAGGATGGCGGGACAACAACTGCCCTTGCGTCTGACGGAAGCGCCGCCAGACGCTGCCGTACCTGTTCAGCCCCCGGCGCACGCCACTCGATGAAGTCTGACCCTCCTATAAGCTATCGACGGACGCCGCCACCATCGCTGAACACCGCACGTTTGGAAGAGTTCGCCGGAACCGTGGGCAAACGCATTCTACCCGGGCGACAGTTCCATTGCATGATCACCGGCGATAAGGAATCGCAGGAGCTGAACCGGCGCTTCCGGCGCAGGAACTATCCAACCGACGTGCTTTCTTTCCCGGCGGAAGAGGGCGCGGGCGGAGAATTGGCAATTTCTTTGGGGCGGGCGCGGGCGCAGGCGCGTGAGTTTGGCCACGCGGTGGAAGACGAAGTCTGCATTCTGATGCTGCATGGCGCGCTGCATCTGGCGGGTATGGATCATGAAACCGATGGCGGTGAAATGGCGCACGCGGAACAGCGCTGGCGGAAGAAGCTGGCCTTGCCCGTGGGGCTGATCGCGCGCACTGGTGCCGCCTGAATGATTTTTCTGGCCATGACGGTGGCGCTGGTGTTGGTGGCGATGTTCACCGCGGTGCAAACCCTGTACCTGGAAAGCATGCGGCTGCGCACGCGGGATTTACCTGCCCTGGGGTACTTCAAGGAAACGCTGGAAGAACGGCTGGGCATGCGCGACGAGGATGGCGCGCTGGCGTTCTCGCTGTGGAAGCATACGCTGCTGGTGATATTCGGCGTCCTGACCGTTGCGGAAGTCGCAGCCGAGGGTCCCGTGACCTGGATAGTGATGCTGGAAGCCATGGCGGGCGCGTGGTTGCAGATGATGCTGTTCAGCTATCTGATTCCGCAGTTCCTGTACCGCAGGACAAGTGGACGGTGGGCGGTGCCCCTGGTGCCGTTCTATCGGGCGTCGGCCAAAGTCATCTGGCCGCTGATGGCGCTGCTGCGGTTCCTGCAACGCCTGCTGGATCTTGCGCGTCCGCATGGCGAACCGCGGGAAGAAGCCACAGCGGCAGAGAACGTGGAAGCGCTCATCACCGCGGGCACCGAAGAAGGTCTGATTGAAGAAGAAGATCGGCAATTGATTCAACAGGTGGTGGCCTTCGGGGATAAGACAGTGCGTGAGGTGATGACGCCGCGGCCTTCCATGGTTGCCATTCAGGCAGATGAGACGCTGGAGAAGCTCCGCGAACTGGTAGTGATGCAACAGTATTCGCGGATTCCCGTGTACGAGGGTTCGATTGATGAGACCAGCGGGTTTGTACACTCGCGGGATATGTTCGAGATTCCCGAGATCGCGCGGCTGACGCGCAAGGTACGGGAGCTGGCGCGGCCGATTCGCGTGGTGCCGGAAACCAAACCGGTGGACGATTTGTTCCGCGAGATGCAGCGCGAAGGTGCGCATATGGTGATGGTGGTGGATGAGTACGGGCACACCGCCGGCCTTGTCACCATGGAAGATCTGGTGGAAGTGATTATGGGCGAGATCCGCGATGAACACGAGCCCGGCACAGATGTGACGCCGGATGGCAGTGGCGGATTTATTGTGGCGGGCAGCTTCGAGTTGTCGCGGGTGGGTGAGATTACGGAATTTCATCCTGCGGAAGATGTGGAATCGACAACCGTGGGCGGGCTGGTGATGGAATGGCTGGGTCGGGTACCGAAAACAGGAGAAACAGTGGAAAGAGACGGAATTCGTTTGGAAGTGCTGGCGGGCGGCGAGCTGCGGGTTGACCAGGTGCGCATCAGCAAAGCACAATTGAGTAACGCATGAGCGGATTCCGGTCCGGATTCGTCACCATAATTGGCAGGCCAAACGCAGGCAAATCGACCCTGCTGAATGCGCTGGTGGGGCAGAAGGTGGCGATTGTGGCTGACAAGCCGCAGACCACGCGCACCGCCATTCAGGGCGTGCTGACGGATGGGGAAGCGCAGGTGGTGTTTGTAGACACGCCGGGTATCCACAAGTCCGATTCAAAGATCAACAAGCGGATGATGGAAGCGGTGCGGGCGTCACTGGGCGAGCGCGATGCGCTGGTTTTTGTGGTGGACGTGACCAAACCGTTTGAAGAAGAAGACCGGCAGGCACTGAGCATGTTGCGCGAGGGCGGGCCACCGGTGTTTCTGGCGCTCAACAAGATTGATGCACTGAAATCGCGGCAACACATGCTGCCACTGCTGGACGAGTATGGCAAGCAGTATGCGTTTGAAGAGCTGATTCCCATGTCGGCGGCAACGGGCGAAGGTCTGGAGATTTTCCGCAAAGCGGTGATCAACCGGATGCCGGAAGGTCCGCAATATTTTCCCGAAGACCATGTAACTGACCAGCCGGCACGGTTCCTGGTGGCGGAATTGATTCGTGAAAAGATTCTGCGTCTGACCCGGCAGGAAATACCGCACTCGGTGACGGTGCTGGTGGATCAGTGGGATGAGACGGAACGCCTGATCAAGGTGTATGCTTCCATTCTGGTGGAGCGCGACGGACAGAAGGGTATTGTGATTGGGGCCGGTGGCGCGATGCTCAAGAGGATTGGGACGGAGGCGCGGGAAGAGGCCGAGAGTCTGTTCGGAATCCACTTCTTTCTGGATCTGCGGGTGAAGGTGGAGAAGGACTGGCGGCAGAAGCACGTCTTTCTCAACACCCTCGACTGGCGTACAATGGCCGGAAGAGATGAATCCTAAACGCGCGTTCGCATCCCTTGTTTTGGCGCTGACTCTTACCCTGAGCGCGCCCGCGGCTGTGCCGCACTCCGACGATTATCTGACCGACGTCGTGCGGCAGAAACTGGCGGCAGACCAGCTGGTAAAGGGGGGCGCAATCGCGGTGACCATACAGGATGGCGTGGTGACGCTCTCCGGCAAGGTTCCGGAAACCAAAATCAAAGCGCGGGCGGAAAGGCTGACCAAAAGAGTGAAGGGCGTCAAGAGCGTGGTCAACAACGTAACCGTCGAGCGCCCGTGAGGCTGCTGTTGGCCGCCGCGGCGTTGTGCGCAATCGCACTGGCCGGATCTCCCCAGAGCGAAGGGTTGCCGGAGGTGCAGTCGGTCAGTACGAATTTGCGCTATCCGGATGGACTGGCGTGGTCGCGGTCGGGCGGATATCTGGTAATTGCAGACGCCGCGAAGAAAGAGATTTACCGTCTGGATCCGGGGACTCCGCCCAAGCCAACCCATCAGAATACGAATGGCGTGCAAGGCGTGGCTTACGACGCGCAAGAGCGTCTGTATTTCTGCGAGGCTACTGCACGGCGCGTGACCCGCTTCGACAAGAACAACAGAATTGAAGTTGTAGCGGACAAGTATCAGGGCAAGAGATTCAACTCGCCCAACGACATTGTGGTACGCAAAGACGGGCAGATTTACTTCACCGACCCGGCGTTCGCCGGCGCACTCGATCATCGGGAGCTCGATTTCAACGGCATTTTCCATGTGACGCCGAAGGGCGATATCGAACCGGTGGCGAAGTGGACGACGCGACCCAATGGCATTGCGCTCTCGCCCGACGGCAGGATTCTGTATGTGAGCGATTCCGACCGGCGCGCGGTGGTGGCATTCGATCTGGACAAGAACGGCGTGGCGGGGAATCCGCGCGACCACCTCACAAAGATCGAGGGTATTCCGGGCGGCATGCGGACCGATGTACAGGGGAATTTGTACGTGGCAGCGAAGGGTGTGGGCGTGTACACGCCGCAGGGGAGAAAGACGCGCACACTGCTGCAGGGTGAGCAGGCGGCGAACTGTACCTTCGGCGGCGACGACCTCGAAACGCTATTCATTTCGGCCCGCAAATCCGTGTTCCAGATACACCTGGAAGTGAAGGGCGCGCTGCCGTAGCGGCAGAGGCATGAGTGACCGCCGCTATCCGCAGAGGCCCATTCTGGCAGTGGGTGCGCTGATTTTCCAGGGCACGAAGATCCTTTTGGTGGAACGAGGCAGAGACCCGCTGCGCGGTTACTGGTCGCTGCCTGGAGGCGCGGTGGAACAAGGCGAGCTGCTGGAAGATGCGCTGCGGCGGGAAGTGCTGGAAGAGACCGGGCTGAGAGTGCTGGTCGAAGGGTTACACGAGATCTTCGAACGCATTACTCCCGATGACGCGGGGCGAACGGAATATCATTACGTGATTGCAGACTACTTGTGCCACCCCACCGGCGGCGAGCTGCTGGCGGCGAGTGATGCAGCGGCTGCGGGCTGGTTTGAACGGGCCGAACTGCAAGGGTTGAAAATAACCTCAGGATCTTTACCTGTGATTGAGCGTGCTTTTAACAAGCGGGGCCTGCGATGAATTTCAGCCGCGAAGCCCTGGAATGGGAAGATGCCCGCGGGCTGGTAACGCGCTACGCGGCAACTACTTCGGGAGTGCGGGTGCTGCAGGAACTGGAACCTGGCACCGACCGCACGCAGATTCAACGCGCCCTGGCCGAGGCGGGCGAAGGCATCGCTTATCTGAGGGCTGCCGGGCGGGGTGCAGCTGTCCGCATTTCTCTTGGCGGTCTGCCAGACGTGACGCAATCGGTACAGAAGTTGCACATTGAAGGCGCGATGCTGGAAGCCCGCGAGATTTTTGATTTGCTGGCATTTCTGGAACGTGCGTCCGATGCGCGGTCTAATCTGGGCGCAGCCGCCGACCGGTTTCCCATGCTGGGCGCGCACGGGGCGGGCATCGCCGATTTCCGCTCGCTGTTGCACGACCTGACGGGTAAAGTGAACCCCGATGGCTCTGTGCCGGATAATGCCAGCCCACACTTGAACCGGTTGCGCAAAGAGATTGACAGGCAGAAACATGCCATCCAGGATTCTCTGGAGCGCTTCCTGAAAGCCAATCGCAATGAGGGCGTGCTGCAGGAAGAATACGTCACGGTGCGCAATGATCGCTACGTGGTGCCGGTGCTGGCGGGGCAGCGGCGTAAAGTTCCGGGCGTGATCCACGGCGCGAGTTCCACCGGGCAGACGCTGTTTTTGGAGCCGATGGAAACCATCGAGCTGAACAACGAACTGGTGCGTCTGGACGAAGACGCGGCTCGCGAAGTACTACGGATTCTGCGCGAGCTGACAGTGCGGTTGCGGGAGGCCAGTGACGACATTCGTGCGGCCGCGCAGGCAATAACGGCGCTGGATGTGATCTTCGCCAAGGCGCGGTTTGCGGTGGAGTTCGATTGCACGGTGCCGCGGTTTGCAGCCGAAGGCGACCGGCGGCTGGAGCTTCGTGATGCCCGGCATCCTTTGCTGGTGGATGTGCTGCGCAAAAGTTCGCGACGCGTGGTACCGTTTTCACTCACGCTGGGCGAAGCCGGGCGGACGCTGCTGATCAGTGGCCCGAACACGGGCGGCAAGACGGTGACGCTGAAAACTACGGGCCTGGTGGCGTTGATGGCCCAGGCTGGTCTGCCGGTGACGTGCGCCAGTGCGGAGTTACCGGTTTACGAACAGGTGCTGGCCGATATTGGCGATCACCAGAGTATTGAGCAGAGCCTGAGTACCTTTTCGGCTCACGTGGCCCGGTTGCGGGAAATGGCGCTGGATGTGACGCCGGATTCGCTGGTTTTATTGGACGAGATTGGCTCGGCCACTGATCCGGAAGAGGGTGGCGCGCTGGGCGTGGCGCTGGTGGACCACTTCCGCGCGGCCGGCGCGTTTACCCTGGCCTCCACGCACCTGACGGCGCTCAAGGTTTATGGGGCGAGCACGAAGACCGTGGTGAACGCGTCAATGGGTTTCGACGAAGCCACGCTGGAACCAACCTACGAGTTGCAGGTGGGCTTGCCGGGGAAATCGGCGGGTCTGGATATCGCTGCGCGATTGGGAATGCCGGAATACATTCTGAAGCGGGCGCGGGCTTCCATGACGACCCATCAGGTTGAGCTGGCAAAACTGATTGCAGATCTGCACGACCGCCTGGCAGAAGTCACGGCTGCCCGCCAAACTTTAGAGCGGGAGCGACTGGCGCTGGAATTGCGCGGTCGCCAGATGACCCTGGAAGCGGAGAAACGGGAAAGCGCACGGCTGCGCGAACTGGATGATCGCTTCCTTGCCATGGAGCAGCGCTGGCAGGCGAAGGCTGACGAAGCCCTGGCGAAGCTGGCGGAGCAAACGGAGCGACGCAAGGCAGTGGATCTGGGCAGGCGCGATGTGATGCGGGCGACGCGCGAGATGCGCGAAGATTTCGGCACCGTGGTGATGGCTGCGGGCGCGGCAGGGCAACTGAAGCGGTTGCAGGTTGAAGAAGGCGTGCGGGTGCGCATCAAGGGCATCCGCGACCTCGCCCGGGTGAAGCGAGTTCTGGGACCGGGCAAGTACGAAGTGGAAGCGGGTTTCCTCAAGATGCAGATTGGGGCGGAGGATGTGGAAGAGGTTTTGCCGCCATTGGACGCGCCGGAGCCGGGGCGACTGCCGAAGGGTGTGCGTTACCAGGCTGGCCCGGAACTGACGCCACGGGTGAGCGAGGTCAATGTTATTGGTGAGCGGGCAGACGAGGCAGTGGAAAAGGTGGAGCGGTTTCTGGATTCGGCGGTGATGGCCACGGCGTCACGCGTCCGTATTGTGCACGGACATGGCATGGGGATTCTGAAGCGGGCGATTCATGAGTTGCTGCGGACCAGTCCGCATGTGGCGAAGTTCTACGATGCGCAGCAGTTCGAAGGTGGCACGGGCGCGACAATCGTGGAGATTCGGGAGTAGAAAAAGAAACGGCCCGCCTGCGCCGAAGCGCCTGCGGGCCGATGAAGAGGAAAGAGGATTGGCGAAGATCTTAGCTTTTGCGCATCCGGCGGCGGGCGAAGAAGCCGCTAAAGAGCAACCCTGAACCGAGCATCACCATGGTGCCTGGCTCGGGAGTTGAATTGGCAACCGGGGTGAAGTTGTAGGCCAGCAGTTCCTGGATTGAACCGTTGGCACCAGCCGCTCCGCCACTGTTCACAACGAACCACTTGCTGTAATCGACCGAGGTATCAGTGGCGGCGTAGGTGCGGGCCGCGTTTTCCCAGGAAAGAACCGTGTCGCTGATGTTCCGGGTGCCGGCGTTACTGCTACCTGTCGTGACGAGCGATGTCTGTTTCGGCGTGGAATTGTTGTTGTTGTAGTAATAGTTTGCATCCGTGCTCCAACTCGCTGGATGGGACATGCCCGACACATTGGTCGGAATGGTCAGGTTCCACATGGCTTCCTGAATTGCCGAGCGGGCTTCATTCTGGCAGTTGGTATCGGTGCCGCAGCTGGAACCGGTGCTGGTACCGTTACCGTTGGTGCCGATGGTACGCAGGTGATCGGACAACCAGGCCAGTTGCTGATACAGGTTCGTACCGGTGGGAACAATGGAAGCCAGCACGTTGGAATTCGTGGTGGGGTTGGCAAAAAACCGCGCCGTCGTGGCATCCACTGACGCGACATTGGTCACTTTCGCGGTGTAGGACTGGCCCCAATTGACGTCGGTCTCCAGATCGTCGCAGAACAACTGAAGGGTCTGCGTGGTGCTGCCCGCCACGATGGTGCTGGTGTAAGGCCCAATGGCCACACCATCCGGTGAGGTTTCATAGCCCGAACTGGTGGAGGCGAAGTTAACGGTGTAATTCTGATAGTAGGTAACCGCCGACGCCGGGACGGTGGTGAAACCCACCAGTAGGGCCGTTCCGAGTAGGTATTTGGTAGATATTCTCATGATTCTTTGTTCCTTCGCTAAGCGCAACCGCCCGTTTGGGTCAACTAGCACAGTTCGAGTTTAGGGAAAAAATCACCAAGGTGCAAGGTCTGGTACTGAGGATTCGTGAGGAGGGAGTAAGGGGTACGGGAAGGCAGGAGATGGTACTTTTGTACTACACCCCATCAGCCAGTCGTTTGACGGGCAGTCGGCTGATGGGGATGCTGATGAAACTAAATGGTTTGTTTGGCTTTACGGCGGCGGCGGACTACCAGACCACCGGTGAGCAAAGCCGAACCGAGCAGGACCAGGGAGCCGGGTTCCGGGGTTGAATTGGCAACCGGGGTGAAGTTGTACGCCAGCAGTTCCTGAACTGCGCCATTGGAACCAGCCGCGCCGCCGTTATTCACCACGAACCACTTGGTGTAATCGACCGAGGTATCAGTGGAGGCGTAGGTCCGGGCCGCGTTTTCCCAGGAAAGAACCGTGTCGCTGATATTCCGGGTGCCGGCGTTGCTGGCGCCGGTGGTAGTCAGCGAGGTCTGCTTGGCGCTGGAGCTGCCGGAGTTGTCTTCGCCGTCGTCGGATTTGCTGAAATAGAAGTTGGCGTTCGTGCTCCAGCTTGCCGGGTGACTCATGCCCGTCACATTGGTGGGAATGGTCAGGTTCCACAACGCTTCCTGAATGGACGCGCGGGCTTCATTCTGGCAGTTAGTGTCGGCACCGCACGAAGTACCAGAAGTGCCAGTGGTGCCGTTACCATTTGTGCCGATGGTGCGCAGGTGATCCGCCAACCAGGCTAGTTGCTGGTACAGGTTTGTACCGGTGGGAACAATGGACGCCAGCACGTTGGAATTCGTGGTGGGGTTGGCATAAAAACGCGCGGTCGTGGCATCCACAGAGGCGACATTCGTCACTTTCGCAGGATACGACTGACCCCAATTGACGCTGGTCTCCAGATCGTCGCAGAACAACTGCAGGTTCTGCGTGGTGCTGCCCGCCACGATGGTACTGGTGTAAGGGCCAATCGCCACCCCGTCCGGTGTGGTTTCATAGCCCGAACTGTTAGAGGCGAAGTTGACGGTGTAATTCTGATAGTAGGTAACTGCCGACGCCGGAACGGTGGTGAGACCGACCAGTGCAGCCAGTCCGAATATGTATGTTGCAACCAATCGCATGTTTTGATTCCTTTTAGGCGGCCCATCCCGAAACCGGATGGAACCGATCAGTATGAAGTACTGATCTGAGGCTACAGAAGAAGAAAGAGACACACAAGACATAGAACTATACATTACAAATTTACCGGTCCCGGTACCACTCCAAACACCTAAAGTCGACGTAAAGAAAGTTGAGATACCAGCCGCCCGATTACCGCTGCCATTGCAGCCAAAATCCCTTCGATCTTGGGCAGCAGTTCCATAAGGCAGGACAATGCGGGAACTGTGACAGTTCTGGTCAAATCCCCCGTCTGGCTGATTCATAGTCCACAAACAAGTCGTCCGTACTCTGACACAGAGGGAAGCGTCAATCACAGCGTTGTACTCGTCTTCCGCAATTCGCGCAAGCTACGACAATCTGCTTCCGGCGGTGTCCGGGAAGGACTTGCGCTCGTCAAATGCTGGCCTATGCCGGTCCGCTGGTGGCGGAAACGACCGGGCTTTCCATGGGTTCAGCTGCGCTGACGCCTCGGTTTAAACTGCTGAGCGAGCTTTTAAGGGAGCAGTCCTCGGGTAACCGGAATCAGTTTTCAACCGCGTCTTCAACGGTGTCAGCGATGACCAGGTGGGCCGTCAAGCTGGGATAGCGGGGCTACCGGGGTGCCTTACAGATTCTCGTGCGGAGACCACACCACGGAAGGGCACCTCCATCAGCACAAGCTGTATTCACGACGGGGACCGGTGGCTAGACGTCAAAGGGGAAGCTCAATAGAAACAAAAAGCCGCATCTGGTCGGCTGCGGCCTTCGTCAATGTTCGATTGGGTATATCGATGAATCAGTCGCGCTTAAAGCGGTTGCGCAAGGCACCAAGAGCAATCAACAGGCCACCGCCGAGAGCCATCGAAAGGCTGGCGGGCTCAGGCGTTGCCGCGCCCCCGATGTCTTTAGCCTGGTTGATAACCGCATTGGAAACAACACTGCAGTTGGAACCGGCACTGCTGTTGCAAAACAGCTGGCCATTCAGTGTGAAGTTGTCAAGATTCGTATTGCCGGCATTATCGAGGATGATGCCATTGATGATCGAGCCATGGCCGCTTCCGGTTATTTGGAAATTACCAGTCGTGTCTACAAGGAAAAGCACATGACTCTTATCGATACCGCCGTTCAGGGTCACGCCGCCAGCGAAGGCAAAGTTGGAATTGCTGTTCTGATTAATGTTAATGATGACGTACTCGGAAGCCGCGGCGTTGATGGTCAGCGCCGTCAATTGCGAGCCGGTAAAAGCGTATACGTGCTCATTGGAGCCGTGGTTGCCGCCGTTCGTCGTGACATTCAGCGTGCCTGCGGCGACTGTCGGTAGCGACGTGAGGGCAGAGTAAAGACTGAGGAGGCTTTGCGCGTCCGCAACGGCGTTCTGTGCATTCACCACGTTCTGGTTGATTGCGCCGGCAACCGTCAATCCGCCGCTAGTGGAGCTTGAGCCGGAAAAGTCTACATTCCCGGCATAAGTGCCGAAACTATTGACGTGGTCATTGCCACCCTGGAGGGTGGCATAGGTCGTGCCGGGTGCGCCACCGATCGCGATATTTCCGTTAATCGGGCTGTCCGATGTCAGGTGCAGCGAGTTGGTTCCGCCCACTATGAGTGCGTAATTCGAGAATGCCGAATTCGGCAGGGAGATCACGTCCACAATCGGCGTGTAGGAGGCCAAAGCGGAAGAAGTACAGGCCATTGCGGCCAATCCGAACGTCGCAATCTTGAAGCTTACTTTTGAATTCACATAACCTCCGACAAGGTGACGAATTGCCCGATTGGCCGGGTACAATTAGCCTTACCTGTAGTGTCACAAAAACTCCGGCGATATCCAAGCGTCCGGATACTGGAACTCTGTGTTTGTAGCACTTTAAGCTACTCCATCCGGTCGGTATAGTATTGATAATAAACGACAAACTGCAGAACCTGTCTTCATGCACTTCTCAAAAGATGGATATCAGTATCGCTGCCCATCGCAATGTGGATGTCGCGGGTGCGATCAGGATGGTGGCAGAGCAAAAAGCCTAAAGTCGACGCAAAGAAAGTGGCATATCCGGCAGAGTGCCGATCTTCTTCGCCGCACTTCCCTGCCTGAGCGAAATTTCCGCGAAACCGGAACTACTACAAAGGACGAACAGAGTTTCCGCGGGGGCATCCTCATAGGTCGCAGAGCAAACATCGATCCGCACACGGCCAAGCTTGAGTCGGAACCCCTCGCGGAAAACCCCGCAGAATTCCACCCAGGGAAAATTAGTTGTGATGTTGCCGAAGTGGTCGATATTAAGGACTCTGCCGGTCCAGTTCGCCGAATCGGTCTGTTGCGGGAGCAGAAGCTCGCCGCGGTGCCAGTCGTCGAGGCGCGGCCCGAGTTGTGACCAGCGCAAACCCGTAGCCAGATGAGCGGCCACCGGGGCAAAGATATCGCGACCGTGGAAGGTGCTGCTGACGGGCACGCGAAACAACTTCCGGTTAGTAATTTCCACTACTCCGGCGCGGCCGGTTCCTAAAACCATGGAAAGCAGGCCATTGTCTGGTCCAAGAAAGATCTGGCGGTTAGCCCGGGCGGCAATCGCACGCCTCGCGCTTCCCACCCCGGGGTCAACCACGGCAACATGAATGGTTCCTGGTGGGAAGGCAGGTGCCGCCTGGGCCAGGGTATAGGCACCGGAGGCGATTTGGAAGGGCGGAATTTCGTGGCTGATATCGACAATTACGGCCTGTGGGCAAATGCCCAGAATCACGCCTTTCATGGCCGCAACGTAGTGGTCTTGAGTGCCAAAGTCTGTGAGCAGAGTGATGAGAGGGCGTTTCATGGCTGGATTCGGGGTAGATTGGAACTAGTGGCTCACCTCTACTTCGATCACAACGCGACTTCTCCCGTTGCTCCCGAAGTGCTGCGCGAACTGGTGCGCGATCTGGGCGAAGTGTACGGCAATGCGTCCAGTATCCACTATTTCGGGCAGGCGGCGAGGCAGCGATTGGAAGCGGCACGGCGTCAGGTGGCTGCGCTATTGGGCTGCGATGCCCGGGAAATTGTGTTTACCAGCGGTGGAACCGAGGCGGACAACCTCGCGATCTTCGGGACGGTGAGGGCTGCGGTTGGCGAACCAAAACATGTGATCACCAGCCGGATAGAGCACCCGGCCGTGCTCAACACCTGCATGCAACTGGAGCGGGAGGGCGTAGCGGTGACATGGCTGCCCGTGGGGCGCGATGGCGTGGTGGATCCCGACGACGTGCGGCGCGCGCTGCGACCAGAGACAGTGCTGGTTTCAGTGATGCATGCCAACAACGAAACCGGTGTGGTGCAACCCGTGGAAGAGATTGCGGCCATAGGGCGCGAAGCCGGTGTGACGGTGCATACGGATGCCGTGCAGTCCACCGGGCGAACTACCCTCAACGTAAGGGCACTGGGAGTGGATCTGCTGGCGCTGAGCGGGCATAAATTTGGAGCACCGAAAGGCGTGGGAGTCTTGTATGTGCGATCCGGTGTGACGATTGCGCCGCTGTTCCACGGCGGGCGGCACGAGCGGGAAAGGCGGGCGGGTACAGAGAACGTTCCGGGCGCGTTGGCCCTGGGGCGAGCGGCAGCGCTGGACCCGGGGTTGTGGACCAGCCTGGCACCTCTGCGGGACAGGCTGGAGCACGGCGTGCTGGCGCGGGTGCCTGGAGCAACGGTGAACGGACAGGGTTCGGCACGGCTGGCCAACACCAGCAATATACGGTTTGAAGGGGTGGAAGGCGAGGCGATGGTGATTTCTCTGGACTTGAGAGGCTTTGCGGTCTCCAGCGGCTCGGCCTGTTCCAGTGGCGCGGTGGAGCCGTCGCACGTTCTGCTGGCGATGGGAATGACGCGGGAGGATGCGCGATCGAGCGTGCGCTTCTCGTTGGGTCCCGGCAATACGGCGGAAGAAGTGGATGCGCTGGTGGGAGCCGTCGCGGAAAGCGTCGCGCATTTACGCCGTATCTCGCCGCAGGTGGTGGCCTATGCCTGAAGCGAAGTTGATTGCGGTGGCGATGTCGGGCGGGGTGGATAGTTCCACAGTGGTCGCGCTGTTGAATCGCGAGGGCCGCAACATTGCCGGACTCACCATGCAGCTCTGGAATCAGCGTCGGCTGCCGGCGCTCGCCGGCGGCGATTTGACCGGACGCTGTTGCTCGCTGGATGATGTTTACGACGCGCGGCGCGTGGCCGAACATGTGGGCGTTCCCTATTACGTGGTGAATCTGGAACAACAGTTCGAAGAACACGTGGTGGAACCGTTCGTGCAGGATTATCTGGCTGGGCGAACACCGGTGCCGTGTACGAACTGCAACACGTTTATCAAGTTCGACCGATTCCTGGAACTGGCCGATAGTGTGGGCGCGTCGGCCATCGCCACCGGGCACTATGCACGGGTAACGCGGCATGCCGAAACCGGTCGTTATGAGATGCGCACCGCCGTAGATCTATCCAAAGACCAGACCTACTTCCTGTGGGGTCTGAAACAGGACCAGCTGGCGCGCACCATGTTCCCCCTGGGTGAACTGACAAAAGCGCAGGTGCGGGCACTGGCCGAGGAATTCGATCTGCCCACGGCGAAGAAGCCGGAGAGCTACGAGATCTGCTTTGTGCCCAATGGAAACTACGCGCAGTTTCTGGAAGAATATCTGAAAGACAAGGGACGGGAAGCGCCCCCCGAGGGCGGACCCATTGTGAACCAGGCCGGCGAGGAAGTGGGCAGGCATGCCGGGGCGCATCACTTCACGGTGGGGCAACGCAAAGGAATCGGTATCGCAGCTCCGGAGCCGCTGTATGTGATCCAGACCAATCCGCAAACACGGACGGTCACGGTCGGGTCGAATGACGATCTGCTGCGGGCCTCGCTGCTGGTGGATAAGATCAACTGGGTTTGCTGGAGCGGCCTCGCGGCACCCGCGCGCGTTACGGTGCGGATTCGCAATCGTCACGTGCCGGCACCGGCGACGATTTATCCGCTGGCGGAAAATCGCGCCGAAGTTCGGTTTGATGAACCCCAGCGCGCCGTCACCCCGGGTCAGGCCGCGGTGATCTACAGCGACGACCTGGTTGTGGGCGGCGGGTGGATCGAATAGTTTGGCCGAACGCTCGCGGTTTCGTAATGCCGTGGAAGCTGCCCTGGCGCGGACGGCGCTGTTTTCCCTAAGTAGCCTGCCGCGGGGTGCCGCAATGAAGCTGGGCGGGATCTATGCCAGTCTGCTGGACCACGGAATTCCCCGGTTACGGCGTACCGGTCTGGTGAATTTGACTTTCGCATTTCCAGACCGCGATGCCGCCTGGCGCGAGGCCACCGTGGACGGCGTTTTCCGGTCCATAGGCCGTATATTGGCGGTGTTTGCCCGCTTCCCGCAAATCAATCACGGCAACGTCAGCGAGTGGATTCGGTATGAGGGCTTCGAGCACTTTGCCCGCGCGAAGGTGCGGGGCAAGGGTGTTCTGTTTGCGACGGCGCACATGGGCAACTGGGAATTGAGCGCTTTCGCCCATGCTCTGTTGGCAGAGCCGATGGCGGTGGTGGTGCGACCACTGGATAATCCCGGCATTGACCGGTTGGTGGAACAGCGGCGCGGCCTGAGCGGCAACCAGTTGTTTTCGAAACGGGACTTCGCACGGTCCATACTGGTCGCCCTGCGTCGCAATGAAGCGGTGGGCATTCTGGTGGATCACAACTCGGCGCCAGAGGGTGCGGCATTCGTCCCGTTCTTTGGTAAAGCGGCGTGCAGCAATCTGACGTTTGCAAAGCTGGCTGCAAGAAGCGGCGCGGCCGTGCTGCCCGGTTTTGCCGTCTGGAACGAAACCGAGCAGAAGTACGTGTTGCGCTTCTATCCGGCGGTTCCGATGGGAGGCGATGCGGCCGAGGACACGGCGCGGATACAAGCCGCACTGGAAGCGGCGATTCGCGAAACTCCTGACCAGTGGCTGTGGATTCACCGGCGCTGGAAGACGCAACCGGAAGGGGCTCCGCCGGTCTATTGAATTTCGCGCATCAGGCGATATACCAGCGCCATGGGCAAGCCTACAACGTTGGAGTAAGAACCGTGGATGCGATCCACATAGCGCGAGGCCAGACCCTGAATGCCGTAGGCACCGGCTTTATCCATGGGCTCGCCGGAGGCCACATATTCCCGGACTTCGGCTTCGGACAGTGGCACGAAGCGTACCCGTGTGGTTTCGGCCTGGAAAAGTTCCACATCGTCGCGGCGCAGGCTCACAGCGGTGATCACATCATGCTCACGGCCGGAGAGTGCCCGCAACATGCGGAGGGCATCTTCGGCGTCAACCGGCTTGCCCATAATCTCGCCATCCAGAACCACGATCGTATCGGCGGCGAGCACGAGCGGCCCGGAGACCGCGGCTGCCTTTTCACGCGCGAGGCGGAGCGCGTAGTCCGGCGCAGCTTCACCTGGGCGCGGGGTTTCATCGATATCGGCGGCCTGGACGGTGAAAGCGATTCCGGCGGCGGTAAGTAGTTCCGCCCGACGCGGGGACCGGGAAGCCAGAGTGAGGGTTGGCTTCACTTCAGCGATGCCCAAAGTTCATTTCCCCGGCTTCGATGGCCGCGGCCAGCGCGTTCTGTCTGGGTGGCAACGGGCAAGTCGCAAACGCGGTAAAAGCGCAGGGCGGGTTTTCCGCCTTGTTGAAGTCGAGCGTCACTTCGCCATCTCTCGGTAGATCGGCATAGAGGAAACGGCCGGCGCCATACGTGGAGCGTCCACTGGTATGGTCCTTGAAGATGAAGAATAGTTGGTTGTCTTCGAGGACCGGTTCCAGGCGCAGCTTCTGGCCACGGACGGTGAACTCGGCATAACCGGGAGCAGGCTCCTGATCCGTCATTCCCAGCACGTTGGTAATCGCGATCGTTCCGGGCTCCGGGTAAGCGGTCCATTTGGCGGTGATGCGCCAGGCTTCGTCAGTGTTGAACCATTTCAAGCCGGCGAAGTTCCGGCGGGTTGCCGCGTTGGGGTCGCGCATGCGGACTCCGGTGCGTTCCCCGCGGCGGATGATGGTGAGCGAAACGCCGGCAATTTCGATGACATCGGGGCGTCCATCTACGTCCATCCGCAGCGGTCCGCGCTTGCCGGCAAATGTGGCATCAGCCGGTTCGAAGCTGACCTTGCCGTCATGGAAGTTCAGAATGCCGGCGCGTTGGGGCGCTGTCTCCGGAAGTACGGCATCGGAATGTGGATCAGAGCCCAATACGTTGGGGCCTTCATGCAGCCAGAACAGACCAGCCACGGAGAGCCAGCCATTCGCGCTACGCAGCCCGGCCTCGTGTTTGGCGCGCCAGTCGGCGATCTGGCCAGTATAGGAGGAACCGGTGCCGGCAGCGGCCAGCGTGCCAGCCAGTAACAGCGGAGTCCAATGGAGCTTCATAAATGTAAGGTTATCGCGAATGGTTCCAGAGCGGGAAGGGGTGACCGTCGGCGAGACGGCATTCCAGCATGATTTCGCGGATACGTTTCTGGCGGCGAACCAGCTCCTCCAGAAGCTTTTGCAGTGCGTCCTCTTCGCCCTCCAGCCACTCGGAGGGGATATGGCGAAGAGCGCCGTCGATCACTTCAGCGGGAAAGTTTTCCACGCGCGAAAGCCAGGGTTCAAAATCATCCAGGGAGCGCACCCCGGAGTAGACATGGCGGCGCGGATAGAGTCCGGTGAGAGCGGATTGCGGCAGATCCCAGTGCGGCCCGTTGAAGATGAAGCCGTGGTCAATCATGGCGGTGACAAAGCCAACCTTGCGCGGCGGGATCCCCGGCCGCGCAAGCCAGTCGTCGAGGGTTGCGCGAAGGAATATGGACTGGCGGCCATCGGCATTGGAAACCCAACGGTCGAAGACGAGGACAGCACGAAATTGATCCAGATTCGCCACCTGCGGAAACAGGGAATCGGGAATCATGTCATACACGGCGGTGGTGGCGGGGTGTCCGGGATGCCGGGAACCGAAGTGCCAGCCGGGTGTGGGCGGGAAGTGCTGCGACCCGGTGTGAATATAGACCTCGGGATGAGCAGCAAGGAATTCGCCGGAGAGGCGGATAAGGCTGGAATCCGGTGCCGCTATGTGAAGATGGCGTAGAAATTCGGCGGCAAACAGCTCGTTGATGAGGATGCGGCGATGCTGCGGGTTATTCTGAAACTTGACAATGTAGCAATTGCCATCGCCCGCTTCGATGAGATGAGCCTGAGAGCCGCCACGCATTTTGCGCAGGAAATGGCGGGCCTCTACAGGCATATTGCAACCTGAACGCGCGGCGCGGGCCCGGAACTCAGTGACCGGAAAGTCATTGAAGAGGAGAGTCTCACGTGCCAGAGGAAAGCAAGCAGCCGGAATCATCCGCAAAGGACGCGGCGAAGAATCGCGACGAGGTGGCGCTGGAGTTAATGAAGTTCATCGCCGTGACCACAGGATATGGAAAGGGTACTACGGCTGCAACCGGGTTTTCCGGGAAGATCTCGAAAACTTCCGAGGAATACGCCGACGCGCTCCTCCAGTTGTTCGAAAAATGCCGCGGCGTGGTGAACAAGCAGTAGAGTCCGCCATCCGAAGGCAGAAAAAAGCGCGCGCCGGAATCAGTTCCGGCGCGCGCTTGTTTTCAACCTGATCTGTGTTTACCGCTTTTTCGCAACGACCTTTTTGGCAGGAGCTTTCTTTGGGGCAACAGTTTTCTTAGCGGCTACTTTTTTCGGCGCGGCCTTGGCGGTGACCTTCCTGGGTGCGGGCTTTGCCACTGGTTTCAGCGTCTTTTTCGGCGCTACCTTTTTAGGCTTGGCCTTCGCCTGAGTGACTGGCTTCGCCGACCGCGCGGCAGGTTTCGCTGCTACCTTCTTCGCCACCGGTTTGGCGACCTTCTTTGCGACCGGTTTCGCGGCAGGTTTCGCTACAGGCTTCGCCACGGGCGGCCTGGCTGTAGGGGCGGCTTTACTGGCCTTGCTGGCGGGTTTGCGGGCCGGGGCCGACTCGGGAACAAACATCACCGAGGTCACCTGGGTGCGGACCACGACGATTTCTTCTTCGTCGTCTTCGTCGTCATCCAGGGCGTCTTCGTAGTTATCCAGCCGGGAATCCATATCATCGCTCTCATCCCCGTAATGGAAATCTTCCATCTCGTCTTCTTCTCTGGGAGCGAGCACTAGATTGTCGGTCATTCCGTAGGTCTCCTCTGCGCCACCGCCATCAACAGCATACTGTTTTTTACCACGTACGCAAGCCCCGGCGGGGAAAATGTTGCTGACTCCGACGCATTCTCACTATTTCTTCCCGACGCGTTTGGCGGCAGGCACGGCGACAGTCAGTCCCATGGCGCGCATCTGCTCCTTCGCCTGCTCCGACCGATCCGAGCGCGGGTACTTTCCAATCAATGCGCGGAAGGTGGAGGCTGCATCATTCTTGTGTGAACTCTGTTTCAGCGCCATTCCCTTCATGTAATAGGCATCGGGGGTGAGGGCCTTTTCTTCCGGATATTGTTCGATCACGGCATCGAAGTCCTTCACGGCCAGATCGAGTTTGGTCTGCGAGTAATGGATCTCGCCGATGTTGTACTGCGCGCTGGCGGCGTTGGGATCATTGGGATAGAACTTGAGAAAATCGGTAAACTCGGTGAGCGCGAGGTCCAATTTGCCGCCGTTCTGGTCTTTTACCGCCGTACCAAACAGAGCGGCGGCGGGCGGTGGCGCAAGTGGCTGATTGGTATCCGGGGGCGGCGGCGCAATCGGCGTGCCGGCAACCTGCAAAACCTTGATGGCGTTACTGATGTCGCTCAGTCCGCGCAACACCTTGTTCATCTGCGCATTCAGATCGCCCACACTGATCTTGAGTTCACTGGCGTCATTGGCGGTATTGTCCAGCTTGGAACTCATGGCCGCGACCGGTGCCAGGCGGTCGCGGAGTTCGCGGTCCAGAGTTTGCGAAATGCCGGCATTCACCACAGTGACGCCGGTGTTGGCTTTATTGGCAGCGTCAAGCGCCTGTTGCACCAGGGTTTGCAGTGAGCCCATTTTCACATCGAAGCCACTTTGCAACTGACGCAACTGGTCTTGCAGCTGGGCCACGTCGCGCTGTAGTTCCTGCATTTCGCGGTTGGCCGCGAACGACGGCGCTACCGCAATACATGATGCGATTGCGAGAATTCGTAGGATGCGCATTTGTTTTTATTCTACTGGCCCGAAGAGAAATGCGCGCGTCGGTTTTTTTGATAGCAGGCTTCGTCGGCCTCGGTGCAGGTGGGCCGCTCTTTGCCGTAGCTGATGGTCTTCAGCTTATCAGCGGGAATGCCGAGCTGAACCAGAAAATCGCGAGCCGAGGAAGCGCGGCGGTCACCGAGGCCAAGGTTGTATTCGGCGGAGCCGCGTTCGTCGCAATGGCCTTCCACATTGACGCTGGCGTTGGGGAATTCGCGGAAGATGATCTTCAAGGCATTGGCGTTGGCGGTGAGAATAGCGCGCGCGTCGTCGCTGATGTTGTTGGAGTCGTATTCGTAGAGGGCATCGTGGAGTTCAGCCTGCAGACGCTGTTCGATGGACTGCGTGCCCCCGCGGGACGGGGTTACCGGTGGGGGAGGCGGTGCCGCAACGGTAACGGTCGCAGTGGCCGAAGTGGAACCCAGGGGGCCATTGGCGGTGAGCGTGTAAGTGCTGGTAGTGGCGGGGTTCACGGTGCGATTGCCACTGGCGGCGACGGTACCAATGCCCGTGTTCAGGCTGACATCATTGGCGTTGGTGGTGGTCCAGCGCAGGGTTGCCGATTGACCGGGCGTGATGGAAGAAGGTTCCACCGTGAGCGTGGCCGTGGGGGCGCCAGGCACCGCGGGCAACGCGGTAGTCCTGTTTTCAGCCACTGGAACGGGCGGCGGTGTCCTGATGACCGGTGCCTTCTTGCCGCACGACGTCACGGCGATGGCGGCCAGCAGAAGCACCGCTAAAGAGTTCCTGCTTACAAACAGCGAATGGCTTTTCATGATCTTCTTCACTTTACTCCCCAGACAGGCGATCGGTTCTTACCTTGCGTTGTCAATTGCTTTACCTGGCTTCCATCAGCCAGCATTGTATAAATCTGCGACACGCCGGTGCGATTGGAGGCGAAAACCAGGTGCCTGCCATCGGGTGCCCATGAAGGGTTTTCATTGCGGCCTTCGCTGTGCGTGAGTTGCACGAAATCCAGCGGGTTGCCGGCATCGGCGAGGAAAATATTGAAGTCACCCTTCGTATAACCGCGGGTCCAGGAGAAGGCGAAGTGCTGGCCATCGGGATGCCATGACGGATTGGATGCCTCGCCCTCGCCATTCGTGACCCGCTGCACCTGCGTACCAAGCGCACTCATGCGATAAATCTGCTGGTTACCGGGACCGGCTACGAAAAGCAGCACGTCGGGATTCTTCGGGTTCACCTTGGGCTCAACCTCAATTGCTTCCCGGCGCGAAATGCGGGTGAAGCCGCGGCCGTCGAAACCGGCGCTGTAGATTTGCGAAGTGCCGCTGGCGGTGGAAGCGTAAAAAATTCTTTGTGCGTCGGGGGTCCACGACGGCGTGGCATTCATGGATGCTTCCTGATTGAGGAAAGGCAGTTCACGACCGGTCTCCGGAGAGATCATCATGATGCGGGGACGCCCTTTCGCATAAGTGGTGAAAGCCAGCTTCTCGCCATCGGGAGAGATTGCAGGCTGGATGGAGAGCGAGCGCAGGCGGGTGAGCGGTTTCTGGTCTGTACCATCCCAGTTCACCGACCAGATTTCCCAGTTATTGGTTCCCGCGCCGCGATCAGAGATGAAATAGATCCGGCTACCCAGCAGCGACCCGGCGCCGCCGAATTTCTGAATAATGTCGTTGGCGAATTCGTGCGCTACCTTGATTGCGCCCGCTTCATCGAGCGTGCCCACGTAACGCTGGGCGAGTAGTTGTGCCGATTGTGCATTGGCCTGGCGGGTATCGTAAACCCAGCCGGAAAGAACCAGCACCCCATTCTGCGCGGCAGTGTAGCCAAAAACCAGATGCGAGGCATTCACCGGGGCACCGGCCCAATCGGGAAGCGCGAAACCCTGATTATTGTCTTCGGTACGCAGATCTTCCGGACGCTGCGGATTGCCCAACGGATACATCCCCTTGGGGCGCATATCGAACACGCTGGACCCGTTGAGATCACCAAAGAGTGTGGCGTTGAACTTGTCCATGTAGGGCTGGGAGCCAGCCCCCCGAAAATCGATCACGGCGAGCGCAGGTTTGGCACCGGAACCGGTAATCCACGTTGTGATGGTGGGCGATTGCCCCAGCGCGATGGCGGCAATCGCAACCAGGAGGAATGTCAGCGTCTTCTTCATTGCCTTACCTGAAACCACAATTCCACGGTTGCAGTACTCTGATCAAAACCGGCAGGCAGCGCGGGCAGCGGGTTGGCGTCCATTACGGCCCGCCGGGCCGAGTTATCCAGCAGATAATTACCGCTGGCCTGGGAAATGTTCACCGCGGAAACCGTGCCATCGCGCGCAAGAGTGAAAGTTACTGCGCATTTCTGCTGCGGCGTGGCGCGAACATCGGCCGTGTTCCACTTGCCGGAAATGCGCGACCGCATCAAATCCACGTAGGCTCCAAAGCGGTTGCCCAGCACCGAAGCGGGGCCAATATCGATGCCGCCTCCCCCCTGCACTCCGAATTGCTTCGAGTTGGCCGACTGCGGCGTGGCGGCGTACACCTGATTGGGGCGATATTCCTCCGGCTTGAAAAACGCTTTCGAAACCGGCTGGGGCGAAGGCTTGCGCTTTGAGATTTTGCCGGGCAGAGCGACGGCGTCGGGCTCCGGCAACGCGATCTGCTTCGAGAGTTTCACCGGCGACGGTTCCTGCGGTACCACGGATTTCGAATCGTTGGCCAGGGGGTTGACCGGGCCTTCGTTACGGGGAATTGGAATGGACTGTACAATGCCCACGCCCACCGATCCGCTGGAGGTCTTCGGCGAACCGAAGGGCTTCACGAGGTTGAGGCCGGAGACGACCAGGAGTCCACCCATCACCAGATGAGTGGCGAACGAGAAGGCGAAGGGTTTGCCGAGGCCGTTGGGGTTATCCGCTGTATGCATCAGCGTTTCGGCCTCCCGCCATCATCGGGCTGCGTGACGACGTTGACGGCAAAGCCGGCACGGCCAAGCGTGCTCAGTACCTGGGCTACGGGATCGAAGATGGTCTGCTTGTCAGCGCGCAGGTAAACGGCTTTTTGGCCCGGGTATTTCCTGTGAATCGCGTCGGCCAGGGAGTTGATATTTGCCGGATCCTGCCCCAGTTGAAGATCGCCCGATTTCGTGATCTGAACCACCGGCAGTTCCTTCGGACTCGACTCCACGGTCTTCGTCTTCGGCACATCGATTTCAATGCCGTACTCCATGACGTGCGCCGTAATCATGAAAATGATAAGCAACACAAGGGCCACGTCCACAAACGGGGTGACGTTGATCTCAGCCAGGGCGGGCGCAATTCTGCGGCGACCCCCACTGGCTGCGCCGCCGGTACTAAACGCCATCGGCCTGCCCCCTCACTCGCCGTAGTTCCTCTCCACCAGGTTGAGAAATTCCAGCGTAAAATTGTCCATCCGGTCTCCGGTGACTTTAATAAGACGTCCGAAGTGGTTATAAAAGATGGCAGCAGGAATTGCGGCCATCAAACCGACCGCGGTGGCGACCAACGCCTCGGAAATTCCCGGCCCTACCGCCCGCAAACTGGTGCTGCCCGCCGCGCCAAGGTTTTGAAAGGCGCGGATGATGCCCAAAACAGTACCGAACAATCCTATAAACGGGGAAACCGAGGCTGTGGTTGCCAGCCAGCTCAGATTTTGTTCCAGCCGCGTGAGTTCCTCGCTCACACCTACCTGCATAATGCGGACGATAGCGTCTTTATTTACCACCCCGCCACGGGTCTTGACCTGCCGACTGAGTTCGTTGAAGCCCGAGTCGAAGACTGCCACAAGCGGGGTAGGGCGGAACTGCTCCGCGGCGACGACGGCGCCGTCGAGTCCGGCGACCTTGCGGAAAGCACGCAGAAAGGCCCGGTCTGTCCGCGTGAGGGCGCGAAAGGCCGACAATTTAGAGAAAATAATGGTCAGCGAAAACAGGGAAAAGCCGATGAGAACCACGAGAACGACGTTGGAAAGCGCCGAGCCGTGGCTGATGAGCTCCCTGAAATCGGTTTGCAGTAAAAGTAGTGCCGCAACAGGACCCGCCAATGGGCCTCCCTCCCCTAACACTAACATGGGAAAGAGTTAAGAACTACGGTATTGCAGACAAAAGTAAGCAAATATGTTTGCGCCTACATTAAAAAGGCTCCAAAAGACCAGCAAAAGCACGATTCTGCCACTTTCGCAGGTTACCCTTTGGTCAGATGGTCAAAAAGGGCAAGAGCAAACTGAACCTGAAGCTGCTGCTGCGCTTCCGCAAGCTCGCCATGCCTTACTGGACTTCGGAAGAAAAGCGCAAGGCGTGGGGATACCTGCTGCTGCTGGGGTTGCTGCTGGCAGGCGAAACGTGGTTCAACGTTCTTTTCAACCATCAAGCGGGAGAATTCACTTCGTCGCTGGCCGAACTGGATGCAGCCCGTTTCTGGGCCTCAGTACGCCTGTATTTGTGGTTGCTGCTGGTTGCAGTGCCGGTTTATTCGTACTACTACTATGTGCGGGACAAGCTGTCGATTGAATGGCGTCAGTGGTTAACAGGCAAGTTCCTCGGGCGATACTTCGGTAACCGCGCTTATTACCATTTGCAGAGGAATCCGGAAATCGATAACCCCGACCAGAGAATTGGCGAGGATATCGCGTCGTTCACTACGCAATCGCTGAATTTCCTGCTGCTGTTCGCCAGCGCCACGTTCGAAATGTTGGCATTCAGCAAGGTTCTGTGGGACATTTCCCGTCCCCTGGTACTGTTTCTTGCACTGTATGCGGCGATTGGCACGGCGGTGACGTTCGGCGTGTTCAGCGAGAAGATGGTCGCGCTGTATTTTGCGCGGTTACGGCGGGAAGCAGACTTGCGATTTGGACTGGTGCGGGTTCGGGAAAATGCGGAGTCGATCGCGCTCTACCGCGGCGAAGGGCAGGAACTGCGCCAGGTAAAGAGCCGGTTTGCCAAGGTCTTTCGAAACTTCAATGAACTGATTGTATGGGGTCTGAAACTGAACCTCTTTTCTTACGCGTACACCCTGTTCGCAACGGTTCTGCCCAGCCTGATTATTGCGCCGCGGGTACTTTCCGGAGAACTGGAAGTGGGAAGTATCGTGCAGGCCGCCGGCGCATTCAGCTCTGTACTGGCGGCGATCACGGTTCTAGTGAGCAACATGGAATATCTGAGCCGGTTCGCGGCGGGCGTGGAACGTCTGGATGGTTTCGCTACAGCCCTGGACGCACAGCAGGCGGAAGCGAGCAGTGCCCGCAGCCACATTATTACGCGTGAGGCAACTGAACTGAGTTTTGCGGGGATGACGCTGGAAACACCCAACCATGAGCGGACGCTGGTGAAGGACCTTACTCTGCGAGTGCAACCGGGCGAAGGGTTGCTGATTGTGGGGCCCAGCGGATGCGGCAAGAGTTCACTGCTCCGCGCCACAGCGGGTTTGTGGGACTCCGGCAGCGGTACCGTGGAACGGCCCGGTCTGGAGAACATGCTGTTTCTGCCGCAGAACGCCTACATGATTCTGGGCACTCTGCGCCAGCAACTCTGCTATCCGAATCTGACGCGCAGCGTGAGCGATGCCGAATTACGCGAGGCCCTGCAGCAGGTGAACATGAACGATCTGGAAAAACGCTGCAAAGGCTTCGACGCCAAGCTGGAGTTCGAAAAAGTGCTCTCTGTGGGTGAGCGGCAAAGATTGGCGTTTGCCCGCGTGCTGCTGAACCGCCCGCGATATGTCTTGCTGGATGAAGCGACCAGCGCGCTGGACCGCACCAACGAAGCCGCGCTCTACCAGCGGCTGGTGGCAACGGATACGACCATTGTGAGCGTGAGTCACCATCCGGGGCTGGTGAAGTATCACGCGCAGGTGCTGGAGCTGAAAGCCGAAGGGGAATGGCAGGTTTGCAACGCCCGTGATTTCGTATTTACCGACGAGATGGATTGATCAACTGGCACGTGGCCCGGCTGATTGTGCGACAGTGGGCCGTGATAAACTGACCGGCGCATGACCATAGAGCCCTCCTCTTCATCGGAACGACGTTCCTTTCTCACGCGCTTCCATACCGGGGCGGCTGCACTGGCGGCACTTGCCCTGGGGCGAACCGTGCATGCGCAGACGAAAACACCGGCCGCCGCCAGGTGGGAGCCGACGCGTCATGAGAAAGACGACTGGCTGGACCAAATTCCGGGAAAGCACCGCCTGCTGATCGACACAACCACCGCGGAGGGCGTGGGTAAGGCGCTTCGCTGGGGTAGCAATTTCATCCGCACCAACCGGACCGAATACGGCCTGGTGGACAGCGATGTCGCGCTTATCATTGTGGTGCGTCACCGCTCCGTGGCTTTTGGATACAGCGACGCGATCTGGGCGAAGTACGGCGAAGCGATTTCGAAGCAGATCGGCTTTGAGGACCCGAAAACTCACGCCGCTCCGAAGACCAATATCTACAATGCGCCGGACAGTGGCGACGGGGGTGGACGCGGCACGTTTGAATCGCTGGCCAAAATGGGCGTACAAATCGCGGTGTGCGCGACCGCCACGAGGGGTATGTCCGGATCGCTCGCCCGCGCGGTGGGTGGGGATGCCGACGCCATTCATACCGAACTGAGCAGCAATCTGGTGAAGAACGGCCGGATGGTTGCAGCGGGAGTGGTTGTGGTGAGCCGGGCGCAGGAACGCGGATATACGCTGGTTACGGCTTAGCGGGGTTTTGGTGAGTCCATTACGAGCACGGCGATCTTGCGGATGAAGTGCTCCGGCTTTTTGTTCAAAGATTCCAGCGCCAGGGTTTCGAAAGATACGATGTGCTGGAAGGCCCTGGAGTATGACTGCACGAGCTGGATGACGTGGTCCGAATTCAGGTTGTGCCTATGCAGGGCTGCCACGCCGATCAACAGAGTTCGGATCATCGCGTAGTGCATGCCGAGGAGTAGAAACGCATCCTGCATGGGCGCTCTGCCGGAGTCAAATACAAACGACTGGTCCGGCTGCCTGCGGCGGTAGGGGAACAAAGTCCTGAACACATGGTTCACCAGGTAATTTTCGAGCACGTGCTGGTGGCGGCTGATAAACGGAAGGAAATAATCATCTGCTGCCTCGTTATAGCGGGTTGCCAGTTCTTGCATGGTGGATTGATCAGTCCACTCCAGACCCTGCATCAATTCCCGGTAGCATTGCAGAAACCGGGGGGATGTGTAATCGACCCCCAGACGGACGACAATCAATTCCAGAACCGTTTCCAGTTGCAGGACGGGATCGGCCTGTTGGCGATTCAAAATCTCGTCAAAAAAGCCAGCCCTGAATTTGCTGAGATGCTCTTCCATTGCGGTGACGGCGCAAGCCAGGTCCATGCCCGCCAGCATCTCCACGGCAAAGCCCAGAGAAACGATGCGCTGCCACAAGGGGCGTGATCGTTCCTGGATGACCGCAATGACAAGAGCGCGAACCTGATGCAGAAGGTCGCCGGACGTACTGTCAGGCAGTGACGTCAGCGAGCCGGAACGCCAGGGCTGTCCATCGTCCATCAGTTCCTCGAAAGCCATCGCATCAGGGTCGAGGAGAACCATACGGGCCGCTTCCGGGCAGGAGAGGTGAAGGGACCGTTCCATCACGTCACCCGTCAGATTGAGCACGCGTGGAAATGAGCTGCAGAGATCGGAGATGTAAGACTCTCCAAGGGTCTGATGAACCGAGCACAAACCTTCCTGCAACGCGGGGCAGCGTATGCCGTCCATACGGATTCTGGCGTAGTTGACGGAGGAAGTTCCGGCCGGATTAATCTCGACCAGACCGGCGAGCGCCCTACCCCCGACCTGCGGTGCAAGGGGGTCCTGATATTTCTCGAAGGTTGCGCGATCCACGTTGACGCCCCAGCCTTCACAGCAGGTATCTTCGCAAGCGGACCCGGTGCAGCGAAAGCGCGCAAAACTCCGCGGCTGGCGGACCTTTTGGGCAGTCGGCATCCGCTCAAGCGTAACATCCCGCCAGTAACCCGAAGCGGCAAATCAGCGGATGAGATCGCCACGGATACGGGCCTGCGGGAACCCTCCGTTCAGAACTTCGATGGCGGCCTGGCTGCGGCGAAACAATCGGAGAAGATTGCTGGTTTGCCCGGCGTGTTGGTCGCGGACATGGTGGAGGCGCGAAAAGGTACTGCTCCCGAGTGGAACAGGAACTTCCCGATCCGAGAAGCCGATGTGGGGGCTGCTGCGCGCGCTCATTCTGTCTTATCGTGTTTTCGTACCATTGCTCGAAAGGGAACTGCGACCTGGCCCGGGTTCCCGGGTTCGGGAAAACGCCTGAGCTTTGTTTTCAACAACTTCTCAGGTTCGTTCGGCAAACTCACTCATGGAGGAAGTTCCGCCGCCCACGCCAGCGGAACTTCGACGACGCGGCCACATCCGCACGCGTGGTGCCGTTTTTGTATTCAATTTTCAAAGATCGGGTGAGAAACCTGCCTCAGTTTCAGAGGCGAAGCGCCCTCACGATTGCAGTGTGGCACGGAGGCAGACGGATGGTGCCCTAAGTCATTGATTTCACTTGGATAACTGCGTGTGATTCGCAACACCAATCCAGTGAATGGATTGCTCAGGCGGCGTTTCCTGGGCGAATAGACAGTTCTATTTCTTTGCGTGATTTATCCACCGCGACGTCCAGGTCATATCGGGCCTGAAGATTCACCTGAAACTGGTCGTCCCCCAAATCTAATTGATTTAGTGGGGCTATAGTTATTTGCATGGGTCTGACCGTTTGTCCCACGGCCATTGTGGCTGCCCCGCTGGCGGTAGTCTGGGGGAACCTCGTGCAATGGGAACGCTATGCCGGGTGGGCCGATGTTCAGCCAGAACGGGTTGAGCCAGCCGGCCCGGCTGCCGCAGGCCAGACGATCCACTTCGCGGGCAAAGCCCTTGGCCTAACCATGCGCTTCATCTTCAAGGTCGAAGCGATCGATCCCGACCGGCATCAGATCGATCTGCATGTTTTTTTCCCGTTGGGACTGCAAGAGAAACCCCGCATCGTCTGCACGCCCATCGACGCGGCCAGCTGCCGCGTCCAATATGGGTGAGACTTCATCTTCCCGCCAGGCTGGTGGGGCCGGTTCCTCGAAAGATTTGGCGCAAAAACAATCGCGGCCAGCGTAGACGATTCCCTGGCGCGCCTCAAGCGCGCCTCGGAAAGACAGTATCAGCAAGCACAGATGGAAGGTTAATAGTTTTCGCAATTTCTCCAATAACGGGATTCCATAGGCGTGGGCCAGCCCTTCTGAACTTCCAAGGCCGCTCCAGTCCCCTTATGGGTTTCAGTAGGGGTTCTGGCCCATTCCTCCGCAAACCAGGCAGCGGTGTGTCCTTCACGCCGCCAGCAGGTCCGACAACTGACCCTGGGTCTTTATGTTTTCTTCGCGGCCCAATACTGGCGTCCCGGAATGCCAGCCCTCATTCACGAGGATCGTGAGGGTCAGGCTGGCACCGACGCTCGCGTAGATTGCCGCTGACCCCAGCGTGAGGCAAGCCATCAGCAGAGTGTACTCGATCAGGTCCTGGCCGCCCTCGTCATGAATGAAGTGGAGAATAAACGTCCGCATGAGAAGAGTTTGCCCCAACTCGCAGTTCCAGTACCAGATTGAAAATGGTTAGCGAGCCGGGACTATACCGAAGGTAGTGAAAGGATTGCAGAGAAGAACATGCAGGATCGGCACGACGCACGCCCGCCGAAGATAGAACGGAAACGCCCTCCAGAGCCTCAGCTGCGCGCCATGGATTCGATAGCGGCATAACCGATGATTCAGGGGTCTTGGACTTTGCGAAAAGGTGGGGTGTTCCCGGCCTTTGCAGTATTCACCGCGTGCCATCGTACACACAAGAAGGACATTGGTGCACTCCGGAAGAGATTCGTCCAGGTAGTTGCACGAACAAGGGGCTTCCATTCTGGCGCGAGCCTTTGCATGTTTGGCATGACCTGATCGCTCGATCCAAGGCCATCCGGCGAATTGGCGAAAGTACGTTTACTGGTGGGACAGGGTCAAAGGAGGATTGGGAGGTGCTCACCAGAGTTCGGGTCACCGAACAAAGGCCGGCGAATACTCCGTTCATGGTAAGACTGGAAGCTGCGACGGGGATGGATCACTGGCCTGAGCCATGGAAGAGCAAGAACAGCGCCCGCGCCCGACTGCGACATGAGCTCGGCGGGTGGCTCTACCCGGCGGACCCATCTTCGAAGAGAAGCCCGGCCGGTGGGTTGCATCTATAACCACTGGCTATGAGTTCGTTAACGGCAAACGCCGACGCATTCGAAGGAAGTTTGTCGCGGCCACGCGCTGCGGTGAGCGACAGGATGGTCGAAGCGCTCGACAAGCAGCACCGCGGCCTCAATCTCGCACCAGAGCGGATCACGCTCGGATTGTTCCTCGAAACATGGCTGGAGCACACCGTAAAGCCAAACGTCCGGGCTAAGACGTACCGCAGTTATGAGCAGATGGTACGCAACCATCTGGCGAAGACAGTTCCGCCAGTGAAGTGGAAGGAAAAGAAACTGGACACTATTCCCGGCCTCGCCTCGCTCAAACCCCGGGGCCTTACCGTTGAGCGGATGGAGCGGTTCTTCAACGCGAAGCTTACTGCAGGAAACTCGCCGGCCCTGGTCTGCTCTCTCCGAACGGTGCTGCGCATTGCTCTCAATGAAGCCCTGCGGCGTGACCTGGTGGAAAGGAATGTCGCGCAGCTGGTACGGCCTCCGCATGTGCCGAAGCCCGATATTAATCCGCTCGGTGCCGATGAAGCCCACCGGCTACTTGCCGCAGTCAGTGGGCACCGCCTCGAAGGGCTCTTCTCCGTCGCGCTGGCGATTGGCTTGCGCCACGGCGAGGCGCTCGCCCTGCAGTGGCCGGAGGTGGATTTCACTACCGGAGCGCGGAAGGTTTATCACACGCTGCGGCGGATCGACGGCAAGCTTCAACGAACCGAACCGAAATTGGAGGAAAGTCGCCGGGTAGTGCCGCTCCCGCCATTCTGTCTCGATGCGCTGGGCGACCATCACCGGCGCCAATGCCAGGAGCGGGAGATCGCTGGTGATCGATGGAAGGAGACGGGCTACGTCTTCACCTCCAGCATCGGAACGCCGCTGATCGACCGCAACGTGCTTCGCGGGTTCCACAAACTGCTGGCGGTGGCGAACCTCGGCCGCCGTCGCTTCCACGATCTCCGCCATGCATGCGTTTCGTTGCTGGCTGCCCAGGGAGTTCCAGACAAAACGATTGCCGAGATCGTTGGGCACAGCGGTACCCGGCTGACGAAGAATGTCTACAGGCACGCGACACAGGCAGCACGCCGCGCAGGTCTGGAAAAAGTCGGGGATTTTCTGTTGGCTCCCCCAGTGGCTCCCCAACAAGACGCCGGCGGCTCAAGACGGAAGCCTAACTAATTGAAAAATATGGAGCCACCCGCCAGGATCGAACTGGCGACCTGCTGATTACGAATTAGGGACTGACCGATTTTACCGAACCTGCCTCGAACTGCGCCCGCTTGCCTAATATGCTGATTTTACAGTAAGATAGAAGTGGTTTCGCGGTAAGCGCATGATTCGCTGGGACCTCCGTGGAGGACCCGAAACCGTTTTGAATCCGTTTCAAAACGGGTGCCGCCAAACCGGAACGGAGTACGCAGCGATGCCAGTTGAGAGGCTGACGCAGGATCGGGTGGAGAAGGCGAAACCGGGCGAAATGCTCTGCGATGACAGAGTCACCGGGCTGATGATCATTTCGCAGAAGCGGGTGAAGACGTGGGTGGCGCAGCGGGAAGTGAAGGACCCGGAAACCGGCGTGCGCAAGACGGCCCGCGTCAAGCTCGGTCACTTCCCGGAGGTCACAGTGCAGGAAGCGCGGGACCTCGCCAAGGAGGAACTGCGCAAGATGGAGAAGGGCCGTGACCCGCACAAGGAGCGCAAGCCCGATCTGACCGTCAAGGCCGCTGTGGAGGAGTACATAAAGGGTGCGGTGGACCTCCGGCCTCGAACCCTCGGGAACTACCGCTACCATCTGGAACACTACCTCGAACCAACGCCGGAGGTCCGGGACAGAATGACCGCTGCAAAGAAGAAGCTGGATTGGACCGTCATCGGCCACCTTCCTCTATCGGACCTCGGCAAGAAGCCCACCATCGTTCGGAACCTGCATCTGGAGCTAACGAAGTCCTGCGGGAAGGCTACGGCGAACGGAGTGCTGCGAACGATCAGCGCTTCCTACAACGGGATGCTGGCTTTGGCGATGGAGCTACCGCCCAACCCCGTCACGCGGGAAGGCGTCATCCGCTGGCACCGGCTGAAGCGCCGTGACGCACGCATTGGGGAAGACGCTTTCGCCAAGTGGGGCGAGGCGCTACAGACCATCGGCAACCCGATACGCCGGGCGCTTCGGTTATTCATGCTGCTCACCGGCCAACGTGACGAGGCCACGCGAACGATGCGGTGGAAGAACGTCGATTTCAAGCGGGAGAAGATCCACTACCCGGACCCGAAGGGCGGTGAATCAGCCGCGTTCGATCTTCCGATGAGTCCGCAAGTCCGGCAGGTCCTCGAATTCGCTCGGGCCTTCTCCACCGAGGCTTGGGCCTTCCCCGGTTCGGAGTTTGTCTGGCCAGCACACTCCAAGACTGGCCATATCAGCGAGAGCAAGGAACAGCGCCGGACAGAACTTCTGAACCCACACGCGCTACGCCGGACTTTCATCAGCGTGGGCTATGAAGTGGCGCCCAACAAGTACGTGAGCTTCATCGCGAACCACGCCTGTCGCGACACGATCACTGACGAATACTTTGAACCCACCCACGAATCCGTCCGGCGCGTACTGGAGACGGTGGACAAAGCAATCCTCGAAAAAATCGCCATCGATTTGAACAAATTGCTCGGATCGAAAGAATTATCTTCAACCCAATTCCGTTCAGCGGCGCTCGAAAGCTGACAGTTGCTATCAGGAAACAGGATCGGGTAGAATTGTTTCAGGACAGTATGCAAACGGTGAGTGCGAACGGCGGGATGCCGGGCGTAATTACCGGGCTGTAATTGCCAAAGTACTGTTTGACCTTCGGGTCTAAACGCTGAGGCGGTAAAACGCCACCGGAGACGGGAAGTCTCGGGTTCCAATCAGACGTTGCGAGTCGCGAAAGCGATGACTTGCAGCCTCTTTGATGGAACCGGCGGTAACAGCGAAAATCCGCAGTAACCTCCACCTAAGAAGACGGGCGCAAGACACCATAACTGGAGTCTATGCCATGAATCGCTTACCGGTTCAAACAGAACAAGGATTGTCCGTCAATCGCCGCTATCTTACTCCGAAGGAAGCTGCTGATTACCTCGGGATTGGCCTTTCAACGCTCGGCATCCATCGCATGAATGGAACCGGCCCAGCCTATGTCAAGTGGGCCACTAACATCAGGTACTCGATTGAGGACCTCGATAACTGGATGGCGCAGCACCGCGTCACGCCAACGCCGGTAACATCGCTGGAGAAGCGCCGGGTAGGACGCCCGCGCAAACAGGCGGTCGCGTTGTGAGTAAGAGAAACGGCGCGAAGCATTTGGCTGATGCCCGCGCCGCGAACCAAGAGGGTCAGATTGAAACGCCTGACTCCTCTAATTATACCGGCGCTCAAGGGGCCGGCAAACGACACTTGCCTGAAAATGGCCAACTATCCATTGAACAAGTCGGGGAAACCAAATCGCAAAGGACAGCCCGGATTCCCGCCAGTTTGCGTGATGCAGCCCTTCAGTTGGCGCGGGAAGGATTCCCGGTGTTCTACTGTCACTACATACTCGGCAATGGTGCTTGCTCGTGCGGGAAGCCCAACTGCAAATCGGGTAAGCATCCGGCCAACGGTAAGGGCGGGTTCCTGAAGGCTACGACGGATGAAGGCGAGATTCGCCGGGCGTGGGACGTTCCCTACAACATCGGCCTCGCCACTGGTCATGCGTGGCCCGGCGCGAACAGCGATCACAAGTATCTTGCTGTGGTTGATATCGATGTCGCGCACGGCAAGAAGGGGCGCGAATCACTCGCCGCGTTGATTGAACAATACGGCCCATTGCCAGAGACGCGCCGGGTGAGAACCGGGTCCGGTGGAACGCATTACTACTTCCTGACGCGGGTTGCAGTCAAGAACGTCACGGCAGACGATGCCAGTAAGAATTGTCCGCTGGGAATCAACATCGATGTTCGTGGCAAGGGCGGTTACGTGATCGCTCCTCCCAGTAACCATGCTTCCGGCGGTCACTACGAAATAGAGAACCCCGACTCCAGCATCGCTCCGATGCCCGAATGGATGGAGGGTTTACTTGTCGGCAAGCCGGAGAATACTGCACGCACATCCGCGCCCGGCGCTGGTTCAACAGTTTACCGGGATTCGGACGCGCAGGATGCAGCGGTTGCAGACAACGCCTACAAGACTCTTACCGATGAAGAGTTGCAGGCTGCATTGGATGCCATCCCACCGGAGGAACTCAACAGCTACGAACCCGGCAGTGACCGGCCCGGTTGCTGGTGGGAGGTTGGCGCGGCGCTCTGGAACATCCTCGGGGATGGCAATGGGACATTTCAGCGATGGTTGGAGTTCTCCCGCAGAGCGACCAAGTACGAAACGAATTACTCCAAGGACCTGAATACGTGGGAATCTGGACTTAGGCGGATGTGGAGCAACTTCCGACCCAGCAAATATGGGTATGGGACCATCATCCACTATGCGAAGCTCAACAAAGAGTACAGCATTCCCAATAGTATTATTCAAGCCGTCAATGCAGCTGTAAGGGAACAGCGGGAAGCCGGGTGGGTGTACTGTATCGCCACTCAGGAGTTCGTATCACCAGACCGCGCCCAGCGCCTCACCAAAAGCCAGTTCTCGGATAAGTTCGCTCCACAGGCACCTAAGCGGGGAACCTTTGCCGACGCGTGCCTTGCTAATGAAGACTATCCACGTGTTGACGCGCTGACGTTCGCGCCCAACGGCGAGATGTTCGAGACTGAAGGCAATCAACTCAAGCTGAACCTCTGGCGGCCAAGCCCGGTTACGCCGTCACCCGGCGATGTTGGGCCGTTCATCGAACATGCGGAGTTCATCCTACCAAAGGAACGTGAGAGGCAACTGTTTCTCCAGTACCTTGCTTTTCAGGTTCGCTATCCCGGCGTGAAGGTGCGATGGACTGTGGTGCTGCAAGGGAAGCAGCGGACTGGTAAGAGCTACTTCGGACGGATGATGGCGATGGTTCTTGGTGAACACAACGTGAACCGTCCAACAAACGAGCGCCTTCACGAGACATGGACCGATTGGCAGGAGGGCGCTCAATTGATTGTGGTTGAGGAACTCATGGGCTACGGGCGTCAGCAACTAATGAATAAGCTCAAGCCGATGATTACCGAACCAACAACAACGGTTCGATTGGTGGGAGGGCACTCCTACCCGATGCCAAACCGTTATAACTTCCTCATGTTCACCAATCACAAGGGAGCGCTCAAGATTGATCGGGAGGACAAGCGATACTGCATCCTGTTCTCTCCTGCTGAACGCCGGGCCGATGCCTACTACGATGCGCTTTGGTCATGGACAGATAAGAACCTTCCCGCAATCGCCGATTACCTCGCTACGCTACCTGTGGATGGCTTCCGTCCGAATGGGGATGCGCCGGAGACGGAAGCGCGACAGCAGGCTATCGAAATGAACCGCAACGAGATAGCAACGTGGATCGAAGATGGCATCCAGAATAACGAGGGTCCGTTCGCCTGCGATCTGGTGGTGATCGATCATCTTTTGTTGGTTGTACCCGAGCATGTATCAAAACGGGAACGTCTAACCAGCAACGCGATAGCTGAAGTGCTCGAACAAGCCGGTTCCCGTCAGGTGGGCCGCGCCCAACTTCAACGTTTCGGGTATAAGCGCATCTGGGCCGTTCGCCGAATTGATCATTGGCTGAAGCAAAGCGAGGGTAAGCGGGGCGAGGAGTATCTGAACTTCCTCCAGATCACCGCAGGCCGCGCAATTGCAGACGTAGACTTCACGCTGGAGGATGTCCGGCGCGTAGGTCAGGTACAGAAGGACATGGAAGGGTTGATCAAAGATACGCGCCCGATGTGATTGCAGCGCTTCCACCGGCCCACCGCCCATCCACCGGCCCTTTTCCGGTAGGGCGGTGGGCTTTAAGTATTTTAGGGTCAGTAACGTACGTGGAAGTCCACCGGCCCACCGGCCTATCTTGTACCCTCCTATACGCGCGTAGCGGGTGAGCGTGACGGGAGCGCCGGAAGGGTATCTTGTTTTCTCTTTCGCGCGTATAGGGTTGAGAGTAGGGCGGTGGGCCGGTGGGTTTGCTCTTAAGTGCTGGCCCGTCATGCAGATAGCGCCCACCGCCCGGCGAAAATTAGGCCGGTGGGTGGCCGGTGGGCCGGTGGATTGGCCTCTCTGTCCTCGGTTGCGCTCAAAACCGGCGCGATGCCAGTATCGGGTGCATTAAAAAAGACCAGCCGGGCACCCTCTAACTACTCATTAGCGGGTCGCACCGCACGCAACCCAATGTTTACTGCATCGCCGTGTGCTCCGCTGCTATTTGAAACGGGAAGTTGAAACGGAATCGGGCTGAATCGGATGGTGAAGGGTGGTTCGATCCGGGCGCGGGCCTCGGGTAGAACTGCTGATGCTGGCCCAGCGCCTGGGACAGGACAGCGCCGGACGCCCGAGGCCACCGTATCGGGTCCGCAGGAGCGCCGGGCCATCAGGTCAACCGGCTAACCACCGCCTGAAACCCGTAGTCTTGAGCGAGGGCCGCAAGCTTCTTTTTGGACATTGTGAGACCCCACTCCGGTTCGCTCTGCTTGCCCTCGCCATAATCGCGGCTTTCAAAGATCGGGTGCGGCGCGTCACTCACGGATGACTGAACCAGAAACATCGTTGGTGGTTGGCCGTCAACGAAATGGATCAGCGCCAGCATGAGCGAGGGATGAACCTTGAACTTGGACTTCTGGAGATACACGTATGGTGTGTTCCCGCCGATTGACGAACGGAACGACTTCACCTGAACATCGTAGTGATTGCCTTCTCGGGTCCGCACCACGAAATCAATCCCGTGGTCGTCAACCTCGGCAGTGAACACATCGCACCCGAGCAAGACAAACTCCATCTTGGTGAGGTATTCGGCATACTTGCCGAGTTGAAGGCGGTTGAGGTGACTCCAGACGTGCCGATCAGCCATGCTGTCGATGCTACCGCGTCCGCTTCTTCATCCCGTCCAGCATCTTCGCTCTTGCACCCGGATCGGCCCACCGCGCCCGCACCGCATCCGCACACCGTTGACGCATACGCTCCCGGCGCTCCGCTTGCGCCTCTGCCGACTCCGCTACAACGGGAACGGACTTGGGCGCGTCATCGTCTCCCGCGTCACGCTGGTGCATCGCCCGGTTGATACGCAACGCCTTCTCTTCAGCGGGAGTCGGCACAAACGTTTTGCATGGGCAGCAGGCACCACACCAGAACCCGAATGTGATCAACGGCAGGTGGACACGCCGGTACACGGTCTGCCCGCACCCGGCGCATGTCGCCACTAAACCCGGCGTCTTCGCTATCCGGCACACGCAATCGGTATCGAAATGGTTCAAAGGCGAGACGATCTCAATTGCCGCATCGGTAAGCATCAGAAGCTCCTTGAGCGCTTGCCCGCATCGAACGGACGTGATGTAGCGTTCATTCGGCGCAACGCCGCGTAGCGGACACAATCCGCAGAATGATCACAGGCCTTCGTGTCAACGTCCGCAGGTTTGCGCGGGTCACGCGGCAACGAGGGCACAGTATCCCAAAAAAACGAACACGACTTGGAGGCGTAAAAAGACGGCTGATCGACCTTCCCGGCAGACTGCATGAGCCGTCTTAGCAGTTCCCACCCGGACACACGGTCCATCTTTCGGGCCGGATTGAAGTAGACTCGTTCCCGCTGGAACTCCTCCGCTATTGATCCATCACGCCCGCCATGCGAGTTGAATATGGCGTCATCAGCAACGCCGCTGGGCTTGATCTCCCATCGGTCGCAGAGCGTCCGTATCTCTTCAGCCAATCGCGGCACTGTCCAGCCGGTGCCCTCGTTGTAGTTCGGCGGGATGTATGTCGCCAGTTCGTCAACGAGGATCATAGATCCAGAAGGGTAGTAGCGCCCGTCAGGTCCGTGGATTCCGGGACTGACTGCAAACACGCCCGTATAGGATGGGGCCGCAGTTCCGAAGTCGTGCGCGATGAACCACCGCCACTCATCAGACCCGAAGCCCTCAAGGTACACGCCGTCACCCGTCTTAACGCGCTTCTTCTTCGCCCGTAGCGTCCGCGCCGTCACGCCTTCCCATGGAGCGATGCCGTTGATGCTCTCATCCAGCACCGCGCCGAAGAACGCCCCACGCGCAATCGCCCACGATCCCTCCAGCCAAGCTTTTTGCAACTCCAAATCCGTCGATGTGGCCGCAATCAAATCACGCCTATACGCGCCTTGATCGATGAACTCGTTTTGGATAAAGGTCGATGGGCACGAGACGAACATGACGCCCGTCTGTTTCTCCAGAAACGGCCTCCATGGCATCGTGGGATTGATGTAGCGGCGCTGAATCCATCCGTGGCCGGAGTCTCCGGGATTTGCGCAAAGCACGAGTCTGGTGGGAACCGTCGCAATAGAACGGAGGTTAGACCGCATCCGATCAATCAACATCGGGTCCGGGTAGTGTCCGGCCTCGTCAACAATGATGAGGCTTTTGGACCTACCCTGGAATTTCAGAAGGTCTGCTGTAGTTTCGCATTGGTTGATTTCGAGCGTTGCCCCGTTAGGTAGCTTCCAGAATCCATCTGCCGAATTGAACCGCGCCGCAGTTCCATATACCTTGCCGAACACTTCCATGGTGATTGCAGCAAAGTCCTGTGTGCCCCTGTGAGTGCGGCGCAGGTACATCATGTGCGCCCTTGATCCAAACTCGGCAGCGTGCTTGAGGCAGAGGAGGGCACAACAGTAGCTCTTACCTCCGCCACGGCCACCGCCTAAAAAGATGCTGTATTCCTGTGGAATCTCCAGCACGCGCTGCTGGAACTCTGACATCTGGATAGCTTCATCTCGCTTCGCCCCAAAGCTGGCAATCATCGTTCTACCTCGATGCGCTTCAGGTCCTTCGCAAGTTCCCGTTGCACTTCGGGCAACCGTGCAAGCCGGGCAGCCTCACCCGGTGGCAGCAGTTGGGTCTCACTCGCCAGCTTCGCCGCGTATTGCTCTGGCGACATGGACTTGGGAAGCATGAAGTTGATCGACACCGTGTTGCTGACGGGTGCCTCTCCTTCGCGGTAGGAGTGGCGGCATTTTAGTAGAAAGATCGCAGCAATCAGGTTCGGCTTTGTCTCGTGCGTTGCCGCTTTGAACAACGCCCCGAACAGCTTGTCATGCTCCACCGCCCGGCCCGCCGTCATCGCGGTCTCAATATCGGGATAGCGTTCGCGCCATTCCGCAAACAGCTTGCGGTCTATCCCGAGGGCTTCAGCTATCTGATGAACAGTGCAGCCGTTCCTGCACGCCATCTCCACAATCTCCAGCACATTAACGGGTGGTTCCTTGGTGTTGGCCTTCGTCACCGCTGCGCGGAGTCCGCCCGCGTCACGTGCGGCCCATTGCGCCTTGGCTTGTGCGGACTTCTTGGCCCTTGCTTCCTCGGACAGGTTAGGACCCTTACGCTGCGTGCTCATAGTTATTAACTTAGTGTGTTAATAAGTGACATTACAAATTAATGGCCATAACTATTGGTCAAATGACTTGTAAATACTTGTAGCCCCATAAGTGTTGAGCATAGTAACGTCGAATTAGTTCTTGGCCGGTAGCGTCTTAACCTCCGCGATTGACCAATGTTACTGATGACCAGTGAAGCGGGCCGTGGGACGGCGCGTAGTCAATAGCAAGGGTGCTGTTGGCGAACAAGGTTCCACTGGTGGATCTCCGATCCTTCTCACGGCCCGTGATGAAAGACATAACAGGAGATATCACCGTGATTGAACTAAAGCCGCAGTTAACCCCACTTACTTACCCGGACGGACTCAAGACGTTCGTCTCAGAGCAAACAGCCCGGCGCATCCGCGTCAAGACCGCAATCGACAATGCAACCATCGCCGTGGAGAAGGCCCGCGCTGATGCCGTTGTTCCGGTAATCGGCGACACCAAGCGTGTCGGCAATGCAAACGTCACCCTGCGAACCGGTGAGGATGCCCTTCTACAGAACTCCCTCCGCAGTCATGCGAAGCGCCAGACGATCAAAGCCATCTCAGATATCCGCGCATCGCTTGACGCGGTGGCCGTTCCGATCATCAAGCAGATGAACGTAGCGTCCGACACCGCACGCGAGATGGCAACAAGACATTTCGACAAGTACAGCATCCTCCGGCGTGCGAAGGGCACAGTGAACGGCTTGATGGAAGCCACCCAACTCCGGGCCTTCTACGCAGCGATTCTGGAGAACATCGAACCGAGGGAATTGGCAGCGTTCGCTCAACAGGCCATCGATCAGGGTGACCCGATCCTCGCCGATGCCGTTCAGCGCAGGAATTTCAGCATCCCTCGCACTGATCGCCCGTTTATGAACCAGAGCTTCCTCGCATTGGTCCCCAACTCCGAATTCGATTCGGCGCAAGTGATGCTGGCCACCGTCACCCAGTTGTATGAGGAAGCCGGGCTGATGTTTGCGAAGTTCGGAAGCGAGTACGGACACGTCAGCCTCCAGCGGATGATCTTCGGCATCAAGAACGGAATGACCCGCATTGCCGATGATGGTTCACTCATCAATCCGAAGAACATCCCGGCCCACTTCGCCGATGCAGGGGAATAACCGTCATGGCGAATACTCCTTTGAGCCTCGGCAAGGTGATCGTGGCCACGGCGGGAACTCCCGTTCAACTCGGGGTGACGGCGCTCAATGGCGCTATCACTGCTGTGGCTACCGCACTGACCGTGAGTTCGTTCAACGGTATCCCGCCCATCGGTACCCTTTTCGCAATCGATGGTGAGCAGGTCCTGCTTACCGGCCTCAGCGGCGGGAACTTAAATTGGACTGTTCAGCGCGGAATGAACGGCACGACTCCAGCGGCCCACTTGACGGGCGCGGCGGTGAAGGCTCTCATGCCAATCAGCCGGTTGTTCGCTTCCGTGGTGGCCGGACTCACGGGGAAATGCTACTTCGGCTGTGCCGGCCTCACAGTGGCGACGCTTGCGGGCGTCATCAAAGAGTTCTGGCCCAACACCGGCACCGGCGCGGACGATAACTTTCAGCTTGCGGTGGTGGAGCGGGAACGGTACAACCTCACTGACTTCTGGATTGACGTGGCCGTATCTGGCGAGGCGCTGGTGATCAGCGGGACGGTGAGTCTGTTATGAGCGCGGGTGCGGTGGACTTTGAAATCATCGAGAGGACGCTGGGGCCGGGCGTCCTCCACGCTGCAACGGAAGGCCGGGCGCGTGATGTACTCGTGTTGCTGATGCGGGATCATGAGGGCCTGATGCGGACGCCGGACGGCGCGTTGTTCGGGTTGGCGCTGGCGCTCAGGATTCGTGCCGCGTCACCAACAGATAGCTACATTCCATCCGGCAGGATCGGACGGCTGAACCTCGGGCGTGCCTGCTACACCGGGTACGAAGTGTTCCGGCTGGCTGCGGAGGATCTCGCCCGGCGCGGCCTCGCCCGGCAGATATCGGCGTTGCTGCGGGCCGGGCGTCAGACCGTCCGGGAGTTCCTGACGGAGCGGTACGGCGTGAGCATTGGCCCGCGTCAGTACTTCACGCCCCGAGGCCGGACGCCGGATCAGGCGGATATGAACGACTTTCTGAGGGTCTTGCGGAGGGCGTAAGGCTAGACGATCTTGACGACGACGTTCTTAACTAGGTCATCAATGAATTCTTCTGCTTGAAGTTGTTCGATCTTGACGCCCGAGGGATGCGCCGCAGAGTTGCGGCGCCCAAGCTTGTCCTCAAGAATCTTGGCTACGTCATGGCTGATTATGGCCGCTGACCTCGCTATCTTGATGACTTCGGACTCCTTCAGCATGTCTCCAAAGTCATCTATTCGCGCAATCGCCTTTGTGCCCTTTGAGTGGTGGCCTTGGAACACCACGGGCCATCGGGCATTGAAATCGGCCAGCCGGTTCTTTACGATGAAATCCAGAAGGTGATAGTAGGCCAAATTCCATGTCATTACAATCGCTGCGCGAAAAGCGCCAACAGAGAAACACTTCAGCGCTTCATCAAGGTACGTGCGCTCCGTCATGTCGGGTAGCTGTGACGGGAGTTCGCGCAATAAATTTGTAACCGCAATAGTGATCGCCCGCTGCCCGTACTTCTTGTCAAGATCATCCCGAACACGCTTCTCTAAGCGATATCCATTCTTGTTCTTCAGTATTTCTGGCGGTTTCTTAGCGACAAGCTGAGCGAGTTGCTGCGGGACGTTCTTCGGACCTGATAGGTGAGCGGTTTCGTAACATCGCGAAATGTCCGCAGGCATAAAGTGTTCCATCCCTTTTTGGACGTGCAGATGCCACGCAAACAACTTGGTTCGGTCAATGTGTTGCATGGCGTCGAACCCGGTCACCGCCCGAATCAGTTCTTCTAACGTCACAGTGCGCTATTCGCTTTTGTTGTTGTCGGCAACATCGATACCGATGTGATTGATGGCGTAAGAACCTTCTTCTTTGCCTTTATTGAACCAGCCGTTTTGCTTCTTCATCGAGCGCACTGGCGAGGTGATGTCCTTTGGACTTGTCCATCCCATATGTCGATAAGCGGTATAAATGTGGTCCATGGTGATGTCATCAATAGACAAATTGGCCTTTAGGCATGCAGCAATCAACAGACACTTGCGGCTGTGAGATGGCGGATTCTTCTGCTCAAGGTAGGTCCGCAGCGGAACCGTTCCCGCCTTGAAATTCAGTTCCAGTATCTTCGGTTGGCGAGGTACACCCGTCGCGCGTACCGGCTTCGCACGCTCCACCGGCACTTGTTCAGCCTCTCCAGACTCTTCAACAAGCTCTGCTTCGAGAACGTCCCCGCCGTTATCGTCGCCGTTCTTGGAGGCCGGAAGGCCCTTGAACTGCTGTGATGCGATTACACGCACTACAGGGTTTGCTAGCCTATCGATGGCTGTGTTGATTGTTCGAAAGCCCTCTTGGAGGGTTTCGTCGCTTCCTTCCAGTTGAAAGAGCATTACCGTCATTTTGGAAGGCTTATTGCTGACCGGCTTCTCGTTTTTTGCCACGACGGACCTCCCAAACAATATCGGTGCGGGATGTTCTCACTATATCAAAGTTTCGGGTTAATCAACACACGGCACTGCGGGCGTTATCATAGGGTCCATGCCGTCAACATCGCGCCTGCTTGGAGTTGTTTTAATCCCCGCTGGACAGAAGACCGAAACGCAATACGAGATGAGATGGACGCCTGACGCGCGGTTGGTCGTGACCGCTTTGCGTGCGAAGTTGGTGAGTCCCTCTTCCGCTCAAGATCTTCGCGCGATTCTGCACGCCCCGCCAAATCGACCCGGACTGCTCCCTCCAGTGCCGAATTACCGCATCGATTGGGGAGTGAGGGGCTTCTCCACGGCTCCTCTCGATTCCTTCTTCCGCAATCCGAACCTCCCCCAAGCGTTCACGTTCGAGCCGGTACCGGCTTCTGGCATACCCCTAGGCTTGCCGGGGGACGAATTCATCGTGCGATTGAACGGTACAGCGGTGGAGGTCACAGAGGACTTTGGGATCGAGTTCTACATTGAAACCAGACCGATGAACTTTTGACTCCACGCGGCGAATTTCTTGGCCGTGCCGTCACCCGGCCCCGAAAGCAAAACGGGCAATCCGCCGTGTCCGCGAATCGCCCGTTTATGAAGGTCTGGAGCCACCTCTCGGGGTCGAACCGAGGACCTACGCATTACGAATGCGTCGCTCTGCCAGCTGAGCTAAGGTGGCGTAACTTCTTTTACCGAATTGTACAACAGAGAAAATTCCGAGGCCGAACCGTTTCAAATTCCGTTTCGAGTTGGCGTGTTGGAGTCTCTTGCCGTCCGATAAAGTCAATCTTTGCTGCTACTTACATCCTGCCATAAAGTCCGTCACCCTCTCATTACGAATCAGCCGCTCTACCAACTGAGCTAGGGTGGCCTCTGAATGAACTGCTTACGCCGAATAGTGCCGTCAGTAGAGGTGCCGACGTGCCATTGTTCAAACGCTTTACCACCCTGATTATACCTGAATGGTGTATCGCCTGCAACGCTCCGCGACTACCGCTGGGTAGGCGGCGCTTTCCGTCACATTCTGGAAGGTCCCACCAAACAGGGAATGCTGGAGTGCATACAAGCCGTGTCTGCCAAGCGAGTTTCGCCCATCTCCATTAACACCTACCTGCGCGGTTTCAAGGCCTACACGCGCTGGCTCCACGCCGACGGCCATCTAAAAGAGGGTCTGAGGGTGCAATTCCTGAAGACTGAGCAGAACATACTCATCACCTTCACGCTGGAGCAGGTCAGTGCGTTCGTGAACCACCGCCCGAGCTGCGGAATCAACGAGCCACGGATATGGCTTCTCGGCTGTCTGCTGTTCGATACCGGCTTGCGCGTTATCTAGACTCTGAACCTGAGGATTGAGGATGTGGACTTGGACGACATGACGCTCGAGGTCAAAGGACAAGGCAACAAATACCGGGTTGTGCCGTTCAGTTGCGAAGTGCGCAAACGCCTCTATCGAGGCACGCAGAAGCATACTGCCGGCCAGTACATTTTCACCACTCAGACCGGCACCCACATCACTGCTCAAAACTATTTGAGAGATTTCAAAGAGCTTGGAAAACGCCTCGACATTACCGGCGTCCGGATGTCAACTCACACCTGCCGCCATACCTTCGCCGTGAACTACCTGCGGAAGGGCGGCAAATCTGGAATTCCTAAGACGCATCCTCGGCCATAGTTCTATTCTCACAACTCAAAAATATCTTCGCTCCCCCGGGGTTGAAGATTTGCCGGCTGGCCACAACGAACTGTCGATGCTCTCGGCCAGACGGTAAAGTGGGCTTCAATCAATGCGGTCAGGCCAAGTTCAAGGTGCTCCGGCGGTGAGGATTGAAGGGCTTCGTGGATTGTGGATTGGAGTGATGTGTTCATAGTTGGGCGTGACGTCGGCTATGAGGAAGTTTTCACGCAGCAGTTCCTTCAAGCCTTGTAGATGGCTTATTCCGCAAATCAACAGCGTGTCCGAATGACCAGCAGCGTGTTTAATGAACGAGCGGCTCATGTGAAATTCGCGGACCAACCCCCATGCTTTCCGGTACTTCACCCACGTGGTGTCCAGCTCGTATGCCGTATCATCTTCGTTCATAACCTTCTTCCCCTCAAATTCGTAATAGATGAGGCCTTTCACAGTCTGTGGAATATCGACGTCGTAGTAAGACACCTCACGCAGCCCGGCGATTTTACACGCAAGCGGAGTTTTCGTTGGACCGGCTTCTTCACACACCAAAGTGGCTCCAGCATCCAGACATCTGTTAATTAGGCCCTCAAAAAGTAAATAGTCCGCGCAGGAACCGCAAGCCGTACGAGCGGTTTGCAACTCGTGGTAGCAACCAAGAAGCGAAACAGAAGGGAACGAAGCCATGACGAATGACTGTAACACTTTCATTTGCCGGAGAGACCTTGTTCTGCCTCCTCCACGCTCCTCGCCACGAACGCCATACCTCCCCGCGCCGTAATCTCGTTCAAGAACTGCTGCTGGTGAGGCGAAACCCGCCCCTCCGGGGCCTTAACCTCTATCGCCAACAATCGTCCGCCCCTGAGGATTCCAAGAATGTCTGCGACTTCAGGAGCGTACGACGGGATGTAGGTATTCCGCGCCTCAACAAAAATTCCAGCCGTGTTGTTCTTTCAGCAGAAACTGCCGCGATAGCGGAGGTAGTCGAGGATTTGCTTTTGGATGTGCTGTTCGAGGATGGACGCGTCCGTTAATAATCAGGGCTTGTCGTGTACCCCAAGGATCTTGTACGTCTCGGATTCTATCTTCTTGCCATCGATACTCACCGGCCATTTCAGCTTGGCGTTGTCTCCAGAGAACTCAACCTTAATATTGCTGACCATGGGCATCCGGCAGTTTCTACTTCTCATGGCTCCTCTCATGGCTCCTCCCCCGATAAGGGCTGCCGATATGGCAACGCCGGTCGGTGGGCGCTTGCTGTCACAGTTGACTACCGCTATCCGGCCATCAGGCAATAAAAGTGAGAACGTAGCACCTCGCACCTCGTATGAGGCGGCAACAGCAGGGGCAGTAGCGGTTGTCGAATCTGCTACACCCGAACAGTTGAGATTGTTCACAGTCCCGTTGCAATCCATTTTCACCCTTGCGTTTGAAGTGGTTGAACCCAGCACAATGTACGTGTACGTGAGGCTATGGTCTTGGCGGTCAATAATCTTGACGTCCGTGTCAGCGGGCTTCTGTGCGAGACACGCCGTGCAAATAATGCAGACTGCGAATGAGCGACCGTTCATGATTCCACGATTCTAACTCAAACCATCCTCTCCCGGTAACCGCATATGCAACCCCAAAACTCATTCGCCCACATCCGGCACTTCTACGTGTATTCGACGAAGGCCAGAGTGCCGAGGCGAGTGGTGGAGGTCGGGATGACGTCAAACATTTCCGATTTGGGCCAGTACCACGTGGGCGAGAACTTCTGCTTCCGCACCCGCCTCCAATAACAGCCGCGCGATTTCCACCGCGCGCGGAGGCGCCCGCTGCCGAAACCTCTCCACGCCTTTGGCGCCAAGGTAGTGCAGCAGAGTCGAACGGTGGACGGGCGGATCGAAATGTGTTACCCGTGTCGAACGCGCACGCACCAGTCCGGGGTGCGCAGCGAGGAGGCATCTCAGAGAATCGACATCGCCATCGATCACCGCCTCCAACGCAGTCTCAAAATCCGTACCGCGGAATCCTGCGTTACCGCGGCGACGAATTTCCCGAGCGCCGCCCAGTCCTGACCAACGGGCGACCGCAAGCTGCCCATCCTTCCTATTGAGAATGTAGTCTCAGAAAGCGGAATTCGCGGGTGCCTGGTCGAGAAGATACGAATCGCCTCGGCATCGCCCGCAGCGTATCGAAACGTAGTGCGCCTGATGCGCAGGCTTCGTATTTCCCGCAGCCCAAAAATCATGCTAAGATCGCGTCTCAGGAGATAAAGATTGATCCCATCAGCAACAAGTCCACGTCGCCGTTTTCTGAGCCGGGCATTCGGCTCTGCCGCTTTGGCGAGTCTGCCCTTCGTGGTGCGGCGCGCCGCCGCCCAGGCTTCGGGACCCGACGACTGGATGAACGAGGTCAAGGGCGCTCACCGCTGCCTCTTCGATTTCCCGCAACACAAATACCTCGCGCCCCAGTTGCACATCCTGAACTATCTGAACACCTACGCCACCGCCTACAAGTTGCCGGCGGGACAGGCGGGAGCGGTTGGAACTTTCTATAGTATGGGACCGCAGTCCAGCATTCCGCTCGCGTTCAATGACGCCATGTGGGCCAAATACGGCATCGGTGAATATATGGGCCTCAAGGACGCCGCCGGAAAACCGTACGTACGGAACGTCTTCAACCGACCCACCAAAGATGATGCGCACCTGCTGATGCAGGCCATGCAGACTCCTCCGATTCCCGCGATCGGCGAAGGCCTGCCAGCTATGGGCATCGGGAATCTGCAAAAGATGGGCACGAAATTCCTGTTGTGCACCAACGCCCTCGGCGGCTGGTGCCTGGAACTGGAAGCGCGCGGCAAGGGCACGGCAGCAGAGATTCAGAAAGAACTCACGGCGAATATCCTGCCCGGTGTCGCCATGGTTCCGGCCATGGTGATTGCAATTGAGAAGGCGCAGGCCGCAGGGATCCGTTACAACCGCCAATAACGCGACACTGAAAAACTGCTCCGTCGAAAGTCGGGGCGAATACCTCAGTGCAATGACGCGACTAAAGTCGCGTGCCCACGGGCGCGGCTCTACGAATATTGCGCGACCAGCGACTCCGACAGAGGGTTGGGTGACGCCAGGGCGGCCGCGCGCAATTGGCGGCGGTCGAGTGCCACGCGGCGCAATTCCACATGCACTCCGCCGCTTTCGGCGGAGACCAGGGCGTACTCAGCGTGGTCCATAATTTTCGGTGGCGCATTCTTTACCGGTCCCGCGCCCACGTGCTCTTCAAACGGCATTCCCACACTTCCCGCGTTCACCACCAACTGGCCGCGATGCTGCCGGAACATTTGAATATGTGAATGCCCGCCAGCCAGCACAGAGGCGCGGCGGCCAGCGAGCATGATGTCCAGATCGTCCGGCGGGGTGGTCGCCAGGAGTAACTCCATGTGCGAACGCGGCGAACCGTGAAAGAGATGGAGATTTGCGTTGTCACCCAACGGGAGCGTAATTTCACGCTCGAAGGTGCGGATGAAGGCGAAGTCGGATTCACAGAGTTCAGCGCGGCACCAGTCCACCGCATCCACCACAACCGGCGCGGTGGGGTAAGAGCGCAAAAGTTCCGGGTCAAGCAGGAACTCGTCATGGTTGCCCATGACGCAGCGGATCTCGCGGTCGCGAATGATGTCCATCACTTCGCGCGGACGGGGGCCGAGCGGGGCTATATCGCCCAGACAAATAATCTGATCGACGCTTTCCCGGTCAATCCCGGCAAGAACAGTACGCAGCGCAATCTCATTGCCGTGAATGTCGGAGATCAGCGCGATGCGCATGGGGTAGCGGGTTACAGCTGATTGAGCTCGATGGTGGTGAAGAAGTACTGCAATTCCTGAGCGGCCGTTTCCGGCGCGTCAGAACCGTGGATGGCATTGCGCTCGATGCTCTCCGCAAACAGCTTGCGGATGGTGCCGTCGGCGGCGTTGGCCGGATTGGTGGCGCCCATCACTTCGCGCAGACCTTTCACCGCATCTTCGCGCTCCAGCGCCATTAGAATCACCGGGCCTTCGGTCATGAATTTCACCAGGCTGGCGAAGAACGGGCGCTCACGGTGCACGCCATAAAAGCCTTCGGCCTGCGACTGGCTGAGGCGCGTCATGCGCAGAGCTTTCACGCGAAAGCCGGCGGCTTCGAGGTGCGCCAGAACTTTTCCGGTTTTGCCGGAGGCTACGGCGTCCGGCTTAATGATGGAGAACGTTGTTTGCATAAGAGTAAATTATTTCAGTCTTTGAGCGATTGTTTCGCCGATTTGCGCAGGCGAATCGCAGACGGAAATTCCAGCTGCCTGCATGGCCTTGATTTTGTCAGACGCGGCACCGGAACCGCCGGAGATGATGGCACCGGCATGGCCCATACGGCGTCCGGGGGGGGCGGTCTGGCCGGCGATGAAGCCGACAACAGGCTTCTTCACGTTGGCACCGATATAGGCTGCGGCGATTTCTTCCGCGTTACCGCCGATTTCACCGATCATGACGATGGCGTGGGTGTCGGGGTCGGCGTCGAAGAGCATGATGGCGTCCAGAAAACTGGTGCCGATGATGGGGTCGCCACCGATACCGATGCAGGTGGATTGCCCGATGCCGAGTTTGGTGAGCTGGCCCACGGCTTCATAAGTGAGCGTGCCGGAGCGCGAAACCACGCCGACGTGGCCTTCCTTGTGAATGTGGCCGGGCATGATGCCGATTTTGCACTTGCCGGGCGAGATGACGCCGGGACAGTTGGGACCCACAAGGCGCGAGGTTTTGGTTTGGAGGAATTCCCAGGCCTTCATCATGTCCAGCACCGGAATGCCCTCGGTGATGCAGACGATGAGTTCAATTCCGGCGTCGGCAGCTTCCATGATTCCATCGGCGGCGAAGGGCGGCGGCACGAAGATCACGGTGGCGTTGGCACCGGTTTCCTTCACGGCCTGAGCGACGGTGTTGAAGACGGGGCGATCCAAATGGGTTGCGCCGCCTTTACCGGGGGTGACGCCGCCCACCACGGTGGTTCCGTAAGCGATGGCCTGTTCGGCGTGGAAGGTGCCTTCCTTACCGGTGAAACCTTGTACCAGCAGGCGGGTATTCTTATCGACGAGTACGCTCATTGCGCACCTCCAGCAAGTGCAACTACTTTTTCGGCGGCGTCTTTCATGCCTTCCGCCACGGTGAAGTTGAAGCCGGATTCCTGAAGAATCCTGCGGCCCAGTTCCACGTTGGTGCCTTCCATACGGATGACGATGGGGACGGTAATACCGAGGTCGCGCGCGGCATTGACCACGCCGGTGGCGAGAGTATCGCAGCGGAGAATGCCACCAAAGATATTGATGAGAACAGCTTTCACTTCCTTATCGGAAAGCAGAATACGGAAGGCGTTCTTCACCTGTTCGGCGTTGGCTCCACCGCCCACGTCGAGGAAGTTGGCCGCGCTGCCGCCGGCGTATTTGATGATGTCCATGGTGCCCATGGCGAGGCCGGCGCCGTTGACCATACAACCGATGCTGCCATCGAGCTTGATGTAGTTGAGGCCGTATTTGGAAGCTTCCACTTCCAGCGGATCTTCTTCGTTGAGGTCGCGCAGGGCGGCCAGATCTTTGTGGCGGAACAGGGCGTTGTCGTCGAAGGTGATTTTGGCGTCGAGCGCGTAGACCTTGTTGTCTTTCGTGAGAATGAAGGGATTGATCTCAGCCAGCGAGGCATCCATTTCGATGCAGGCTTTGGCGAGGGCGGTCATGGCAGCCACGGCACCGCTGATGGCGGGCGCGGGGATGCCGATGCCGAAGGCCAGCTTGCGCGCCTGATAAGGCTGCAGGCCGATGCCGGGATCAATGATTTCCTTGAGGATGGCCTCAGGCGTGTGTGCCGCAACCTCTTCAATCTCCATGCCGCCGGCGGCGGAGGCCATGAAAACCATTTTGCCGGAGGCGCGGTCGAGAACGATGCCGAGATAGAGTTCCCTCTCAATGGGCAAAGTTTCTTCAATGAGGAGGCGTTGCACAAGGCGACCCTCCGGGCCGGTCTGGTGCGTGATCAGGGTCATGCCGAGAATTTTTTCGGCAGTGGCGCGCGCATCCTCATTCTTCACGACTTTGACGCCGCCGCCTTTGCCGCGGCCGCCTGCGTGAATCTGCGCTTTCACGACGACAGAGCCGCCGAGCCTGAGTGCAGCAGCCTCCGCTTCAGCGACGGTAAACACCACTTCCCCGCGGGGCACAGGGACATTGTATTGGGCCAGAATCGCTTTGGCCTGGTACTCGTGTATCTTCATTGTATGCTTGGGGTTGCGGAGCGCGTTTTCTGAGATACCGGACACGCCCGAATTGTCCACTTTATCATGACGCTCGATTTACTCCATTCCGTAGTGCAGGGCCGGTCTCTCACCGAAGAAGAGGCCCATGCCGCGATGCTCGCGCTGCTGGCGGGCGATTCGAGCCCTGTTCATACCGCCGCGTTCCTCACAGCCCTGCGTATGAAGGGGGAGACTATTGACGAATTGACCGGATTCGCGCGTGCGATGCGGGCCGCCGCCACGCCGATTCCCATTGGGGATGCGTTTCGCCCCGTGCTGGACACCTGTGGGACGGGTGGCAGCGGAATTTCGACGTTCAATATTTCGACGGTTTCCGCGTTCGTGGTGGCGGGGGCGGGGGTGCGGGTGGCCAAGCACGGCAACCGGGCGATTTCGGGTAAGTGCGGTTCGGCCGATGTGCTGGAAGCACTGGGCGTAAACACCAATGCGCCGATTGAGAATGTGGCGCGGGCAATTGAAGAAGCGGGGATCGGGTTCCTGTTTGCGCCGGCGTTTCATGGTGCCATGAAGCACGTGCAGTCTGTGCGGGTGGAACTCAAGATGCGGACGGCGTTCAATTATCTGGGACCGCTGACCAATCCGGCGCGGGCTGAGATGCAGGTGGCGGGCACGTGGTCGGACGCGGCGGCAGAAATGATTGCGCAGGTTTCAGCACGGCTCGGACTGGAACGTGGCTACGTCGTGCATGGCTCCGATGGTTTGGGAGAACTCACCATTACCGGACCTTCCACCGTGTTCTCCATTCATAACGGCGTGGTGGACCGCTTGACGTTACGGCCACAGGATTTTGGACTGGAGCCGCGAGCGGCGGCGGAAATCGAAGGCGGCGATGCGGAGCGGAACCGCGGGATCGCGGAATCGATTCTGGCGGGTGACAAGAGCGCGGCGCGCGACATCGTGCTGATGAACGCCGGGCTGGCGCTGATGGCAGCGGGGAAATGCACGGGCTATCTGCAGGCTGCGGCTGCCGCAGCGAAATCCATCGACAGCGGCGCGGCGCACTGGAAACTGGTTCAGTTGCGCGCGGCGATGGCGGGGTAGGCGCCAGGCTGCGAACATAGCACTTTCGGGTCGGTTGTCAAGGGCAGACTTGCGTGCCGCCCTCTTTCCGGCTAACCTGGAGTTATGACGGTGGAACTCAAACCCGAAACGGAACTACTGGTTCAGGAGGAGATCAGAAGCGGCAATATCCACTCGGTCGATGAACTGATTGTGTATGGTCTCCGCGCTCTCCGCGAAAAGCACCACTTCCAGCAGCCCACCGCCCCCGCTCCCCCGCGAAAACCACGCAAGAATCTCGCCGACTTCCTTCTGGAGTCCCCCTTCGCCGGTTCAGAAATTGATCTCGAAAGGCAGCAGGACTATGGTCGTCAGGTTGACCTGTGACCGGGTTTCTTCTCGATACCAACGTTCTTTCGGAATTCAAGCGGCGCATGGCCCCGGACCCGCACGTCAGCGCATGGCTGAGAGCCACTGATCCTGATCTGTTGTGGGCGAGCGTCTTTAGCTTTGGAGAAATTCGTAAGGGCATCGAACGTCTTACACCCGGAAAGCGACGCGCTGATCTGGAAGAATGGCTGGAAAGCGATCTTGAACTATGGTTTGAAGAGCGCCTTCTCCCGGTCACGAAAGCCATTGCTGACAGGTGGGGGATTCTTTCGGCTCAAGCTCTGGACAGGGGGAAACCGCTGCCCAACATCGACGGTGTCATAGCGGCTACCGCCCTTGAGCATGATCTGACATTGGTGACGCGGAACGTCAAAGATTTTGCCGGGTTGGGTGTGGCGCTCCTCAATCCGTGGGAAATCTGATCTCTGCAGCGAAGAGCGTTGAAGCCACCTTCGAATTTTACCGCTGCGTCGAACAACGGCTTGACCGGCTCCCCGGCCAAATCACGGAGGATATCGACACCGGCAAGAAAACAGGTTTGCGCACGTGGGCACCCGCCGTTTTGCCCACGGCTGCGGCGTTTTCGCCACCCAATAAGTTACATTCGCCCCCCGGAATAGTTGTATACTCACGCAAAGCGTCTTTCGAGGAGCCATCTTAATGAACAATGTTCGTCTCGCACGGGTTTTGAGAACTGCCGCGTTTCTAATCGCCACTGCCACAGGATTATTCGCGCAATCTGCCACAAGCGGAGCTGTCACCGGCACCATTTCCGATCCTTCGGGCGCGGTAGTGCCCCGCGCCTCTGTGGAACTGGTGAGCGCGGATACCAACGCCTCACAGTCTCAAAGCAGCAACCCGTCCGGTCACTTTACGTTCAGCAATGTTCGCCCCGGATCGTACCGTGCCACCGTGCTCATGCCGGGGTTCCGCACGGCGTCGGTCAGCAACATTCAGGTAGAGGTGAACAAAGCCTACACGCTGGACGTAAAGCTGGAAGTGGGTGCGGATACCCAGGTAGTGGAAGTGACGACGGCGGCGACCGCGCAGTTGCAAACCGTGGATGCGCAACTGGGCAACACGATTACTCAGGACTTGATTTCGCGTCTGCCCACCCTGCAGCGCAACGTCACCGAACTGATGAATCTGCAACCGGGCGTAATTCCGGTGGGCAACAACCTGCAAAGCCGCACCACCGGGGCTCTCGACGATCAGAACACGGTGACGGTGGATGGCATTGACGTCACTGCAGTGGTCACGGCGGTGGGCACATCAATTCCAACGCCGCAGGATTCGGTGGAAGAATTCCGCGTCGCAGTCTCCAATCCCAATGCCAATCTGGCGCGCGCCTCGGGCGGACAGATGACCCTGGTGGGCCGCCACGGTTCGAATACCATGCACGCTTCCGGCTACGGCTTCTTCCAGAACTCTGTGCTCAATTCGAATACCTGGGACAATAACGCCGCCAAAGTTGCGAAGCCCGATATCAACGACAAGCGTTACGGGGGTCGCTGGGGCGGCCCTCTGCGCAAAGACAAGACATTTCTATTCGGCAATTACGAAGCCCGCGATTTCGATCAGGTACAGCAGGTGACGCGCACCGTTCCCACTGACACGCTGAAGGCCGGTGTGCTACGCTTCCGCGATGCTGCGGGCTCTGTCAACAGCTTCGATCTGCGTACCTCGCGCCAGTGCGGCGTCACCGGCGACCAGTTGTGCGATCCGCGCGGTCTCGGCCAGAGCCCTTCCAGCAAGGCCCAACTCGGCTTGATGCCGGCCAGTAATCTGAACAGCGGCGGCGATGGCCTCAACACCCAGAGCTATCTGGCCAACATCGCCACCCCTCTGCAGGACCGTTACGTGGTGGGACGGCTCGACCACACCTTCAATGAGAAGCTCACCTTCACCGGAAGCTACACCTATTTCCGCCGCATTCAGGTAGGCGCCGGCGATATCTCCTTAAAAGACCAGGTTTCGGTCATTTCCAATCCGCAGCGCGGCACCCTTGCCACCGGCGCGTTCAACTGGATGATCAAGCCGAATCTCATCAATGTGAGCCGGTTCGGTTTTGTCCGCGACGTAGGTCCCAGCGACGCGACTCCTCCCAGCACCGCCGCCCGACTGTTGAATATTCCCGGCACCAACACAGCGGCGGGCAACATCGCGCTGCTGCTGGGCGGCGGCACTACCGCGTTTCTGGATTCACCCATCGATATGGATACCCAGCGCGCCCGCTTCCAGGCCAGCTACAGCCGGAGCTACCAGATCGATAACGATACCACCTGGATCAAGGGTTCCCATACCCTGGCTTTTGGAATGCAGATCCGGCCCATCTGGTACCGGCACGACCGCGCCGACAAGGTGGTTGGCTCGCTGACTTCGCTGGTCGCCGCCGTGGACCAGGGCTCGTTCCTCACCATTCCGGCAGCCAATGCCCCGCCCACCTGTACGGCTGCTCTGACCACCAACTGCCTGCGCGCCAGCGACGCCACCAACTGGGGCCGTTTTTATGCCACGACGCTGGGTATGGTGGATAACGTGGGCGTACTTGCAGTTCGGGATGCAGCACTCAAGGCCACTCCTCTGGGCACCAACCTCGTAAACGTTACGCGCAGCCACGCCGTCTACTTCAACGGACAGGATAGCTGGCGCGTCACCCGCTCCCTGAATGTCAATTATGGTTTTTCCTACGGATGGCAGACCCCGCCCCAGGACAGCCAGGGCCGCCAGACCGTGCAGATTGATACCACTACCGGGCAAACTGTGGATCCCATCGACTATCTCCAAAAAAGGCTAACCGCCGCTCAGGCCGGCCAGGTCTACAATCCGACCTTTGGCTGGGTGCCGGTCAACGATGCGAAACGCCCCGTTTACAGTACCGCCCGCGGCGGTTTCTCTCCGCGGGCTTCCATTGCCTGGAACCCCGCTGCCGACAGTATGTTCGGTAAGCTCACAGGCGACCGCAAGACCGTGATCCGGGGCGGTTTCGGCTTGATCTTCGACCGTTCCAACATGGTGCAGAACGTGCTGATTCCCATGCTGGGAGTTGGCTTTGGACAAAACGTTTCCATAAACGGCCCGAAATGCAATGCCACCACGGCCGGTATCGGTTGCGATGCGACCTCTGCCAACCCTGCCATATCCGCGTATCGCGTGGGAGTTGACGGATCCATTCCCCTGCCGGTTGTGTTGCCGACAAGCGTCCCGGTGATCCCCACAAACTTCGGCGAAACACTCTCGTTCCAGGTGGACCCCAACAGCAAGCTGGGACGCAGCTACAATTTCGACCTTAGTGTGCAGCGTGAATTGCCCGGCGGCATCGTGATGGATGTGGCTTACGTGGGCCGTTTCGCCCGCGATTTGCCCCATGCCATCAATCTGACCCAGTCGCCCTACATGTTTAAGGATTCGGCGTCCGGCCAAACCTTCGCCCAGGCCTACGATTTCGTCCGTGCCAAGCTTCGCGCCGGCACGCCAGTAACCGGTATTGCCAACCAGCCATTCTTCGAAAACCAGTTCCCCGGCATCGGCCCCAGCGCCACTCAGTATGTGCTCAGCCGTAACAGCACCTCATTCACATCCGGAAACGTCAGCACCATCTTCCTGCAGATGGGGAACTACCGGCGATCTCTCGGCCTGCAGCCTTATAACAACGACCAGTCGCAGGTGGAATTCATGCGTACCTACATTGGTTCAACCAACTACAACGGATTGCTGGTGACCATGGCCAAACGCTTGTCCAGAGGCCTGCTGGTGAATGCCAATTACACGTTCTCGCGCGCCTTCGATAATGGCCTGCTCAACCAGAACAACGCGGGCTTTTATCACAACAGCTTTTATCCGGGCGTGGAGTACGGCCCTTCCGTGTATGACCGTTCGCACGTAGCCAATCTGAACTGGGTGTATCAACTTCCCGCCGGCAAAGGTCACAAGGTTACTTTGGGCCACGGATTCGATCGCCTGGTGGGAGGCTGGTTCTTTTCCGGTATAGCCACCGCATATTCCGGTCTGCCGCTGGTGATTTCCGATAGCGCCAGCGCCCAGACCTGGGGCGGTGCCACTCTGCTCGGACCAACCTCTGGTGCAATCACCACCGGGGCCATCTCTACTGGCCTGAATCCCCCGGCGGCCGGCACCGGCTATAACCTGTTCAGTAACGGTCGCAATGACGTTTCCAGTTTCCGCCCGGTGCTGCTCAGTGCGGACGGACGCTCCGGACGCGCCAATCCGATACGCGGGCTCCCCTACGAGAACGTCGATATCAGCATCAGCAAAGACACCAGGATCAACGAAAAACTCACCACCCGCTTCGCGGCGGATATGTTCAACGTGCTGAACAAAGTGAATTTCAACAATCCTAGCCAGGCCAACCTGAACATCACCAATCCGAATACGTTCGGGACCATTAACTCAAGCTTTACGCCGGCGAACCGCACCAATAGCGCCCGGTGGATTCAGTTGTCAATCCGGGTGGAGTTCTAAGTTTATTCGCGACGCAGAGCGTCGGTTCAGTTGCGCGCGGCGATAGCGGGGTAAGTATATCCGTCCCGGTCCGGGAACAGATCGATGAATTCTTTTGTATTGACGATTCGCGTGGTCTTATGAGTTGCCAGGACCAGGAGTCCGCTCTTGTCGCCGGTTACCAGATATTCAGCTCTCCCTTTTTCGGCAAGGGCGAGGAGAAAATCGTCGGTCGAATCGGAAGAGCGTGCTACGCGCGGCAGGAAATCGATACTCTCCGCAAAGTCCTTCAGTTGGTTAATGAGGTGACCAGCCCGATAAGGCTTGATCCGGACAGCTATCCGCGGTTTGCGAAGCGTGACGCGCAGTTCATCAATCAGCTCTGCGCAGACCAGTAGTTTGAATGATTTTTCCTCCCACATTCGACATATCGCAGCTGGGCGGCCCAACGGTGTAAGGAGTGCGGAGACCAGAATGTTGGTATCGAGTACTACCCGCATCAGCCCTGGCTGGCAGGAAGCTTCGCGTACCGCTCAGCGCGAACCTCGGCCACCGTTTCGTCAATCAATTCCTGTAGCTCATCCGGGCTGATATCAGTATTGCGGGATTTGATATCCCGCAGGGTCTCGTGGAAGACGCGCCAATTGACGGCCTCCTCGATGAATTTCGAAAGGTTCCCCTTTTTCCTGCCCTGTGATCCCAAAAATGCTCGTAGAGAGAGGTCGGTTTCCTTCGAGACCGTTACGCTCCAGCGGACGGCGGCTTGTTGCATAGATATCCTGCGCGCTTAAACGAATAAGCGTCTATACGCTTATCGTAACCTGGAGCCCGGTTGCTCATTCATCGCGCAGAGCGTCGGTGGGCTGCAAACCGGCGGCGCGTTGGGCTGGCAACCAGGAGGCAATCAGAGCGATCAGCAAGAAAAGTGCGGCCATGGCGCAGAACGTCGCCGGGTCCGCGGGCCTCACGCCGATCAGCATACTGTTCATGATGCGAGTGAGGCCGAGCGCCGCCGCGATACCTGCCGCGAGACCCAGCACACTCAGACGCAATCCGCGCCCGACGATCAAACGAAAGATTTGCGCAGGCGGCGCACCCAGGGCCATACGGATGCCGATTTCCGCGGTGCGCGAACGCACCACTGTGGAAAGCACACCATACAGGCCCACGCCCGTCAGCAAAACAGCGATGGTGGCGAACGCCGCGATCAGCAGCAGTGAAAAACGCGTCCGGGCACCGGCTTTTTCCACCAGCTCAGTCATGGGAGCAATGGCAAACATCCCCAGGGAGGAATCGATCTGGCGAAGCTCGGCGCGAATGGCCTGAGTGAGACGCGCAGGGTCGCCAGTGGCGCGAATTACGAAACGATTGGCGACCTGGTTATCGGCGAACGCATCGGTGAAGTAGATTTGCTGACGACCTTCGATGGCCGGAGACTCATCGCGCTGGTGTTCCACTACTCCGATAATTTCTACCCATTCCGGTTCCGGAGTGCGGACGCGAATCAGGATGCGCCGGCCGACGGCTGTCGCGCCCGGAAACGCGCTGGCGGCGAGCAGACGGTCGATAACCACCAGGTTGCGACCCGGGGAGTTGTCGGCGGCGGTGAATATCCTCCCTTCCAGAAGGCGGCATTGCATGGTCTCGAAGTAGCCCGGCAGAACGAACTGGAAATCGGCGGCACGAAACTTTGAGGCGTCCGCCAGTGCGTCCTGCAAACCCCAGCGAATGGGGTTGAAGCCACCCGTAAGCGGGAACGGGAACGAGGCTGAGACGGCGACCACACCGGGAATTTCGCTGAGACGGCGCACGATGCTCTGCTTGAGCACGGCGTGCTTTGGTCCGGCGTCGCGACCGTTGGGGCCACCGAGGATTTGGAAGGTCAGCAGTTTGGCCGGTTCGTAACCGAGGTCGGTCTTCAGCAATGCGAGGAAGCTGCGGAACATCAACCCGCTGCCCACCAGCAGGACGAAGGACAGCGCGACTTCCACCACCACGACCGCCGTCCGCAGTGCTCCGCCGGAGTTCAATCCACCGGTTCGTGAACTGCCGCGCAGCGCCGCGGTGACCTGACTGCGCGAAGCAGTCAGTGCGGGCGCAAGACCGAACAGCAGGGCGGTCGCGAGTCCGGCCAGAGCACTAAAGCCCAGCACTGCGGGGTTGAGCGTGATCGTCTCCATGCGCGGCAGATCAGCGGGTGTCAGGCGCAGCAATTGCGCGAGGGCGAGCCGGGCCAGCAGCAGTCCAAAAACTGTTCCCGCACCCGCCAGCAGCAGACTTTCAGCAATCATCCGGCGCGCCGATTGCCAGCGGTTGCCTCCCAGCGCGGAGCGAACCGCCCATTCGCGTTGGCGTAATCCGCAACGGACCAGCAGCAGGTTGGCCACATTGGCACAGGCGATCAGCAACAGGAAAACAGTCGCGCCCATGAGCGCCATAATGGCGGGGCGGGAGGCCGCCACTATATCGGCCTGCATGGATTCCAGGCGAATGGCGAAACCGGAGGTTTGTTTGATATTGGACGCCTGGCGAAGACGGGCCGCGATGGCTTCCACCTGGCTACGGGCCTGACTCAGGCTGGCACCAGGACGCAAGCGACCAAGCGGGCGCAAGAAGACGTTGTTGCGCCGGGTCTCGTCGTAAGCGAGCCGCAGAGAGAACCAGAGGTCGGGCTTCCGCTCCACACCACTGCCAGACGGAAACAGCAAATCGAAGCCGGGCTGCATGACGCCCACCACTACATTGCGGCCGAGGGTCTTGCCGATGATGGCGGGGTCTGAGCCGTAGCGGCGTTTCCAGAAATCGTAGCTGAGAATGACGGGGTTGGCCGTGGGAGGGGCCGCAGCGGGAAGGGGCGTTCCATCAGAATCCTGAAAATCGTGGCCGAGAATGACATGCGCGCCCAGCAGGCGCACGAAATTGGGCGTGACGGCCGCGTTGACAACCTGCTCCGGGCTTCCATCCTCCCGCGGAAATATATTTGTGCCGGTTGTGACCGCTCCCATTTCCGAGAACAGATTTGCCTGGTTTCGCAGGTCGATGTAGTCGGCGGCGGAAAAGAAGAAGTTGCGCACATTGCGGGCGTGCATGTCTGCCCAGACCAGAGTCAGGCGCTCCGGATCTCTGTAAGGCAGCGGCTGGAGCAATACTGCATTGACTACCGAGAACATTGCAGTACTGGCACCGATGCCGAGTGCGAGGGTCACAACAGCGGTGGCGGTAAAAGCCGGGCTTCGGCGCAGCCCGCGGATGGCGTGAAGGAAATCGCGAAAACTCATAGAGGTGGCTTCCGGAAGCTGTCGCCATCATTATAATGAGAGTTCAGTCAAATGCCGTTCCTTCGCCCCCTCTCCGTGACCGTGTTACTGGTGGCCGCAGGACTGTCAGCCGGTTGCGGTAACACCGTGGCTCCGACAGTCGCCGCTACCGTGAATGGTCGTCCGGTCTACTTCGCCGACATGGACCGCGCCTATAAATCACAATTCCCGGGAACCGTGGAAGGGGAGAACGAAGACCAGATTCAGCTTCGCCGTCTGGAAGTGCTGCGTTCACTCACCGACAGCGAAGTGATGTTGCAGCGCGCTGAGAAGCAGGGGCTGGTGGCAACCGATGCCGACGTGGATGCGCGGCTGAACGAGCTGAAATCGCCCTATACGAAGGAAGAATTCGAGAAACAACTAAAAGACTGGGGTCTGTCGCTGGAAGAGTTGAAGGCGCAGGTTCGCAAGGACGAGAGCGTGAAAAAGTTGTTCAATAAGGAAATCACGTCGCGCATTAACATTGGCGATGCAGATGTAGCGGCGTTTTACAACTCCAACCGGGGCAGCTTCAACATTCCGGAACCACAGGTACACATGGCGCAGATCATGGTGACGCCCCATGCCGACCCCAACGTCCGCAATCTGAAGAACGACAAGGCGAAGAACGAGGAAGAAGCCAAACGCAAGATGCAGGCCATTGAAGCCCGCCTGAAGCAAGGCGAAGACTTCGCCATGGTGGCGCAGAGCTATTCGGAAGACCCGCAGACCACGCCCAATGGCGGCGATTTGGGTTTTCTGCCGGAATCGTCTTTCGATAAAACCAGCCCCGATTTGCGGCGTCTGGTGCTGTCACTGCAGCCAGGCGCGCTGTCGCCGGTAATCCACACCGATGAAGGTTACCGGATTCTGCGCATGATTTCGCGCGAGCCCGCCGGGCAGCGGGAACTGAAAGACCCGCGTGTGCAGCAATCCATTCGTGAGACATTACTTTCGCGCAAGGATCAGCTTCTGAAAAACTCCTATTACGAGATTGCGCGTAACGAAGCCAAAGTAGTGAACTATCTGGCGCAGACTACCTTCAACCGCGACAATAAAAGCGGCAAGTAAGCTCTGTCATTCCGGGCACGATAGAATCCTTCCATGAAAACGCTTCGTAATGTGGCTCTCACCGCCGTGGCAGTGGCGTGCGCCGCAGCGGCCGCGGAAACGCCCACCGCAACCCTGCTGCAGGAACTAATCCGCATCGACACCAGCAATCCGCCAGGAAACGAAGGCAAACTGGACGAGATGCTGGCCGCCAAACTGCGTCGGCTGGGGTTCCAGATTGACATCATTCCTACGCCGGTAGCCGGCAAGACCGTGATGTTTGCACGGTTGAAGGGCGATGGCAGCGCGAAGCCGGTGCTGATTGCCGCGCATGCTGATGTAGTGGGAGTGGAGCGCGACAAGTGGACCATGGACCCGTTCGCGGGCACCATCAAAGACGGGTATGTTTACGGACGCGGCGCGATCGACTTCAAGGGCGGTATGGCGGTATTCGCGCAGGCAGTGATGAACCTGGCGAAGAACAAGATCCCGCTGAAGCGCGACGTTATTTTTCTGGTGGAAGCCGATGAAGAATCAGCCACGTGGAATACGTCGTGGCTGGCGCAGCAGCACTGGGACAAGATGGATTGCGAGTTCGCGCTGAACGAAGGCGGCTGGATTATGACCAACCCCAACGGCAGTGTGCGTTACGTCAGCGTCTCCACCAATGACAAGTCGAGCATGGGGATTCAACTCACGGCGCGGGGAACTTCGACACACTCTTCCATGCCGCTGCCGGATAACGCCATCTTTGCCCTGGCGCGCGCGCTGGCCAAACTGGGGGACTACGAGACGAAGGTGGAATTGATCCCGAGCACAAAGCAGTTCTTTACGACGCTGGGCAAGACTTCGGATCCGGCCAACGCTCATTATTACGTGGATCTGGTGGATGGCAAAGACCCGGCCAAACTGGCCGCCGCCGACAAGAAGATCAGCGAAGACCCTCTTCTGCACGCCATTATGCGCAACACCATCGCACCGGTGATCATCAACGGGGGCTTCCGCGGCAATGTGATTCCAGGCTCGGCGGAGGCCACCGTCAATTTTCGGACCATTCCGGGCACAACGCCGGAAGACCTCATCGCGATGGTGAAGAAGATCATCAATGACAATACGGTGGAAGTGAGCGCGCCGCAGCCTACGGCCAGTAGCCGCCCCGGTGACGTGATTCAGAACCTGGCGCTGACGCGGGAATCCTCCACCGACAGCGCTCTTTACAGGGCTCTGGTGGCATCGTCGGGCAAGTTGTGGCCGGGCGTTCCGGTAACGCCGTACTTGTTTCAGGCAGGCACCGACGCCGCGCCGTGGCGCAGTCGCGGGATCCCGGTTTATGGCATTTATCCCTATCCGATTTCCAACGACGACCTGCGCCGCATGCACGGTAATGACGAACGTGTACGCGTGGAATCGCTGGAGCAGGGTACGCAGCTGATTTACGATACGCTGCTGGCTGTAGCGGCGAAATAGAGCGCGATCTACTTCGCCATCATTTCGTCCAGCAGTGCCTGGGCGCCGTACAGCTTTTTCATGACTTCAGTCATTACGCCGGTATGGACGGCGACGGCACGATTGTGCTCCCCGTCGTAGACGAAATCCCCCACCAGCGATTCAATATTGCCATCGAAGATAAGCCCCACCAGATCGCCATTACGGTCGATCACAGGCGAGCCGGAGTTGCCCCCGATGATGTCGTTGGTAGTAACGAAGTTGACGGCCGTGGAAAGATCGAGCTTCTCGCTGTTGTCTTTGGAGCGGTTCTCCATGTAGCGCGAAGGCAGCGCGAAGTCACCTTCATAGTTGAAGCTTGCCGCGCGGTCGTACAGGCCGTAGAGCGTGGTTTTCGAAGGCGCCTTCGTGCCATTCATTGCATAGCCCTTCACCTGTCCGTAGGAGAGACGCAGCGTGAACGTCGCATCGGGGTTGGTGGTCTTGCCGTAAGCTCCAAACCGCGCCTTGCCGATTTTTTCGCCCGCGGTCTGCTCCACGCTTTGAATGTTGTCCTGCTGCCACTTGATCATTTCGCGGCGCATCGGATCGAGTGCTCGCGCCAGTACGATCAAAGGATCGGTGGAGGCTTTGACCGCAGCCTCGCCGCCCTCGATCAGAGTCTTGCGAAACGCGGAATCGCCCATTTTCGTTCCCCGTATCAGGGCTACGGCGGTGTCGGCAGGTGTTCGTCCGTTGAGGACGGCCTTGAGGAACGGATCGTTCTGCCCGCGTTCTTCCAGATCCATCGTGAGTTGACCGGTCATGCGCGCGATCTCCATCTCTGGATAGACGGGCGCCGGGGACAGCAGTTCAAAACGCAGCGATTCCAGTTGGGCTTCGTGGAAACCGGGCAGCCGGTCGCCATCCGGCTTGCGGACTTCGCTCACGTATTGAACGATCTGCACCGCGAGCGCATTGATGTCGGAATCGAGACCATGGAAATAGGTCTCTCCACTGCGCGAGGCAGCCTTCTTCTGCGTTTCAGCAATGGCATCCCAGGCGCTGCCCCACTGCTTCTGCCATTCCGCATTGGCCCTGATTTTGCCACGGAATTCGGTCTCATCCTTCTGCTTGCCGGCCATCACGGCGGGATCCTTCAACCCGGTGTAGCGACCCTGATAGGCCTTCAACGAATTGGCCAGACCGAAGATGCGGGAGGAAGCCTGGCGCGCTGCTTCCGGGCTGGTGCGAGCGTACTTGTTCAGGGTGTCGATCCGGCGCGTCAGCAGACGGATCAGCATGGGCTCCAGCACGTCGCGTTCATAGGTCAACTGGGCCATGGTGTCCATACGCTGGGTGGAACCGGGATGGCCGGAGACAAATACGAGGTCGTTTTCGGCGGCGCCTTTGGCGTTCCATTTGAGGAAAGTCCTGCTGGTGTCAACCGGCTTATCGTTCTCGTAGACGCGGAACAGCGCCATATCGATATCGTAGCGGGGGAAAGTGAAATTGTCCGCGTCGCCGCCGAAGAACGCAATCTGCTGTTCGGGCGCGAAGACCAGCCGGACATCGGTGTACTTCTTGTAGCGATAGAGCCAATATTCCCCGCCCTGATACAGCGTCACAATGTCGGAACGCAGACCGGTTTTATCCAGGCTCTCTTTCTCGATTGCCGCCATCACGGTTTTGCGTGCGGTGAATTCGCTTTCGGCGTTCTTCGCGCCTTTCACCGCAGCCTGCACGCGGGCGGTGACGTCTTCCATGGAAAGCAGAACATTCACTTCCAGGTCGGGGGTTTTCATCTCTTCCGCGGTGGTCCTGGCGTAGAAGCCGTCTTTAATGTAATCGCGCGTGGCGGTAGAGGCTTTCTGCAGCTGGCCACGGGCCACGTGGTGATTGGTGAGCAGCAGCCCGCGCGCACTCACAAAGGAGCCGGAGCCGCCGTCGTTGAGACGGACGGAGGAGAGGCGGATATGGTCCAGCCAATGCTGCGTGGGGGTGAAGTTGAACTGGTCTTTCAGTTGCTTCAGCGGTGGATTGTCGAAGGTCCACATGCCTTCGTTGGCAAAGGCGAGAGTGCTCAAAAACAGCACGGGCAGACTACAGCGCAGGATATTGGCGATCATCAGAGGGCTCGATTTTTCATTGTACGCGGAACGGTTCCCGGGCTCACGCGGCTCCCCCGTGCAATCCCAGCCGGTTCAACACGCGCCGCACCTTCTTGGGAGAGATTGACAGCCGGCGCGCCACACGCGCCACTTTGCGCCCTTCGTTCTCCCACACGCGGGGAATAATCAGATCGGCGAAATCTTCGGTCAACTGCTGAAAGCTGCGCTCGCCCACCGCGCCCTGGGACCACTCCTGGAGTTTCTCGTTCACACTGCCGCCGCGCACCACGCGCGTCTTGAGGGTCTGCAGATCTTCCCAAATATGGTCCTGGGTTTCGTTCTTCAGCAGATTCGCCGCCTGATCGCAAATGTCCCGCGCCGCATCCAGACTACCCGGCGAGGTGGCGCATAGCGTCATCCCCTGCCAGACCAGGGCCCGCGCCAGCAGCCGCCGGTTCTCGGTGTGACGGGCGCATTCCACGGCTTCTTTTGCCGCTTCCAGCGCTCGCTGCGCCACCCATGCCGGGTCTTCAATTTCCTCTTCCAGCATGGCGTTCTGCACCATGCACTGCAGCAGACGGGCGCGGGCAATCAGAATACGATCATTCTTTTCCACTCCCAACTCCAGCGCATGCTGCGCTTCGGCGACAGCCTGTTGTAACTCCCCGGAATCCAGCATGAGGTGCCCGCGGTTCACGCAGACCGTGCCCGAACCACGATAGTTGGCATGCCGGACATAGATCTCCGCTGCCTGGTCCAGATGGGCCATGGCATTGGAGCGCTGGTGCTCATAACGGGCGCGCAGATCGGGTTCACTGCGTTGCTTGCGAGCTGCTGCCGCATCAATGTTTTTCCGCAGCTGGAGAGCCATCAGACGCTCCACCAGCCCCAGATTGGCCAGCGACCGGGCCAGATTGCGGTGCTCCGGATCGCGCTTGCGGTATTCGTCGATCGCCGCCGTGAAATGCCGTCCTGCCAGTTCGTAGCGTCCGTCGCGGCGATACATCCGGCCGTAACTGGATTCCACGTTGCCGCGCGTGATGTAGTCGTCACACCGCTTCAGACCATCATCGGCCTCTTCCAGCAGCCGGATGGCATCCCTGGTGCGCCCTTTCTGGAAGAGGATCCACGCCTCCGCCGCCAGCATGGGGAGCGTCATGGGCTCGCAATCGGCCGCCGCCGCAAGCCGACGCGCTTCAGAAAGATGTCCCACGGCCGAATCGTACCCGCCGCCCTTCCGCAAACAGCGGGACGACCAAAAATGGGCCAGCGAGAGCAGTTGCGGGTCGTTGATCTCCGATCCCAGGGAGGTTACCTGCCCGAACGTCACGAGCGCGCGGTCCACATCCTCTTCTGACACCTGAACCGCGCCCTCGGCCATCAGAACGTGGACGTACTGCTGGATGGAGAGTCTTGCCCGTGCCCCGGCCGGAAAGGCGCGCAGTCCGGTTTGGACCACATCAATGTCGCGCCATCCCGCATCCACCCATTGCGCTGTATAGCAGAGAAGACAGGCGGCTTCCGGATCGGCGGGGTCAAAACCGCCCGTTGCGGACCAATACTGTTCCAACCGGGTCAATCCGGCCCCGATTCTGCGCTGTCCCAAGTCAGCGCGAAGCCCTTCCAACAAAGAAGTGGACGAAATCAGCGAATCCATGATGGGTTAAAGCGTAGCAGAAAACTGGTCCGCTGTGGACCACCTGTCCCAGACCGCCTACTACCCTTGAGCACGAACCCTGTTTTCAGGTCTACTGGGGAAGTAACGTTCGCATGACGCACACATACAATAACAACGCCCGGGTGATCCTGCTAATGGGGGCACCGGGTTGTGGAAAAGGGACGCAGAGTGCGCGTCTCAAGTCTGTGTTGGGCATTCCCAGCTTGTCCACCGGAGAGATTTTGCGGGCTGAGGCGAAGCGAGACACGCCGGAAGGTCGGAATTTGCATGAGCTTCTGGCTTCAGGTGTGCTGGTGGACGACCAAACGGTCTGTGAGGCTATTGCCACCCGTCTGCGTGAAGAACTGGAACTTAGCGGACTGATTCTGGACGGCTTCCCGCGCACTGTGGAGCAAGCCCGCTTCCTCGATTCGATACTCGCCAGTATGAACGTACCGGGACCGACAGTTTTGCAGATCGAGGTATCCCCGGAAAGCTTGCTGCACCGGTTGACGGCGCGGCGGCAGTGCGCTCTTTGTGGCCGGATCTACAACCTGCACACTTGCCCCTCGGTTGCCGGATCGCTTTGCGAAGCCGATGGTGGAGAGTTGATCCAGCGCGCCGACGATACAGAAGAAACCATTCTGCGCCGGTTTGCTCAGTATGAAGACCACACAGCACCCGTGCTGGCCTACTACCGAGACGGCGATTTCCACACAATGGACGGCGATGCCGATCCGGAAGATGTGGCCAACGCGGTGCTGGCGGCGCTGCCCATGGAATTCGCTGTCACGGCGTAGAAGCTGCGCGACCCCTGGACGAGTTAAGTCTCTCTCTGAAGCGTCGAATGAGCGCGAAGAAAGGCGCTATAGCTTGCGTCGTCCAGTCTGCCTGCGGCCATTTCCAGAACAGCCTGAGCCGCAGCTTCCTCGCTGGCAGTGAAGCGATAGCCATTTAGTTCGAGGAAAAGGATACCGACAACGAATCCGGTGCGTTTATTGCCGTCGATAAACGGGTGGTTACGTACGATTCCGCTGGTGTAAGCCGCAGCCATATCGATGACGTCCGCGCCCTCCTGGTAGGCAAACTGCTGTTGAGCCCGCGCCAGTGCCGATATCAGCAACCCTGCGTCTCGTATCCCTGCCGCTCCACCGTGCAACGCCAGCATGCGCTCATGTAGTGCCCAGGCATCGCGCTCGTCGATCCAGACCGGATCCTTCACTTGGCCAGGACGTGCAACGTGTTGCGGTAGCGGTCGATGATTTCATCCGCCTTCTTCATTTTTCTCTCGAAGGCAGGATCGTACGGCGTCAGCTGGTAGCTCCCGTCCGGTGCCTCAATGAGGAATAGAGCTTCACCGTCCGCAGCATGCAGACGGGTGATTACCTCTTTCGGCAGGACAACCCCCAGCGAATTCCCGAATTTTCGAACCTTCAGTTCAACCATTGCGGCTCCCGATGTTATTACAAGCGTAATAACATTTCAAGGGTTTGTCAAATCGCCATCCGCGCCGCTACCGGCGCCCTCCGCCCTGCACGACAATAGTTGTGTGCGGGGATTCTATTCGAAACATTGGGGCTGGTGGTATCTCAGTATCGGCGTGGGATTCCTTCTGCTGGCCATTGCCGCGGAGGTCACCAACCGGGCGCGCCTGTTCCATACCGTGATGCGCCTCATCATTGCGGTTGGCTTCGCCCTGCTGGCAGCCCTGCAGTTCCGCTACGGCAACTGAATATGGCCCTGTCGTAAGCTGGAGAAATCTCCATGCAAATCCCCTCCGCGTGTAATTTCATTGACGGCATTTGGCAACCCTCCAAATCCAGCAACACCATGCCGGTTGTCGATCCCTCCACTGGTGCGGCGTGGGAGACCATTGCAGACAGTTCAGCGGAAGATGTGGACGCTGCCGTCCGCGCCGGGCGCAAAGCCTTTGACGAGGGAAGTTGGGGTCGCACCACGGCGGTGGACCGGGGTCGCATGCTTATGCGGCTCAGCCAGTTGATTGCCCGAAACGCCGAAGAACTGGGGGCATTGGAAGCCCGTGATACCGGCAAACCAAAGACCTCAGCCATTGCCGACATTACCGCCCTCGCCCGGTATTTTGAATTCTACGGAGGCGCGGCGGATAAGCTGCACGGTGAAGTCGTCCCCTACGCGGAGGGAACGCTGGTGACGGTGCTGCGCGAACCGTACGGGGTGACGGGTCATATTCTGCCCTGGAATTACCCCGCGCAGATGTTTGGACGCACGCTGGCACCCGCACTGGCGGCTGGCAACGCGGTGGTGCTGAAGCCTGCCGAAGATGCCTGCGCAACACCGCTGCGTCTGGCGCAACTGTCGCTGGAAGCCGGGTTTCCCCCCGGCGCAGTCAACCTGGTGACCGGACGCGGAACGGTTTCCGGAGCGGCGCTGGCGGCGCATGCGGGGGTGGACTTCGTGTCGTTCACCGGTTCGCCGGTAGTGGGACAGATTGTGCAGAAGCTGGCCGCTGATCACTTTGTCGGCTGCACCCTGGAACTGGGAGGCAAATCGCCACAGATCGTATTTGCGGATGCGGATCTCGACGCCGCGGTACCCATCATCCGCAAGGCCATTCTGCAGAACGCCGGACAAACCTGCTCGGCGGGAAGCCGCGTCCTGGTGGAGCGAAGTGTGTTGGCGGAGCTGACCGTACGTCTGCAGCAGGCATTCTCGGCGGCACGGGCGGGGTCGCCCGAAATGGACCTCGATTGTGGTCCCCTCATTTCCGCTAAACAGCAGGAGCGGGTGCGTGGATTCATCAGCCGGGCCCGCGAGGCGGGTACGCCGGTGATGGCGGAGGGTGCAATCGATCCCGGCGTGAATCCAGCGGGGTATTTTGTTGCGCCGGTGCTGTTTGGAACGCCGGAGCGATCGTCTGAACTGGCCTGCGAAGAAGTCTTCGGGCCAGTGCTGACCATCCTGCCGTTCGACGACGAAGCCGATGCTGTCCGGTTTGCCAACGCCACCGATTACGGTCTGGTGGCGGCGGTGTGGACCAGGGACGGCGGCCGCCAGATGCGTATGGCGAAACGTATCCGCACCGGGCAGGTGTTTGTGAACTGCTACGGCGCCGGAGCGGGCATCGAACTACCGTTCGGGGGCAGGGGCAAGAGCGGTCACGGGCGCGAGAAGGGCTTCGGGGCGATGCACGAATTCACCACTACCAAGACGGTTGTATTCAACCACGGGTAGGATTCCTGGTCTGCAACACGCGATACTTCCGCAATAGTTCGTACAGCACCACGCCGCCGGCGGTGGCCACGTTGAGTGAATGCTTGCGCCCCAGCATGGGGATACGGACGTGGGTATCGGCCATGGCACCCAGCTCTTGCGTTAATCCATCGGTCTCATGGCCGAACAGGACGCAGACGGGCCAGCGCGGATTCCAGTCGAACAAGTCGATGGCGTGCACGCTGGTTTCAATGGCGGCGATTTCGTAGTGGGCCTCGCGCAGGGCCCGAATAACCGCGGCGGGATCCTGGGTGTGCTGCCAGGCTACGGTCTCTTCCGCGCCGAGCGCAGTCTTGGAAATCATGTTTTCCGGGGGGTGGCCGGTGATGCCAGCCAGCCAGAGTTTTTCCAACCCCACGGCATCGCCGGTGCGAAAAAACGCACCCACGTTGTACAGGCTACGCACGTTTTCCAGCAGCACGCAGGCGGGCAACCGCCGAACGTCCGCATAGGCCGCTGCCGCCTCCGTCGCTGCCCATGGAATTCTGTCTGCCAACTAAAGATAGAATAAGACTTCCTTTCCTATGCTTTCGATCGTCGTCCCGATCCATAACGAAGAGCACTCCATTTTGCCGCTCTATGACCGCCTCACCGCAGTGCTGGGCGCAGTGGCGCGTCCCTACGAGATTCTCTTCGTGGATGATGCCTCCACTGACCGCAGTCTGGAACTGCTGGCTAACCTTACGCACACCGACGCTCGCCTGAAGGTCATCCGGCTACGTCGCAATTTCGGGCAGACACCGGCTCTGGCGGCTGGCTTTGATGCGGCCCACGGCGAGATCATCATCGCCATGGATGGCGATTTGCAGCACGCCCCGGAGGATATTCCCGCGCTATTGGCCAAGATCGACGAAGGTTACGACATCGCCAGCGGCTGGCGCAAGGAACGCGTGGACAACGCGATTACCCGCAAGTTGCCCTCGCGTATCGCCAACTGGATGATGGCCCGGGCTTCGGGAATGGACCTGCGCGACTTTGGGACTACGTTTAAGGCCTATCGCGCAGAAGTTCTGCGCGACGTGAATTTGTATGGCGAACTGCATCGCTTTATTCCGGCGCTGGCCAGTTTCTACGGTGCGCGGGTGGCGGAAGTGCCCATCCAGAACACGGTTCGCTCCACCGGCGACTCGCATTACGGATTGAGCCGGACGTTTCGCGTACTCTTCGATATTCTCACCATCCGTTTCCTGCTGAAGTACTCCACGCGACCGATGCACTTTTTTGGCGCGCTGGGCCTGATTGGAACCACTGTGGGCGGTGGACTACTGGCGTGGATGACCGTAGAGAAGATTATTTACCGCAACGACCTGATCCAGGAACACGGTCCGCTGCTCATCGCCGCCGCGCTGCTGCTGCTGAGCGGCCTCATGATGTTCTCCACCGGTTTGATTGGAGAACTGGTGATGCGCACCTACTTTGAATCGCAGAACAGGCGCATTTATGCGATCCGGGAAATTATTACCAGCCAACCCCAGGAAGAAAAGACCCGGTAGTATCGGTACCCAGGCCCGCGTCCGGTTGTAAACCACCACCGGCACCAACAATTTGCTTCGCGCTGTCCGCTGGCCCTCCGAAAGTCATTGATCCAGAAGTCTTTCGGCTACCCATCGGTTTGGCATTGAAATTGCTGACTGGAGGGCGAGGGTAGACGAAATGAAAAAGACATGGATTATCGGTTTGGCGCTGGCCACCGGACTGGTGGCGAAGGGAAAAGATCCGGTCGCTCCTCACAACGATGCCTGGATTGGCACGCCGCAGGAGATGCGGATTGCGAAGGACGTTCGTCATGAACTTCTCATGCTGCCGTGGTTCGGCGTTTTCGACGACCTGGCGTTCAAGATCAATGGCAGCGAGGTCACCCTGGTTGGCTCAGTTTTGCGCCCGACGTTGAAGTCGGACGCGGAGCACTCGGTGCAGCGAGTGGAAGGTGTTTCGGGTGTCATCAACGAGATTGAGGTTCTTCCGCTCTCGATGAATGACGACCGCATCCGAACGGCGACCTATCGGGCAATTTTTTCGGACCGCGCACTGGGCACCCGCTACGGGTTCCGCGCAGTTCCCGCCATTCATATCATCGTGAAGAACGGCAATATTCGTCTCGAAGGCGTGGTGCTCAATGAGATGGATAAGACCATCGCCGGTATGCGAGCCAACGGCGTCTCCGGAGCCTTCGCGGTAGAGAACGCACTACGTCTGGAAGAGCGGGAGGCTCCCCAGAAGTAGCGTCGGCCATTCCGGGTTGGTTACGATACGGGTGATGCCGACCACACCCGTGAAGCCCAAAACCGCCGCAGAGCGCGCCGCGCGGGTGAGGAAGATACTCAGCACTCTCGACGAAATGTATCCCAACGTCAACTGCGCGCTGACGCATTCGTCACCCTGGGAACTGCTGGTAGCCACCATCCTCTCCGCGCAATGTACCGATAAGCGGGTGAACGAAGTGACGCCCGGTCTGTTCCGCAAGTACCCCACGCCCCAGGACTTTGCCGCTGTGAGTCAGGACGAACTGGCGGTCGATATCCACTCCACCGGTTTCTTCAACAACAAAGCGAAGTCGGTGATCGGCGCAGCCCGGAAGATCATCCACGAATTCGGCGGTCAGGTTCCCCGCACCATTGAAGAACTGGTCACCGTTCCCGGCGCGGCGCGAAAGACCGCCAATGTAGTGCTGGGCACCTGCTTTGGAATCGCTTCCGGCGTAGTTGTAGACACCCATGTGCAGCGCATTTGCGGACGACTGGACCTGACTAAACATTCTGACCCGGTGAAGATCGAGCAGGACCTGATGAAGATTGTGCCGCACGACCGCTGGATTCAGTTCTCGCACCAGCTCATCCATCTGGGACGGCAGGTCTGTGACGCCCGTAAGCCGAAGTGTGCCGAGTGCAAGTTGAATACTGTTTGCTATTCAGCAGATCGCAGAGCATAACCGTTCGCGGTTTTGCTAAGCTGGCAAGCACTACATGGCTTCCTCCAACCCCGATAAGCAGGACACTTCGCCCGGCCTGATCCGCAGCCTTGGCCTTTTCGACTCCACCATGCTGGTTTCGGGGTCGATGATCGGCTCCGGCATCTTCATTGTTTCCGCCGAAATGGGGCGCCAGGTCGGCAGCCCCGCATGGCTGCTGGGAAGCTGGCTCATCACAGGCCTGCTAACCCTGGCGGCGGCGCTCTCGTACGGCGAACTGGCGGCGATGATGCCGCGGGCCGGCGGCCAGTACACCTATTTGCGTGAGGCCTTCTCACCTCTTTGGGGCTTCCTTTATGGCTGGACACTGTTCATGGTCATCCAGACCGGCACCATTGCTGCCGTAGGAATCGGATTTGCCCGGTACCTCGGCGTACTGTGGCCCGCCGTTTCCGAGACCAACTACATCATTCCGCCCATCAACCTCGGTTCCAGTTATGCGGTCTCACTAAACACAGCGCAATTCACCGCCATCGTGATTATCCTGATTCTTACCTGGACGAATTCCATGGGCATGCGCTACGGCAAGGGCGTACAAAACATCTTCACCGTGGCGAAGATTGGCGCGCTTGCCGGGGTGATACTGCTGGGTCTGTTCGTGGGGGCGAAATCCGATGTCATTCAGGCCAACTTCACGAACTCTTTCGCGCCGCGCAACTTCACCAACATTGCATCGGGTGTTTCACCGGAAACCTTGTTCGGCCTGCTGGTTGCTCTGGCTGTCGCCCAGGTGGGGTCTCTGTTTTCGGCAGATGCCTGGAACAACATCACCTTCACTGCAGGCGAAGTGCAGAATCCCAAAAAGAACGTGCCGCTCTCACTGGCACTGGGCACCGGCATCGTCATTACCCTGTATTTCCTTGCAAATGTTTCCTACCTGTTCGTGCTGCCGTTCGACCAGATTCAGCACGCACCGGCCGACCGCGTCGCCGCAGCTTCCATGCAGGCCATGTTTCCCACATTCGGCGTCAAGTTGATGGCGGTGGCCATCATGGTCTCCTCCTTCGGGTGCATCAACGGTCTGGTGCTGTCCGGTGCCCGAGCTTACTATGCCATGAGCGCCGATGGACTCTTCTTCCGTGGTGCCAGCAAGGTGAACCGCAACGGCGTCCCCGGCAAGTCGCTGATCATGCAGGCGGCCTGGACCGTGTTCCTGGTGCTGGTGCGTACCTACAATCCGAGCAAGAATGCCTACGGCAACCTCTACAGCGACCTGTTGGACTACGTGATCTCCGCTGCCTTGATTTTCTACATCCTGACGATTGCCGGGATCTTCGTGCTTCGCCGCAAGCGGCCGGATGTAGAGCGCCCCTACAAAGCGTTTGGCTATCCCGTAGTGCCGGCACTTTATATTGCCGGCGCGGCCTTTATCCTGGGTATCCTGTTTATTTACCGGACGTCCACCACCATTCCGGGCGTGGTTATCGTGATTGTGGGCGTCCCCGTGTACATGTTGTTCAAAGCCCGACAGAGGTAAACTTATGAGCCGATCTGAATACCGCGACCTGGGGATGGATCGTCCCATCGCCCGGCGTGATTTTCTCAACGGTGTAGCCATCGGGATTACAGGTGCGGCGGCATTGGCTGGAGCCCAGGCGCTGGAAGCCCAGACCGGCGAAGCCGCGAACTACCCGCCGCTGCGTTCCGGACTGCGCGGTAATTATCCGGCCGCGGTCGATATCTTCAATCAGATCGGACGGCGGCAGTTCGAGAAGTTTCCCGTCCCCGATTCCGAAATTCAGGAGGACTACGATCTGGTGATCGTGGGGGCCGGCATCTCGGGCCTTTCCGCAGCGTACTTTTATCAGTTGGCAATGGGCAAGAATGCGAAGATCCTGATCCTCGATAACCATGATGATTTCGGGGGACATGCCAAGCGCAACGAATTTCACTACAAGGGCAGGAAGTTCATCGGCTACGGCGGCACGCAGGGCATCGCCTCGCCGTACCCGTACAGCTACGCCTCCAGGGCGCTGGTGCGGGAACTGGGGATAGAGGTCGAACGTAACTCCGAATTCCTGAATCACGAACTGGAACAGAAGTACGGGATGGGCGCGGCCACCTTCTTCGATAAAGAACACTTTCAGGAAGACAAGCTGGTGAAGGGCAACGCGCGCTCCGCCGCGTTCTTCAAAGACGCACCGCTTTCGGACCAGGTGCGCGCTGATCTGATTCGTATCCACGGCAAGAATCCCGACTACATGGCCGGGATGCCTGCCGCCGCGAAGAAAGCGAAACTGGAGACCATTAGTTATCAGGATTACCTGCTGCACTACGCAAAGATCACGAAAGATGCGATTCCGTTCTTCATGGGAGCCGGTGGAAGGAACAACAAACGCGTCGACACCACGCCTGCCTGGGAGGCGATTGAGCACGGCCTGGTTGGCTTCAACGGCCTGGGTGTTCACAACGAAGAGAAGTTCCTGGAAAGCTCCTACCTCTTCCATTTCCCCGATGGCAATGCCTCGGTAGCGCGGCTGCTGGTGGGTAAGATCATTCAGGGTACGTTGCCGCCGAAGCAATCGATGAACACCATTGTGCAGGCGGATCTGGACTATTCGAAGCTGGATGTGGCCGGTGCTCCGATGCGCATTCGCCTGGGCAGCCCGGTGGTGCGCGTGGAGCATGCAGGGGACGCGGTGAAAATCGCCTATGTACAGGGCGGTAAGGCCAAAGCGGTCCGCGCGGAGTACTGCGTGATGGCCTGTTACAACTCTATCCTTCCGGGCCTTATGCCGGAACTGCCACAGACACAGAAAGATGCTCTGGCTTATGCGGCCAAAGTTCCCATGATGTACAACAACGCACTGCTGACGAACTGGAAGGCCTTCCAGAAAGCGGGCGTCTCGCGCATCAGCGCGCCCACCATGTATCACCCCAATACGAGTCTCGACCCGGGCTCGACGACAGGCGGTTACAACGGGGTAACCACGCCGGATGAGCCCATGATCGTGCGCTTCGTGCGCAATCCGAACCGCCCCGGTCTGCCCCGGCGGGAGCAGAACCGGCTCGGTTCGCAGGAGCTGCTGGACACCACTTTCGAGCAGTTTGAACTGGAGATCCGGCGACAACTGGCCCGTATGCTGGGGCCGGCCGGGTTCGACCCGGCGCGCGATATTGCCGCCATTACGATCAACCGCTGGCCTTATGGCTACGCTTATACCTACGACACCCTGGGCGATCCGGATGTGGCCCCTGAACAGCGACCGCACGTGATTGGACGTCAGCGGCTGGGCCGGGTAACAATTGCCAACTCCGATGCGGGTGCGGCGGCGTTCACCAATCAGGCCATCGACGAAGCCCACCGCGCGGTGCAGGAGTTACTGGTGCTGCAGGGCCTTACGTAGAATGCGCTGGCCTGTATTGCTGTTTGCGTTGGCGGCTGGCATGGCGTGGCCACAAAGCGCTGTGCAGCCCGTACCCTACAGCCACAAGACACATCTTGCGCGTGGCCTGCAGTGCAGGGACTGTCACGTGAATCCTGAGCCAGGCGAACTGATGACCTTCCCGGCGACGGCGAAATGCATGGCTTGCCATTTGACCATCGCCAGGGAAAAGCCCGCTATCCGGAAGCTTGCCGAGCTTGCCAGAGGGGGCGCAGAGATACCCTGGCAGCGAGTCTACAATGTGCGGGCAGGCACTTACTGGAGCCATCGTTCGCACCTGGAAGGAAAGGTCACCTGTACGGAATGCCACGGCGATGTTGCCTCTCTGGATGTTATGACGAGACTCACCAATGTTACGAGTATGGAAGGTTGCATCACGTGCCATCGGGAAAGGAAAGCCGGAACTGGCTGCGAATTCTGTCATGAAGCACGTTAGTCTCTTTTTCCTGGTCGCTACGGCGGCGCTTGGCGATACTTATCCACGACAGCCCGCAGTGGATGCGATCCACTATGTGTTCCGCATCGCCATCACCGATGCGAATGACGAGATTGCGGGCGAGACCACGGCTGATGTACGTTTTCTCCGTGATGGTGTGACGGGGTTTTCGCTGGATCTGGCACAGACGATGCAAGTGTCTGCCGTTACCGGGTCCACGCGGTTTGATCATCCGGGTGATCGCGTTGTGATCTCGCTGGCCGTGCCCACGAAGGCGGGCGAGAGGCGGCAATTTACGATACGATACCGGGGAACTCCGGCCAAAGGCTTGTTCTTCTCGCCCAACAGCCACGGAGATCGCGGCATTTTCAGTGTGAACTGGCCGGACCTCGCACACCAGTGGCTGCCCCTGATCGACCATCCGTACGATAAGGCCAGCAGCGAATTTATTGTTACGGCTCCTGCGAAGTATCAGGTGGTTGCCAACGGCCTGTTGCAGGAGGAGCGTGAGTTGGGCAACGGGATGCGGTTGACGCACTGGAAACAGACTGTGCCGATTTCCTCGTGGCTGAATGCCATCGGCATCGCGCAGTTTTCGGCGCGGCAGATTGGCACGGTCGCCGGTATTCCACTTTCCACCTGGGTGCCGTATCAGGAACGAGAGGCGGGCATGGCAACCTTCGATACGGCGACGGGCCAGGCGATGGAGTTTTTCACTCAATACATCGGACCGTTTCCTTATGAAAAGCTGGCCAACGTGTGGGCCTGGGCACCCGGATACGGCGGCGGCACCGAACACGCGAGCGTCATCTTTTACGGCTGCTGCCGGTCTTCGGAAACTGTGGTGTGGCATGAGATCGCGCACCAGTGGTTTGGGGACTCCATTACGGAGAAAGACTGGGACGATGTTTGGCTGAGTGAAGGCTTCGCCACATATTTCACCCTTTTGACGAGCGAACACGTGCAAGGTCGCGACGCTTTCGTGGCCGGGCTGAAGAGCAGCAGGCAACGGATCTTTGATCTGGAAAAGAAGAATCCGGAATTCACTGTGGTCCACAACAACCTGGCGGATATGAGCAAGGTTCTGAACCAGCTCATTTACCAGAAGGGCGGCTGGACGCTGCATATGTTGCGGGCACAGATGGGCGCTGACAAATTCAGGCAGGGCATTCGTAACTATTACGGGCTGTATCGCGACAGGAACGCATCTACCGACGATTTCCGGCACGTGATGGAAGAAGTTTCGGGGCAGGATCTGAGCTGGTTCTTTCAGCAATGGCTGCAGCGCTCGCCTTCGCCGGACATTCAGGGCAGATGGAAGTACAACGCGCACACGAAGAAGCTGGAGCTTGACCTGACACAAACACAGAAGGGCGATGCCTATCGGCTGCCGCTGGAGGTCGCTGGTGCAGCGATCGAAATGATCGCCAGGCAGCAACATTTCGAGATTGTACTGGAGAAGGTGCCTGCCGAGGTTACACTGGACCCCAATACTCTGGTTTTAATGCAATATCATCTGGTTCGCATTCCTTAGGAGACTCATGAAAAAGAAACTATTCCTTACGTTCACCGCGTTTGTTCTGGCGGCGGTGGTCGCTCTGTCGCAGACACCGGCGTCACCGAAACACAAGACAATCTTTCAGCTCACTGAACCGCAGGGCGCGGACTGGAACACGCTGTTCGTGCATGTCCAAAACCTGCAGGACGCGTTCAAAAACGACGGCGGTGTGCAGATTGAAGTCATCTTCTTCGCCCAGGGCATCAACATGCTGCGCAAGACCAACACGGCCTATGAGGATCGGCTCAAGAAGTTGAAAGATTCCGGCGTGATGCTGGGGGCGTGTCAGAACGTGATGAAGATTTACGGAATCAAGTCCGAAGACCTGTTCCCGTTTGCGACGGAAGTGGATGCCGCTGTGGCGGAACTGACGCGGCGGCAGGAAGCCGGATACGCCTACATTCACTGAAACGTGTGGCCCGTGCAATTGGTGTAGAATTCGTCTAATTGACTCACAGAGACCACAACCGGGAAGAAACCGGAGGCGTGGAAGCGCTTCTTTCGGCTTCGTCGGCGGGCGATTCAGCGGCCCGCGGACGTCTGATCGAATTGCTTTATGATGAGCTCCGCGTGTTGGCGCGACGGCATCGCTGGCGCTGGGGAGATGCGGGCGCACCCGGCACCACCAGCATTGTTCATGAAGTGTATGTGAACCTTTCCGGGCGTCATCCGGCGCAGTGGAGTGATAAGTCGGATTTCTTCCGTTTTGCGTCGGTGGTGATGCGGAATCTGCTGGTGGACCAGGCTCGGGCATTATCCCGGCTCAAGCGGAATAGCAGCAATGCAACAGCCACGCCGCAGCGCGGCAACTTTGAAGAGATTCTGAGCCTGAATGATGCCCTGGACCGGCTGGCGCAGACGGATCCGCGTTCGGTGAGGGTGGTGGAACACCGGTTCTTCGGCGGGCTGACCGTGGAAGAAACCGCCACCGCCATGGATCTTTCGCCGGCCACGGTAAAGCGCTCGTGGGATGCGGCGCGGGCATGGCTGTACGTAGACCTTCACGGCGAGGAGCCTCTCGCGTGAACACGGTCGGCGAACTCTTCGAAGCGATCCGCGGCCTGGATGACGCGCAGAGGGGTTCGTACCTGGCCGGGCACTGCCCCGACCAAATTCTGCGTGAGCGTGTACTTGCCATGGCGCGGAGCGCGGAAGATTCGGAACGCTGGTTCTCCACGATGGAAATGGACCTGGGTGAACTGTTGCCCGAACTGGGCGAAAGCCCCGCGCTGGGCCAACGAATAGGGCACTGGAAACTGGTGCGGGAGATTGGGCGGGGCGGCATGGCCACGGTGTATCTGGCCGAACGCGCCGACGGGCAATTCCTGCAGCGGGCAGCGGTCAAGCTGTTGCAGCACGGGCGCGGGTCAGGCGAGACCCTGCGGCGTTTTCTTGTGGAGCGGCAGATTCTCTCGCGTCTGGAACACCCCGGGATTGCGCGCCTGCTGGAAGGCGGCGCAACCGCCGATGGCGCGCCGTTCTTCGCCATGGAGTACGTCGCCGGCGTGCCCCTGACGGAATACTGCGAGGCGCACAACCTGAGTGTTCGCTCCCGTCTGCAATTGATCTGTCAGACGGGTGAAGCGGTGGAATACGCGCATCGCAATCTGGTGGTTCATCGTGATCTGAAACCCTCCAACATCCTTGTCACGGAAGAGGGCGTGGTCAAACTACTCGACTTCGGCATCGCGAAACCGCTGGAACCGGCAACGGGCGACGCGACGCTCTCGCAGTTGCGGCCACTGACTCCGGACTACGCCGCCCCGGAACAGATTACCGGCGCTCCGGTCACAACGCTCACCGATGTCTATGGCCTGGGCACAGTGCTGTATGAAGTGTTGAGCGGCGCGCGGGCCGCTCAGCCAGCTGATCGTTCGTGGCGCGAACTGGAACGGGCGATTCTGGAAAACGAACCGCCGCCGGTGAGCCACGCAGGACACAGAAGATTCTCAAGGGAACTCAGCGGCGATCTGGATGCCATTTGTGCGCACTGCCTGGAAAAAGAACCTGCGCGACGGTACCCGTCGGTTCGGGATCTGCTGGCGGACGTGGAGCGTCACCTGCAAAGCTATCCGGTGGCTGCGCGTGGCCGCTCTAAAATTTATCGCCTGCGTAAGTTCGTGGGGCGACACCGTTCCACGGTGGGCATGGCGACCGCCGCTGCGTTGCTGACGACCAGTTTCGGTCTTTCGCTGGCGGTGCAATCCCGTCGCACCGCGGCCGAGCGCGACAAGGCGCAACGCGTGGCCGATCTGTTTGTCGACCTGTTCAATTTTGCCGGTCCGGAAGAAGCCCGTGACGGCAACATCACCGCAAGGGAAGTGATGGATCGCGGCGTGGAGCAATTGCACCACAGTTTCACGGGGCCGCCCGAGGTGAAAGTAGCGCTGTTGGATGTCACAGCGCGCGTTTATCACAGGCTGGGCTTGTATGATCGCGCCGGGCCGCTGCTGGAGGAAGCCCTCGCATTGCGTCGCAGCATGCGGGCGACTCCCGCGGCGGACATTGCGGACAACCTGCACCGCCTGGGAATGCTGTTCAATGACCAGGGCAACTACGTGAAGTCGGAGAGCTGGTTCCGCGAGGCGCTGGCTATTCGCCGCAACCGGCATGACGGCGACACCGGTCGCACCATGACTTTCCTGGCGCTTGCGCTGCTGCGGCGGGGGCAGACTGCGGAAGCGGAGCCGTTGTTTCGCGAGGCGCTGACGATCCAGCGATCACTGCGACCGCCACTGGAGCAGGACCTTGCCGACGCTCAGCAGGGTCTTGGCCTCTTGCTAAGCGGCAAGGGCGCGGATAAGGAAGCAGAGTCTCTCTTGCGCGAGGCTTTGGCTGCGGAGCGCAGAACCGCGGGAAATCACAACCGGGCCGCAGGCGAAACGCTCAACAACCTGGCTGCTGTTACCAGCCGGCTGGGCCACAATGCGGAGGCGGTGGAGTTTGAACGCGAGGCGCTGGCCTCGCTTCGCGCTGTCTATGGCGAAGGCCATCCGCGAGTGGGGACGCTGCTCAACAACCTGGCGCTGATGCTGATGGCGACGGGGCAGCGCGCTGACGCCGAATCTCTGTTGCGGGAGGCGATCACTATCCGACGCGCGCGCCTGCAGCCGGACCATCCTGACCTGGCGCAGTCACTGGGTAACCTTGGCCTGGTGCTGCAGGAGAGTGGCCGTCTGCAGGAGGCGGAACCGCTGCACCGCGAAGCGCTGGAGATTCGCCGGCGGGCCTTCGGCTCGAAGCATGTCAGCCTGGTGCAGAGCCTGGGCAGTTTGGGACAGTTGAAGCAGGCTGAAAAACAGTACGAGGAAGCGGAGCGGTACCTTCGGGAGGCGCTGGAGATGTCGCGCAACACGGCGGGCAAGGAGCATCCGCTGACCGCAAACTGCATTCAGAATCTGGCGATGCTGCTGGCGGAGCGTGGAAGCCCGGAAGCAGAGGCGGAATTCCGCGACGCCCTCGCCATGCGCCGCCGGCTGCTTCCTGCGGGACATCCACACCTGGCCTATACCCTGGTTGGGCTGGGCCGGCTGCTGGCACATGCCGGACGCCGGGCTGACGCGGAACCCCTTTTGCGTGAGGCAGTTGAGATCCGCTCCAAACTTCTGCCGGAGGGCGATCCGCTGCGCACCGAGGCCGACGAAGAATTTTCCGCGCTGCGTTGAGCCGGTTTCCCTCCAGTTGTCGTTTATCAGGGTATCGGAGGGTTTTCCATGCAAAGAGTTTCAAGAGGTGTCATTGTGCTGGCGTTTGCCGTTCAGATGGCTTCGGCCAACGCGATTTTCCGGGATGACTTTCAATCAGGTTCGCTGAGCTCGGCGCGCTGGGCGAACGTGGGTTCGGCAGTTGTAGTGAACGACCCAACCCTGGCTTTGAACAAGGTACTCAGCTTCACCAACACCGCGTCTGGCGGCGATCTGTTCGGCATCATCCTGCCCCACACGGTCGATACTTACCTTCTTAGTTTCGATTTCTACGAGACGCAGGCTGCGGACTTCATTACACAAATCGGATACTTCGGCACTGACCACCAGACGTTTGCATCGGTCAATGAGCAATGGTTTTGGAACGCGGGAAGCGTCACGCCAGGGCAGTGGACCCACTTCTCGTTTACGATGACGCCATTGACGACTTCGCCATTCAACCTGAAACTGGAAAACGCCAGTCAGAATCCGGGGAGTGCGTCGCCATCGCCGATTTATTTCGACAACATCGTACTGGACGATTTGATCACGCCGGAACCCGCTACGATTTGGCTGTGCGGCATCGCGATTTCGGGGCTGGCGATCCGCCGTCGTTTGGCTGGCGCGCGGCTGTAGGTCTGGCCGGGGACGTCGAAGATCAATATGCTGAGCAAGACCAACACGGCCTATGAGGATCGGCTCAAGAAGTTGAAAGATTCCGGCGTGATGCCGGGGGCGTGTCAGAACGTGATGAAGATTTACGGAATCAAGTCCGAAGACCCGTTCCCGTTTGCGACGGAAGTGGATGCCGCTGTGGCGGAACTGACGCGGCGGCAGGAAGCCGGATACGCCTACATTCACTAAGGGAACAGACCGGGAGTCTGCCCTGCCACTTTGCGACCCGGTGCGCTCAGCGGGGCATGTTGTAGAGAAACGTCATCTGCAACACAATACGATCTCCCCTGAACTCCGAGGGCAGAGGCGGAAATGGATTGGACGCGCTAATGGCCGCGACGGCTGCCTGGTCCAGCGAACGAGCGCCACTCTGACCCGAGAACACGACCTTGGTTACCCCGCCCACTTTGGCGATGGAAAACTGCAGTGCTACCTGCCCCCGCTGCCCCAGCCGCGCTGATTCCGGGTACACGGCGAACCAGTTGCGCCGTACCGCTGCCAGTACCTGCAGCATGTAGGGGCGAAAATCGACGCCCATGGGGTCGCTCTTTAACTCCATATTGGAGCGGGGCCGCCCGGCGGAAGCAGGCAGGTTGAGACCCGGCCCGGTTCCCCCTTCGTCGAGGCCAAGATCACCCACCGCCTGCCCTTGTGTACCGCCGGTTCGGGAGAGGCTGCGGATCGCCTCTTGTATGGAAGGATTGGGAATCTGCACCAGCCCTGTGGGGCGGCTCGGTCCGGCGTCTTTCGCCACCTCGTCCGGCGTCGTCCGGGGAGTTTCCGGCCTCGGCTGCACCGGCGAAACAATTGTGGGCTGAAGCGAGATCACGGGAAGTTCGATCTTCGGCACGTCGGCGGGCGAAGGCCGGGGTGCGGGCGGCGGAGGCGGTGCAGGCGGCAAAACCGCGGCTACCACTGGCGCGGCGGTGCCTTTCTGTGCGGCGGGTGCCGGCGCGGGAGCGCGCAATTGAGGGCGCGGCGCAATGGACTCAGCCGTTAGTTCTTTCGTGATGGACTGCTTGTTCTTCGCTTTCTGCGTCAACTCCGGCGGCAGATAAAGATGGGTGATAGTGGAAACGTGAATTTGATCCGGCAGGCGGTAGGTCCGAAGATCTTCGTGATATGACAACAGCATTGCGATGGCAAGCAGGTGCCATATTGCCGAACCCAGCGCCGCCTGACGCCATCGCGGCCAGTCACCGGCGTGGTTCCGCACCAGAAGAAACTTGAATTCCTGTTCCGTGTTTGTAATGGCGGCTGAGCGCCGCCCTAAGGTTTCCATCCGGAGGCCAGCGTTTGCGAAACTACGCCCGCATGCTCTTCAATTCTAGCAATTACCGCGAGCGCCACCTCCAAAGTTCGACGTGCCTGCACGCCGTCCAGTTTCGGCGTCTGCCTGGTCTCCACCGAATCGAGGAACGCGTTGAACTGCAGTTGCAGAGGCTCGGCGTTCTCAATGGGCAACTGTTCGAACGAGATCCCCTGCGGGCCACCCACGGTGAAAACAGCCACCGCCTGTTTTGCATAGTCGGCGGAAATGTACTGCTGTGGCTGAAACAGGCGCAGCTTGCGGACTTTTTCCGTGGACACGCGGCTGGCGGTGAGATTGGCAATACAGCCATCGGAGAATTCCAGGCGCACGTTGGCGATATCGGTTTTGGGCGACAGAATGCTGATACCGGCTGCGCGGATATCTTTTAACTCGCCTTTCGCCAGCGCCAGAACAATGTCCAGATCGTGCACCATCAGATCCAGTACCACGTCCACATCCAGTGCGCGCGGGGTAAAGATGCTCATGCGATGGACTTCGAAAAACAGCGGTAACGTGGACAGCTTTTCGATGGCGATGATGGCGGGATTGAATCGCTCCAGATGACCGCATTGCAGAATTCGGCCGTGGCGGGTTGCGGCATCAATAAGCCGATCTGCTTCGGTCAGAGTGGGCGCAATGGGCTTCTCGATCAGCACGTCAATACCGGCTTCCAGCAGCGCGCAGCCTGTTTCGCAGTGTCCAATTGTGGGGACAGCGACGATGGCGGCGTCCACATTGCCCATCACGTCCCGCAGATTCGCGGTGGCAATTGCATTGGAGCCCGCGGTCTCTGCCTGGGCGCGGTTGAGATTGGTATCCACCACATAGCAGAGTTCCGCGCGCGGGTTCTCCCGCACCGTCCGCACGTGATTACGCCCGAAGGCTCCGGCACCAATAACCGCGACTCTGATCATTCCATTGCTCCCATGCCAACGATTGCAATCTTCGCCAGGTTCGCCTTTTCCAGCAGTAATTCCCGGTCCAGCATCAAGGTTCTTCCCGCGTCCACAATCAGCGCGGTGGTGCCCGTTTCCACCATCACGTCGATGGTCCCCGGGCCAATCACCGGAACATCGAACAGCAGGTGCCGCCTT
>JBBROK010000017.1:0-96672 GCA_038229475.1 Bryobacterales bacterium | reverse complement strand
CAGTCTCAGATCCTCAGCCGCGCGCAGGCGGTGGTATCGGGATTACCAACCGCAACCCTGCAGCTGGTGGGTGCGGTCATACCCAGCGGCGCGCCCGCAGTGAATCGCGGCGCGGTTCTGAATCTGTACAATCCCACCGGCGGGGCACCGGCGGCACCGGGAACGCTGCTGCAAATACGCGGCGAATATCTGGCGTCACAGGCGCTCTCCAGCCAGGCGAATCCGTTGCCGAAGGCGTTGTCGGGTACCGCTGTGCTGATCGGCGGAATCGCTGTGCCGGTGGCGTCGGTCAGTCCCGGCCAGGTAAATGTGCAGACGCCATTTGAACTGACTCCGGGACAGCCCTACCAGCTCATCGTCAGCGCCAATGGCGCGCTGACAACACCGGAGAACGTTCAGATTTCGGACGTCTCTCCCGGTCTGGGACTGGGGGTCGGCGGGTTTGTGACGGCCACTCGCCAGAAGGAAGGGACTGCGGTGACCCAGGCTGCTCCAGCCCGCCCCGGTGAAGCGATCTCTGTTTATTTAACCGGCATGGGCCTCGGTGACATCAACGTGGAGTCCGGGGCCGGAGGTCCATTGGAGCCGGCCGCGAATGTCATCCTTCCGCCCGTGGTGACCGTGGATTCAATCCCTGCGGTATTGTCGTTCGCCGGCCTCGCCCCCGGGCAGCCGGGTATCTATCGCATTGACCTGAAGGTACCGGACAATGCGCTGAGCGGCGAGTTGACACTTCAGGTGACGCAGGGCGGAGTGTCGTCCAACGCTGGATTGTTGCCCATACAGAAGTAATCGGCAAGGTCCACCCGCCACCTGTTTGAGAGGCTGCCGCGAAAAAGCACCGATCTCCCACAGACACTCTCTTCTGTACAAACCTGCCGCCTTCCGGCTGCGCAGCGCGTAGCCGTTCCGCGATCAGTTCATCCGACAGGTCTTACTTCTCTTCAGCCGCTACTGCACCGGCTCCAGTCGAATCAAGGCCCCGTCCTCTTCTTCGGTCAGCACGTACAGCAATCCGTCCGGCCCCTGCCGTACATCCCGAATCCGCTGCTGCAATTCCGTCAGCATCGATTCGCGTTGCAACTCTTCCATCTTGTCGTTGAAAACCACCCGCTCCAGCCTGCCTGTCCCGGCAATCTCGCCGCGCCGCATGCCGCCCACGAACAAGTTTCCTTTCCACCCTGGAAAACGGTCCCCCGAATAGAAAGCCATGCCCGACGGCGCAATCGACGGCAGCCACACCACCAACGGGGGTTCCACGCTCTCAGCCAGCGGAGACCCCGAAATCGGCGCGCCATTGTAGTTGCGCCCGAAACTGACCCTGGGCCAGCCGTAATTCCGTCCCGGCAGAATCAGGTTCACCTCGTCCCCGCCGTTTGGTCCGTTTTCGTTGGAAAGCACCACCCCCGTTTCCGGCTGTATCGCCAGACCCAGTTGATCGCGATGACCCAGCGAATAAATCTCCGGCCGGTAGCCCGCCTTGCCCACAAACGGATTGTCCTGCGGCACCGTGCCATCATCGTGCAGGCGCAGCACTTTGCCGTAAACACTCATCGGATCCTGGGCTTTTTCGATCAGTGGCGCGGTCGCCGCTCCGGTGGTCATGAAGATTAGACCCTTCGGGTCAAATGCGATCCGCGAGCCACCCAAAATCTTTGTCCACTCGCCCGTGAACAGATCTTTCACCTCCGCCAGGCCATCTTTTTCCAGCCGCCCGCGGGCCAGCGTAATCGCGTTCTGGCCATCTGGCCCGGCCTTGCTGTAGGTGAAATAGACCAGCCTGTTCTCAGCAAATTTCGGATGCAGAGCGATATCAAAAAGGCCCGCGTTGTTCACCGCATAGACCTTGGGCAAACCGGCCAGCGGTTGCGGATCCAGCACCCCATCGCGGACCATTCGGAGGTTTCCCCGCCGCTCGGTGATCAGAATATTGCCACCCGGCAGAAACGCCATGCCCCACGGGTGTGGGATGCCACGCACCACCACCACCGCGCGCACTTTGTGTTGCTCGGCCGTATCGAAGACAAAAGGGCCAGTGCCCAATCCCACGTGCGGGATGCCGGTTTGGCTGAAGGCAGCGGACGTGATTGCCGCCGCCAGCAAAGGGAAGTAGACAGATCGCATGATCCGTGTTAGCTCACGGGTTCGATTGACCTTTGTTTTTTTAGAGAATGACGCGCCTTCGCAGAAAACAAGCCGCCACCAGCATTCCAGCCAGCGAAGTGATCAGCGTCGTCGGCTCGGGCGCTCCCACCGATGCGCCTTCTGCAAACTCCAAACCCCGGATTTGTCCGTTGCTCGAAACTCCGGTGATGAGCCCCGAGCTCAGAACGGTGCCTGCGGTGGAGAACTGAAAGAGGCGATTGCCCGTGGTGCTGTTTCCCCAAAGCGTGCCATCCGTCGGATCAAAGGCGAGGCCGGCGATCTGCGGGCCCACGTCGAAAGTGCTCAGCGCCGTTCCGGCCAGGGAATAGTCGGTTATCCGTCTCGGACCAAGATTGGCGACCCATATCGAATTGTTTTGTGCGTCGTAGGTGATGCCGTCGTCGCTGCCGTCGCCGTCACCAGTGAAAAACAGCAGCGCAGGGCTGGACCAGTCGAGTGCCATGCTATAAACGCCGCCAGTGTTGTAGTCGACGGCATAATTGTGAGCGCCGTCTGTGGTTCCGTCGTAAAAGAGAAAATTGCCAGGTTTGTTGTACGCCACACCGGTGCTTGTTCCGGCCAGAGTAAACTGCTGCCCCTGGCCACCCACGCCTGGGGCGGCGAGCGTTCTGACTGTTGTGTCAACGGCGATCGCCGATTCGTCCCGGGCCAGATTAACAGAAGTAGCGCTTGAGCCATTTAATGATGTAGAGGGTATGGTCCCCGCCTGGCGATGTTCCGTATAAGGTGCGGAGCGGGCCGGCGTTCAGTGACATGCTCGTCACCAGGGCGGCAAGCGCCACTAAACACGATTGATTCATGCGGGGAAGGTTCATACCTGTAGGAACGCTGTTTTCGGGTAGAAAGGGACACGCGGCTGAATCTTCCCGCCGCGCCATCGAATCCCTAATTGTAGAATGTAGATAGTCTGGATTCATTCAGCGTGACCCTAACAACCGCAAAATCAACGGATTCTGTAACCGGCTACATCGGCAACACGCCATTGCTCCGCCTGAAAGAGATCGCCGCGCACCTGCCCGGCGTGGAACTCTACGCCAAGGCCGAATACCTCAATCCGGGCGGTTCGGTGAAAGACCGCCCGGCGCTGGGCATGATCCTTGCCGGCGAGAAATCCGGCGCTTTCAATGCGTCGAAGGTCCTGCTCGATTCCACCAGCGGCAACACCGGGATTGCCTATGCCATGATCTGCGCCGCCCGTGGTTACAAAGTGAAGCTCTGCCTCCCGGGTAATGCATCGCCGGAACGGAAGCGAATCCTCCAGGCCTACGGCGCGGAGCTGATTCTGACCGACCCCGCCGAGGGTTCCGACGGCGCAACCCGGCTGGTGAAGAAGATTTACGCGGACGACCCGGACCGCTATTTCTATCCCGACCAGTACGGCAATGACGCCAACTGGCAAGCCCACTACAATGGCACCGGTCCTGAGATTCTGCAACAAACCGAAGGGCGCGTCACGCACTTTTGCGCCCTTGTGGGGACCGGTGGCACCCTCGTGGGCACCTCTCGCCGTCTGCGCTACGAGCTCCCGAATGTGGAATGTGTCTGCGTACAACCCTCTTCCGGCTTTCACGGTCTGGAAGGAACGCGGCATCTGGCTACCTCAATTGTGCCGCGTATCTACGATGCCTCCGTCACCAGCCGGACCATTGCGGTGGATACTGAAGAAGCGCACCGAATGGTGAAGCGCCTGGCTCGCGAGGAAGGGATTCTCGCCGGTGTCTCCTCGGGCGGCAATGTTTGCGCCGCCCTGGAAATCGGCCGTCAGCTGGTGAGCGAAGGCCGCCCCGGAGTGGTGGTAACCATCCTTTGCGATGGCGCGGACAAGTATCTCAGCGAAAGGTTCTGGGACGAAGAACAATGATTCATGTGGAACGGCAGCCGTGGAGGGAAATGGTCAACCATGCCTCGGCCACGTATCCGAATGAGTGTTGCGGCGCCATGATCGGAACGATCGACGGCGACCGCAAGACCGTATCCGTCGCCCTTGCGCTTGATAACGTGTCCCAGGGTCCGCAGGCCGCGCGTTACGAACTGCGGCCCGAAGACCTTTTGCGCGCCGATCGCGAAGCGCGCTCCCGAAATCTGGAACTGATCGGTATCTACCATTCGCACCCCGATTGCGGTGCTTATTTCTCCGAAACCGATCTCAAAAATTCCTGCCCGTGGTACTCATTTGTCGTTCTGTCCATTCAGAACGGCACGTTTGACCACGCCAACAGCTGGCTGCCCGATGCAGACCAGACACATGCCGAAAAAGAGGAACTTACATGGCCCGAATCCTGATCCCTACACCGCTGCGGCAATTTGCCGAAAAGCAAGACTCCATTGAACTCGCGGGCGTCACCGCCGGCGAAATACTGACCGGTCTCACCACCCGCTTTCCTGACCTCCGCAAGCACCTCTATAACGAGGAAGGCAAGCTGCGCAGCTTCGTCAACGTGTACCTCAACGATGAAGACATCCGCTACATCGGTCGCGAATCCGCGGCCGTTGCCGAAAGCGATACCCTCTCCATCGTGCCCAGCATTGCAGGCGGCAGGAATGTCTGAAGTAACGCTTTCAAAGGACGAAATCCTTCGCTATAGCCGGCACCTCATCATGCCGGAAGTGGGCATGGAAGGTCAGCTCAAGCTGAAGCGCGCCAGCGTTCTGCTGGTCGGCACCGGTGGTTTGGGCGCACCGCTCGCCATGTACCTCGCCGCTGCCGGCATTGGACGTATCGGTCTGGTGGATTTCGACGTCGTCGATTACACCAACCTGCAACGCCAGGTAATCCACGGCACCAAAGACGTCGGTCGTCCCAAGATTGATTCCGCCATCGAAACCATGCGTGACATCAATCCTTTCGTCGTACTCGACCGTCATGAGACAGCGCTTACCAGCGAGAACGCTCTTCAGATCATCAAGGACTATGATCTTGTCGTGGATGGCACCGATAATTTCCCCACCCGCTATCTCGTCAACGACGCATGCGTCCTGCTGAACAAGCCGAATGTCTATGGCTCCATCTTCCGTTTCGAAGGCCAGGCTACCGTGTTTGCCCTGGAAGGCGGGCCTTGCTATCGCTGCCTGTATCCCGAGCCGCCCCCACCCGGGCTTGTGCCGAGTTGCGCCGAAGGTGGCGTGCTGGGTATTCTGCCCGGTGTCATTGGTCTCATCCAGGCCACGGAAGCGGTAAAACTTATTCTGGGCATCGGCACTTCATTGGCGGGCCGTCTGATGTTGTACGACGCACTCAGCATGAAGTTCCGCGAACTGAAACTCCGTAAGAATCCGGAATGCCCCATCTGCGGCGATCACCGCACCATCACGAAGCTCATCGACTACCAGGAATTCTGCGGCATTCCGCACCAGCCTGCTGAACCCGTCGTCGACCTCAGCGAAGTCGATCCCGTTATGGTCAAAGAGAAGTTCGACCGTGGCGACAACTTCACGCTGATTGACGTCCGCGAACCGCACGAGTATCAGATCTGCCGTATTCCAGGCTCGAAGCTGATCCCGCTGGGCGATCTGCCCAATCAGGTGAGCACACTCGATCCGGATGCCGAATACATCATGCAGTGCAAGAGTGGAGTGCGCAGCGGCAAGGCCACTGATTTCCTGCGTCAGGCCGGCTTCCACAACGTCCGCAACATGAAGGGAGGCATCCTCGCCTGGAGCGATAAAGTCGACCCGTCCGTGCCAAAATATTGATGCTGAGCCCGTAGGATGGAAGCTTTCACCTGGGGTGGCAGGTCGCTCCGTGGGCACGCGGCTTTAGTCGCGTCTTTTCGCAGTGCATTTCTTACGAGCCGCGCCCCTGATCAGATCGTTCCGTTGCAGGATGTGATCAAGGTTCGTAGTCTGCAACAGCGCCTAGACGATGCGCTGGATCCCGCAGCAATTCTGTCGGCCTGGGCGTCGTCACGTGTCGATTCACCAACGCCGGTGGCGCGGGCGCCGGGACTGCTGGAAGAAGGTTTGGATCTGGCCCGGGTCGTGGCGCAGGCGAATCTGAGTGTGCGTCAGTTTCGCCGCCGATGCCTCGAAATTACCGCGCGCCGCCCCGCTGTAGTATCGAAATCATGAAACTGACACCTGTTCTGGTTGTGGAGCGTATCGAGACCTCGTTGCCCTTCTGGGTGGACCGTATGGGCTTTGAGAAAACCGTAGACGTTCCCGGCGACCACGGAATCGCCTTCGCCATTCTGGTACGTGATGGAGCGGAACTGATGCTGCAGACCGCCGCCAGCGTGGCCGCGGATGTAGCCGCGTTTGCGCCCGCGGGCGAGCCGCGGGTGGCGTCACTCTTCATCGAAGTGGGTGACTTCGCCGATACCCTGCAACGTCTGGATGGCTATCCCCTGGCCATGGCCGAGCGAACCACCTTCTACGGCATGCGTGAAGTGGGCGTCTTTGAGCCTTCGGGCAACATCATCGTCTTCGCCGTAAGTGTAAACTAATTTGCAGAATGCCTCGCCTCGCATTACTCGCCGCCCTGCCGTTCGCTCTGCTCAACCTGGCCCCCGCCCAGACCTCACCCATGGCGCCCCATAAGGCGCTGGTGACCCGCTACTGCGCCGGCTGCCACAACGACAAGCTGAAATCCGGCGGCTTCAGCTGGACCAAACTCGACCTCGACCACCTCGATCAAAACGCCGAACAAGCCGAACACGTCATCCGCAAAGTGAAAACGGGTCTGATGCCTCCTCCCGGCGCGCCCCGCCCGGAACCCGATGTGATGAAGAAGTTTCTAAGTGCCATGGAAGACTCGGTCGACCGCGCTGCCGCCCGCAAGCCGAACCCCGGCCGCCCCTCCCTGCACCGCCTCAATCGCATTGAATACGCCAACTCAGTCCGCGACTTGCTCGATCTGGACATCGAAATCAACGCCATGCTGCCGCCCGATGACATGAGCCACGGGTTCGACAATATGTCGGACATTCTCACCGTGTCCCCCGCTTTGATGGAAGGCTTCATTCGGGCTGCCGGCAAGATTTCGCGCGCGGCGGTGGGTGATAAAAGCGCGCCCGCCATTACCGCCACCTACCCTGTCCCGCGAGTTGTGGAACAGCGTCGCCATGTGGAAGGAACACCGTGGGGAACCCGTGGCGGTATCGCGGTCACGCACACCTTTCCCGCCGATGGCGAATACAGCTTCCGCCTCGGCTTCTATTACACGCCCGATGGAGTCCTCTTCGGTTTCAGCCAGGGCAAAGGCCAGCAGGTGGAAGTTGCCGTCGATGGCGAGCGCGTAGCGCTCTTTGATATCGATCCCGCTGTCAAACAGGCTGACGATGGTCTCGTCACCAAAGCTACTCACGTCACCGCCGGACCCCATAAGGTTTCCGCATCTTTCCCCATGAAGTTCGATGGTCCGCTGGAAGATGGTTACCGCTCCATTGAGCAGAGTCTGGTGGATGTGAGCCTCGGCTACACACCCGGTCTCACTTCCCTGGTTCATCTGCACGACCTGAGCGTCACCGGGCCAAAGGTTGTCACAGGCCTTTCCGAGACGCCCAGCCGCAAACGGATCTTCTCCTGCCGGCCAGCCGTGGCACAAGATGAAATTCCCTGCGCACGGGAGATCATTTCGCGCCTCTCACGCAAAGCCTGGCGTCGGCCTGTGAACGATCATGACGTGGAAGGATTATTGAGTTTCTTCCAGCAGGGTCGTAATGGTGGCGATTTCGAAAGCGGAATTCGTACGGCGTTGCAGGCGATTCTGGCCAGCCCCGATTTTGTATTCCGCCCCGAGCGCATACCGGCCAACGTCTCCGGCGGCACCAATTACACAATCAGCGACCTGGAACTTGCCTCGCGTCTCTCTTTCTTCCTCTGGTCCAGCCAGGCTGATGAGGAATTGCTCAGCCTGGCCAGCGCCGGCAAACTACGTGAAAACGGAATGCTGGAAAAGCAGGCTCGGCGCATGTTGGCTGACCCGAAGGCGTCGTCCCTGTCTTCCCACTTCGCCCGCCAGTGGTTGCACCTGCAGAACCTCGAAGAGGTGTCGCCTGATCCCTATATCTATCAGAACTTTGACCGCACACTTGCCGACTCCATGCAGCGCGAAACCGAAATGCTCTTCGCATCCCTGCTTCGTGAGGACCGCGGTCTGATGGAGCTGCTGACCGCCGACTACACGTTTGTAAATGAACGGCTCGCCAAGCACTACGGCATACCCAATGTGGTCGGCAATACCTTCCGCCGCGTGCCTGTCACCGATCCCAACCGGCAGGGTCTGCTGGGGCAGGGAAGCATACTTACGCTAACCTCCATTGCCAACCGAACGTCACCCGTTCAACGCGGGAAGTATGTGCTGGAAGTGGTGTTGGGCACGCCTCCACCCCCGCCTCCACCTAACGTTCCGCCGCTGAAAGAAAATGGCGATGGCGAAAAGGCTCTGTCTGTGCGTGAACGTATGGAATCGCATCGTGCCAGCGAACCCTGCCGTTCCTGCCACAAATTGATGGACCCCATCGGTCTGGCCATGGAAAACTTTGATGGCATCGGCATCTGGCGGCGCAACGACAGCGGCGTCCGGATCGACGCCAGCGGCGAGTTGTTTGACGGCACAAAGCTAAATGGCCCCGTCAGTCTGCGCCAGGCGATCCTCAACCATTCCGACGCCTTCATCGGCAGCTTCACAGAGAGCCTGCTGGCCTACGGCATGGGGAGAGTTCTGGAGCCTTTCGATATGCCCGCAATTCGCGCCATTGAAAAATCGGCGACAAAGCAGAACAACCGTATGTCGGCCTTCGTTCTTGGTGTGGTGAACAGCGCGCCGTTCCAAATGCGCCGTGTCGATCCGGCTCCGGCGCTCAGCGCCGGAAATTAAGCCAACAAATCCATCAGCTCTTTTTCGTCGATCACCGGAACAGCCAGATCGCGGGCTTTGTCCAGCTTTGATCCGGCATCTGCTCCGGCCACAACGTAGCTGGTCTTCCTGCTCACGGAGCCGGCAACCTTGCCGCCCGCATCTTCGATAAGCTGCTTCGCTGCGTCCCGCGTCAAGGTGGGCAAAGTACCTGTCAGTACGAGCGTCTTTCCTGCCAGCGGGCCCACCGTCTTGCGACGGATCGTATGGGTGAAAGTCAGACCGGCATCGCGCAGGCGTTCCACCAGTACCCGGTTCTCCGGCTCTGCAAAGAAGTTCAGAATGCTCTCGGCCACCTTCGGGCCAACTTCCTCCGCGCCCTGCAGTTCCTCTGTAGTTGCGCCGGCAATCCCGTCGAGGCTGCCAAAGTGTTCCGCCAACAACTCAGAGGTTCGTTCCCCCACGAAGCGAATTCCCAGCGCGGAAAGAAGCCGCGGCAAAGGAAGTTTTCGTGAATCCGAAATGTTGCTCACTACGTTGCCGGCCGACTTCTCGCCCATGCGATCCAGCCCGGCCAACTGCTCTGCGGTCAACTGGTAGAGATCAGCGACGGACTTCACCAGGCTCTTCTCTACCAACTGGTCGATCAGCGCATCACCCAGACCATCGATATTCATCACGCCGCGCGAAGAGAAATGCCGTACCGATTCCTTCAACCGCGCCGGACAATTGGTGTTGATACACCGGCTGGCTGCCTCACCTTCTTCCCTGACGATATGACCACCGCAAACCGGACAATGTGTCGGCATCAGGAAGGGCCGACGCTCCGCTCCTCGAGCCTCCACGCGGACCACCTTCGGAATCACGTCACCCGAGCGCTCCACAATCACGCTGTCGCCAATCTGCAATTGCAGGCGGGCAATCTCGTCTTCGTTGTGCAAGGTCGCGCGCGACACCGTGACGCCTGAAACCTGCTTCGGCTCCAGCACCGCCACGGGCGTGAGAGCTCCCGTGCGCCCCACCTGTACCAGAATGTCCAGCACCCGGGTTTCCACCTGACGCGCCGCATACTTGAACGCAATGGCCCACCGTGGCGCGCGCGCCGTATACCCCAGCCGCACCTGCTGCGCAACGCTATCTACCTTGAAAACGATGCCGTCAATCTCGTATGGCAAGCCGTCGCGCTTCGAGTCCCATTCCCTGCAAAAACTGAGCGCCTCATCAATATCGTGGCAAATTCTGCGATTGGGATTCACTTTGAAGCCCGCCTGGTGCAGCCGCTCCAGTGATTCCGAATGGCTGCCTGGAGCGCCCACCAGAAAATACGTGTAGTAATGCAGACGCCGGGAAGCAGTTACGGTGGGGTCCAGCACCCGCAGGGCTCCGGCCGCTGCGTTGCGCGGATTGGCGAAGCGCGCAAGGCCAGCCGCTTCCCGTTCCACGTTCATCCGGTCGAAAGCCGCGCGGTGCATCACCACTTCGCCGCGCACTTCGAATGGCTCGGTCTGTGCAACCTTCATGGGCAGGGAACGAATGGTCCGGGCATTGGCGGTAACGTCTTCGCCAATCTCTCCATCGCCGCGCGTAATTGCCGCGAGGAAACTTCCGCCCTCATAGCGGGCGGCCATCGAGAGTCCGTCCATTTTCAGTTCCGCTACATAACGGTATTCCTCTCCACCCAGCAATTCGCGGACCCGCGCATCAAAGGCGCGGAGTTCCGTTTCATCCAGCGCATTGTCCAGGCTCAGCATTGCCGAGGAGTGGGCCATCTTGACAAAGCCTTCCCGCGGCTTGCCGCCCACCCGCTGCGTGGGAGAGTCAGCCGTAACCAGTTCCGGATGTCTCGTCTCCAGCGCCTGGAGTTCGCGCACCAGCACGTCGTATTCGGCGTCAGAGATATCCGGCGCATCCAGGACGTAATACTGGTGTTCGTGATGACGAACGGTTTCCCGAAGTTGATGGACTTGTTCCTGGACCGACATGTGTGCCTGAATTAAACAGTATCGTGCATATCCATCGAATCGGAATCGTATACAATCCTTTCGCCGGCCGCCTGCGTGGCAGCGGGCGTGAACGGCTGGATGCCGCAGTTCGTGTTTTTCTGCGCGCCGGGCATGAGGTGGAGCTGTTTGCGACCCCGGGTCCGAACCAGGCCGGCACCGTAGCGCAAAACGCAATCTCCCAGGGCTGCGATATGATTCTTGCCGCCGGGGGCGATGGCACCATCAATGAAACGGTCAATGGAATGGTGGGGTCATCGGTAGCTTTCGGTATCCTGCCCGGCGGAACAGCCAATGTCCTCGCCAATGAAATCGGCCTCAGTATCCGCCTGGAAGTTGCCGCCACCCAACTGCTAAAGGCCATCCCCACATCCATCGCACTGGGTGCCATTGATCGGCCGGAACGTGCCCGCCGTCACTTTGTGCTGATGGCCGGCGTCGGTCTCGACGCGCGCATCGTCTACGGTCTGGATCTTGATCTGAAACGCAAGATCGGGAAGCTGGCGTACTGGCACGCCGGCTTCGGGCAGCTCGTTAAACCGGTAGATCATTTTGCCGTCTCGGTTGCCGGCTCGCGCTATGAGTGCAGCTTCGTGCTGGCCACGCGCGTACGGAATTACGGGGGCGATTTTGAGATTGCCCGGCGCGTGCGCCTCACCGACGATGACTTCGAAATCGTAATATTTCAATGTGCGCACTGGTCGGAATATCTGCGCTTTATTGCCGGTGTCATGTTCAATCGCCTGGAGAAAGCCCGCGGAGTCACGGTTGTTCGCGCCACTGAACTAACCTTGGAAGCCGGTACCAAACCGGTCTATCTGCAGACCGATGGAGAAATTCTGGGTGCTCTGCCGGCGCGGGTTTCCATTGTGCCTGCCAGCTTGAACTTCCTGTTACCGATAGAATATTCCCGATGACCAACAAAACCTTGTTGACAATTTTCGCGCTTGGCGCGGCCGTTTGCGTGGCCCAGGATCAGCCGCTGATTCCGTGGGCCTACCTGCTGAATGCGCCGGGAGCCACCGCCGCCAAAGATGACGGGATGCCGAAGCACGTACCGGGTAGTCCGGTGGCGTTCGCGCTGCCACAGATCCGCGACCTTTACAACGTTCCCGACTGGCGCCCGGACAATCATCCCGTCATGCCCGACATCGTCTCTCATGGCCGCAAGCCGGAGGTCCGTGCCTGCGGGTATTGCCATCTGCCGAATGGACAGGGCCGTCCGGAAAACGCGCCTCTAACCGGGTTGCCTGCAGCTTACATCGTGCAGCAGATGGCCGACTACAAGGCGGGTTTGCGCAAGAGTTCGGAGCCAAAGATGGGTCCCCCTTCCGCCATGCTCGCGCTGGCAAAGGCAGCCAATGACGAGGAAGTTCGCATCGCCGCGCAGTATTTCGCAGGCTTCGCCTACAAGCCCTGGATTAAAGTCACTGAAGCGGCCATGGTGCCCCGGTCGAAGGTGGCGGGCGGCATGCTGGTGCCCGTGGAAGGCGGCGGTACCGAACCCATCGGCCAGCGAATTCTGGAGATGCCGGATAACCCGGAGCAAACAGAACTGCGCGACTCAGGGACCGGCTTCACCGCTTACGTGCCTCCTGGAAGTGTCAAACTGGGTGAGGCTCTGGCCACCACCGGCGGGGCGGGGAAGACCATCCGCTGCGCGATCTGCCATGGCGCTGACCTGAAGGGTCTGGGCAATGTTCCGCCGCTGGCCGGGCGCTCTCCCAGCTATCTGGTACGGCAAATGTGGGACATCAAAAGCGGCGCCCGCAATGGCGCTGGTGCGGCGCTGATGAAAGAAGCCGTTGCGAAGCTGATGGTGGAAGATATGGTCGCGCTCGCTGCCTACGCCGCGTCGCGTAATCCGTAGGGGCTACTTCACCAGTTCCAGCACTGGCCCCGTTACATCTTCAATGCGCAGCACGAACCGTTTCCGTCGCTCTACGATGGATTCCGGTGCCTCCACGCGTAAAGCGAGCATCCGGTCCACGGTTTTATGTCCCGGAATCTCTTCCCGCAAATGCAGGGGCGGGTTGAACTGTTCCCCCAACAAGGGGAAAGCCTTGAAGATTTTCGGCAGGTCAGGCGAAGGCACCTGGGTTGCGGCAATCATGGTGCCATCCGGCATCTCTACCACTGCCTCAATCGACCCAACCTGCATGACGCGATCCGAGTCGTTGGTGATATTGAAGTCCACAATCATGATGGACAGATCATCCGCCGCTGCCTGCACGCGCAGCTTGCCGATCTTGCCGACGGGTTCCAGGTGGTTGCTTTTGGTGTTGAGGAAGCCCGTCCACACCAATGCTGCGATCACCGCGACCGCGGCGGCAAATGTGAACAGGAAGACCTTGCTCATGCGACCTGACCGATGAGGTGAATGAACTGCCGGATGGATTCCCCGGTGCCCTGTTCCACCACAAAATTACCTGCATAACTGTCTTTCTGCAACATTTCGAGAATACCTTTCCACGCCAAATGATCTAGACTCGCAGCCGGAACGCGAACGCTGGTGATACGGCCTCGCGGCAGCTTTCGCCAGGCCTCCCGCCAGTCAGCATCCGGCGTCCAGGCGCCCGCCATTGTGGCATCCCAGATCGCCGCCGCGCCCAGAATGGCTGCCGCCGGGTTCGCACTCTCGCCCGCCGGAACATGCAGTGCGGATACCTTTAGCTTGTTCGACGCCAGTTCCGTCGCCCAGCGTTTCAACTCCGGCTCAGACAACCCGGCAAACGGTTTACCGGTCTGCGGAACGTTGCGCAACTCCACTCCTGCGAAGCCAAACTCTCGAGCTACGAGAACTGCTTCTGATTGCGTAGCAGCCATTTCATCGGTAATGGCTGAGACGCGGGCACGGGAAAGTCGGGGCCTGGCCCCCATGAGCGCTGCCGCTCCCAGCGCCGCGAGCCACATTCGTCTATTCACAATTGCGATGATAGTCCACACCGATGCCAGACCAACTTACGCAAGGACTTCTTATCGACGCCGAAGAGGGAATCGGCGTCCTTCACGCATTGACCGGAGTCATCGCCGCACACCATGGCGATATCCGCTCGGTGTCCATTGTGGAGAATACCCCGGCCGGAGTGCGCGTTTATTTCGAAGTGACGAGTGACGTCTGGGACGCGATGGTAGCTGGTCTGCGCGCACTGGTAATTGTTCGGCACGTGGATGTGGTGAAGAGTATGGATCAGGTCTACGGCAAGCGCATCATCATCATGGGCGGTGGCGCTCAGGTGGCGCAGGTGGCCATCGGCGCCATTGTGGAAGCGGACCGCCACAACATTCGCGGGGAACACATCTCGGTGGACACCATTCCTCTGGTGGGGGAACAGGCGCTGGCCGAAGCGGTGCGCGCGGTGCCCCGGTTACCCCGTGTGAAGGCCCTGGTTCTGGCAGGCTCTCTCATGGGCGGCGAGATTGAAACCGCTGTGCGCGAAGTGCGGGCACAGGGCCTGCTGGTGGTGAGTCTGAACATGGCAGGCAGCGTTCCGGACGCGGCAGACCTGGTTGTAACGGACCCTGTGCAGGCTGGCGTTATGACGGTGATGGCGGTGGCGGATACCGCGCATTTCACCGTAGCCCGCCTTAGCCGGCGGGTGTTTTAACGAACACGGAGAGGCAACCTTCGGTCTCCAGCAGGCGGATTCCCGGCAACGTAAGCAGCACTTCTTCGTAGAACCGGGTTGAGCCCAGCGGTTGCGGTGAATTCGGTGCGATGAGGCAATCGTGCAACGCCAGTATGCCGCCGTTGCGTACTTTGGGAAACCAGTCGTTCCAGTCGCGCACCACGGCTTCGTAGCTGTGATCCCCGTCTACAAAAAGGAAGTCGATGCCGTTGGGTGCGGCGCTCGCCATCTGATGGCTAAGGCCGCGCAGGAACTTCACGTTGGCCGCGCCGGATCGCCGGCAGTGCATGCGCGCGATCACCTCGCTCCAGCAAATACCCAATCTGCCAGTGAAGAAGGGATCGACGGTATAAACCAAACCGGCTGTAGCCTTCGCCAGGGCTGCGGTGGTCTTGCCTTCAAAACAGCCAATCTCGACCGCGACCTTCGAACTACTGCAATACCGGCAGAGGACGGAGAGTTCGACAGCGGAAACCTGAGATTCCGGCTGGTCCAGACCAAGCAGGAAGCGGGCGAGGTGTCGAAACGTTCTCATGCAGCTATTTCTTATGTCTCAGTATGTCTCCGTTCATGGTCTGCAGGAAGAAGTCTCCAACACCGGCTTGTCGGCCATCACTTCGTCCAGCATGACTGTAACCGAACCATTGAGCGAGTGCGCCACCACGGAGCCGGAAACACTCTTCAACATCACCGGGCCATTCGTCATGTGCACGTCGAGATCGGAATTGCCGCCGCCGAGGCGCTTCATGCCCGCAGGGGCGCTGCCGCGATCACGGCCACGACTGGAAGAGCTGGTGGATTGGACCATCACTTCATTGCCGGAGCTCGCATTGACGGTGATGCTGCCGAGTGGCACAGTGGTTTTGTCCTGCGCCGCCAGAATGCCGCCGCACGCAAGCGTTAGAACCAGAGGTGGGAATTTCATGGAGGTTTCTTTGGTTAGGGCTTATGAATACGGATGTCGCCATTGAAGGTCTCGAATTTGAGTTCGGGACCACCGGAGCCCACCCGGAGGTTTTGCTCACCGCGCGACCGGTAAACGGATTTGCCGTTCTTTTGTTCGCTGGAACCGGGCATTGAGGTAAGCGCCTTACCATCGAAATCGGTGTAAGCAGAGCCGTTGAAAGTCTTCAATCGCATATCGGCGGAAAGGCCTGGCTGCAGCGTCAAATCGACGCGCCCGTTAAACGATTTAAAGAAACTGTCGGCCTTTGGGTTCTCGCGAAAAGTAACCACAGTCTCGCCATTCAGCGCATCGGCTGAACCGGAACCGGAAATACCTGTCATCGTGATCTTGCCATTGATGGTCTTGAGGTCGAATTTTCCGTTGGTATCGGCAGCCTTCAAGTTCCCGTTGACGGTATGCAGCCGCAGTGCCATGTTCTTCGGAACCTTGATGGTCAGGTTGTAAGCGACTTGATAACGCCGGTCGCTGGTGTCGTGAACGCCACGGTTGTCGCTGACCCGGTTATGGTCGCGGAACGGCCCATTCTCGTACACTTGCGCCGTGGCACCCTTTTGATTGATGTCAAGAGTTACCTCTTTCCTGGCATGGTCCATCGCGGTTTGATCCCGTGCGCGGATGACGCGTTCACCGTCTACGCGGATGGTAGCGCCGCCGTCACCCACGACTTCAATGGACCCGCTGATAGTGTCCACATCCAGCGCGGTGGAGCCGCTGAGCGTCTTATGAACGGCTTCTTTCTCTTCCAGTTTGTAATCGGCGGCGGCGAGGGGAAAGGAAACCAGCGCGGCCAGAGTCAGTATTCGTAATCTTTTCATGTCCCTTTTATCCTATCGGTAATTCACCAGTTGTCCCAGCGCGGTCTGCGCGAGCTTGCGGACAGACGGATCCAGATCCCCACGACCGGCGAACTGTTGAATTACCGGCAGCGCCCGTCGGTCATGGGCGTCCACCAGGTAATCGGTGAGCGCAGCCTGCACCATGGGCGATCAATCGCGGCGAGGCGCACATTTACATTGGCGTCGCGATTTACGGCTTGCACCAGCGCATCCACCAACACGTGATCCATGGCGGGCATGCGGGTGGTGAAATCGACGCCACGCAGGCGGTCGGTGGCGGATTGCTCCCGCAACAGAGAAAGCGTGACCAGTTCTTTGGTGCCCGCTACTTCTTCGCGTAAGCGCGCGATTTCGTTCGGGCTGGTCTGCCAGCCCGGCCCCGATCAGCAACCTGGCGATGAGACAACTGGCGGCGATGGTGGCTTGCCCAACAGGCCGGTTGGGCCAAAGCGACGCAAGGGAGAACTTTCAGCCGGTATTTCGAGTCGGCAGGTTACCGCCGACGGCGTTGAGTGTGGCGTGCCAGTGGTGATGCAGAGCCTGGCTGGCTTCGGGAACCGGCAGGTCGCCCAGCCGTTCCCAAAGACCGCTCAATTCCGCCATTTCCAGGCGGCACGAATCGCAACATTCCAGATGCTCGCGCAGTTTTGATTCCGACGCCCGGTCGAGGTCACCCGCCCATGCCGACACCATCCATTCTTTGGCCGGTCCACACATCATGAGACTGTTTTCATTCGCAGATTCATGTAGATTCGGGCCATTTCTTTCACCGCCCGGAACACGCATACTTTTACCGTGCCCGTTTCACAGCTCAGAATCACGCCCATTTGTTCGTGGGTAGGTGTGCCGGTAGCGAAACATTCTCATAAACACTTCATGTACCAGATCTTCCGAGACCGCCTGGCGGCCAGACATGCGGAAAAAGGAGCGGAAGAAGGCGCGGTCACGATTGCGATACATGCCATCCATGGTGGCGTTGTCTCCACCTGCCAGGCGCAGCATTAAGTCGTGATCGCTCGCCGTCAAATCGTGTAAACCGCCCATCGATGTCCAGGGTTACAGGATTTCCATACGGATCTAATATAATCGCAATCACATGGAAAAGATTGGATTCATTGGTCTTGGCATCATGGGTAAGCCCATGACGCGCAATTTGCTGAAGGCCGGATATGCCGTACGGGTCTTCGATGTGATGGCGGCGTCAGTGGCCGCTGTGGTGGAGGCGGGCGCAGTGGCCGGGAACTCCAGTGCTGATGTAGCGGCGCATTGCGATGTCATTATCACCATGCTGCCCGACGGGCCAGATGTGGAAGCTGCCGTACTGGGGCCGGGTGGCGTGCTGGAAGGCGTACGACCCGGTGCCCTTGTGGTGGATATGAGTTCCATCAGTCCGCTGGCGGCGCAGAAGATCGCGGCTGTATGTGCGGCTCATGGAGTTGAGTTTGTGGACGCCCCGGTAAGCGGTGGAGAGCCCAGGGCTATTGAAGCGACTCTCGCCATCATGGCGGGAGGAACGCAGCAGGCGTTTGACCGCGCTCTGCCCATTCTGCAGAAGATGGGTTCCAGTGCCATTCTCACTGGTCCGGTGGGGGCGGGGAACGTCACCAAGCTGGCCAACCAGATCATGGTGGCTTGTAATATCGCGGCAATGAGCGAGGCGCTGGTGCTGGCGACGAAGGCTGGCCTCGATCCCGAAGTGGTGTTCAACGCGGTGAAAGGCGGTTTGGCCGGCAGCACCGTCTTGAATGCCAAGGCACCGATGGTGATTGCGAGGAATTTCCAGCCTGGCTTCCGTATCCGGTTGCATGAAAAAGATTTACGGAATGCCCTGTTGGCCGGAGAAGCGATGAAAGTTTCCCTGCCGCTGACCAGCGCCGTGCAGCAGATGTTGATTGCGCTGATGAATGCGGGCAAAGGGGATCTGGATCACTCCGCGATTGCGCAGTTTATTGAGGGGATGGCCGGGGTGGAAGTTCGCAAGCCGTAAATTGTAAAACGAAAAAACCAACCCACCGGTCGCCTTTTGTTCGCCTTTTGGTCATAATTTGAGTCTCCGTGGCTCATACCCACGGCATACCATGAGGTGGCAGGAAATCGGGCGGTGGTGGAAGCCTGGGGCGCTGGGAGCGGCGTCCGGAAATTATTGATTTGGATAGGGTTTGGGGATTTGAAAATACTTATTGGGTGTTTGTGAATGGATTCAGCCGTGAGCCGGGCGATAAGTGCGCCGGCGGGAGAGAGATCAATCCCGGGGTCGAGGAACTTGTTGATGAGCGTTGCCGATGGCGTCGGCAGGTCGCACACCCTAAGGCATCTCTGAGCTTGAATTGAAACTATCGGTAGTGTATGATCTGGGCGTGACCTCTGCGCCGGCAAGATCCGCAATCTCCATTCGCCTGGCTAAGCCTGAAGATGCGCCCGAGTGCGGGCGTATCTGTTACGAGGCATTTCATAAGATTAACTCGGATCACAGTTTCCCACCGGAAATGCCGGAACCCGACATGGGCGTTGGACTCTTGCGGATGATGTTCTCGCACCCGTCGTTCTATACCGTGGTTGCCGAAACAGACGGCAGGATCATCGGGAGTAATTGTCTCGACGAGCGGTCGTCTGTCTTTGGCATTGGCCCGATCACGGTTGATCCCGCGGGGCAGAACGCAGGGACCGGGCGGCTTCTCATGCGGGCTGTGATGGACCGGGCTGCGGAGCGCGACGCGCCTGGCGTCCGATTAGTGCAGGCGACGTTTCATAATCGATCGCTATCACTTTATACGAAGCTGGGATTCGACACGCGCGAATTGCTCAGCGTGATGCGCGGTCCTCCCATACAAAAATCGATGGACGGTTGCTCGGTTCGGGCGGCCAAAGATGCCGACACCGCAGCCTGCAATCAACTATGCACAAACGTGCATGGCCATACGAGGTCAGGAGAACTTGCCGATGCGATCCAGCAAGGGCATGCGATGGTTGTGGAGCGCGACGGGCGGATCACCGGGTATACCACTGGCCTGGGATACTTCGGCCATGCGGTTGGCGAATCCAATCGGGATCTCCAGGGATTGATCAGTGCGGCGGACGCATTCGCTGGACCGGGCATAATGGTCCCCACCCGCAATGCCACTCTGTTCCGCTGGTGTCTCGACCATGGTTTACGGGTTGTGCAACCCAATACGCTGATGACAATGGGTCTCTACAATGAGCCTGCGGGCGCGTGGATGCCGTCTATCTTGTTCTAACGTAGTGTATTACAAATAATCAGACATGTTGAATGATCCAGGCTATCCTGGGTTCTGGGACAATCCTGTCAGCCCTCGGCCGTGGAGTTGGAGAAGCCGGAGCAGTGGATTGCGGCACACGGAACCCCACAACAAGTGGCGATGCGTTGCCGCAATCGTGGACGCCACTCTGCATAACGTGCCCGATGGTGTTATGGTGTCGCGCGGTCCTGACCGGCTATTGTGGCAACGGCTTTTGAAACACCTTACGTGTAGGTAACTGCGTTTCCCGCTTCTCAATCAAAAACTGCACCGCTGGCGTCTGACCATCAATGGCCACGTGTACGGTTACCTCCGCCGCCGATAACGGGAAGTAAAATTCCGGCAGCGTTTTCGGATCCAGCGTCACCGTATAGTCGCCCTCCGGCAGATTGTAGAAACCGAATCCGCCGCTGGAGTCAGCCACTGTGTAGCGATCTCCGGGCGTCATGTTGATCACTACCGTATCTGAGGTGGGTTGCGTCGTCCCCGGCGGCCAGGCCGCTAACGGCTCCCTGAATAGACCCGCCCGTCGCCACAATCTCCAAATCGGCTCGCGTGTTGCGCCGCGCCAGAACCGCAATCGTGGCGGGTTTCGCAGCGGGCGAAAAGTCTGCCGGAAGCTGCTCTATATCAATCTCAATCGTGTGTTCGCCCGGTTCTACCTGGTCGAAACGGTAGTGTCCGCTTACGTCCGAGTCTGTGACCCGGGTACCATCCAGGCGAACCCCCAACGCTATCTTCGGCGGTTTTGTCTGGCCGGATATTTTCACCACGCCTTCCACGTTGCCAAACGCCAGAGCCTGCGCGATGCTGTACGCGCCCAACTGTTCCGGAATACCAGCGCCCCAGCGGGTATGGTGCGAGGCGCGGATGAAGAAATTCCACGTATTCAGCCCGGCCAGTTGGGTGGTGACGCCATTGCCGATGGCCTGCAGCGCCAGAAGGTTTTCCGGATTCAACGCCTGAATGAGCGTGGTGCGAAATGCTTCCGCCTGAATTGCCCAGCCGCGGAATGTGGTCAGCGTGACGCCGAATAGCGAGGTGCTCAGCGTGTTGGTGGCGAACAGGTTCTTATTGGCAAGGTCGTTGCCGATCTCAAACTGTGCATATGCATTGACACCTCTGATATGAGCCTGAAAATTGCCGCGGACAAAGACACTGTCGGAAAGCCGGTCAGCGTGCAGTTGCTGCAGGCGCACACCGCCGCCGGCCACGAATCGCGAGAAGTGCAGCGAGTCAGTCACCTCGAGAGAGCGCTGAATCTGCCGGAAAAACGTGGAGCGCAAATTCAGCTGGCGCGCCGACACCTGCAGAGAGTGGCTGGAGAAGTTGCGCGAGAACGAAAGTGATTCCTGCGAATCACGCTGGACATGATTCCCCGTGGCATTCTGCGGATCTTTCGCCTCAGACTTGATGAAGGAAAAGTCCATGCTCATGCTGACACGACGCGGCAGCGGGAGACTCATACCGCCGGAAGCGCTGGCTGCGTTCACTGTGGGTACGTCCGGAACTTTGGTCAGATTGGTCTCTGTCCGCAGGCCGCTGGCGTATAACTCCGCGCCTTTGAAAAGCCGGTAATGAAGTTCCACATACGGTCCCTTGCGATCCCCGAAGAAGTTGGCTGGAATGGAAAGCAGGGTAGGGGAGAGATCGCCATAGTTGGCTTTGATACTGAGCCTCCCCGGGCGCCAGTTGGCGCCAGCAAGATAGGAGAGGGGGTGCCCGCCAGGTGTGTTCTCAAAGCCCTGCGCGAAGCTGGCATGGCTAAGGCTGCCTTCTGAAAACAGGGTGAGATTCTCTCGCGGCGTCCACGTGGAACTAACTGTAACGGCGTCGGAGGAGCTGTATTCCCTGCCCAGCGGAAACAGGTTTAAATTGTTATTGACGTTGTCTGATCCGGCCTGCAGGTGCAGCACGCGCGCACCCAGTTCCAGATGGTTGCTGTAGCGTTCGCGGACCTGCACGCCGAACAACTGCTCTGGCGCTGTGGTGCGGAAGGTAATGCGCGGGCCTTGGGAAAGCGTCTGGATGCCCCAGAAGAATTCATACCGGCGACTGCCGTCCACCATCTCGGCGCGGGCGCCGCGCACGAAGACGTCGGGGAAATAATAGTTGGAAGACGGCGTATTGGTGAGCCGGGTCGACAGCCGGTAGTCGCCGCCGGTGAAATTCCACGAATGACCCAGCAGGTGCAGACCGCTGGCTTCCACAAAGTTTTCCCCGATAGCGGTGCCGTGCCCCTGCGAATAACCTTCCAGATGCCCGCGGAAAAGCGCAATTCCGGGCAGGTAGTGCTGGAAGCCGGCGGAAAAACCTGTAATGCTAACGAAGGGCTGGCCCTCGCCGCCCAGATAGTAGCCCTGAATCGCCACATCGGCCTGGCCACCCGCGGCAGCAGCAGCCGCCTGTTGCGCCCGCGCAAGTCCGCACGCCGCCGCTATCAGAACTGGAAGAACCAGCCCGCGGACACATTCTGTCCGTGCCAACATGCGCTACTGCGACTCCAGAGGAAAGCGGAAGCCCAGCGTGGCCTCCTGCATTTCTCCGGTGCCGATGTTGGCCCGTGCGCGAATGGTGTAGCGGCCTTCCGGGAGCTTCCGGCGCAGCACGACGGGCAGTCGCTGGGATCGCTGGGGCAATACTACCTGGGAGGGAAAATCGAGCGATTCCAGCACTTTGCCGTCTTCGCTCAGTACGTCTACTTTGCCGATGCCGCGCAGGTTGGTGAAGCCGGCGTTTTCGATCACAAAGACGGCACGATACCCGGCCGTACGGTCGTCGATGATCGTTTCCAGCGTGATGTTTTTGATTTCTCCATCCGGCACCGGCTTGCCCACAGTCACGTAGAAGGTGGCCACCACGCGTACCGCAGCCTGGATGCCAACCGGTCCTGCCTGCTGCGAATTGCGCGGATCCACCAGTGACGTGAAGCCCACCGCGCAGTGGTAGGTTCTGGCGGGTACGCCATCGGGAACGTGAAGCGAATAGCGGACGCTCATTTGCCCGCGTGGCGGTAGTTCGCCTTCCATGGGATTCAGTGTGAGCCACTGCTTGCACGAAAACTGCGATTCGGCCGGGAAGTCGCGCTCAAACTGCGGCGTGGCTTCCTTGTCTACATGGAAGTCCAGCAGCTCGGCGCGATACCGGATGGGCGTTTTGTCATCGTTGCGCAGGCTCAGAGCATTGTTCCGCAACTGCCCCGGCACCATATCGAGGGGCAGCAACATCGGGTTGAGGGCCAGCCCCATCTGTCCGCAGACCGGGGCGGCCGCAGCCACAAGGCCGAACATTGCCATTGCCAGCGAGGTGAGGATATTCCGGGAATCCGTTCTCGCGGACGCGTTTACGAGCCGCAACCGTAAGGGAGCGGTTGTAACGCTTAGTTGGCGGTGAGCAGGTAGCTGAAAGTTTGAGCGGTACATGTGGCGGGAAGGTATTTCCAGTCGTCAGCTAAATTAAAGTTGAGGGTTACAGAGTAGGAAGAGGTAGCATTGGCCTCATTGCCCGAGGCCACCAGGGTATTGGTGGTGGAAACGGCAAATCCGCCGGCGCAGGTGCCCCCCGTGCCGCCAGTCACTGAGCCGCAGGTTGCGGTAATCGCGCTGAGCGGCACTGTGGTGCAACCGGCGAAAGTGGCTGTGGTGCTTTTTAGCTGAATATCCCACGTGCGCGAAGTTTTGCCGCCGGTTAGGGAAAAGCTCAAGGTCACCGTGGACGAACCACTGACGCTGGGGGTGGTAGTGGGATTGGCTGCCGCGAAGGTTACGCTGGCCGGCGATACCGTATACGAGCTGATGCCAATGGCCTCCGGGCGAATCACCACCGTGGTGGGGCGGCGAGCTACCCGATCGCCCGCCGCCAGCAGTAGAATCCCTGTTGAAAGTGCCGCCAGTACCATATCGGTTCCTACGTGGTGGCGATGGTAAACGTCGCCGTTGAGGTGAAGGTGCCGGTTTCATAGCTCGGCTTGTCGATGATCGTCCAGGCCACGGTGGCCGCATCACCCGCATTGGCTGAGTGTGAACCGGCGACGCTGGCGGTAAAACTAACAACCGTTACCGCTGCTGAAGTGCTGGCATTCTGCGCACCGGCACAGGCAGTGCCGGAAGCCGCCGTGCACGTGAACGTCAATTCCGTGCTGGCGATCTTGGGGCCGTTGTTAGCGAATTCCGTGTTCTGCACGGTGATGGAGGCAGTTCCGGTTGTCTTGGTGCTGCGCAGCTTGAAGGTCAAACTGGTGGTGCCGGTATAGTTTGCCCCGAAAATGGTGCTGCCGCCGTTGCTGAGTGTGGTGGTTGCGGTGTTGACCGCAATACCTGCTTCCGCCGCTACCACCACTGACAGCGATGATGTGCCAGTGGCCGCTTGCCCGAATGCGCTGGAAGCCAGCAGCGGCAGTACCGCCGCCATCCAAAGTGTTCTGTTTGTCTTGTTGCCGTTGTGTGTCATGAGTTCGTTTTTCCTTTTAGCTTGCGCTGATTGTAAATAGAATGTTCGAGGTATACGTGCCGGTCTGCGCTGACGGTAAATTTGCCAGGGAATAGTTGATGATCATTGTGTTGGGGCTGGCGGAACTACACGAACCGCCGCCCCCTGTGCATGCCGCGGCGGCGATGGAAACCACGGTCTGCGCCGTGATCGTGCTGGCTGTTACGGTACTGGCGCAGGGCGTTCCCAGGCCCGCCGCGCCGCAGGTGTATGTCAAATCGCCCGCCGCCACCGAAGGGTTTGTGGCCGTGAAATCCGACGTCGCCCTCATGGTGATGGTGGAACTGCCCGCAGCCGATGTCCGCGCGTGATAGGAAAGCGTAATAGAGCCCGTGTACGCGCTGAATGCCGTACCCCCGATTATCAGGGTTTTCGTGCCGGGTACCGAAAGGTCACCCGCGGCGCTAATGGTGGGCTGCGCGGTGTTAGTCTGCGTTTGCGTGGCGGCTGGCGCATTGGTCGCAGTCCAGCCAGCCAGGATCGTGCCCGCCACCACCGCCGTTGATGTCCACTTCTTTTTTAGCATTTGCGAACTTCTGTTATCAAAGTTAACGTTGTCTCGCCTTAGGTTGCAATACTATCTTCTGGTTTTGGCGGCCTATTGGTACCAGTACTGACCGGCCCGCTTTCCACCGGTCAATGATCAGGTGGCTGGTTTCCCGTTTTGGTTACAGCATGTCATGACAGGGGTTTCCCAGTACTACTCCACATGTCCCACAACCTATCCCGATCCACCGGTGTGCTGCCCTCACAGTTGCTGGAAAAGCTGGTGGCGAGTAGTGCCATTAGTGCCGCCCTGAGCAGATCCTGCTTTCTTCCATAGACTTGCGGCTGGGGCCTGTCGCCCACCGCGTCCGCGCCAGCTTTCTGGCTTCCGGGAAGGCCACCATCACCAGCAAGCTGGAACAATACCGGCTCCATACTCTGCATTGCGAACTTCCTGGATCCAGGTGAACGTTGTCTCGCCTCAGGTTGCAATACTATCTTTAATAATTTAGTGATCTATAAGTACCGGTACTGACCGGCCCGCTTTCCACCGGTCAATGATCAGGTGGCGGGTTTCCCGTTTTGGTTACAGCATGTCATGATAGGAGTTTCCCAGTACTATTTCGCATGTCCCACAATCTATCCCGATCCACCGGTGTGCTGCCCTCACAGTTGCTGGAAAAGCTGGTGGCGAGTGGTGCCATTAGTGCCGCCACGCCTGTGCTGCCTGACCAGATCCAGCCTTCTTCCATAGACTTGCGGCTGGGGCCTGTCGCCCACCGCGTCCGCGCCAGCTTTCTGGCCGCCGGGAAGGCCACCATCACCAGCAAGCTGGAACAATACCGGCTCCATACTCTGGATCTCACCCAGCCTGCCGTGCTGGAAAAGGGCTGTGTCTACATCATTCCTCTGGAGGAACGGCTGGAACTGCCGCCGGGGATATCCGGAAAATCAAACCCGAAGAGCTCCACCGGCCGGCTGGATATTTTTACCCGGATGATAACCGACGACGGGCGTCAGTTTGAAATTGTTCCCGCTGGTTATAAAGGGAAGCTTTTTGCAGAAGTGGTGCCCCGAACCTTTAGTGTGGTGGTCCGTCGCGGCGAACGCTTGTCCCAGCTGCGGCTTTTCGTGGGCACCTCCCAACCTACTGATGAACTCCTGCGCCAATTGCAAACCGAAGAAATCCTGGTCTACCTCCCGGACGAGACGGTGGGTGAGCCCACCATCGAAAATGGCCTGCGGCTCTCGGTTGACCTGGCGGGAATTGACGGTTCCGACGTGATTGGATATCGCGCCAAAAAGCACGCTCCACTGGTTGACCTCAGCCTGATCCGCCACTACGATCCGGAAGATTTCTGGGATCCGATAAAGCGCAACGAAAGCCGGACGCTCATTCTGGACCCGGAAGACTTTTACATTCTGGCTTCGCGCGAAAGAGTGCGAATTCCTCCCGACTATGCGGCTGAGATGGTGCCCTACGATCCCACGATTGGCGAATTTCGCATTCACTATGCCGGCTTCTTCGACCCCGGTTTTGGCTATGGCCGTGGTGAGATCAACGGCACGCGCGCCGTGCTGGAAGTCCGCTCCCATGAAGTGCCGTTTATTCTGGAAGACGGTCAGACCGTCGCCAGCCTTGTGTTTGAACGGCTGGTGGAAAGGCCCGTCCGGCTCTACGGCGAGGGCATCGGTTCCAACTACCAGCGCCAGGGCTTGAAATTAAGCAAGCATTTCCGGACGGCGGGCTGACATGGCTTCAGCAGCCGAATTCGACGTGGTGGGCGTGGGTCTGAACGCCATCGATACGCTCATGATTGTGCCCGAATACCCGCCGTGCGGGGGTAAGGTGCCGTTTGAACACGAGATGCTTTCACCCGGTGGGCAAGTGGCCACGGCCATTGTGGCTTGTGCACGGCTGGGTCTGCGCGCCAAATACATCGGCACCATTGGCGACGATTATCGCGGGCAGATTCAAATGGAGAGCCTGCGCGGCTCCGGCGTGGATATAACCCACGTCCAGCAGCGCAAAGACTGCCCCAATCAATCGGCCTATATAGTGATTGACCGGTCCTCCGGAGAGCGCACTGTTTTCTGGAGCCGGCCGGAATGTCTGCGGATTTCACCGGAGGAAATTACCGAAGACCAGATCGCCTGCGCCCGCCTGCTGCACATTGACGGGCACGATACGCCTGCCGTGGAACACGCCGCCCGAATTGCCCAAGGGCGGGGAATTCCCGTCACCGTGGATGTGGATACCATCTACCCCGGTTTTGATCGCGTGCTGCCGTATGTGGACTACCTGATAGCCAGTTCAACGTTTCCTTCCAGTTGGACCGGGATAGAAGATCCACTGGAGGCGCTGGTTGTGTTGCAACGGCAACACGGGATGAAAGTGTCCGCCATGACACTGGGAGAATTCGGCGCTGTGGCGTATAGCGAAGGGCGATTCTTTTACTCCCCTGCCTATGCGGTGGAGTGCGTGGATACCACCGGCGCGGGCGATGCCTTTCATGGCGGCTTCTGTTACGCTCTGTTGCATGAGATGCCGCTGCTGGAAGCGCTGGAATTTTCCAATTCGGTAGCTGCGCTGAACTGTCTCCGCATTGGTGCGCGGGGCGGGCTGGCCACGGTTGAGGAAGTGGAAAACTTACGGGCAATGGGTGCCGCGGGGGCCGTCGCCCGGCGCGTGGATGCGTCTCTTGCGGCGCGCGCCGGGGCTGGGGGGCGCTAGATGTTTCCATTGCGCGATGACCGCCCCACATTTACCGCTCCGGTAGTGACCACACTGTTGATTGTGGCCTGTGCATTTGTGTTTTTCCATGAACTGGCACTCGACGATTATTCGCGCGATTACTTCATCAAGACCTATGGAGTGGTGCCTGCCCGGCTGCATCTGGTGTCGCTCGTCTCGTCCATGTTCCTGCACGGTGGCTGGGCTCATATCCTGGGCAATATGCTCTTCCTGTGGGCCTTCGGCAAAAGCCTGGAAGATGCCATGGGACACGGCAAGTTTCTGACTTTCTATCTGCTGTGCGGCGTGGCCGCTTCGCTGACGCATATTTATTTCAATATCGATTCGCGGCTTCCGGCCGTGGGGGCCAGCGGTGCCATTGCCGGCGTAATGGGCGGCTACCTCATCAAATTTCCCAAAGCCTATATACGAACACTGGTCTTCTTCGGCCTGTTCTGGATTACGGATGTGCCTGCGGCCTTCATTCTGGTCTATTGGTTTCTCACCCAGCTGTTGAGCGGTGCCGGTGCCATTGTCCACACTCACGTCTCAGACTCCGGCGTGGCCTGGTTCGCGCACATTGGCGGCTTCCTTGCCGGTATGATACTGGTCAATGTGATGGGTACGCGTTCGCGTTATTTCGCCCGCCGTCCAAACTCCTGGTAAGGAAAATTAATCATGCTCCATATTCTTGCGATCGCCGCGCATCCCGGCGAAATTGAACGCACCTGCGGTGGGACATTACGGAAGATGGCCGCCGCTGGCTATTCCACCGGTATCATCGACCTGACCGATGGCGGCATGGGCACCCATGGCACACCGGAAGGGAACGTGGAACAGTCCCTGGAAGCGGGGCGCATTTTGCAGGTATCGCACCGCGAGAACCTGCAGTTCCCCGATGGCCGGCTGGAAAACAGCATGCCGGCGCGCATGACTCTGGCCCAGCGTATTCGCGATCTGGCACCAAGAACGGTGATTCTGCCCTACTGGCAGTCGGCGCATCCGGATCACGTGCAGGCGTCCGCCCTGGCTGCGGAAGCCTGCTTTCTGGCGGGGTTGCCGCGGCTCGACCAGTACACGGAACCCTGCCGTGTGGAGAAGATTCTCTACGCTTCCGGAATGAGCCAGGCGACGCCGACTTTTGTGACCGATATTTCCGCTGAATTTGAAGGCCGTATGGACGCCCTGAAAGTGTACTCGGCCCAATTCACTCACGACCTGCGGGAGACGCTGACTGTGCGTGCGCGGTACTTCGGCCAGATGATCGGCGTGGAGTACGGCGAGCCTTTTGTGGTCAAGGGCGTCGTCCGGATGGATGACATTGTTACCCTGGCGGTACTGGATTGCTAGTCCAGCGTCAGTGATCTGGCCTTCACCCCACGCATCGTAAAATACGCCAGTAACCCGACTGGCCCGAACCAGAACGTCAGCAGCAATCCCGGAATTGTCCACCAGTGCGGAATCCCGTGCCGTTGTGCGTCACGGACCTGCCAGCTACCGATGAACAGGTCGAATGCAAGGTAGTGAATCCAACCAGCCAGTAATAGCCAGCGATTCGAAAACAGCGCGGCTACTCCCTCCAGACTGTTGAAGCTGCCTGTACCCTCGCCGAAGTGCGCCGCAATCAGAAACAGATACACGCCGCCTAACAATGCCGGAATTAGCGCGCCCGTCACCAGAGACGCTGCCCATTTTCTGCGCCCAAATAAGACCAGCAGCACCCAGCCGACCAGCGCGGTCGAATTGCAAACGCGGAATACCGTCTCCGGGTTCATGCGGTGATCTCCTGGGTGCGTGTGGCGCCGGTCAGAGCCGTCAGGCAGCCTGCGATCCACAATCCCAATACGCCCAGGGTCAGGCCATCGGGATGGATGAAGGATTGCCCGCGGTATGCCTGCCACGCAAGAATCACAATCAATCCCATGTAGCTCGCCGCAATCCCGAAGATCGCACTCACCCTCACCCTGCGGCGGCGCAGCCACCACCCGAGCAGTGGAATCACCTGGGCCGCGTGCAGCCCGAAGAAATGGGGAACGCGCAGGTCGCCATGTTCCGTGCTCCAGCCTAGCCCCGGAATACCGGGCCCGCCATCCGCCCCACCCACGGTATGCCCGCCGATCACCTGCGTTGTGCGGCCTTCGTGCATCGCCGCCAACTGGCTGCTGGTCGGTGCCAACATCAACCCGCCCCCGGCTGCGCCCAGCAGCGATATTGCCAGCCCCAGGCGCAGCGCCCATCCCCACGCCGCATCGGCAAATTTCTGCCGGAACAGTGCCACGGCGATTACCACGCTGGCCACCCATACGAAGGCGATCACCGCCCCCATCAGGCTGAATAGCATCCCGTTTAGCATGCTGCTCTTATTAAAGTGACTGATCACCCCGCGCGCTGCCTGGATATCGACCAAAGCAATCTCCACCACCAGCCCGACCGCTACCACCCAGGCGGCTCGCGGCGCTTTCACAAAGCCGCAGAACCATGCCAGTGTGCCGGTATAGATGGCCGTTGAGATGCCAAATTTGAACGGTTTCATCCAGACCGCCATACCCGTTACCTGTCTGGAATCGAACGCCAGGCCAATAGCGGCAAGCAGCGCATCGGCCAGCATGAGAAGACAGGCCACGGTCAGTGGAGCGGAGGAATTCCACAGCAGGCGGAAGCAGGTTTTGAATGTTGACATCGTTAACTTAAACTCTAAAGCGAAATGTTGACAGTGTCAACACAAAAAGACTAAAATTGCGATATGACCCGATCCCGCGCAGCTTACCACCACGGCAATCTACGTGAGGTTCTGGTGCAGACCGGGCTCAAAGTCATCGAAAAGCATGGCGTGGCGGCGCTTACGCTACGCGAGATCGGGGTGCAGGCGGGCGTATCGCGAACTGCCGCCTACAGACACTTTGCCAGCAAGGAAGATTTACTCTGTGCCATCAGCGAGGCCGGTTTCGCCCTGTTCCGGCGCGACATGGAGACTTCGATGGCGGAGGCTCCCGCCGGTTTCCCCGGTCGGCTGCGGGCCATGGCCGTCACTTATGTGCGTTTCGCGCTGCGCCACCGCGCCCGCTTTACGGTGATGTTCGATGCCGCCCGCGCCCGGGAGCCCGAATGTGAAACGCCCGGCGAAGGCGAACTCGCTTTCGCTCAACTGGAAAGCGTAATCCGCGGCGGTCAGGAAACCGGCGAAGTGTGCGCTGGCGACACCAAACTATTGGCGGAACTGGTCTGGGCGCACATCCACGGCATCAGCATTCTGCGCCTGGCGGTAAGCCAATCGGGCGAATTGGATGAAGCCTTTCTCCACCGCATGTCGAATCTGTTGCTGGTGGGAATTGGCCGTGCTAATGTGCCGGGCCCGGTGCCAGCCCCGGTGCAACGTAAGCGTAAAAAACCGTAATCAGGCCGATCACGCAGGCCAGCAGAATGCTGTGTTTCAGCGTGAAGCGGAACAGACGGCTTTCATCACCTGAGCCCATGGAGGTAGCCGCCGAAGCCACCGCAACGCTTTGCAGGCTGATCATCTTGCCCATCACGCCGCCGGCGGAATTGGCCGATGCCATCAGCGTAGGGTTCATTCCCAGATGTTTGGCGGTCACCACCTGCAGGTTTCCGAAAAGCGCATTGGCTGAGGTATCGCTGCCGGTGAGGAAGACGCCCAGCCAGCCCAGCAAAGCGCTGAAGAAGGGGAAGGTCACTCCGGTGGCGGCGAAGGCCAGTCCCAGGGTGGCCGTAGACCCCGAATAATTCATCAGGAACGCCAGGCCCAGCACCATGCCGATGGTCAGTTCCGCCAGTGCCAGTTGCTTTGCGGTGGAAATGAGAACCTTGAAGAAGTCGCCCGGTTTCATTCCCAGTACAAGGGCAGAGAGCAGGGAGACAAACAGACACGAGGTGCCGGAAGCGCCCAGCCAGTTAAACGAATACGGCGCGGCATAGGGCGTGGGGTTGACCACCACCGGCGCCACCTGTTGGATCAGATTGTGCAGACCCGGCCACATCAGGCGAATCTGCGTACTGGCCAGTTGCGCCTGAATGGGCTTGTAGCTCCACAGCAGCACGAACACCACCAGCAGTGCGTAGGGCGACCACGCGTGCAGTAACTCCCCGGTGGGAATGTGCCGTGGAGCTGGTTGCGGCGAGCAGCCGGGGAGCGTAAATTTGTCCTTGGGTTTCCACAATTTCAGCAGGATCACAAGGCCAATAATAGAGGCGAGTGATCCCAGAATATCGGTGAGTTCCGGTCCCACGTAGTTCGAGACCACGAACTGGGTCCCGGCGAACAGGACACCGCACACCGCGGCGGCCGGAATCACGGAGCGCAGCGCGCCCCACCCACCCATCACCATCACCAGGTAGGCAGGAATGAAGAGCGAGACCGGTGCGCAAATGCGGCCCACGCCGGCGCTCAGGTCGGCAATGGGGAGCTTGGTGATGGTGGCCAGCATATTGATGGGCGTGGCAATGGACCCGAACGCCACCGGCGCCGTATTCGCCAGCAGGCAGATGCCGGCAGCAAAGAACGGCGAAAACCCAAGACCTGTGAGCATTGCGGCGGCCACCGCGACGGGGGTGCCGAATCCCGCTGCGCCTTCGATGAAGGCTCCGAAGGCGAACGCAATCAACAGGGCTTGCAGGCGGCGGTCGGTGGTGAGATTGCCGATGGAATTCTTGATGACTTCGAACTTGCCGGTGTGCACGGTGATGTTGTACAGCAGAATGGCGGTGAAGACCACCCAGCCAATGGGAAACCAGCCTTGCACCACGCCGTAGAGAATGGAAGAGGCCATCAGCCCCACAGGCATTCCGTATGCGAAAAGAGCCACCGCGATCGCTCCTGCAAGGCCCGCCAGCGACGAAACCCATGCGGCTTTTCGAACCGCGCCCAGCATGAAGAGCAGGACGAATATTGGCACGGCGGCCACCAGCGTGGAAAGAGGCAGGCTCCCTGCCACGGGTGTGTAGTTATGTTGCCACATTGGGACGAATCATACCATTGATGCTTTATGCAAGATGACTGGCGTCCGGCCAGGCTTTTTCGAAAGCGAGCAAGCGCCGTATAATCAGTAGCTTACGGGGAATAGTGTATTGTTCGCTTGGGGTTGTTCTTTGCGATTATGACGAACCGCTGCCTACAATATCGCCAAAGAGCTGCGCCGGAGAAGATGAGCAGTGAACCTTGGCCGTACTACATGTGTGCAATATTCGCGCAACTCTTGGATTATCCGCCCGCCTGCGAGCTTCAGAAATGCGTAGACCGTTACGACGGTGACGGACGACTTAGAGGCTTTTCTTGCCTGGAGCAGTATCTCGCGATATCCTGCGCGCAACTGACTTACCGTGAGAGCCTGCGAGATATCGAGGCATGCTTAGGCTCAGTCAACGGCAAGCTCTGCCACATTGGATTTCGGAGGCGAGTGGCCCGCACCAATCTGGCGGACGCGGACGAGGCCCATGACTGGCGCATTTTCGTCGGCTTCGCTCAGGTGCTCGTTGGCATAACAGACGGCACAACCTCGGATGTTGCCATGCTCGACGAGATCCTTCCCGAGGCTGGTTCGTTCTACGTGATGGATTGCGGCATTCTTCGTTGTACGCACGGAGGAGAATATCCTGCTGCAACGGCGCTACTCGCGCTAAGTGGACCAGAGCACCGACCAGTGCTCTGGTCCACGCGGTTATTGGGACGGCCATCAAGCCGGCCATGGTTTACCCGGATACACTGCACCGCGTCACTTATGTCGACCTGGAAGCGGTTCCGGATCCTCGGCAACAATTTCGCTCTACCAGCACTTGCAATCGCCAGGATCTACAAATCGTGCCGGCAGGTGGAACTGTTCTTCAAATGGATCAAACAACATTTGCGGATCAAGGCTTTTTATGGAACCAGCGAGACGCGGTGAAGGCTCAGATCTGGATTGTCGCTTCTGCCTGCGTGCTCGTCGCCATCATGCGCAAACGCCTCGGGCTCGAAGCCAGCCTTTACCAGATTCTACAGGTTTTGAGCGTGACAATTTTGGGGAAAACGCCAATTGTACGGGTGTTTCAGGAAGGATTCCCCCGAAAAGAATTACCTCAAGATGCCAAGCAGGTGATTCTGCCCGGCTTATCGCCGGGCAGAAGTGATTCTCACTAGAGAGGTACTAAGATTTATTGCCTGCAATCCGCTACTCGGGTTTTGTCACGGCATTCATCTGCAATGTAACCGCAGTCTGTGCGTATAGTCTGCCGTTGATTGATGCGCCCGTATTCATGGCGATCATTGTTTTACCCAGTATGATTCCCTCAAAGTGTGACGTCGTGCCAAGGGTCGCCGCGTCGGCGACTACCCAGAATATGTTCTTGGCTTGTGCGCCTCCTTGCAGGATGACAGATGTAGCGCTGGCTATGTTGAGGGTTCCCGCTATCTGGAAGATCCAGACATCATTTGGGCCGCCCGAGAGAGTGACATCCGATGGTATTGTTACCCTGGTACCCCATTTGTAAAGGCCTGGGATGAGGGTCATCCCGCCAATATTTCCAGTGGCTAGTTCGGTGAAATCGGGTGTTGGTCGTCCAGCCGCGTCGGTGTAAGCGTATTGCATGTCAAGTACAGCCACGGTCAGTCTGGAAGGGTCCATCACACTACATGGACCGGGGCCAGCGGCATCGACTGAGTAGACATTCCCAGTCACTTCCGTGCAGGTTACGAGGTTGGCGGCGCCGGTGATTGGGCTCGTCCCGATATCTCCAGTAACCGCTGAAGCCGGAACATCTGTAATCCCTGTTTTTGTCAGAATCACGAAATTGCCGGCAGATCCAAGGACGACAGGGGCCGGGCCAGGCGCTGCACCGTGCGCACTGCTGACAATTGCCAAAAGCGTCCCCGCGATAATCCTTACAGTTCTTATCATCATACTTTGGGTATTGCTCCTTGGGTCTGAATATACTACAGCTGATGCCTCCGTGGTACTAGTACTTTGCATCATAATTATTCGATATTGCCCATTTACTACTGTCCGGCTAAACGTTTTGAAAGCGAGCAAGTAACTTATAATCAGTAGTTTGGGCGTGGTATTTTAGTGTTGGAGGTGGATTTTTCCTCGCGATGGCGACGTACTGTTTAATACGGTAATGTCACGGAGCTGCGGCGGGGAAGATCAGGAGTGAACCTTGGCGCGCGCAACTCATGGACCATTCGCCCGCATGCGAGCTTCAAAAATGCGTAGACCGTTACGACGGTGATGGACGGCTTAGAGGCTTCTCTTGCCTCGATCAGCGTCTTAGGCTCAGTCAGCGGCAAGCTCTGCCACGTGGCATTTCGGGGGCGAGTGGCCCGCACCAATCTGGCGGACGCGAACGAGGCCCATGGACTGGCGTATTTTCGCCGACTTCGCTCAGATGCTCGTTGGCACCGGTATGCGCACGATCCGATCCGCGTCGATCTGGATGTCGGCCTTATATGCGCTGGGTTCCACTACCATCGATCTCTGTCTGGCGTTGTTCCCGTGGACCGGATTTCGTCATCACAAGGCTGCCGTCAAAGGATTCCCCCAAAGGGACTTACCTCAAGAAGCCAAACAGGTGATTGTGTTTGGCTTATAGCTGGACAGAAGTGTTGCGAGACAGAGGAAGGTCGCCGGCAAAACTGTTTTTAGCACCAGAGTCATGTGCAGAATGAGTGTCTGAACCTCCGGTGCGCTCCGGTCAACCGCCAGTGGAAGGGGGTGTACGCTGAATAGTTCCAGGAGAAAATACCGTGAAACAACTGCTACCCCTCTTCGTTCTGGCCGCTGTAAGCCTGCCCGCGCAAACGCTTACCACCGCCACCATCAACCGTTATTTCAATCCGGTCCGCGCCAACATCGAAGCCGCCGCTGAAGCCATGCCCGCCGACAAATACAACTACAAGCTGACGCCCGATCAGATGTCGTTCTCGGAATGGCTGTTGCATTCGGTGGAGCGTAACTACCAGGATTGCGCAATATTGAAAGGCGAAAAAATGCCCATGGACGCGAAGCAGGTCGCAGCCATCAAGGGCAAGGAAGCGGTCAGTAAAGCGGTGAAGGAGTCGTTTGCCTACTGCGCGGTCGCCCTTCAGGCGATGGACGACAAAAAGGCCATCTCGACGCCGGAAATGGCCATCGCTTTCCTGCACACCGTGGTGCACAACAACGAGATCTACGGCAACGTGGTGGGCTACCTGCGGATCAACGGCATACTGCCGCCCTCCACCGAACGCATGCAGCAGATGATGAAAGGCAAGAAGTAACCGCCCGGTTTACTTGCCCGACATCCGGGCAATCACTCCGTCGGTGAATTCGCCGGTTGTAGCCGTGCCACCCACATCGCGGGTGAGCGGTTGGCCAGCAGCGTAAACGGCTTCGATGGCACTCTGCAACTTCTCCCCGGCAGCGCGTTCGCCGATGTGCATCAGCATCAGGCGCGCCGATTGCATCAGCGCAGTGGGATTGGCCAGACCCTTGCCCGCAATGTCCGGCGCAGACCCGTGCACGGCCTCAAAAACCGCCATATTATCGCCCAGGTTGGCTCCAGGGACGATTCCCAGGCCACCCACCAGGCCGGCTGCCAGATCGGAAATAATGTCCCCGTACAGATTCGGCAGCACCAGCACGTCGTAGGTTTCCGGGCGCATCACCATCTGCATGCAGGCGTTATCGACAATCAGTTCCTCGTATTGAATTTGCGGATACTCATGCGCGATCTCACGGCAGCAGCGCAGGAACAAGCCATCGCTCATTTTCATGATGTTGGCCTTGTGAATGGCGCTGACTTTTCTGCGCCCTTCCCGTGCGGCCCATGCAAACGCGGCCTTCGCAATTTTGATGGAGGCGACCCGTGTGATGACCTTCAGGCTTTCCACCACATCCGGCACCACTTCGTGCTCAATGCCCGCGTACAAATCTTCGGTATTTTCGCGGAAGATCACCAGGTCGATCGGCACGTCGGCAAAGCGCGTCTTCAGGCCGGGCAACATCTTCACCGGCCGGAAGTTGACATACAGATTCAGCTTTTTGCGCAGTGCGACGTTGACGCTGGGATGCCCGGAAGCGATGGGCGTGCCCACCGGACCCTTCAGCCCAACCCTGGTTCGGGCCAGCGATTCATAAACTGCATCGGGCAGAAATTTACCGGTAGCACGCTCCGCCTCTACGCCAGCCTCTACCCGTTCCCATTCAATTTCCGCTCCGGCGGCCTGCACGGCGCGAACCGTGGCCTCCGCTACTTCCGGGCCAATGCCGTCGCCCGGAATCAATGTAATTCGATGCGCCACGTACCGTAGTATACGGGCCATGTCTTTCCGCCTCCGCACCCGCGGCAGTCGCAAGGCTCTTGCTGCCCACAACTTCCCAAGCTTCGGCATGGCTGTCGCCGTCACTCCGCTTCGCGCTGGACCGATGGTCAACGTTTCACTTGTTGCAACTGATTTGCAAAATAGATTTGACAATCTCAGAATTTGTGACGTAATATCTTTCTATACTGCAACTGAGTTGCAGATAAACTCCGTTCCCTTGAGGTAACCATGTTATGGTGACGAAGGCCGAAGTGTCTCTAATCGGTCGAATTTTAAGGACGCTGAAACGCGTCTCGTTGATTGCCAGTGTTCTCATCGGTTTTTATCCGCCCCTGGCACAGGCGGGCGAAGGCCCTTTCTTCATCACGTACTCGCATCAGATGGAAGAGGTGGGAAATCTGGAAGTGCGAGTGAAAAATATCACCGGCAAACCAGAAGGCGGCAATCGCTTCCTTGGCTCGGCTCTCGAATTCGAATATGGCGTAAAGGGCTGGTGGACGACTGAAGTCTACCTGGATGGGCAGACTACAGCCGGGGATAGCACCGTGTTTACCGGATACAGGTGGGAAAACCGATTCCGTCTGCTGCCCCGTGAGCACTGGATCAATCCCGTGCTGTATCTCGAGTTTGAAAACATCAACGGTGCCGACAGAGCCTTGCTTGAAGTGGTGGGTCACGATGGCAACGATGATCTAACGGGACGGAACGCCGGGGCCCGAAGGGAAAAGAAGCGCGAGATGGAAGCGAAGTTGATCCTCGGCAATCACTTCAGGGGCTGGACGATAGCCGGGAATTTCATAACGGAAAAGAACTTGAAACATTCCCCCTGGGAGTTTGGGTACGCTGCCGGCGTGAGTCGCCCGCTGGGACTCTTCGCCAGCCCGGATCGCTGCAACTTCTGCGCAGAGAACGTTCAGGTGGGCGTCGAAATCTACGGCGGACTCGGCACCCACGAGACATTTGGTCTCCGTAACACGTCAAACTATGTTGCGCCAACCGTCTCATGGACCCTCGCCAACGGCGTGATGTTCACCGTCTCTCCCGGTTTCGGCGTGACGGAAACCAGTGCGCCCTTCCTGCTTCGGCTCGGTGTGTCTCACGAGTTCGCGCAATTTGGTCACTCCTTGCGCCGCATGTTCGACGCGTCCGGGGGGCGGCATTGAAAGCACTCTGTCGTTTACAGGTACTGGTCACCACACTCGGTGTTCTGACGTTCCATGCCCTTGCTGCTGAGGGAACTCCCCTGCAGCGGGCACCCGCGCGCACTGGCGTGGTCACGAATCCGGTTGCCGGCAGTGAACGCGCGCGGCGGGCCGGCGCCAGGCTATATGATCGCGAATGCGCGGCTTGCCACGGGCAAAAGGCGGAGGGGCGGGGAAAAGCCCTGCCGCTCCTCTCACCTGAAGCCAGAAGGGCTTCACCGGGGGCGCTGTTTTGGGTCTTGACCAACGGCTCACTGTGGCGCGGCATGCCTTCCTTCGCTCATCTGCCGGAGCCGCAACGGTGGCAAATCGTCCAGTATCTGAAGAGTCTGTGATGGCGCTGGAAGGTTTGAAAGGGCAAATGTTCGGTTCTCCCCGCGCCTGTTATAGTTGGGTTAGATCTGTGCGCCGCGCCATAGCCAGTTCGTTTCTGTCTTTGCTTCTCATCACCACTCTGGTTTGGGGCGGCTGCATTTCCTGCGAACGGTACTTCATGTGGCCGGGCGCGAAGAGTTGCTGCACGCCGGGCGGCCACTGCAAGACCACGAAAACGCCTGCGAAACCGCAACCCGGGTCCGAATGCAAACTGCTTGCCTTCGAGCATCACAAGTCTGCCGGTCACCATTTCGACCTGCCTGCAGTCGCCGCAGGATTCGCGGAGTTGCCGTTCGTAGTCGCCAAGTCCGTTGCCCATACACCCGCGCCGGTATCCTTGACTCCATCCCCGCCAGATCTTCAGGTTCTTCACTCCGTCTTTCTGCTCTAGTTTTTCTGCTCAACATCGCAAAAGTTTTGCGTACGTGCGTTGGCACGTTTTAGCCTGCCAAATTCCGGCAGGCGGTGTTTGAAAAAGGAGAAAATATGCAGCAATTGAACAGGTGCCTGTGGATGCTTTTGGCCGCCATGCCCGTAATGACGCAACATCTGAACGCCGCCGATCACGGACCCGTCTTTGGACTGGCCACCCCGACCAACCCCAAAGGGGGATGGAGTTTCGATCTCGGCGTCAACGGGCGTGGCGTTACAGCTTCAACCCTGGAAGCGGCACTGAGCTACGGCCTCACTGAAAATCTGAAGCTGGCCGTATCCGGGCCGGTGGTCTTCCACCCGGACCCCTACCCGCGCTCGTCCGTCACCACAAATACTCCCATTAGTGGAGATTTCAGCGGGCTTGCCTGGTGGCGTTTCCAGCGCAAAGATTTCAACGGAAAACGTGTGGAGAGCACCGCCGTTGCCGGCGTTCTGGTACCCGGACCGCGCGAGGAAGCCGGCCTTTACCGGGGCCTGAACAGCGGACCGGGCTACCTCGTCGGTGGCGTGAGCGGGGTTGCGTCGCGGAGTCACTACGTCTGGGCCGGTGCGACTTATCAGCGCTATGCGGGATCGAAGGGTGACCGGCGTCCCGATCTGCTTTCCTATACCGGTGTTTACGGCTATCGCCCTCTTGCCTGGCGAACCGACTACCCGCGTTGGGATTGGCGTGTTTTCGGAGAATTCACCGGCGAGCGAACCGGTGCGCTCCAGCGGCAAAACGTGAACTTGCCGGGCAGCCGGGCCCAACAAATGTTTCTCGGTCCAAGTGTTCTGGGGGTATACCGCGCAATCGGGATCGAAGCCGGAATGCAGTTTCCCGTTTATAGCAATGCGGGGCCGCTTTACCCGAAAGAGCGTTTTCGCTTTGCCGTCAATTTTGCTTATTTCTTTTGAAAGGAACACACTATGAAAATGAAAAGCTTGTTTCTCGCCTGCGCTCTGCTGGCTTCGGCTTTGCCGGGCCGCGCTGAACTGTTGCAGGTTGACCTGTCCATCTTCGGCATGGATTGAATGACCTGCGCCCACGTCGTGAACGTGGCACTGAAGAAAGTGGCGGGCGTCGAATCCGTCGAGGTGAGTTTAAACAAGGGGCTGGCGACGGTGAAATTGAAGCCGGGGAACACGGTGTCTGTTCCCCAGTTGTGGCAACTGCTTCACGACAAGGGATACACCCCGAAAGCCACCACGGTTTCCGCAAGGGGCGAACTGGCGGAGGTACAGGGGCACCTGCAACTGAAGATCGCGGGAACAAAGGACGTGCTGGCGCTGGTCGCCGATCCGAAGAATGCAGCCCCCTATGCCGATGCCGTGAAGAAACCCGGTCAGACTGTCGTGATCCAGGGGGTGATGATGCCCGGCAAAGACTTGAAATTGTCCGTGCCGCTCCCGGTCAGCCAACTACAGTGAAGCAGGCATCGCAGGGTGGCCTGATCAGCTATCTTTCGCTCTTTACTTCTCTCGGGACGCTGCTCTGCTGCGCGCTTCCCTCGCTGCTGGTGCTGGTGGGGCTGGGGGCGACGGTCGCTTCAGCCCTTTCGGCAGCCCCGTGGCTGGTCAGCCTGTCGCATCACAAACACTGGGTCTTCGGCGTGGCCGGGGTGCTGATCGCAGGCAACATCGCCTACGTGTATGCCCTTGCCCCGAAAATCAGGGCACGGAACGGGGCCTGCGATCCGCTCGCGCCAGCTGCCTGCGACACCGCCAGCCGTTTCAGCCGGGTGGTGCTATGGTGCTCCGTGGTTTTATACCTTACAGGCGGGTTCACGGCTTATCTGCTGGGGCCGATCCTGGTGTACTTCGATTCATAGGAAGCAGGAGGATTCATGAGCGACGGTCGCGAGGAACGGGAAGTTCGTAAAGCCCGCATCGAAGAGCAAAAACGCGAGAATCGCGAAGATCAGGTGGATAGTGATGTACAGGATGAGGGCGAACCCGAGCGTGAAGGCTCCTGACCCGGATATTGGCGGCATCCTGGCCGAAGTTTATCCTTCGACGACGACGGCCAGGGCTGCGATAGAATCTTACGACCAGGGAGGTTCAAAATTTCTTGAAGTTTACATTTACCACTTCATTGCTTGCGGTCGCATTTTCGTTCACCGCATACGGCCAGTCCGCGCCCGCGCAAAAAACGGCTACTCCGGCTGCCATCCCGCGCACCCCCGACGGTCATCCCGACCTGCAGGGGAATTGGCTGAACAACTCGGCGACGCCTCTTGAACGGCCTAAGGAGCTCGCAGGGCGCCAGGCTCTCACAGACGATGAAGTCGTGGAATTGAACCGGCGGGCGCAAAACATCTTTGCCTCCGACTCGGGCAGCGATGCCGCGGCACCAGACGCTTACTTTATGGCTGCCTTCAGCAACGTGAAGCAATATAAAAGCGGAGGCGCTACCGACAGTGCCGAGCGGGTGACCGGCCTTGTAATCGACAACCGCACCTCATCGATTACCGACCCTCCGGACGGAAAGATCCCTGCCTACACCGAGGCCGGACAACGCCGCCGCACTGCCTACGGCCGCTCCCGATCCGGCACCGGCAATCCGGCCGGACCAAATGAGATCGCGCCCGGAGACCGTTGCATCACCTATAGTGTGCCTCGCGTGAACGGCGTGTACGCCGCCGGCCTGCATGGTTACTATCAGATCGTCCAAACGCCGGATCAGATAGTTTTATTCTCGGAAAGCATTCACGAATTCCGCATCGTTTCCCTCGACGGCAGTCCGCATTCCCCCGCTTCGGTTCGCAGCTGGTCCGGAGATTCCATCGGGCACTGGGATCGCGATACTTTGGTCGTGGACACCGCGAATTTCAAGGCGCAGTTGCATCCTTTGGGCATATCGGAGAAGTTTCATCTTACGGAGCGTCTCACACGCATCGCACAGGATGAGATCCGCTATGAATTGACATTAGACGATCCTGACACCTGGGTAAGACCCTGGACCGTCATGATCCGCCTGAAGCACACCGACGACCAGTTGTATGAGAGCGCGTGTCACGAGGGCAACGAGGCAATCATGAAGACCATCCTCTCGGGCAACCTGCTGCCGCCGCTGTAGCGGTACTGTGGGCACGCGACTTTAGTCGCGTCACTTACCGCAGCCGCGTACCAGTGATGATATGGACGCAGGCGTCCATCCGCACAATGCCGTCCTGCTGATACTTCGAAAATCGCGCCGTCAATGATTGACGCGCCTGATTGAGCGCCTCGCCACCTGCTTCTGCCAGCAGTTCGCCGAACGAAGAAAACGCGGCGAGTGCGAAATCCGCTGCACCCGTGGCTGGCAGTCCGCCGCCGAGTGGCAACGCTCCCCGCCAGTCGCGCACGTCGAGGTCGCTAAAGCCGGCCTGCCGGAGCAGCGTGAGCAACTTGTCCGCCTGGCCATAGCGGAACGGACCCGGTGCCTCGGGATCGGGCTTCGGCATGTCGATGATTGCGGCTACCACTTCGCGTATGCTCGTCATCCATGGATTCTCTGCCACAGGACCCCACGCCGCGAAGGCGAACCGGCCGCCCGGGGACAGCCATTGGGCCAGGTTGGCAAAGGCAGCAGGTGGATCGTCAAAGAACATGATGCCGAAACGCGATACCAGCCTGTCGTATGGCTCTTCCGGGGCAACGGCCGTCGCCATGTCCGCAACCTTGAAGGCGATGGCGCGTTCATCGCACTGCGTGCGGGCGCAGGCCGATTCGATCAGGGCTGGAGAGATATCGAAGCCGTGAACCACGCTTCCCGCCGCTGCCCGGCGCAGAATCTCCAGCGTTGCCCCGCCGCCGCCGCATCCGATATCGGCGATCCTGCAAGGGGCGTCAAGATGCAGCGCACCGATCAGCGGCTCGTTGACAGGCGCAATCATCGCTTCCAGGCCGGCAAGCTGTGCACGCCATTTCTCGCCGCGCGTGGTGGCCCAGTCAGAAGCCGCAGGGTTCTCATTCATGCATCCCAATTTACCGGATCGATGGTGGTCCGATCCGCTGCGGCTACATAGTGGCCTTCCGGAATCTGCCCGCCCCTAGCTTGTTGGATTCAGGGTTCTGTATTCGCGTAGCATTGGTGAGTGGAAGCAGGCAGGAAACTGGCTCAGTGTGGTGCAGTTTCGATCCGCGGCGGCAGGCGCGTTCACCGGGAGCAGCACGGCTCCGATAGAGTAGCGTTGCACACGGGGCAATAGATCGGTAAAACCTCATTCACCTGGCGCCGCCGATCACGCGCCCCGGGAAAGTATTTCACGCCAACCTAACCCCAGCTTCTTCAACACCCGCGCATCAAGTTCCGGCGTTCGCCGCTCCCCTGCGCACCACCTTCCGCTTCTGACTGTGCTATCTCTTCAAACAGAAGGAGCATTCGTGAATCCAAACAGCCCCCGACTCTGATTGCAGAAAAAACATCACGAGAACCCAGCCAACTCCCTTAGTTTCAACACAAAATTCTCCTCCGCTGGGTTATTTACGGGTCTAAAAATGGGTTAAAACAGGTTATAACGGGTCGATTCGCGGGTTTTTCAGGTCAACCGGCGGGACCCCGGTGCAGCCTGTTTCTCACGCAAGCCCACTCAACGCGGCGCTATAGGGTATAATCTTAGTTTCCGTACAATCTAATGCCAAAACGTACTTTTCAACCGAACAACCGGAGGCGCGCCAAAGTGCACGGTTTTCGGAAACGCATGAAGACCGCCGATGGACGCGCGGTCCTGTCCCGCCGTCGCGCGACTGGCCGTAAAAAACTAACGGTCAGCTCCGAGAGGTAGGCGGATCTCTGCTACCGGCCAGAATGGCTTCCCCAAGAGTGTTCGGTTGCTGCGTTCCAGCGAATTCCGGCAGGTCTACGACCAGGGGACACGCCATACGTGCGCTTGCTTCGCCGCTTTCTGCTTTGTCAACGGTGGCAAAGGACACAAGGTCGGTTTCACCACCCCGCGCGCGCTGGGCAAAGCTGTCGTGCGCAACCGTATCCGCCGGCGGCTGCGGGAAGCGGTCCGGCTGGAACTGGAGTCTCTGAATTCCGAGTGGTCCATCGTATTCAATCCACGGCGCAAAACCATCGACTGTCCGTTTCCCGACCTGCGGGCGGAAGTCCGGCGGCTGTTTCAAAGACTGCCCGCGGCCTTGCCGGACTCCTTACCCTCTATAAACGTCTGATTTCCCCGGTTCTGCCCTCTGCCTGCCGGTTCCACCCTACCTGTTCGGTGTATATGCGCGACGCTGTGCTCCAGCACGGCGCGGCCAAAGGTGTGTGGCTGGGTTTACAGCGGTTGGGGCGATGTCATCCTTTTCACGCGGGCGGGAATGATCCTGTTCCGCAACGGATTCTGTGAATGAGCGAGAAGAAAACCAAAGAACTTCCCAATGAAGTCCGGATGCTCCTTGCCTTTGGGCTGATGGGGATTATTCTGGTCGCAACACCGTTTGTGTATCGCAAGCTTGGCCTCCAGCCGGACGACCCTGCGGTATCGGCTGAGAAGAACGGCGCGAAGGCTGCGGCCCCCAGGCCAGTTGATCCGCCCAAGCCCTCAACAGCTGTGGCACCGGCCATCCTTACGGGAGTCCGGGATAGTCAGGCGGCACCCGCAACAGGGGCTGCTACTGAAGAATCCTTTGCGCTCGATACCTCGGTTTATCACGTGGAGTTTTCCAATCGTGGCGCGACCATCCGCAGCTGGACCCTGAAGAAATTCAAAGACAGCGCCGGCAAGCCGCTCGAACTGTTGAACCTGCAGGGTACGGCAAAAACCGGCAACCCGCTGGGAGTTTATATTCGTCCCGGCCAGCCGCAGCCCGGCGCGCAACTGAATCAGGTGCTGTGGGTCGCGCATCCCGCGGCGGATGGCCTCGGCATCCAGTATGAATTTTCCGACGGCCACCTGGCGGCGAAGAAGACCATATCGTTTCTGAAAGACAGTTACTTTGTTCAGTATGCCGATGAAGTGTCGCTCGATGGCAGCGGTCTTCCCCATCTGATCGAATGGCACGGCGGCTTTGGAGATTTGGCAGTTACCAGTCCGGCCAGCCACCAGGCCTTCATCCGTTACGACTCCGGAAAGAAGAAGCTGATCTCCGATGCCGCGAAGGAAGCCAAGAATGGCCCGGTGAACAACGACGGCTCATTCTCCTTTGCCGGTCTGGAGGATCAGTACTTCACTGTTGCATTCCTCCCCGCTACCGCCGGAACCACGCAGACAACTCTGTTCAGCGATTCCGTCACCACGGCTTTCAATAAGTCAGAGGAACCTTTTCCGGGCGTGGCTGTAGGTGGCAGCTGGCGCAACCAGCTAGGCCTTTACGTGGGGCCAAAAGATCTGGATGCATTGCGGGCCGTCAATCAGAAGCTGGAAGACGTCATCGACTGGGGCATCTTCGGCTTCATTGCCAAGCCGCTGTTTTTGATTCTCGAATGGGCCAATCGCACCACGGTACATAACTACGGCTGGGCCATTATTCTGGTCACGGTGTTTATCAACATCGCCATGTTCCCGCTGAAATTGACCAATCTGAAGTCCATGCGGAAGATGCAGGTCATCCAGCCTGATCTCGCAAAACTGAACGAGAAATATAAGGGCATCGGGATGAAAGATCCCCGTGCCGCCCAGAAGCAGCAGGAAATGATGGACCTCTATAAGAAGCACGGGGTCAATCCAATGGGCGGCTGTGTTCCTCTGCTGGTGCAGTTGCCGTTCCTTTGGGCTTTCTACAAGGTTCTGTCGGTGAGTATCGAAATGCGCCACGCGGAATGGCTGTGGGTCACCGATCTTTCGCAGCCGGAAACAATTGCGATTCGCATGTTGCCGCTGGTCATGATCGCCACCAGTTTCCTGTTGCAGAAGATGACTCCGGTAGCGCCAGGCGGCGACCCGTCCCAGCAGAAAATCATGCAGTTCATGCCCCTGATGTACGGCTTCCTGTTCTGGTCCGCATCCAGTGGCCTGGTGTTATACTGGCTAACCGGTAACATGGTAGGCATTGCGCAGCAATGGTTCTTCAATAAAACAACTGCTCCGGCGGCGGCGCAAACGGCTGTAGCCAGAGATGGCAGGAAGAAGTCTTGAGTCAAAAATTCACTGTCGACGATACCGGCCCCCGCATTGCCGCGCTGTTGAACAACATCATCGGCCATGCCGCGTGGGACCTGAGTTTTGTGATTGCGCCCGGCAACGCCGCACTGGCCACGGAGTTCGAAAGCCCCGATATCACCGTCAAGTTCTCCGGTGGCGATGTGGACTTGCTGCTCTCCAATCGCGGCGAACTGTTGCTGGCGCTGGAACTGATCAGCATGGAAATGCTGCGCATGCACTCTGATGATCATTCCCGCGTTGCCTTCGACGCCAATGACTACCGCGCGTTGCGTATTGAAGAGATCCGCTCAAGCGCCATGGCCGCGGTGGAGAACGTCAAGCGCACCGGCCAGCCTTTCCACTTCAACCCGATGAACAGCCGGGAGCGGCGCGTGATCCACATCGCTCTGCGAAATGAAACCGAACTGCGCAGCGAGAGCGCGGGATCGGGCCCTTTGCGCGCCGTTATTATTTATCCGGCGGGAATGCCTTCTCTGCCCGAACCTCCGGCTCCGGCACCCGGATCGTACCGTGGTGGCGGCGGTGGCAGCCGGTTCAACCGGCCTGCTGGAAACGGTGGACGGCCTGGTGGACGCGGCGGTCCGCGGGGCGACCGCCGCTAGTTCCTGCGACTCTACGACACCATCGTTGCGATTTCCACACCGGCTGGTCGTGGCGGAATCGGGATTGTGCGACTGTCCGGGCCGCACGCGGTATCCATTGCACAGACCATGGTCAAGCTCCGCTCGCCCCTGCGTTCGTGGGGGATAACCAGCGGCGACCTTGTGGGCGAATCCGGTACGGTGGACGAAGTGCTGGTCAGCTACTTCCGTAGCCCGCGTTCTTACACCGGCGAAGATGTGGTGGAAATCTCCTGTCACGGCTCTCCCGTGGTCTTGCGCTACGCCCTGGAACGGGCCGCGGGCCTGGGTGCCCGCTTCGCCGAACCGGGCGAATTCACCTTGCGGGCGTTTCTTGGCGGACGGATCGATCTGCCCCGCGCCGAGGCCGTTCACGACCTGATTGAATCCACAACTTTGTACCAGGCCCGCGTGGCCGCGCAGCAATTACAGGGTTCGGTATCGCGCCGCCTGCAGCCTGTGAAAGATGAACTCCTGCAGTTGATCGCACTGTTGGAAGCGGGGATCGATTTCGCCGAAGACGACATTAGTGTCGCTTCCAGGGAACAGATTCTGGCCCGGCTGGACCCGATTCTGGAAGCGCTCCGCATTCTGGTTCGAAGCTGCCAATACGGTGGCCTGGTCCGCTCCGGTTTCTCGCTCGCCATTGTGGGCCGTCCGAATGTGGGCAAGAGTAGTTTGTTCAACCGGCTGTTGGAGCAGGACCGGGCAATTGTGACCGATATCCCCGGCACAACCCGCGATCTGGTCTCGGAGACAGCCGACTTTGCGGGTATTCCGGTTCGCGTGGTCGATACTGCCGGGTTGCGGGATACCAGTGAAACCATTGAGCGTCTCGGCATTGAACGCAGCTATCAGGCCATGGCTGACGCTGATCTGACAATTGTTGTCGTCGACAACTCTTTGCCCGAGGTTATGGAAGACAAGGCACTTGTGAACCGGGCGCGCGAGCAGGGGAAATACCTGGTGGTGGCCAACAAGTCCGATTTGCCCTCGGCGTGGCCGGTAGGAGACTATCTGGCGGTTTCGGCCTGGTCGGGAGCGGGCGTGGAACAACTTCGCCAACGCGCCATCGCGGTTCTGGCGCCGGAGGGCCGGTTGGATGAAGACGGAGGATTGATTACCAGTTCCCGCCAGGCCAATCACTTGAGGAAATGTCTGGAAGCAATTGAAAAAACAAGGCTTGCGGTTAACGGCTCCATTCCGCACGAATTCCTGCTGGTGGACTTGTACGACGCCCTGCAACCCCTCAACAACCTGACCGGTGCTACCACTGCGGACGACATCCTGAATCGGATATTTTCCACCTTCTGCATAGGAAAATAGACCAGCCCTGAAACTGAATGCCCGCGCCCTGCACATAAGTATGTGGGCTTAGTTGTTTTACGACGAGATTCCGGTGGTCTATATCGACGTATTTACGAGACAACGCGTGCCGCACGCTCGCATGTTCCAACCCGGCACTCCTTTCCGATTGCCGCTTTGCCCGGTGGCGCTGCCGGGGGGCAACGTCAGGTGAACCCGCGTCGGGTTCGCATACTCCTCGCCGATAGTCATGAATTCGTTCGTGCGGGCCTCGAAAGCATCGTGCAGCGCTGCCGGTCCCAATGGGACATCGTCGGCCAGGCCACGGACGGGCGTCAGGCGGTGGAATTGGCGGAATCCCTGCAACCGGACCTGCTGGTTCTCGACGTCGCGCTGCCTGAGCTGAATGGCCTGGAAGTAGCGGAGCGCTTGTCCCGGACTTCGCCGCGTACCCGGGTTATGATTCTAACTATGCATCCGGCAGCCTCGTTGATTCGCTCCTGTCGGCGGCTGGGCGTACGGGCGTATGTGTCGAAGAATGAACTCCCTGCCGACCTGGCGGTCGCGATAGATCGGGTTATGGCGGGAGAATCCTTCTTTACTTCAGAAAGGTTTCGCCCGGAAAATGCCATTACCTCGGAATCGAGAGCCTGGCTACCCAGCCAGTATCTGTTAACGGGCCGTGAACTGGACGTGATGCGCCAGCTGACGGCCGGTTGCAATAACAAGCAGACGGCAGCAGCGCTCGGGATGAGCGTGAGGACGGCAGAGAGCCACAGGGCCAGCATTCTCACTAAATTGGGGGCTGCGTCAATCGGCGATCTGGTCCGCATTGCGGTCCGCGACGGGCTCATCAAGAGCGCCTGACGCAAATTTCTGTCATGGATTTCTTCCGGACAGTAGCGGAAACCCCTTCATTTCTGTCAACATAGAAGTTAAACTGATGTTTCGTTTTGAAACCGCGGGGGAATCCCATGGCGAGTGCCTGGTCGCGACCCTGACGGGCCTACCTTCCGGCATACCGATCGCCTCTGCAGAGATCGACCACGAACTTTGGCGCAGACAGCAGGGCTTTGGGCGCGGTGGCCGCATGAAGATTGAGACTGACAAGGCCTCAATCGTTGCGGGTGTCCGCCACGGCCTTACCATCGGCGCGCCGATAGCGTTGTTGATTGCGAATGCCGACTGGAAGAACTGGACCGAATCCCTTCCTGTAGAGGGAGGGGACCCGGCGCTGCACAAGCCGGTAAGCCGGCCGCGGCCCGGTCATGCGGATTTGGCTGGAGCAGTGAAGTATAACTTCCGCGAGGCCCGTTATGTTTTGGAGCGGGCCAGTGCGAGGGAGACCGCAGCGCGGGTTGCGATTGGGGCCATTGCGAAGCAGTTTCTGAGTCAGTTCGGAATTACAGTTCTGAGCCACGTGACGGCGGTGGGCCAGCGTTGCCTGGAACGAGCCGCCAACTGGGAAGAACTGGTGGAACTGGCGGGGCGCAAGGAAGTTCTGCTGGGTTGTGTGGATGCAGAGGTTGAGAAGGGAATGAAAGAAGTGGTGGACGAAGCTTATCGAACCGGCGACACGGTGGGCGGCATCTTTGAAGTGGTGGCCCGGGGTGTGCCAATAGGGTTGGGCTCGCACGCGACGTGGGATTCGCGGCTGGACGGCCAGTTGGCGCAGGCCATCGTTTCCATTCAGGCCGTAAAGGGAGTGGAGATCGGCTTTGCCGCGCAGGGCGCGTTGAGTTTCGGTTCCAAAGTGCAGGACACCATCCACTACAACCGTGAAGAGAGGCAGTTTTTCCGCGGGAACAACCGCGCCGGCGGAATAGAGGGCGGCATGACCAACGGGGAGGAAATTCGTATACGGGGCTTCCTGAAGCCAATTTCCACTTTGCGGCGGCCACTGGAATCGGTGGACCTGGAAACCCGCGAACCAGCGAAAGCGGCCTACGAAAGGTCAGATGTTTGCGTGGTGCCCGCAGCGGGCGTGGTGGGTGAGGCCATGGTTGCGATTGTATTGGCGAAGGCGATGCTGGAGAAATTCGGCGGCGACTCCATGGCTGAGACCAGGCGCAATTTCGACGGGTACCGTGAGCAGGTGAAGAATTTCTGATGTTTCTGCGAGTGGTTCGCTACATGAACGATCCCGTGCTGGAAAAACCAGCGGAACAGGTGACAGATTTCGGTTCGTCCGAACTCCGTCAACTGGTGGACGACATGTTTGAAACCATGTACGAATCGCATGGCGTGGGGCTGGCTGCGCCGCAGGTTGCTATCTCCAGGCGCATCGCCGTGATCGATTGCGCCAGTGCTGACGCTGACGATGACGATGACAAGGTGGAGGAAAGAATTGTCCTGATTAATCCCACTGTTATCGCGAAAACAGGGAAGCAGACGGGCGAAGAAGGGTGCCTCAGTATTCCCGGCTTCCGTGAACCGGTTACCCGCGCGCGGACGGCGACGGTGCGTGCGCAAGACGTGGAAGGGGAGTGGTTCGAGCTTACCGGGGAAGGTCTGCTGGCGCGGGCCATGTTGCACGAAATTGACCACTTGAACGGCATTCTTTTTTTGAAGCATCTGAGCACCTTGAAAAGAGATCTGATCAAGCGTAAAATCCGCAAGCTGCAGAAAGCCGGAGATTGGGAATGAGAGCGGTTTTTCTCGGTACTCCCGAATTCGCTGTGACCACGCTGGAACGCATGATCGAAGCGGGCCATAGCGTGGTGACGGTGGTTACCCAGCCCGACCGGCCGAAAGGCCGGAAGCAGGAACTTGTGCCGTCACCGGTAAAGATTGCCGCACTCCGCCACGGGATTCCGGTCTTTCAGCCGGAGCGGATCCGGCACCCGGAAGCGGTGGAGCACTTGCGTTCCCTGCAGCCGGAGATTATGGTGGTAGTGGGTTACGGGCAGATCATTCCCCGGAATGTGATCGATATTGCGCGGCGCGGCATCATCAATGTGCACGCATCGCTTTTACCGGAACTGCGCGGTGCCGCGCCCATCCAATGGGCGGTGGCTCGCGGGAACGAACGTACCGGTGTGACGACCATGCAGATTGACGAGGGCCTGGACACCGGCGGAATTTTGTTGCAGAGTGAAGCTGCTGTGGGTAAAGACGAAATCGCGACCGAACTTTCTCCCCGCCTTGCCGAAGAGGGAGCACAGTTGCTGGTGAAGACACTGGAAGCCGTGGAACAGCACGGTCTGCGGGCCACCGCGCAGGACTCCGCTCAGGCCACCTGGGCGCCGATTTTGAAGAAGGAAGACGGACGCATCGACTGGCAGACGCCGGCGGCGGAAATCCATAACCGGATTCGCGGATTGCAGCCCTGGCCCGGCGCATGGACCGGGTTTCGCGGGCAGGCCGTTCATCTTTGGCGTTCACGCCTTTCGGGCCGCCGGTGGGACCTTTTCCCCGGCGCGCTCATTTACGATGGTGGCGTTTTCGCTATGGGCGGTGACGGCGCTGCATTGGAGCTTTTGGAAGTACAGCTGGAAGGTCGCAAGAGAATGCCGGCGGCGGTTTTCGCCAATGGCCAGCGGCTAACTGAAAACGAACGATTTGCATAATGAGACCACTAGACCTACCACTTGGATATAAATACGCGACCGCTTATGCGGGAATTCGCAAGCAGGAAAAAGACGACCTCTCGCTGATTGTTTCGGCGACCCCGGCTGCCGCAGCCGCCGTCTTCACCACCAACAAAGTTCAGGCCGCCCCGGTGCAACTGGCGCGGTCAAACATGCGAGCGTCCAAAGGCATTGTTGGCGCCGTGCTGATCAATGCCGGCAACGCCAATTGCGCTACCCGCAATGGCGACAGAGTCGCGACCAACACCACGAAAGCGCTGGCCAAACTGCTGAAGTTGCCGCCTTCGCAGGTGCTGCCGGCTTCCACGGGTGTGATCGGAGTGGAACTGGAAGAGAATCTGATTCTCTCCAAACTGGAGTCGCTGGTGGAGAGCCTGCGGGATGAATCACTGCCGGACGTGGCCCGCGCCATTCTCACCACGGATTTACAGACCAAGGGCGCTTCCCGCGAAGTTACTCTGCGCCGCGGCCTGGTTCGCATCGCCGGTATCACCAAGGGATCGGGTATGATCCATCCGCGCATGGCCACCACTCTGGGCTTTGTGATGAGCGACGCGCTGGTACCGCAGACTTTACTGCGCAGAATGTTACTACGCGCCGCCGAAGTGAGCTACAACCGAATATCAGTGGACGGTGAGACCTCCACTAACGACATGCTGCTGGTGCTGGCCAACGGCGCCTCCGGTGTTCGCCCCGATCCGAAGGAGATGAGCATCTTCGAGGAGTCTCTCACGGAAGTGCTGCAGTCGCTGGGGCGGCAGATTGTCCGTGACGGGGAGGGTGCGCGTAAGTTGATCTCTGTGGAAGTCCACGGGGCACTTACCGATACTGCGGCCTCTTCCATTGCGCGCGCCATCTCCAATTCGCCGCTGGTGAAGACCGCCATCTCCGGTTGTGATCCCAATTGGGGCCGTATTCTGATGGCCGCGGGCAATTCCGGCGTGAACTTTGATCCCACCCAGGTGGAAGTTACCCTGCAGGATGTGAAGGTTTGCCGCAGTGGGTTGGCCGCGCCCTTCGATGAAATGGATATGAAGCAGCGGCTGGATGACACCGATGTTTCCATCGTTTTCCGGATCGCGGGTAAAGGGAAGGGAAATGCCACCTTCTGGACCTGTGATCTCACGGAAGATTACATCCACATCAATGCCAACTACCGCACGTAAGCGGAGCAGCGAGTTTCCACCTCTGTCGCGCCGGTGCTTTGTCACCGGCGCGACAATGTTATCAGGGATGCGATTGCACGCCGCGGTCAAAGACTCTCCTCATGCGCGGCTGGCCCTGCTCGCATCCGCTCTCACCGCAGGCAATCCAGTAGCGGCTCTGGAGTGCTTTTCTTCCAAAGCTACGGACTTCGGGCGTATCGAGACGTACCTTGACGCTCTCACATCGCAAACCGACGTCTCGTGTGTGATCGAGACCGTTGCTGAAAGTGGTGAAGACCCGCAGCGGACACTGGAAACTGACTGGCTAATGCAATTGACTGTCCGAACAGCGCAAACTGCGAGAGAACGACGACGGTTGCGCGTGATGATTGACATGCGTCTGGAGAAGGATAAATGGGCCATCCTCTCCATCACTCCGCTGCGGATCCTTTTCCCGATCCAAATCGGCTGATTGCCCGCAAAGTCAAATTGATATCCGCACTTTTAGTGACCCTGTTCGCGGGACACGCTCAACATTGCGTTCGCTGCCACCATGCACCGGGAATCCTTACCGCCGATGCTTCCGGTTTATGGCAAGGGGCGATTCTCACACTGAACTCGCCGGATAGCCCCGCGCTCGCCGGCGCAGTGGTCGTACTGTAAATCCGGTCCTGCTACGGTGACGGTCCGGGTCCGGTAGAAGCTCAACTTTCTTTCACGGTAGCGGGAGCTAAACTAACAAACAAGCTCAAGACACTTCATGAACCCCGGCTCCACAGAGAAAAACGTCGGTACGTGGCGGCAACTGATCCTCTTCTTTGCCTTGGCGTACTCCATCGCCTGGATCTTCTTCGGGGCCCTCGGCCTGTCGCGGGCGGGCATTGGGTGGCTCCCTTATGAACTCTCCATCCCTGTAATGACCGTCGCCGGTAGTTTTGCTCCTTCGCTGGCTGCGCTCCTGACGCTGCGCATCACCGAGCATCGCTGGCCTGTCGCGGGCCGTTTCAATATCAAAGCTGTGCTGGCAAGCGCCGTCCTCTCTCCGGCTCTGATTATGACGGTCTTCGCTGTGGTTCCCGCGGTAATGATGACTACCGGGCCATGGGCTGCGCTGGGGTGGGGCAATTTGCTTTCCACCTCCGTCTACGGCATCTCAACGCTCATCGGCGGGCCGCTGGGTGAAGAGCCCGGATGGCGAGGTTTCGCACTACCGCGTCTGCAGGCACTTCTCGGCCCGGGCCGAGCCTCTTTCCTGTTGGGCATTTTATGGGCGGTGTGGCATCTTCCGCTGTTCCTGACTAAAGCGTGGAGCAGTAGCAACTTTCCGACGTACGTGTTGATCGTCACCGGACTTTCTTTTTTGATGACGTTTCTGTTCAACCTCTCCGGCGGAAGTGTGGTTATCGCAGTCGCTACACACGCGTTTTTTAACACGGACTCGAGGTGGCTCGCCGGACTCCTCACTGGCGCACACATCCGGAGCCAACCATCACCGGAATTGATAATTGCCTTGTCCGGCTGGGGCATGGCGTTTTTGCTGCTGGTTTTAACGCGCGGCCGACTGACGTTGCAGGTGCGGTAGAAGTCTTGTGATAGATTTTCTGGTGATGATCAGAATTTTTCCCATAGCCCTTCTGGCGGTTCTGTACGTCGGATCGCTTGCAGCGCAGCCAGCGGGAGGGCGCGGGCCACAGACAACGTACTGGGTTGCCAAAGGAAAGGGTGGCGTGTACGTGGCACCCAATCATCCGTTGACCCGACTGGCGGATTTGAAGGCACGGCATACAGGCCAGGCCGTATGGAAAGAGCTGGTGGTGAAAGATCCGGAGATACAGGCCGAGTACAACGCAGCGGTTACCGGCACGGCATTTTCGCCACGCTTCCATCCGGATACCGCCAGTGTTGCAGTAGTGGTGGAAGGCGAGATGCGTTTCGAAATTGAAGGGCAGTCGCCCATCCTCGCAACCCGGGGATCAATCGTCAACATCCTGAAGGGGACACTGTACTCCTTCGAAATCACTGGCAGCAGGCCCGGTCTTTGGGTGGAGATCAATCCGGTCAACTTCCAAACCTTGTATCCAGGCACGATCCCCCCACCTGCGGCACCTGGCGGAACGGAGATGGTTCAGGTGGCTTTTTCGCGCGCGCCTTTGGCTTATATGGCACCGAATCTGCCGCATTGGAATTTGTTTGAAGCCGCCAAAAAGGGACCTCCTGGTGGCGCAAGGGTTGCACAGGACCATTTGTTCATGAATCCGATTTACGGTTTTGCCGAACCGAACGACGGCGGTTCAGCGCCCTTCAATCCGCAATCAGTATTTGGCCACATGCACCCGGGGCCAGCCGAGTGGTGGATTGTGCAGTCCGGCCAGATCACGGGAAAGTTTGAGAATGCAGGGGAATTTGTCGGCAGCGAGGGCGACATTCTATACGCCCCGCCCATGACGTGGCATCAGATGGGTTTCAGGGGAGCGGGGCCCAGTTGTCGTTTGGCAATCGGCGCCTACAGTTTCATCAATATGAACAGTACGCGCGGCCAGTCGGCTGATCGCTAATGGATCCCCAACTTGCTTGCGCTATGCTGGAATGGTGAAATTTTGTGCCCCTTTTCTCATGCTCGCCGTAGCGCTGAGCGCCCAGACTCCGCCCAAACCGATGGCTCCCGCCGCCGCCCCTGTGGTCGATCCAAATAAGGTCATTCTGACAATTGGTGAGCAGAAGTTCACCGTCGCACAGTATGAAGCGTGGATTGAATCTCTGCCGGAGCAGTATCAGCAGTATGCCCGCGGAGCCGGTAAGCGGCAGTTCGCCGACAACCTTGTGCAGATGAAGTTGCTCTCTCAGGAAGCGGTACGCCGCAAGCTGGACAAGGACCCCAAAATCATCCAGCAGATTGAATTCCAGCGGGAAAACCTGCTGGCAGGTGCGGTTTTCCAGAACATTCAGGAAACCACCAAGCCAGACGACGCTGCTCTGAACGCCTACTACAAGGAACACCAGGCCGAATACGAAAAGATCAAGGCCCGTCATATTCTGATCCGCGTGAAGGGTGCGCCCATGCCCCCGAATGGCGATAAGCCGGAGCTTTCGGAAGACGAAGGCAAGGCCAAGGCCGACGCGATCATCAAACGCCTGGCCGGTGGCGAGGACTTTGCCGCCATCGCGAAGGCAGAGTCAGATGACAGCGGATCGGGTGCACAGGGTGGTGATCTGGGCGAATTCGGTAAAGGCATGATGGTACCGCCATTCGAACAGGCGGCGTTCTCCCAGAAGGTAGGGGAGGTGGGCCCGCCCGTACGGTCGCCGTTTGGCTTCCACATCATTCAGGTGCAATCGCACGCGATTAAGACCATGGCTGACGCGAAGACGGAAATCGAAGGTAAGCTTCGCCCTGAACTGGCCAAGAAGGCAGTGGAAACGATGCGGGAGAAGGCGACGATCATTCTGGATGACAGCTTCTTTGGTCCGGTTGTTCCCCCGGCGATGATGGCACCAAAACCGCCCGCAGACCGGGAGTAATCACACGCCGGAAAAATATTCCGGCCGGACCGGCTAACACCCGATAATTCTATGGTTTCGCCAGGGTTCGCTGTCCCTCTTCTGCCCCTGCACACCGGCCCTTCGGGCGCAGGGCATGCTAAATATTGGCAGGGGAGGGAAGAACATGCCAGCACTCATCGCGACGGCAGAACACATCGATCAGATCATCCAGCGCGGATTGAAACGTCTGGCATCTGAGAATCAGAAGGCAAGTATTCCCGATTACCTGCGTCTGGTTCAAATGGCAAAGGCAGCTAACCCGCGGAAAGAGACGGGTAACGAAATCATCTGGATGGACGATCTCGATGTTGCTGCCTGAACGCGGTCTCGCTCACCCATCACCGTAGTAAGGTTTCGTTATGGCAACCGCTCAATCAAAAGTAACTGCTCAGGGACAAATCCCGGTTCCGGCGAAGGTTCGGCGGGCAGGTCGGTATAGCTCCGAAGATATTCACCAGGCCATTTTCGGAGCGCGAAAACCGAAGGAACGGACTGCTGAGGAACTGACGCAAGGCATCCGAACCTATGTCCGCGGGCGCTATGGGCGCATGCGAACCCCGGCACCAATCAGCGTGGCATTCTGAGCTACTGACCGGGGCCGCCGCCCGCGTCGCCGAAGTTCCAGCCGCCACCGAGCGGGTCGGGTCCACCTTGTGGTGCCGCGCGCAGAATTGCATCCACGCCCGCAGTTAGTGAAATCGCTGTAATCTTCAACCCATCGGCGGATGTAATACCGGTGATGATGAGCGGTTCGCCCGCCTTCAGATCGCCGATCAGAATGGTTGGTTGCTGCTCCATCATGCGCGCCGGGTCCATGGCACCACCGCGCCCGCGTCCACTTTCCGCACCGCGTCCGCCACCCCGACCAGCGCCACCTGCCGCCTGGAATGTCGGGTTCAGCCGTCGTGCCATCATCATGGCAACGCCCTCATCCAGACGCTTCATCACCGTGAAATTGCGGATGGTGATGGTTACCGGCTTTTTGGTCACCGGGTTGGTCACCGATACTTCCATGGCACCCGCATCCAGAGATTTGATTTGTGCCGGAATGGTGGTAAACGCACCGGTCTGCATGGCGGTGGCTTTCACCTGAGTCACGTCGGCATTCTTCTCACCCAACACGCGAATCTGGTCGCCCTGACGGATGGCGGCTACGTCGCTCGGTTCATATTTGCCGGTCTCGGCGCTGAAGCGCTCGTAGTTTACTCTGCCGGAGACATCGATTACCACTTCCCTGATGGGCGCCGCGGGAGTGGCACCGCGCATTTTGAGGGTAACCGTCTTCGTCGCCGCATCGGTTGCACCGACCAGACCAGAGACGCTCTGCGCGCGCCATTCCTCCAGCGTCCGGGCGTCGCGCTTCGCAATATCGCCCTGGCGGTTGATAATGGCCCGTGTGGCTGGCAACCCGGTAGGGTCAGCGCTGCGTACCCGCGCCAGAATCCGGTCGCCCGGGGCCAGTTCATCGGCCTTCATCGGCCCGGCTTTGGTCAGGTCAGTTTCACCCGGTGACAGTGACAGGAATTGTGTTTTATCGTCGAACTTGACGGTGGTCTCACCCTTGTCGGTCTTCACCGCGATTACTTTGGCGGCGCCATCCACTTTGATTACAGATCCCGTGACGCTCAGCAGAGCGGCGGGCGCTTTGGTTGCATCCTGATCTGCGAGCGCCGCGGCGGAGAAGCCGCTAATGGCGAGCGCCAGCAAGGCGCAGGGAAGGGAAAACTTCATATGCCCAGTATGGCGGGTCTTACGGGACAAAGGTAACCCGGCTCAGCCAGGTATCACGCGGTCCGGGCGAAACGGGCGCACCGGGCGCGACGTAGGAAGCACTGTACGCTGCGCGGGTTGTGTGCCAAAAGGTTGTGCGCGGAAGCTGCTGCGCAGATCGGCCTCGGCCCGATTACGAACAATGGTCTCCGCTCCAATGGTCCCCCACAGAGCGCCCACGGAGAGCGCAATGGTCAGAAGGCCGGATCGGGTAATGGCGAAGACTCGCATGCCCCGCGAGTTGCACGTCTCGGTCCACAACTGGTGGCGGTAAAAAGAAAAGACTTACAGCTTCACTGGCGAGACTGTGCCGGTCTGGTGTGGTGTGGGATTCACACCCTGCCGGTTCCCCAGATGCCGGTAGAATCCCAGATCGTCGCCCGTCATCATTTTGGTCAGCAAGATGATCTGGGCCGTATGCTGGGCGAAATGCTCCACCACATGGAACACCGCGCCCAAGCCGGAAACCTCATAGTTTTGAATGGTGTAGCCGTGTGCCAGCTGTTCCGGGGAGAGCTTTCCGATGACCGCCATAGTGGCGTCAACGGTTTGCCGGAGCCGCGCCGTCAACTCGCTACCCGACTCCCCTCCGCGGGCCGCGAATTCGGAATCCCGTTGCCGCTGGTCCGCCTCCCCGCCCAACGACGACAGGATCCACTGGCGCAAATTCCCAGCCAGATGCAGGCAAAGGTTGCCGATGGCATTGTCCGTTTCGTGACCACGTGCCCAAATCTGGTCATCCTTTAACTTCGTGACACATACCTCGATCCGACCCATCAGTTGCTCCAGGGTGGCGGTGGCAGTGGCCCGGAAATCGGCATCCAGTGTCATTTTTCAAATACCCGCCGGAAGATGGTATCCACGTGGCGCATTTGCCGCTCAAGCGAGAACGTCTGTGCCAGCTTGTCTTTGCCCAGTACGGCGGCAATCTCAGCACTGGCCTCAATTGCCGCGCGGAAATCGCCCTCTTCTTCCCAGGCCTTCATGGCCGTGCCCTGCACCAGCGCATAAGCCTGCTCGCGCAACATTCCCGCCGCCGAGAGATCGAGCAGCAACTGCCCGCTGAACACCAGACCTCGCGTCATCTCCAGATTCCGTCGCATCCGCTCCGGATATACGAACATCTTATCCACCAGATTCGCCGTCTTCTCCAGCAGGTAGTCGGTGAGAATGGTGGAATCGGGCAGAATCACGCGCTCCACCGACGAATGAGAGATATCCCGCTCATGCCACAGTGCAATGTTTTCAAACGCCGCCTGGGCGTTGGCCCTCACCACCCGCGCCAGCCCGCAAATTTGTTCACAGGTGATGGGATTCCGCTTGTGCGGCATGGCCGAAGAACCCTTCTGTCCCTTCGCGAAGTACTCTTCGGCCTCTCGTACTTCAGTCCGCTGCAAATGGCGGATCTCCAGCGCGATCTTCTCGCAGCCTGCCGTAATGGTGGCCAGCACGGCGATAAAGTGCGCATGCCGGTCGCGCTGAATGACCTGCGAAGCAGCGGGTGCGGGCAGCAGATCAAGCCGACGGCAAATCCCCTCTTCAATCTCGGGCCCGATATGCGCAAAAGTCCCCACGGCACCCGAAACCTTGCCTACGCGCAGATCTTCCGCCGCGGCGTCCAGCCGCTTCAGGTTCCGACCCGCTTCCTCGAACCAGATGGCCAGCTTCAGTCCAAACGTGATGGGCTCGGCATGCACCCCATGGGTTCGCCCAATCTGGATGGTGTGTTTAAACTCCTGCGCCCGGCGCTGCAGCACTTCCCGCAACCGGGTAAGACCCGTCCGCATAATCGTGTACGCCTGGCGAATCTGCAGCGCCTGTGCCGTATCCACCACGTCGGTGGAAGTGAGCCCGTAGTGAAACCAGCGAGAAGCCGCTTCATGCCCGGCGGCTTTCATTTTTTCCGCCACCGCCGTTGTGAACGCAATCACATCATGCCGCGTGATGTTCTCTATCTCATTGATACGATCCACGTCAAAACCGGCGTACTGCCGCAGTAGTTGCGCGTCAGCCGGCGGGACCACGCCGGTCTGGGCCAGGGTTTCCACCGACGCCAGTTCCACTTCCAGCCACGACTGATATTTGGCCTGGTCACTCCAGACCGCGTCCATTGCAGGACGCGTATAACGGGGAATCAAAAGGCAAATACCTCGGTTTGTTGTTTTTGTTGTGCCAGCACCAGTTGCGGCGCAATGCCGCGCTTTTCCAGCGACTGCTCGGCCGACATTCGCACAATGGCCGGATGATTGTTCTGCTCACTGATGTGCCCCAGAATCAGTTTCTGTACGCCGCCGTCCAGATCCTGCTCGAGGAATTCGCACGTCACCATATTGGAAAGATGCCCGTTGCGCCCCATTACGCGCTGCTTGATGGACCATGGGTACGGCCCCACTTTCAGCATGTCCAGATCATGATTCGATTCCAGCAGCAAGATCTGGGTGCGCCGCAGATGCATGCGCACCGAATCGGGAATGTAGCCCAGATCGGTGGCCACGGCCGTTTTCACGCCTTCGGCCAGAAAAGTGAAGCCCACCGGATCATTGGCATCGTGGGGAATAGTAAAACTCTGCACGGCAATATTGCCCACCATCCAGCCGGACCCGGCCTGAAAAAGTTCCATGGGCGGCGCAGCTTCACGGCCATCCCATTCCAGCAGCGGCGCGGTCAGCTTCGAAATAAACACCGCAATCGGTTTCTTCTTCTTCTCGCGAAAACGAATCAAGCGGTTCAGGCCGGCAATGTGATCGGAGTGTTCGTGGGTGATGAGGACGGCGTCGAGATCTTCCGGTGACTCGCCAATTTCGGCAAGCCGCCGCGTCAGTTCCTTGAGACTCAAACCCGCATCAATCAAAATGCGTGTCTTCGAAGTCGACAGAAACGCGGAATTTCCCGAACTGCCACTGGCCAGAACGCAGAAGCGGACGATGTGAACAAATCTCCCTGATCTTGTTTTAGCAGGCGCGGCGGGCCAATACAATCCCCCTGCTGCAAAAACCGGGGAAAGCCATGCACTGCCAGCGAAACCAATCGGCCCCGCGTCAACCTTTCTTCCGCTTTTGTTTTTTTGACCCTTTTTTCCCTTTTACCGCCGTAGCCACGGGCTCTTTGAAGGCACCGGGGATGAGCAGTTTCCGACCTTCGGCCAGTTCGACTTTGGGGTCAATGTCGTTGGCCTTCGCGATGACTGCGGTGGTCAGATTGAAGCGCTTCGAAACTGTTGCCAGGTTTTCGCCCGGCTGCACGCGGTACAGGCGCCAGGTGGCACGTTTGTCACCCGGAACCATTTCCAGATCCTGCGCCACCTCTAAGGCTGTGCCCAGGGGTACCTTCAGAACGTAACCCTCTGGTGCCGTACCCATCAGTAACGAGGGATTGAGGCTGTGTAGTTCCGTGAGGGGCAAGCCGGTGAGATCGCCGATGAGCGAAAGGCTGGTGTTGGCATTCAGAGTAATGGTGTCGTACTCCAAAGGCGCCTCCGGGGTGAGCCCTTCCAACCCGTACTCCTTCGGATATTTTGCCATCAGGGTCATGGCCAGAATAATGGGGACGTAGTTGGCGGTTTCGTTGGGCAGAACTTTGCGCCGGTGGAGCTCCCAAAAATCCGCATAACCAGTTCGCTCCACCGCGCTCTGGATGGTTCCCGGTCCGCAGTTGTAGGCTGCGATGGCCAGGTACCAGTCGCCAAACTGGCTGTACAGATCGTGAAGATGCCGGGCGGCGGCGCGAGTCGCCATCTCCGGGTCAAGGCGGTCATCGGTGTACGCGCTTTGCTTCAGGCCGTACTCATTGCCGCGGAACTTTACGAACTGCCACATGCCCGCTGCGGCCGCAGGGGAGATCGCCCGGGGCATGAAACCGGATTCCGCCTGGGCGAGGTGGATCAATTCCACAGGTACACCCTCTTCAAGGAAGATGCGCGTAATCATGTCACTATACCGGCCCGCGCGTACCAGCCCGTTCTCAATGGTTTTGTGGCCGCGGTTGGAGAAATAATTGATGTATCCCAGAACCGTGTCGTTGACCGTGATGGGCAGCCCGGAATTCAAATTGGAAACCTGGGTCTTGACGGTTTCCTTAATGCGCGGGTCTACCGGGAAGGTCATTTCCACAATATCTTCCAGCGGCACTTTGTCAAAGCCGGGCACAGCCTCTACCACCGCGGCGCCCATGCCCGCAAGGTCGAGCCGGTGAATGGCATCCACCATATCTTCCATGCGTGACTCAAATGTGACTCTGTTGGAGGGGTTAACGGACGCCTTCATCATGTTGTCGATGGCGGCATCGAACTCAACCCGTGCCTGACGATAATTACCCTCCTGATAATATTTGCGACCGGTGCGCAGGCGCTCGTCGGCCTGTTGCATCCACAAATCGGACGAAGCGGGTACGCCCTGCGCCCCCAGAACGGAGGCCAGAACGAGGATTACCGCAAACACTCGCATGCTGCTTAAGAGCCCGTCACAGCGGCGACAATGCGCTGGATCATGCCGTCCACGGCCTTGCCGTTGTCATGCCAGTGCCATACGAGGACGATGTCGTGTTCCGGATCCACCCAGATAATATTTCCGCCGTTACCTACCGCCGCAAAGCTGGAAGGGGGTCCGCTGGGCCATTGCTTTTGTTTGGTGTTGAGCCACCAGAGGTACCCGTAGTCGGGGCCATGGGCGCTGGGCGTGGTCGCGTCCTGTATCCATTTTTCGGAAAGGACGGTTTTCCCTTCCCATTTGCCTTTGTTGAGGACGAGCAGGCCAAAGCGGGCCAGGTCCTGCGAATTGATCCATAAGCCACCGCCCCAGCGGGTGCCACCGGAGACGGATTCCACTTTCATTCCATTCACGTCGGCCGTCGATTTCTCGCCATAGCCCTGCCACTTCCATTCCTTTGAGGCGCCAATCGGGTCCATAACGTTTTCCTTCAGCACGTCAGGCAGGCTCTTACCGAAGACCCGTGCGAGGGAGAGCGCAAAGCGGTTAATGCGGACGTCGTTGTATTCGTAATGCGTGCCGGGATCCATGATTTCGCGAGGTTTCATTTCGCTGTTGCCGAATTCCTCATGGCCGACGAAGTTGGCATTCTTGCCCCACAGGGTTCCCTCCCACTCCGATTCCTGCTGGAGGTGATTTTTCCAGGTAATTTTCGCGTTGTGCGGGGAGTCGTAACCGCCATCGTGGATGTATTTGTTGACCGGCTCATTGAGGTCTTTGATCAGACCTTTGGCAAATGCAATGGAGGCGGTGGTGGAGAGAAAACTCTTGGCCACACTGTAGACGGGGTCGTTGGTTTTGGTGTCGCCAAATTCGCCGACGATATAGCCGTGGCGCAGAATTAAGCCGTTGGTCACCGCGCGTGACGCCGGCAGCGAGCCCAGGACCTTGCCGAAGACGCGCACCTGGTCCACGTCGTAGTCCCATTTGGAACCATGGGTTTTGGCCCACTCCAGGGCTTCGCCGAGTTTGGCCGCATCCATGCCGACTTCGGCCGGTGCCTTGTGTTGCCATGTGCCTGCGGCAGGAAAGTATGTGCCCTTGCTCTGTGCCAGCAGCGCCGGGATGGCGAGTAGCCAAATTAACGCAGTTTTTCGAATCGACATATATCTGCCCTCCCGGTCAGTTTCCCACATCCCGAGCGGGGGTTGTGCGATGCTCGAACACAGAATGAAGGCACTTGCTCTGTTCTTTGGTCTGGCACTGGCAGGACACAGCGCCATCGTAACCCCGCTGATTGGCGACGGGACACCTGGTTTCTCTGATAACCAGGTGAATAATCCTTATGGTCTGGTGATTGGTCCGGATGGAGCGCTCTACTTCTGCGATCTGGATAACCAGCGCATCCGCCGCCTCGATCTGGCCACCAAACACGTCACCACTGTTGCCGGCGACGGCGTGAAGGCGTGGAAGGGCGATGGCGGCCCGGCTATGCAGGCCTCGCTGAACATGCCGCACGAATTGCGTTTCGATTCGAAGGGAGATTTGTTTGTTGCCGAACGCGATAACCATGTGATCCGCAAAATTGATATGAAGAGCGGTGTCATCTCCACGGTTGCCGGTACCGGGAAGGCCGGGTTCTCAGGCGATGGAGGCCCGGGCACTGCGGCGCAGCTGAATCAGCCGCACAGCATTTACTTCGATGTGGACGGATCGCTGCTCATTTGCGATATCGGCAATAATCGGATCCGTCGGCTGCGGGCAGGGAAGATCGAGACCTGGTCAGTGACCGGTGCCGCTCTGCGTGGGCCGCGGACTCTGGCGCTGGCTCCAAACGGCGATCTTTACCTCACGCTGCGGGAGGGCAACGCGGTGTACCGGATTGACGCTGCGAGCCATGCTTTGCATCACATCGCCGGCACCGGAGAACAAGGACATACCGGTGACGGTGGACCAGCGCAACAGGCGAAGCTGGCCGGTCCCAAGGGTCTGGCGCTCGATGCGGCGGTAGCTCTGTATCTGGCCGATACGGAAAGCCACACGATTCGCAGGATTGACCTGACCACCGGGGTGATTACCACTGTGCTCGACAAGCTTCGCCGCCCGCACGGAGTTTATTTCGCCGACGGAGTCCTGTATGTCTCTGACAGTGAATCCCACCGGATTCTGGCGGTGAGCGGACTGGCCCAATGATCAGAAGTGAAGCTTGGCGCCGATCTGAATTTTCCGCGAACCGCTGGTTACCGTGCTGCGGATACGTCCAAATGTCCCGCTGGTGATATCTGAGGTCGGGGCGCCGAACATCACGGAATTGGTAATATTTGTCGCATCGGCACGCAGTTCCAGTTTGATTTTCTCCGTCAGCGCAATCCGCTTCAGAAGCGAGGTATCCAGCACCGCATAGTGTGGCCCCACAAAGGCGTTGCGCCCGGTGTTGCCGAATTCGCCCGCACCGGGTGCCGAGAACTTCGCCCGCAATGCCGGATCGAAATACCAGATCAGGCCTGTGGCGGAATCGAGAAACGGCGATCCGGCACCCGCGCTGCAGCCGGTACAATTCGCAGTGGACTGGTTGACGTTGCTGAAGGTGTTGGAACCCGAATAGACCGTGAATGGACGTCCGCTGGTGAGGCGACCCAGACCCGCCAGTTCCCAGCCGCCAATCACGCGGTCGACCATGCCGGAAGCCGTACCCAGGAAGTGCTTACCCTTGCCGAAAGGCAGTTCCCAAACGAAGTTGCCCTGCAAAGCATGACGCCGGTCGAAATCAGACGGCGCATAATTCAGACGCCGGTTATTGATATCGAACGGCGTGCTGGCAGCGGTCTGCGCATTACCCGTGCCCACCACGGTGAGCGTGGGATCGAAAGATCGCGTATCGAGCGACTTCGCCCAGGTGTAACCCACATTCCAGGTCACGCCGCTGCTGAGGCGCCGCGTGACCTGTACTTCGAGCGCGTGGTAGGTGGAGAAGTCGTTGGAATCGAGCACGTTCAATCCGCCGGAGAATTGCGTGTACGGAATGAAGGCGAACGGGCGAGCCGCGGAGAGCTGGGTTACCGATTGTCCATTCTGCAAACGTTGCGCGATGGCGATGGCGAGCGCCCCCACAGAGTTGAGATTTAATTGCGGGGCAAACAGGCGGCGTACCAGAGCAGAGCCGGTTTCGCCGGGATTCAACCGCGAATCTGCACTCAGCAGGCTGTTCATCAAAGATGAATCGCCGCCCGCCTTCACCACTTTGAACGCGTCCAGGAATCCGTTGTTGTTGATCTGCACCTGATTGGCGTTGTAGGCCCCCAGCAGGTGATAGGCGCGGCGACCCACATAGGCCACGTCCAGAATCGTATTGTGCGCGATCTCGTGCTGGATATTCAGCGCCCACTGGTGGGTGCGGGGCGTCTTCAGGTTCGGGTCGATAGCGGTGTTGGTGGCGGCGCTAAAAGCCGCCGGTTGTGCCAGGCCGCTGGGTTTGGTGGCAGGCGGATTCAAAGCAGGCAGATTGGCCAGTCGTCCGCCGTTCAAGCCGAAGTCCTGATTGATGGCCGCGAAGGCCGATCCGGGCAGGTTGGGGAGAATCTGCGAGGCCACCACAAACATGTTGATGCGGTCATAGGCCACGCGGTAGTTGCCGCGAATGGAGGTCTTGCCATTGTTTTGCGGGTCCCATGCAAAGCCCAGTGACGGCCCCAGATTGCCGTATTGGCTCTTGAAGAGCTGGCCCTGAACCCACTTCACGGTATTGGAGCCTGCGCCGCCTGCAACCAGGGGCTGACTGGGAACCAGGATGCTGTTGGTGGGCGTAGTGGGTGACAAACGGATTTCCCAGCGGAGCCCGATATCAACCGTCAGATTCGACCGCACCTTCCAGGAATCCTGCCCGTAGAATTCGTATTCCGGGTAGCGGGTATCGAACTGGAAAGTGCTCTTTGTCCACTCATCGCCTTTGGCCACGAAGCCGCGCTGGATCTGTCCGATGCGGCCCAGCAGGAAGTTGATATTACTTTGGAAGCCGGGGCGATCAAACGCCGTGTTGAGATCGGAAGGCAAGCCGAAGGCGGTGGGGTCTACGGTGTTGATGGTGGTGGAGAAATTAATCTCCTCCGCTGCATTCAAACCGGCTACAGAACCGCGCTGGTCTTCCTCGCGAACACGCCGCAGGTTGACGCCAAACTTCAAGGCGTGGCGTCCGCGCAGATAAGAGAAGTTGTCCACCAGTTGCCACGTACTCACCACGCGCTGGTTGCCGAAGCTGTACTGCCAGGTGGTATCCACCGGGGCGGAAGAGATGGAGATCTTGTCCAGCGACGCCGGCTGCCCGAAGATCGGATCGTAGCGATTCTGCCCCACCACCAGTTCGTTGGTCATGCGGGCATTCGGAGTCAGGCGCCAGTTGAAAGCAAAATTGCGCGGTCCGCGCAGCGTATTCACCAGGCAGACGCCGCCGGGGAATACGGGCTGGCCACCGTTCACGATATCGCAAACGCTGTCATCACGCCCCCAAACCACGCGGCCATAAATATTATTCCTGTCGTTGATCACGTGATCGATTTTGATGGTCTGATCATGCTGCCGTTCCGAAGCCAGGGCGGAGAAGTTGAAGCCCGCTGTGTTCAAGCCATCGCCCACGGTGAAATTGTTGGGCAGTGGCATGTCTTTCAACATGCCCTGAATGCTGGTATCGAGGCCAATGCGCCCGGGGTCTGATCCGGCCACACTATAGGTTCCGATATTGGCCGGATTCACCGGATTGCCGCTGGCATCAACGGAGGCACCGGGAACCCCCGCAGGCAGATTACGGGCACCCTTCACATAGCGCAGATTTCCCTGGCGGGCGGATTGTGTATAGACCGTGCGCGCGGTGTTCGAACTGGAACGGGCCCGCAGCAACTGGATTTCCGCGAAGAAAAACGTCTTGTTGCGTTTAATTGGTCCGCCGATGCCACCGCCGTAGATGTTCTGCTGCAACTGGGCTTTACCAATGCCATCGATATTGTTTTGAAACTCATTGGCATTGAGGCGTGGTGTCCGGTAAAACCAGAAACCGTTGCCGTGGAATTCGTTGCCACCGGAGCGCGTCACCATGGCGACCTGGCCGCCGCTGTTACGCCCATTTTCCGCCGTATTGTTGCCGGTAAGCACGAGAAATTCACTCAGCATATCGGGGTTGATGCGGAACGATGTGGTCTCTGAGCCACCCTGGCTGGCATCGTTAACGTCGATACCGTCCAGTGTGTAGTTCCAGGCGCGGTCACGCGCGCCGTGCGCGTGGCTGCCGCCGCCGGTATTCGATCCGCTAAGTACGCCGGGCTGCATAAATACGAGATTCAGCGGGTTACGTCCGCGGGTGCCGACAATGGGCAGATCTTCCACCTGCTGTTGCGTGACCAGATTGCCAAGGTTTCCCGACGACGACGTTTGTACCACCTCCACTGAGGAATCCACCGATACCGTGACTTCTACGCCACCCACGGTGAGGGAGATGTTTACGGTAGCGGGCTGGCCGATGGAAACGCTGTTGTTGCGGGAAACGAAATGGCTGAAACCGGGGGCATCGGCCTGAATTTCATACTGGCCGGATTGGATGGCTTCGAAGCCATAGTTGCCACTTTCCGTTGTGGTGGTGGTGAAGGTCACGCCACTGGCCTGATTGATCAGTTTGATGGCGGCGTTGGCCACCACGGCTCCGGCCGGGTCTTCCACCGTGCCGGTGATTCTGGAAGTGGTCCCTTGCCCGAATGCCGTGAGGGTGGCAAACAAGAGGGTGGCAATTAGGTTACGCATAAGTGGAGATTGTAACAAGAAAGCAGTGGTTTGCCGCTACACCGGCAATTCCTTCCGGCAAAGTCTACCGGTTGGCACCAACTGCCGTTCTTATTCCACTGAAAGCAAACCGCTTAGTTTGCGGCTGAAAACGTGCTTTGGGTGGGGCAGAGGTTGAATTCATGAACGAATCAAACAATACATCTGCCACGGGTTCCCAGGGGCATGCCTGGCTTTCCATTTTGGGCGTGGGCACGCTGTTAGTCGCCGGTGCTGCCGGATACGCTGAATACACGCGCACAAACGCCCTGCAACATCAGGTGAATGAAGCACTCCATGCCAACCAAACGGTTACGGCCCTCGCGCAGGACTCTGAAGCCCGCTGGCAGAAGGAGGTCTCTGCCTTGCGCGCGGAAATTAATGTCTCGCGCGAGCAAGCCAACCGGAATGTGGCCACGGTGTCGCAACGCGCCGCGCAGAATGCGCAGAATCAGACGAAGAGGATCAACGTTGAGTTGAGTAAGGTCAAGGAGTCGGCCGCGCTAACTTCTGCCGCGGTCATGGGAATTACCAGTGATGTGGGCGCGGTGAAGTCAGACGTCGGCTCTGTCCGATCCGACGTAACCACTGTTCGCGCCGATGTTGATGTAGTGAAGACAGAAGTGCAAACCGCCCGGACCGCCATTGATGAAACCCGCATCGCGCTGCAGCGAACACGCGGCGACCTGGGCGAGATGAGCGGTCTGATCGCCACCAATTCGGGTGAGATTGGCCAATTGCGGGCACTGGGCGACCGCAATATCTACGAATTCACTTTGACTCGCGGTGCACTGCAGAAAGTCGGTGATATTCAGGTTCAGTTGAAGAAGGCCGACAAGTCCCACAATCGCTACACTCTCGATGTCCTTGCCGACGATAAACGCGTGGAAAAGAAGAACCGCACCGCCAACGAGCCTGTACAGTTTTACACCTCGCAGGCGCGTCAGCCCTACGAACTGGTTGTCAATCAAGTGATGGCCGACAGGGTTACCGGCTACCTCGCAACGCCTAAAGTCACCTTGTCACGCAGTGGACCCCGGTAGGCTATTCGCGCGGAAACGACTTTGCCAGATCCTGCCCCAACAGATCCGCCCGCCTTGCCAACTGCAGGGCGGTGGCCGGATCTTTGTCCCTGGCCGCGCCGGCCTGCTCCAGAAAACTTCTGATTCTTTCCACCGTTTCCCGCTGGGCAGCGCTGAGAGTTTGGCCGCCGCTCAGCGCGATCGCGCCGCGCGCGTTCGCCATCAGACGATCCAGATCTGCACGAAACTGCCGTTCCTGGGAAGGCGCAAGGCTGACACCCAGTAGTTGCGGTGGGGCCGGTGGTGGTGCGGGTGGGGGCGGTTCGGTTTCTGCTGCCGGCACCGGTCCCGGCCGGGCGACAACCCTTCTCCGCACTACTGGTGGGTGGGGTGCGGGTGGCATCCGCACCACGGGAGGAATGGATGTTCCGGCCGCCCGAGGCAGACTCTCCGGCTGTGTGACGGGCGGCGCGGGGATCAGCGGGACCACCGGTATCAGGGGCTTTTTCTTTGCACCAAGGCAGCCCATCAGGACTGCGCTGAGTACCACCACCGCAAGGCGCGGTCTTTGCCTCATCCCCATCTTTCCTTTCCTGCCACGGGCAGCGTTACCTCAAAAACTGTGCCCGAACCCGGCTCACTCTGCACTTCGATTGTCCCTCCATGCAGTTGAACCGCGCGGAATGCCATGGCCAGGCCAATACCCGTTCCACCCGGTTTGGTAGTGAAATACAACTGAAAAATTTGCTCCATCTGCTCCGGCGGTATTCCCGCTCCGGTGTCGGCGATGCGAATTGCGCAGTGATCGCCCACTCTGGCCACCCGCACCTCCAGGCACCCTCCGTCCTCCATGGCTTCCATGCCATTCACGGCGATATTGAGCAGGGCCTGGCGCAACAGGCCCGCATCGGCTCTTACCCGCACCGGCGTGGCGGGCTTTTCCAGAGTTACCGTGATGTGCTTCGCCGCGGTTTCCGGTGCCAGCAATTCCAGCATCCGGCCAATGTGCTCCGCCACGTCCACGTCCACCAGTTCCAGTTCCACCGGGCGGTTGAAATCCAGAAAAGTCTTGACCACCCGGTCCAGCCGGGTAACTTCTTCCGCCAGAATGGAAAACTCCCCTTCGGCACCGGGCGATTCTTCCGCCACCCGTTCTCGCAGCAGTTCCAGCCGCAAAACAATGGAATTCAAGGGGTTCTTAATCTCATGCGCCACCCCACGGGTGAGACTGTTGATGGCGGTCAAGCGTCGCGCCAGAGCGACCTGGGCTTCCAGCTGAACCCGGGAACCAGCATCCATCTTTTCCATGGCGTCGTCCAGATCGGTGCGCAACTTGTTCGCGTCGGCACGGGCCCCGCGGTACTGTTCGCCCAGCAGACCCAGTTTCGATTCAATCACCGCCAGTTCAGGCGATCCACCCCTTCGGTGACCGGGGGAGTCAGGCCTCCGCCCGCTGGAAATGTCATCGATTAAATAGCCGATTCTGGCCAGTGGACGCAGGGCAAGGTTGGCGGTGAACCATGCCAGGCCAACCGCCAGCGCCAGAGCCACGGCTGAAGCAAACATCAGACCCTGAAGCCGCGGCAAGGTCGTGTCCCGCAACAAAATGGGTGAGAACAGTATCTGTACCGTGAACACCGCTTTGGTCTCCCCGGCCACCCCCAGGGTTACCCGGGTTTCGTAATCCTCGCGCCCGCTCAGAATGGCCCTCAGCCGTTGCCACGGACCCGCATCACGCAGAATCCGTAACTCCTCCGGCTTTTTCATGGGTGAGCCCAGCCGCCGCGGATTCGACGAGGCCAGCACGGTTCCGGTCTGGTTGCCCACGTTAATCTCCACCACCGAACGCGATTGCGCCATGGACTGTTCCAGCTCTGCCGTCAAATCCGTATCCGCCACCACCTGCTGGTCCCGCACGCCTGAATTTGCTCCCGGAGTTACTGCCGAAAGCCGCCGCAGCAGGAACGACTGAATCTCGCGCGCGGTCCCTTCCGAACTCGCGGTCGCGGTTTCCAGCGACGATGCCGTGATGCTGTTCAGGCTCAGTGTGGTCAGGGTGGAAGCCACAATTACCACCATCGTAATGGTCACCCCCAACAGCCGCACCCGCAGTTTCATTGGGTGCTTTCATACTCCTTCAGCTTGTTGAACAGAGTCTTGGCGCTGATGCCCAGGGTCTCGGCCGCCTTCGTCCGGTTCCCGCCGGTGTGGCGCAACGTGAGTTCAATCAGCGCACGCTCAGCCGCATCCACCGTCACTCCCGCCTGCAGCACCAGTGAGTCTCCACTTTGCGCCCCCTGCGGGTCTGCTGTGGGCCCCGCCGCGAAGCCTCTGGGCAAATGGCCAACCCCGATTTCGCCCGTCGCGGCCAGAATAACCGCCCGCTCCAGAATGTTGCGCAGCTCTCTGATATTGCCAGGCCAGTTGTACGCCTGAAACAGCTCTTCCACTTCCCGTTCCAGCCCGCTCACGTGGCACTTGTGCTTCGTGTTCAGGTCTGTGATCAACTGCGCCGAGAGCGCGGGAATATCCTCTTTGCGCCTGCGCAGAGGCGGCAGGTGTATTTCGAAAACGTTCAGCCGAAAGTAGAGATCTTCCCGAAAAGTGCCCTTTGCAATTGAATCGCGCAGATTGTGGTTGGTCGCCGCCACCACCCGCACATCCACTTCCGTGGTTTTGGCTGCGCCCAGACGCCGCACCCCCCGGTCCTCCAGAACCCGCAAAAGTTTTGCCTGGGTATTCACCGCCATGTCGCCAATCTCATCCAGCAGCAGAGTCCCACCCGCCGCCAGTTCAAAGCAGCCTGCGCGCCGCTCCGCTGCTCCCGTGAAAGCTCCTTTCTCGTGACCGAATAGTTCGCTCTCCATGAGGCCCTCCGGCAGGGCAGCACAATTCAGTGCAAAAAATGGCCCCTGGGCGCGCGGGCTGAGCCGGTGGATGGCACGGGCGGCCACCTCTTTACCCGTGCCGCTTTCGCCGGAAATCAGTACCGTCGCGCTGGTGGGCGCTACCTGGTCCAGTAAATACCAAACCTCTTTCATGGCGGCGGACGCGCCCGTTACATCCGGAGAAGATTGTGCGGAGCGCCCGCCATCGGTGGCCAACCGTCGTTTCTCCATGGCCCGCTCCAGAATGATCTTCAGCGCCGCTGGCTGCACCGGCTTTTCGATGTACCAAAACGCGCCCAGCCGATGGACCGTCTCCAGCGCCGCCTCTACGCTCCCGAATCCCGTCAATACAATCGCCTGGGCGCTATTGCCCGTCTTTGCCAGTTCGCTCAACAGCCCCTTCCCGTCCAACACCGGCATGTTGAGGTCTGTGATCACGATGTCGGCTTCGAAGCTCCGCAGCCGAACCAGTGCGTCCGAGCCATTACACGCGGTTATCACGGTATAGCCCCAGTGAGCGAGGATACCCGCCAGAGCGCTGCGTTGATTCACTTCGTCATCGACGATCAGGATTTTCCCCAAACTTCTCCCTTCGGTACATTGCTGCCAGTCTGTCTTCGCGAACGACTTCAGGATACCCGAGCGCAGGGGCTCAGAGCCGGGTAAGAAATACCCCTCGCGGGGGAGAACCAGGGAAGAATTACCGGATTCGATTTGGCGTGACATGGTGAACCTTACCTGATGCATTCCGGCAGCCATTCCATTCGCCGTTCACTTTCATGGACTTGCCCCGGGTGCCGCTGCCACCTGGCCTCGCTTACTCCCCAGGCCAGCAACGTGCCATGGAGCATGCGGAGGAATTTAACATGACGCAGAGTTTTCAAGTACGTCTGGCTGCCGGCCTGATGGCCCTGGCCGTAACCGCAGCGCTGTCGGCGCAGAATCTGACGGTGCTGAACGCCGCCTCTTTCTCAGCCGGTCCGGTAGCACCGGGCAGCATTGTAACTATTTTCGGAAGTAATCTCGCCGCCGGAGTGGGCGCGGTTACCGATCCGGCTCATCCACCGATTACTTTGGCGCAAACCACTGTCACCATCGGCGGAACTGCTGCCGCCCTGTTTTATGTTTCGCCCACGCAAATTAACGCGGTGGTGGCCGCCAACGCACCTGCCGGGCAGCAGTCCGTAATTGTCGCTTCACCCGCCGGCACCGTTACTGGCACAGTCACCATTGAGGCTAACGGGTCACCCGGCTTGTTCTCATTGACAGGCACTGGCACTCACGACGGAGCCATTATCGAATCTCTCACCGGGCGCGTGGGTTCTTTTAGCGTGCAGAGCAAAACCAAATCAACCTTCCTTTCCCTGTTCCTCACCGGCGCTAACTTTGCCACTCCTGCCACGGTTCTGGTGGGTGGCATAGCGGCCACCGTCACCTTTGCCGGTCCATCGCCCTGTTGCGCCGGCCTGCAACAGATCAACATCAATCTGCCCGTGTCGCTGCAGGGTGCCGGGCGCGTGCCGGTAGTCGTCACTGCGGCTGGCCGTACCAGTAATGTGGTTGAAATTGTTATCCTGCCCGCCAAAGGCCAGGGCCAATCCAAAAACGAAAACGAAAATGAAACCCGCAGCCGTGAACTCTCCGCCATCAGCTCCATTCCCGGCACCAGTCTCGCTCTCGTCGCCGATGAAAACGATGACGTTATCCGCCTCGTCGATATCGTCGGTCGCCGCGTAACCAAAACCATCGCCCTGCCGGGTCATTCCGAGCCGGTTGCCATCGCGGTCACCAGTTCCGGTGATCTCGCGGTAGTCGCCGAGCGCGGCCGAGCCAAGGTCGCACTGGTGGATCTCACTACGTTCTCGGTAAAAGCCGAAGTCCCGGTGGGGTCTGGTCCGGTGGGCGTTTCCATCGCCGGTACGCAGGCGTTTGTCGCTAACGGTGATGCCAACACCATCACCATCATCGACCTGACTACCGCCGCCGTAGTCCGAACGGTCACGGTTGGTGCCAGTCCCCGCGCCGTCGCCTTCGATGCCACTGGCCGCGCTTACGTAACCAATCAAAACGCCGGAACGATCAGCGTGGTGGATATCGCCACTAGCAACGTCGTGACTACTCTCAACCTCGGCTCTGCGCGTCCCTCTGAGATTCAAATTGTCACAGGTTCCTCATTTGCCCTTGTGACCGACCCCACCGCACCCGGCTCTGGGAATCTCCTGCTGGTGAATCTGACCACCGGCACTTACACCACCATCAGCACCGGTGTTGAACGCGGAGGCGGAGCCAATGCCCTGGTCATCTCCGGTGGCACAGCATGGATTGCCAGTCAGACTGCGGGAACCATCTCCCTCATTCCTCTCACCGTGGTCGCCGGTCAGGTAACCGCGGGCGTCACAATTAATGTGCAGGTGGGTGGCGGAGTCCGCTCTCTGGCCATTGATACGAAGGACAAACTCCTGCTCGCCGTCAATCAGGGAGCTGGCGTTATCACCCTTGTCAGCCTCACCTCCAACCAGGTGGTGGGCACCATCAAAGCTGCCGTGAGCGAAGACGGTGAAGAAGGGGATGACAACGACCACGGCGACCACGACCGCGCCGCCAACCTTCCGAAGGTTGCGGCCATCGCGCCACTTACTGGTCGTGCGGGTACGTCTCTTACTCTGACTATTACAGGTACCAATCTCGTGGGTGCCACCGCCGTTGGATTCCTGCGGGCTGCGGCGTTGAATCCGCGGGGGAAGGGCGCCGAAGACGGCGGTGAACCTGATACGGCATTTTCTGTGACCGGCATCGCAGTCAACACCCTGGGTACCACGCTCACAGCTAATGTAACCATTGCGGCCGGTGCCCCGACGGGCCTCCGACTCGTCCGGGTCGCAACGCCGAATGGCCAATCGTCGTTGTCTTCGCAGACTGCGATATTCACCGTGCTGCCGTAGCCTGCTATAGCTTAGTCAGGTACGGAGCCTCCGCAAAGTGACGACGGCCACGTGATTCATTAGCGTGCGTCACCAGCCGCCGATAGGCAGATCGTCGTCGTCCACACGAACCACGAGTGTGGCGACGATTGATCTGCGATCCGCGCTTAGGATCTTCGACAGCCAGCTACGGAATCAGTGACGGGTGTGGTCGCCAAAGGCCAGCACGGCCACCGGTGCCGGTTTGGGATCGTTGAGTACGCGCAACAACTCCAGAGTTGACGTATCCTCTTCCAGCACAGGGGTAAGGGCGACATCCATATAATTCTTCGCCTCGGGGTCGCGTTTCAACTGGTAACGAAAGAGCCCAAAACGGATAATTTGCGAGGCCAGCCGGACATGTTTGCTCACCAGTTCAAAGACATAGCGCGGATAGAAAATCAGGGGGTTTTCCAACGGCAGCCCGGGCCTGCGATCCTTGCGGCTTTTGCGGCGCAGATACCCACCCTGCAGGGGGTGGACTTTTTCCAGCTTTTCGCAAGTCCAGTACCACAGCAGCAGGAACATCATGTTGCCCGCATTAATTCCGGTGGCGGCGGCGCGACGCATCACGGTGCGAATGTGTTCGGGGGAATAGAAAATATCCCACGCCTGATCGTAAGCCGCCCTCCACTGCTCCATGGTCATGGTCTCGTGCGTGGTGGTGACGTGCTCCAGATCGTACTTATTAAGATCGGGGTCCAGATACGCGCCCTGGCGGAACAAACGCTGGTGATCTTCGGAACCGGGCAGCGGCGTCAGGCAATGAAATTCCAGCAGGTCGATGGGTAGTTCCCGCCGGATCACCTCGATATCGCGGCGAATGGTTTCCGGCGTCTCGCCAGGGAAGCCAAGAATGTAGCCGGCGAATACTGTCACATGCGCCCGCTTCCATTCCAGCAGCATCTTGCGGTATTCGGCGATCTTGTTCTGTTTCTTCCGCGCCGATTTCAAACTCTCCGGATTGATACTTTCGAGTCCGATGAAGACCCGCGCCACACCGGCCCGCCCGGCCTTTTCAATAAAGTGCGGAAGGCGGTGGCACATGGTATCCACCTGAATGATGAACTTGATGTTAGCCTTTTCGTTCTCACGCAGAGCAATCAGGCGGTCGAAGACTTTTTCCCAGTCGGTGTTGCGGGCGAAGTTATCGTCAGTGATGAAAAAACGGTTAATTCCCTGGGCCAGGTTACGGCGCACGATCTGCTCAATTTCCTCCGGCGAACGGCGGCGCGATTTGCGGCCCTGCACATTAATAATGGTGCAGAAGGAGCACTGGAACGGACAGCCGCGCCCGGCGTCGAAACTGGTCATGGTGCCGCCGGTGCGTTTGATGCGTGAAGCCGGCAACAGCGGCGAGGGAACGCCGTCGAGCGAAGGCATGTCGTCCATGAAATTGTAAAGCGGCTTCAGGGTGCCGTGCCATGCGTCCAGTAGCACCTGTTCAAAGCGGCCCTCGGCTTCGCCGGCGAAAAGCGAAATCCCCAGGTCCATTGCTTCCTGCACTTCCGGCTGTATGCCCGGCAACATGGCGAGCGTGCCGGAGACGTGAAAGCCACCGAGGCAAACCGGAATTCCCGCAGCGCGGAAGCGGCGCGCCATATCGAGCGAACGCGGATACTGGTTGGTCTGCACTCCCACCAGGGCTACCAGCGACTTGCGGTCGCGTAACTCACGGATCAGCCGGTCAACATTGACGTAAGCATTGGTCTCGTCGATCGCCGTGATTTCGAGATCCGAGTCGGGGCCCAGAACGCGACGTTGTTTGCAATCGAGCGCAAGGCCATAGAGCACGGCCAGAGTATTCGAGGGCATGGCAGATCGAAACCACTGAATGACGTAACCATCATCGTCATAGTGGGACGGCTTAATCAGGACCAGGCGCAGGCAGTTCAGCATAAAAGCAACATCGCGGAACAGTACCCCCCATAGTTACCACATTTGTGCAGCCTGCGGGGCGATTACGGGTGCAGTTTTTCCAGGTCCTTCGCTTCGCCAAATGCCGTACACTTCGCTCCCGTGATGGAGCGCAACAAACCGGTAAGGACGGCGCCCGCGCCAACTTCGAACCAGCGATCTACGCCCGCCTCCGTAAGATGTCGCATGGCGGGCTCCCAGCGCACCGTGTTGGGTATCTGCTGGTACAGACCTTCGCGGGCATCGGCACCCGTGCGCACCTCCCGCGCCTCATAGTTGTTGACGAGGGGCATGCGGAGATCGGCGAACGTGGTGGTATCGAGCCTGGTCTTCAAACGCGCCTGCGCCGGTTGCATGAGCGCGCAATGGAAGGGGGCGCTTACCTGCAGCGGGATGACCTTCAGTGCTCCGGCAGCCCGGGCCAGTTCGGAGGCGCGGGCGACCGCGGCGTGATCGCCGGCTATTACAATCTGTACCGGCGAATTGAGATTGGCGACCGTCACCACCTGCCCCTGGGCGGCCTCGGCAAGAATGTCGTCGAGCTTACCCTCGGGTAATTTCAGGATTGCGGCCATGGCACCCACTCCGGCCGGCACTGCCTCCTGCATGTAGCGGCCGCGTTGGCGCACCAGTCGCAGAGCATCGGCGAAATCCAGTGATCCCGCAGCCACCAGGGCGGAATATTCGCCCAGGCTGTGACCGGCGACGTAATCGGGCTCACCCGTTTCTGCGCGCAACACAGCCAGTGCAGCGATGGAGGCCGCGACCAGTGCCGGTTGGGTATTTTCGGTCAGCTTCAGCGCTTCATCCGGGCCCTCGAAGCAGAGTGTGGAAAGTTTAAACCCCAGGGCTTCGTCGGCCTGCTCGAAACAGTGGCGAGCGGCGGGGAATGAGTCAGCCAGCGATTTGCCCATACCGGTAAACTGCGAGCCCTGCCCAGGGAAAAGGAATGCGGTTTTCATCTTCCGCTATTATGTGCCGCAGGCGTTTGTGGCATTGAAATGGAACAAAAGCACCGGTCGAGCGTATTATCAATCAGGTACCTATGACTGACCAAGAACGCCAACTCATCGAAGGACTTGCCTCAAGAATTCGAAATGCACCGGCATCGGAAGTGGATCGCGACGCCGATGCCGCTATCCGCACCGGCATTGGAAGCCGGCCAGACGCCCTCTACATCCTTACCCAGACTGTACTGGTTCAGGAAATGGCGCTCAATCAGGCCAAAGCTCAAATGGACGAGCTGAAAAAGAGAGTCGAGCAGCCCGCGGAACATTCGGCCAACTTTCTGGGAGCGCAGGCTCCTTCCCAATCGGCACCGCCTGCACCAGGCCAGCCGAGTTGGTGGGGAAGATCTGCCGGCGCCGCTCCGCAGCCGGCAACATCCGCTGCTCCACCGCCGTTACCGCCGCAGTATGCCCCGTCGCAGTATGGCGCACCGGCTCCTGCTCCTGCCGGGGGCGGATTCTCCAGCTTCATGAAGACAGCGGCCACCACGGCTGCCGGCGTAGTGGCAGGCGAGGTGGCGTTTTCGGCACTCTCCGGGCTTTTCGGACAACACTCGGGTGGCGGAATGGGTGGGGGAATGATGGGCGGTGGAGGTATGGGCGGCAGCAGCTTCCTTGGGGGCGGCGGATCGGGAGTTTCGCCGGCTTCAGAGACCATTGTCAACAATTACTATGGCGACTCGGCCGCGCCGGGTAAGGCCGATGCGCCCGATTCCCAGTCTGCGGACGACTCCGCGTCTGATGACGCAGAGGATAACGCGAGTGACGATTCGACGGACGACTCTTCGACTGACGACTCCGGGTCGTACGATGACGGCGGTGGCGGCGACAGTGGCGGTGACGATTCCTAGGCGCTATGGTTTAGAAATGCGTTCTTGCCTGTTGTTGGTTCTTTGCCTGGCGCTGGCGACCGCGTCTTTGGCGCAGACCGGACCGGGCGTGCAGATGCCCGAAGAGCCAGGCCTTTACGCCGTATTCAAGACCTCAATGGGCGGGATAGTCGCTTTGCTCTACGACGATAAGGCACCGGCCACCGTGGCCAACTTTATTGCGCTGGCGCAGGGCGAGAAGCAGACGCTGGATAAGCGCGGTAAGGCGGTCAGAAGACCTTACTTCGACGGTCTGAGTTTTCACCGGATTATCAAGGGCTTTATGATTCAGGGCGGCGACGTAAAGGGGACCGGAGCAGGGAATTGCGGCGTTCCAATGGTGCCGGACGAGTTCAACAAGTCCCTGACATTCGAATACCCGGGACGCCTCGCAATGGCGAATACCGGGAGGCCCAACAGCGGAAATTGCCAGTTTTTCATCACCGTGGGCCGGCCTTTGCATCTGAACGGGAAACATACTATTTTCGGTCAGGTGATGACGGGGCTGGAAGTTGCCATGGCGATTTCACAGGTGCGTACCGGGGCAGAGGATCGCCCGGTGACGCCGGTGATTCTGGAAAGCGTGACCATCATACGAAAATGACGACGGCCTCTACCGCCGCAGTAAAAGCGACCGCGCATGCCGTACCTTATGATCTGCCTCGGCGGGCGTGAACCCGGTCGCCGTCAGATGTCCCATCTTCCTTCCGGGCCGCGCTTCCATCTTGCCGTAAAGGTGCAACTTCACGTCGGGCACGGCGCAACATGCGGCCCAGTCGGGCTCGGTCGCGCCCCACACATCGCCCAGCAGATTCGCCATGGCGGCGGGACGCATCATCTCTGTGCTGCCCAGCGGCAGGCCGCAAATCGCCCGTAGCTGCTGCTCGAATTGACTGGTGATGCAGGCATCAATGGTGAGATGGCCGGAATTGTGCGGCCGCGGGGCCAGTTCGTTGATGAGCAATTCGTGCTCGCGGGTGAGGAAAAATTCCACGCACAACACGCCGATGACATCCAGTTGCTCCAGGATGCCGCGGGTGATTTCAAAAGCCCTCTTCGCGATGCCTGGCTCAAAGGGTGCGGGCGCGGTGGCGACATCCAGAATGCCGTTTACATGGACGTTGGCACCGGGGGCGTAGAACACGCAGTTGCCATCAACACCGCGCGCGGCCACCACAGAAAGCTCGGCATCGAAATCGACCAGCGCCTCCAATACGGCCTCCTGGCGATTAATGCGATCCCACGCCGATTCCGCTTCCGCCAGCGAAGTAATGCGGTACTGTCCCTTGCCATCATAGCCAAAGCCGGCGGTCTTCAGGATTGCCGATCCAAACCCGGGCATCACCCGCGCCAGATCACCCGGTTCGCGGATGGCTTCGAAGCGAGTGACCGGAAAACCATGCTTGCGCAGGAAAGTTTTTTCCCGCAGACGGTGTTGCGTAGTGTGAAGGACGGCGCCCGCTGGCCGCACCAGCGTGCACCCGGCGGCAGCATCGGCCGTTGCAGCCGGTACGTTCTCAAATTCAAAGGTCACCACAGAGACGCCGGAGGCAAATTTGCGCACGCTATCCAGATCGTCGTAAGGGGCATCGATTTCCAGATCGGAAATCTGCCCGGTAGGCGTGTCACGGTCGGGTGAGTAAGTATGGACCCGATACCCCATGCGCCGTGCCGCAATCGCGAACATCCGGCCCAGCTGGCCGGAGCCAAGGACGCCGATGGTTGCGCCTGGAAGCACCGGTTTCAAGACAGGACTTCTTCCAGAACTTTGCGCTTCTGTTGTTCGCGGAAGGCCTTCAGGCGGGTGCGCAGAGCGGCTCGTTTGTTGGCCAGAATGGCAATGGCCAGCAGGCCGGCATTCTTCGCTCCGGCCGGGCCAATGGCGAGAGTTCCCACGGGCACGCCGCCTGGCATTTGCACAATGGAGAGCAGAGAATCGATGCCCTTCAGCATCTTGCTTTCCACGGGCACCCCGAGCACTGGCAGAGTTGTATACGCTGCGGTCATGCCCGGCAAATGTGCGGCCCCACCCGCCCCGGCGATAATCACTTCAATGCCGCGTTCTTCGGCACCCAAGGCAAATTCGGCCATCAGGTCGGGGGTCCGGTGCGCAGAAACCACACGGCACTCGTGAGCTACAGCGAACTCGGTGAGTATTTCCGAAGCTGCGCGCATGGTTTCCCAGTCCGACTTGCTGCCCATGATGACGGCAACCAGCGGACGGGAGGGCGGAGCAGGTGTCTTGCTCTTATTGTCCCTGCGCGAGCGTGTATCCGGTTTTGCCATCGAATGTGCGCAACGATTCCGACTTCACAATATCGTATCCGGCCCCGCATACCTTTTGATATAACGATGCAACCTGGGTATGCGTCACAGGCTTGCCCGCCGCTTCAAAACGGCAGCGATAGTTATCGATCAGGAAAGTTTCCTTCATGCCACCCGGATAAACGATGGTGCCGCGGTTATCCATCATGAGCAGCTTCAGATCGCCTTCGCTGATCTGGCCCAGGGCATCGCCAAATTCCTGTGGTGCGATGCCTTTGGATCCGATGTAGAAATCGATACCGACCATCTCTATGGCTACCGAACGTTCGGTTGGAGTCCATTCCCTGCGCTCGCCGCGGGCACCGGCATAGCTGATGGGCTTGAGCTTTTCCGGGCGCTTGCCAAGGCGGGCCACCACCGCTTTGGCAAATTCACGGGTGCCAACTTTTTCGCGGCTCACGGTTTCTTCAAAAATATCGTAAGTGTGAATGCCCTCTTCCAGGGTGCGCAGCCAGGCGTTGTGTATGCGCTCTGCCACTTCCCACTGACCAATGTGAACCATCATCATGACGCCGCCCAACAGCAGGCCGGAGGGATTCGCCAGGTTCTGACCGGCGCGCCGCGGCGCCGAACCGTGAATCGCTTCAAACATGGAGGCCGAAGTCCCGACATTGGCCGAACCAGCCAGACCAACCGAACCGGCGATTTGCGCCGCCACGTCGGAAAGAATATCACCGTACAAATTCGGCATCACAATCACGTCGAAGGCTTCCGGTGTATCGGCCAGTTTAGCGGCGCCGATGTCGACAATCCAGTGCTCTTTACCCAGTTCCGGATACTCTTCGCTGATTTCGTCGAAGACCTTGTGAAAAAGGCCATCGCTCATCTTCATGATGTTGTCTTTGGTGAAGCAGGTGACCTTCTTGCGGCCATTCATACGCGCATATTCGAAGGCGAAGCGGACGATCTTTTCCGAACCCGGACGCGAGATGATCTTCAGCGACTGCATGATGTCGGGTGAGAGCTGATACTCCATGCCCGCGTACAAATCTTCTTCGTTCTCGCGGACAATCACCACGTCCATATGAGGATGCTTCGTGTCTACGTAGGGGTGGTACGAGACGCAGGGGCGGATGTTCGCATAAAGGCCAAGCCGCTTGCGTGTGGTGACATTCAGGCTCTTGTAACCGCCGCCCTGGGGCGTGGTGATGGGAGCTTTATAGAAGACTTTGGTGCGGCGGAGCGATTCCCACGCGCTGGGTTCGATACCCGCGCTGTTTCCGCTCAGGTAAACTTTTTCGCCCACCTCAATGGTCTCAATTTCGAGGGCCGCGCCAGCCTCCTGCAGGATGTGGAGAGAGGCCTCCATGATTTCGGGGCCAATGCCGTCGCCGTGTGCGACTGTAACGGGAATCTTTGTGCTCATTTGGATGGGGGGAAGCATCAGAATAACATTGAGCCTGATATGACACCGGAACTGATCGATCACTTTCGTAACCCGCGTAATGTGGGAGAACTGGAGCTGCCCGCCGTCACCGTAGAGGTGTCGAACCCGATCTGCGGGGACATTCTGCGGCTGGCGGCCCGATTCGACGGCGACCGGGTGACGGCGGTGCGATTCAAAGTGAGAGGGTGCACGGCATCCATCGCGACCGGGTCGGCATTGACGGAACTGATCCTGGGGAAGGGACGAGCAGAACTTGCGGCGATCACGAACAGCGATGTGGACAGCGCAGTGGGCGGGTTATCCAACGAATCGAAACACGCGGCGGTGCTTTGCATAGACGCCGTAAGCGCGCTGCTGAAGCGTTCATCCGCGGGGTGAAGACCCCTTGCTGGCGCGCGCGGCTCGTTAGCGCCGCCGGTTCTGTCCACCTTAGTCGCTTACGCGCTGAAACTCACCGTAGGCAGGAACCCGGGCTTGCGCCTGTGCTTCGTAACCTGCTCGAACGCATAAGCAAATTTCAGCAGCGTGGGCTCGCTCCAGGCCGGTCCGAAGAACGAAAAGCCCACCGGCAGCCCGTGCACGAAACCACCCGGCACGCTGATATGCGGGTACCCGGCGACGGTCCCGATAGTAGAGCAGCCGTTCATGCGGCCATCGCCCGACACCCAGTCGATAAGGCAAGGCGGCGTCAGGGTGGGAGCAATAATGGCGTCGGCCTTGTGTTTGGTGAGCGCGGCGTCTATGCCTTCGGTTCGGGCCAGGCGCAGGCAGTTTGCGCGGGCGTCCTTATAGCGTTGCTCGGTGCGCGGACCTTTGCCTTCGGCTTTAATCATCAGGTCCTGCTCGAACCAGGGCATTTCTCTGCTGCGGTTTTTTTCGTTGAACTCAATCACGTCTTTTAGCGACCGCACCGGGAAATTCGCCGGCGTCTGTTTCAGGTAGTCATTCAAATTGGCCTTGAAGTCGTAAAGGAAGACTTCGCGCATGTCGGTGCCGAACGCCGAAGCCGTCAAGCCCTCGTTATGGTCAATCAGGATCGCGCCCTCGCGGCGCAGGGCGTCCAGACATTTCTCCATTTCGACATCCATGCGGTGGTGCACACCGAAGTACTCCCGCGCTACCACCAGGCGCGCGCCCCGCAGGCCTTTGGGGTCCAGAAACTTTGTGTAATCCGGTTGGTTGTGGCCCACGCTGGTACTGGTGATGGCATCGTCCGGATCTGCACCCGCCATAATGCCCAGCATAATGGCAGCGTCACGGACCGTGCGCGTCATGGGTCCCACAGTGTCCTGGGTTTCTGAAAGAGGGATTACACCCGCGCGGCTGATGAGGCCCTGGGTGGGGCGGATACCGACACAGTTGTTGGCCGAAGCGGGCCAGACAATGGAACCACCGGTATCGGAGCCAACCGTTAGAGCGGCCATATTCGCCGCCACCGCGACGCCGGAACCTGAACTGGAGCCCTGCGGATTCCGGTCCAGAGCATAAGGACACCGCGTTTGCCCACCACGCCCGCTCCATCCACTGACGGCGGCAGAGGCCCGGAAGTATGCCCACTCGCTCATGTTGGCCTTGCCCAGAATGACGGCACCGGCGGCGCGCAGGCGGGCGGCGATGAAAGCATCTTTTTTGGGCGTCCACGTAGCCAGGGCCAAAGAACCGGCACCGGTGTGGGTCCGGTCGGCAGTTCCGATATTGTCTTTCAACAAGACCGGGATGCCATGCAGAGGGCCCCGTGGACCCTTTTGCTTCCGCTCTTTATCCAGGGCATCGGCATCAGCCAGGGCATCGGGGCTGGTCTCAATGACGGCGCGCAGTTCCGGACCTTTTTGGTTCAACGCTTCAATCCGCTGCAGGTAGAGACTGGTGATGGCGCGGGAACTCCGGCGCCCGGCCTGCATCATTTGACCCAGCTGATCGACGGTAACTTCATCCAGCTCAAAGGCCGGTACAATGGCCGCTTTCGCACCGGCTGTTTGGGCTTCGGCCCCGGCTGTGAGTGCCAGTGATGAGGCAATTGTTGTTTGGACAAATCCGCGGCGGTTCATCCCAGGATTATTTCACGGTCCAGGCGTTCAGTCTGGCATTGAACGTGCTCGTGAAAGGTGCTATGAACAGGAAGCATGAACTGGATACGCTTGAACATGTACAGCACCTGGGCGAAACCCTGGTGGAAACACTGGAACACGCGCGAGAGGAAACGGCACAGTCTCTGGAAAACGCCGCATTCACCGTTCGATCCACCGCCGCTCAAGGCATTGATGCCCTGGACAACCTGGCGGAAGGCACCGCGAGCCGCCTCGATTCCAGTGCGACGTACGTGCGCCATTACCATCCGCTTGGTTCCATGCAAAACGCAATGCACCGGAATCCCGGGCTAACTCTGTGCCTTGGGATCGCTGCAGGCTTCTTCGCCGGACGCTCGTTCCGCAGGGCCCGCTAAGTATGGCCCGGCGTGGCGCTGTGTCTCGCCTGATTTTTCCGATTCTGATCTCGGCCCAGGCCTTGTCCGCCTACACGGTACTCACCCACGAAGCAGCCATTGACTCTGCCTGGGATACTTCCATTGTTAAAGTGTTGTTGAAGCGATTTCCGAAGGCCACCCCGGAGGAACTGGAGCAGGCGCACGCATGTGCCTACGGCGGTTGCATTATTCAGGACATGGGCTATTACCCTTTCAGCAGCCACCTGTTCAGTGATTTGACACATTACGTCCGCAGCGGGGATTTCATTGAAGCACTCATTCGGGAATCGCAGGATCTCAACGAATATGCCTTCGCGCTGGGCGCGCTGGAACATTACGTCGCTGATATGGATGGGCACCGTATTGCCACCAACCCCGCGGTAGCGATTCTTTACCCCGACCTGAGGCGGAAATTCGGGCGCAATGTGACTTACTGGGATAACCCGTTGGCCCACATCCGCACGGAATTCGGCTTCGATGTGCTGCAGGTTGCATCGGGACGATATGCGCCCGACCAATATCGCCGCTTTATCGGCTTCCAGGTAGCGAGAGCGCCGCTGGAACGCGCATTCAAGGATACCTACGGCATCGAAATGAAGGATATTTTCGGCAGCCTGACGCTCGCGCTTGGTTCTTACCGGCACAGCATCGGCGCTATTGTCCCCGGTATGACGCGCGTGGCCTGGAGCTTAAAGGGGGAGGAACTTCAGAAAGAGATTCCGGGAATCACGCGAAAGAAGTTTCTCTATAATCTTTCCCGCGCCAGTTACGAAAAAGAGTGGGGGAGCGAGTATAAAAAGCCCGGCTTCGTCGCCGGAGTTGTCACGTTCGTTTTGCGGCTGGTTCCAAAGTTCGGCCCGTTCAAAGCGCTGGCCATCCGGACCCCAACGCCAGAGGTGGAACGGCTGTTCATGGCCAGTTTCAATTCGACGATTGATCGCTATGGCGCGCTGCTGGCACAGGTGGGTGCGGGACGGCCACAGCTGGAGAACGAGAATTTCGATGTTGGTGAACCAACCCGACCCGGCAAATATAAAGGAGCCGATGAGGCCTATGCGAAACTCGTCGGGAAGTTGGCGGATCGCCAGTTCGCCGGCGTGTCTCCCGAACTTCGCCGCAATATTCTGGACTTCTACAAGGACCCGAAACCACTCACCTCCACGAAGGCCACCAGCAAAGAGATCGCCAGTTGGACGAAGCTGGTCAGCCAGATCGATCAGTTGAAGGCCGCAGGGGAAAGTCATCCGTGATCTCTTCGCTTTCTTCCCGGTCCGTTTTCGTCGTTCTGCCTTTGATTCTCTTTGCACCGGCGTTTGCCGCCGACGCGGTCTCCAGCCAGACGGTTCTTCGCGCTCTGGATCAGGCCGAGGCAAGGCGTGAGAGCCTGCTGCCCGGCTACTCCGTAACCGAGCACTACACTCTGGCGGTTAGCCGTTTTTCCCTCTTTGCGGAAATGACGGTGGAAACGGTCTATCGCAGAGAGCAGGGCAAGTCGTTCCATGTAATATCGCGGAGCGGTTCGCCAATGCTGCAGTCGCGGGTCTTTGACCGGCTGTTAACTGAAGAAGCTGAAATGAGTCGCGGAGAAACCCGGCGAAGCCTGTTGGTGAACTCGGCAAACTATGCCCTGCGCCTGACCGGAGAGGAAGTTCTTGCGGGTACAGCGTGCTATGTTCTGGAACTGACACCGCGAACGAAAAGCACGCATCTGTTGCAGGGACGCGCCTGGATAGACAAAGAAGCCGGCTCACTCATCCGCATCGAAGGCGTCCCCGGAGCCAGCCCTTCTTTTCTGAGCGGGCGCCCCACCATCACCCGCGAATACGAAAAGTTCGGCGAATTCTGGCTTGCCCGGCGGAGTCATTCCCTGACCGACACCCTCCTCTCGGGTAAAACCGAGCTGGTGATCGATTACCGCGATTATCGAATCCTCAGCGATTCAGCTGGCCAGTAGCGTTCGGCCAGGATTCGGTCATTTGACCAAATACGGTCACAGCGCGCGGCCCGTTTACCGCACGCTTACTGTCGTCATTGGGCTGGAACGAGCACCACTGGTTACCACAACCGCCGCCTCCTGAGAACCCAGTCCGGCGGGCACAACACAGTTAATTTGATCGAGGCCGGGAGAACCCGGTGCCGCTCCCGCATACGTCACCGGGCAATCGGCTCCCCCCACCGTAACCACAGGCTGCATTGTGGAATAGTCCAATCCGCCTTGCCGAACCGTACTGCCCAGCCCCGTCAGATACAACTCCAGATAGTCGCCCGCATGAAGGGGATTCGTCGAAGAGACAACGGCACCGTTGTTCGCGTTCACTGCGGCCGCCGCCCCGGCCCCGGATTGATCCAGCGTGAAGACCGCCGGAAATGCCCCTTCCACGAAAACCCCCACCGTATGCGAACCGCCGCTGTTTCGCACCGTTATGGAATTCCATCCCGCAGCCATGGTGTCCGGTAAAACCGCGTTGATCTGCTGATCAGAAACAAACAGCAGGTTGGCCGCCGCCCCGCTCAAGGTAACCGTGCTCTGCGCCATGCCCGTCCCATAAATTGATACGATCATGCGTGGTGCCACCACCAGTGGAAATACTGCTGCCGCCGCCGGAATCGCCGCATTTAGCTTTGGCCCGGTCTTCAACACGAAAGCCCGCGCCCCGCCCGCCGGCACATTCACCGTCTGGGTTAGAGACGCCGCCCCCGCGGCCACTGTCAGCCCCACGTTGCCCGCCGCAATCAGATCGGTATAGGCAATCTCTTGATTGGACATGTTCAGATTCTTCGCCGGACCGCTCCCCGGCACCGCCCGCACCGAACCCGGATCAAGCCGCGCGTCAGCTGAAGTCCGTGCACGAACCCACAGGCCGCCCCCGTTGGCCAGAAACGAATTCTGTTCCGCTGCCACACCCACCGTCTGCCATTCGCTCGTCCCGTTCAGGAACGACACCATGAATCGCGCGGTATCGTCTGTCGCCGCCGTCACCCGGGCGATCCCTTTCGCCCCGAACGGGCAAAATCCAGTGAGCGTCAACAGACCCGGGCTTGCCACATGACACAGTGGCAAAACGCGCGTACGCCCCGCTCTGTAGAATCCGAGTGAAGCGCTGCTGAGCGGCACCAGTCCGTCGTCGAAACCCGGTGTTGTGGCAACACCGGTGCCGCCCGTGCCTGCCAGTGCAATTGCCTCCACGCCGCGCAGATCGTCCCTACCCTGATTCCATGTATTCAAATCCATCAAAAAATTGCTGCCGCTGGAAAGTTCGTCGCTCTGCACATTAGCCCCGAACGCCAGGCCCGCAACCGGCGTCCCGAAATTCGGCGTGGCAATGAAAATCGCTTTGCCAATCCGAATCACGGCCGGAGGCATAAACGTCGCTGGTGCTTCCTGCTTTCCGCTCAGATAACTTCGCACAATCAAGCCGCCCATGCTGTAGGCCACCACATCCACACTGGTCACAGGCTGCCCGTTGTCATAGCGCAGGGCAGTCAGGTAGTCGCCAAATGCGGCACCCAGCTTCTCTATCGAAGGACTTCCCGCGATGGTGCAGTTGTTGAAGAAGAGACTGACCCGTGCATTCGCCTGCAGTACCTGATCTGCAATGCCAAACGCCTTCTGAAACGACGCGCTCCCGCAGTCGGTTTCATACCCGTTTAGAAAGATCACCGGGGGCCTTCCGGTGCGCGGAATCGCCTGGGGATTGGCTGCGAACTGCGCCCACAATGCCAAAGGCGCCAAAATCCAGATGGTGCAAAGACGAATCATACACGCCGCGGCATTTCTTCCGAAAATTCCAGTGCCTCGTTCAGAGTCTCCAGAAACTCATTGATCTTGATTGGCTTGGTGAGATAGCGGAAAAAACCTGCCTGCAGTCCCTTCTCAATGTCGTGTGGCATAGCGTTGGCGCTGAGGGCAACTACCGGAATGCGCGCCGTGGCGGGGTTTCGGTTCAGGAGTTTAAGTGCGTCGATTCCGCTGATGTCAGGCAAATTGATGTCCATCAGAATCACCTCCGGCTGGTGCGAGATCGCCAGTTCGACACCAAGATTTCCCGTCACCGCGCTTAAAAGCTGCAGATCGTGACGGCGCGCCACCAGTTGCTGCACCAGCTTCAAATTGGCCGGGTTGTCTTCCACATAGAGAACGGTACGCACCCGGGCCCCGCTGGGAACATGCGTCACAACAGGTGCCTGGGTGTCGCCGCTTCCCGCGGCAAACTGCGGCTCTGCACCGGCCATCAGTTCAAACCAGAATACGCTTCCGGTTCCCACCGTGCTTTCCACGCCGATGACTCCCCCCATCAGTTCAATCAGTTGCTTGGCGACCACGAGGCCGATGCCTGTGCCTTCCTCCCCGCTGGCCTCTTGCCCCAGACGGTTGAAGGGCTGGAATAACTGTGCCAGCTTTTCCGGAGGCAAGCCGGCTCCGGTGTCACGGATGCTGATACGAATGCGCCCTGGCAGGCTGGTTGTGTACTCTACGTCAACCGTGCCCCGCTCGCGGTTATATTTGATCGCGTTGGAAAGAAAGTTGATGAGAATCTGCTTCAACCGGGTTCGGTCAGCATGCACAAAGCAGGGGACGTTGAACCGGGGAAAGGTCAGGTGGATGCCGCGCTTTTGGGCCTGCCCGTCAATCATTCCGTGGCATTCGACCATCACCTCGGCGAGCGACACCGATTCCGGCGACAGCGGAAGTTTCCCGGACTCGATCTTGGCCAAATCGAGAATTTCGTTGATCAGCTTCAACAGGTGCCATCCCGCTTGAAGAATCAGACCAATGCTTGCGCTCTGATCGGCCGTTGGCGCCGGGGAATCGGACTCCATCAACTGCGCGAAACCGAGGATCGCATTCAGCGGGGAACGAAGCTCATGGCTCATGCTGGACAGGAAATCGGATTTCGAACGGTTCGCTTGTTCCGCCACCACCTTCGCGCTTTGTAGTTCGACGTTTCTTTCCTGCAGTTCCTCGTCGAGGCGTTTGCGCTCTGTGAAATCGCGCGCGGCCGCGAACACTCCCTGCAGCTTCCGGTCCCGGTCGTAGAAGGTGGTCGCGTTGTAGGACACCACGGTCTCTTTGCCGTCACGGGTGCGCGCGGTGAGTTCGTAATTGGTGACCTTACCTTCGGCCAGCACCTGCCTGATGCCCCTTTCGGCCCGTTCCGGATCGGTGAAGTAGTTCTTGAACGGCGCCCCGATCAGCTCATCACGCGTGCAGCCGGTGAGTGCCTCCATCTGCTTGTTCACATCGCTGATGATGCCCTGCGGATCGGTGGTCATCAGCGCGTCGATATTGGATTCAATCAGAGATCGCGTGTAGAACTGCTGGTCACGAAGGCGTTGGTCGAGTTTCTTTTGCTCTGCTTCAACCTCCTTACGGGCGGTATTGTCGGTGCCGATCAGGAGGTAGCCGATGATGACGCCCTGGTCGTCGCGCAGTGCCGTAACTGACACCACGGCCGGGAATCGGCTGCCATCCTTGCGGATGTAGGTCAGCTCGTAAATGTCCTCAATCCCGCGTGACGCTTTGAAGGCCAGTGCCTGAAAGCCGGGTTCAATCGGGGTGCCGAGTTCAACGCTCAACGCCTTGGCGCGCGCAATTACTTCCTGAGGATCGGAAATCTCGGCCGGGGTGATCTTGTCCATCACTTCAGCGGCGGTGTAGCCCAGCATGCGCTCGGCACCCACGTTGAAAATCTGGATGACGCCTTTCGCGTCGGTAGCGATGCTGGAGAAGTTGGCGCTGTTGAAAATCGCGCTTTGCAGTGCCCCGGCCCGAAGCAGGGCATCTTCCGCCTGCTTACGGGCGGTATTGTCGGTGCCAATCAGGAGGTAGCCGATGATGACATCCTGCGCGTCGCGCAGGGCGGTGACCGACACCACGGCCGGAAAGCGGCTGCCATCTTTGCGGATGTACGTCAGTTCGTAGATATCCTCAATCCCGCGTGACGCTTTGAAGGCCAGTGCCTGGAAGCCGGGTTCAATCAGGGTACCGAGTTCAAGGCTCAGGGTCTTGGCGCGCGCAATCACTTCCTGGGGATCGGAAATCTCGGCCGGGGTGATCTTGTCCATCACTTCGGCAGCGGTGTAGCCCAGCATGCGCTCGGCACCCACATTAAAGATCTGGATTACGCCCTTCGCGTCCGTCGCAATACTGGAGAAGTTGGCGCTGTTGAAAATCGCGTTCTGTAAAGCGCCCGCTCGAAGCAGAGCCTTTTCCCGCGGGCTCTCGAACGCCACATCCGTGGTGCCGGCAGCCTGGACGCCAGGTGCGTAGTCGGGAGTGTTCTTATACATGACGCAGTTTCCGGTTCATCCTGGTGAGAGCCGAGTAGCACGCCGAGCACCAAACCTGTTGTTGTGTGAAACAGGACCGTGAGGAAGCGGTCCGGGTATCCCCTATTGCCCCAATCACAATCTACAGATCGCGGAAACACTGATCGGCTTGCGGGGCCTGCGGGATGTCGCCCAGTTCTTTCAGCTGCGAGGCCAGCGTATCCCAGCGTTCCTTCGTCATGCGGCCCAACGGGTTGGCTTCGATCAGCACCTGTTGTGCTTCCGCAACTTCCGCATAAATCGCCGCATCCATGGTGGGGTTCATCGCGTGCATCTTGACATTGGTAGTGGCCGCGCTATCCAGATAGTTACGCCAGCCCTGCCGCACCGCCGCCACCATATTCCTTGCCATCTCCGGATTCCTGCGCAACAACTCGCCGCCTGCGGCCAGCACCGTGGTGTAGGGGTTGTAGCCAATATCTGACACAGGGAAAACTGTTACCGCCACACCGCGACGCTTCGCCTGCAATGGTTCGCCGGTTACAAAACATTGCTGCGCGAAGTTCTCGTCATTCAGAAACGCGGTGAGGTCACCGCCGGGGGAGGGAACGACCTTTACCCGCTCGAAACCGTACTTCTTCTTCAACATTCGCGCATACGGCAGACCGCTTTGCAGGGCGAGCGTGCCGCCTTTCAGCAGGTCACCAATGGATTCCAGCTTTCTTGAAGCGTGCGCCATAATGCCCTGCGGGCTGTTCTGAAATACCGCAAACAGCGCCACCACATCGTTGCCATGCGTCCGCGCCAGCAGAATCTCATCTGCAGACACGATGCCGAATTCCGCCGATCCCGCACCGATCATCTGTACGGTTGGCGTGCCCGCGCCGCCGGGAACAATCTCCACATCCAGCCCGTGTTGCCTGTAATCTGCCGCGTAAAAACCGCCGAATTGGGGGTCTGGTTTCCAGTTCAGCGCGAGTCGGATTTTCCCCGACTTACCGCAGGCCCCCAACAAGCCGGCAGCCGGAACCACGTGGAGAAACGTTCTGCGCGAGAGAGGCACTCTCCCGATTATCGGTGATCCCCCTGCCGCCGCCCGCGCTCAACTCTGCTCGGATGCGTGCCAGCGCCGCAGCGCCAGCCAGCTCAGCAGGTTGATGAAGCCGAACAGCGCCAGCCCCAGGGCTGAAGCCAGCAGCACAGCGGCAAACACCTTGTCCGTGCGTTGCTGTGTGCGGGCAATATCCACCACCGACCCTAGTCCCTGACCGCCGATGAATTCGCCCACAATCGCTCCGATTACCGCCAGGCCACCGGCGATCCGCAGACCGGTCAGAATCTGCGGCAAGGCGGCCGGAAACCGCAGCTTCCACAGTGTGGCCGCGGACGATGCGCCGTACAACCGGAACAGGTCTCGCAGGGCGGGATCGGTGGAGAGAATGCCGGTCAGCGTATTGGCGATTACGGGGAATATGGAAACAAGGAACGCGGAGGCTACCACCGTACGCATGCCGTAGCCGAACCAGATCACCAGCAGGGGAGCGATGGCAATAACCGGTACCGTCTGAAAGAAAACCGCATACGGATAGAACGCATCCTGAATCGCGCGTGACGAGGATAGAAAGACCGCAATCGCAATTCCCCCCGCCGCGCTTAGCGCGAAGCCCAGCAGGGCACCTGTCGAAGTTTTTGCCAGCGCGCCGAAAAGCTCGGGCCAGTCGTGCACCATGGTTTGAAAGACCGCACTCGGTGGCGGCACCAGAAACGCCTTGATCCACCCCGCCCGCACCAGCCATTCCAGAGCCAGGGTCACCACCAGGAAGGGAATCAGGGCCGGTATTACCTTGCGCAGTTTCAACCCTCTTCCTCCATTGCAGACAGCAACATCTGCATTTCGCCCGCAAGAAGCGGACTCAGGCGCAGCTCGTTGCTGCGTACCCGCGGTAGCGCCAGCCGCCGGTCCAGCCGGATGCCACGACCACGGCGCGTCAGCACAACCGCGCGGTCGGCCAGAAACGCGGCCTCTGTAATGGAGTGCGTCACGAAGATCACGGTCATTCCGCGTTCCAGCCACAGGTCGCGCAGGCGGATATCGAGCCGGAATCGCGTAATTTCATCCAGTGCCGCGAACGGTTCGTCCAGCAGCAGCAGGCGCGGTTCTGTAACCAGCGCCCGTGCCAGCGATACCCGCATCCGCATCCCGCCCGAAAGTTGTGAGGGGTAGCGGCCCTCGGCCTCCCGCAGCCCCACTTCGGCCAGTACGCGGCTGGCACGCGCCAGTCGTTCGCTGCGGCCGACGCCCATCAGTTCCAGCGGCAGTGCAGCATTTTCCAGTACCGTGCGCCATGGCAGAAGGTGAGCGTCCTGGAACACAAATGCCGTTTGGAACTTCGTGTCGGCAGGGTTCACGCGCAGCGTGCCGCCATCGGGCGCATTCAGGCCCGCGATGATGCGCAACAGAGTGGATTTACCGCAGCCGGAAGGACCAAGGATCGCAAGAAATTCACCCGCCGCAATGTCGAGTGTCAGATCGTCAATGACCACCAGTTCGCCAAACGCGCGTTGAATCTTGTTCAGGCGTACTGCGACACCGCGAGCTGTTCCGGTGGGTACCTCAGTCACTGGTGTGGGGCCAATTTCAATGATGACCCGAGGGTACCATTTACTACACTTGCGAATTGTCTAACAAAGAACTGCCGGTGCTCAACCCCGTGGCAACGCAGGAGATGATCCATACGCGGCCCCGGTCGTGTACCGGTTAGTTCTTGTTCCGTTTCCGGCGGATGAGACCGATCACCGCCACGCCGCTGGCAAAAAGCGCGAGCGAGGCAGGTTCGGGTGACACGGTATTAATCAGAATGGTGTCGGTTGCCAAATTTCCTCCGCTCAAATTGTTGATGACAAGGTCAAGTCGATAGGTGCGGACGGCGTTCATGTTGTACTCAAACGCCAGCGGAAAATCTCCAAAGATGGGGTTTTGCGAATTCTGCGCTCCCCACTGGGCTGCGCTCTCCGGCTTGGTTGTGCCGAGCGAACCAAACCCTGTATCGTCGTTCCAGTAAGTCAGGGGATTGACTGTTGAGGTTTGGCCGGTTGTCACGTCTGTAATGGTCAGGCTTGCCACGATATCAGCCAGCGTAAGCGACCCCGCCCCTAATGGCTCGAGGTCAATTGAGAACTCGTAGTTCCAGGCCGCCCGACCAGGGACGCCAGGCTGTGAGCCGGTCGGAACCGTGTATTGGTTGTCCGGCGAGTGGATAACGTTAGGGGATTGGCGCAGCTTGGCGCGGAGGCCAATCTCAATCCCGTTTTCGCTGTCGACGGTAAACCCTCCGTTGGGGTTTCCTGTGCCGTTGTACCAGCCTGGTGCGCTCGATCCATTTGGCGAAACCAGGTTGGTATCGTAAATAATTCCTGCCGGGGCTACAGTAGCCGCCGCAAAGAGTAGACCTGCCGTTAAGAGCTGTTGCATGTTGTTCCTCTAAAAGTTGCCAATGTTGAAGGTTTGCCAGTTCTTAAAAAAACTGCCGTAAATGCCCACTAAAACTTCCCGGTTCCTCCTTAAAACGGGTCTCGCGATTGCGTCCTTAAGTTTCTGAGAGTACCAAGACTGTTAACTAAAGTTAGTGATTTTTGATACTTTAGCCACAAAAAGAAGTGGACTTAAAATAACAAATCATGTTGAATCAATAGCTTGGGGGTAAAAGAAATAATTGCTCGGCTTGCGGATTCTTACGTACTCTTCCATACGTTGGTGGGGAATAATTGCGCCGGGCAAGGGGAGGGTGCCTGGAGATGTATCTTGCAATGTCCTTCGCGCAGCTGACTTGCCGTGAGATCCCTCGAGATAACGAGGCAAGTCCAGGCTCTCAGCGGCAGATCCCAACCTTCATTGGTCTAAGAGACGGGAAAGTCGCGGAAGTCACCATGCCGGACGAAATTCTTCCCGAGGCTGGCTCGTTCGGCGTAATGGATCGCGGCGATGTCGATTTCCAACGGCTGTAAGTGTGCACCCCGAGTGGGCCATCCTTCGTCGGGAGCACGAAGAAGAACGTCCTGCGGCAACGGCGCTACTCGCGCGAAATGCACCAGAGCACCGGCCTGCGCTCTGATCACACCGTTATTGTGACGTTTACCCGGATACGCTGCGTCGCCTCACCCAAGTCGACCCGAACACCATTCCGCCCCTTCGCGCCGGAGCGAATCCGAATGCATAGCCGTTCAAGTTCGGCCAGTCAACGCGGGGCTGTACTCATACAACCGGGCCTTCGGGGCCGTATGTGGTCCGACGGATGCCACTGCCTTCCGCTATACGCTATGGTCTCGCTCTTTGCGAAATGCGTCAGGCGCGCTTTTTTCAATCCCCAACTCAGGCTTCCCCGGCCAACTCCCGGAAGCGCGCATACCCGGCCCGGCTCACCGGCACTTGCGCCCCGTCCCGCAATACCGCAATCCAGGTGTCCTTGGTATTGGCTTCTATCCGCACAATCCGCTCCATGTTGACCAGCCAACTCCGGTGCAGGCGCAGGAACCGGCGCGGGTCCAGCGCCGCTTCCAGACTAGCCACAGTCTGTTGTTTCAGCCACGTCTTGCCTTCACTGTGCAGCCCCACGTAATCATCCTGGGCCTCGGCGTAATCCAGCTTCGCCACCGGCATAATGTGGACCTTCGATCCATCCCGAATCACAATCCGGCTCAGATGCTCACCTTCCGGACGGGATGCCTGCCGAAGGTCGTGCGCCAGCGCCGCCGGGCGTTGTTCGCGACGACGTGCGCGGGCGCGCTCCAGGGCAGCCTTGAAACGGTCTTTGGTGAAAGGCTTCAGCAGATAATCGGCGGCCGCGGCGTCAAAAGCGCGCACTGCATACTGATCAAACGCGGTCACAAACACCACTGCAATATCGCGGTCAATAAGCTCCAGCGCCTCAAAACCATCCAGTCGTGGCATCTGGATATCCAGAAACAGCAGGTCGGGTTTGTGGTCGTGCGCCGCTTTCACGGCCTCAAAGCCGTCGGTACATTCGGCCACAATTTCAACTTCCGATTCCGCCGCAAGATATTCGCGCAGAACCCGGCGGGCCAGTTCTTCGTCGTCAGCAATAATGGCGCGGAGCGGTGTCATGAATTCAGTTAGATGCCTTTCGTACGGGCAGATCAAGCGTGACGCGGTAAGAGCGTTCCGAAGGCTGTACCAGCATTTCCGCGCGGCCCCCGTAAACCGCTTCCAGCCGCTCGCGCAGGTTACGCAGTCCAATGCCTGTGCGCTGCTGCAACGGCGCGTCGGGATCAAACGGGTTTTCCACACTCAGGCGAAGCCGTCCTTCGGCCATGCTTCCCAGCAGGCGGATTTCGCCGCCCTCGGCCATCATGGCAACGCCGTGCTTCACCGCATTTTCCACCAGAGGTTGAATGGCCAGCGACGGTACCTCACAGCCACCACATTCCGCCGCCACCATTTCCAGGAATCGCAGTTTGCCGCCGAAACGGACATGTTCCACGTCCAGGTACATGCGAGAGCCTCTTGCAAAACTGCAAAAAAACTGCAAACGCGCAAGTGTCTAGGAAACAGGCAGTTAGAAAATGAATTAGGAAGCGGGGCTGAACTGCGGTAACCTGGGGTCGCCAAACGCCCACGTT
>JBBROK010000016.1:0-101755 GCA_038229475.1 Bryobacterales bacterium | reverse complement strand
TCTTCACCCCTCCGCAGGTGAAGGCCGACACCCTGCGGGAACAAACCGGAAAGCGCTTCGGACCCGACGCTGAAGGCTATCTGAAAGCCTACCCTTTCTCCAGCGATACCGAAGCCCGCGCCGCCCAGGCCAACAGCATGCGTGACGAAGTTTTCGGCTGGGAGATGCGCAACTGGGCCCGCATGCAAAGCAAGACCGGCAAGCAGAAGGTGTACCTGTACTTCTTCAGCCGCGTTCCGCCCGGCCCCAACGCGGCGCGCATGGGTTCGCAACATGGTGCAGAAATTGCCTACGCCCTGAACTGGGTCAACGGCACCAATCCCGCCCAAACTGCCTGGGAGGAGGTGGATAAGAAGCTGGCCGATCAGGTGTCTTCGTTCTGGGTGAACTTCGCTGCTACTGGCAATCCCAACAACAAGGGCCTGCCGCACTGGCCTGCGTTCAACGCCAAAGCTGAGCAGTTGCTCTCCATTGGCGACAAGATCGGAATTGGCCCGGTTCCGCACAAGGCGGGGCTGGATTTTTACGAACGAGTTTTTTCGCGCGTGCGGTCCGCGAGATAGTTGCTTTCCGGCGGAAAGTCACTACGGACGCCGGATCGCCGGTTCTCGCTACTTTTCGGCCTTCTTTTCGGCGTCCTGCTCACGGGAATGGGCCTGTTCGGAGGAACTGGAAAGCGCCGGGGAGTGGGCGTCAACCGGTTTGCCACCGGGGTAGCCGTTTTCGTTGACGCCCGACATGGTCTGGGCTCTGCTGCCGCCCGGTCCCATCGAGCTGGTACCGCAGCCCGTCAGTAAAATACCCGCCGCCAGGGCGACCGTTATCGAAATTGTTCGGAACATACCCTTCCATGATCGCAAACTACCCGTGTAGAATGCAATTGTGCACCTGTAACACAATATCTGGAAGAAAACCCTTGACGTACACTACATGTAGGGTTCAATATGACAATTGCGTCACCTTTGTGTCGGCAGTGAGCAGGAGGCAGTTGTACCCGTATGGCAGCAGCGTTTAGTGCGAAAATGAAAGAGTTGGCAACTCAGGAATCAGCCGTGCCCACCAGGGCAGGAATTAAATTCGACCGTCATTTTACGGCTCCCCCGGAATCCGGGCGGTCGCCCTATGACGAGGTGCAATGGGAGACGCGCAACGCGACCATTGGCAATGGCCAGGGCGAAGTGATTTTTGAACAGCGTGAGATTGAGGTGCCGGTGGATTGGTCGCAAACCGCTACCAATATTGTCGCCAGCAAATATTTTCATGGCAAGCTGGGTTCCCCGGAACGCGAACGCAGCGTCGCGGAACTGGTGCATCGCGTGGTGGACACTATTGCCGACTGGGGCCTGCGCGACGGCTATTTCCTGAGCACACAGGATGGCGAGAACTTCCGCAACGAACTGGCACACCTCATGCTGCAGCAGAAAGCTGCGTTCAATTCGCCGGTATGGTTTAACGTGGGCGTGAAGGAATCGCGCGGCTACGGCTGGTTCTACGATCCGCATGTGGACCGCATAAAGAAGCTCACCAACGAAGCCAAACCGCAGTGTTCGGCCTGCTTCATCGTGGCCGTGAAAGATTCGCTGGAATCGATTCTGGACCTTGCCAAGACGGAAGGCATGTTGTTCAAGTGGGGATCGGGCACAGGCTCTAATCTCTCCGCGTTGCGGGAAGAAAACGCCATCCTCTCCGGCGGTGGCCGGGCATCTGGCCCGCTTTCCTTCATGAAGGGTTTTGACGCCTTTGCAGGCGTGATCAAATCGGGTGGCAAGACCCGTCGGGCTGCCAAAATGGTGATTCTGAATGCGGATCACCCCGATGTCCGCGATTTTATCTGGTGCAAAGCCAAGGAAGAAAAAAAAGCCCATACCCTGATCGCGGCGGGCTACGATTCGTCGCTGGATGGTGCCGCCTATAGTTCCATCTTCTTCCAGAACGCCAATAACTCGGTGCGCGTGACCGACGACTTCATGGAAGCCGTGGTGGAAGACCGGGAATGGTGGACGCACTCGATTGGCAATGGCGAGAAAAAAGACCGCTGTTCCGCGCGGGAAATGATGCACGACATCGCTGATGCCACCTGGCAGTGTGGTGACCCCGGACTGCAATTCGACACCACGATCAACCGCTGGCACACCTGCAAGAATACGTCGCGGATCAATGCTTCCAACCCCTGTTCGGAGTACATGTTCCTGGACGATTCGGCCTGCAATCTGTCTTCGCTGAATCTGCTGAAGTTCCTCGGTCACGGAGGTCAGTTCGATGTGGAGGGCTTCCGCCATGCGGTGGATACCCTGATTATTGCCCAGGAAATTCTGGTGGATAACGCGGCTTATCCCACCGATAAAATTGCGCAGAATTCACACGACTATCGCCCGCTGGGCCTTGGCTTTGCCAATCTGGGAGGTCTGCTGATGTCGATGGGCGTGCCCTACGACAGCGACCGGGGCCGCGACTGGGCAGGGTGCATCTCTTCGATCATGCATGGCCAGGCCAACCTGACCAGCTCACGAATTGCCGGTTCCACGGGGCCCTTCCCGGGCTACGCGCAGAACGTCGAACATTTCCTGGAAGTGATTCGCATGCACCGGGATTCGGTCTCCGGTATCAACCACAGGAATGTGCCTGGCGAGGTTTTCAAAGCGGCTAAACAGATTTGGGAAGAGACGTATGAACTGGGTAAGGTAAACGGTTATCGCAACGCACAGGTCACCGTGATTGCGCCCACCGGCACCATCGGTTTCATGATGGATTGCGACACCACAGGCATTGAGCCCGAACTGGCGCTGGTGAAGTTCAAGAAGCTGGTGGGTGGCGGCGTGATCAAGATCGTGAACAACACGGTGCCGCAGGCGCTCATCAAGCTTGGTTACACAGCGGAGCAGATGGAAGCTATTGTGAGCCATATCGATACTACGGGCACCATTGAAGGCGCACCGGCTCTGAAGCCGGAACACCTGGCGGTTTTTGATTGCAGCTTCCGTCCCGCCAATGGCACGCGGACGATCCACTACATGGGTCACCTGAAAATGATGGGCGCGGTGCAGCCGTTTGTCTCCGGCGCGATTTCGAAGACCATCAACATGCCGGAAGAGTGCACGGTTGACGAGATCATGGACGCCTACATTGAGAGTTGGCGGATGGGTTTGAAGTCGGTTGCCATTTATCGCGATAACTCGAAGATGGTGCAACCCCTGAGCTCGGGTTCGGCCAAGGGCGCGAAGGCCGCTACGGTGACGGCAGCGGCGAAGGAAATGGTGACGACCATTGAGAAGGTTGTGTACCGTCCGGTGCGCCGCAAGCTGGAAGATGAACGCGATTCCATTACGCACAAGTTCTCTATCGGCGGGCATGAAGGATACATTACGGTTGGGAAGTATGAGGATGGCCAACCGGGTGAAATCTTCATCAACATGGCGAAGGAAGGGTCTACCATCGCTGGTCTGATGGATAGCTTCGCGACGTCAGTCAGTTATTGCCTGCAGTATGGCGTGCCGCTGAAGTTCCTGGTGAGCAAGTTCGGCCATGTGCGCTTTGAGCCGAGCGGGTGGACCGGGAATAAGGAAATTCCGTACGCGAAGTCGATTACGGATTATCTGTTCCGTTGGCTGGGTCTGAAGTTCCTGGGACCGGAATACTTCGAGAATGAAGCGGGCAACGCACCGCGACTGATCGTGACGGAGCAGAATCCACAGGAGAAGCCGCCCTTTGCCGCAGCGGTGGCGACGGATGCCCCGATGTGCATGGAATGCGGCGGCATGATGACGCGCAACGGCAGTTGTTATAAGTGCGAGAACTGCGGCGGGACCAGCGGCTGTAGCTAAAACATGCCGGGTGAAGCGCCACCGGCTCTGCATCCATTGATCAGGTTGCGCTTGTATTCACGGCCCCCAAGAGCTTGCCGCCTGCGAAAGTCTCCGAGCAGGCGATCATCGCGGAGTTGTGAGCCGTAGGTCGCGGCGCGCCAATAGGCGCGCCATTCGCAGCAAGGGGATTTGCCGCTCGTGAACCTCCGCAGTCCGGGCGAGCACCCGGATGTCCTCGCTATCACGATTGGCGACCTCAACGAGCCTCGCGATATTGTCGGTGTTGGTCCGCGTCGCGATCAGCAAGAGATTCACGCATTGGGCAAGAGCCTCGTGACGTTCAGCGAGGCGGTCAAGGGGTTCGTCGATATTGATGGCTCTGCTGCCACCGACCCCTTATCGGATGAAGTCCAGGTTCTGTGGTGCGTCGGTGATCGTGTCAAGCACGACTTGATAGCGCTGCCAGCCCGAGGTTCCCTTAACGGCACGCTGGTGCACGTTATCGAAGCCAGGAGTTTTGGGCGGAGTGCTCGAGTCATCAATGCGAACCCAAAGGCCTGCCCATCGCCCTACTTCTTCTGATTTGATGTTCGCGCTGAGCCGAATCCGCTTGCCTGTGTAGTTGGCGGCGCTGAAACTCTGCATGAGCGTACCGAAGCCTTCCTGATCCGTTTTTGCTTTCACGAAAGCACTGGGGAGGCTGTTATGCAGGGCGTACTGGTCGAGGCCTGTTTCGTAGTTGGAAGGTTTGTTCACCTTACCAAAAATCCGTACCGCGAGCCAGGATGCGCCGGGCCTTGTTATTCAAACCTCAGTTGCCCAGCAGCTCCCTGATCTGTTTCACGGCATAGTCCACGTGCATGTCGAAAAGTATCTTGCCGAGCTCCGCGGTGGAGGCGCGACCGTCGCCCTGGATTCCGTTGTTCTTGCGCGGGGGAGCGTTCGGGTCAGCGACTCCGCGACCACGACCACCACGACCACGGGCGGCGCCGGGGGGCGGCATCGGGTCACCCAGCGCGCTGGCAACCAGTTCCTTGCGGACCCAGCCCTTGTCGGCGCCCAAATACAACATCATTGAGGTATCCGGAATACCGGCGTGCCCCGAAAGCGGCATGCCATGCGCCGTCAGATACTTGTCGAAATCGGCATTGGCCGCAGCGTAGACGCGGTCGCAGTAAACCACTTTGAAGCCCTGCGCGGCATACTTTTCAGTCAGCTTCTTTGCCACTTCGCCCAGTTGTTGCTGGCCACCGCCGTGGTCGCCCATCAGCACCACGTTCTTGAATCCGCTCTTCAAAAGCTGTTCGGCAACGCGCTCATTGACCATGGCGAAGATTTCCGGCGTAAGGCCAATCGTGCCTGGCAAGTCGGCGGATGCTTCGTTGGGAGAGAAGGGAAGTACGGGTGCCGCGATCGCGTTGCCCAACTTTTCGGCAATGGCGATCACCTGGGACTGGGCCATCAGGGTGTGACCGCCATTCACATTCTGCGGGCCACGCTGTTCGGTGCCGCCATTGAAAACCAGCGCTGTGGTCTTGCCTTCAGCCTGAGCCTTTTTCACTTCCGGCCAGGTCATCATACCGAAATCCGGTGGAACCCTGGTTTGTGCGTAGGAGGAGACGGCGAGGGCGACAAGACCCAGGGCCGGTATAAGCAATTTCATATGGGGACAATGATATCGCGAACGGCGAGGTTACGGGCTCTTGCGCCAGAGCCTCGCCGTCACCATGGAAGTCTGCGTGTAGCCTGGCGGATCTGAAACCAATCCAAGCCCGTTACGCGATGCGATGGAATTCGTGGTAAACAGCCCCCCGGAATATGGTTCCGGCAGACCCGAGAGATCGAGGTAACAACGCAGCGAGATCAACCCCCGGACCGGTGTATCGACGCGGAGATTGCACAATCCCCGGCCGGTGAACGGCACGCCCGCGATCTGCCCTTCGCCATAAAAATGCTGTTCCGAGGGCTGCGAGGCCGGGCCCATACAGATACGAAGCTCGCCCGATTGGCCTGCGTTCGCGTTCACCACACGACCGGTGACGGGGTCAGTGGCAACCGTGCGAAGGGACGAGACGCTCTCACTGGACGCTTCGAAGCCGGTGCGGGACGCAGCGCAAAAGGCGGTGGGCGCGCTCTTCGATTCGCCTACGGAACGCGCTACGTAGATTTCTTCCATTGATGCTGGCGCCAGAGAAGCTACCAGCAAAGCCGGCGCAAGATGTCGCAATGTCATCGCGGCTGAGATTTCGGATCGCTGGCGAGATAACGTTTCGAGGCCGCCTCATCTTTCAACGGCACGGCGCGATCCGGGTCAAGGCGCACCATCAAATAGGTAATGTGGTCGTCAATGTGGGTGAACTGATGGCCGGTGCCGGCCGGAATTACAATCACGTCGCCAGCCTTCAACTGATAAGTGACGCTGTTACGGATGGCGGTGCCGTTGTTGCCTGGCCCATTATAGTCGCGCACCGTGGCCAGGGTGGAAGGGCGGCGTTGCATGTTGGTGATATCCGGTCCGGTGACCAGGGTCGCGGTTCCGTCGATGACGTGGTAAACCTCGCTGATCAGATCATGTTCGGCTACGGAATCAGGCCGGGGCGCGTCGAGCTTCAGGCGATAGACGATTCCCACGCCCACCTGGCTCTTGCCGATATCAACGGATCGGACCTGTTGATCGTCGACCTTTGCCACTTTGGCGCGGGCCACGTAGGCGTCGAATTCTTCTTTCCCGATATAGGTCGCCGAACACATTTTACAAGTTGGTTGCTGGGCCGAGAGCACGAACAGCGTGGCACTGGCAAGGAGTAGGAATTTAGTTTTCATGGGAGGAATCTCGTATTATCTGGAGGGCCAGACCGCGCCCTGATCTTTCTTTGTGACGGGCGAGAGGCCCTTGTAGACGAACTTCTGCACACGCTGACCACGATACGTTTCGGTGGTATAGATGTTTCCTTTGGAATCGGTCGCGATGGAGTGCACGCCGTAAAATTCGCCCGGCTGTCTGCCGCCTTCACCGAAAGTGGTCAACATTTCCATTGACTGCCGGTCGATAATGTGAACGCGGTCGTTCTCGCCGTCGGCGAGGTACATGAACTTCTGTTCCGGATCGCGCGAAAAAGCCAGATCCCACGCCGAGCCCGAACCGAGAGTCTCTTTCTCGTAGAACTTCTCCTTCAGGAATTTGCCTTCCGGAGTAAATACCTGCACGCGATCATTCACGCGGTCGCAGACGTACAACATGTTGTCAACGGAAAGCTGAGCGCAATGTACCGGATTGCGGAACTGCTGCGCAGGCGCTGCATTGGGATCGTAACGGCCCAGATCCTTGTCTTCCGGCTTGTTTCCATATGCGCCCCAATGGCGCTTGTATTTCCCGGTGGAAGCGTCGAAAACGATCACGCGATGATTGCCGTAGCCATCGGAAATGTAGGCCTCATCGGTCTTCTGGTCCACAGTGATTTTGGCGGGCAGGCGAAGATTTTCTGTGTCGTTGGAGCCCTTGCTGCGGCCCGGTTTGCCAATCTGCATGATGAATTTCCCGGTGGCGGTGAATTTCAGAACCATGCTGTCGTTGAAGTAGCCCTTCACACCTTCCACCTGTTCCTCGTTGAGTTCGAAGGCCGCGGGGCCGCCGGTACCGGGAGGTTTGCCGCGGCCGTTGCCGCCGATCCAGACATTGCCTTTGTAATCGACGGTGATGCCGTGGTTTGAATCGGGCCAGTCGTAGCCTTCGCCCTTGCCGCCCCATGAATTAATCAGATTGCCGGCCTTGTCAAATTCCAGAATGGGAGGTGCCGGTGCACAGCACTGGGCGGTGCGGGGAGTGGTGGTGGCGTGAAGCTCGCCGGGTTCCAAAGAACCGGCGCGGTGGATGACCCAGACGTTGTCGGCGGCGTCCACCGATACTCCGATGGTTTGGCCCATGAGCCAGTGGTTGGGCAGGGGTTTGGGCCACAGAGGGTCCACCTCAAAGCGGGGTGCCATTACGGCTGCGGCACTCACTGTGGTGGGGCGGGAGAGCAACCAGGAAGCGCCGGCGCAGACGGCCGAGGCCATGCAAAACAGCGCGAGGGGACGGCGCAGGGAAACCAGTAAGGGTGCCATGGAGTTGGTTTCGATTATATACGACTCCGGCTGGCTCAATTTGGTTTAATGGCACCTCTTGACAAATTCAAACAGACGTTTTAATCTGTTGTTTGAATGGTAGCTGCCCCCGCCATACCGGTTCCGGATGACACCCGTGCCCGCCTGATTGAGGCGGCCGGGTTCATTTTTTCCGAACAGGGCTATCGGGCCGCCACTGTTCGCGACATCTGCACACGGGCGAATGCGAACGTGGCAGCCATTAATTACCACTTTCGGGACAAGCTGGGGCTCTACGTGGAAGTCGTTCGGGTATCCATGGGTACTCACGGTGAACATGACCTGGGGCAAATGCAACTGGACGCAAAGCCCGCTGCGGAGGCCCTGCGACTGCTGATCGCCGGCATGCTGGAGCGGGCGCTGGGCCGTGACCGGGCCGCGTGGTATCTGCGCATCATGTCGCACGAGCTGGCTCAACCGAGCGAGGCCTTTCCGCGCGTGGTGGATGAGGTGATCAGCCCCAACTATGCAAGTCTGCGCGGCGTGCTGGGGCGATTGCTGGGCCGGGAGCCCGGTGACGACATCACACGCCTTTGCGCCCACAGCGTGATCGGGCAGGTTGTGCATTTCGCGGCGGCGCGTCCGGTAATCAACATTCTCTGGCCGACCATGAAAATGACTCCCCCCCAGGTTGCGCAAATCGCCAAACATATTGCGGATTTCTCACTTGCAGGAATCCGCGCCACGGGACTAAACATCGTTAAAGAGAATTCAGGAAAACGCAAAATATGAGTGAACAGACGGCAAGCACGCCGCCGGCAAAGAAGCGGCGCCCACCCATTGGACTATTCGTTGTGCTGATTCTGGCAGGCGCTGGTTACTTCATCTGGAAGAATTTCGTACAGCTTCCGCCCATACCAGCCAACCTGGTGGTACTGAGCGGTCGGATTGAGGGCGACGATTCCACGGTTGCTCCCAAAGTGAGCGGACGCATTGCGGAGGTCCGCTTCCGCGAAGGCGACACGGTGAAGGCCGGGGACATCATCGCCATCATGGATGACGTACAGGCCCGTGCCCGCGAAGATCAGGGGAAAGCGGCCATCGCGGAAGCCGAGGCACATGTGCATCTGGTGCAGCAACAGGTTGCCATTCTGGAAGATCAGTTGCACCAGACTGATTTATCCACCGATCAATCCCGTGTGGATGCCGACGCCAGGGTTCGCCAGGCTGAAGCGGAAATTGCGGGCGCGGAGGCGCAACTGGCGCAGCAGGAGGCCTCGCTGAAGTTGGCAGTGTGGGATCGCGACGCGTACACAAAGCTGGCGAAGGACGGGGCTGTTTCGGATCGTCAGGGCAGGCAGGCGACGATCACCGCTGAAACCCAGGAAGCAGTTGTAAACGCTGCCCGGCGCAAGGTGGAATCGGTGAAGGCATCTCTCAACGTGGCCAAAGCCAATTTGACAACGCCCGCTATCCACGACGCACAAGCGGCAGGGATTAAGAAACAGATTGCCCAGCAGCAGGCGCAGATTGCCAGTGCCCAGGCCGAGGCCGCCCGGCTTCGTGCGCAACTGACAGAGGTGCAGGCCAATCGCACGGACCTGACGGTTCAGGCACCATTTGACGGAACCATCGTCACGCGCACCGCCGAACCTGGCGAAGTGATTCAGGCGGGTACGGCCATTGTGACCATTCTGGATATGAATCGGGTGTACCTGCGCGGCTTTGTGCCGGAAGGTCAAATCGGCAAGGTGAAAGTTGGTCAGGCGGCTCGGCTATTCCTGGATTCGAACACCAAACAGCCACTGGAAGCCGTGGTGCAGCGCATCGACCCGCGTGCCACCTTTACGCCGGAGAATACCTACTTCCGCGATGACCGCGTGAAACAAGTGGTGGGCGTGAAGCTGCTGATTAAGACCGGGATCGGATTTGCCAAACCGGGTATGCCTGCCGATGGCGAAATTCTGGTGGCCGGTGATACCTGGCCCCCGGTTGTGCGCAACAAGTGACGGCGGAGGCTCCATTGCGAACGGATTCGGTGCAGGCACCGGAGACGGGTATAGCCATCCGCGTACAAGGTCTTTGGAAGCGCTATGGCGACATCGTGGCTGTGCGGGGCATTGATCTGGAAGTCCGCAAAGGCGAAATTTATGGCCTGATTGGCCCTGACGGGGCAGGGAAGACCACCACGTTTCAGATTCTGGCCGGAGTGATGAATGCCTCGGCAGGCACGGCGGAGGTATTCGGTGTGGCCGCGCGCGCCGCAAGGGAAAAGACCGGGTATCTCACGCAGGCTTTCAGCATGTATGCGGACCTAACGGTGAGTGAGAATATTCGCTATCTGGGCGACCTGCGCAACATTCCACACAAGGAAATTGATGCGCGCGCCATGCAGTACCTGCGTATGTTTGACATGGATCGGTTCATGGATCGTCTGGCTGGTCGCCTGAGCGGTGGCATGAAACAGAAACTGTCGCTGGTGTGCGCGCTGGTAGCCCGTCCCCGGATTCTGCTGCTGGATGAACCGACTACTGGCGTTGACCCGGTATCGCGACGGGAATTCTGGGACACGCTGGCGCATCTGGCTTCAGACGGTTTGACCATTCTGGTGGCAACACCTTATCTGGACGAAGCCGAGCGATGCCACCGCGTTTCCCTGATTCACCAGGGAGAGATTCGCGAGACCGGTACACCAAGAGAGCTTCGGGATGCGCTGGGAGCATGCCGGATTGAGGTCTATTCCCCGGAATTGGGCCGCGCGGAAGATGCCCTGCTTCATGCCGGGGGTGAAAATGCCGGTGCCCTGATGGACGTGCAGCGGTTCGGTGACCGGCTGGATGTTATCGCAGCCGATGCGGAACAGGGTAAAGCGGCGGTTCAGAACCTGCTGAGCGGCGCCGGCATCGCTTTTGAAATTCCGCGCACAGGAGAGCCAACACTTGAAAACACTTTTGTGGCCACCCTGCGCTCGATGGGCCATGAGGTGCAGTCGCCCCCGTATCCGGGGCAGCATCCGCATGCTGATTTGAAGGGTACAGTGGCGATGGATGCGCGCGGCCTCAGTAAACGTTTTGGCGCATTCACCGCAGTGAAAAACGTCAGCCTGCAGGTGCAGTATGGCGAGATCTATGGATTGCTGGGAGCCAACGGCGCGGGCAAGACCACGATGATCAAGATGCTCTGCGGGCTTTTGGAACCGACGTCAGGCAGTATGACGCTGGCGGGAGTGAGCGGTTCTTTGCGTTCGCCTGAAGTGCGGATGCGAATTGGATACATGTCGCAGAAATTTTCTCTTTACGACGATCTTTCCATCCGCGAAAATCTGGATTTCTTCGCCGGCATCTACGGTGTACCTTTTGCGGAGCGGGAAGAGAAGCGGCGCTGGGTGCTGTCTTTTTCCGGTCTGGAAGGCAAAGAAGAATTGATTACCGGCAGCCTGCCCGGCGGCTGGAAGCAACGTGTGGCTTTCGGGGCGGCCATTATGCACGAGCCGGAAGTCCTGTTTCTGGATGAACCCACTTCGGGGGTAGATCCTTTGGCACGGCGCGCCTTCTGGCGCATGATCAACAAACTGGCGGATAGCGGCACGGCCATTCTGGTGACCACTCATTACCTGGAAGAGGCCGAGCAGTGCAATCGTCTGGGCATGATGGTGGCGGGCGAGTTGGTAATGGAAGGCACGCCGCTGGGCGTGAAGCAAGCGCAGACCGGGCATCTGCTGGAGTTCGTTGTGGATCAGCCACAAAAGGCCGCGGACTTGTTGCGGGAGCGCGGTGACCGCTGGCGTGTCTCGTTGTTTGGCGACCGGCTCCACGTCATCACCGAACAGGCGGTGGAGCAGGGAATTGCCGAAACCCGCACCCGGCTCACAGCGGCGGGGATCAATGTCATAAGCGCGCAGGACGAACATTATTCGCTGGAAGATGTGTTCATCGCGGTGGTGGAGCAGGCCCGCCTGGCAGGCAAAGTGGCGACAGAGGACTAAACATGCGACGAATCATTGCGCAAACCCGGAAAGAACTCACCCAACTGGTGCGCGACAAGCTGGCGCTTGCCATGGCACTTGGCCTGCCCACCATGCTACTCCTGCTGATGGGTACCACTCTTTCTCTCACTGTTACGGGAATCCCGATCATTGTGCAGGATTACGACGACTCGCAATCGTCGCGAACTTTTATTGATGCTTTCCGCGCTTCGAATACCTTCAGGATTATTGCCTGGCCCATCGACAAGACGGCGGAAGAAGCGTTTATGGGCGGCAAGGCGCGGGCCGCACTGGTTATTCCAAAACGGTTTGGGCGGGACTTGGCCCGCGGCGAGAATACCGACGTTCAACTACTGGTGGATGGCACCGATGCCAACACTGCGAAGCTCACCCAGGCGTACTCCAGTCAGGTGGTGGCCGCCTTTGTTGCAGACACCGCGGGGGCAACACGCGTGAGTCCGGTGCAGGCGGACGTTCGGCTCTGGTTCAATCCCGGGCGCGTTTCCAAAAAATTCTATGGCCCGGGGATTTTTGTTTTGGGGCTCTCGATGTTCCCGCCGCTGCTGGCAACGCTTGCCATGTCGAAGGAAGGTGAGCAAAAGACGATTCTGCAGGTCTACGTCTCCAACGTCTCCGCCCACGAATTCCTGCTGGGGAAGATTGCGGCCTTCATGATTGTTACCTTCGGCGAGTTTGCCATCGCCATGATACTGATGTACACCTACTTCGGGCTGCAGATTGTGGGGGATCCGACTCCGTTGCTGGTGGGCACAATTCTCTACGCGTTCTGTGTCTCCAGTTTTGGCAATATGGTGGGTGTGGCAATTCCGAATCAGGCGGCCGCCATTCAGGCAGTGGCGCTGGGCGGATTCCTGCTGGTGTTCCTGCTCTCGGGCCTGCTCTTCCCGATCGCCAACATTCCCCCCGAGCTGCGCTGGCTGAGCAATTTTGTTTGGGGCCGCTACTACATCGAGATCGTGCGTGACGCGCTGCTAAAGGGCGGTGGCTGGGGTGCGAACTGGTTTGGCGTGATGATGATCGGGATCATCGGGGGTCTGTTCTACCTGAGAGGCTGGCGCAGCTTGCGGCGCATGCAGTTGAGTTACTAAGCCATGAAGACCTTCCTGTTACGCCTCGCCTCTACCCGAACCGCCGTACTCATTCGTAAAGAGTTCGCGCAGATTCGCCGGGATACACGCCTGAAGATGTCACTCATTCTTCCGCCCGTGGTGCAGCTGGTGCTGTTCGGCTTCGCGCTCAACTCCACTGTTTCCCACCTGCGGCTGGGCGTGCTGGACCAAAGCAACACCCCCACCAGCCGTGAACTGATCTCCAACATGACGCAGAGCGGCAGCTTCGAACTGGGTGGCACATTTCTTTCCGCGGACGCCATGGGGACCGCCATCGGGCGCGATGAGCTGGACGCCGGTGTGGTGATTCCCCCGGATTTCGACCGCGACCTGCAGCGGGGGCGCCCGGTGGAAGTTCAGGTGTTACTGAACGCCATGAACGCCAATACCGGGGCTCTGGGTCAGGGTTACGCAGAAGGGGTGATTGCCACCTGGAGCCGGTCTTACGTACAAGGTGGCAAATTTCACGTGCAGTACCGCAAGATCGGCTCGGCGCCACTTACGTTGCGCAGCCGGATCTCGCTGCATCCGGCATTCCTTTATAATCCCGGCCTCATCGCGCGCTGGTACGTGGTGACGGGGACTTTCGGCCTGCTGCTGATGCTGAATGGATCGTTGATCGCCTCGGCTTCCATGATTAAGGAACGCGAGCGCGGCACGGTAGAGCAATTGCTGATGACTCCCGCCAGCACCAGTCAGATCATCATCGCCAAGATTGTGCCGCTCTTCGTTCTGTTGCTGGGAATGTTGTCGTTTGCGATGGTAATTCTTCGTGTCGTGTTCGACGTTCCCTTCCGCGGCAGCATTGTTCTGGTTTTTGTTGGCTCGGCGCTTTGCGTGCTGTGTGGCATCGGCATCGGGACCTTCATTGCGACTTTCACAAAGTCGGCTCAACAGGCCCAAATGGCGGCATTCTTCGTGAACCCGCCCTTATCGTCACTTTCCGGTGCGCTCACGCCGGTAGAGGCGATGCCGGCGTGGGTGCAACCGCTCACACTGCTGAACCCAATCCGGCACTTCTCTCTGATTGCCCGCGGCGCGCTGATTAAAGGAGCCGGTCTTGGCGTGCTTTGGCCCAACGTGCTGGCACTGGTGGGATTCACGGTTGTGATGCTCACCTTGAGCGTGCTTCGGTTCCGCAAACAACTTGGTTAGGTTCCTGCAAAACATGAAACAAAATTTCCCGCGTGTTCTCGCCATTACATGGACTTTGGCCGGAGTTGTTTCGGCGCAATTCGGAGGTGGCGGCGGCTCTGGCGGCGGAACGCAGCCCGTTCAGCTTCCGCTATCGGGAAGGCAGGGCAACGGCGGTGCCGTGACCACCACCCAGACACCAGTGCCGGGCGCAACCTCCAGTGTGAATACCATCAACTCTGGTTTGCAGGTTACCGGACCCTATTCCGGCAGCAGGCCACCCGCTGATGCGCGACCTCTGCAAGGGGGGTTGTCCTTGTCTGACGCCGTACAGCGCGCGTTGGCAGCGAATCTGGGCGCGGTGAACGCCAACCAGGCGCTGCGTCAGGCGAAGGCACAGGAACGGGTGGCCCGCAGCCCGTTGCTGCCCAACGCGAGTGCCTACATGCGTGAGAATGTGGTGCAGAATAATCTGGCGGCATTCGGCTTCAATTTCCCCGGTCTTCCGGCTGTAGTGGGTCCGTTTAGTTACTTCGATTTCCGCGCTTCGGTGCAGCAATCGGTGGCCGATATGACGGCGCTGAACAACTATCGCGCAGCCCAGGAAGGGGTAAAGGCCAGTGCCGCATCTGTAGCAGACGCGCGGGATCTGATTGTGTTGGCGGCGGGCGGTGTCTATCTGCAGGCGGTGGCTGCCAGGGCCCGGGTGACGTTGGCAAGGGTGCAGGTGGACACCGTTCGCAGCATCTATGAACAAACCCTGCAGCGCCGCCAGGCGGGCATTGCCGCGCAGATCGAAGTGAATCGAACCATGGTGCAGCATCAGACCCAGAAGCAGCGACTGGTTACTCTGGAAAACGATTTGGCCCGGCAGAAGATCGCCTTGGCCCGGATCACCGGTCTTCCCATAAATGCGCAATATGATCTGACTGACGAATTACTGTTTGTCCCGCCGCCCGTGGCTACGCCGGAGGAGGCGTTCCAACATGCGCTGGAAGGCCGTGCCGATCTCAGAGTGGCAGAGGTGCAGATTCGCGTAGCAGAAAAGGGGCTGGCGGCGGCCCGGGCCACCCGCCTGCCCACGTTGGGCGTCTCGGCGGACTATGGGGCGGTTGGTAAAAGTTTGCCGGATGCGAAGGGCACGTTCAACTTCACTGCGAATCTGAAGATTCCTATCTGGCAGGGCGGAAAAGGGGCGGCAGACCGTGAACTGGCCGACACGGCACTGGAACAACGCCGTGCCGAATATGCCGACCTGAAGGGGCGAATCGAAAGCGAAATTCGCAACGCCTGGCTGGACCTGGATTCCGCCGCCAGCCAGATCGAGTTGGCACAGGGAAGCCAGACAGTGGCGCAGGAGACTTTGCGGCTGGCAAAGGAAAAACTGGCAGAAGGGGTCACGGATTCAGTCGAGGTAACCCAGGCGGAAGAAGCCGTGGCTACGGCGGGTCTCGACTACATTACCGGTCTGTTCGCTCACAACCTTGCCAAGCTGAATCTGGCCCGAGCCACCGGTCAGGCGGAAGAAAAGTTGCCTTCGTACCTGCAGGTGAAGCCGCACTAGCGAGTTGCGGCTATACTTCAAATAATATGAAGGTTCGAGGAATTGTGCCGAAACGCCTGGCGAGCTTACTGTGGTTGTGTCTGGCGGGCGGAATCGCCGCCCAAGCACAACCCGTGGTGACGGTGTCGCCCAATCAGTTATTCTTTAGCTTCACCACAGGTGGGGCCGTTCCCGGTGCGCAGTTGGTAACCGTTTCATCCCCCACCGCCACTCCCCTCAATGGCCAGCCCGCCGTCGGATACTTCGGGTCGGCCACCAACTGGCTGACTGCCGCTCTGCTATCGGGGGCGACGCCCGCAACCCTCAACATCTCGCTGAATCCACTCGTGGTTGCAGGGCTACCGCCGGGACCCTACAGCGCGCAGGTCTCCATTAATGCAGGGGTGGTTGATCCATCCTCGCAACTCTCAGTTGTTGTGTTCCTCACCGTGTCGGGTGCGGGCGGGGGAGGAGGAGGGCTCACATCCATCACCGTGTCGCCGAATCAGTTGAACTTTGCCTTTATTCCCGGTGGCCTTACGCCGCCTGCGCAAAATCTTGCAGTTTCGTTGAGTAACAACTCCGGTGTCTTTATTACTGCTACCACCGCAGTGGGGGGGAACTGGCTCATTGTGACACCCACGCAATTAACAGCAACCCCAGGCAGTATTGCGGTTACCGTCAATCCGACGGGCCTCAGTCCGGGTACCTACTCGGGCACAGTGACGGTTACCGGTGCGCAGCAACAGACGATCCCGGTGACATTTACGATAGGCATTTCGAAATTTAGCCTTACACCGTCTGCACTGAATTTCGCCGTGCCGCAGAACTACGGAATTTCCGCTCCTCAGTATATCCAGGTCTCTACTGCTGCGCCGGTTCCTTTTAGTGTGTTTGCCACCTCAACCGGTAACTGGCTCCAGGTGGATGCGCCGGGGGGAATAACTCCTGCTGTGGTAGCGGTGAAGGTCAATACAGGAGGTCTGACGCAAGGCAGCTATACCGGCACCATCACGCTGCAGCAAGGCCCTGCTTATTCCGTTGACGTTCCGGTGACACTCACCGTTGGTGCTCCGGCAACACTTTCAATTGCCCCTTCCTCTGTGACGCTTGTGTGGACGGTTGGTGACCTAGTCCCATTGACCCAGACAGTAAGTGTACGTTCCAGTTCCACAACGGTGCAAAGTTTTACCGCTGTTGCTTCTGTGGTGAACGGTTCGGGTTGGCTCGGGGCATCTGCAGCCACTGGTTCTACTCCGGCGACCCTGACGCTTTCGGTTAACCCCACGGGTCTGGCACCTGGGACCTACTTCGGCGCCGTGACATTGACCCCCAGCGGTACCAACGCGAGCCCGCAACCAATTTCTCTTACGTTGACCGTGCTGGCCACACCGACGCCCGTGATTACGACGGTGCAGAGCGCAGCCAGCGGCGCGCCAGGAACTGTTTCGCCGGGACAACTGGTCACGATTCTGGGCAAAGGAGTGGGTCCCAAAGGCCTGGTAGTATTTCCTTTGGGCTCGACTACCGTTCCCACCACTGTAGGCAGCACGACGGTGACCTTCAACGGCGTTGCCGCCCCTGTTATTTACGCATCCACCGCGGCGACCACGGTGCAGGTTCCCTACAATATTGTTGTCGGCCAGCCCCTGAGTATGCGCGTGACCTATGTTGCCGCGCAGTCAGCGGAATTTGTGGTGGCAAGCCAGGCGATTTACCCCGGACTGTTTTCCGCTGATGCCACTGGCAAGGGTCAGGCCGCCGCGTTGAATCAGGATTTCTCGCTGAATTCGCCGTCCAATCCAGCCCGACGGGGGGACGTGCTGGTTCTCTATGGAACCGGTGAAGGTGTCACCACACCCGCGCTCGCGACCGGGTCGCTGGTGCCTTTGATGCCTCCTTTCCCCCGACCGGTAGTGCAGCCCGTGGTGTTCTTCAACGGCCAGCAGGGAACGGTAATGTACGCGGGCGAAGCGCCGGGCTCGGTTTCCGGCCTGTTCCAGATCAACGTGCAGATCCCCACCAACATTCCGGCGGGCCCGGTCTCCGTGCAGGCGGCCTTCGGAGGCCAGGCGACACAATCCGGTCTCACCGTTTCCATTCAATAACTCAATCCCGTGGCCGAAGAAATTATACCTGCGCCGCCAACCGTTTCCAGCTTTGAAGCCGGACTCGAAGAACTGGAGAAAGTGGTCCGCGAACTGGAAGCGGGTGACTTGCCACTGGAGCACTCGCTCGGTTTGTTTGCCCGCGGCACGCAACTCAGTGAATCATGCCGCCGCCAATTGGAAGATGCCGAAACCAGGGTCGAAGCCCTTGTCCGCAAGGATGGAGTATGGCAAGCCGAACCCTTCCGCCCCGATAAATAATGAGCACCGCGGAGTATCTGTCCCAACAACAAGCTTTAGTGGAAGTGACACTGGACCGACTGACGCCGCCGGAATCTACCCATCCGTCTACCATCCATCGGGCAATGCGCTACAGTCTTTTTGCCGGGGGCAAACGGATTCGACCGGTTCTCTGCATCTCTGCCGCAGCCACTGTTTCTTCTGACGCCCCTGGCGTTCTTAACGCGGCTTGCGCCCTGGAGATGATTCACACCTACTCCCTGATCCACGACGACCTTCCGGCGCTGGACAACGACGATTTCCGGCGCGGCAAACCGACCAGTCACAAGGTATTTGGGGAGGCCATGGCGATTCTGGCGGGAGACTCTCTGTTCACGCTTGCCATTCAGACCCTCGCTGCCATTAATGGTCTGGAGGATTCGCGGGTTTTATCGTTAGTCCGGGAATTGTCGCTTGCTTCCGGTACCGTAGACGGTATGATTGGCGGGCAGGTCACCGATATTGAAGGGGAGCGTCAGGCTCCTACCGAAGCACTTCTCAACCTGATTCATCGCGCCAAGACCGGTGCGCTGCTGCGTGCCAGTGTGCGCATGGGTGGTATTTGTGCGCGGGCCGATGCGCAACAACTGAACGCGCTCTCCCGTTACGGTGAACACGTCGGACTGGCGTTTCAGATTGTCGACGATATATTGGACATTGAAGAGTCCTCGACGGGCCTTGGTAAGACCGCGGGTAAAGATGCCGCGCAGGCGAAGGTTACCTTTCCCGCCGTGTATGGCCTTGCGGTCTCGCGACAAAGGGCGAGCAACGAGTGCGCTGCCGCCCATGAATCACTCCACCTGTTCGGAGACCGGGCACAGCGTCTTCACGAGATCGCCGATCTGATTGTCGAACGAAAGTCGTGAGCCGTAAACAACGTCTGGACGCTTGGCTGGTCAACCATGGCCGGGTGGAATCCATGGAAAAAGCGCAGGCGATAATAATGGCCGGGGCGGTCCATGTGAATGGTCAGAGGGCAGGGAAGCCGGGATTTCCCGTAGCCGATGACGACACGGTAAGTGTAGCGGCCAAACCCCGTTATGTCAGCCGCGGAGGGATAAAGCTGGAAGCAGCGCTTCGCGAATTCATGATTACCTTGGAAGGGGCCGTTTGCGCCGACTTCGGCACCTCCACCGGTGGATTTACCGATTGCCTATTGCAGGCGGGCGCAAGCCGCGTACATGCGATCGACACCGGGACCGGCCAGATCGACTGGCGACTTCGCACCGATTCCCGCGTCGTGCTGCACGAAGGTGTGAATGCCCGCCATCTGGATCCGCAAAGTATTGGCGAAAAAGTGGACTTCGCGGTGTGCGACGTCAGCTTCATTTCAGCCACGCTGATTTTGCCGGCTATGTTCGCTATTCTGCAGCAATCCGGAAAGATGGTGGTGCTGGTGAAACCCCAGTTTGAGGTGGAAAAAGGACAGGTGGGAAAGGGCGGTATTGTGCGCGACCCGGCGCTTCAGCAGGCGGCTTGTGATAAGGTGCAAACGGCGCTTGAGGCTCTGGGATTTGAGACACGATTGATACCCAGCCCCATTACGGGCTCTGAGGGCAATAAGGAATTTTTGTTGTATGCCAGCCGTTAAGACAGTCGGTATTTTCGCCAAGCCGAACGCGGCGGGCGCGGCCACGCTGGTACCCGAGCTTCTGGCCTGGCTGAAGGCGCGCAGTATTGGCGTCCGCATGGATCACGAGACGGCTGTATATGCGGGCCAGGATGTCTGGATGGAACGTTCGGAGGTTCCTGTGGGCGCTGATCTGGCAATTGTGCTGGGCGGCGACGGGACGCTGCTTTCCGCGGCACGCGCGGTGGGCAATCGGGCGGTACCACTGTTTGCGGTCAATTTGGGTGGCTTGGGTTTTCTGACTGCTATCACGGTGGATGATCTATACCCTGAGCTGGAACGTTCGCTGGTGGGCGCTCATAGCGTCACGCGCCGGAAGATGCTTCGCGTGGCTCACGTGCGGGGTGAGCAGCGACTGGCGGAATATCAGGCGTTGAATGATGTGGTGGTGGCGAAGTCTTCCATCGCCCGAATTGTGGACCTGGAAGCCTGGGCGGGCGGCAGCTTCGTTTGCGGGTATAAAGCGGATGGGTTGATTATCGCGACCCCGACCGGATCTACCGCGTATTCCTTGTCAGCCGGTGGTCCTATTATTTATCCTACGGTGGCGGCGATTTGCCTGACGCCGATTTGCCCTCACACTTTGACGAACCGGCCATTGATCATTCCATCCGATCTGCTACTGCGGATCGTTTGCCATGAGGACCAGGGAGCTTTCCTGACCGTGGATGGCCAGGTAGGCGGTCCGCTGTTGGGGGGAGATGCGGTGGAGTGTTTGGCGTCAGATTTTGACGTCTTGCTGGTGCGGCCGCCGGAGAAGACGTTTTTTGATGTTCTGCGGCAGAAGTTGAAGTGGGGCGAGCGCTGATCCAACACAAAAGTTGACATAATCTTTGTTATCGGAAGTTAAGCTGCTCATCCAACCCGCGTAGCCAAAGATCGATAATAGGCAATCAGATCCGTGGTGGGCGGCACAATACCGGCCTGGCGGATCAGGGACATCACCTGTCCACGGTGATAACTGCCGTGGTTGACAAGGTGCAGCACGATCTGCCAGTGCGGCAGTCGCCCTTCCACACCCTGCGCATTGCGCGAAAGAATGCTTTGGAACCACACGTTGGCATCCATCTCCACCGACCAGCGCCGCCAATCCTCATGGAGCTGCGGCCACAACGCTTCGAGTTCGGCCAGGCTGGGTTTTTCCACCTCAGACATTTGTAGCGAAGGTTCGCCGTGCACACGCCGGTACCAGACGAGTTCGGCACGATATATATGCGCAACGGTTCCGGCCAGCGATTCAAACGAGATGCCCTCCGGGCGGTGCAGAACTTCGGGCGGGAGTCCCCGCACTGCCTCCAGCATTCGATCATCCGCCCACTTCATGAAGTCCAGATGGAGTCGGCAGATGGAGGGCGCGTCAGGCAACATGCCCGTAAAGTAGCACGCCCCGTGCTCTGTCAGGCAACCAGAATCAGATGGATATCCATGACGTTTGTGCCGGTGGGCCCGGTGACCACCAGATCATCCAGTGCTGCAAAGAAGCGATTGGAATCGTTTGCCGCCAGCGCCTGACGGGCATCGAGTTTAGATCGGTTGATGGTCTTGCCATCGGCCACTGCCCCGGCAGCGGTGGTGGGCCCATCGCTGCCATCAGTACCTGCGCTGAGGAGGAGGACATCCGGCAACCCTTCGATCCCCATGGCCGCCGCAAGCGCGAACTCCTGATTGCGCCCACCAAGGCCAGAGCCCCGAATGGTAACCGTAGTTTCGCCGCCGGAAATCACACAGGCCGGTGGACGCAATGGCTGACCAGTAGTACGAATTTGGCGCGCAATGGCGGCGTGAACACTGGCGACATCGCGCGTTTCGCCTTGCATGGAGCTGGAGAGGATAACGGCTCGGTAGCCCAATTGCCTGGCGTGCGCCGCAGCCGCGTTGAGCGATTGCTGGTTGCTGCCAATGACGAGGTTGCGGACCCGGCTGAAGAGAGGGTCGCAAGGTTTTGGCGTCTCGCCAGTTCCCTGCTCCAGTCGGTGCCGAACCGCAGGCGCAACACGTGGCCGGATTGCGTAGCGGTCAAGGACGGCAAGTGCGGTGGCAAAGGTTGTGCAATCGGGCGCGGTCGGTCCGGAGCCGATTACGTCGAGATCGTCGCCGACCACATCGGACAAGATCAGGCTGACAACGGTGGAAGGAGCCGCGAGGCGGGCGAGATGCCCGCCTTTTATGGCTGACAGGTGTTTGCGGACCGCATTCATTTCGTGAATGGTGGCACCACAGGCAAGAAGCAGTCGGGTGGCTTCCTGCTTGGCTGCGAGCGAGATGCCTTCGGCGGGCAAAGGCATCAGGGCTGATGCACCGCCGGATATCAAACAGATGACCAGATCGCGTGGGCCAGAGGTGCTGGCCAGTTGCGCAATTTGCATGGCGCCGAACTGACCCTCTGCATTCGGAACCGGGTGGCCAGAGGGGTGCAAAGTGATGCGGCGGCAGCGCGCCGGGTCACCTTCTTTCACATTCACCCAGCCGGCGGTAATGCGGCGTCCCAGAACCTTTTCCGCAGCGCGTGCCATTGTGCCCGACGCCTTGCCTGCACCCACCACGAAGATACGCTCGTAGCGATCGAAGTTGCGACCTGTGAGTTCACGCACGACGGCCGCAGCCGGGTTCGCCGCCTGAATGGCGGATTTGAGAATCGCGCGGGCATCGCGACGCAGTCTTCTGCCTACTTCCATATCGGAAGCCCGAGAATGGCGGAAGCCACCGCTTCCGGGCCAGCCTCAGCCTCCACGCGATAGTCGGCTTGGGCATAGGCGATGCGGCGGTCTTCGTACAACTGCCGAAAGCGAAGGGGGTCCTGGGCCAGGGGGCGTCCGCCTTCCATTGCTACACGCTTGAGGGCGGTTTCGAAGGAACAATCGAGCCAGATGATGAGGCCGGCGGTGGCCAGAAGATCGAAGTTCTCCTGGGCAAGAATTGCGCCACCACCCAATGCCACAACCGTGGGATTACCGCGCTCAATTGCATCCACCAGTTTTTTCAGGGCCACCGTTTCCATTTTGCGAAACACCTCTTCCCCCTGCAAGGCGAAGATGGTGGGTACCGGAGCGTTCTCTGTTTCCTCAACAACCGTATCCAGATCGCTGAAATCCCAACCCAATTTGTCGGCTACCATCTGGCCGACGGTAGTCTTGCCCGCACCCATGAATCCGGTGAGGTAGAGACCAGGAGCGCGCTTGAGTTTGATGTGCATGGCAGGGCATTCGGCGCCGCGTTCGTTTACAGCGGATAATAGCATCATGCCGAGGCTACTACCGCTGTTTCCACTCCAACTGGTGGCCTTTCCCGGTGTGGCGCTGCCTTTGCATATCTTCGAGCCCCGTTATCGGCAGATGGTAGGAGAGGCGGAGGCCAATGGCAGCGAGTTCGGCATTGTTCTGGCGCGCGGTGGTGGCGTGGCGCGGGCGGGTTGCACGGTGCTGGTGGAAAGGGTGCTGGAACGTTTTCCGGATGGACGCTTCGATGTAATGACGCGAGGGCAGAGGCGGTTTCAGATTCAATCCATTGATGAAGAGCTGGACTACCTGCGTGCCGAGGTTGAGTATTTTGCCGATGAAGACGAGGCCCCGGTAGCCGCGAGGCTCCGCAGCGATGCGATTTTGGCCTGGCAGGAATTGCAAAAGCAAACGGATGCAGAATTTGGCGGAACAACGCCCGATCTTGATGACCCCTTGCTCAGCTTCCGCCTCAGCGCCTCTCTGGGAGATGTGGACGCGCAGAGCAGCCTGCTGTTAGTGCAGTCAGAAAGCGAGCGCCTGCGGCAGATCATCAGCCTGGTTCCGAAGCTTGTGGAACGCCGCAGCTACGTGACGAAGATGCACAAGATCGGACCGACCAACGGGCATGGCCATAAACCAGCCGACGCCGGATAAATGCGATGCCACTGGGTCTGCATGGTGAATTTCGGGTCAAACGGTCAGGGCGTAAACCGCTTTCTGTCCTGACGTCACTCGGCCTTCATTTAGGCCTGTTTCTGCTTCTGATGGAAGCGCCACCGATGGCATTGCCACCGCCGTCACCAAGCGAATACAAGCAGGCCATTGAGGGCAACGAAGCCCGCATCGTCTGGTACAGGTTGCCGGAAAAGTTGCCGCAGGTCAACCCGGAAGCACCTCGAAAAGAGAAACGGGAGTTGCGGGCGGATACGAGGTCGAAGCAGTTGGTTGTATCGTCACCTCGGCATGCGCAGAAGTCGCCGCGGATGGTGTGGACGGAAGCGCCAACGGTTGAGGTTCAGCCGTTGCAGGATTCACCGAATCTGCTTGCGGTGCTGCAACGGCGACTGCCGCCGAAACCCTTTGTGACACCGCCCGGGATTGTCCGGCTGCCCTTGCCCGAAATTGCGGTACCCGAGCCACCTTCCATTCCGGTGGAAATGCAGGCAATGGCGCAAATCTCCGGCAAGTTACCGGGCAAGCCGTTTACACCGCCGGTTGAACAAAGGCGCGCACCGGATCGGCAGATTGAAATTCCGGCAGACGCGCCCGAGGTAAAACCGGACGTTTTAAACGTGGCCACGATTTTAACCAGACTTCCTCCCAAGCCGTACATCGCGCCGGAGCGGAGGGCAGCCGCGTCGCGACAGATTGAGGTACCGCTGGACGCGCCGCAAATGGAGGCACGCGGGGCATCCGTGCCTTCCCTGCCCGGCAGTAAACTTCCCCCGCGACCGTTCCAGCCTCCCCGCCAGGCAGAGGCGAAAGCCAGGGAGATGGATATTGGCGCACCCCCTGCAATTGCAGGTGACGTGACCAAACTGAGCGTTGTCGTGGTGGGCTTGAACCCGGGGACGGCTTCGGTTCCGTTACCGGCATTTTCCAATCCCGCGGCGTTTGCGGGAGGTGAAAAGGTGAATCCGGAGGGTGCCACATCGGACGGGAAGACGGTTGGTCTGGCGGTTCCCGACCTGTTCGTGAAGGGTACTGCGCCCGAGCGCAACCAAAATCCAGGGAAAGCGGATCGAGGCAGAGTGGATCTGATTGCCCGCGTTTACGCGGCGCCCACTGCACCGGAGACGATTCGCGAAGCACTCCGCCTGGCGCGGCCCGTGGCCGAGATACCAGTCAAAGTGGGCGCGAGCGGCGCGACACGGGTATCCAGTGCGCCAGGCAGCCGCTTCAACAACCGCGAAGTTTACATGATGGCCATCCAGATGCCCAACCTCACCAGCTTTTCCGGCAGTTGGCTCCTCTGGTACTCCGAACGTACCGCGCAAGGCACGGGACTGGCTCCGATTGCTCCCCCCATCGCCCATCGCAAAGTAGATCCGAAGTATTTCGCCGACGCGATGGAGGAACGAAAGGAAGGTACGGTGCAGTTATTCTGCGTGATTGGCAAAGACGGAATGGTATCGGCCGTGGAACTTCTGAAAGGCTTCGACCCGCGGCTGGACGAGAGCGCGCGGGAGGCACTGGCAAAATGGGAGTTCTATCCCGCGACGCGCCAGAATGAGCCGGTGGAAGTGGAAGTGGTGGTTGAGATCCCTTTCCGGCTGGCTCCGCGAACCACTAAGAAATGACTCGCCTCCACCTGATTTTTGATGCCGACGACACGCTTTGGGAGAACAACATTTACTTTGAAAATGCGTTTCAGGACTTCTGCGTCTACCTGAACCATTCGACGCTGAACCCAGTGGAGATTCGGAGTATTCTGGACGAAATCGAGATTGTCAATAACCGCATTCACGGGTATGGCGCAGTGAATTTCGGACGGAATCTGAGCCAGTGCTATTTACGGCTGGCAGAGCGTGCGGTGGAGGAACACGACCTGCGGCGCATCACCCATTTCACTCAGCAGATTCTTTCCCACAGCATCGAATTGATGGAAGGCGTCCCAGAGACTCTGCCCTTGCTGGCAGAGCACCACGAACTGACTATGTTTACCAAGGGTGACGCGCAGGAGCAGACGCGTAAGATTGACCTTTCCGGGCTGCGGCCATACTTCACACACTGCGAGATTGTGCGGGAAAAGAATCCCGCGGCCTATCATCAACTCGCCAACGTGCGCGGCCTCGACCGCGAGCGAACCTGGATGATCGGCAACAGCCCGAAGTCTGACATCAATCCGGCGCTGGAGGCAGGGCTGGGTGCAGTGTTTGTGCCGCACAGTCGAACCTGGACGTTGGAACACGAAGAGATCCGAATGGATCACGGGCGCCTGATGGTGGCCAACAGCTTCCGGGACTTGCAGGGGATTTTCGGGATTACGCAGCCAGTTCGCGGATTTCCTGAATCGGCGAAGTAGTCACGCGCCCCAGATCGGGAACGATGAATTCGAGGTGCATCCCGCGACCAATGAAACGAGCCCAGAGCATACTTCCGCCCCAGGTGGAACCCTGGATCCTGACGCGGACAGGCTGCGGGCAGAATTGAGGGTGGCCGCAGATCAGTTCGTCGTGGGAATCGCAGATGATCGTATAGACGTTATGGCGCGTCTTGACTTCGAGTCTGGTGCCGCGCGGAAGGTGCTCCAGAGAGACGCCGCCCTGCATCTCGGCTTCGACGATATTCCGGTTAATCTCGCCACTCAGGTTGGGGTGAGGGCGAAACAGAGCGGGGATGGCAGCGGTGGCCGTCACGACTTTATTAGATCACTGCCGGGCGCGTGCTAGACTCGCCTCGTTCAGCATGCGCTCTGCACTGCTTCTCTTCTTTTCGGCAATGGCCGCTCCTGGCCAGTTCAGTTTCGGCATAGCACCGGTAGGGGGCCCGCTGCGCGCGAAGATGCTCTCGACTACATGGCATCAGGGATGTCCGGTAGAGGTGAGCAGTCTCCGCCAGTTGCGAATCACCTATCGGGATTATCAAAAGCAGACGGAATCGGGTGACCTGGTCGTCCACGCCGATGTTGCGGAAGAGCTGAGCGCGATTTTCCAGGACCTGTATCAGGCGGGATTTCAGATCGAAAAGATCAAACCGGTTGAGGAGTATGACGGCAGTGATGACGTTTCCATGGCTGCCAACAATACCTCGGCCTTCAATTGCCGCGACATCACCGGCCAAACCGGAAAATTTTCCAACCATAGCTGGGGACGGGCGATCGACATCAATCCCCTGACCAATCCCTATGTGAAGGGAAATATTGTTTTGCCGCCGCAAGGCCGGGAACATCTGGACCGCAAACGGCAGGAAACGGGCTCAATTCTGGCCGACAGCTACATTGTGAAGCGGTTCCTGCGGGCGGGCTGGCAGTGGGGTGGCGCATGGACGGACCGCAAAGACTACCAGCACTTTGAGAAGCCGGAGCCTGCGCGAAAGTGAACGAGTCTATAGGTATTGCCGGGACCGGCGGCATGGCGCGCGCTCTGGGCAAGGTGCTGGCAGGTCTGGGAATTGGCGTGGTTGCGGTGGGTGGTCGCGATGCCTTACATACAGCCGAAGCGGCCGCTTTCATTGGATGTGACGCGGTTTCCATTTCGCAGTTGCCAGGGCAAACGAAGCATATTCTGATTGCCGTGAGCGACGATGCGATACCGGCAGTGGCGGCGGAACTACTGGGAGGCGGACTGCGCAACGGCCTTGTTCTGCACACCTGCGGGGCGCACGGCCCGGAGATTCTGAGCCTCTTGCGAAGTGGGGGGAATGCAGTGGGAGTGCTGCATCCGCTGGTGGGGGTTCCACGGGCGGAACGCGGCGTGCTTGCCCTGCCAGGGGCTACGTTTGCCTGCGCGGGCGATGCGGCGGCACACGCGTGGGGACTGTCGCTGGTCGCGGTATTGCAAGGGCGAACGCTGGCAATCGATCCGGCGCGATGGCACCTTTACCATGCCGCTGCCGCGATGGCGGGAAACTACCAGTGCACGCTGGCGGATGCGGCCCTGGAATTACTGGAACAGGCGGGCGTGGCACGCGAAGAAGCCCTGTCGGCGCTGGCCTCATTTTTGCGGGCCACCACTGAAAGTATTCTGGCGATTGGACCGGTGCAGGCTCTGCCGGGACCCATCAGCCGGGGGGACGCCGGAACGATTCGGCGGCATGTAACGGCGCTTGCCGCAGCAGGGTCTGCCTGCACCAACGGCCTGTATGCCGCAGCCGGGCTTCGTACCATTGAAATCGCGCTTTGCAAAGGGACATTGTCGCAATCCGCGGCTGAAGAAATTCGAACTGTTCTTGAACAATTCCTCCAGACAACCTTATGAAAATCATCAACCTGCTCTCCGCACTCTGCTGCGTACTGTCTCTTGGGGCACAAACACCTGCACCCGCAGTGAAGTACCCCAACTATCCGAGTGAAACCCCGGCGAAGTTCGAGGCCGTTACCACCAGCTTCGACTACACCAAACGCGAAGTGATGATCCCCATGCGGGACGGGGTGAAGCTGCGGACCATCGTGCTGATTCCGAAAGGTGCCGCGGGCGCTCCCATGCTGCTCACCCGCACCCCTTACAACGCCGATGAACTGACGGGTCACGCCCACAGTTCTCATCTGGGCCCCATTTTGAACGGCTACGACAACGCGCTGGAAGTGATTCTTGAAGGCGGTTATATCCGGGTAGTGCAGGATGTACGCGGCAAGTACAAATCGGAAGGCGACTACGTGATGAACCGGCCGCTTTCGGGGCCGTTGAACCCTACACCTGTAGACCACTCCACCGATACATGGGACACCATCGACTGGCTTGTGAAGAATGTGCCGCAATCCAATGGCAAGGTGGGCATTCTGGGGATTTCTTACGATGGGTTTTTGCCGCTCATGGCTCTGATCAATCCGCACCCGGCGCTGAAAGTGTCGGTGCCCATGAATCCGATGGTGGATGGCTGGAGGGGCGATGACTGGTTTCATAACGGGGCGTTCCGGCAACAGAACCTGCCCTACATCTACGAACAAGTGGGGACGCGTGCCAACGACGAGAAATGGTGGACCAGCCACTACGACGATTACGACATGTATCTGGCGGCTGGCTCGGCTGGAGAGTTGGGACAGCGGCGCGGCATGGAAGTAATCGGCTTTTGGCGCAAGATGTTGGCGCACCCGGCTTACGATGAGTTCTGGCGCGAACAGGCGGTGGATCGTCTTCTGGCGGCGCGGCCTTTGCAGGTGCCTGTGATGCTGGTGCACAGCTTATGGGATCAGGAAGACATCTATGGGGCCATGGCGGTCTACAAAGCCATCAAACCGAAGGATACGGCCAACGACAAGGTCTTCCTTGTGATGGGGCCATGGCATCACGGGCAGGAGATTCAGGAGGGCAGTTCGCTGGGTGCGCTGAAGTTCCCCATGGATACGGCGTTGTATTTCCGGCAGAATATCCTGCGCCCTTTTCTGGATCAGTATCTGAAAGACGGTGCACCAAAATCCGGTGTGTCGCCGGTTACCGCCTGGGAGACGGGCGGCAATCGCTGGTTACAGCTCAGTTCGTGGCCGGGCACCACGCAGGCCGCGCGGCTGTATCTGGCGAGGCCGGGGAAGACTGCGTTCAGCGCAGGCGATGCGGGCTTTGACGAATACGTTTCTGACCCGGCCAAGCCCGTGCCATTCCGTTCGCGTCCCATCAAGCCCACCGGTTACGATACCTGCGCCATGTGGGCATGCTGGCTGGTGGACGACCAGCGCGAAGCTTCCGGACGCCCGGATGTGGCGGTGTGGACGTCGGATGTTCTGAGCGAACCGATGAAGATCGCGGGACAGCCGTTAGTGAACCTGAACGCCGCTACCAGCGGAACGGATTCCGACTGGGTGGTGAAGCTGATTGACGTCTATCCGGACGAAGTAGCGGGCCAGGCGCAGATGGGCGGTTACCAGCTTATGGTTGCCGCTGACATTTTCCGTGGACGATACCGCGAGAGCCTGGAGACGGCCAAAGCGATTGAAGCCAACAAGGCGCTGCTGTATCAGTTTGCGCTGCCTGCGGCGAATCATGTGTTTCTGAAGGGTCACCGCATCATGGTGCAGGTACAATCGAGCTGGTTTCCTTTGTATGACCGGAACCCGCAGACGTTTGTGCCGAATATCTTCTGGGCGAAGCCGGAAGATTTCCGCAAGGCAACGCAACGGATATACCACTCCAGCTATATTGAACTGCCGGTGGTAGCCCGCTAAGGTCCGAGCTACCCCATGCGGTCAAGCAGAACATAGACTTCGTCGAAACGGTCAGGGATAACCCTGAAGCCTGGGCTGGCCGTGCTTCCACTCGGGCGGCAGGGAGAAGCCTTCGCGATTCGGCATGATCACTTTCGGCAAACTTTGAGCGTCCATCACTTCGCTCTCTTTGATGACATCGCCCTTGTACAGGAGGAATGCAGTGAGTGCATAGACCTCGTTGGGAGTCAGCGAGCCTTCCCTGCCCAATGGCATGCCGCGATTGATGTAGTCCCATATCACCGTCGCAAAAGGCGAGTGGACCACCATCGTATTGGTGTCGTTAACGCAGGGGGAGAGGCATGGCACTGCGGGAGCCGTTCGTTCTTCCTTTTTCCGGGCGACTAAGGTCGGGGCGTGAGCTCCGGATCCCAGAGGTCCGTGGCATCCGGCGCAGGCTTTACGCACGTAGAGTGCGGCACCTTCTTTCGCTGTGCCGCGACCGTTGGGGAGTTCCTTGCCGGTGGGGCTGATGGCGATGTCCCAGGCGCCGATTTCTGCCGGGGTTGGGGCCCGACCGACGCGGTAGGTGGGCGACTGCGGCAAGGCAAGCTGACAAATGCCGATGAAGGCCGCGAAGAACCTAAGCGAGACCATTGGTCACGCTCCCGTTGACGGCGACTTTCCAGGGTTGAACACTATTGTTACTCCCCTGAACCCGGACCTTGTCCAGGGGTACGTTCCAGTATTTCGCGACGTCGGCGCGCGTGGGTTGAACGGTGCCCAGGTCGTCAGTACAGCGCGACATAAGCATGCACTCTTTTCCGTCCCAGTTCCAGTGGTAGCCAAACCGCGTATGTGCCATGGGGTATGCCGGCGACCGAAGTTCGGTATTCTTCCAGCTCTGGCCGCCGTCAAATGAAATCTCCACGCCGCGAATGGCGCCGGCACCGGACCATGCGAGGCCCGTGATTTCGTAAAAGCCGGGGCCGGAGAGTTGTTGCCCGGCGGAGGGAAAGGTGATGACGGACTTCGGCCCAATCTGGTGCGTGAGGGCCGTTACTTTCGGGTCCGGATTGATATGACCGTAATCGTCGTAGGTCATGTAGTAGCGATCTACAACCTTGATTCGCCGCAGGTATTTGATCTGATAAATGCCTTCAAAACCGGGCACCATGAGGCGCAGCGGAAAGCCCTGCTGCGGACGGATCGGCTCGCCATTCATCGCATAGCATACGACGCAATCGTCCATTGCCTTGCCGAGCGCAATGCTGGATGCGCCCTTCACTTCTTCCGCGCCTTCGGCAACGATCCAGGAAGCATCGGCGTGGACACCGGCCTCTTTCAGCAGCAGCGACAGCGGCACACCGGTCCATTCGGCGCAACTGGTGAGGCCATGGGTTTCCTGTACGTTTTTGTGTGAGGCCCGCGCACTGTTTCCCTGGCACTCAATGAAGTGAACACGCGAGACGTAGGGGAGACGCTTCAGTTCCTCCATGGTGAAGACCAGCGGGCGATCCACCATGCCGTGGATCATCAGACGATGCTCGTTGGGGTCGATGTCGGGAACGATGGCACCGCGGTGGGTTGCGGTGTAGTGGAGCGAAGACGGAGTGATGATTCCGAACGAATCCTGGAGCGGCGTCAGAACGTGAAAAGTGAGGCCGAACTCATCGGGTGAATGTCTCTCAGCAACGGGCTTGCGTGTCGACGTGACGAAACGGGAGCGTTCGCCGTAAGCGATCAGTTCGTCTATCTTTTTCGTGGATGTGCCCTGGGTCTGCGCCTCAACGGGGCGCGCGCCAGCGGCCAGGCCGGCAAGCGCCGCGCCACCTTTGAGGAATCCTCGTCGACCGGTCTTGGGGGGATTGGGCTTTTTGGAGTCCATAGTGGTGAAAGTATACACCAGCGTTGTGAGGCCCCGGCTCCCCCTGCCCCCGACTAAACCATGACGCCGGGAGGCGGAGGCGTTCTGCGTTTCCGCGGACCACCGCTGCTACCGCCACCCACCTTGCGCGGTGATCGTTTCGCGGTGGCGGTGTTGCCGTTCACTTCGCGCCCGCTGGGCTTCCGGGCCCGCGTCTTGAGAGGTTCTGAACCGGCAACGGGCTGACCAGGAACCATGGGCTGCCCCTCGTCTTCCTCTTCTTCCACGTCGGGCAGAGGCATGGGTTCCGGTTCCGCCAGAGCAGGCGGATGGAACTCTGCGCCAAGGAAAACCATAAGGCCTTCATCCCGCGGCTCAATGCGAACCACGGTCTTGTCCTGAGCAAAATTGAGGAACTCGGTGAATTCCTGGAAGCCAAAAGCCTTCCAGTCGAAGGTTGGCGACTCTTCACTGACCCACTGGGCCACTTCGGTTGCAAGCGCCCCTTCTTCCAGTTCGATACGGTGATTTTCCAGAACATCCCGCAGAACCGGCAATGCCTCTTCCGGTCGAACGGTCTTCTCCGGAGCCCCGGTCCGCCGGCGCGAGATCATATAGCGGCCTTCGCCGCCGGTCACCTGGATCAGATCGCCTTTGCGCAGCTTGTCGATGAAATCGGTAAACGAATTGGCACCATAGGCCCGTTCGCTGAAGCTGGAATCGAGCTGTAGCATGGTCGATTTCAACAGACCAAGCTGGGGACGAACTTCGCGGCGTTCCAGAACCTGCAACGCGCGTTCCACCAAAGGCATGGACTGTGCGAGATCGAGCACGGGCCGCCTGTGCGCACCACCGCCGCCCTGACCGCCACCCTGGAGTGAACCACCCTGCGGGGGGCCACCTTGCGAGGGACCACTTTGCGACGGGCCACCCTGGACCGGGCCACTTTGAGAGGCACCGCTCTGGCGCTGTTCCCCGCCCTGACGAGGACCATGCTGCTGGTGCTGCTGGTGATGCCCGCCACCGGACTGCTGGCGCGGACCGCGGTTATCATCCAGCAGAGATTCGTAGCTGATGAATTCGTGACAATTCTTTTGCAGAATGGTGGATGTGAAGGCCTTGCCGCCCACCACGAAAACCATGCGGTCGTACTGCTTGAGCTTGTTGACCAGAGCGATGAAGTCGCTGTCGCCGCTGACGATGGCAAAAGCGTTGATGTGATCGTGGGTGAAGGCGAGTTCGAGAGCGTCGAGAGACAGGTTGATGTCGGCGCCATTCTTATCGCCGCGGGGCGAGGGGTCGCGCTGCACCATTTGAACCGCGTACTCAGAAAGCTGGCGCGTGGAATTCTCCATGCGGCCCCAATTCGCGTACGCGATCTTGGTGACCACTTCACCCCGCTCTTTCAGAGCTTCCAGCACGAGTGAGACGTCAAACTCGCGCTGCAGCGTGGACTTTACGCCGATCTCAATGTTATCGAAATCGATAAAGACTGCAATCTTCAGGTGCTTTTCCATGTCCACCTTTCGGGCGTCGTAGCTATCCGGCGCTACACGTCCTGTCATCCTCAATTGCGACCCGCTGCGTTGCGCACTGTGGCAACAATGTCGTCGAGTGACGACCCGGGTTGAAATACTTTCAAAACTCCCTGCTGTTCCATTTCCATTGCATCCTCATCCGGAATAATTCCGCCTACAATCACCCGCACATCGGTCATCTCTTTCTCGCGCAAGAGCTCGAGAATTCGTGGCACGATGGCGTTGTGCGCCCCCGACAGAATCGAGAGACCGATCACCTGCACATCTTCCTGCAGAGCGGCATTGACAATCATTTCGGGAGTTTGACGCAACCCGGTATAGATGACTTCCATCCCCGCATCCCGCAAGGCACGGGCTATCACTTTCGCGCCACGATCGTGGCCGTCAAGCCCTGGCTTTGCTACCAGCACGCGGATGGGCGTGTTCATCTATCCCCGGTCGCTATTAATAATAGCAGCAACCGATTAGCGTACCAGTTTCTGTAGTCTGGTAAAAGCATCTTCTAGTCGCTGGGGTTTTGTGAGCACGCCCGCAAAAAGATCACCCTTCTGGTCAAATCGCGGCGCGGCATTGGCCAGGGTGAATTGAGAGGGCTCCAGGTCGGGCGTGAGTTCTTCCCAGGAAAGCGGCGTCGCCACCGGTGCTCCAGGGTGCGCGCGCACCACGTAGGGGGCAGATATCGTTTTGCCGCCGGCAATTTGCAGGTAGTCGAAATAGACCTTGTTGTCTTCGCGGGCCGCGACTGCGCGCGGTGTGGTGAAGAGGTCGGAGCGCTCCGCAGCCACCAGGCGGGCGATTACCTCGGCGAAACCGCGCACCAGATCGAAGGTGTAGCAGGGTTCCACCGGAACGTAAATATGCATTCCATCCCCGCCGGTGGTCTTGGGATAGCCGGCCAGGCCAAGCTGGTCGAGTTTGGTTTTCACCAGCAGCGCGGCTTCTACGATTTTGCCGTAGCCGCAGCCGTGGGGATCGAGGTCGATCAGGATGAAGTCGGGGTTCTGCAAAGTACCGGTGCGGCTCATCCACGGATTGTGATCAATGCAGCCGAGGTTGACAAGGTAGAGCAGGCTCGCCCGGTTATTGGCGACGATGTAACGAATGTCTTTGCCGTGATCACCCACCGTCTCGGTCTGGAGCCAGGCGGGATAAGTCTCCGGGGTATTTTTCTGAAAGAAATATTTACCGTGAATGCCGTTTGGATAACGCTTCAAAGAGAGCGGACGGTCTTTAAGATGGGGCAGAAGGAACGGGGCCACGCGGTCATAGTAATTGAGCACGTCACGCTTGGAGTAGCCATCCTCCGGGAAATAGGGTTTGTCCAGATTCGTGAACTTGAGCTTGTGCCCGTTCAATTCGAGGGTGACTTCCTTCTTGCCCGCCGGGAGCAAGCCGGCGGCGGTTTCGCGGATCACATCGTCTGGTGCTTTATCATTGCGCAGGCCCATATAAACGGGGGCCCGAAGACGGCGTTCACCGGTCCAGTTGGCGAACTTCACCTGGGCTACCAGTTGCGGTTTCACCCAGATGGTGCCGCGGGGAATTCCCTGACTCTTCGCGAAGGGCCGCTTCCCCACCACCAGCGGTTCCAGTTTGCTCCAAAGATCGCGCAAGACTTTCTCTGTGAAGCCGGTGCCCACGTTGCCGGCGTAGCACAACTCCGCGCCTTCGTAGAAACCTACGGCCAGGGAACCGAAGGGTTGGCGCTCACCGGGCGTGCAACCGGCGATCACAAATTCCTGCTGCGTGGTGAGTTTGATTTTGACCCAGCTGGAACTGCGACGCGATTCATAGGTGCTGTTTTCCAGCTTGGCCATCAGGCCTTCCAGACCGTTCTGCCGCGCAGCGTCCAGCAACGCCGGGCCGACATTGGGGAAGGTTTCGGAGATACGCAGAAGAGGAAACGGTTGGACGATTTCAGCCAGAAGCCGCCGCCGCTCCTTTAGCGGAGTCTGGCGGAGGTCGTAGCCATCGAGATAAAGCAGGTCGAAAGCCAGGTAGTGCACCGGATCTTTCTGCGCGGAACTGGCGATGGTGTTGGCATCGGTGGAGTGGATGCGGGGCTGGATCAATTCGAAGCGGGAGACGCCGCGTTCATCCAGAGCTACGATCTCGCCGTCGAGCACGGCTTCGGTAGCGTGCAGGTAATGAGGCAGAACCTGCAATTCCGGATACTGCCGTTCGCAGCGATTGTTGCTGCGGGTGTAGAGCGCTAGCGCACCGCCCTGCACAAAAGCAAGACCGCGAACGCCATCCCATTTCACCTCCAGAATCCATTTGTCACCCGCCGGGGTTTCATGCGCGAGGTTGGCGCTCATGGGAGGGCAAAAGCCGAAGACGGGACTTTTCAACGCGCCCGGAACTTTAGCAAGGCTGGTGTGTGCACGTTTCTTTGTGGGGATCTGCGATGGAAGGTCGGCGGCAATTTCTTCCTGAGTACGACCAGTCTTTACGCTGCGCGCGTGCTCCTCCACGTTCCAGCCCGGGTGCGAGGCTTCGTCCTTCTTCTTCAGCAGCAGCCAGTCGTTACCTTTGCCCTTCCCTTTCATATGGACGAGCGCAAAGGTGCCGGAAAGTTTTTCGCCGTGGAGGCGGAATTTCAGGTCTCCGCGGGCGATCTGTGCAGCGGCGGATTCAAGTCCGATTAGCTCAAACATTCCCCGGTCCCACAGCATCACACTGCCCGCGCCGTAATTGCCCGCGGGGATGTTGCCTTCGAAGTCGCGGTATTCCACCGGATGATCTTCCACGAGGGCAGCAAACAATTTCAGGCCGGGGTCGAGCGAGGGTCCTTTGGGCACCGCCCACGATTTCAGGGTTCCATCGATTTCAAGACGGAAGTCGTAGTGCAGGCGCGTCGCGTTGTGGCGCTGTACGCAGAAGCGCCCGGTAGACGCCGCGACAGGTTTCGCACCCGCCGGTTCCGGGGTTGCCGTGAAGTCGCGTTTCTTTGCGTACTCGTCAAGCGCCATCTGGTGTTCTCATGGTAAACCGACACAAGTTGAGCAACATCACCCAGTGGAAATGCTGTCGAAACCATGCTATACGTGAACAAGGGGATTATGGCAGCCAGCACCTGGAGAGGTCATCTTACATTTGGACTTGTGTCGCTGCCGGTGCGTCTTCACACCGCTGCGCGCGGGGAAACCATCAGCTTCAATCAACTGCATAAAGAAGATCATTCGCGGGTGAAACAGGTCCTCTATTGCCAGGCCGAAGACAAGCCCATCACGCGCGATCAGATCGTGAAGGGCTACGAGTATGAGAAGGGCAAGTACGTTGTTGTGGAAGACGAAGACATCAAAAAAGTGGCACCGAAGACGGCCAAAGTGATGGAGCTTCTGGAATTCGTAAAATCGACCGACGTTGACCCGGTTTACCTGGACTCGTCGTATTACATGGCACCGGATGAAGGCGGCGAAAAGCCCTATGCTCTCTTGTTTGAAGCTCTCAAACGCACGGGCTACTACGGCATCGCCAAAGTGGCGATGCACAATCGCGAACATATCGTGGTGCTGCGGCCCGCCACGCGCGGCATCATGCTGCACACGATGTTCTATTCGGATGAGGTTCGCAAGACCGAGGAGTTCTCCGCCGATACCTCAACTGTGAAGGAAAAAGAACTGGCGCTGGCGCAGATGCTGGTGGAATCACTGGTGGCCGAGTTCGAGCCGGAGAAATATCACGACACCTACCGGGACAACCTTCGGCAAATGATTGAGGCGCGTATCGAAGGCAGAATAGTGGTGGAAACACCCGAGCATACGCTGGCTCCCGTGATCGACATCATGGAAGCGTTGAAGAAAAGTCTGGAAATGCGCAAGCCGCCGCAAACCGCTTCGGCTGCCACTGCGGAAGCGGAAGTGAACGGCGTGGTGGAGATGCCGGTGAAGAAACGCGCCGGTGGTCGGCGGACTGCTTCGGCGTAACTAACTGGTGCCGCCTGCGTACCTGGTCCGCGTTTACGCCTTAATCTAACGAACGAATATCGCAATTAGAATGATGATGGGAATCGGTATGCCCAGCATGTAGAGTAAAATCGACCGCAACGTACACCTCCTCAAAGAAAAGTTAGATCAGCTTCACATGATCCCGTTGCCGGCCCCCGATGGTGGCTGCGTAGCTCGCGCTAAACGCTCCAATCAAGAGAGCAATGAAGATCCACAACAACAAGTGCGCGGCAGCTTCGCGGGCGGTATCTGCATCCAGCCGCGCTTCAGCAACCACTTCGGAAATTCGCTTTTCGGCCTCGGCCAGACTGAGCCCGGTCCTTGCGGCAATCAACTGAGCTAAGTAGGTCTTGTCTCCTGCCGGCAGGCTATCCCTCCGCAGGGCATTTACCAGCATGCGGTCCACCTCGCCGTGGACCGAACCCTCGGTCCTTTCACTGCCCGGATGCTCCGAACGGAACAAGGTATCCACGAAGTATCCGTTGTGGCCGCTGGCTCGGCCATCTCCGGCAGCTACCCCCATCGCACCCGCCTGCGCGACGCCGCCAACCATAGTGGCGGCACCGGACGCTAGAAAGTACACCGTGATTACCAGCCCCGTGGCCCATGCCAAAAACCCGTGCGCGGTGTCGCGAAAATACACCTCATCGGTATGAATGGTTGCCCATTTCGTACGAAGTCTGCCCGCCAGATATCCACCGGTAGCTGAAGCGACCAGTTGCATCACGATTAGCCACGCGATTACGCCCTTGCCGACCGCCGATGCTGAGGCACCCACATTCGACCACGGCGATACCGAGGACAGGCCAAGTCCGGTCCCCAGCGAGAGCAGAATTAACGATAGCGCCGCAGTTACAAATGCGCCACCGATTACCGCGGACCAGGACACTCCTGACGCGTGTGCCTCGTTTCTTTCTGACCTCTCAGCAAAGCCGGTGTCCATGACACTATCCTCTTTCTTGTAATGTTGAAGCCATCGTGCGGCGGGGCTTACTGGTGCCCGCACCGCACGATGGTTGCAAGTTAAACAGCCCGGCTAGACTCTACTCCGACCGTCTCTAGTTCTATGCTTGCCTCACCTGTGGAAGAAATATCTTCGGCACCGCTTTGCTCCAGAATTTCCTTCGCCCGCATCACCTGGCCCGATGTTCCACAGTGGGCAGACAACAGGATGCCACCTTCCTTGACCCGGCCTTCGTACCGCTTGGCCTCATATTCCGGGATTCCCATACCGATCAGCGCGCCAAAAAAACCCCCGACCGCCCCTCCGACACCGAGGCCGGCAAGCGCGCCCATAATCGGACCCGCCGCGATGAACGGACCCACGCCTGGAATTGCCAAAGCGCCTATCCCTGCCAGTAGACCCAGAGTTCCGCCGATAACTCCACCGGCGGTAACGCCAGTCGCGGTACCCTCGGGTGCCTTCGTGTTCTTCTCGTGGGCGAAGTCTCTGGAGCTCTTGCTGTCGGGAAGTAAGACTGAAATGTCGTCGTTCAAAAAACCGCCCGCAAGCAGGCGATCAACGGCCATTTCAGCATGAGCGCTGGTTTTAAAAATTCCAAATACTGCTGTCTTCTTTTCTGTCATGGTGGAACTCCTCGTTTTCGTAATGCGGTGTTTGAAATACGTTACGGCTTTACGGACATCTGGTTTACAACTTTGTTGGTATCGCCAGTTACGCTGGTGGCCTTGTCCACGATGTTTTTGACTTCGGCATCAGTGTGAACCGGGCCTTTCAGAGTGACGGTACCGTCCTGGCTGATGATCTTGACGTTGTGAGCATAGGTGGAAAGCGTTTTGTCTGCCATTACCGACCGCCGGATCTTCGCTGTCAAAGCGCGATCAGTAGCGTTCATCTTCTGTTTGTCGGCGGTGGCTTCTCCCGCGTTCCGGTCACGCTTATTGACCTTTGTGTTGTCCGGCATTACCTGACCAGTCGATTGCGCCTCTAAGGGGAATACCTGCGATGTGCAAAAGAACAAGGTCAGAGCGATTGCAGTGAGCTTGGGGGCTATTGTGTTGGTCATGCGTGCACCAGTAGCAACTGAATGGCCATTCCTCATTACCCACGGAGCCGTGTGACTGATTCGGAAATATCCAGCGTGCCATTACTTGACCGAAAGTGGTCACCTGACCAGCCGTGGTCACGGTGCTCGCGCCACGGTCATTTTGTTCCAGGGAATCGGACGAGCTGTCTGCACTTGTGCCCAGCAATCTCGGGTTTGGCCCGTCGCGTGCCTTCTTCGTGGTTCGCGAAGAATCTTCAGCATGCCATTCATCAATATCACCCGATTGCAGGCTTGGGAGGTGCCCGCTTTTATTGGCGATTCACCATTGCTGGTTACAGCATTGCGCCTGACGTGGCTGGCCTTGAAGCTGGGCACGATTCTTGCGGCGGCTCTGGGAATCTGGCGGCTCGGCGTCGATCCGGGGTGGACGAACGAGTTTTTTGTCGCCGAAGGAATCTTCTCACGCTATCAAACGTGGTTCGCGCTGGCTTTCATCGCGCAAACCTCGGCCTTTGTACTCCGCCATTGGGCCGCTATCCCGGTATTGGCCAAGGCGGAAGAATTCTAATACTAGTGACTTTACAGGGAGAAAAACATGATTCTTTTGATCATTCTGGCAATTCTGATCTTCGGCGGCGGTAGTGGCTACTACAGCCATAGCCGCTGGGGCGCAAGCGGTAGTGCAGGCATCGGACTGGGGACGATCCTGTTAATCGTCCTTCTCGTCTACATGGTGGGCGGGGTTCGCTGACCGTCCTATCGTCAATTGATCCGTCAACTCAGGCGATCAGACACCCCTCTCCAACTGCGTCACGGGGAGGGTACCGAAGGAACGCTACCGGAAGCTGAATGTCCAATTTGGCCCTACCGCTCTACAGCCAGCGCCACCGAATTTCCGCCGCCGAGGCAAAGCCCGGCCACTCCGCGCTTCACATCACGCCGCATCATTTCATGCAGCAATGTAACCAGCACGCGCGCGCCACTGGCACCAATCGGATGCCCGATTGCCACGGCGCCGCCATTTACGTTTACGCGATCCAAGCCGAGACCCAGTTCTTTCGTCACGCCCAACGCCTGCACGGAAAAGGCCTCGTTCAGTTCAAATAAATCCACATCGCCAAGCTTCCACCCGGCTCTGGCGAGCACCTTTTGAATGCCGGTCACCGGGGCCAGCATTACCCACTTCGGTTCCACACCGCTGGTGGCCTGGGCGCGGATTTGGGCGATTACCGAACAACCCAGTTCCTTCGCCTTCGCCGCCGACATGATAACGAGGGCCGCGGCGGCGTCGTTTACACTCGGCGCATTGCCCGCCGTCACCGTCCCGCCCTGAGGTTTGAAGGCTGGCCGCAAAGCGCCCAGCGACTGCATACTCGCGTCTTCGCGAATAGATTCGTCGCGCCGGAATAGTTCCGGGGTGCCACCCTTCTTCTTCGCGGGGATCTCCACGGCCATGACTTCGGCATCAAAGCGCCCCTCGCGCCACGCTGCCGCGGCTTTCTGGTGCGAGTTCACCGCAAACTCATCCTGCTCTTCCCGGCTGATGGAATGCTTCTCGGCCACCAGTTCCCCGGTCATGCCCATGTGGAAGTTGTTGTAGATGTCCCACAGCCCATCATTGACCATGGAATCCACCACGGTGGCATTGCCCATGCGGAAGCCGGAGCGACCCTGCGGCAGCAGGTACGGAGAATTGGTCATCGACTCCATACCCCCCGCCACCACGATCTCGGAATTTCCCGTCATGATGGCCTGCGCCGCGAGCGAGACGGCTTTCAAACCGGAACCGCAAACCTTGTTGATGGTCATGGCGCCGACTGTCGGATTCAGGCCACCGAAAATCGCCGCTTGCCGTGCCGGATTCTGTCCCAGACCCGCGCTCAGCACATTACCCATAATGCATTCATCCACCAGGTTGGGGTCGATGCCCGCCCTGCGCACAGCCTCCCGCACGGCTAGTGCACCCAGTTGCGTGGCGGTAAAGCCTGCGAGCGAGCCCTGAAACTTTCCCACCGGTGTGCGAACAGCGGAAACAATGACGATTTCTTCCATAACGTCTTCAGTGTATCGCTGTTACCAGTGCATTGTTGTTACGTCTATACTAAAAATGGTGATACGAACCATGGCCATCCTGCGCTGGACCCTTACCGTTAGCGTCGCTGTCGCGCTGGGCGTGACCGCTTGCGCGCCCCAAAAGTCGACGACTACTTCTCTTAAGAACGAAAAAGAACGCAAGCAGGCCCCTGACTTCGCGCTCAAAGATTCTCACGGCAAGACCGTGAAGCTTTCTGACTTCAAGGGCAAAGTGGTGCTGCTTGATTTTTGGGCAACGTGGTGCGGACCTTGCCAGATCGAGATCCCCTGGTTTGCCGAATTCGAGCGCAAGTACAAAGACCGCGGTTTTGAGGTGGTCGGCGTTTCCATGGACGACGATGGCTGGAAAGTCATCAACCCGTTCGTGAAAGATAAAAAGATTAACTACCGGATTCTGCTCGGAGACGACCAGACCGGTTCACTTTACGGCGGCGTGGATGCGCTGCCGATGACACTTGTGATTGATCGCGATGGCCGGATTGCATCCGTCCACGTAGGTTTGGCGAGCAAGGGAGATTTTGCCGATGCTATTGAAAAACTGCTGGAAGCTCCTGCCACTCATGCTGGCAAGCGCACTCATCGCTCAGATGAGTCCTAGCCTGACGGTTGCACCTATAGCCACTATAAAGGCCGCCAAAGGAACCGAAGCCACGGTGACGTTCAAAGCGTCACTGCCGCCCGGTTTCCATACCAACACCAATAAGCCGACCGAGGCTTACCTGATCCCGTTGACTTTGAAGTGGACGGGCGGCCCGCTGGAAACCGGTTCGATTGTTTATCCGAAGGGCACGATGGAGAAGTATTCTTTCTCGGAAACTGCACTGTCGGTAGTTTCCGGCGAGTTCTCCATCAGCACGAAATTCAAAGTGCCTGCCGGCGCGCCAACCGGTGCCGCGGCGGAATCTGGCACGCTGCGCTACCAGGCCTGCAATGACAAGGCCTGCTTTCCCCCCAAGACCCTCAGCGTCAGCTTCACTGTGACGGTGGAGTAGCCACTGCCCGTACGCATTGTTCAGGTTGATTCCTTCTCGGCCGTGCCCTTTCGTGGCAACCCGGCAGCGGTGTGCGTGGTTGCGGCCGATGAGGGAGCCAGTCTCACTGACCAGTGGATGGCGAACGTTGCCGCCGAAATGAATCTGGCCGAAACAGCGTTCCTGTGGCCGGAAGAAGATGCCTGGCGCCTGCGCTGGTTCACCCCTGCTGTGGAAGTGGATCTGTGCGGACACGCCACGCTCGCCGCCGCCCATGTACTTTGGGAAAACGGACACCTGAAGCGGAGCCTGCCGGTACGCTTTCAAACCCGTAGCGGCCTGCTCACCTGTTGGCTGCGCGGCCAGTGGATTGAGATGGATTTCCCTGCCACACCGGCAGAGAGCGTAGATACACCCGCCGGGCTTGCAGACGCCGTGGGCGCGGAAATCATCGCGACATGCCGGAGCAAATTTGACCTGCTGGTGGAAATGAGCGACGAAGCCGCGGTTCGGAGTCTTCGACCCGATTTTCAGTTGCTTACGCAATATCCCGTGCGGGGAATTATCGCGACGGCCCGGAGTGAGGGCGACTACGATTTTGTGTCCCGCTTCTTTGCCCCCAATTGCGGCATTAATGAAGACCCGGTTTGCGGTTCGGCCCATTGCACTCTCGCCCCCTTCTGGGCCAGCCGCCTGCAGCGGCAGGAAATGATCGGTTATCAGGTATCCGCCCGCGGGGGCGTTGTGAGAGTGAAATTGCAGGATGACCGGGTTATTCTTTCCGGTCAGGCCGTGACCGTGCTTCGCGGAGAATTGTTCGCCTGATGCGTCTCACCCCGGACGCCCACGACCCGGAGCCTCCCCCTTTTCTTGGAACCTGGGGTCGAGTCTACACCGTCGTTCTCGTCTGGCTGGCTGTCCTTATTGCACTGCTTTACGCCTTTACGAGGTACTTCGCTTGAGTACACTGGACTGGGTGATCATGGTTTTCACCATGCTGGCCATCCCCGGTTACGGCCTGTGGCGCAGCCGGGGAACCTCCACCGTAAACGATTATCTGCTGGCAGGTAAGACCATGCCCTGGTATGCCATGGGCTTATCCATCATGGCCACGCAAGCCAGTGCGGTTACCTTTATCGCCACCACAGGCCAATCGTTTGTCGACGGCATGCGCTTTGTGCAATTTTACTTTGGTCTGCCCATAGCCATGGTGATTCTGGCGGCCACGGCGGTCCCCATCTTCCATCGTTCGGGAGTCTATACAGCCTACGAATACCTGGAAAAACGCTTCGACGCCAAGACACGCGCTCTGGCCAGCGTGGTATTTCTGCTGCAGCGCGGTCTGGCGGTTGGTGTATCTCTATACGCGCCCGCCATCGTGATGAGTGTGATCTTCGGATGGAATGATCGGCTGACTACGCTGGTTATCGGAATCATCTGCGTGATCTATACGACAAAAGGTGGAATTCCGGCAGTCACCTGGACCGACGTGGTGCAGATGACGGTTATATTCGCGGGCCTTATTCTGGGCCTGTTCACAGTAATCTCGCTCTTGCCCGCAGACCTTGGCTTCGGTGGCGCAGTTTATTTGGCCGGAGCCGTGGGCAAGCTGAACGCCGTGGATCTGAAACTCGACTGGAATAATCGCTACAACCTTTGGAGTGGCTTGTTGGGCGGAACTTTCCTGGCGTTGGGTTACTTCGGTTGCGATCAATCTCAGGTGCAGCGTTATCTGACAGGGAAATCGGTAGCCCAGAGTCGGCTTGGGCTCATATTTAATGCCGTGGCCAAGGTACCCATGCAGTTTTTCATCTTGTTTGTGGGCGCTATGGTGTTCGTGTTCTATCTGTTCACTCCGCCCCCTATGCTGTTTCAGCGGGATGCAATGAACACTATCTCGAAACGCCCGGAGTACAGCCAAACGCAGAAGCAGTTCGACACGGCCTGGGAACATCGCAAGCAAGCGGCTTTAGCCCTTGGTATCGCCCGCAAGGCAGACGACTCCAGCCAGGTGAACGCCGCGGTGAGCCACTACCGTGAGGCCGAAAAAGAAGTAACGGCGGCACGGCTGGCGGGAGTAAGGCTTTATGAGAAAGCCGAGGGCAAGCCGGGCTTTAACGACACCAACTACGTATTCCTCACGTTTGTCACCAAATTCTTTCCGGTGGGCGTTGTAGGACTGGTGATCGCCGTAATCTTTACCGCCGCCATGTCATCCAGTTCCGGCGAGCTAAACGCTTTGGCTACAGTCACCGTGATAGACATCTACCGGCGTCATTTCCGTCCGGATGCCTCTGACCGGCACTATTTGTTTGCCTCCCGCGTATTCACTGCGCTCTGGGGTGCCTGGGCTGTGGTTTTCGCGCAATATGCAAAGAATCTGGGCTCTTTGGTGGAAGCCGTCAATATGGTAGGTTCCTATTTTTACCCGGTTCTGCTGGGCGTATTTGTGTTGGCTTTCTTTTTTCGTAATGTGCGCGGCTCAGCCGCGTTTTGGGGAATGGTCACCGGAGAGGCGGCGGTGGTGCTGTGTGCCCTCTTCACCAACATTGCTTTTCTCTGGTACAACGTAATCGGTACTATTGTGGTCGTTTTAAGCGGAGTCTTCCTATCGCAATTTGAGAACCGACCGGTGCAGTCACCGCCTGAGCCTGCCCTGCAAGCATAGAAATGTATCGCCGCCCACCCATCACGACTGAAGACGGAAGGCCGCCCCGCAGATCGGTCTTCACGCGGTATGCCTTCGCTCTGGCCGCCAGCGCTGTTGCCGGCGTTGCCGCCATGTGGGCGGAACATATGGCACCGGGTTTGATTCCGCCTTTTCTGCCGGCTCTGGCCCCCGTGATTGCGAGCGCCGCCTTTGCAGGTTTCGGGCCTGGCCTGTTCAGCACGATCCTGCTCACTTTCTGGTGCGGTTATCTGGTGGAGTCCGGTCACCCCGCCTCCCTTAATGCGGCACTGGTACGAGGCTCGGTTTTCTTTCTGGAAGGGGCGATGATCTGCGCCGGCAGCGCTCAGTTGATGCGGGCCATCAGCAAGGCCTCGCAGAGTGAGGAATGGCATCGCAGTCTGGTGGAAACCTCGGCGGAAGGAATCTGGGTTGTGGACGCGGCCGGAGCCATTGCATACGCGAATCCCCGCATGGCCGAAATTCTTGGCACCACGCTTTCTTCCATTCTGGGTCGCCGCTATGAAGACTTTCTCTTCCCCTCTGATTTGCCGGTGGAGAACGTGCGTTTCTTGAACCGCAAAGAAAGCTCCCGCCAGCAATATGATCGTCGCCTGAAAAGAGACGATGGTTCGGAGGTATGGGTGCTGGCATGTTCCAGCCTGACCAATGCTATTGGTGGCCTGGAACCGGGCGTGCTGACCATGATGACCGATATCAATGAGCGCAAACGGGCCGAACAGGCGCTGCGACGGTCAGAAGCCCGCTTCCGGTCGCTGTTTGACAATGTGCTGGAAGGGGTTTATCAAAGCTCCGAGGACGGTCGTATCCTTGCCGCCAATCCGATGCTCCTGCGCATGCTGGGACTCAGCAGCGAAACGGAAATGAACGATGCCAACATCAATACCGATTTTTACGTCGATCCCGAGGTTCGCCGCAGGTGCCTGAATCGCCTGGAGCGGGATGGCAGCTTTCAGGAAGTAGAGTATGACCTCCGCCGGCGGGACGGCCGTGTAATCACCGTGCAGGAAAATGCCCGTGTCGTGCGCGGCGAAGACGGTCGGGCCATTTATTATGAGGGCACGCTCACCGATGTCACGGAAAAGAAGCGGATTGAGGATCGCCTGCGCCAGGCGCAGAAAATGGAAGCTACCGGGCGGCTGGCCGGTGGCATTGCACACGACTTCAACAATATTCTCACGGTGATCACCGGCTATGCGCATCTTGTGGCCGATGCTCTGGAATCTCATCATCCAGCCCGCCAGAGTGCTGACAACGTATTGCGAGCCGCTGAAGGCGCGGCGGCGCTCACCCAACAGTTGATGAATTTCAGCCGACGCCAGGCGGACGATCCCGGTGTGATCGACATGAACACGGTTGTACGGGGGACCGGTACAGAACTACGAGACCTGTTGGGAACTTCTATTGCGCTTCGTCTGGATCTGTCGCCGGCTGCGGTGCCGGTGTTTGCCAACAGGGGTCATATCGAACAAATTCTGCTCAACATGGCGATCCGCGCCCGCAGCACGTCGCGAGTGGCCGAATTGCGCGTTTCCACAGGATTCGCTCAACTGGACGATGCATGGTGTGAGACTCATGCCGGCGCAAGAGCGGGCAACTGGGCGATGATATCGGTGGAATGCTTCCCGGTTGACGGATGGGAAGGCATGGCGGCAGGCGATCATGCGATTTCGGCCGCACGCCTGGGGGCATCCACGGCTCGGGCCATTGTGCTTCAATACGGCGGTTTCATCCTGCCCGTCGAGAAGCCCGGATGTCAGGGCAGTTCGATATACCTGCCCGTTGCAGAGGGACTGGCCGACGCGCCGCCCTTGAGCAAGGAACCCGATACCGTTCTCCTGGTGGAAGACGAGCCGCTGATTCGGGAATTGAGCCGGGACATGCTGGAACGGCAGGGTTTTCGGGTGTTGGTTGCCGCCAGCCCAATGGAGGCCGAACAAATCAGCCGTAGCTCTTCGTTCGACATGCTGATCACCGATATCACCATGCCGGAAATCACCGGACCCGAACTGGCAAGCCGCCTGCGACACACTAGGCCCGCACTAAAAGTGCTGTATATCTCCGGTTATGCCGACCAGCCGGTGAACCCGCAGGAGTTTGACTCCTCGGTAGCAGGCCTGCTGCAGAAGCCCTTTTCCGCCGATTCGCTGGGCCGCAAGATTCGCCAGATGTTGGGCCGGAGTTGACTTTCAACTGCCTGTTACACTGGTTTTGATTTACCCACACTGGCGTGAATCCAGCAGAGTTCTAAAATCACACCGCAGGAGAATACATGGCGGAAGTTCAAAAGTTTCTTTTTACGTCGGAATCTGTCACAGAGGGTCACCCCGACAAGGTTGCAGATCAGGTCTCGGATGCGGTTCTGGACGCAGTGCTTGCCCAGGATCCCACTGGCCGGGTGGCCTGCGAAGTACTGGTTACGACCGGTATTTGCGTGGTAGCTGGTGAAATCACCACAAATTGCTACGTGGATGTACCGAAGATCGTCCGCGAGACGATCCGCGAAATTGGCTACACCGATGCCGCCATGGGTTTTGACGCCACAACGTGCGGCGTGCTCAACACCATTCAGGGGCAGTCGCCCGACATCGCGATGGGCGTGGACCCGGGCGGCGCCGGCGACCAGGGCCTGATGTTTGGTTACGCCTGCAATGAAACCGACGAACTGATGCCGCTGCCTATTCAGCTGGCCCATCGCCTGTGCGAGCGACTTTCTCAGGTTCGCAAGTTCGGTCCGCTCACCTACCTCCGCCCGGATGGCAAGAGCCAGGTATCGGTGGAATATGCGGACGGCAAGCCCGCCCGCATTGACGCTATTGTGGTTTCCACGCAGCACAGCGACGATGTTTCAACCGAGCAACTGCGGGCCGAAGTTCGCACCCACATCATCGACGCGGTGGTTCCGGCGAATATGGTGGATGAAAACACGAAATACCACATCAATCCCACTGGCCGTTTCGTAATCGGCGGACCCCATGGCGATACCGGTCTAACGGGTCGCAAGATCATCGTGGATACGTACGGTGGCATGGGCCGTCACGGCGGCGGCGCATTTTCGGGCAAAGATCCCACTAAGGTCGACCGTTCGGCCTGCTACATGGCCCGTTACATCGCCAAGAACCTGGTCGCGGCCGGTCTCGCGGAACGCGTGGAAGTGCAGTTGGCATATGCGATCGGCGTGGCCGATCCGGTTTCGGTGATGGTAAACACTTTTGGGACCGGCGCTATATCGGAAGGTGAAATGGTGGCCCTGGTCCGCCGCAACTTCCCGCTCACGCCCAAGGGAATCATTGATCACCTGAATCTGCGCCGCCCGATATACAAGGCAACAGCCGCATTCGGTCACTTTGGCCGTACCGGTGAAGGCTTCACCTGGGAGAAGACGGACAAAGCGGAAGCTCTGCGCCACGCCACTGAGAAGGTTGCCGTCGGCGCCCGCTAATAGACCGTGTGCGCCTGCGGTTGTTTCCTGGTCTTAGCCGCTGCGTGTGGCATGGGGTGGACTGCGGCGCACGGTATGTGGGTCTGGTGCGCGGTGATCGCGGCGCTGACAGTTGGCTTTTCCTGGCTCGGCGTAAAGGCCTTCAAACGCACTAAGGCCCCGGGAAGTCGGAGCTAACCTTTACTTTGAGAGGTCCGTGGACGCCGATTTGACCACTGACCAAACTGCGTTCGTTCGGCAGGCCATGAGGCCGTACCGGAAGAACTCGCTATAGGGGAGGACCGCGAGCATCGGCGCGGAAACTCTCGCAGCAGCCAGCTGTCTACTTTCCGGTCTAAAATTCGTTGGAACCGGCGAAAACCAGTTAACAAACTGATTCGTCTCCGGAACCGCTCCTGAGCGAATATAGTATTTGGAGGAAGACTGGACGCATGAAACGAATTCTGGTGGCTGGCGCGGGAGGGTTCATCGGCGGGCATCTGGTGAAACGCCTCAAGGCGGAAGGTCACTGGGTGCGGGGCGTTGACTTAAAACGGCATGAGTACTTCGAACTGCCGGCAGATGAGTTTGTGGTGGGCGATCTGCGAGATCCGATAGTTGCGAGAGCGGCGGTGGATGGGATTGACGAAGGCTACCAGCTGGCGGCGGACATGGGCGGTGCCGGTTATATTTTCACCGGTGAGCACGATGCCGGGGTCATGCACAACTCGGCACTCCTTAACCTGAACATACTGGAGTTAGGCAGGATTGCGGGGGTGAAGAAATTGTTTTATTCTTCGTCGGCCTGCATGTACCCCGCCTATAACCAGACTGATCCGGATAATCCGAATTGCGCCGAAGATTCCGCCTACCCCGCTGCGCCGGACAGCGAATACGGTTGGGAGAAACTGTTTAGCGAACGCCTCTACCTCGCCTATATGCGGAACCACGGAATGCAAGTCCGCATCGCGCGGTTTCACAATGTGTTCGGCCCGGAAGGTACGTGGACTGGCGGCAAAGAAAAAGCTCCGGCCGCGATGTGCCGCAAAGTCGCGGAGACTGAAGACGGCGGCGAGATCGAGATCTGGGGCGACGGGCTGCAAACTCGCTCATTCCTCTACATTGATGAATGTCTGGAAGGCGTCTTGCGCCTGATGGATTCCGACTTTTCCGGGCCGGTCAATATCGGCTCTGAAGAAATGGTGACCATCAATCAACTGGCAGAGATGGCGATGAGCATTGCGGGTAAGAAAATCAGGCTGCACCATGTGGTGGGGCCAGAGGGCGTGCGCGGCAGAAGGTCTGACAACAAACTGATTCAGCAAAGGCTGGGATGGGCTCCCTCGCGCCCGTTACGCGAGGGCTTGGAGAAGACCTTAGCGTGGATCGCGCAACAGGTGGGCGGATCAGAAAATCAGCTTGGCGCCAAACTGAATTTGGCGCGGCAAAGTGGCGGTTGACGTAATCAGACCGGCGGAGGAACTGATCACACCGTTGGCGAAGACGATGGCGTTGGGAGTGGCGAAGTTGGTGTGGTTCAGAAGGTTGAAGACCTCCGAACGGATTTGCAGGCTCACGCGCTCGCGAACCGGAATCGTCTTGAAGAACGACACATCCAGAGTGGAAAGGTTAGGGCCGGTCAGAATTCCCCGCCCCGCATTGCCCCAGGTTCCGACCGCGGGCAGCACATAAGCGTTCGGATTGAACCACTGTGTCTGCTTGCGCGGCAGCAGTTCACCGGAAAACGCCGGGTTTAGCGATGGACGATCCGGATTCCGCGTGTCGCCATCGCCGGAACGGTTGGAGCCAATCTGCGGAGTCACGGGGAAGCCGCTCAACAGCGTGGCGATGCCGTTGACCTGCCATCCGCCCAACACTGCCTCGCCGATTTTGTTGCCGGTAAAGGTCCAGTGACGGCCTTTGCCGAAGGGCAATTCATAGCGCGCCGAAATGCTGGACTGGTTGGTGACGTTGAGCGCCGAGGGACCCCGATCACGACGCAGATCGTTGCGGTCCAGCACCATTTGCGCCTGGTTGTTGGCTTGGGCGCCGGTTAGGCCGGAGTTAATATCGAGGCTTTTCGAGAAGGTGTAGTTCACCCGGAATTCCAGACCGGCATGCAGGCGGCGAATCAACTCCGAGCGTAAGCCCTGGTAGCTGGTGTTGCCGGATGTAAACCAGAAGAAACCGGCACCCAGATAGGGATTGGGGCGGGTAGCGCTCACCGGAATGTACTGTTGCCCCTGCGCCACTGTGCCGCGCGCGATGCCATTGCCGCCTGCGGCGCAGCCTGCCGTCACAGCGCACACCTGAGCGGGAATGCTGTTGGGGTCGATGCTGAGGAACCCATGCACACCGGTAGATCCGATGTAAGTCAGGCGTAGCGCGGTGGCGTGGTCGAGCTGTTGCTCAACGGTAAAGCTCCACTGTTGTACGGCGGGTGTTTTCGCATCGGCCTGAACGCCCTGCGGCGCATAAGTGGTGCAGGGCGCGGGTACGCCCGGCCCGCAACTCGGGGCTGGCGTGACACTTCGCGAAATGGGGACCAGGGCGGGCAGCGAACCGGTCAGCGAAATGGATCCGTTGGCCGGCGGCAGGGAGTTGAGCAGAAAGCTGAGGTCGTCAATCAGCGAATAATAGGTGCCGAAACCGGCACGGACGGCCGTCTTGCCATTGCCAAATACATCCCATGCCAAACCAATGCGGGGTGCAAACAGCCGCTTCGCGTTGTTAGTGGTAAACGCGGAAGTGCCCACGCGGGGCGTGGTGAGCAGAATTCCATTGGCGTCGGTAACGTAGTTGGCGGCGCGACCGGAAACTTCATTCCAGCCGTTGGTGAATTCGTGACGCAGCCCCACCTGCAGGGTGAGACCGGGCCGAACCCGGATAGTGTCTTCCACGTGCCATGCGCCGAAGAGACTTCTCCATCCCAGTTCATTGGGTGAAGTCACTACCTGAAAGGAAGTCACGGTGCCCTGGAGGAAGGTGGCGAGGCTGGCGAAGCTGGCTTGACCGAGTTGACGGGAAGCCGCGTTTTCGTTGTCCTGCACACGCTGAATCCAGAAGCCGCCGCCCAGCTGGTGACGTCCGCGGACCATTTGTACGTTGTCAGTCCAGGTGAACAGATTACGCCGGTTCCACACCCCGGCGGCATTGTTGGGACCAGCCGACGTAATGGCGGAAACGCCAGTGGTAGTGGTTCCGCCGCCAATCACGATTCCACCCGGACCAGATCCGGAGACGAACGAGAGGCTGGCGGGGAACGTCACATAAGGGGCGGAATCATAGTTGAATGCGGCCCGTGAATAACCAACGTTCAGCGTATTCACCAGCCCCGCGGAGAAGATATGCGTCTCCCGCAAACTGGCCACCTGGTTGCGCAGCGCTTCCGCCGAGCCGAACAGAGGATTCGCCTGGGGAAAAACGGTGGCGCCGTCATCCACGGTCCAGGCACCCGAAAGCGAATCCTTGTCGCTTAAGGTGTAATCGGTGCGCAGCGTACCGAAGTCCTCATGAATCGCCTGCCTCGGATTGTTGTAGGAGAGCGCGGTGCCGCCACCCAACCGGGGGCCGTTGGGCTCTGGCCACAGGACCAGGTAGGGCAGTATGGATCGGTTAAGGCCAGCCACGGGCGCGTAGACACCCGCGGCGTTAGGAAGATTGCCCAGGCGGGCCTGGGCGTCGGGAACAACGCTCACGCTGCTTACAGCCAAGGCCTGGCGAAAGCCTTCGTAGTTACCGAAGACGAAGAATTTATCTTTCCTGAGAGGGCCGCCCAGGGAGCCGCCGAACTGATTGCGGCGAAAGGCGGGGGCGCTGCCCTGGTCGAAGAAGTTGCGGGCGTCGAGCACGTTGTTACGCAGAAATTCGAAGACCGATCCGTGAACGGTATTGCTGCCGGATTGCGTCACAACGCTCACCTGGGCACCGGCGCGCTTGCCGTATTCGGCGGTATAGCTGTCAGTGAGAACGTTGAATTCGCGTATGGCATCAATGCCCAGTAACTGGCCGCTGACACCACCCGGACTGATGGCCAACTGGCTGGACCCGGTGTATTCAATACCGTTCATGAGGAACAGGTTCTCGCCGGTGCGGCGGCCCGCGACGGAAAACGTATTGCCGTTGCTGGTGCTGGTCTGCTGACTCTTCAATGCGCTGTAATTAATGGTGCCGGCATTCAATGTGATGAGGTTATCGAAGCTGCGTCCATTGAGCGGCAGTTCCTTCAACTCGCGTTCACCAACAATACCGGATACGGCGGCGGTGGTGGTATTTACCAGAGGTGCGTCTTCGGTGACGATGATCTGTTGCATCAGTTCGCCCACTTCGAGACGGAGATTGACGATGGCCTCCTGACCCACCTCCAGGTTCAGGCCGCGGCGCAGTGCAGTCTTGAAGCCGTTCTTTTCCGCCTTCAGTTCCTGCTGGCCCAGCGGGACGGAGAGCAAGCGGTAGTTGCCGGAAGTATCCGTGATGGCAGACCGGGTGGCACCGGTCTCTTGATTCCTGAGGGAAACTTTGGCGGCGTCCACCGGGGAGCCGGAGGAATCTTCCACTCTGCCGGAAATGGTTCCGGTGCTTTGCGCCCGGGCGGGAACGGCAGCGGCAAGGCAAAACATAACGACTGCGGTGGAAAATTTCACTCTGCTGGCATCCTCTATTACCTTTATTTTAGACGCACGGGCCGCGCCACGGATAATGAAGCTTCGTGCGCTATTTTCTCACCCGCCGGGAGCCGCCCGGTAGCCGGGTTCTGTTTGTAGAGAGCGGTTCACGCTCTCTGGCGGAAGCCATGCTGGTTCATATGTCGGAATGGAACACCGGTTGTTCGCTCGATCTCGTGACCTGTTACGGTGGCCTGCCCGCCGGTTACGATCCGGCGACCGAGGTTTTCCGGGTTTATGACTATCCGGGCAAAGAGGGCCGGAAGCGTCTGCTGGAAACGCTGAAAAAACGGGACTACGCATACGTGGGCATCATCTGTTCCGCCGAGCCTGTCATGCTGTGGTGGAAATGGATGCTGGCGTTGCGACTACCGGCCAAAGTTTTTGTCGTGAACGAGAACGGCGACTATTTCTGGGTCAACCGTGACAACTTCGCCAGCGTGCGTGCGTTTGTTCTGGAACGCTCCGGGCTCACGGGCGCGGGCGCGGTGCGTACCCTGGGGCGCCTTGTGGCCTTCCCGTTCGCACTGCTGTATCTGTTAATGTATGCTTTCACCGTTCACGCCAGACGACGACTGCGTCTGGCGATCCACGGAAATTCACCGAGACCAAAATCATGAAACTCATTCTTATCACCAAAATCGGCGGCGCAGGCGAAATGCGTATTGCCGAAGCCCCCATGCCCTCCCCCGGACCCGGCCAGGTACTGGTAAAGGTGGCCGCCTCTGGCGTCAACTTTATTGACGTCTATTTCCGCATGGGCCTGTACAAGGCCGACTTGCCATTTACGCCGGGAAATGAAGCCTCCGGAACCGTGGAAGCGGTGGGCGAGGGGGTAACCGATCTGGCACCGGGTGACCGCGTGGCCTACGCCATGCATCGCGGTTCCTATGCGGAATACACCGTGGTACCTGCCGCAGTGCTGGTAAAACTGCCCGACGGCGTGGATATGCAAACCGCTGCCGCAGCCATGCTGCAGGGCATGACGGCCCACTACCTGACCCACTCCAGCTTTCCGCTGAAAAAGGGTGATAAGTGTCTGGTTCATGCGGCCGCTGGTGGAGCCGGGCGACTGGTGGTGCAGATGGCGAAGATGCTGGGTGCCACCGTTTACGGGACGGTTGGAACCGACGAGAAAGCGGCCATCGCGAAATCGGCCGGCGCTGACGAAGTAATCGTCTACACCCGCCAGGACTTTGTGGCGGAAGTGAAAGGCCTGACCGACGGCAAGGGCGTGGACGTGGTGTTCGATTCCGTGGGCCACAGCACATTTCTTAAGGGCCTCAACATTATTCGCCCGCGCGGCATGATGGTTCTTTTCGGGCAATCGAGCGGTGCCGTAGAGCCCTTTGATCCCTCCATTCTCAATGGCAAAGGTTCGCTGTTTCTCACCCGCCCCAGCCTGGCGCACCACTGCCTGACGCGCGAAGAATTGCTGTGGCGGGCTGGCGACGTGCTGGGCTGGATCGGCTCCGGCAAGCTGCAGTTGCGCATTGACAAGACGTATCCGCTGGCCAACGCCGCCCAGGCGCATCGCGATCTGGAAGGGCGCGGCACGGCAGGCAAACTGCTGCTGATCCCCTGATATGGCGTCGCGGGAAGAAGAACGTCGGGCCCGCGCGGGGGCGCTGCTGGGCGAGGAAAAGCTGGATGCCCTGCTGGTTACCAATCTCCACAATGTGCGGTACCTGACCGGATTCACCGGCAGTAACGGGCACTTATTGCTGTTGCGCGACGGCGCAGCGCAACTTCTTACTGACCCTCGCTACGATGTGCAGGCGCGGCAGCAGGCCAATTGCGCAGTGGAGATTGTGAAGGGACCGCTCTTCAAGGCCACCGGCAAAGCGATGGGCAGGGCGAAAGTGCGGCGGGTAGGCTTTGAGGGCTCTGATCTGGCTTGGGCCGGCTGGAAGGTGATGGAAGATGCCCTGCCTTCGCGTGCCACCCTGCGCGGCACGCAGGGCATTGTAGAGGGCTTGCGGGCAGTGAAAGATGAGGCCGAACTGGCCTTGATCCGGGCTTCCTGTGCCACCAATTCGCGGGCACTGGAACGGGCGCTGAAAAATTTCCGTGCGGGCATGACGGAAGCCCAACTGGCGGCGGAGATTGATTACCGCAGTCGTCAGGAAGGTGCCAGCGGGCCGGCCTTCGACACAATCGTGGCAGGCGGTGTCCATTCGGCGCTGCCCCATGCCCAGCCACGCGCCAGGGCGATTGAGCCAGGCATGCTGCTGATCGACATGGGGGCCATGCAGGCGGCCTATGCCAGCGACATGACGCGCACCGCCCACGTAGGCAAACCCACCACCCGCTTTCGCCGCATGTACGGCGCTGTTCTGGAAGCCCAACTGGCGGCGCTGAACGCGGTGCGGGATGGCGTCTCTACGCGTTCGGTGGACCGCGCGGCGCGCGAGACGCTGAAGAATCACGGGCTGGAGAAGTACTTCACCCACTCCACCGGCCATGGGCTGGGGCTGGAAATCCACGAATGCCCGCGGATTGCCCACGCGGATAAGACCAGGCTGGTGGCGGGCATGGCCATTACCATCGAGCCCGGCATCTACATTGAAGGCTGGGGCGGTATCCGGATTGAAGATACCGTGGTGGTGACCGCGAAAGGCCATGAGAATCTGACGGCTACCAGTAAAGCCCTGCGAATCTTGTAGACGGCGAGCGATTTCACGGCAAGAATACAGTTTCACAACGGTTTCTGCTTCGCGTTAACAGCTTTGCCTGTCACACTGCCGTTCATGATCACTCTCAACGGGCGTTCGCTCGCCATTGCGGATGTGGCACGCATGGCCCGGCATCGCGAGACTATCGCATTGGAACCGGCCGCCATCGCCCGCATTCACCGGTGCCGCGAATTTCTGGAGCGGAAGATCGTGGCGGGAGAAGTGATGTACGGGGTGAACACAGGCATCGGTGAGTTGGCCACGGTGGCTCTCACGCCGGAGCAGGCTGCGAAGTTCCAGAAGTACCTCCTGTATTCTCACGCGGCCGGATGCGGCGAAGCCTGCGACGAAGAAGTGGTGCGCGCGGGAATTCTTTCGCGGCTGAACACACACTGCTGGGGCCACTCCGGCATTCGCTTTGAGATTGTCCGCACCTACATGGACATGATGAATAAGGGCGTGACGCCGGTCGTGTTCCAGCGAGGCTCGGTGGGCGCCTGTGGGGACCTTTCACCCATGGCGCAGGCGGCAATTACGTTGATGGGCGAAGGCGAAGTGTTCTTCGGCGGGAAGCGTATGCCCGCCAAACAAGGCATGGACGCGGCGGGAATTCCCACCGTGGAATTTAAGGAGCGCGACGGTCTGGCGGCCATCAACGGTTCCGACCTGATCACCGGAATGGGCTGCCTGCAGATCTACGATGCGGAGCGCTGGCTCACCACCCAGGACATTGCGCTGGCCATGACGCTGGAAGCGTTGAACAGCAACATGACGGCGTATGACAACCGCCTGCACCAGTTGCGCGGCTACCCGGGGGCGATTGAAACAGCGGCGAATATCCGCCAGTTGACGCAAGGTTCGGAACTACTGGACCGGCCCGGCAAGAAAGTGCAGGATGCCTATTCGTTGCGCTCGTGCCCGCAGGTGGTGGGGGGAGCGCGCGATTCCGGGCGCTTCTCGCGGCAAATGCTGGAGATTGAACTCAATCACGCCGCAGACAATCCCAACTTCTTTCCCGGGGAAGACCTTGTGCTCACCGGCGCCAACTTTCAGGGAACCCCCATGGCGCTGGCGCTGGAAGCCCTGGGGACGGCCATTACGACAGTGGGCGCGCTATCGGAACGCCGCTTGAACCGGCTGGTAAATCCGAATTTATCGGAAGGTCTGCCGGCATTTCTCACCAGCGGCGCGGGGATGTTCAGCGGTCTGATGGTTTCGCAATACACGGCGGGTTCGCTGGTGGCAGAGAACCGGGTGCTGTGTCATCCGGCGTGTACCGGCTCCATACCGGCGGCTGCCGACCAGGAAGACTTCGTGTCTATGGGTATGACCACCGCCATCAAGACGAAACAAATACTGGAGAACTCCTGGCACATCATCGGTATCGAACTGATGGCCGCCGCCCAGGCACTGGATTTTCGCGCACCGGTGAAACCGGCCCGGGCTACGCAAGCCGCGCTGGATGTGATCCGCAGGCATGTAGCGCATATGGATGAAGACCGCCCGATGTATGACGACATCAATACGCTGGGCCGGGTGGCGAAATCGGGGGAGATTCTGGATGCCGTGGAAGCGGTGTGCGGCAAGTTGAATTAGAGGAATGGCCCGTGAAGTGCTCTGTGGTGCGGCATGGATGAAATTAAAGTGAAGTGCAACGTTTGTCATGGGGCGGGCCAGTGCACAACCTGCAAGGGTACCAGCAATGGCGGCCAATGCCCCAATTGCGCGGGCACCGGGAGCTGTCCGCAATGTCAGGGGACAGGCCAGCGCAAAAAGACCGACTGAAATACTACGGGGCGGGTTTCGCCGGTTCCAGGCCACTCTTACGGATGGCCGGCCATGCGGCAGGTGACGACAGCCATTGGATGAGTGCCCGTGCAGCTGCCGGCTGCGTTGCCGTTACGGGAATACCGGCGGCGAACACGGTGACCTTTTGTGCTCCGGAAGGCAGCGGACCCACGATGTCGATACCCTTCACGGGCAGCAACTCACTGATTTGCTGGAAGCCGATCTCCACTTCACCGCTCGCAACCACTCCCCCTACGGGCGCGGCCTCGATCTTGCGGGACTTCGTCTTAATCGCATCGGCGATGCCGAGTTTGGGAAACAACTCGGTAGTCAGGTAGACGCCGCTGGCGCTATCGGAATAGGCAATCGATTTGGCTGCCAGTAACGTGCGCTTCAGCGCTTCGAATGTGCTGATGTCGGGCCAGGGACTTCCGGCCTTAACGGCGACCCCGATGAGGGACTGCACAAGATCAACGCGACTATCGGCGCGGATCTTGCCCTGTGCGATCAGATCGGCCAGCGCAGGCGCTGCCATGATGACGACATCTACCGCTTCACCGCGTGCGAGGCGCTGCGGAATTGCATCATGCGTTGTGCCCATGGAAGGCCCAAACGCCGTAATCAGCTTCTGGTGAGCGACACGTTCCCACGCAGAGCCCAACTCCAGAAACGCGGCGGTGAACGCCCCCGATGTCACTACTTTGATCTCTGCCGCGCGCAAGGTGGCGGCGGTGAGCAGAAGACAGATCAAGGCCCGAGTAGTTTTCATTGTGCGTCTGGTTAATGGTACCCGCTAGTCTGGAAGAGTGCCAGTTCCTGCGCGTAAACCCGAAGTGATGAGTCCGGCCGGATATTGGCCGCAGTTGCGCGCCGCTGTGGAAGCGGGTGCCGATGCGGTTTATTTCGGCCTCAATCACTTCAGCGCCCGCGCCAAGGTTGGCTTCACCCTGGAAGAACTACCCGAAGTCACGCGAACCCTGCGCACCCGCGGCGTGCGTTCCTACCTCACCTTCAACACTCTGGTGTTTGAGCATGAACTACGCGAGGCGGCGCGAACCATCGCAGCCGTGGCCGAAGCCGGGGTGGATGCGCTGATCATTCAAGACCCGGCCATTATGCGACTGGCGCACAGGATTGCCCCCGACCTGGAGTTGCATGCCAGCACGCAGATGAGTATTGCCGATGCCGCCGGCGTGCGTTTCGCGCAAGATCTGGGTGCCAGCCGGGTCACGCTGGCCCGTGAACTTTCGGTAGCGGAGATTCGCGCCATTTACGAAGAGACCGGGTGCGATTTGGAAGTCTTTGTCCACGGCGCGTTGTGCGTGGCCTACTCCGGGCAATGCTATTCGTCGGAAGCGTGGGGCGGGCGCAGCGCCAATCGTGGTCAGTGCGCGCAGGCCTGCCGGTTGCCCTACGATCTGATCGTAGATGGCACCTTGAAACCGCTGGCTGATGCGCGGTATCTGTTGTCGCCGGGAGATCTGTACGCACTGCATCAGGTGCCCGAACTGGCGGCGGCGGGCGTAGCCACGTTGAAGATTGAGGGCCGCTACAAAGATGCCGAGTACGTGGCGTTGACCACACGGGCTTATCGGGAAGCGGTGGATGCTGTATCGGCGGGCCGGGAACTGGCCTTTTCCAAAGAGCGGGAACTGGCGCTGGAGCAGGTTTATTCGCGCGGACTGGGTGCATGGTTTATCAGCGGGACCAATCATCAAACTGTAGTCAATGGGCGCGCCCCGCGGCATCGCGGGGTACTGATGGGCCGGGTGGTAGCAGTAGACGAGGCCACGGTGCGGATACAGCCGGCTGAGGCGCACAAGTTGTCTCCGTTGAAGCCCGGTGCGGGAATCGTGTTTGACGCCGCCGACTGGCGCAGCCCGGAAGAGCGCGAAGAAGGTGGCCGTTTATTTGAGGTTTCAGTGGGGCGGCAGGGCACCTTGACGCTGGCGTTCGCCAATGGCGCGGTGCAGTTTGAGCGCATCCGGCAGGGTGATCTGGTGTGGCGGACTGACGACCCGGAGCTGAAACAGGAAACCAGGGAATTCACGGAAGCCACTACTCCTGTGGCCCGACGCGAGGTGAGGGTTCGCGTGAATGCGCAGGCGGGCGAGCCGCTGCACACCGAATGGACGGCCGGAGCGCTCACGGTTACCGTGACCTCGGAAAAGGCTCTGGAGTCTTCCCGCAATTGTGCCCTCACGCCAGCCCAGCTGGGTGAACAGTTCGGACGGCTGGGCGGCACTGCCTATTGGCTGGCGGAAGTTTTGCTGGATGCCGAAGGTGAGCCCTTTGCACCGGTTTCGCTGCTGAACCAGATGCGCCGGGAGGCGGTGGAGAAACTGGAGGAAGCAAAGGCTGCACCGCCCGCGCGGAAAGTGTCCGATCCACTGCGGGCGCTGGCGTCGATGTCAGTTAGAACCAGTTCCCCGCCCTCCTCTGATATGGCCCATCTTCACCTGCTGGTGCGCACACCAGAGCAACTGGACGCGGCCCTCACGCTGCACCCGGCCTCCATCACGCTGGACTATCTGGACCTGTACGGCCTGCGGCCATCGGTGGAGCGTGCAGGAAAGACAGGAATTGAAGTGCGGGTGGCAAGCCCGCGTATTTTCAAGCCAGGTGAGGCGCGGATCATGAACTTCCTCATGAGCCTGGGGTGCCCGATTCTGGTTCGATCCAGCGGACTTCTGCAGGCGCTGCAGGAGAGGAAACATCCGGTGTTGATTGGAGACTTCAGCCTGAATACGGCCAATTCGCCGGCGGCACATTTGTATCTGGAAATGGGTATGCTGCGTTTGACGCCGGGTCACGATCTGAATGCCGCTCAGGTGGCTGATCTGGCGCGGCGCGCCGGTGGATCGAAGATTGAAGCAATTGCCTGGCAACATCTACCGGTGTTTCATACTGAGCACTGCGTGTTTTGCCGGTTTCTGTCTTCCGGTACGAGCTACAAAGATTGCGGCCGGCCATGCGAGACGCATCAGTTGCAACTGCGCGATACGGTCGGGCGACAGCACCCGGTAATGGCAGACGTGGGTTGCCGGAATACTGTCTTTGGAGCAGAAGCGCAGGAAGCCAGTTCGCATTTGGAAGCGTGGAGGGAAGCCGGGATTCGGCATTTCCGGCTGGAGTTCGCACACGAGACCGGCCAGCAGGTGGCAGAGGTGACGGAGCTTTTCGAGGCAGCGCTACAGGGCGCCATGGCGGCCACCGAGCTGGGGCAGAAATTAAAACAGGCCGCCCCGGGAGGAACTACCCAGGGCAGCCTGTTTGTGGCGAACAATTATCAGCAGCTGGTGGTACTGCAATAAACCAGGCCCGACGCGACTAAAGCCGCGTGCCCACGAACCTGTCGTTCCAAATTTCACTCTTCCCGCCGCGCAGCGCCATCCGTATGCCGAGTTCCGGGGTACGTCGCGCGACCAGTCGCGACATGATGCCGAACACACCTACACCCGCCAACAGCAACGCCGCCATTGCAAATCCAGCCAGCATGCTCAACACAAAACGCCGCTGCGCCGCAGAGCGCGCCACGACCGCGCCGCAGCGGAATCCGCATGGCGTCGAAGTAGCCTGCATTGGCCACCCGATACCCAATGTCCACCGGCGCATCACCCGCGCGCGACTTTCCTGCCAGAAAGACCCGGCTACCCGGATTTCGTCCCAACAGAGGCAACCGGCTAACCGCGCCCACTGCCAAAACTCCGGATCGCCCAGATAACGGAAACCGGCCGGCAGGATTCCGACCACAGTGAATGACGTCCCGTCCAGCGACAGCGTTCGTCCGACCGCGTCCGGATCGCCTCCCAATCTGTTCTGCCACAGCGCATGGGAAACCACGGCCACCGGCGCAGCTACCGTTCGGGTGTCTTCCTCGCTGCGGAAAACCCGCCCCTGCGCCACATTCACGCCCAGCATGGGGAAGAAGCCCGCCGACACAAACAGGCACTCGAGGTGCCGCGCCGTATCCGGTCAGCACCATATTCCACACCGGTGAAAGTCCCGCAATCGATGCCAATATCTTCGTCCGGTCGCAACCTATTGCGGTGCACCAGTACAGGTGAAATGGGGCGAAACCGCGCGTGGTCGCGGAAAGCCCGGACCGCGCAACGATACAATCGCGTTATTCCACGCCAAAGCAAATCCGGTCTCAGGTTTCTGCGCGGCATCGCGTTGGCTGCGCTGGGATTTGCCGCCACCGCACTCCCGCTTTACCTGCTCCTGCGCCGACAAACCCGCAATTCGCCCGAAGATGTTCGCGCACAAGGCTGGCCCATTCAGCTCATGCATGTCTTGTACGCGAAGTACATCAACCGCTGGATCGATGTAGAAGGTTTGGAAAACCTGCCGCAAGGCTCCTACCTTGTGGCTGCCAACCATGCGTTTAAATCCGGCGTGGATGGCTTCATTCTGGGTCACCTGCTTGCCACGCGTGCCGGCCGGGTGCCGCGCATCGTCATCACTGCCGATAGCCGCAATTGGGTCGTACGCGCGGAGCGTTGGGTACTGCACCACTACGGCATCGCTCTTCTGGTGGGGGGCGAGGCACCTGGCGGCACAACACACCGCCATGGGACATCAGATGTCATTGCCGCGTATCTTCGCCAGAACAGCCGCCACGCCGTGCTCATCTTTCCCGCTGGTCGCGCCATTGCCGATCCCGCGCAGCAACTGGAGGGCTGGAGCACCGGCACCGTAGTGGCGGCACAAAAGAGCGGCTGTCCCATTGTTCCGGTCGCGATCGGCGGACTCCGTCTGGACTGGACCCCGGAGACGGTTGTTTTCGCCGGAATGGAGGCGGAAGGACCTGATCCTCCCTTCCAGATGCAGGTTCGCATTGGCAAGCCAATCATCCCCACCGGCGACCCACACGGGGATACCGAACTGTTGCGCGCCGCCATCGCCGATCTCATGCAGTTGATTCCCGGCTTACGGCCCACCCCCGGTGAAGCCGACCCCGCGTTCGGCAAATTGACACTGCGCGACGGGCGTACTCTGGCTTACATGGACCGAGGCCCGCACACCGGAACTCCGGTTCTGTACTTTCACGGGTTTCAGGGTTCACGACTCGAACGCGCGCCTGACCTGGACGCGATTCTGGACCGCCTCAAGATCCGGCTCATCTCCCCCGACCGGCCCGGCATTGGCCTTTCCACGCCGTTGCAGGAACGTACCCTCGCGGGATGGTCTTCCGATGTGGCGCAGCTTACCGAACGGCTCCCCGGCTTCAGCCAGGGGTTTTCCATACTGGGCTTTTCGGCTGGCGCGACTTACGCTCTTGCCTGCGGCCAGATCCGCGGATTACGGGCGATAGCAATGGTCGGCAGCCTCGGCTTGCCTCACCTGATCGCAACCTGGCGCCGCTATTCCAGGGAGACCTGGCATATCCTGCTCTCGGCCAAGCTCGCCACCTTCCGGTCGGCCACCTTCCTCAAAATTGAGAAGCAGCACCACGACCAGATTTTCAACCATTGGGAGAAGTACATTGCCGACGTTCGGCGCGATCTGGCGGTTGACGACCAGCGCATTCTGCAAATACCGGAGGTAGAGCAATTGTTCCGCGAGAACCGCCGCCAAAGCTATTTGCAGGGCACGGGTTCCATGTTGCAGGAAATCCAGGCTCTCTACTCGAACACCGCGGTCGATACTTCGCATCTGGCAGCCTGCAAGGTACAAATCGTCCATGGAACGGACGATCGCACAGTGCCGGTGGAAGTAGCGCGCGACCTTCGCATACGAATTCCCGGCAGCACTGTACGGGAATTGCCCGGACGCGGGCACTACTTTCTTTACGACGCGATGGAACTGGAAACCGTGCTCAGCGACCTGTTGTCGGCTCACCGCAATTGCACCGGAAGCCAAAAGTCACCTGCGGCGTGACTTCCAGTTCAGGTAACTCTGAAATCCCCGGCCGGGTCCGCCCAATTCGAATTTACCGTCGAGCCTCGCACCAGCCTGTGTTTAAGTGAGGCGGAACTACGGGCCCGGTGCCTCCGACTCGAACACCACCATTCCTGCCGCAGGAAAGAAATTCCAGCGGTTTCAAATTTGGAGGAGCTGGTGCTGGAGTCCGGGCAAATGCGCCAGTAACACCAGTGCGCCCCCAGGATGTTTCTGAACATGAAAATGAGCCCACCACCGATAGCCACCCCTGGCGTTAAACTGGAAATGACTCATGACCTTTGAACAGCGTTTTGACGGGCTCACGGAGCGGCGCATCAGCAGCCTGGTAGGCACTCAGCTCTAACCCGCCATGCGACACCTTCTGCCTGCCTGCTCCTGCCCGCGCTGCTCACCCCCCTTCTCTGCGGGCAAACCAAAGCGCCTGCCGACGCGCGCGATGCCTTCTATTGGCTCAGCGAGATCAATAAAGCCTCAGCCGTCATGGTCACCGAGCAGGGCATCGTACCCCCGCCGCTGGGTGCGAAGATTGCCGAGTCCGTCACCAAAGTGATCGCCGACGCTGCTCAACCGGGCGCGCGTCGCTCCGGTGATTATCTGCAGGTGGAGCAATCGCTCATCGCCGTGGGCGGCCCCGACGTCACCCGGCTCCACTCCGGACGCAGCCGTCAGGACATTGGAGCCACCAGCCGCCGCCTCTTCCTGCGCGATGACATGCTCGCAACCTTTGCCGCTCTCAATACTGCCCGTGCGTCCCTGTTGAAGACTGCCGCAGCGCACGCCAACGCCATCGTGCCCGCCTACACCTGGGGTGTGCAGGCACAGCCAGTCTCGCTTGGGCATTACATTCTTGCGTACGTGCAGGCCTTCGACCGCGACGCTGAACGCTTGCGCCAGGCCTGGGCTCGTCTCAATATGTCGCCGCTCGGCTCGGCCGCACTGGGCACTTCCAGCTTCCCCGTCAACCGGCCCCGCCTGGCGGAACTGCTGGGCTTTGATGGCCTTGTCGAAAATTCGCTGGACGCCAATCAGATCTCCCCTCTCGATGCCGGCGCCGAACTGACAGGCATTGCAGCCTCTGGCGCGCTCACCGTGAACATGTTGCTCTCTGACATGACCGCGCAATACGCCCAAACCCGCCCCTGGTTGCTGCTCGCCGAAGGCGAACTCACCGGCACCAGCAGCATTATGCCGCAAAAACGCAACCCCACCGGCATGGCTTTCCTGCGCGCCGCCGCCAGTACTGTGTTGGGCGACGCTCAGACCTTTCTCATCCAGGCCCACAATGTCTCTGCCGGGATGGGAGATTACAAGGGCGACCAGCCGGACAAAGTGTTGCAGGAATGCGCCCGGTTATTCACCGGTCTGGGCGTGCTGATGCAGGATTTCGTCTTCGATGAAGCCCGTGCGCTCGCCGAAGTGAATGCCGATTACTCCACTACCACTGAACTCGCCGATACCCTGCAGCGCGTGGCCAATGTGCCCTTCCGCGTGGGCCATCACTTCGCTTCGGAGCTGGTGAACTACGGTCGCGGCCACAACCTCAAGCCCGCGGAAATTCCCTACAACGAGGCGCAACGGATCTATACCGAAGCCGCCCGCCTGTTCAAAATGGACAACGCGCAGCTGCCGCTCAGCGAAGCGCAATTCCGCCGCTCTCTCACTGCGGAAAATATGGTGCAGGCCAGTCAGGTAATCGGCGGTCCACAACCGGCGGAGGTGGCTCGTATGCTGGGTACGGCCAACACCCGGCTTCGCGCCGATCAGGATTGGCTTCGTGCCACCCACGCCAAACTGGACATGGCGTCGAGGCGGCTTGATGAGACTTTTCAGGCGCTTAAGGGCGCGAAGTAACTTAATCTTCGTCGTTGCGCAACTTCGCCAGCACTCCCAGGTCTTCCAGCGTTGTGACATCGCCGTGCACTTCCGATCCGGCGGCCAGCTCGCGCAGCAGGCGACGCATGATCTTGCCACTGCGGGTTTTGGGCAGCGCGTCAGAGAAACGAATATCGTCCGGCTTAGCCAGAGATCCGATTTCCTTTGCCACCCATGCGCGTAGTTCGGCTTTCAGTGCCTCAGTAGGTTCGGTGCCAATCTGGAGGGATACGAAGGCAGCGATGGCCTGGCCTTTCAACTCATCCGGGCGGCCCACCACGGCGGCCTCTGCAACCAGGGGATGCGCGACCAGTGCCGACTCCACCTCCATGGTGCTGAGGCGGTGGCCGGAGACGTTGATGACGTCATCCACACGACCCATCACCCAGATATAGCCATCCGCATCCTGGCGCGCGCCATCGCCAGTGAAGTAAGTGCCCGGTAACTGCGACCAGTACTGTTCCACGTAACGCGCGGGGTCGCCATAGATACCGCGCAGCATGGAAGGCCAGGGTTTGCGGATGACGAGGTAGCCGCCTGAGCCGGCTGGAACCGGGGTGCCCTCTTTCGTGACCACTTCCACCTGAATGCCTGGCAACGGCCTGGTACAGGAGCCCGGTTTGGCAGGCGTGGCACCAGGCAGGGGCGAAATCATAATGCAGCCGGTTTCGGTCTGCCACCAGGTATCCGCAATGGGGCAGCGGTCGTGGCCAATGTTGCTGCGGTACCACATCCACGCTTCGGGGTTGATGGGTTCGCCCACACTGCCCAGCAGGCGGAGGGTCTTCATCGAATGCTTCGCGGGCCATTGCTCGCCCAGGCGCATGAAAGCCCGGATGGCGGTAGGCGCGGTGTAGAAGACCGTGACCTTGTGGCGATCAATCATGTCCCAGAAGCGATCCGGCTGTGGGTGCATGGGGCCGCCTTCATACATCAGTACAGTGGCGCCGTTTTGCAGCGGGCCGTAGACGATGTAGCTGTGCCCGGTGACCCAGCCGATATCAGCCGTGCACCAGAAGATGTCTTCGTCTTTCAGATCGAAGACCCAGCGCGAAGTGATGTAGGTGCCAACCGCATAACCACCGGTGGAATGCAGAATACCCTTGGGTTTACCCGTGGTGCCCGAAGTGTACAGCAGGAACAGAGGGTGCTCGGAATCCAGTTGTTCGGCCGGGCAATTATCGCTCTCAATGGCCATGCGCTCATGCCACCAGTGGTCGCGCCCGGCTTCCATCTGTTGCGGTGTTCCGGTGCGGCGATACGCGATGACGGTCTTGACGGTGGGGCAGTTCCTGACGGCTTCATCCACCACTGGCTTTAGCTTGATCTCAGCGCCACGACGAAAAGTACCATCCTGGGTGATGATGCACGACGCCTGGCAATCATGAATTCGGTCGGTAATGGCCTGGGCGGAGAAGCCGCCGAAGATTACGGTATGCGGCGCACCAATGCGGGCGCAGGCCAGCAGGGCGATGGCCAGTTCCGGCGACATTCCCATGTAAATGGCAACGCGATCGCCGGTTTGGACGCCCAGCGACTTCAGCACATTGGCGAAGCGGCAGACTTCCGAGTGGAGCTGCTGGTAGGTGAGAGTGCGGATTTCACCGGGCTCACCTTCCCAGATAATGGCGGCTTTGTTCTTACGCCAGGTGGTGAGGTGGCGGTCCAGGCAGTTGTGCGAAAGGTTGATCTTGCCGCCTGTGAACCATTTGGCCCAGGGGGCTTCCCACTCCAGCACCTTGTCCCACTTGCGGAACCAGTCGAGTTCGCCGGCAATACCGGCCCAGAAGGCTTCGGGGTCGCGCTCCGCTTCGGCGTAAAGGCGATCATACTCTGTCATGCCCTTTACGTGGGCCTGGGCTGTGAACTCCGGACTGGGAGGGAAAACACGTTTCTCTTTAAGGGCGGATTGAATGTCGGTGGAAGGTTGTGACATGCCGGATTATTAGCATCATAGCGGATAGTTTGCGAATTCGGTGTATACTCCAAATGACGTGGCTTTGTTGCTCACTCGCATGATCGCGGTATGCCTCCTGCTGGCCGGGCATGTGCCCCTGTTGGCATTGGCGCAGGCACCGCAGTGCGAAATGGCCTGCTGTCGCAAGACCGTGCACACCAGTTGTCACCGCGCTCACACCCACTCTGGTCCCGCGTGGCAGGGCACAATGTGCAGCGCGTCCTGTGGCAGTGTCCAGTTGGGATCGGTGCCGGTTGCTACTGCCGGGTTGACATTGCGGTCTGTTCCAGGGCCGCAGGCAGTTGCTGTGGTTGTATTGCGCGTTGTCGAATTCCACAGCGCGCCGCTGGTTACGTTCTCCCTGTTCCAACGTCCTCCTCCGGTCTCCATTCAGCTTTAGTGTTTTTGCGCGGCGTCCAATGGCGCGGCGTATCTATTTCTGTTGGCTGAGTTGCCGGAACTTTGAATTCTTTTCGTCCATTACGCGTCGTTCTGGCGGTGCTGATGCTGGTCAGCCTGGCTATTCCAGGGTTGGCACTGGCAAGCGCGCATACACCGTGCGCAATGCAATGCTGCCGGCTGAGCAGGCACTGCTCGCTGGAAGCGCATCGGGCTCATAACTCGCCACAACTGGTGCCCGGTGACCCCTGCGCGGTGCGCTGCTATGCAGGCATCGCCGCTCCAATTGGCCCCGTTCTTTTTCATGCACCGCTGCCCGTGGGCGCGGTGTTCCCGGTTGTCCTCAACTTTGTCTTCCTTTCCACTGTGCTGGTTGCGCTGTGCGCGGCGGGAATTCTGCAGTGGCAGCGGCCTCCTCCCGCTTGCCGAATCGCTACATTTTCCGGCAGATGGATGACAGATGGAGAGGAAATATGGACAAGACATTGGTACGTTTTTCGTTGCTCCTGGCTCTGGCCTTCGCGGCCCCGGCTCAGGAAAATATTCACTACGCCAGTTTGGGCGGCCACGTAACGGATGCTTCGGGCGGCGTCATTGAAGGTGCCGATATCACTGCGCGGCAGACCGAAACCAACATCGCCGTTTCCACGCGAACAGATGGAGACGGTCGCTTTCGATTCCAAATCCTGCGCCTTGGCACATGTCAATTGACGGTGCACAAGGCAGGTTTTGCCGATGCCAGAACAACGGTGACACTGACCGCCGGGTCGGCGTTTGAGATTCCAATCGCTATGGTGATCGCGGGCGGCGAAACGGAAGTAACAGTGAATGCCACACCGGAAACCATTGAGGGCGCCCGCAGCCAGTTGGCGGCAACGGTGACCAGCGCGGAAGTGGCCAACCTGCCGCTGAGCGGACGCAACTTCCTGGATATCGCCCTGTTCACGCCCGGCGTTTCACCCACCAACACGGCCAGCGCACAGTTGTTCGCCGAAACCAGTGCTGTGCCGGGGCAAGGAATTTCACTCAGCAGTCAACGAAACTTTTCCAATAGCTTTATCGTGGACGGGCTTTCTGCCAATGACGACGCGGCGGGACTAACCGGCACCTACTTTGGTCTCGATGTGATTCAGGACTTTCAGGTGGTTACATCGGGCGGACAGGCGGAATTCGGTCGAGCCATGGGCGGCTACATCAGCATGGCCACGAAGAGTGGCTCCAACACGCTGCACGGCGACCTGTTCGGCTATTTCCGCAATCAGCGTCTGAATGCCAACAATGCACTGTCCAACAGCAAACTGCCGTTGACCCAGGCCCAGTACGGGGCCAGCCTGAGTGGACCGCTGAAGCAGGACCGGACCTTCTACTTCACCAACTTCGAACAACGCGCGCTCAACCAAAGCGGACTGATTACAATCTCGCCGGCCAGTGTCGCAGCCATCAATGCGCGTCTGCTTGCGACCGGCTATAAAGGTGCCGGATTATCCACCGGCCTCTATCCAAACCCGGTACACATGAGTAATTTTCTGGGCAAGGTAGAGCATCAGATTTCGCCGTCTAGCCAGCTTTCGGTGCGCTACAACCTGTACAACGTGGATAGCAGTAATTCGCGCGGTGCAGGTGCCCTGAGCGCGGTCACCGCCGCGGCCGGTCTGCACGATCTGGACCAGACCATCGCGGCCGGATTTGTGCATACATTTTCTCCGCGCACAGTGAATGAAGTGCGCGGACAGTTTACCCGCAGCACTCTGGAAGCTCCCCCCAATGACCCCGCGGGGCCGGCGGTAAGCATTTCCGGTGTCGCGGCGTTTGGCACGTTGTCCGGCTCACCCACGGCACGCTTCAATCGGCTTTATCAGGTAGTGGATAACTTCTCCCGCCAGGCTGGCGCGCATGCGCTCCGGGTGGGTGTGGAGTTTCTGTACAACGACGTGACCATAACTTTCCCGCGGTCGGTCAACGGCAGCTACACGTTCTCGTCGCTGGCGAATTTTCTGAATGGCAATTACAACAATTCCGGGTTCACCCAGACCTTCGGCAATAAAGTAGTGCCGCAGACCAACCCCAGCGTCGGCTTCTATGCGCAGGATGAGTGGCGGATAGGCCGTCGTCTGACGCTCAACACTGGTCTGCGCTATGACCTGCAATACCTGCAATCCATCGCCACCGACACCAATAACGTCTCGCCGCGCGCCGGATTCGCCTTCACGCCGTTCGCTTCGCGGCGAACGGTGGTACGCGGAAGCTTCGGGCTGTTCTATGACCGCGTTCCGTTGCGGGCGCTCGCCAACGCGCTGCTTTCGAGCGGAAACACCACCAGCCAGACCACGGCAACCCAGGCCGGCATCAGCCTGTCACCTACCCAGACGGGCGCCCCGGTGTTCCCCGCTATCACAAGCGGCGTGCCTTCTGGGGTGCTGCTCAACTTCACTACCATGAACCGGAACCTGCAGAATGCCTATTCGACTCAGGGCAGCCTGGAGATTGAACAGCAGGTGGGCAGCAGGGGCACGTTGAGCGCCAGTTATCAACACCTGCGTGGGCTGCATCTCATCATTTCCATTAACCAGAACGTGCCGTCGTGTGTGGCGGCGGGGAGCAACAATGGTTGCCGCCCCAACCCCGGCTATTCCAATAACAGCCAATACCAGTCGCAGGCCGATTCGAAATATGACGGGCTGCTTTTGTCATACATCCAGCGACCCACGCGTTGGGCCAGTGCCCGCGCATCGTATTCGCTTTCCAGGGCGCTGGACAACGTGGGTGAATTCTTCTTTAGCGGGCCGTTGAATCCGTTCAACATCTGGCAGGACTACGGGCGGTCGGATGATGATCAGCGGCACCGCTTCACCCTGGATGGCAATATCCGGATGCCGCGCGGTTTCCAGTTGAGCGGCGCGGCACAGCATTACTCCCCCTTGCCGCTCAATGCGACCACCGGTTCCAATACCATTCAGGGCACGGCGGCGCGGCCCACGCTGGGTGGCGTATTCATTGGACGCAATGTGCATCGCGGCTTCGCGCTGACATCAGTGAGCGCGCGACTGAGCTGGACTCATACCTTGCTGGAACGCTGGAAGGTGACGGTGATGGCGGAGGCCTTCAACGCGATGAACCACCGCAATAACCTGTTTCCAAACGGGACGTTCGGCGCGGGGACCTATCCGATCAATCCTCTGCCGGCATTTGGCACGCCGACGGGGGTAGCGGACCCGCGATCATTCCAATTGGCATTACGTCTGGCGTATTAACGGCGTATTAACAAGGCTGCGCCCGCTTCAGGTTGAGAACCGCGGCGCCGGCGCCGGCTGGACCACGCCGTCACGCTCCGTGAACGTCTGGCGGGCGACGTTGTGCGGGTGCAGCGGGGCCTCATCGAAATTCAGCACGGGGGTGACGCAGGCATCGGTGCCGAAGAAGTGTTTTTCCCATTCGTCCCGGCTGCGGGTGCGGAAGACGGCTCCCATCCGGGCCTTCAACACGGGCCATTGCGCACGGTCCATTTGCGCGTCGAAGGCGTTGTCGGTCAGTGCCAGCTTATCGCGAAGCAGGCGATAGAACCGGGGTTCAATGGCCGCGACCGCTACATATTTACCATCGGCGCATTCATAGGTGGTGTAAAAATGCGCGCTACCGTCGAAAATATTCTCACCGCGCTGGTTCGTCCATGACCCGGCTGCCCTTAAACCCCAGATCATGGCCATCAGCGCCGCTGAGCCATCCGTCATAGCGGAGTCCACCACCTGCCCCTGGCCAGTGCGCGCGGCCTGCAGCAGAGCACACACCACGCCGAAAGCCAGCATCATGCCGCCCCCTCCGAAATCGCCCATCAGATTGAGCGGAGGCAGTGGAGCGCCACCCGGTTCGCCGATGGCGTGGAGGACGCCACTAAGCGCGATGTAATTGAGGTCGTGACCGGCCGTTTGGGCCAGCGGACCGGTTTGCCCCCAGCCGGTAACGCGGCCATACACGAGCCTCGGGTTGCGCGTCAGACAATCCACGGGGCCAAGACCCAGCCTCTCCATCACGCCAGGGCGGAAGCCTTCAAGGAGCGCGCCGGAACCCGCGATGATCTCCAGCGCGGTCTCGCGGCCTTCGGCAGTCTTGAGGTCGAGCATGACATTACGGCGTCCGCGGTTGAGTACGGATGAGACCGTGACCGGGTCTTCGGAACCGGGGCGGGCGATGCGGGTGACCGCGGCCCCCATGTCGGCCAGCATCATGCCGCAGAAGGGCGCGGGGCCAATACCGGCGAACTCGACGACCTGAATTCCTGCCAGCGGATCCATGGCATGGATTGTAGCGAGTGCCTGATAATGAAAGCTTCCATGTCGTCATCCACTGAACTGCCCGAACTCTTCCACCGCGATTTAACGCGTCTCATGCAGGAGATTGAAGCGTTTCCCGATGACGCAATAGTTTGGGCCACCCTGCCGGGGATGACCAATTCGGCAGGCAATTTGGCGCTACATCTGGAAGGCAACCTGCGCGAATATATTGGGCGGCAGATGGGCGCTGTAGCGTACCAGCGCGACCGTCCGCGGGAGTTTGCCCCGGGCGACGTTTCACGGGCCGAACTGAGGCAGCGTATCACGGAAGTGCGGGACCTTGTCTGCCGGGTTGTGGCTGGTTTGACGGCAGAGCAAATCCTAGCGCCGTTTCCTGAGATTGTGATTGGTGTGCCCACTACGAATGGTCAGCTGCTGGCTGCGCTCTACGGGCACCTGAGCTATCACATGGGTCAAATCGATGCCTTGCGCCGCATTTTGACGCAGGGTACTGCGGTGGATTTCGCGGGCCTTGCCACGGCGCGCGCCGCAATCGCAGCTGCCTGAACAGGTGCCCACGCCAACGACCGACGCCCGCGGCTACAACAGGAGCCGTCGCACCGTGCTCACCCAAATGGACGATTGAGCAAACGGAAAGACCGCAAATATAGCCCCGATTACGAACAACCCGCCCCACCCAAAGGCAGGGTGCAGCCAGCGGTTTCTGATGGTATCGGCGGTGACGCAGATCAGTACGCAGCCGATAGCGATGATAGCCGCAACTGAGGGATCGTGGTTTGCAATGAAACCGAGGGGCAGGCGCGTGATCGCCGGACCCAGCACACTCAACATGGCAAGGGTCATGAGGCGTTTGTGGTAGTCGGGCCGACGTCGCAGATGGACTGCAAGCGACACCAGGATCACGAAGACCAAAACGATACCAAAGAGCTGCAATCCGAGAAGCAATGGCGCGTCGGTCGAGTCCGGATGGGCAAGCATTTCGCGCTTTGCCAGGCCGAACGACACCATTATGGACAGTACGGCAACCAGGCTGGCAAGTCCTACCCCTGCTATTCCCAGCTTGCGGTGCAGCGCAACCCGACGTGTGGCGACCAGGCTTACCTGCGCGCCAAATAATGCGAACCACAGCGTCATCACCGCGCCGTGTATCTGCAGAAGCAAGGAAAGGGGCGGGGCTCCGAATAACCCCTTCAGGTAGTATGTGCGGGCAAATCCCGCAAGAACCACGACGGCAAGCCCGATCGAGACCGCATAGTAGTAGGAGTGATCGACACGGCGGCGTGCCATTGGGCCAGATTCGACCATCGCCTGAATCTAGCACATACCTGTGCGAACGCTGCGGTTGTGAGTCCACGGCGCACGCTGCATGTCCGCTGCCTGAACATTTGCTACCATGAATGTTTCCCGCCCCATGCCTCGGATTGCCCCTTCCATCCTTTCGGCCAACTTCGCCCGTCTGGGTGAGGACATCGCCATGTTGGAAGCGGCCGGTGCCACGCTCCTGCATGTGGACGTCATGGATGGGCACTTCGTCCCCAACCTGACCCTGGGGCCGCCGGTGGTGAAATCCATCCGCAAGGTCACAGAGATGACGCTCGACGTACACCTGATGGTCAGTGATCCCGACAGGTACGCTCCCCTGTTTATTGATGCCGGGGCCAATCAGGTCTCGGTCCACTATGAAGCGGCCACCCATCTGGACCGCACCCTGCACCTGATTCAAAGCAAGGGCGCAAAGGCAGGCGTGGTGCTGAATCCGGCCACGCCAATCGCAGTTTTGGAAGACGTTTTGGATCTCGCCGACTTTGTGCTCATCATGAGCGTAAACCCCGGATTCGAAGGGCAGCAGTTCATTCCCAACGCGCTAAACAAGATCCGCCGCCTGGCCGAAATCCGCCGTGAACGTAATTTGAGCTTCCGCATTGAGATAGACGGCGGCGTAATGGTGGATAATGTAGAGATGATCGTCCAGGCGGGTTGCGACTGGCTGGTGGCGGGTTCACACATCTTCCACAACGCCGATCCGGCAGGAACCTTGAAAAAAATGCAACAGATTGCCGATGCAGCTACGTCAATTCGAGTCTAGGGGAAAAAATTAAGCAATGCGCCGTAATCCACTTGCCGTTATCTCCGCTTCCGTCCTCGCTGTATTTCTCTTCAGCGGTTTTGGTATTCCGTTCAAGAAGAAGAAATACGAAACGCCAATCTCAAAAGAAACGCTGCAGCCGGATAAGGTCCTGTTCGACGCGGCCATCAAAGACATTGAGAAGGGTGGCTACGAAACCGCGCGGGTAACGTTGAACACACTCATCAATACCTACGACACCAGTGAGTTCCTGGCCAAATCAAAACTCGCCATTGCCGATAGCTGGTATCGCGAAGGCGGCACGCACGGTCTGTCCCAGGCCGAAGCCGAGTACAAAGATTTTATTCTTTTCTACCCGAACATGGAAGAATCGGCCGAGTCGCAGTTCAAGGTTTGCAACATCCACTACAAGCAGATGGACAAGGCGGATCGCGATGTCGCCCAGGCCCAGCGCGCCGAAGATGAATGCCGCCAGGTGCTGGTGCAGTTCCCCAGTTCAAAGTTCGCCAAAGATGCTGAGCAGCAGCTTCGGAATGTACAGGAAGTGATCGCGGAAAAGGAATATCTGGCAGGCGATTTCTATCACCACAAAGGCAGCTACCCGGCCGCAGCCAATCGGTTCGCTTACTTGACCCAGCAGTATCCCCTGTATAGCAGTGCCGACGATGCGCTCTGGCAGATGGCGGATTCGTATAAACGCATGGGTGATCGGTTTGAAAATCAGGAAGGCGATGCGCTATCGCGGATCGTGAAAGACTATCCACTCAGCAATCACGTGGATGCGGCCAAAAACAGGCTGGAAGCGCTGAAACGGCCCGTACCGCAGGCCGACCCGGCCGCTTACGCCCGGGAGAAATTTGAGTTGGAAAATCGTGTGAAACCCGGCCTGCTCAGCAAGCTGGGTGGTTTTGTCAGTGGCAAGCCGGATGTTGGTGCCGGAGCGAAAATGGGTCCACCTTCCATGACCATCCTCAAGCCGCCGGTACCAGTCAGTGTGCCGCTGATCGCGGCAGGCGCGGCGGGTCCGAGCGGAATTTCCGACGTGGTTGCCGGTGTGGTGGGCGATACCGCAACCCTCGATCAACAGAATGATGCCCGGCTCAACCCGCAGCCCGGTGCACGGGCTTCCGGCGTGGTGGAAAATAAAGCCAGTGTCGGATCCAATGGACAACCGGTAGTAGCCCCGGGCCCAACGCCGGCACCGGCCGTGGAAGCCACCCTACCCACCAATCACCCCGCATCTGCCAAACAGATCAAAGATTTCGAGAAGGTGCAGAAGAAGGCTGAAGCACAGGCGAAGAAAAAGCTGAAGAAACAGGGGCCCGCTCCTGCTGCGCCGATCACGCCGGCCCAACCGTAATGGCCCGGATACTTCTCGCCGATGACAGCCCCCATGCACAGCGGATGGGCGGGCGTATCCTGTCGGACGAGGGGCACGAAGTCATCACGGTAAGCGATGGCCGCGCAGCCATGTTGCGCCTCGCCGATGCCAGTCCTGACCTGATCATTGCTGACTATTCCATGCCCGAAGTTTCCGGCCTGGAGCTTTGCCAATACGTGAAAGCGCACGGCGGTGTGCCCGTAATTCTCACCGCCAGCGCGCTGGAACCGGTGGATGAAGAGGCTGTAAACCGGGCCCGCGCAGATGGCTTGTTGAAGAAGCCGTTTGAAGCTTCCCTGCTGCTTGAATCCGTGGGCCGTTTTGTGTCCCCAGGGCGCAAGACCCGCGCGCCGGAGCCAGGTCTTGATCTCCCAAGGCCTGTGCTGGTACGGCCCCGGGCTGTCACCGTGGTGGACCCGGAACTGATCCGCGCCGCCGTTACCGTGGCTCTGGATGCAGCTCTGCCGGACATGATCGACCGAATCACGAAAACGGTTGTCGCTTCGCTGACTGGTCGCGGGCCGGGTAGTTAAATCAGCGCGTAACGTGGATGATCAGCATCTGATCCGTGGTGAGCGCGCCATCGTCGGCGCGGGCGCAAAGCACGTAGGTGCCGGGTTCATCAAAGGTCACCTCGGTGACATACTTCCCGTCCGCCGGCACGGGAGGCGAAACCCAGATTGGAGCCCACGGCGAATTGGCACCGGCCCGTGTGTCTTCCCAAATCTTGATCTGCGGCTGCTTGAACGACACACGACCGCTGCCACGGTATACGAACCACGACAGATGCAAACCGAGGTTCTTGGCAACTGTAGGCCGGGCGGGCGGCTGCAGGGATACGGCGCGCACGCGGTCGGGCGGGAACCGCCGCACCTTGGGTATTCCATCGTCGGTCACGGTGGCGACCAGCGTTACCGGCTGGCCGACTTTTGCGTCCATCGTCTTCCCGGCTTCAATGCTTACAACTGGAGGTTGATCGGCCCGAAGCTCGGGGCTGCTGGTTCCGGCACCGAGCGCGCCGGTTTCCGACATGATGTCCACATTTTCGATGACCAGGTCTGGCCGTAGCGACCCAAAGGCTTTCTGTGGCGCGCCATGGGTGGTCAGAGTCCACACGACTTCTTTCTTGCCGAAGTCTTTCGGCACCCTGACGCGAAAGATGAATCGGTTGCGTCGCGGCAGGAAGTGAGTAGGCTGCCCCTGATCAGGAATGCCGGGCTGCAGGTTATTGTCTGGCCCCACTGGCACGTTGATCTCTTCTTCCCAGTTATCGTTCATGTAGCCGAAGACCATGTTGAAAGATCCGTCTTCGTTCTTTTCCCAACCTTCATAGGCGGGCCACACCGGCCTGCCGCTGGAATAAGACTGGGCCTGGGCCGGTGGCGGGAATACCCACGACGACACAAGAAACGCGAATACAGCTAAAACAACAGCCCGGGAATTACTTTTCACGATTCGGCGTCTCCGCAATCTGAACCGTATTACAGAGTGGACAGCCGATGATAATGTCGTCCGTGGTTTGCTGACGGCGTTTCAACATCTCCTGACGGAACTGGTCGTCGTTGAGCGCCACACCCTGTCCGAGATCGATAAACATGTTCGCTACAGACCGGTTGCCCGAGCCTTGCCAGTTGCGCGAATCCGGCACATTCCGGTTGGCCGGAGAGTTATCCATATACCCGATGATGTGCAGGATGGTTCCCTTCGGGAGAAGCGGTGCCGCGTCGTCGGCGTAGTCGTAGCCGCGCACCCAGTTGTGATCGTAACCGCTACACGTAAGCGTCTGAATGTTGAAACCCCATATGGCCTCCAGGCACATACGTGCGCCCGGTGCGTGCAGATGCGGTTCGAACGAAGTGACCTTGGTGTTCTGGGTGAGCACGGTATAGGCGTGCAATTCCTGATTGGGTTCGTTGGGCCGGATGGAAATGTCGGAGCCGTTGCCAAGGAGCCGGCTGGGCGAGGGTGTCAGCGTTGGTTTGTATCCTTCCGGATGAAAGATGAAACCAATCTCCAGATGCGCCCGTGTGTCGCGACCGTTGGAGTGCAAGTGGACGGAGTTGGAGACGACGTTTTCGCCGGCTTTAAGGAGCCGTCCCGCTTCCGGGGGGAAGAAATCGGCACTGCGGCCCACTTCATGCACAGGCCAGGGAGTGGTGGTGCCGCCACCGCCGCCCTGATCCGTGGCCCAGATCATGTGGTGAAACACGTAACGTCCCCCCACCGTAGCGCGACCTGTGCCGCCGCTTGGAACGTCATTGACTTCGCGAATCTGGAGGGCGGCGACGTAGCGGTTCCCGATCAGTCCGGTGGGTATGCTCTCAATTTCACCCCACCAGTCGGGCGCATCGCCCTTCACCAGAATCTCCTTTGTTGAGACGACGAGATCGGGCGTACCAATCGCCCATGAACTGCCGTCAGACAACTTCTGGGCGGGCGGCATGTCGGCCGGGTTCCCCTCCGGTGCGCCGTGATCGGCCCAGCTGGCGATTTTTGCAATTTCGAGGTCGCTGAGCGAATTGTCATTCTTGTAGTGTTGGATGCCGATGTTTTTCTCGATGTACCAGGGTGGCATTGCACCTCTGCGGTCACGGATCATTACCCGCTCTTTCATGGATTTGGCCCAGGGCCGTGCGTCTTTCCAGGTGATGAGCGACATGGGTGCCACCGAATTCGGCTGATGGCAATTTTGACAGCTTCGCTGCAGAATGGGAGCGATGTCTTTGGAAAACGTTACGGTACCCGAAACGGCGGGCAAACCATCGGCTGAGGCCGTGATGCCTGTGGCGAGCCAGCTACCGGTAAGCAGGGTGAGTGTAATGATCGAGCGCATGGTTTTTCTCATGGAACCTACCCTTGATTATAGGTCACGCGAGAAGCGGCAACCTGTTGCGCTACAATCTCTTCAAAGGTAAAAGATGACGAAAGCCGATCTGATTGAAGAGGTCTCGCGAGTTGTGGATATGACCCGGAAGGAATCCGAGGTTATCGTTGAGGCAATTTTCGACAGCATCGTTCGCTCCCTGCGTGGCGGCGACAAGATCGAGATTCGCGGCTTCGGTAGTTTTCGTACCCGCCAGCGCCAGTCGCGCATCGGTCGCAATCCCAAGACAGGGGCCCGTGTGGACGTTCCCGCCAAGAAGATCCCCTACTTCAAACCCAGCAAGGAATTGAAGGATGTGGTGAATGATTCGAAAGACAACCCTGCCGCACCTGTCGCGGTGGTTTGATCACCGGTGGTGGATCATCTCTGGAGCCCCTGGCGCTACAAATATCTGACCGGTGTGCGGGAGCCCGCAGGTTGTATTTTCTGCCGCATTGCGACCAATCCGGATGACGACGAAAATCACCTTGTGGTACTTCGCAGTGACCATAACTTCGTCGTGCTGAATCGCTATCCCTACACCAGCGGCCATCTGATGGTGGTGCCGTATGCTCATGAATCACAACTGGGTGCCATCAGCCCGGAGTGTGCCGCGGAGATGATGCTGCTGGCGCGCACGGCAGAGATGAAACTTCGGGCAGTCTACAAACCGGACGGCATGAATCTGGGAATGAACCTGGGAGAAAGCGCCGGGGCCGGAATCGCCGGTCACCTTCACCTGCACGTTTTGCCGCGTTGGGCGGGTGACACCAATTTCATGACTACGGTGGCAGAGACGCGGGTTCTTCCGGAAGAACTGCCGGTTACGCTGCGGCGTTTGCGCGCGGCATTTGAGGAAGCAGACAAGGAGCAATGATGATCGGCGAACTATTTGCAGAGTTCTTTGGCACCCTCGTGCTGATGCTGTTCGGTTTGGGAGTGGATGCCTCCACTACACTTTTCGCAAAGGGCATTCCCGGCGAAATTGTCAATGGAGGTGTCACCAATATCAACATCGGTTGGGGCCTGGGCGTCACCATGGGCATCTATCTGGCGGGTCGCATCTCCGGCGCTCATCTGAACCCGGCAGTAACCATTGCGCTGGCCGCGTGGCGCGATTTCCCCTGGCGGAAAGTATTGCCATATTGCGTTGCGCAGGTTGCGGGAGCCTTTGTTGCCGCCGCGCTGGTCTTCTGGAACTACCTGCCCGCGTTTCACGCGTTTGATCCCGGTTTGGAGAAGACGGCGGGAATATTCTCTACCTCGCCGGCGTTTCCTCAGGTTCCCTTCTCCGGTCTGCTGGATCAGGCCATCGGTACCGCGCTGCTGATGATTTGCATTCTCGCCATCAGCGATGAGCGCAATCAGCCGCCGGGTTCCAATCTGGGGGCTCCCATGGTTGGGTTGGTGGTGGTGGCCATCGGGATGTCGTTCGGGAGTATGCATGGGTACGCGATCAATCCTGCCCGCGATTTCGGTCCGCGCCTGTTTACCGCCGTGGCCGGCTTCCGTAACAATGGCTTGACCGATGGCAACTTGTTTTGGATTCCGATTGTGGGGCCAATCTTAGGCGGCATTCTGGGTTCGGCGGCCTACGATTTCGCGATCCGGCGGTTTCTGCCGCGTGCCACGGCTTAGGGCGAGAACAGCGTTCCCTGCCCCAGTAGCCATTGAGGGTCCAGATGGCGCTTGATGGATTTCATTTTCCCGATATCGTCGGCTGAAAACTGGAGCTGAAGCAGGTCGCGCTTTCGTTTGCCCAGCCCGTGCTCGGCGGATACCGTCCCGCCGAGTGCCACGGCGCGCGCGGCGAAATCTTTCATGAGCCCCATTGCGCGATCCCAGTCTTCGGCACCGGCGGGCAGTATGTTCACGTGCAGATGGGCGTCGCCGATATGGCCGAAGATGACGTACTGGCCGTGGAATTGGCGCTCCAGCACGGTGCGGTAATACGCCAGCATTTCCCGATTGGCGGCTATGGGAACCGCAAAATCAGATCCCATTTTCGTCAGCTTGCGGCGAATTAAAGTTTCGTTCACCACTTCTGGTAAGGTATGCCGGAAGCGCCGGAAGCGCTCCCGATCTGCGGCGGAAGTTGCAAACCAGGAACCTTCGGTGTCTGCACCAGCGGCTTCCAGGCGCTCGATCCACGCCTCTTCCACACCGTCCCCATGCACTTCCTGCTCGATAAGCAGTGCGACCCGCGCTGCAGCGGGAATCTCCTGAAAGCGGGAACGCAGCAAATCCAGCGATGCGAAATCCAGATATTCGAGCATCGCAAGATGGGGAACCTGGCGCCATTCATCCACTGCGGCGAGCGCTTTTTCGTCGGAGACAAAAAAGACCACCCCGGTAAACAGGGGTCCACGGGCGGGCAGGAGCTTCATTTCGGCCTGGGTGACAATACCGAGCGTCCCTTCCGACCCGATGAACAGATCCAGGTAGTCAGACTCCGGTCGGAGGAAATAGCCGGCGGTGGATTTGCTGGAACCCGGAGATGGAACAAAAGGAATCTCAAAGGGTGGCTTTTCGCCGCGTCGCAGAGAAATCACTTCGCCCGAGGCCAGTACAACCCGCAGTGCCTGCACATAACCGCGGGTGGGGCCATAGAGAAAACTGCGCGAGCCGCTGGCGTTGGTGGCAATAGTCCCGCCAATTGACGCGCTATATTCGGTGGGATCCGGCGGATAGAACTGGCGGGCCGCCGTAGCCGCATTGCCAAGGTCGCGAAGGATCGCCCCGGGGCCACACAACGCGCAGCCATCGCGCACCTCAATTTCATTCATCTTTTGCAGCGCCAGCAGCCAGCCCCCCTGCGACACACGCCCACCGGTGAGGCCGGTACCAGCGCCGGAGATGGTGACCGGGGTCCCCGTGGCCGACGCCTCGCGCATGATCCGGCAGACATCGGCTTCTGTCTCCGGGAAGAATACTTCGTCCGCCGATCCGCGATAACCGGATGCATCGGCAAGGATGGGGGAATCAGCCTCAGGCTTCACAATTCAATTTTCGCAGACCCTTGCGGCAATCGGCCTTCTGCTGTAATGGCTGACGGCGATGAAGGGGGAAGTCTTCGCCCGGCCCGACAATATCAATGAATAGACTAATTCATCCTGTATGGTGCTACCTTCTCCCAGTGCGATGTCTCCGGCCGGCCGCGTGATTCACGACGCCGATATCCTGCTGGTGCAGGCGATCCTCGCCCGTGACCGCAAAGCGACGGCCCGATATGTGGAATTGCACTCGGATCTCGTCCATGGCTACGTATGGAGGCGCCTTGCCCCCAAAACGGATTCGGTTGACGACATCGTGCAGGAGATTTTCCTTGCTTCATGGCGGAGTCTGAAGACCTATTCCGGCGAGGCGCCGCTGGATGCCTGGATTCTTGGAATAGCCCGCTTCAAGGTTGCGGATTATTACCGGAAAATATTAAACTCGCCGCTGGCCGCGATGGAGCTGGAGGAAGACTCGCCCATGATGGCCTATGGGCTGGATCTTGATGGCGGGATCGACGGTCTGCGAGATGCCGAACGGGCGGCAGGGATTCTGGAAGATCTGGCTTACGAGTACGCGCTGGTGCTGCGGTGGCGGTACTGGGAAGACCAGTCGGCGCGAACCATGGCGGTAACCAGCGGGCGCTCAGAGAAAGCGGTGGAGCGGTTGTTGGCGCGGGCCCGGGAAAAATTCAGGATACGATGGATGCAGGGCGAGGAGGCACGGCAATGATTAAGATGAAAGTTCTGATTCAGGAGGCGGAATTCTCACATCAGCCAGTGGGCGCTTCCTCGCGGCTGAAGTCCCGGATCCTTTCACAATTGATTGAACTGGAGCAGGCGGAAGGCCCGCTCCGGGAACTTTCAGCGAGCCGGACAAACGGCGAAACCCTGTGTGTTTTTGAAAGAATGGTGGCTGCGGTACCCTCTAAAACGCTGCAATCACGCAACCCCTGCGCGGTTTGCCACGGCAGAGTTCTGGGCGAAAGAGTTGAGAAGGCGCCGATTTACTGGTCGGGATGCCCCTACGCCGGTTTCTGCGGGCACTAAAACCGCTTCACAATTCCGAACAGACTCTGGAAATTCATCAAGCTTCTGGAGGCAGGCGGGCGCAGAGCTTGCGCCAACGGATTGCCCGTCATGGTTTCGCCAAACGCATAGCGAAAGCCCCAGCCGGATCGCGACATGGCGTCCACGCCCACGGCAACGTGAAATCCCGGTTTACTTTCGGAGAGAATGCGGACCCACGCCGGACCCACCGCCACGTAAGGCCGAAGATGGCTGGACCGGGGCCGGAAGTACACCATGAAGTCAGCGCCCACGGAAGCCTGGCTTTGCGTCACATCCTGTTGCTGAAAAGCAAATCCTGGAATCGAAGTACCATCCAGCGGATTGGTGACCGATGCCACCGCGACCGCGGTTGACAGGATACGGTTACGGTTCCCGGAGTACCCGGCTTGCCCGCTCAACCAATCGTTCCAGTGATATCCGGCGGCAACACTCCAGGCTAACCCGATCATTGGATCGTAGTTGGAGGCGGCAGGCGGGTTGGTGCGCGTCGCCGCCGCTCCGGATAGGTCCGCAACCCCCGCGAGGCCCGCTACGAATAGCTGGCCGGATACAGCGGGCGCACCAACCAGCACCAGAAATAACAGAATTGTGACCCGCAACTCAGGAGTGTAGCGCACCATACCTGCAACTGTCATCGGATGTTATGGGCATATTTATTTTGCCCCGAGCGGGGGATCTCGCCCGGTTCTACGATTGGCCTTCCAGAGCGGCAACAACAACACCGCTCACCATCAATATTCCAGCCAGTAGAAACCGAACGGATGACATTTTTGACCAGTTTCAGGCGAGACTAAAAGCACCACTATTACGTGCGACACCAGTGCCGACGTGCGCGGCACTGGTGTCGCTGCTCATCGCCGGTCAGGGCCACGGCCTTGCGCAGAACCAGTGTGGACAAACGGGTTTGGCCCCGAAAACAGTACGCGCCACGCTACCCGTGACGGCAGGCTGGTTTAACGGCCATGTGGTGACCAATTTCAGGCAGGGGAATGTGATTCCATCGGCCCCGTTTCCGGCCGGTCCCACGAATACCGTAGCAGGCTATGTACCTCTGTGGCAGGTAAGTCTGGTCACCCGGAAACCCGGCGTGGCGGCTCGTGTGCTCACTTCGCAGGCCGATGTTTTGGCCGCCGTGTCGGGCGGATCAGTATCGCCTACAAGGACCGGAATCGCGGTTAACTGCACTGTTGTGAACAGCCCGCTGGCGGGCATTATGCCTGGTGTGATCCTGACAACCAGCAGATAAGTGTAGTGAGGCGAGCAGGGTTGCGGTGTTTGGTCCAACAGACAAATGCCGCAACCTTATAATCGAAGTTACCCGTGAACGGCAACTCCACTCGTCAACATTTCCTCGATTTCTTCGAGGCCCGCGGCCATCGCGTCGTGCGCTCCAGCCCTCTGCTGCCCGCCAAAGACCCCACCCTGCTTTTCACCAACGCCGGGATGAACCAGTTCAAGGAGGTCTTCCAGGGCATGGAAACGCGCGATTACAACCGCGCTGCGACGTCGCAGAAATGCGTCCGTGCCGGGGGCAAGCATAACGACCTGGAAAATGTGGGATACACGCGCCGCCACCACACCTTCTTTGAAATGCTGGGCAATTTCTCGTTCGGCGACTATTTCAAGGCTGAGGCCATCGAGTTCGCCTGGGATCTGATCACCAAAGACTACGGTCTGCCCAAAGACCGCCTTTACGTTACCGTTTTCCGTGAGGACGACGAGGCCGAAGAGCTGTGGCAAAAAGTGGCGGGCGTTTCCAAAGACCGGATCTTCCGCCTTGACGAGAAAGACAACTTCTGGCAGATGGGCGATACCGGTCCCTGCGGACCCTGCTCTGAGCTGCACTACGATCTGGGCCCTGGCACTGCGGAACCGGGCCGCGAACACGAGCAGTTTCCCCTCGATGGCGGCGGTCGCTTCGTGGAAATCTGGAACCTGGTCTTTATGCAGTTCAATCGCGACGCTTTTGGCGTGATGACTCCCCTGCCCCGGCCTTCCATCGACACCGGTATGGGTCTGGAACGTATTGCCGCCGTGATGCAGGGCAAGGTCTCGAACTATGAGACGGATCTGATAAGGCCCATCATCGAGCGTGCGGCCACTCTGTTCGGAACCGAATACGGCGCGGCAGATCGTACCGATACCGCGCTGCGCATTAATGCCGATCACGCCCGCGCGACCACCTTTCTGATCAACGACGGTGTGTTGCCCTCCAACGAAGGCCGCGGCTATGTCCTGCGCAAGATCATGCGCCGTGCCATGCGTCACGCGCGCCTTGTGGGCAAGCAGGATCCATACCTGCACCAGCTCACCGGTTTCGTCGCGGAGCATATGCGGGCAGCGTATCCGGATTTAATGGATTCGGTGCAGCGCATCGCGCGGATCGTCAAGGATGAAGAACACCGCTATGCCACTACTTTTCTGGTGGCGGAAAAGATGTTCCACGATGAACTGACGAAAGTGGCCAGGCAGACCGTGCCCGGCGCTATCAGCTTCCGCCTCTATGACACCTATGGCCTGGCTCTGGATGAGCAGGAAGAAATGGCCCATGAGCGCGGCATTGCCATTGATCGGGTTGGCTTCGAAGAGGAAATGAAGCACCAGCGGGAACGCGCCCGCGCCAGTTGGAAAGGTGGCGAAAAAGGCGCGATTGCTCCCGCCTACCAGGAACTGCTGACCAAAGGCAGAACCAAATTTCTGGGCTATAACCAGATGGATGCCGTCTCTACCGCGGTGGGGCTGCTCGTGAACCAGCAGATCGTCGAACGGCTGGACCCGGGCGTGGAAGCCGAGATCGTGCTCAACCAAACCCCTTTCTACGCGGAAACCGGCGGCCAGGTGGGCGATCGCGGCGCCATTTATCAGGCGCACACGGGCGATAAAGTGGCCATTGTGGAAGACACCCGCCCAGGTGTCCCCGGGCTCACCGTTCACCGGATTCGGACCGTGGGCACTATTTACGCGGGCGATGAATTGCGTTGCGAAGTGGGCGCTCCAGATCGCTTCGCCACCATGCGTAACCACACCGCGACCCACTTGCTGCATGCCGCGCTGCGCCAGGTTCTGGGGCTGCACGTGAAGCAGGCGGGATCAGTGGTGGAACCGGGCCGTCTGCGCTTCGATTTCAGCCATTACGCGGCCATGGACGGCGTGGAACTGATCGAAGTGGAACGCCTGGTGAACCACGAGATACTGCGCAACAACCAGGTCACCACCAGCGTGATGGCACTGGATCAGGCCCTCTCCACCGGCGCGATGGCCTTGTTTGGCGAGAAGTACGGGGAAGAAGTTCGCGTCGTTTCCATCACCGATTTCAGCCGTGAACTGTGCGGCGGCACGCACGTCTCCCGCACCGGTGATATCGGCCTGTGCAAGATTGTTTCCGAGAGCAGCATCTCGGCCGGCGTTCGCCGTATTGAGGCCATTACCGGCGAAGTTGCCGTGGAACGGTATCAGCAGTCACGTGAGGCTCTGGACCGTGTGGCGGCCCTGCTCCATGTCGCAGAACCCGATCTGGTCGAACAGGTGGAACGACTACTGGCGGACAAACGTTCGCAGGAACGCCAGATCGACCAGTTGAAGACACGCGTCGCGCAATCCGCCTCGGCGGGGCTGGAAGCGCGGTCGCTGGAGAAGAACGGCGTCCGCTATCTGGCCGCGCAAGTGGATGGACTGGATCGCCAGCAGATGCGAACCCTGGCAGATGGATTTCGCAATGAGTGGAAGTCGGGGGTGGTTATTCTGGCGTCGGTGGAAGATTCCGGCGTGGCAATTGTGGCTGCGGTCACCAAAGATTTGACCGGCAAACTGCATGCCGGCAAACTGGTGGGAACTTTAGCGCAAGCCCTGGGTGGCAAGGGCGGAGGGCGGCCCGATATGGCGGAGGGCGGCGGCAAAGATCCGTCGGCACTGCCGCAGGCGATTGCCGCAATGCAGGCTGAGATCGAAAGCAAACTGTGAGCAGCCCGGCATTCGACGCCGTCGTCATCGGCGCCGGCCCAACCGGTCTTGCCTGCGGTATCGAGCTGAGCAGGCTGGGTCTCAGCGTTCTGCTGATTGAGAAGGGTTGCGTCGTCAATTCGCTGTATCACTATCCGACGCACATGACGTTTTTTACCACTCCGGAACTTCTGGAGATCGGTGACATCCCGATGACCGCCCTGAACGAAAAACCAACGCGGACGGAAGCGTTGAAATACTACCGCCGCGTTGCTCAGCACTACAAGCTCAATGTTCACCAGTACGAACGGGTACTGGCAATCAACGGCGTGGATGGTGCCTTCGCCATTCCCACCGATAAGGGCAACTACACCGCGAAGAAGGTCATCATCGCCACCGGCTACTACGACGTCCCCAACCTGTTGAAGGTGCCAGGCGAAGGTCTTCCCAAGGTCGCGCACTACTACAAAGAGCCCCACCCGTATTTCAATCACGACGTGATGGTGGTGGGTGCGAAGAACTCTGCCGCCATCGCCGCTCTGGAGTTGTACTGGACAGGGGCACGGGTCACCATGGTGCACCGCGGCCCTGTCATTCATCCGCACGTGAAGTACTGGATCAAGCCCAATATCGAGAATCGCATTAAAAACGGAGAAATCAAGGGCTACTTCAACACCAGGGTGGTGGAGATACTGGCGGATTCCGTCCTTCTGGAAACGCCGGATGGAGCGGTCACAATTAAGAACGATTTCGTCTTCGCGATGGTGGGATATTCACCCGACATGACGTTTCTAAACGCCGCCGGAATCACCCTGGAAGCCGACACGCAGAAGCCTCGCACCAATGCTGACACGCTGGAAAGCGAACGCCCAGGAGTTTATCTGGCAGGCGTGATTGTAGCCGGCATGCATACCAACGAGATCTTCATCGAGAACGGGCGTTTCCACGGCCACCAGATCGCCACTGCGATCGCGGCATCTATTCAGCGCCCGGACCCGGGCAAGGATTAGTTCAGTAATCCGCCGTGACCAAGGCAGGCGACTTCCCAGGTTGAAATCTGATAACGGGCCATCATCGGCGGCATCAGAAGATCCAGCACGTTGGGTTTGAGCGAGCGGAAACACCCTGGCACGGAAACCACTGGTGTCTCGTTTATGTATCCCATGAGAAGCAGATTACCCGGTTCCACCGGAGCCAGAAACCGCTCAATTCGGCACCCAATCCGTTCCATGGCACGACCCACTGCGTCATTCGGCCCCGCCGGTGCCGTCGTTGAGGCTACCAGGATTATCGCGGGACGCGAAAGCAGAAGGCGCTGAATACCCGCGGCCACCTGCTCTTCGTTCTCCAGCGTGGCCACGCTGAGGTGATGGTGCAACCCGAAGCGCTCCAGCTTCTGGCGCACAATGGGCTCAAACATAGCCTTGGCGCGCTCACCACTCAGCGGATCGCAGTAAACCACACCCACAGACGCCCCCTGCACCGGCCGGGCCTGCAAAATAGGGCCGCGTTCCCGCAACATCCGTAGTGATCCGTCAAAATCTGATCGTGAGACGGCAAATGGTGCACTTTTGACGGTTGCGAAGCGCTGCCCGGCCCCCGCATAACTGAAATTGAGCAGGCTGGCAATCACCAGCCCCGTGGTGCAATTCACCTGGCGCAAAAGGTCTTCATCCACCAACACACAGCAATCCCCGGTCGCCACCAGATTGGCCCTGCCGCCCGCTGCCAGCTGCACCTCATAGCTGCCGCAGGCTATTTCCGCCGCGATGCCGCATACCGCATCATCTTCGGGCACCTCATTCTCATCCAGAACGGCCACCCAGATATTTTTCATGCCTTCGGAAAGCAAAACCCGTACGTCTTCCTCGCGCAGAATGTGGCCCCTGGCCAGCAACTTCCTGCCACAGGGACGGAATATGGATGACGAAAGAATTCGCCCCGCTGATTGTTCAATTTCAATCGTCTGCGCATGCATCTGTGGCCCCTCGCATAAAACTATTTACTAAATACAAAGAATTAAAATAGAATATATCACTACAGTGAGGGAAACGGTAAGTATTTCTCAGAAATTTTTTGCGCGGCGGTTAGAATCCGCCCAGAGTTGCGTTGGAAAAGTACATCAAAACGAGGATTATGAGCCACCAGAAATTGATGCAATGAGCAAACAAAGCAGCCGAAAAAGGGTTGCGTGCGCGGACATCCACCACCGTCCAGGTAAGCCAGCCAACACTGCCCATCACTGTGATCCAGTGGAATCCGGTAATGGAAAGATGCGCCTGGCCGAAGGGCGTATTGGGCCCGAAATCCACCAGATAAATCAATCGAACCCACTCTACAATTTCTAAAAACAGAAAGATCAGCCAGGAGGAAATCGCGATGGCGATCCAGCGGACAGAGGGTTCCACGTCTTCTTCCTGGGCAACACGAGCGCCAATCTCCGCCGTCACACTGGCACATACCGCAAACGAAGTCATGGCCACGGACATCAGGAGCGACCCGAATTGAAAAGGACTGGGCCAGTCCGCACTGGTGATGCGCAGGTACAAGCCAAACGCCGCCAGAGCCAGAAACACAACGCTGGTTCCGATGCAGACCAGCCATGTACGTCGCAACCCTGCGTACCTTACCGCAAACAAGCGCACGCGGTTAGGCCCACCACGCGAACAACGCCATAATGCAAAGCCACATGACATCCAGAAAGTGCCAGAACAGAGCGCTCACTGCCACCATGGTGCGGCGTGATGGACCCAACTCAAAGCGCAGAGCCCGGAATTCCACGTAATAAACCGCCGCAATCGCCCCCACCACATGCAGCGCATGCGTCCAGGTGATCACATAGAAAAAGGCCGTCGCCAATCCCCCCGCCAGAAAATATCCGCGCGCATACAACTCCCGCCATGCCAAAACCTGACCAATGAGAAACAGTGTGCCCAGCAGTGAACCCGCACTCCAATACCAGTTGAAAAGCACGCGGCGGTTCTTCGCCAGAAACCTGCGGGCCAGGTCGAAAGCCACGCTGCTCACTACCAGCCCGGCGGTATTCCACCATAGCATCCGCGGCACGGGCATGCTGTGCCAGTCATTGTTGAGGCTTCGGCGCAAGATCATGGCCGCAATCAGGGCACCAAACGTCATGGTGCTTGCGCACATCAGCACGATCATGCCGATCATGGAAACGCTGCGGGTAGCGCCGTGGCCGGGCGGTTCCGGATTGTCTCCGCCACCCGATGGCAGCACGGGCAATAGCGGGGGGGGCCCGCCGATACGGGGTTGCGTTAACACCGGCATTTCCTTTAGTATCGCGTGCCGGCCCTGGTGGTCAGGCTGCTTCCGGGAAAGCGATGCCACACCTGGTGAGTGATTTCTGCAGCAGTAAGATCGCTTCGGTTTCGCGAATGCTGCGGGCCACCGATACTTCCGATACCAGCATGGAACGGCAGCGCTCCAGCATTTTCTTTTCGCGGAAAGAAAGAGGTTTCTCCGACTGCAATCGCACCAGTTGTTTAAATACTTCCGCGATTTGCAGCAGGCTCCCGGTAAGCAGTTTCTCGCTATTCACGCGAAAACGGATCTTCCAGTCGCAGAGGTCGCCGATCACCGCACTGGCCAGGTATGCAAGCACGCGGTTCACATCCGCGGAACGCGAAAGGCGCCGCAGTCCAACGGATTCCGCCGTGGAAAACGGCACCATGACGGTCATGGAAGAACAGAAAAGCCGGAGATGGTAGAACTTCTCCGGCTTCTGTGAATAATATCGGATGGCGATGTTTTCGATGGTGCCGACGCCCTGGGTCGGGTAGACTACCATTTCGCCTACTGCGAAGTTCATCACGAGAAAGCTCCGTCACTGGGCTACAGTGAACATCACCCCAAAAACTTCCCCGTTGACGAACTATCTTAGGCTTCAGCGCTAACTCTGTCAAGCTCAGGGAGATGCTCAAATTACCATCGCCCTGTAAATGTATGATTATTCCCATTCAATGGTGCCCGGCGGCTTGTGCGTGAGGTCGTAGTAAACCCCGGCAATGTCCGGAACCCGCATCAGGCATTCCGCCATCTCCCGCAGAAGATCATCCGGCATCACCACGGCGTCGGCTGTCATACCGTCAATCGACTGGATAGGGCGAAGAACCACAGACTCCCGCGCCTCGCCCACTCCCAGCGGAATCAGAATCACAGGAAACTGCCACACTTGCGCGTCAAAGCCCGATTCTTTGGAAAGCTCGCGCACGATGGCATCCGCTGTGCGCAATAGTTCAATGCGGCCATGGGTCAGGGTGCTGGAGAACACACGCTGATGCTCCAGAGCCTCCCGACTGGCCACGCGGGCCATTACACGATTGATGCCGGCGGTTCGATTGACCAGTTCAGTGGCTTCATCCTGGAGGTGTGCACCGGCGGAGGGAAAAGTATCGATCACCAGCACCGGAGCGTAGCTGCGGGAATCGCCCTGCACCCCCACGGAACGGATGGGAACCAGATAGCCTTCCGGCACTCGTGTCACCCCTGCGGCGGTATCCGCACAAAGGCAGCGGATAGCCAGCCCGGGCCCGGGGAACGGGTGGCGATCCAGCAGTTGCGGCCCAAGGCCGAGTTCGCGTCCGATGGCGCGAACTTCGTCCTTGTAAAAATCCGCCAGAGGTTCGATGATCAGGCCCGCATCCATGAGCTTCTGAATGCCCGGCACGCGGTTATGGTGAGTCTTGATCAGGGCGGCGCGGGCGCTGCCGCCGGATTCAATCGTGTCGGGGTAGATGGTTCCCTGCCCCAGAATCCATTTGCCGCTCAGCAAGCCCCAGTCGTCGATAATTCGCTGCTGCACTGCCACGAACTGCTCGCCAATAATATGCCTTTTTACTTCCGGGTCCCGCACCAGTTCCAGTGCTGAAAGGAACTCTTCCTGACAATCTTCAATCTTGACCACGCCCAGGGTTGCCAGGGTTTCCCGTACGAACTCAGTCTCACCGGCGCGCATCAGGCCGGTATCCACGTACACGCCGCGCACACGTTCGGAACCCAGAGCGTCAAGGCAAAGAGAGAAAGCAACGGTTGAATCGACGCCGCCGGAAACGAAGAAGAAGATCTTGCGATCCCCGGCGCGATCTCTTATCTGGTCATGAATCTGATTGATCCGTTGACTGGGGTCCCAATCATCGGTACAGCCACACACTCCCCGGATGAAGTTGTTCAACACCTGCGCGCCAGGTCGCGTGTGTACCACTTCCGGATGGAACTGAACGCCAAAGATTCGACGTATGGGGTCTTCGATGATGGCGGTGGGGCAGGTTGAAGTAGACGCGGTAACGGTGAAGCCGGCAGGAGGCGCGGAGACAAGGTCGCGGTGAGACATCCAAACCTGCTGCGGGCCTTCGGTGCCTCTGAGCACAACAGAAGGCTCCCCGGTGGGCTCCAGCGTGGCCAGGCCAAACTCACCGCGATCCCCTGGGGTCACCGTCCCCCCTAACAGGTGGGCGATCAGCTGCTCACCGTAACAAATACCGAAAACCGGGATACCCGACGCCAAAACATCTGGGTCTATGGCGGGGCTGGTTTGATCGTAAACGCTGCTGGGGCCACCAGAAATAATGATGCCGCGAACACCAGCCAGTTCAACACACGGGACGTCGCTCGGGAAAACGGCGGAGGAGACGCCGAGTTCCCGAACTTTGCGGGCAATCAGGTGGCAGTATTGGCCACCCGCGTCCAGTACCGCGATCTGAGCCGGGGCGCCTACTTCTTCATCCTCTCGGCAACAATCTTCCTTGCGCTTACCAGCAAGGCCTGGGCCTTGGGCAGCGCGTTGACGGCCGCTTCCACTTCGGGGTCCACACGGATCTCGTAGCGGTCCGCTTCGTCAATATTAAAGGCGGTCTTGTAGATCTCCGACTGCACCCGATGCTTGAGCCATTCGTAATCCTGGGTGAATTCAGCCTCGGTGAACTCCAGCTTTTGTTCCAGCAGCCAGCCATGGAATTCGTTCATCGTCTTCTCGTCCACGTTCCAGTCGGCTGCAAGTTTGTCTTTGTGGACGGCGAAGAAGTGTTTGGTGAAATTGCCAAACGCAAAATTGATAAACAAGCGGGTTTGAATAGCATCCAGCTTGGCCGGAGTAAACTTCTCGTCGGGCGAAATACCGCCGCCGCCGTATACAGTGCGACCGCTGTCGGTCATCTTGACGTCGTTGGCATTTCGTGTCGCAGTGTTGTTCCGATAGTAGTAGTCGAAGAACGAAACGTTGGAGTAGTCGCGCTGGATCAGACGACCGGAAGGTGTGTAATATTTGGCTGTGGTGAGCGCCAAACCGGTATTTTCCACAATGGGAAAAACGGTCTGTACCAGGCCCTTGCCAAACGTGTTGTCGCCCAGAACCCAGGCGCGGTCATGATCCTGCAGGGCACCGGCAACGATTTCCGACGCGCTGGCGGAATTACGGTTAACCACCACAACGATGGGGTAAAAGCGGCCCTTATTCCCATTGCGCGCGGTGTAGATCCGTTCAGCAGAAGCCCGGCCCTTATGGGAAACGATGACATCGCCTTTTGGCAGCAGGTGGTCCGAAATGGCAACGGCTTCATTCAGCAGCCCACCGGGGTTCCCGCGGAGATCAATCACAAGCCCTTTCAGATGATCCTCATCCATCGCTTTGAGGGCGTCTTCGAATTCACGGCTGGTGGTCTCGTTGAACTGCTCTACCTTCACATAGCCAATACCCGGCTTCACCAGGAAGGAGATGGGCACGCTCTTGCGGCTGATCTCGTCCCGGACGATGTTGAAGGCGATCGGTTTTTCCGTTCCTTCGCGCCCTACCTTCACCTCAACTGGTGTGCCGCGGGGTCCCTTGAGCAGTTCCGCCACCTTGGCGGAATCGAAGCCCTCAGTGGACTTCCCGCTGATCTCCACAATCACGTCGCCAGGCTTCAGCCCGGCCTTGTAAGCGGGCGAGCCCACGAACGGGGCGACTACAAAGACCTTGCCATTCCTGGCTGAGACCGACATTCCGATACCGTAATACCGGCCCTGTTGATCTTCCCGCATTTGCGCCAGCGCCTTGGGGTCGAAGAAATTGGAATGCGGATCCAGCGTACGTAGCATGCCGGGAATTGCACCGTTGTAGATGGCCTTGTCGGCATTCACCGGATCGGCAAAGTTCTGTTCCACCGTGTCATAAACACGGGTGAACTCCTTCATGCTGTTGCGGACATCATCGTCCGATGAGGCTGCGGAGGCAACCTGGACGCGAGGTCCAAATACGCCACCAACCACCGCGCAAACGGCGAGAAGCGTAACAACAATGAAGCCCGACCTGCGATTATTGGCCATCCGTTGGGACCGTCCTTGACTTGAGTATAACAATAGAAATGTCGGGTACAACCTACTGTTTGGGGTACAACAAGGGCGCCGCAATATCAGCAGTAAACATGCAACGGGCATTGTGACCGCACAAAGGCACAATCACGACCGGCTGTTTTGCCCCGAGCTTTTCCGCCACATATTTCTGGAAAGCTTCGCCCCGCGCACGGCGGGTGGGGCCTTGCGCCATCGCCGGGCAGGAACTGTCGAAGCCCCCCAGGGGCAACACATCAATCTCACCCAACAGGTAAGCCACCGGGCGCGCGGCCAGTTGCTGCTTTAACTGTTCCACGGATGTTTTCGCCGTATAGCCACCAATACGGGCCTCCAGACCATACGGCCATTGGTTGAAAGTGGTGCAATTTCGACCGTCGCCAAAACTGCCGAACTTACTGCCTTCGGCGTTGGGACGGCTGGCGTCGAGGTAGGCATAGCTGGAGGGATTGGCCACCACATACGTCACCGGCACACCCAGCTTGTCGTGTACCGTATTGGCCATCCCGTAGCGGTTCACATACTGACCACCAGCCGAATGCCCGGCAACCACGATGGCCTTGAGGTTCGGGAATGAATCCTTCTTCGCGACTTTGCGCAAAATTTCATCCATCAGGTCGAAGCTGTTCAACGCGGGATTGGCGGGCGCGCCGCCGCCGGAACGCCAGCTGTCGCCATTGCAACTCCAGCCAATTTCGTTCTGCGCCAGCTTATCGCGGCAGTTCCCGTCAGCCGAAGCGAAGCGCGGTACGATCACCGCCGTGTCGTCCAGCGCGCCTGCCAGAAAAGCAGAAGCGAGTGAAGTCCGAAAGTAATTATCAGCGTCGCGACCAGCCCCGTGCACGATGATCAGTGCCCGGGTAATTGCCGGATTGCGCGTTCCCAGGGCATGCGTTCGATAGATGAGCGAACGCGCCGGACCGCCGGAGAGCGCGACCCATTCCGTGCAATCGGCCACCGAAGTACAGGGTGCGGCACTCGCGGCTATGGCGGCGGCGAAAAGCAGAAGAGCAGGTTTCATCATTTTGCAGGACCAATCAGTTCGATGAGTTTCGCCAGGTCCGAGTCCAGTTCCCGGCGGAGCACGTTGTAGCGATCAATGGCGTCGCGGCCAATCTTCTGATCGGCCTGGGTCGTCATGCTGTACAGGTATTGAATGTGCGTCTGTATTTCCGGTTTGCTGTAACGGATGCCGGGCGTGATCATGTGGGTGGCCAGGTCATCCAGCTTGCGCCTGGCATCGGGATCTTTCACGTCCTTTTGCGCGGCACGAAGACGCGCGACTCCCTTGTTCACATCACTCAGCAAGTCCCGCGTCTTCAGATTATGATCAAACTGTTCTTTCAGTTCGAGTAACGTAACGCCATCTTTGATGACGCGGGGATCTTCGATCACCGTAAACGGCAGCGTGGAAGTGAAGGAACCTGCCGAAAGCTTCACGGAAAATTTGCCGGGGACCGCGGTTGGACCATTCGGCGCTTCAGGCCGCTGCTCGCTGAGCCACGCGCCCGGATACTTCAGATCCCATGTGAAACGGTGCATTCCGGCCGTCTTGTCGAGCCTGGTGGGAAGCGGTGGGGCGCGGAATCCGCCTTCGCCGTCATCCTCGGTCGCTGCGTTGGGGTTGGGGGCGGTGCCGGTTTCGCTGGAGAGCTTGCGGATCACCTTTCCCGCTGCGTCCAGTATCTCCATGGTCACTTCAGAAGCGGGATTTGCGAGGTAGTAGTCGATCTGCGCACCAGATGGCGGGTACTGAAGACCGCGATTGCTACCCACCTGGCGGCCGGGTACACGCACCGCCTCACGGGGTGTGAACAGGAATGCCTCCGACGCGGCGAGCTTGTCGCTCAGTTGATGCAGCGGTGTAAGGTTATCCAGAATCCAATCCGAACGACCCTGCGTGGAAAGGATCAAATCTTTATGGGCGATCTTGATATCTGTGATGGGCGTATGCGGCAGGTTGAGCTGGAAGGGCTGCCAGTGAGCGCCGTCGTCAAACGAGATGTACATACCGAATTCCGTGCCGGCGTAAAGCAGATGCGCACGATCCGGGTCTTCCCGAACCACGCGGGTCGGTTCATCTGCTGCAATACCATTAGCGCCATTCGTAAGTTTGTTCCAGCTCTTGCCGAAGTCTTCCGTCTTATAGATGTAGGGCTGGAAGTCGCCCAGCAGGTAACGGTAGCCGGCGAAATAGGCGGCACCGGCACGGTGGGGGCTGGCTTCAATGTTTTGAATGCGACCGCCGGGGGGCATATCCTTTGGAGTCACGTTGGTCCAGGTCTTGCCGTCGTCGCGCGTCACATATACTGGGCCGTCGTTGGATCCGGTCCAGATGACGCCCTTCTGCACGGTTGATTCCCGGATCGTGTAAAGGGTGCTGTAGACCTCTTCACCCGTGGCGTCGCGCGTGATCGGGTCGCCCGATGCGGCCTGCGTGCCTTCCGGATGGGCCGTCATGTCGGGGCTGATCTTCGTCCAGGTAACGCCGCCATCGCGAGTACGGTGCAGGAATTGAGAACCGTAGTAGATCACTTTCGGGTCGTGCGGAGAGACCTCCATGGGCGAAACGCGCTGGAAGCGGTAGATCAGCGTATCCCCGCCATTGCCATAAAGCGACTCACCGCCAACCCAATACTGCTGCTCGTTGGTGGTGCGAAGATTGAGACGGCTGAATTGCCCTTTACAGCTGCCGAAGACAACATCGGGATTGGTGAGATCGGGAATAATGGGTCCGGTTTCGCAGCCCGGCCCAAGGCGGAAGTCCACATTCGAGCCCAGTGGGCGGGAGGGCAGAATGACTGTGTCATCGTCCTGTTGCGCACCGTAAACACGGTAGGGGAACTGGTTATCCACGGCTACCTGATAGATCTCCGCAGTGGGCTGGTTCGCTTGTGTACTCCAGGTGCGACCGCCGTCAATGGAGACATTGGCACCACCGTCGTTGGACTCGATCATGAGGTCGGAGTTCTTCGGGTTGATCCACATATCGTGGTTGTCGCCGTGAGGGACGGGAGAATTGCGGAAGGTCAGGCCACCGTCGGTCGACTTAAACCAGCCTTCATTACCTACCCAGATCGTATCGGGATTGTTGGGATCCACCAGCAGGGTGTCGTAGTAGAAGGGACGTGTGAGCAGGTTGCCACTGCCATTCACGAGGGTCCAGGTTGCGCCCGTGTCGTTGGAGCGATACAGGCCGCCACCTGGTTTCGCCTCAACCAGCGCGAACACGCGCGCAGGATTGGCATTTGAGATGGAAACATTGGCGCGCCCGAAGGAGCCGGTCGGAAGGCCATTTCCCAACTTGCTCCAGTGGTCGCCACCATCCGTGGATTTATAGATGCCACCGTCGTTTGAACCGCTGACGATTGTCCACGGCTTGCGCTGGCCGTGCCACATGCTAACGAAGAGCACTTCGGGGTGACCCGGCTGCATTTCCAGATCGGCGGCACCCAACTGGTCAGACAAATAGAGAATCTTTTCCCAATTCCTGCCGCCATCTTTCGAGCGATACACGCCACGATCCGGGTTGGCTACAAAAGGGTTGCCGATGGATGCCACGTAAACCAGATCAGGATTGGTGGGGTGGACACGCACTGTGGCGATTTGCCCAACGTCGCGAAGGCCGCTGAAGGCCCAGGTCTTACCGGCATCAGTGGACTTCCAGATACCGCGGCCGATGGATACATTGCTGCGAATCTTGGAGGAACCTGTGCCGGCATAAATGATGTTGGCGTTGGACTGCGCCACCTCTATTGCGCCCATAGAGCCGAGTGGCAGAAAGGCATCGGAGATGTTGTTCCAGTTGTGGCCGGAATCGACCGTCTTCCAGATTCCGCCACCAGTGGAGCCCATGTAGAAGGTTTGCGGTTGTGTGGCAACACCGGTAACGGCAGTGACCCGTCCTCCCCGGAATGGACCGATGAGGCGATACTTCAAACCGCCGGTCCAAAGAGCGGGGTTCGGCGTCGATTGCGCCCACAGGGCAAGAGCGGCAGTAACCGCAAGGAAAGGTAGCAAAAGTCTTCTTGGCATGGCGGAAAAGCGATTATATCAGCGTTGTAAACGGGAAGCCAAAAAAGCAAAACGCCCGGCTCACAAGGAGCCGGGCGTTTGCCAGATAAAGCGGATCAGGTATTACTGACCGAGGTCCGGGTCGCCGCCCATGTAGCTACCCCATACGATGGAGGAGCCCCATACGATGGAATCGTCCGAGCCCCACACGATGGAGTCGTCCGAACCCCATACGATGGAATCGGCGCTGCCCCACACGATGGAATCATCGGAACCCCAGACGATGGAGTCGGCGCTGCCCCACACGATGGAATCGGAGCTGCCCCATACGATGGAATCATCCGATCCCCACACGATGGAATCGTCCGAACCCCAAACAATAGAGTCTTGCTGCGCCCAGACGTTCGAACCCCATACGGCCGAGCCCCACACGATGGAATCGTCGGAACCCCACACAATAGAGTCTTCGGAACCCCACACGATGGAATCGTCAGAGCCCCACACGATGGAATCGTCGAGGACCTTTACGATGTGCTCGTTGCCAATATGCACAACGATGCCATTCTTGTCAGTAATGAACTGGCCCTTCTTGTTGCGAGCCGGTACTGCGACAGGCGACACCGCGAGCTTACCCCGGCGGGGTTTCAAGTCACTCTTGATTGCAGCATCCAGATCCAGGTAGCCGGCACCGACTGTGAAAATGTCGTACTGAATCAGTTGGCCGAGGATGACCGACGTGCGCGGAAAGGTCTTGGTGGCCGTCTTCATGAGGCGGGCCTTGATCTGATCGGGTGTCAAATTTTCGTTGTCCTCGCCGCTGGTCAAAAGAGCCGCCACGGCACCGCTGGTAGCTCCGGCAGCCATACTGGTGCCATTCAGAAACATGTAGTTGGAGGCTTGTCCCACGGACGGACTCTTCACGTAAGACTCTAAAGGCACGATGCGCTGCGGGTTCACGCCGCCAGTCTCCAGGGTGGAATTCGGCGTACGGATAGCGAAGATCATGTTGCCGGGAGCAACCAGATCGGGTTTCACCACATGATCACCCAACGATGGACCCTTTGAGCTGTAGGTGGTCATCAGGTCGTCATTGCGGCCCGGGGTGCTCTCGGTGTTCATTGCACCCACTGTGATGACTAAAGGATCGTTGCCCGGTGCCGTGATGCTGCCGTAGCCCTGCGTTTTGGCGTTGGAGGAAGTGGAGTTGTAACGCCCGGAGTTCCCGGCCGCAACCACTACGGTGATGCCATGCAGCCATGCTTTTTCGACTGCCTGGCAGAGCGGATCTTTACGGAAGCTTTCAAACACCGGTCGTCCCAGCGACAAGTTGATAATCTTAATATTATACAGATTTTTCAGCTGAATGGCGCGTTCGATGGCTTGAATGACCCGTGCGTCGGTGGAGGTGCCGTTCTTATCCAGCACCTTCAGGCTGATGATGTTGGCACCCGGTGCAACACCCTTGATGGTGTGGGTGTAGTTCGGCCCGAAAGAATTGCTGGCATCGCCAGCCATAATTCCGGCGATGTGCGTGCCGTGGCCGAACAAATCATCGACGCTTTCACCCGGCACGAAACTCTCCGCGTAGATCACCCGCGGGAATCCTAAGCTAAGGCTGGTACCGTTACCGATCAAATCCAGATTCACATGGACGCCGCTATCAATGAGAGCAATCCCGATCCCACGACCCGTGCTGGAATTAGCGACAGCCCCGTCTTTTATGGTCTTCTGCAGCGTTTCCGGCAGGTAGTCGTAGACCGGAATGCCCGTCGCGCGAATTCCGTGGTTCAGGGCAACATAGTCAACTGAAGCCAACGCAGCCATTGCTTTTGCCTGCGCAATGGTGCACTGCCAGAGTTCGCCGTCACCGGCGGCGCTCACCAGGGTGGCACCCGATACAGATGCCGGATTGCGGGTCCCCGGCGTGCCCTTGTACCGGACAATCACGTTGATTGTCGGGTGTTTGGCGGGATTTAGCGAATTGATTTCTGGTTCTACCTCGCCTCCAAATACGGCGGTGCCCAGCAGGAAGGTGGTGGCCACAAACAGTGAGCCAGCCGACTTCAAATGCGATGGTGAGATGCGTAATATATTCATGCGTCCTCTTTGGAGCTACAAAACAGAGCCAAACCCAAATTCAAATCCCAACTGATCTGAGTTGGGTCCACGTCCGAGACACACCGACAAACAAGTATGCCACGTTCCCATTTAGGTTGTCCATAGGTCTAAAGTACTTGCGACCCAGGATTATCCCTAGTCCTCTATCCCGATAGTCTTATGACGGAATGCTGCCTGCTGCTCATCTGGTTGATTCTGGCCGAGCCACAATAGCCCGTTCTACAGCACCTTTTCCCGATTTTGCCAGATGTTTCGCAGCGTTTGATCTGGCCTCGTCGGAAATGTGAATATTATTACGAATACTCACAGCGCCCGCGCTTCTCGCCATCCGCGTTGCTACGCCTTTATGCTGCAAAATATTGGTTTTACCTTCAAAGGTTGCAACACCAGCATGTACCGACACGGAAAAATGCTCCGCATTTAGTTTCGATTTGGCGAGCCGCCTTCGAATATCCTGCTCGATCTTTGCATCGGAACTATTCGGGATTCCAATCGTTTGGCCTTTTCTTTCAACACTTTGGGCGACAACTCCGCGTTGGGCAGTTGTCTGGGCTACCGCGTTTCCGAGAATACCGGCAAAAACGGCGGCAGCAAACAAAGCTTTCCACATTCTGGGAAAATCTTATCTCTAATCGACCGATTTGTCTATACTCCTATTTTCGGCAAAGTTATACGTGGTCCACTTCGCGTAACCATTCCGGGCTCTTCAATACCTCCCGCGGCTTGCTTCCATCCGGCGGCCCGATGACGCCATCGCGGTACATCATGTCAAGAATTCGGGCGGCTCTGCCATAACCCAGCCGCAGCCGTCGTTGCAGCGTGGAAGTCGACGCCTTGCCCATTTCCATTACTACCCGCATGGCTTCCTCGTACATCGGGTCCTGGTCTTCGGGATTAACCACCTCCGACTCGCCGGGATCACCGTCCTCGGTCGCAGGCGCCAACAGGAACGACTGATCGTAGTCCGGCCGGGCCTGGGCTTTCCAGAAATCCACCACCGCATTGGTCTCGTTCTCGGTCACAAAAGCGCCATGAACGCGAACGAGGCGGGAAGAACCGGGCGGCAGGAACAGCATGTCACCCTTGCCCAGAAGATGTTCGGCACCCATCACGTCGAGAATCGTGCGGCTATCCACGCGGGTGGCCACCCGGAAGCTGATTCGAGCCGGAAAGTTGGCCTTGATGAGGCCCGTGATGACATCTACCGATGGCCTCTGTGTAGCCAGCACGAGGTGCATACCTACGGCACGGGCCATCTGGGCCAGGCGGGTTACCGATTCCTCCACATTACGCCCTTCCAGCATCATCAAATCGGCCAATTCGTCGATCAGAATCAGAATATAGGGTAGTGGCTTTGGTTCTTCTTTGGCATTCTCCTCCGCATCCGCAAAAAGGCTCATCGGCTGGCTCTGCAGGGAACGGATTTTATGGTTGTATTGATCGATATTACGGGCTCCCTGTTCCGCCATCAGGCGCAAGCGGCGTTCCATTTCCAGTACCGCGTTCTTCAGGGCATTGGTCGCTTTCCGCGGATCGGTAATCACCGGTGTCAACAGGTGCGGGATTCCCTCATACATGCCCAGCTCGACACGTTTGGGATCCACCATGATCATTCGGACTTCATCCGGCGTGGATTTATAAAGAATGGACATGATCAGGGAGTTAATCATGACTGATTTACCTGAGCCCGTAGATCCCGCAATCAGCAGGTGGGGCATGGTTTCCAGTGACGCCACGCGAATGCGGCCGTTAATGTCTTTGCCCATTGACATGGTCATGCGCGACGCCGAATCCTCAAATTCCGTGGATTCCAGAACCGCGCGCAGGCTGATCACTTCGCGCCGGGTGTTGGGTACTTCAATGCCGATTGTGGGCTTGCCCGGAATCCGCTCAATCAGAATGGATTCAGCTTGCAGGCCCAGACACAGATCTTCTCTTAAAGTAAGGATTCTGCTGTATTTAACTCCGGCATCCGGTTTGAACTCAAAGGTGGTTACAACCGGGCCCGGATTGATCTGAACGACCGAACCCAAAACATTAAACTCTTCGAACTTTGCCTTGATTGCGACCGCAGTATCTTTCAATTCCTGTTCATCGAAGGCAGACCGGACAGGAATTTCATTGAGTAGAGATGTGGGTGG
>JBBROK010000015.1:0-108567 GCA_038229475.1 Bryobacterales bacterium | reverse complement strand
GTCACCCAACAGCCAGTCTGAGTTGTCCTTCCCTTGTGTAACCGGTCTGGCAGTACCGTTCATCGTTGCCATGCTGATTCTCTTTCCCGCCCTCACTAATTGCGGTCACACAAGATGTCTCAGTCATGTTGGCACAGAGGGCCCAGCCCGGGCGTGAGGGTATTGTTCACCAGCGTCGGGGCGGTTCCGGTGTAGGTGTCAAGCGTGAACTGGTCGGTAGTGGACGGCACAAGGCTTGCCGTGAGGGGATTAAAGAGCAGATTGTAGCTCGAGCCGTCGACGCTGCCGAAGATCTGGTACTGGAAGACATCCCACGCATTACCAACGTGATCGATATTATCGAACACGATGATTGAAGCCTTGGCGACCCCAAGATCGACATCTACATTTACAGTAGGGCCGCTGTTGGTTCCGATCTCCCTCGCGTAGCCGGCTGCCTGAAGGATCGCGGATGTTGGGGTATAGGGATTGCTTGAAGGTATGCCTGCCCCGCCCCCGGAGCTCAGAACCCCGGCAGTAAAAGTTCCGTAGATGTCGACGGTCGCTGTGAAATGTGCCAGGTTCGGGTCCTGGCTATAAATAATTCCACCGTAAGCCTGAGTCAGCCCACCCGCCAACATGACCAACAGTGCGGGCAAAATGCAAGATGGACGACTGCTCGTAAAAATAATTCGATTCGATCTCATTTTAAATTTCCTTGACTCCCTGAAATAAACGTATTGCAAGATTGTATTAGACCACACAGTCTTGTTCAAAACAAATTTGAAGTGAGAAGGCGAAAACTACGACCTCAGCGTTTCCCGGCCTGCCCGAAAGACGCGCGCCCGGACGTCCTTTCCGGTCGCAGAGAGAACTGTGAGTTTTTTCAGCGCCCTCTTCCCTGGTCTTCCGCCGGCAGGCTGTAAGCGATGTACTCTCCTGAGTACGCGCCGCCGCTGACGGCCACCACAATATACTGTTTGCCGTCCACCGAATAGGTCATCGGCGAGCCGCTCTGCGCGGCCGGCATCCACACCGCTCCCACCTGCTGACCGGTCTTCTTGTCGTACGCGCGCAGCATCGCGCCGCGCGGATGTTCGGGCGTGGTGGTCACGATCGGATCACCCAGAATTACCAGCGATTTCGTTACCATCAGACCCACGCTACCCTGCTGGCCGGTCTTCGGAATATTCAGACCCTTCAGCGCGGGGTGGTTGCGCACCACATCCGGCGTGTCGCCATGCGGAACCTGCCAAAGCAGTTCCCCGCGGTCCAGATTGAGCGCCGAGAGCACACCGTAGGGTGGCTTCACCAGAGTTAATCCATCCACGGTCACCACTCCCACCGGAGCCGCGCCGGCCGCAGGTGCCGAGTCGGTCTTGTTCTGCGCCAGAATGGCATTCAGTTTTTGCTGGGCCGCACTCACTTTCGGTGCTTCAGCCGCGCTGCCGAAGCCGGGTCCGTCATTGATGCGGAACTCGCGCCCCGCGATGCCGGCCAGATAGCGGATGTCGGTGAACCCTTGCGGCGGTTCCACCAGACCCAGCGGAGAAACGCCGGCGTTGGCGGCCTGCGCGTACACCGTATGGGTTTCCGGGTCGTAAGCCGCTCCGGGCCAATTGGTGCCGCCGCCCAGAGTTCCAATCGTTAAGGCAGCCAGCGGTCCGCCTGCCTTGCTCACTACCGCGGGCAGGAACATGGGTCCCATCTTGTACATCTTCACCAGTTCCAGCGCCCTGGTGTGCAACTCCGGCGTGAAGTCGATCAGGTTGTCGAGGGTCATGGCCTGGCGCGCGTAGGCGGGCGGTTTGGTGGGAAACGGCTGGGTGGGCGAATACCATTCGCCGGGCACGTCACCCTGCGGCACCGGACGTTCTTCAATGGGCCACACCGGCTGCCCGGTGACGCGATCAAACACATACAGGAACGCCTCTTTGCTGGGCAGCGCCACGGCCTTGATCGCCTTGCCGTTTACCGTGATGTCCGCCAGGATCGGAGCCGACGACAGATCGTAATCCCAGATGGGGTGGTGCGCTACCTGGTAGTGCCATTTGCGCAGCCCGGTTTTCAGGTCCACGCAAACCAGACTGTCGGCAAACAAATTGTTCCCGGGGCGATGGCCCCCGTACTGATCCGACGTCGGGTCCTCTACCGGCAGATAGACCAGGCCCAGCTCTTCATCCACCGTGATCTGCGTCCAAACGCCGGTATTGCCGTTGGTTTCGGCTGAATCGTTCAGCCAGGTATCGTTGCCGAATTCGCCGGGTCGCGGAATGGTGTTGAACTGCCAAAGCTTCCTGCCTGTCTTCACGTCGAAGGCGCGGACTAATCCTTTGGTGTTGTTGTGTGTGACCGGCTGCGTGCCCTCTTTGAAGGACGAGCCCACAATCACCACATCTTTCACCACGGTGGGCGTGGCATGGACGCCGATTTCACCGGTTTCCAGATCGATCTGTTTGTTGAAGCCTGTGACTGCGCCGATCTTCAGATCCACCAGTCCGGCGGTTCCAAAGCCGCTGATCGGCGCGCCGGTTTTGGCATTCAACTCCATCAAGCGGTATCCGGTGGTGACGAAAATAACGCGGTCGTCACCCTTGCCATCGGTCCAGTAAGAGAGGCCGCGTCCGGAAAGTTGCCGCGGGGCGATGGCCGCGCGCTGGCCTTCGCGAATACTCTGCGCCCACAATAATTCGCCGGTCTTTGCGTCCAGAGCGACAACGGAGCGGCGGGTTCCCGCGGTGGCATAGATAACGCCTTTGACCATCAGCGGCGTACCTTCCAGTTTGTACTCGGGGCGCGGGCCCAGGCTATCGGTCTTGAACCGCCACGCAACTTCCAGTTTATTGAAGTTCGCCGCGTTCACCTGATCCAGCGGCGAGTATTTAGACCCTTTCGCATCGGCAGTGTAATAGGGCCACTCTCCGTTTTTCGTGGAAGGCTGGCCGGCAGCCTGCGCCCACGTGAGGGCAGGCAGGGATGCCATCAAAAGAGTAGCGGCGGTGAAAGTTCTGCGGAACATGGCTGAAACTCCTGGTATCAAATCCCCTTAACCAGATGAGCGGCGGGGGAAGGGGAAGTATACACAAGTTCTGTTGCCGGGAAGTCAACGTGAACAGCTGAGCGAAAAAACGCGGCTAAAGTCGCGTGCCCCGGCACCGTGGCCGTTGGGTTTCAGTTGTGGTACGATCCCGGTTTATTTGGGGAGGCACGATGAAACTTTACGAGACGAAGGACATTCGAAACGTAGGCATTGCAGGTCACGGCCACTGTGGAAAAACGACAGCGGTGGCCGGGATAGCGTTCACCACCGGGGCCGCGAGCCGGCTCGGACGTGTCGATGAAGGAACGGCAATTACGGATTTCGATGAAGAAGAAATGAACCGCAAGCTTTCCATATCCACCTCTCTCGCCGCCGTGGAATGGAAAACAACCAAGCTCAATCTGCTGGATACGCCGGGCTTCAACCTGTTCACCCAGGATGCGCGGGCCACTATGGTTGCGGCCGACGCCATGTTGATTGTGGTGGACGGAGTTGCCGGCGTGGGAGCGCAGACGGAGCGCATGTGGGAGGTGGCGGAGGAATTCAAATTGCCCCGCGCCTTTGTCATCACCCGGCTGGATCGTGAACATTCCGACTACGAACGCACCCTGCAGAGCATTCAGGCGCGCTTCGGAAAAATGGCAATCCCGGTGCAGATTCCCATGGGCGAAGAGAAGGATTTCAAGGGCGTCATCGATCTGATCCGCATGCGGGCGTGGACTTATACGCCGGACGGCAACGGCATCGGCCGGGAACACGACATTCCGGCGGAATACGCCGATATCGCCCAGGCCGCGCACGCGGAGCTGATTGAGACCGTAGCGGCGGGCGAAGACCACCTGATGGAAGAGTTCTTTGAGACGGGCACATTGCCGGAAGAACACATTCTGACCGGCCTGCATGAAGAACTGGACCTCAACCAGTTGTACCCGGTGTTGTGCCTGTCCGGCTTGCGCAATATCGGCACCGACCGGCTGCTGGAGTTCATTGCGGAATCGTTCCCCGCACCCCATGAGATACCGGCGCACAAGATGGTTCTGAACGGCAAAGAAGTGGAGAGAGAGTGCAAAGACTCGCTACCCGTGGCAGCTTTCGTCTTTAAGACCACGGCAGACGCGTTCGCCGGGCGGCTTTCTTACTTCAAGGTGCTGTCCGGCATTGTGAAGAACGACGCACATCTGCAAAATGTGCAGAAGAGTGCCGAGGAAAAACTGGCGCACATCGGTGTGGCAGTAGGCAAAACGATTGTTCCCGTGAATGAACTACACGCCGGCGACATCGGCGTGGTGGCGAAGTTGAGGGAGACCATTACCGGAGAGACGCTGGCAGACAAATCGTCTCTGGTTGCCTTCCCCGCGGTGAAGGTACCGGAGCCCTCCATTGCGTTTGCTATGGAAGCGAAGAGTCGCAACGACGAAGACCGCATGGGTAACGCGCTGCACAAGTTACTGGAAGAAGATCTGTCGCTGCGCTTCTACCGCGATCCGCAAACGCGCGAGTTTCTGGTAGCGGGCACCGGACAGCAGCACGTGGAAATTGCGGTCAGCCGTCTGAAGAAGCGCTATGCGGTGGACGTTATTCTCAAAGCTCCGAAGATTCCGTATCGTGAGACCATTCGCGGGACCGCCTCCGCGCAGGGACGGCATAAGAAGCAGACCGGTGGTCACGGGCAGTTCGGCGATTGCTGGATCAGACTGGAGCCACTGGAGCGTGGCGGCGGCTTCAAATTCGCCAACGATACCTTCGGCGGCTCCATTCCAAAGAACTTTATTCCGGCGGTGGAGAAGGGAATTCTGGAAACTTGCGAACGTGGATTTCTGGCCGGATTCCCCATGGTCGATTTCAAGGTGACCGTCTATGACGGGTCTTATCACGATGTGGATTCCTCGGAACTGGCCTTCAAGATGGCCGCCCGCAAGGCCTACAAGGCCGCCATGGCCAACGCGAAACCCACTCTGCTGGAGCCGGTCATGAATGTGGAGATTCAGGCGCCTGTGGAATTTGCCGGCGATCTGATGGGCGATCTCAGCGGACGCCGCGGTCGCATTGCGGGTATGGATACGCAGGGCGGAACGCAGATTATCCGCGCTCACGTTCCCATGGCGGAGATGCTTACGTATCAGAGCGATCTGACGTCAATGACCCAGGGACGCGCCGGGTTCCACATGGCCTTCGATCACTACGACTATGTGCCGCAATTGCAGTCGGACAAGATCATTGCCGCCGCAAAAGCTGCCCGGACCGGTGAGCCGGAAGACGAAGACGAGTAGATTACAGACGGATTCAGCCCCGTCATTCTTCAAACCCCGTACAGTTTCATTCCCTCCTCTGCGGCCTCAATGCTGGGGAAAATGGGCAGCAGCGCATCCGTGCGTGTAATTTCGAAAAGGCTCCGCACCCGATCTGACATCCCGGCAATTCCCATGCCCCAATGGTTGCGCCGCGTATGCGCCCAGTGCGCCAGCAACGCCCCCAGCCCCGCCGAATCGATACGGGTCACGCCCGCCAGATCGAGAATGATGTGACGCACTTCCGCACCTCGCGCCACTTCCTGGAAACGGAACAACGTCCCCAGCGTAAGCGGCCCTTTAATATGCAGAATTGTGACGTCTGCAATGCGCGCCGCCGTGCGGCTGATTTCCAACTGTTCCATTGGCGAATTCTACAACAAAGCTGGTATTCTACGTACACTCATGGCGAATCACGTGATCAAAATCGACTATAGCGCGGAGCAGGAACAGCTTCTGGCCAACAAAGCCGCGGAATGCATTCCCGGTGGTATCGCCCTGTGCGACTGGCTGGGCGGCCACGTGTATAGCGCGCCCGGCTTTCACGTTGCCGGGTGGTCAGACGCCAAACTATCCAACAAAGTCTACGGCTATTTCGACAAATTCACGTTCGAGGGCAAACCCCTTACCATCATGGTTTGCCGTCAGGACATCGAAATGAGCCCGCTCCACCACCCCGACGCCGCCGCCGTTCTGCGCGACTACGTCAACACGGTAATGATGAATACCGGCCACTGGACCCACCCCGACGGTAATCCCGGCGGCTTCGGGGAAGACCTCTACTTCGGACACAAAGATGGCATTACCGCGCGCATCCCCGAAGACCAGCGCGTGGGCCATTTTGACTGGCGCTCAGTGGGTCGCGATTTCGACTGGGTCATGCTGAATGTGCGCGTCTACGACTTCGCCATTCCCATGGGCCCCGTTGCCAAACGCGTCGATTCGGCGGTATGCGTGGTGCCTCATCCGCACTTCATGTACACAAATGAGAACCCCGCCCCCGGGATCAGACTGGAAATGCAGGTCGGCTATTCCTACGCCGACTACGCCCCCTTCCCCAACTTTCTCGGCTACGGACCCGGCAAACTCGGCGTCGCCGTAAAGCTCTATCGGTTCACCCTGCATGATGACGGCAGACTCCAATCCAGCCTGGTGTTCGCCTCTTCGCCGCGTTGCCGCAAAGTGCTCGACTTCGGCAACTGGATTCCCGACCCGGTTTATGACACGGCCGACCTGGTGGAGAAGCTGTCCTTCGGTATCATCAGTTCGCAGCCGGTGCACGACATGCTGGACACGCAAATGATCCAGCTCCACGGCGTGGTCCACCAGAAATATATGGACGGCGTGGATGGCAAGCTGCAGGCCTATGCTGCTTCCTGTCCTGTTGCCGCCGCGGCATAAAGGACTTATGAATCGCCGTGAACTCATTGGCGCCGCTGCCGCTGCCGTGGCAGTCTCATCCGTGGCCCGCGCCGGGCAAAGCGACTTTGAACTGGATGAACTCACTGTTGCCGACCTGCAGCGACACATGCGTTCCGGCCGCTATTCGGCGCGATCGCTAACGGAAAAGTATCTTACCCGCATCGCTGAGATTGATCAGCAGGGTCCATCGCTGCACAGCGTGATTGAGACCAACCCGGATGCGCTCGCCATTGCCCGCGCGCTGGATGAGGAGCGCCATGCCAAAGGGCCCCGTGGCCCGCTCCACGGCATTCCGGTGCTCATCAAGGACAACATCGATACTGCCGACCGCATGACGACTACGGCGGGCTCTCTGGCTCTGGAAGGGTCCATTGCCGTACAGGATTCCTTTGTCGCCCGTCGCCTGCGCGAAGCTGGCGCCGTCATCCTGGGCAAGACCAACCTCAGTGAGTGGGCCAACTACCGCTCCACGCATTCCTCCAGCGGCTGGAGCGGACGCGGTGGGCAAACCCGGAATCCTTATATTCTTGACCGCAATCCGTGTGGCTCCAGCTCCGGCTCCGGCTCCGCGACGTCGGCGAATCTTTGCGCTATTTCGATTGGCACCGAAACCGATGGCTCCATCGTTTGCCCATCGGCGCTCAACGGTCTGGTGGGCATTAAACCTACCGTGGGCCTGGTCAGCCGCGCCGGTATCATTCCGATTTCCGCCAGCCAGGACACAGCCGGCCCCATGTGCCGGACGGTGGCTGACGCCGCAGCGCTTCTCACCGCCCTCACCGGCATTGACCCCCGCGACCCGGCCACCCAGGCCAGCGCGGGCAAGGCTGAGGACTACACGAAGTACCTTGATGTCAACGGCCTGCGCGGTGCCCGCATTGGCGTGGCACGAAAATTCTTCGGCTATAACCGCGAAGTCGACGCCATCATGGAAGCTGCCATCGCCCGGATGAAGCAGCAGGGGGCCACCATCGTGGACCCCGCCGATATTCCCACCCATGGCGAATTCGATCATTTCGAGTCGATCGTGTTGTCGTATGAATTTAAGGACGGCCTGAACAAGTACCTCGCCACTACCCGGCCGGGCGTTAAAGTCCGCACCCTTGCCGATGCCATCGCCTTCAACGACAGGAATCGTGCCCGGGAAATGCCCTGGTTCGATCAGGAAATCTTCCTGCAATCGCAGGCGCGCGGCCCGCTAACCGACAAAACTTATACCGACGCCCTGGAAAAGTGCCAACAGCTCTCGAGAGCGCAGGGAATTGATGCTGTGCTGCAGAAGAATAATCTGCAGGCGCTGATTGCTCCGGCCGGGGGACCCGCCTGGCTGACTGATCTGATCACCGGCGACCACGACACCGGTGGCAGTTCCTCGCCTGCCGCGGTAGCCGGCTATCCCAACATTGCCGTGCCCGCCGGGTTCGTGCGCGGCCTGCCGGTGGGCATTTCTTTTTTTGGTGCGGCGTGGAGTGAACCGGTGCTGATCAAATTTGCCTATGCCTTCGAGCAGGCCACGAAAGTCCGCCGCCAGCCGACGTTCCTGCCGACCGCGAGAGTGAGCTAACCGATGCGCCGCAGAAGTTTTCTGGCAACGCCCCTGCTGGCGGGGATCGCGCCGGCGGTGGCCGTAGCCGCCACGGACACGCGGGTATTCGCTACCGGCGATGGTATTCCCTACACCCCGCGGGAACACGCTGCGCTGCTCACCCAACTGGCCGCCAACCTGGAAGCGGACGACTATTCGCGCGGCGGTGTTGTGGAGATTCTGGAGAAGAAAGTTGCGGCGGCCCTGGGTAAGGAAGCAGCCGTGTGGCTGCCCACCGGCACCCTGGCAAATCATCTGGCGTTGCGGCTGCTGGCGGGTGATCGCCGGCGCGTGCTGGTGCAGCAGGAATGCCACCTGTACAACGACTGTGGCGATTGCTGCCAGACTCTGAGCGGCCTCAACATGATTCCGCTAGCACCCGGGAAAGCCACTTTTACCCTCGCCGATGTGGAAAGCGCGGCCGGGCGCGGGGCCTCCGGACGAGTTGCGGTTCCCCTTGGTGCGTTGCAGATTGAATCACCGGTACGACGGAGAACCGGGGAAGCCTTCGACTGGCAGGAAATGAAACGCATAACGGCGTGGGGACGGCAGAATGGGGTTGGCCTGCACCTGGACGGCGCACGCCTGTTCCTCGCCGCCGCTTACAGCGGAGTGCCGGTTCGCGACTACGCCGCGCTGTTCGATACGGTTTACGTTTCCATGTACAAATACTTCAACGCGCCCTCTGGTGCCATGCTTGCCGGGCCAAAGAGTTTGCTGGAGAATCTGTTTCATACCCGGCGCATGTTTGGCGGCGGCGTATATCACTCGTGGCCCTCAGCGGTGATTGCGCTGCACCATTTCGATGGGTTCCCGGAGCGCTATGCGCGCGCAGTTTCAGTCTCGGAAAAGGCTCTGGCGGCGCTGGCCGGCGAAAGCCGTCTGGAAGTCCGTCGGGTACCGAACGGCACCAATACTTTCTTCCTGCGCGTTCGCGGCGTTGACCCTCAGGTATTCCGCAAAGGGCTGCAGGCGGCAGGCCTGATGGCAGGCGAACCCCGCGAGGGTGAATTCGCTTTGCAGGTCAATGAAACCTGGAACCGCGCGACGCCCGAAGACATTTCCACCCGCTTCCGCAAGGCACTGGACCAGGTTTAGTTTTCGTCGTCTTTTTCGGGTTCGACGGCGGCCACGGCCTGCGCGGCAAGTTCTTCTTCTGAGATCTCCGAATCCAGAATCTGCAACGCTTCTTCCTCCGACTCTACCGGCACCAGCAGGTGATACGTCCCCGGTGCCAGCGGAATATTGAGTATCCCGGCCAGCCGTTCGTTCAGCAGCATGGCCTGAATCCCGGCACTTGTCAGCAGGGCGCGTGCCAGATCTGCTTCACCCGGGTCCTGATATTCCCCGGCCACAACCATGGGCGGGACTTCGTGGGATACCTCAGCGGCTACACCGCCGGGTGCCGCTGCAACCTTCGCTGCGGCAGTAATGCCGCGCCGGGCCACCTCTTCGTCAAAGCAAATTCTGGCCGCTTCCACCAGATCATCGCGCTTTACTTCCAGTAGCGCCTCGTCGCCGAGTTCAGAAAAGTGCCGGACGTAATCTTCGTGGTTGACTTGCATGACTGGTTTACCCGCCTGGATTTCCACGATAACATGACTGGTGTATCCTGAGAGTACTTTTGGTTCGTTAACTCACACTTCCGCGTTCGCGGCGTAAGAGTTACAGAATTTGTTCTCAGGGGTGATTATGAAACGACAATTTTTCCGCTTTATGCTGCCAGGCGTCGTGTGCCTGCTCAGCGCTCTTCAACTTTTCGCAGCCTCGGTGGGTACCGTCACGGGCACTGTTAAGGACGCCACTGGCGCGGTTGTGCCCGGCGTCAAACTGACGCTGACCAGCACCACCACCAACACTGCCGCGGCCGGCATAACCAATCGCGATGGTGATTTCACCTTTATCCAGGTTGTGCCCACTACCTACTCGCTGCTTGCGGAGGCCCAGGGATTCAAGAAAATATCGGTACCCGCGGTGCTGGTGCAGGTGGACCAGATCACCCGTGTGGACCTCACGCTCGAAGTCGGCGCCGTAGGCGACACCATCACGGTGGAAGACGTCTCTCCCCTTCTTGAAAACGATAAGAGCACGTTGAGTTCGGTGGTCGACAGCACCAACATTTCCAACCTGCCGCTCAATGGCCGCCAGGCGCTGGATATCGCGCTGGTCACTCCCGGCACGTTGCCTTCGGCCACGGGCACCCAGGGCGGTGGTTTCAACGTCAGCGGTGCCCGCTCCCAGTCGAATATGTATCTCTGGGACGGCGTCAGCAACATGGATACGCAGATCAATTCCAACCTCAATAATTTCCGCGTAGCCGAAGCGATTCAGGAATTTTCCGTTCAGACCTCGGTCGCCAGCGCCGAATTCGGTCGCGGCACCGGTGGTCAGGTCAGCATGGTCACCAAGAGTGGCACCAATGCCCTGCACGGCTCGCTGTTCGAATACGTCCGCAACGACGCCTTCGATGCCACAGACTTCTTCATCAACAAGGCCAAAGGCACCAAGACCCCGCTGCACCGCAACCAGTTCGGCGGCACTGCCGGCGGACCCATCAAGCGCGACAAACTCTTCATCTTCGGTTCCTTCGAAGAATTTCGTCAGGTGGCTCCCACGCCCAGCCTCACACGCGTTCCCACCCAGGCCGAGCGCGACGCCGTCACCGATCCTATTTCCAAAGCGCTGCTGCGGTACTGGCCCCTCGCCAATACTTCGGTTGGGTCAAACAATTTCATCGTGAACGCCGGTTCCACCACCTTCGATTACACCGGACTGGTGAAGGTCGATTACCATATCGGCGACAGAGATGTGCTTACCGGTCGCTTCGCGAACTATCAGGGCGAGGTCTTCACGCCGGGCGCGCTGCCCAACACCGGCGGCAACTCCAATTCCCCCATCAGCCGCAACGGCGTGCTGAACGAAACCCATACCTTCAGCCCCACCATGCTGAACGAATTTCGCATGGGTTATTCCCGCAACCAGACCCGGATTGTGGTGCAGGATGCGGATATCAACGCAGCAACAATATTCACGAAAAACGGCGTGCCCCTGGCGGGCGTTGTTGACGGCACGAAGAACACGCAGGATGCCGGGCTGCCCACCATCGGCATCAGTGGCGGTTTTGCAGCCCTGGGCAGCACCACCAACCTGCCGCAGGGCCGCATCACCAACACGCTGGAAATTTACGACAACTTCTCGTGGGTGCAGCCTTTCGGTTCCACCCGGCACTCGGTTCGCGCCGGTTACCACCAGCGCCGCGAACAGGCCCGCCGTTATCTCGACGGCAACGAACGCGGAGGCTTCAACTTCCTGACCTGGGCCGATTTCGCAGCAGGCCAGGCGAATACCTCCAACTTCAAGACCGGCAGCACCCTGGTTTACTGGGACCGCATCCCGTTCGACCTTTATGTGCAGGATCAGTACAAGCCGAAGAGCAACCTCACCATCAACTACGGCATCCGCTACGAATACCCCACCGCCATTCACCAGGCCCGCAAGGCGGCGGTGAACTTCATACCCGGCGTGGGGCCGGTTCTGCTGGGAACCAATCAGCTGGTTACCATTGATCCCGCCAAACTGGGTCTCGCATCCATCGTACTGAAGACCGGGCCAGTCACGCTGGATGATACCGGTGTAATCAAAGACAAGAATAACTTCGCGCCCGTGATCGGCATCGCCTATACGCCGCGCATGGCGAAGAAACTGTTCGGCGAAGACGCCACCGTAATTCGCGCCGGTTTCCGTGTCGGCTTCGACGATATCTTCAACAATATTCCGGCCAACCTGGGCCTGAATGCTCCTTACAATGTCCAGACGTCGCAGACTGCGGGCGTGACGCAGCCCGGCAAGTTCGGTTACGATATCGGTTTCAACCAGAATGTTCCGCTGGTGAAGTTCGACGCCGCAGGCAAACCCCTGGTTGGCCTGGTTGGTTTCAACGCCGAAGATCCGAATATCCGCAGCGCGTACCTCTATCAATACAACGTGGGCATTCAGCGCCGCCTCGGCCATGACTTCTCCCTGGAACTGGATTATCAGGGCAGCGCCGGTCATAAGCTCGGCCTCTTCGTTGACCAGAACCAGCCCACCGTCACGGTGGTTGACCCTAAGGTCCGCGGCAACCAGTTTCCCAACGTGCAGACCTACCCGTATCCCACATTTGGCTCGGTCGGTACCGGCAACAGCCTGGGTAACTCCATCTATAACGGTGGCGTGCTTATTTTCAAGTACCAGTCGCGCAAGGGCTACTTCATTCAATCGTCCTATACCGTGGGTAAGTCGATCGATACCAATTCGGCCTATTTCGGTTCAGCGGGCGAGTCCAGTTCCCCGGCCAATCCCCGCCAGATCAACCTGGAACGCGGCCCTTCCTCGTTTGACACACGACAGCGTTTTGTCACTGTGTACAACATGGATCTTCCCATGGGTCCCGGTCACCGTCTGATGGGCTCGAACAACATGATCAACCGTGGAGTGTTTGGCGGCTGGACCATGTCCGGCATCACCAGCATCCAGACTGGTCAGCCTTTCACCGTCAATAACAGTGCGGCGGATTTCAGCGGTTTCAACCAAGGCGCGGATCGTCCCGACCTGCTTGGCGCGGGCCCGGTTTCCACCAACTTCTCAAACCCGGACAATGCCTTCGATGTAACCCGCTTCGGCTGTTCGCGCTCGGCGACCGGCGCTTTGATCGGTTGCCCCAACCCTCCCACGGGCCGGGTCGGTACCTCCGGTCGCAATCAGTACTACGGTCCGCATCTTGCCAACTATGACTTCACCATGCAGAAGTCTTTCCGCCTGTGGGGTGAACGCAGCAAGCTCACCTTCCGCTCGGATTTCTTCAACGTGTTCAACCATACCAACTTCTCCAACCCTGTTCGCAACCTGAGCAGCGCCAACTTCGGTCGCATCACCCAGACCGTGGGCAGCGCTGTGGCAACGGCAGTTGGAACAACGGCTGGCGCAGTAGGCGGTGCGCGGCAGATCCAGTTCGTGGTGCGCTTGACGTTCTAGTCAGGCAGTAAGGTTTAGTAGTAAAAAAGGCGGCAGTCGCTCGGCGACTGCCGCCTTTTTTTGTGTACTTGTAGTGTCGGAGAATTAGCCGGGCAAGCGGCTTTAGTAGCGTTTTCCGAGGTTCGTGGCGCGCGCGGCCCGGCGGGTATTAGACTGAAGGTGAAACGAGTTCCAATGACCGCATACATTGCATCTGACCCGAAAATCATGATGGGAAAGCCTGTGGTTGCCGGAACCCGGATAACCGTGGAACTGATCCTCGAAAAGCTTGCCGCCGGCGAGACAGTTGAGCAGATCCTCTCCGCCCACTCGCGGTTGACGCCTGACGCTATCCGAGCAGCGATGGCTTTTGCCTCCGCGGCCCTTCGCGCGGATGTAGTGTATCCGTTTGAGCACGTCGCCGGGTGAAGATTGTCGCGGACGAGAACGTCGACCGCCAGATTGTCGATCGGCTACGCGCCCATGGCCATGACGTTCTGTCGATCGCGGAGGTCGAGCCCGGAATCGACGACGACCTGGTGCTGCTGAAAGCCCGCGAATCAGGGGCGCTTCTTCTGACCGGAGATAAAGACTTCGGTGAGCTTGTTTTTCGCCGCCGGCTGCTATCGTCCGGCGTTGTGTTGATGCGCCTCATCGGCCTGACGCCGGATCAAAAGGACGACAGCGTCGTAGCGGCATTCGAATTACACGGCCCCAAATTTCCCGCGCACTTCGCCGTTCTCTCCAGACGAAACATTCGTATTCGATCGGTTCAGCTGGAGAGCCCCTCGTAGAGACCTTCATAGCGCAATGAAAAGTCCGGAACGCGTATTGCTCCTCGTCTTGCCCGGCTCGGCAATTCTCATCGGACAGGCCAATGCTCCCATGGCGCTTCGGACTGACGCGCCTGGCGCCCGGGAAGTTCATGATCCCACTGCTCGGCGAAAAGACAGGCCCAGATCTCACCAGCCTCACCGTTGGTCTGCCCGGACTGTTGCATTCGGGTGGCGCTGCATCCGGAACAGCCGGAACTTCTCTACCCGCTCATCGCGGCGAGGAATTCCGCGTTGCTCTTGGTCTTGCCCAGCTTATCCAGCAGCAGTTCCATGGTTTCCACCGGGGACAGCGGACTCAGCACTCGGCGCAGAATGTATACACGGTTGAGTTCGTCGCGCTGCATCAGCAGTTCTTCTTTGCGTGTGCCGCTCTTGTTGATGTCGATGGCCGGGAACACGCGTTTGTCGATGAGCTTGCGGTCCAGGTGGATTTCCATGTTGCCTGTACCCTTGAACTCTTCGAAAATCACGTCGTCCATGCGGCTGCCGGTATCCACCAGGGCCGTGGCGATGATGGTGAGCGAACCACCCTCTTCAATGTTGCGCGCCGCGCCGAAGAAACGCTTGGGGCGTTGCAGCGCATTGGAATCCACGCCGCCCGAAAGCACCTTGCCCGAAGGCGGCACAATCGTGTTGTAGGCGCGCGCCAGACGAGTGACGGAATCGAGCAGTATAACCACATCCTTCTTGTGTTCCACCAGACGCTTGGCCTTTTCAATGACCATTTCGGCCACCTGCACGTGACGCGTGGCGGGTTCGTCAAAGGTGGAACTGATGACTTCACCGCGCACCGAACGCTGCATGTCGGTGACTTCTTCCGGGCGTTCGTCGATCAGCAGCACGATGAGCGTGACTTCGGGATGGTTGGTGGTAACCGAGTTGGCGATGTTCTGCAGCAACATGGTCTTGCCGGTACGGGGCGGTGCGACGATGAGACCGCGCTGGCCTTTACCGATAGGCGTGACGAGATCCATTACACGACCGGAGAAGTTATCGCGGGTGGTTTCCAGCTTGAGCCGGTCGTGCGGATAGAGCGGCGTCAGGTTGTCGAAGAAGATCTTGTTGCGCGCTTCCTCGGGTGGCTCAAAGTTAATGGCATCCACCTTGATGAGGGCGAAGTAACGTTCGCCTTCCTTGGGCGGGCGGATCTGGCCGCTAACCGTATCGCCGGTGCGGAGATCGAAGCGGCGAATCTGCGAGGGGGAGACGTAAACATCGTCCGGACCCGGCAGGTAGTTGTATTCGGGAGCGCGCAGGAAGCCATAGCCATCAGGCAGGCATTCCAGCACACCTTCCGAGAAAATGAGACCGCTCTTTTCCGCCTGCGTCTGCAGGATTTTGAAGATCAGTTCCTGTTTACGCAGAGCGGCCGGGTTCTGCACGCCCATATCGCGTGCGATGTTGTTCAGATCCTGAATGCTCTTGTCTTTGAGTTCCACCAGGTCGAGTGTGCCGCCCTGGCGTCCCTGCTGCTTGCGGCGCAATTCACCGGGGTGGAGTTGCTTCTCGCCGGGCAGGGCCTGCACGCCCTGCGGCTGTGCGACCAAATCTGCCGCAGCGGGTGGCGACGAAGCCGGCACGGCGGCAACAGGCTGTTGCACCGGTTTCGGCTGCAGCGGCGGCGTCAATTGCGGTGACATTCCAGCCGATGCCTGCGAGGGCACCACAACCGCCACCGGAGGAGCAGGCGGGGGGGCAACCGCAGGAATCGCAGCCGCCTGTACGGCGGGTGCCGCTTCGGCTTCCGTTACCGCGGGCGCCCCGGCTTTCTCTTTATCTGTTCGGGGTGCACGCGCGCGGGCTGGCCTGGGCGACCCGTCTTCGTGCTTTTCATTATTTCTTTCCGGTGAAGCATCCCGGGCGGGACGCTCTGCCGTCTTCTCCGGAGCCGGTTGCTCCTGAGGTGGTGTGTTCACAGTTGGTGTGTTTTCGTTATCGCTTGCCAAATTTCCCTCACTCCCCGACCTGTAACGGCCGAGAACGGCAGCGGTTCAGCCCATTGGCGCATTGCCTTTAAGGCGCGCTGCCCGTCCGATTGGTTTAGTTTGTCGATCTTGGATACAACTACAATGTAGGGCCGGTTTGAAGCCTCCAGCCAGTCTTTCAGGTCGAGGTCCCTGGGCATCCAGCCACGCCTCGCATCCACGATCAGCAAAGAAAGCTTAAGGGTTGTTCTCTCCCTAAGGTACTGCTCGATCAGTTTTGCCCAATTATCCTTCATCCCCAGCGGTACACGCGCAAACCCATATCCCGGAAGATCGACGAAATGAAGTCTTTCCTCGATGCGATAAAAGTTGATCGACTGCGTACGACCCGGTGTGTTGCTGGTAAACGCCAGCTTGCGTATCCCCACCAAATTGTTAATCAAACTGGATTTCCCCACGTTACTCCGCCCGAGAAATGCGACCTCAGGAAGGCCATCGTTGGGGAAATCAGCGGGACTATTTGCGCTACGTTCGAATTCCGCTATCAAAGTTTACTGTATCCGGGGTGATTTAGAACAGGGGCGCGAGGGACGTACAAAAGAGGCTCCCCTTATTGTAGCGCGCCTTCAGCTAGTACGACTTGGCAATCACAACCCGGCGGTCAACCGGCTCACCGGTGACAATACATTTGCCAGGGCCGTCGTATTCATCCACCAGCGGAATGCAGCGTACCGTGGCCTTGAATTCTTTCAAACGGGCATCGCATTGGGGGTCGTCCTTCACATGCGCCATGACGAATTTGCCCCCGCCACGTTCGGCCGTCACCTTGCTGTTCAGAATCTCTTCCACCTCACCGAGGGAATTGGCGACCACGGTGTTAGCCTTCATCCGTTGCTGCGCATTGTGCAGCAGATCAGCCTGCATGGCGGCCAGCGTGGCGGGCAGTTTCGCGGCGATCTCACCCTGCGATACCACTTCCTTTACACCGGTATCGCGCCGTTTCAGAACCACATTTCCCGCAGCCAGGTCGCGCGGACCCAGTTCCATCACACAAGGCACACCGCGCCGCTCCCAATGGAAAAACTTTGCGCCCGGGGTCTGCCCTTCGCGATTATCCACCTTGGCGCCGGTTTCTTTCGCTATCCGGTACGCCGCTTCCAGCACTACAGCCTTCTCTTCATCTTTGCGGTAAATAGGAACCAGCACAGCCTTCACTGGCGCCAGGCGTGGCGGTAAAACCAGACCCTTGTCATCGGAGTGGCTCATGATCAGACCACCGATGAGACGGGTACTCACGCCCCAGCTGGTCTGCCATACATATTCCAGCTGGCCCTCTTTGCTCTGGAATTTCACGTCGAACGCTTTGCCGAAATTCTGGCCGAGGTCATGGCTGGTACCCGCCTGCAGCGCCAGTCCGTTCTGCATCATGCCTTCGATGGAATAGCTGCGCACCGCTCCGGCGAATTTTTCCGAGCGGGTTTTCGCGCCCCTGATCACGGGCATGGCCATCACGGTCTCGGCCACTTCGGCATAGATGTCCAGCATCCGCAATACTTCTTCCAGCGCTTCCGCATGCGTGGCGTGCGCGGTGTGGCCTTCCTGCCAGAGAAATTCCGTAGTACGCAGGAACATGCGCGTGCGCAACTCCCAGCGCACCACATTGGCCCACTGGTTCAGCAGCATGGGCAAATCGCGATGGCTCTGAATCCACTTGCCAAAGAAGTGGCCAATGATGGTTTCCGAGGTGGGGCGGATGACGTACGGTTCTTCCAGCTTCTTGCCGCCTGCAATGGTGACCACGGCCAGTTCGGGCGCGAAGCCTTCCACGTGTTCGGCTTCTTTCTTAAGGAAGCTTTCCGGAATCAGCAGAGGGAAATAGACGTTCTGGTGGTCCGTGGCTTTGAAGCGGTCGTCGAGTTCGCGCTGCAGCAGTTCCCACACGGCATAGCCGTTGGGCTTGATCACCATGCAGCCTTTAACGATTTCGGCGGGCTCAGCCATGTCGCCCTGAAGAACGACATCCTGATACCAGGCGGCAAAGTCCTGGGTGCGGGGGGTGATGGGAGATTCGGCCATACGATTGGAAACCGGGGTAAATTTCAGAGTACGCCACTCGCGCCGTTCCCGGCCAGCCAGGGTCATTGTTATAACATTCAGGGAGTTGAAAGAGGTTCCCGAATGAAGACTTTTGCGACGCGAAGCTGCATGGTGATCGCCCTGCTGAATGGCCCGGTTGGTGTGGGCGCATGGGCGCAAAGCCAGCCGGACGCAATCGATACCCATTTGATTGCGGCCCGCAATGCCGCCGGATTCGACTTTACCGGAGCCCTGGCGCGTCTTTGTGTGGCACCGCAACCGGTTCCCCTGACGTTGCGGGACGTTGCGCCGGGACGTGCGCCGGCGCGCGATACCTGGTTTGCCGAGCCGGCGAAGGTATTCGACAACCTGTACTTCGTGGGATCAAAGATTCATAACGCATGGGCTCTCACCACCAGCGAAGGAATCATCGTGATCGATACCCTGTACACATACAACTCCGAGGAGGAGATTGTGGGCGGACTGAAGAAACTGGGACTCGATCCGGCTACCGTCAAATACGTGATCATCAGCCACTCACATGGCGACCATGTGGGAGGGGCGAAACTGTTGCAAGACCGCTTTGGCGCGCGCGTGGTGATGGGCGAGCCCGACTGGAATGCAATCGACAAATCGGTAAACGGCTACCCGCAGGGCAAGCCGAAACGCGACATTGTGGCCGACGACGGGCAGAAGATCACACTGGGAGACGCGTCGGTCACTATCGTGACGACGCCCGGACATACAGCCGGAACACTGTCGATGATCTTCACCGTGAAAGACAACGGAAAACCCCTGACCGTTGCCTATTCAGGCGGGACCGCCTTTAACTTCCCCACCACTGCAGGGAATTTCGATGCGTACATCCGGTCGCAGAGCAAAATGGCGGCCGCCGCCGCCGCGGCAAATGCGACAGTCCTGATCTCGAACCACACCGAATTCGACAATGCCATTCCCAAGATCAGACTGCTGGCGTTGCGCAAGCCGGGTGAGCCGAATCCGTTCGAGACGGGCAAAGAGGCGATCGCGCGTTATTTCACGGTAACCGGGGAGTGCGCGCAGGCAGCGCGGATCAAGCTGACGCAAACGGGAAAGTGAGGAGGGTGGAGGGCCGCGCTGAGCGAATCCTTTCGCCATTGATGATGGGAGGGAAGGAATTCTGGAGGCGCGGGTCGGGATCGAACCGACGAATAAGGGTTTTGCAGACCCTCGCCTTACCACTTGGCTACCGCGCCCTGCTAAGGGTTACCTCTCAAAATAACACAGATGACTGCGCGCGCGACCCCTTGCCACGGCTCGTCTCCCCCGAGATTCCACCGCCGGAGTCACGCGCCAGCCTATCCGTCTATCTGTTGTATCGTGAGAATGGCCTTGGCGCAGCACTAAACTGCGCTGATTTCAACAGGTTTTTCTTCATGCGATTGTTACAGTTACAAGCGCCCTCTGTGCCAAAGCTGTGGATGATCTGTTTATAAACCAGAAGCCCCATGATTTGTTCGGGTTTTTTTGATCTACAGGTGAACGGTTTTGCCGGTGTCGACTTCAACGACCCCGTCATGCCTGCGGCGGAATTCGCCCGCGCCACCGAGGCCATTCTGAAGACCGGCGTCACCCGGTTTCTGCCCACCGTCATCACCGCCTCCCCGCAAGATATCACCGCCTGTCTGCGCAATCTTTGCCAGGTGGCGAAGCAACTGCCCCACGCCGCCATGGTTCCCGGCTTTCACGTGGAAGGGCCGCACATCGGCCCCGAAGACGGCCCGCGCGGAGCCCATCCCGTGGCCTTTGTGCGCCCGCCTGATCTTGCGGAATTCCAGCACTGGCAGGAAGCGGCGGAGGGCGGCATTCGCCTGGTCACGCTGTCCCCGCACTGGCCCGCGGTAACCCGTTACATAGAAGCGCTGACGAAACAGGGAATCGCCGTGGCGATCGGCCATACCAGCGCTACGCCGCAACAGATCGCCGACGCCGCCAGCGCCGGCGCAACGCTCTCCACACACCTCGGCAACGCCGCCCCCGCGACTCTTGATCGCCGCCGGAACCTGTTCTGGACCCAGCTGGCCGACGACCGACTGAGCGCCAGCTTCATCATCGACGGATTCCATCTGGACGACACATTTCTGCGCACCGCCCTGCGGGCCAAACAGCCCTCACGCTGCGTGCTGGTCACCGACGCTTCGGCTCCGGCCGGGGCCGCCCCCGGACTGTATAAACTAGGAGCCCAGGAGGTGGAACTCACCACCGACGGCCGCATTGTGTTGCGCGGCACGTCTAAACTCGCCGGCTCTGCGCTGCGCATGAATGAGGCCATCGCCAACGCGGTCCGGCTGGGCGGCGCCCCACTGGCCGACGCAATCCGGATGGCGACCATCAATCCGAGTCGCATCGTGAACCTACCCGCGTCTTCTGACCGTGTGGTCTTGCACGAAACCGCAACGGGTATTGAAATTGCCGATGTCGTTATCGATACGCAGTTGCCATAATAAAGTGTGGATTTCGAGTACACAGCAGAACAGGTTCAATTGCGCCGTGCGGTTCGGGAATTTGCCGAAGCAGAGATAAAACCGCACGTCATGGAGTGGGATGAGGCACAGACCTTTCCCATGGAAGTCATTAAGAAGCTGGGGAAGCTAGGCTACATGGGGGCAATTTTCCCCGAGGAATATGGCGGTGCCGGGCTGGGCTACGTGGAGTACTCCATCATCATTGAGGAGCTTTCGCGCGTGGATGGCTCGGTCGGGATTATCGTCGCCGCCCACACTTCTCTCTGTTCGAACCATATCTACAAGGCCGGCACCGAAGAGCAGAAAAAGAAGTACCTGCCCAGGCTGACCTCCGGGGAATGGATTGGCTGCTGGTCCCTGACCGAGCCCGAAGCCGGATCTGACGCTGCCGGAACCCGCAGCATGGCGATTCGCGATGGCGATGACTGGATTGTGAACGGATCGAAGACCTTTACCACCAACGCCCACTACGCCGATATCTGCGTGGGCATGGCGGTCACCGACAAGACCAAATCATCGCACGGCATTTCCGCATTCCTGTTTGAAACCGGCACCCCCGGCTTCCGCGCGGGCAAGAAAGAAAACAAACTCGGCCTGCGCGCCAGCGCAACCGGCGAAGTGATTTTCACCGATTGCCGCCTCGCCGCTTCGCAGTTATGCGGCAAAGAAGGCGAGGGCTTTGTCGACAGCCTGCGCATTCTGGATGGCGGACGAATTTCCATCGCCGCGCTGGGCATCGGCATGGCGCAGGGGGCTTTCGACGCCGCCCTGAAGTATTCGAAACAGCGCAAACAGTTCGGCCGGCCCATCTCTGAATTCCAGGCGATCCAGCACAAGCTGGTGGACATGGCGATGAAGATCGACGCCTCGCGCCTGCTCAACTACCTCGCCGCCACCAGACTGGACAAGGGCAAACGGGTCACACGCGAATCTGCCATGGCCAAGCTGTATTCCTCCGAAGCGGCGGTCTGGATTGCCAACGAAGCGGTGCAGATTCATGGCGGCTACGGTTTCATCAAAGACTATCCGGTGGAGAAGTTCTATCGCGATGTCAAGCTCTGCACCATTGGCGAAGGCACCAGCGAGATACAGCGGATGGTCATCGCGCGGCAACTACTGAAAGACCAGTGACATGAATTCCCGCGAGCTGGCGCGGATTGCCACCGCGACTGAAAACGGTACCGCTGTGCCTGCCGGTCTGGAGCAGGGCCACGGTCTCATCGTGGGCATCACCGGGCCTCCCGGTGCCGGCAAGAGTTCCCTTGTGGATGCGCTGCTCACCGAACTGCGCCAGCGCAATCGCACCGTCGCCGTAATCGCCGTGGACCCCAGCAGCCGCGCTACGGGCGGTGCCATTCTGGGAGACCGTATCCGCATGCAGCGCCACCATGCCGACCCTGGTATTTTCATCCGCTCCATGGCCAACCGCGGCGAACCGGGCGGCCTCGCTCCCACCAGCGTGAACCTCTCGCGCCTTTTCCGCGGGGCGGGTTTCGACTTCATCATCATCGAAACCGTGGGCGTGGGGCAGGATGAAATCTCGATCGCCGCACATGCCGACGTGACCGTTGTTCTGGCTGTGCCCGGCATGGGTGACGACGTTCAGGCGATTAAAGCCGGCATCATGGAAATCGCCGATATTTTTGTGGTGAACAAGGCTGATATGCCCGGCGCCGCCAATACGCAAAGAGAAATTGAAGCCATGTTGTCGCTGGCTGAAAACGGCCCGCGCCCGCTTATCCTGCAAACCGTCGCCACCAAAGGTGAGGGTATTGCCGAACTGGTCAATGAACTCGAACAGCGCCTGCCGCGGGAACACGTCGCAGGCCTCGTGACGTTCTCCATCGACCACATCGGCATCGCTGTCCGTTCGCTGCACGATGCCCTGCCCTTCTACGAAACCAGCCTTGGCATGGAAGTGATTTCCCGTGAGACGGTGGAACACGAGCAGGTTCACGTCGCCATGTTGCCGGCGGGCGACACGCGAATTGAACTGCTGGAGCCCGCCTCCCCCGACTCCACCATTGCGAAATATATCGACAAACGCGGCCCCGGAATTCACCATATCGCGCTGAAGGTTTCCGACCTCCCGGCCATCGTCGAACGCCTGCAGGCTTCCGGCGTCCGGTTGCTGGGCGAACCCAAACGCGGTGCCGGCGGACACCTTTATGTCTTCGTGCATCCCTCCAGTACCGGTGGCGTACTATGGGAGCTTATTCAGGGTTGAAACAAGGAGAGATTTTGGCAAGTATTGGCATCATTGGCGGAAGCGGACTGTATTCGATGGAAGGCTTCGCCGCTGAGCGCGAAGTGACAATCGAGACGCCGTTTGGTGCGCCATCGGACGCATTTATCCTGGGCAAGCTGGCGGGCCACGAAGTGGCTTTCCTCGCGCGTCATGGGCGCGGCCACCGCATTTCACCTTCGGAACTGAACTTCCGCGCCAACATCTACGCGATGAAGACGCTGGGGGTAGAGCGCATTCTCTCTCTCTCCGCTGTGGGCTCGCTCAAGGAAGAACACCGTCCACTGGACTTCGTGCTGCCCGATCAGTTCGTGGATCGTACCCGCGGGCGCATCTCCACCTTCTTTGGAGAAGGTCTGGTGGCGCATGTGAGCTTTGCCGATCCGGTCTGTCCGCAGCTGAGCGAGTTACTGGAAGGCGCCTGCAAATCCGCCGGCGTAAACGCCAAGCGAGGCGGCACTTACCTCTGTATGGAAGGGCCGGCGTTTTCCACCAAAGCGGAATCGAACCTCTATCGCTCGTGGGGCATGGATGTTATCGGCATGACTAATCTGCAGGAAGCCAAACTGGCGCGCGAGGCCGAAATCTGTTATGTCACCATCGCTATGGTTACTGACTATGATTGCTGGCATGCGGACCACAGCGCAGTGGAAGTCACCGACATTATCCGGGTGCTGACGCAGAACGCTTCCAACGCCTGCCGGGTAGTGGCGCAAGCCGTGGCCGCCATGCCGGCAACGCGCACCTGTAAGTGCGGCACTGCATTGCAGCATGCTCTGATCACGGATAAAGCCTGTGTGCCCGACGCCACGAGGAAGAAGCTGGACGCCATTGTCGGAAAGTACTTCACTTAGTCAACTGCTGGCCGCCGCCCGCTCCGGGCATGCGGAGGCAGTTACTGTAAGGGCGTTGGGAGAAACAAATCCTTCGGGCTTTTTTCATGATCTGATCGAACCGCTGGCCGATTCGTTCGACCCTGCCGACGTGGCGGTCTACGAATGTGTGATGCAAGCCTGGCTGCCCGTGACACCCCGCACGGTGCCGGCGATTCCGCATCGCGTGGACACCGTCTACGTGCTTTCCCGCGTCACACTCGGCGCGGATGTCAAGATCACCAGCATCGCTCTCGATGCCATGAAGCGCCGCTTTCCCGATGCGCGGATTGTGCTGGCAGGAGGACGCAAGGCCCAGGAGTTATTCGCCGCCGATCCCCGTATTTCAGCGCTGCAAACCGAATACCCGCGCTCCGGGCCGGTGAGTGAGCGTATTGCTTTTGGGTACGAGTTGCGCGATTTACTTTCCGCACCCCACAGTATCGTGATCGACCCCGATTCGCGTCTCACACAACTCGGTCTGGTGGCTCCCTGCGCGCCGGAGCGACACTTTCATTTTCCCAGCCGCGCGGCCGGTGGCGGTTCACTGACCAATCTCACTACTCTGACGCAGAACTGGCTGCAAGCCATTTTTGGCGTGCGCGGGTCTGCCTTCCTTGCGCCGGAGACCGCGACTATTACAACCGTGGAACCCTTCGCGGCCATCAGCCTGGGCGTGGGCGGCAATATGACGAAACGGATCGCGGGCAGTCTGGAAACCGACCTCATCCGCCTGCTGGGTGAGCGCTACACAAACATCTGGGCGGATCGCGGTGCGGGCGGTGAAGAAGCCGCGCGCATCACTGCGGCGGTGGAATCCTCAGGCGTGGCAGACCGCGTCCACTTCTGGGAGGGATCGTTCGCCGGTTTCGCTTCCATCGCGGCGCGCAGTGCTCTGTATGTGGGCTACGATTCAGCCGGACAACATGCCGCCGCGGCCGCCGACATCCCGCTGGTCACTATTTTCGCCGGCGCCACCTCAGCCCGCTTTCGGGCGCGCTGGTCTCCTTGTGGCGCGGGCCCGATCACGGTGATCGACGCCGACGCACTCACACCCGACGCGTGCCTGCGCCGGGTGAGAGAATCATGGACAGTATGAAACCGGTTCAACTGATCGCGCCCGGCAACGGTCGCTTTCGCATCGCATCGCGCAAACCTGGCGAGACTTTCGGCGTGAGCCGGGAGCAGGCCGAAGTGGGCTTGACGGCACATGTTCAACGACTGCCGGAATTGCAAGACCTTCTCTATGCCGAACATCGTCGTTCGGTCCTGATCATTCTGCAGGGAATGGACACCTCTGGCAAAGACGGCACCGTCAAGCACGTCATGTCCGGCGTCAATCCACGCAACTGCAGCGTGACGTCGTTCAAGGTCCCCACCCCGATTGAACTCGATCACGACTTCCTGTGGCGCGTGCATGCCGCGGTGCCCGGCAAAGGCGAGATCGGAATTTTTAACCGCTCGCACTATGAAGACGTGCTGGTCACGCGGGTCCACAAACTCATTACGCCCACTACATGCAAAAAGCGCTACCAGCAAATCAATGCCTTCGAAGAGATGCTGACGGATAACGGGGTGACGCTATTAAAATTTTTCCTCCACATCAGCCGCGGCGAGCAGGAGCGACGAATCGAAGAACGGCTGGCCGATCCGCACAAGAACTGGAAATTTTCCGAGGCTGATATCAAAGAACGGCGCTACTGGACGAAATATCAGCAGGCTTACGAAGACGCCGTGGGTCACTGTAGTACGCGTTACGCGCCGTGGCACGTCGTTCCCGCGGACCACAAATGGTTCCGCAACTACGCGGTATCGGACGTTCTGGTGCGGACCCTGGACAGCTTCCACATGCACTTCCCGAAGGGCAAAAAGTAGCCCGAAAAACGCGGGATTCGAAAAAACCAACCCACCGCTCGCCGTTTGTTCGCCCCTGGGGCGGAATCAGCGGAATCAGGGTAATTGCTGCGAGGGAATCGCCACTCGCATATACGTAATTTCCTTGCCGGCGGGCACCAGAATTGCATGCGGAATACCTGCCGGAATGTGGAACACATCACCCGCTGCCGCTGCGTGCCGTTCGCCGCCTTCAATACCATCGCCGGTTAGTTCATTCGGTCCGTTGTTTCCCAATTGGCGGGGATTCACAATCTTGCCGCCCACTACCAGGGTTCCCTCGCCACTCACCACCACCCACAGATCCACCAGCCTGGAATGCAGTTCCGGCGCGCCGTTGGCATCGCGATGAATGAGGCGGACCAGATGGTTGCCGTAATCCCCGAGGGTTTCGCGAGCCGAATGATCGGGCCCCACCTTACCGGCCAGGGTAGCAGCGTGTTGCCGCAGGTCGCCCTGCTTCCACATTCCGAATCCGGCGGGATCGGCTGCGGAAAGAGTCTGGATCACGGCGCAAACAACTACAGATATTGCGGGACTTCGCGGCATAGTGGGTTCTCCGTCCACCCAGCATACAGAGAAGTTGGGGATGACGTCCTCCTTCGCCTGTAGAAATAGCATGAGTGGCGGGGAATGGCGGGTGTTGAGGGGTGTTGGGAAGCGGTGGGTAAGCGGGGAAGTGGCTGGAATCGCGGAGGTTGATGGGGTAGCAGATTTATTTTGCGCGGTTGTGACCGGAGGTCTTTCTCTCCGGTGAAGAGTAGAGGCGGCCTGAGAGGCCGCCGCAGGCCGGGGGCCCGCCCCACCAGCCGTTCTTCGTTTGCGCAGCCTGTTGGTACCGCGGTCGGTTTTCGCGTAGCTACGCCAGCTCGAGCGCTCTCCGTCGCGCCGGACGTCGCACGGCACGGCTGGCAGGCGCAACGAAACGGACTTCGAGACGATGATTGAGTGCCGTCGCAATTCGCTGTAGCATGGAAAGCGAATGACCTTCGTAGTCGGCGTTCTCCAGTCTGGCGATGACTGACTGGCGGGTACCGATCATGGCTGCAAGGGCACTCTGGGAGAGTTGGGCATGCGTGCGTGTGTCATAGATCAGCTGGGCGATTTCGAAATTTACCTTCGCCCGTGCGATCCCGGACCGGGGGTTTCATCGGAACCAGTCATGCTTTCGAGGATTTTCAGGGCGTCTGTGGTTTGAGGCATAGCTATTCCTTTCGGAGAAATGTGTGTCTTGCCGGGTTCGCGATAGAGGCGTTGCACAACGTCTTCTTTCGTAATCATGTGGGCGAGAATGGCCACGTGCCGACCTTGAAAGTCGCGCACGGGAACGTTATGGCCAGCCTCCTGGAAGAAGATGACCTGAGTTTGCGGCACCGAATCTCAGAGTAGCTTAATGTTGCGAGATACGCCTTCGGGCGGAACCCCGGCCCAACGTCACGCCGACGCTTATTGGCGGCAATGGATGCGACGATCTCGTTTGTCGGGCTGACGCCGGGTTTGGTGGGGCTCTACCAGATGCACTTCGAGGTTCCTGGCGGATTGACAGGTGGCAATACGGCCATGGTGGTGACCCAGAGCGGCGCGCCAGGTAATCTGGCGCTACTGCCGTACGTCCCGTAGAGGATCGCCGGAGAGCGATGCGCCTGGGGGTGGGACAACACGAGGTCAAGATGGTACGGGGACTGCGGTAGAATGCGGTGCAGGAGACGTGGATGCATAAACGCTTGCTGGCATCAGTTGCATTTGGTGTATTGACTCTGGCCTTGCCTGCCAGCCCGCAGGGTGGGCGCGGTGGCGCGGCTGCGCTGAATGCGGATGAAAAGCCGGAAGAAGGCATCCCCGTAACCGACCCCACCACCATTGCCCGTTGCAGTGGCTGCCATCAGCGGGACGCCAAAGGTAATATGGCCCGCATTTCCTGGGAACGCACCACGCCGGAAGGCTGGCAGGAAGCCCTGAAGCGCATGGTGCGCCTCAATGGTCTGCAGATCAATCCGGAAGACGCCCGCAAGGTAGTGAAGTACCTCAGCTCTTCGCATGGCCTGGCGCCGGAAGAAGCAAGGTCCGTCATGTACATGCCGGAAAACCGGATACTGGATGAAACCAATATTCCCAACGACGATGTGCGCCGCGCCTGCACCACGTGCCACGCGTTTGGCCGTCCGCTTTCGTGGCGTCGTTCGAAGGAAGACTGGAAGCTACTGGCCAACCTTCACGTAGCGCTCTACCCGACGGCTGATGCCGCTTTCCGTCGCCCGCCCACACCGCCCAGCGCAGGTGCTGGCCGCGGTGGACGCGGTGGTGCCGCGCAAGCTGCCACGCCCGCCGCCGACACCCGTGATTTCGGCGATATCGCCGTGGAGTACCTTGGCAACTCCGCTCCTCTGCACACGCCGGAATGGGCTGCGTGGTCGGCCAAAATGCGCGCGCCCAAACTGGCGGGCCGGTGGCTGGTCTCTGCTCACATTCCCGGTAAGGGCCTCTACACGGGTGAAATGGTGGTGGAACCGAGCCCGACGGATGACGAATTTACAACCCGCATTACCCTGAAGTCAGTGAAAGACGGCACCACGCTCACCCGCTCTGGCCATGGACTGGTGTACGCCGGTTACTCGTGGCGCGGTCGCTCTACTTCCAGCGCCGCCAAAGATAACAATCCCGATAGTCTCTCCAATGAGATGCGCGAAACCATGTGGTTTGCACCCGATCAAGCGAGCGCCGAAGGTCGCTGGTTCTGGGGCGAATACCACGAATTCGGAGTGGATGTGAAGCTGGAACGGGCTTCGGCTAACCCCGCGCTGATTTCGGTAGACACCAAATCCATCAAAGCCGGTACGAAGGCTGCCCGGGTACACCTGTTTGGTGATAATCTTCCCGCGCAGATGGCACCGGCAGACGTCGATTTCGGGGCCGGCGTCACCATCAGCCGCGTGGTTTCGCACACTGCGGGCGATGCCGTGGTGGAAGTGGATGTGGCCGCCAACGCGGTTTCCGGCATGCGTGACGTTGCGGTAGGCCGCGCTGTGCTGCAGAACGCGCTGGCCGTCTACGACAAGATTGACTACATCAAGGTAACGCCGGAAACGTCACTTGCCCGCCTGGGCGGCGCCGTCCACACCAAGGGCTTCCAGCAGTACGAAGCGATCGGCTACAACCGTGGAGCCGATGGTCTGAACAACACCGCTGACGATTTCGAACTTGGGGTGGTGGACGTCACCTGGTCGGTGGAAGAATTTCTCGCTGTCTATGGCGATGACGACAAGGATTTCGTGGGTACCCTGAGCCCCACCGGACTGTTTACACCGGCGCTGGACGGCCCCAACCCCAAGCGTAAGTTCAGTCGCAACAACTACGGCGATATCTGGATTGTTGGCACTTCGAAGACGGAAAAAGACAAAGATGGCAAGGCGGTGTCTGGTCGCAGCTATCTGGTGGTGACGGTTCCGCTGTTCATTAAGTGGGACCAGCCGGAAGTGTCGCGGTAATGACAAACAGCTGCAGCAAGAAGGACGCGACTGAAGTCGCGTTCCCACGGGTGCCCTAATTATGACGGCTACTGACACCAGAATGTACCGGCTGGGCGAAAGCCATGCCTTCGATTCCGCGGGGCACCGCTTTGCCTACCTGCCCTCCGGGGCGATCTTCGAGATTGATGAAATCGCCGGCAGCGTAGTGGACCGGCTTCGCCAGAGCGATGCGGACCATGCGGAACTGATCGACCGCCTCACCTCCAGTGGATTGTTAGTCGGCGATGCGGAAGAGCTTCTGCAAGAACTGCGGCAGGCTCGCGCCGTGGTTGCGCCCGACGCTCCGGCCGACATCATGAATGATGATCCGCCGACCGATTTTCCATTGCAGTCGCTGGTGCTGAACCTGACCAACCAGTGCAACCTTTCCTGCACCTACTGTTACGAGTTTGGCGAAGATAAAGTGGCTACCCCCGAAGGCAAGCCCAAGTTCATGGAACTGGAGACGGCCAAACGTTCCGTCGAGATGCTGCTGGAGGAGTCGCATGGTCGTCCCGGCATTCACATCACCTTCTTTGGTGGTGAAACGCTGATGAATTTTCCGCTGCTGAAAAATGTGGTGGAGTACGCCAACATGCGGACGACCGAGCAGGGCCGTACCGTGGACTACAGCCTTACCACCAATGCCACACTGCTGACGCCGGAGATTGTGCAATTCCTTTCCGACCACCGCATTGGCGTTACGGTGAGCATGGATGGCCCGGCCGACCTGCACGACAAGTTTCGCGTTTACTCCAACGGTAAGGGCAGTTACGACCTTGTAGCCGCCAAAGCCAAGATGCTGATCGCCGGACACAAGACACGCCCCATTGTGGCCCGCGTGACTTTGACCAATGGCGTGACCGATGTCATCCGTATCTACCGGCATCTCAGAGACGATTTGGGCTTCCACGAGGTGGGTTTCGCCCCCGTGACTACGTCACCGGACCGCCTGTATGCCATCGGTGAACCCAGCATGGATGGCGTGCTGGAGCAATTCAAGAAATTGTCCACGGAATGGATGGATTTCGCACTGCGCGGGGAAATGCATGGCTTCACCAACGTGAGCGACACGATTGCCGAATTGATTCAGGGTGTGAACAAATCGCTCCCCTGCGGCGCGGCTCTGGGCCTGGTGGGGGTGGGACCTTCGGGCGATATTGCACCATGCCATCGCTTCGTCGATTCCGACGAACACGCCATGGGCAATGTGACCACCGGCATTGACCGCAGCAAACAGAGCGCATTTCTGGAACGCGGCCACATCAAGGGTAAGTACGACTGCCATACCTGCTTTGCCCGCCCGCTGTGCGCCGGGGGCTGCCATCACGAAGCTTTCGTGCGCTACGGCGACACCGGCCATGCCAATCTGCACTTCTGCGACTGGATTCGTGACTGGACGGACACTTGTTTACACATCTACGGGACTCTGGCTGCGGAGAACCCTGGATTCCTGCTACAATTTGCTCAAAGGAAGGCTACATGAAGCATCTGCGTCCTCTTAATAAGAAAGCCCAGCGGATCGGCAAGCTTGTCTTGCCCGCCGCTACCGTGGAAGGCGATGTCATGGCCTTGCAACAGGGCGGACAGGCACAGCCGCGGCCGCACGTGCCCATGGGTTGCTCCCTTGCGTTTTCGCCCGGCTGGGAAGTGGATTCGGCCGGTGGCGCGTCTGGCCTCTGCCAGCCCGTGGAACGCGACATCTACGATTGCTACGTCACCTGCTTCTGGCCCGCTCAGGTTCCGGATCACCTCAATAATTACCCGGATTGGGCTAACAAGTGCGCAGTGGCTACCAAAGACTGGCGCAATCTCGATCTGGTATTTCCGTAGACAACACGGGCCGCACTGGTTTGCGCGGTCCCCGATTCAGCCTATGAAACTCTCCGCGAAATTCTTTGCGCTGCTCTGCGCCGTGGGGTTGGTATGTACTCCGTTGAGTGCGGCCACGCTTTTCCTTGGCGCTTATCCGAATCTGGTTCTGGTTTTTGACGAGGCCCAGGGCAAGATCACTGACACCATAACCCTGAGCACAGGCCTGCCCCGAAGCCTGCGTCTTTCCGGGGACAAGAAGCAGATTTACGTCACCACTCTGGACCACACAGGCGTGGAAGTGATTGACGTTGCCAGTAGAAAAGTGGTGAACAAGTTCGTCCTTGATACTCCCACCACCCGCTACCGCTTCGCTTACGGAATGGTGCCCGATCCCACCAACACGCTGCTTTACACGGCGCTGATGAAGATGGAAAAGAAGATTGATCACTGGGAGATTGGCAATCCGCAGTACACCGTGCTGGAAGTTGCCACCGGCAAGATCATCAGGACCGTGGATGTCCCCAAAGAGGACCGTGGTCTTTTGCGCGGCGACCCGCGCGGCATGGGGCTGCAGATCTCGCCCGACGGCAAGTACCTCTACGAGTTCCGGGATAGGATCGCCATTCTGGACACCACTGATTTCAAGGAAATCGATAAGGTCGACCTGGCCAAAGCCGACTTCAATGGCGAGCCGATGGAAAATGTGGGCTTCGGTTCCACCTTCGATTCTTATACCGAACCAGGCCAGCACGTGGCGCTGTTCAACTCGGGCGACCCCTACGTGCACAACCGTATTTTCGGGCTTGCGCGGTTTGATCTGAACTCCCGCAAAGTCGACTTCACGCCAATTGGACCCGCGCCGCCGAACATGGCTGGCCTACAGGTCACCCCCGATGGCAGGAAGGCTTTCACCGTCGTTTCCAGCGGCACTCAGGGCAACAAGCGCTGCGAATTCTGGTCTTTTGACATGGGGACCAACAAGATCTCCCAGACTGTGGAACTCAGTTGCCGGGCGCGTTTCAGCTTTGGCATGTCGGGCGACGGCAAGAAGCTTTACATCTACGCCGCGGGCTTTGAAATCGAAGTCTTCGACGCTGCCACGCTGCAGTACGAAAAAACGTGGGACCTGGGCAATGATCTCACTGGTCCTCTGGTGGTAGTCAAGTAGCACGCGCGGCGGCCATTCGTGGCGAAGGCGTGGCGGCCACCTGCGCCGCCTATCTTCTTTCGCAAGCCGGATTCGCCATACACTGGGAACCTTCGGGCCGCACACGTCTGCCCGCCATCATGCTAAGCGAGAGCGCAGTGGCGCTCATCCGCGACGTTTTTTCCCAGCCCGATCTGTTTCGCCGCGCCCACCGAGTTCGCCGACGCGAGGTGGCATGGCGCCCCTCTGAGCCCTCCGCCGTCTTCGAGCACTCGGCAATTGTGGTCTCGGAAGAGGAACTGCTGGCCGAACTGCCCCGCCCCGCTCTCTACGCCGACGACGCCGCGCCCTTCACACTGGTCGCTTCACGTTCACTGCCCGATCACCATTTCGGTACCCGCACGGCGGAAGCATTTCCAGTTACTCTCAAGCCCGGCACCGATGCCGCAGCCTGCTGTATCGAGTCTTTTCCAGAAGGCTGGCTCTTTCTGGTACCCAACGGCCCGGCGACGGCGTGGCTGCTTTCTGTGGGCGTGGGCGACCTGCTGGCCGAAAGCCACGTCATCGCACCGCGTATTGCGTCGCGGCAGTCCGCGGCGGGCAGATTCCCTTGCTATCCGGCAATCGCCCAACCCCTGACTGGTCCCGATTGGCTGGCCTGCGGATCGGCCGCCATGGCATTTGACCCCATCTGCGGCGATGGCACTGCCCACGCCATCCGCGAAGCCTTGCTGGCGGCCGCCGCGGTGCGTGCCGCGCAGGATGGCGAACCCTGGGATCTGGTCCGCGCCCACTACGAATGTCGTATGATTCTGGGCTTCCGTCGGCATCTGGCGCTGGCGCTGAGCTTTTATCGCTCGGGCCACGGGGGCGCATGGTGGAGCGCGGAGGCCGATGCGGCGGCGGAAGGCATTGAGTGGTGCGAGGAGCAGGCCCGGTCTTTCGGCCCGCCGCGTTACCGTCTGGATGGATTTACGCTGTGCCGTATCTGAGACTCAGCGTGGAGTTGGGTAAGGAAGTGGAGCCAGTGACGCTATCCCGCCGCCGATATTCCTGGTGGCCTACCATCGCTCTGCGGTGATGCTTTTTACATCGCCTGCGGCGTGGGACCTGGCAACGCTCTCTTCAGACCGATTCCGAGAAGATAGAAGGAGCCGTCCTTTGTCAGCTCACCGGCCGGCAGGGGGGCAAACTAAACCCATTCTTCTGCATACCAGTAGAGCCGACCGGGCGAGAATGGCTAAAATGTGCCCCACCAGCGATAATAGGCTTTCGCCGACACTCTTTCCATGACACCTTCTGCCGCACCGGTCGCCAGTTGGGGCACATATCGCCGGTTGTGGGTGTGGCTTCGCCCTTACACGCGGGGGCTCATCCTCGTGCTCGCCGTCAGTCTGTGCTCTACCGGGCTGAACCTGTTCCAGCCCTATATCTCCAAACTCCTCATCGATAGAGCCCTCGTCCCGCGCAACATGACGGCGCTGGTGGAAATCTCTGCCCTCATGCTGGGCGTCACCCTGCTGGGCTTCGTTGTCAACATCGCCTCCAGCTACCGCTACGTGCAAATATCGGCCGCGATGTTGTTCGACATGCGTCTGGCACTGTTCCGACACCTGCAGACGCTGTCGCCGCGCTTCTACGCCAACTTCCGCCTTGGCGACCTCATGTCGCGCCTTAACAACGACGTGGGCGAAGTGCAGCGCGTATCCGCCGACACGCTGCTCTCTGTTCTGAGCAACATCATGTTCCTGACGGGCAGCATCATCATCATGTTGCGCCTGAACTGGCGGCTGTTCCTGCTGGGCGTGGTGCTGGTGCCCGCCTGCCTGTGGGTCTTCCAGCATTATCAGAAGCGGCTCACCGCGCTGAGTAAACTGATGCGGGAACGCAGCGCCGATCTGGGCAGTCTGTTCGTCGATTCCATTCTCGGCATGCGCGTGGTGGTCTCGCTGCGTGCCGAAAAGCATGAAGGCGAACGCTTTCGCGAACGCAACGACGCCTTTGTCCGCACCATGCTCGATACCCAGATCGCGTCGTTTCTCACAGGAGCGCTGCCCGGCTCCATTCTCACTGCCTCCACCGCTGCTGTATTCCTTTACGGCGGCTATCTGGTAATTGAACAGCGCATGACGATCGGTACGCTGGTTGCCTTCATGGCGTATCACATGCGCCTGCTCTCGCCGGTGCAGAACCTGATGGGCCTGACGTCAGGGCTGGCCTCCGCGCGGGTCTCACTCGCCCGCATCTTTGAACTCTTCGATACACGGGCTGAAGTTACCGAGGCTCTCCCGGCAAAAACACTGGGCCCGCTGCGGGATGCAATCGTGATTGAGGGCGTGTCTATTCGTTACGACCGGGCACCGATTCTGGAAGACGTGAACCTGCGCATTCCGGCGGGCAGCTTCCTCGCTATCCTTGGACCCTCTGGCGTTGGCAAATCCACGCTTGCCGATCTTCTGGTCCGTTATCTTGATCCCGACACCGGGCGCATTTTTTACGACGGCGCCAACCTTCGCGAAGCCAGCCTGACCGACCTGCGCCGCGAAGTCATTCTGGTGGACCAGTCCCCGTATCTGTTCAACGCCACCATTGCAGAGAACATCGCTTTCGCCGCCGAAGGCGTTAGCCGGGCCGAAATTGAAACCGCGGGTAAATCCGCCGGGCTGGATGAAATGATCGCGCGCCTGCCGGAAGGCTACGACACAAAAACCGGCGAACGCGGCACCGCATTGTCTGCCGGCGAGCGCCAGCGCATCGCCCTGGCACGGGCTCTTCTGCGCCGCCCCAGTGTACTGATTCTGGATGAACCCACTTCCGCCCTGGACGCTGAGACGGAAAAACTGGTGGCACGCAATCTTCGTCACGCACTGCCGGGCGCAACGCTGATCGTTATCACGCATCGGCCCGCGCTGGCGGAGATTGCCGATGCTGTCATCACCATTGAAGGCGGGCGCGCCCGCATGTCGCAACTGGAAAACACGCGTGGCTGATGGCCAGGGTGTTCGCGTCGCCATCATCGATAGCGGTGTGCACGTCACACACCCTCACATTGGCCGCATCGCGGGCGGCGTCACGATTACTCCCGAAGGCGAAACGGCGGATTTTACGGATCGTATTGGCCACGGTACCGCCGTCACCGCGGCGCTGCAGGAGAAGGCACCGGCCGCCGATATCCATGTTGTGCGCGTTTTCGTGGAATCGCTCCGCACCACCACCGACTGTCTGTTGCGCGCCATCGACTGGTGCATTCTGCAACGCATGAACGTGGTGAATCTAAGCCTGGGATCACTCAACGGCGTTTACCGTGACCGCTACCAGGAAACCGTAGCCAGGGCGACAGCAGCCGGTGTCATCCTCGTGGCGGCAGTGGAGGCGCAGGACCAACCCTGCTACCCCGGTTGCCTGGAAGATGTGCTGGGCGTGGGCCTCGATTGGGAGTGCCCGCGCGAAACGTTCCGCGCCGTCGATCTTGCAGGGCGCACAATTTTCCACGCGTCCGGCTATCCCCGACCCATACCGGGCGTGGCTCCGCGCAGAAACCTCAATGGAATAAGCTTTGCGGTGGCCAATATGAGTGGTTTTGTGGCCTGCGCGGTGGAAGGTATGGACACGCTCTCACTGCCTGCGGTAGCAGCCAGACTTACTGCGGACCGCTAGCCGACATCTGCCCGTCCCACCGCGCCATCAAATCCTGCTGTATGCCGAATTGATCCAGCGCCCGCATCACCAGATGATTCACCATGTCGTCAATGTTGCGCGGATGGTTATAGAACGCCGGCATAGGCGGCATAATCACGACACCCATGCGGGCCAGTCGCAGCATATTTTCCAGATGAATTTCATGCAACGGCGATTCGCGCACCATCAAGACCAGTTTGCGCCGTTCTTTCAGAACCACATCTGCCGCACGGTGCACCAGGTTTTCTCCGGTGCCATGCGCAATCGCAGCCAGAGTACGTACACTGCAGGGCGCAATAATCATGCCGTCGGTGGCAAACGAACCGCTGGAGATGGAGGCTCCGTGGTCATTCGGATTGTGGCAAACCGATGCCATGGCCTGCACTTGTTCCATGGAGTGCGGGGTCTCGTGAATCAGCGTGCGAGCGCCCCACTTGCTCATCACCAGGTGGGTTTCCACTCCGGCCGCGCCCAGGGCCTGTAGAATGCGGACGCCAAGAATGGTGCCACTGGCACCCGTAAGGCCAACGATAACGCGGCGGGGGGGTGGGGGGGAGCTCATATAGCGGAAGACACCTTCAGTATAGTGGCGAACTGATTGCCCCACCTCAATCAGGTACAATCCCCTCATGATGAGAATCCACTTTGCTCTGTTCGCGGTGGCGACGGCAACCAGCGTATTCGCGCAGGATGCACCCCGTAAATCATTCGCTGTGATGCAGGAAGCCTGCAGCGCCTGCCACGGCCTGAATCGCCTGGAAACCGCCAAAAACCGCGCTGACTGGAAAGACACGGTGGAGCGCATGGTTTCCAGCGGCGCCGATGTGAAAGCCGAAGAGATGAACGGGCTGGTGGGGTATCTGGTGCGCTTCTATGGCGAATCGGTGGAGGTGAACAAGGCCACCCAGCAGCAGCTTCAGGAAGAACTGGACATCACCGCCCCGGAAGCCGAAGCCATTGTCAAGGCGCGCGCGGAATCGGGCAATTTCAAGACCTATGCCGACATGCAGAAGGTCAAGGGTGTGGATACCAAACGTCTGGATCCCATCAAAGACCGGCTGCGGTTCTAAAGCGACGCGACTGAAGGCGCGTGCCCGGTCAGTCGTATTTTTCGACGATAATTCGTTTGCGATCCAGCCCCAGCGCCTTCAGTTGGGCGCGCATGTCGTCTACCATCTCTTTCATGCCGCAGATGTAGACATCCACGTCGCGGCGGTCTCCCAGGGCCTCCAGCACGTGTGCCTGTACCCGCCCGGTGCGCGACTGCCACCCGCCCGCGGGACGCGTCAGCGTGGGCCTGTAGTCGAAATCCGGCCAATCTGCGGCGAGCGCCTTCCACTCCTCGTCGTAAAGCAGCCCATCCTCATACCGCGCCCCAAAAATGAGCGTGTGCCGCCGGTTGGTGCGCGTCCGCAGGTCAGAGAGCAGCATGGAACGAAAAGGCGCAATGCCCGTGCCTGTGGCAACGAAAATGGAATCCGCCGGCGTCTGCTTCGGGATGAACCCGCCGTAGGGACCCTTGAAATGAATCTCATCTCCCGGATTCAGATCGAAAAGAAATGGCGTGAAATGCCCCTCGCCGACCAGATTGGCGCAGAGCGCAAACCCATTCCCGCCGGGCGGCGATGCAATGGAATAAGCGCGGGTAATTTCATTGTCGCCAATCTGCTGCGTCATGGAAAGAAACTGACCCGGCACAAACGCCGCTGGCCAGGTGGCGGATACGAACTCAAAGTGGCGCGTACCCGGTGCCAGGTCGCGGCAATTTACGAGGCGGGCCTTCATTCCGCCGCCTCCGCCCGCTCCACCAGAATCCGGCTGAGCGCCGCATGCCCATCCAGCGGCGGCGCCACCCGAATCGGAATGGAATACCGGGCTTGCAACTCGTGCACCAAGGCCGGCAAATCCCGCTCCAGGTGTACACCCAGGGTGAGAAAGTAGGGCAGAATCAGGACATTGTCCGCGCCCGCCGCTATTAGCTTTTCAACCGCATGGGCCAGCCGCGGATCGGCCTCCAGAAACGCGGTCTCGTGCAGCACCCAGTGCCCTTCTTCAGCGGCCTGCGCAGCGACTCTGCGCACTGCCTGGTTGGCAGATGCCCGGCTCGATCCATGTCCAAAAACCACTATTCCCTGATTCATTCGATTCATTTATAAGATGAGGCTGGCCGCCGCAGGCTCCACCGAATCCGATGAATTCTTCTGTGGAGGTGTAAACCGGGTCAGCGACGCCAGAAATGCCCGGCTCCGTGCCCTGCCATTATTGTGAGCCCGTTCCAGACGCCGCATAAACACGAGGATCTTCAGCACCGTGGAATCCCGCAAGTGAGCCATGCCGCGGGCGTTCGCCTCGACAGCGCGGATATTTGCCACACAGGCGTCGACGGCCGCGAAGATCTCTCCCGCCCGCGGGTTTTCTGGTTTCGATTCGTAGTACAAACCCGCTTCCAGGGTGCGATACGTCCGGATAAGGCCGTCCAGTGCTTCCCGTGCGTCCCCGTCATTCACCGCCGGGTGTTGGCGCGCCACACCCGCAATGGCTTCGAGCAGCGCCACAAAAACCCATTCGTGCTCGCGCAGAAAAGTTTCATCCACCGAAATATCCTGGTTGGGAATGTCCCCGGCCCCCGGTTCCGCCAATTTCTCATGCTCATGGGCGTGGAGCAAGTATTCGCAGTCCACGGGACAATCGAGCGTTTGCTCGCGCGAAGTGGCGCAACAGAGCGTACAGATTTCGCCCGCAACAGCAGGGCAAAGGCGGCGGGGTTTGCGCGTGGCGCAGAGGGCGCAGGACACTGCTCTTAGTATAGGAAGAGAGCCAACATGCGGACCAACCTGTTTATCAAAGTGGTGGTGGACCACGACAAGAAGGAAACACCGGAGAAGCTGGGCGCGGAACTTTGCCGCCAGATTGAGAAGCAGTATGTGGTGCGCACCGCCGAACTGACAGCCTACGCAGAAGCGGAGTAAACGTGCGGAGTGAGGAGCCCGGGGCGTGGCGCGCCCCGGATAGAGCAATCGGACTTCTTACCAATAGAGTGCGGAAACGAAGCCATTCTTCTCAGGTTTTTCTGTGCCTACAGGGCCGGCTCCAGCACTTCCCGCAACTGCCGCGCACTCAATTCCACCGGATTCGCTTTCATGCTGCCGGCCCGCGCCGCTTTCGCGCAGAGAACATCCAGATCGCTGGTGGCGACACCGTAGCTCCCGAGCCCTGGTATGCCCAGATCGCGTACCAGCTGCGCCAGAGCCACCGGTCCATCCTCCGGGGTCGCGTCGGCGTTGCCTGTGACAATTCGTGCGATGGTGGCGAATCGTTCCAGCACCCCGCTTTCCTCTGCATCGGCCCGCAGCGCGCGAATATTGGCGGCCATTCCATGCGACAGCAAGGCTGCACATACCGCGCCGTGGGGTGCCGGGAACGCGCCCCCCACAGCCGCCGCCAAACCGTGCACTACGCCTAACCCCGCGTTGGCCAGCGCAATACCGCTCATCAGCGCGGCGCACGCCATTCCCGCCCGCGCTTCGGCATCGCGGGGATGCGCAAAAGCCCGCGGCAACGACCGCACCGCCATACGAAGCCCTTCCAGCGCCAGCGCGTCGGTAAACGGATTCGCCCTCCGGCAGACATACGGCTCTATGAGTTGCGTGATTGCATCCAGGCCGGTGGCGGCGGTTATCGCGGCCGGCAAACCCAGCGACATATCGGGATCTACAATCGCGACCCGGGGCAGCATCCACGCATGCCGCAAACTGGCCTTCACACCATCCGCGGGCGACCCCAGCACCGCGTTTCGGGTGGCTTCTGAACCGGTGCCGGCAGTGGTTGGTACCGCGATGCAGGGCAGCGGAGGGTGGGTCAGGGGCAAGCCCTTTCCCACCACTTCCAGATATTCCAGAACGTCACCCGGATTGGCCGCCATGGCGGCGATGGCCTTGCCCGCATCGAGAACACTGCCGCCGCCAATGGCGATCACCACCTGAGCTTCCACGGCCCGCGCAAACGCCGTACCTTCACGCACCAGTTGCACCGTCGGCTCACCGGCCACACTGAACAAGGCGCAGTGGAAGCCGACGCTTTCCAGCGCGTCAATGCGCGGCGCGTGGCGTATTTTGTCGCGGCCCGTGCCGACCAAAGCGCGAAGTCCGAAGGCACGCGCCACAGCCGGTAGTTCGGCAATGGTGCCCGGACCAAAACGGATGCGCCCGCTGGTGGCAAAGTCAAACTGCATGGCGAATCAACATGGCTCCCCTTCATTGTGCTGCCATTCATGCCACAATCCGGAAATGACCCACCACTATTCCATTCTGTTCCTGCTGGCTGCGGCGAGCATTGCGTCGGCACAGAAGCGCGATGTGAAGATTCACAATCCGCCGACGCTCTCTAAACCTACCGGTTACTCCCATATCGTCGAAGTCAATAGCGGCAAACTGGTGTACATCGCCGGACAGATCGCCGTGGACAAAGACGGCACACTGGTGGGCAAAGACGACTTCGCCAAACAAGTCCGGCAGGTATTTGAAAATCTCACTGCCGCCACCAAAGCCGCCGGTGGCTCGATGAATGACATCATCAAGCTCAACTACTACATCTCTGAAGCCGTGGACCGCAACCAGGTGCCTGTGCTGCGGGAAATTCGCGCCGGCTTTCTCACTACAGCCACGCCGCCAGCCAGTACGCTGCTGTTTGTGAAGGGGCTGGCGTCAGCCGACTACCTGATTGAGATTGAAGCCGTCGCGGTCATTGGCACCGCGAAATAGATGCCGTTCGTCCAGGTGGTGCACTGGAAGCCTGCCGAGGCCGAGTGCTGCCCCGATCCGACGGGCCCGGCAGTGACTCGCTTGCTGCGGGCGCGTTTGCCCGATGCCATAGTGATTGACTTGACCCGCCTGCCCAGCCACGGCCGCGAGTTGGGCGCGTGGCTGCGGGAACCGAAAAAGACCCGTCATATTCCGCTGGTCTATGTGGATGGCGAAGCGGATAAAGTGGAACGCATCAAATCTCTGTTACCGGATGCGGTTTTCACGCCGCGATCGCGACTGCTGAGCGCGTTGAAATCTGCCTTGCGAAAAGGCGTGCAGAATGCTGCGTTGCCGCCGCTGGCCATCGTCCGGTTTCGAGGGCGAACGGCGGCGCAGAAGATTGGTATAAAGCCGGGCATGAAGGTCGCGGTGATCGACGCGGTGGCGGGCTATGAAGAACTGCCGGGCGCACTCCCCGATGACATCGAATTTCTGAAAGACCCCGCCAAACCCCTGGACGTGACTCTCTGGTTCATTCACGATTTCGACGGTCTGATGAGCGCTCTGGACAGGATGCGCCGCCTTGCCCCGCGCACACGCATGTGGATGGTGTGGCGCAAGGGCGCGAGGCGCGACATCACCTTCCATTCCATCGTCGCAGCGGGAGCAGAAGTGGGCCTCGCGCTGAGCAAGCTGTGCGCCGTGGAAGCCGTTTGGAGTGCGGTGTGGCTGGTCCCGCGCAAGGTGGCGAAGTGATCCTGCCGCGACGGTTCTACGCGCGGCCAGCCATCGACGTGGCGCGGGATCTGCTGGGCAAGACACTTCGTCATGGCAACATCGCCGGGCGCATTATCGAAACCGAAGCCTATCCTGGCGGCGACGATCTGGCGTCACACTCCAGCGTCGGCATCACGGACCGCACCCGCGTGATCTTCGGCCCTCCCGGCCACGCCTACGTGTACCTCTGCTACGGCATCCACTATTGCTTCAACGTAGTGGCAGAGCCGGATGGAATTGCCGGCTGCGTCCTGATTCGGGCACTGGACCTCGAATGCGCTTCGGGTCCGGGTAAGCTGACGCGAGCTCTGGGCATCAACCGCACGCACAGCGGGACAGACCTCACACGGGGTGCTTTGGTTGTGAACGATGCGCCTGTTGTGGCAGACTTCCAGGTGACGCGCCGCATCGGCATCAAAAAGTGCGCCGACCGCCTGCTGCGCTTCGTCGCGAAGCCTACCAGATCGACATAGAACGTTCAAAAATGCCTGCCAGTTCTTCTGGCCCCGCCGGCCTGGGCGAAAGCTTTGTCACCCGATGCTGTGGCAACGTGCCCTGGACCAGCGCCGGAATGTCGTCTGAGCCGTAGCCCAGGGCGCGCAATCCATTCGGCATGTGGAGGTCGTGCATCAACTGCACCAGCTGAGCGGCCAGAATCTCGCCGGCATCTTCCAGCTTGCCGCCGGGCTTGGCGCCCAGCACTTCAGCGGCGTGCAAATGCCGCTCCGGACGCGCCGTCGCCGTATACCGAAACACCGCGGGCGCATTCACAATGACAGAAATTCCGTGCGGTACCAGGGCGTGATCCACCGCCTCATAACCCGGCGCGCGATAGCTGCGCACCATTCCCGCCACCGGGTAAGACATCCCATGCGGTAAATGAACCCCCGCGTTGCCGAACCCCACGCCGGCATACGACGACGCCAGCAGCATAGCTGCCCGCGCCTCATCGTCTGTGGGGTCGGCCGCCGCGCGCCGAATGAATTGCGCGGTGAGCCGCAACGCTTCCATGGACCAGATATCGCTGATCGGATTCGACCCCTGATACGCCGGCCGCAGAATCGGCCTGTCCGGCCGCGGCCTGCTCAGATACGGAATCGCCGTCCACGATTCAATGGCGTGGCTGAGTACGTCCAGACCCGAAGACGCCGCAATGGGTCCCGGCATGGTGCGGGTATTCTCCGGATCCACAATACCTAATGTCGGCTTCAGCCGCCGATGCGCGATGCCGGTCTTGGCATGCAGCGGCTTGTAATCGAAGATGGCGACGCCGGTTGTCTCACTGCCGGTCCCCGCCGTGGTGGGAATCGCGATCAGCGGTTTCAAGGGTCCGGGAACAGGCTTGCCTTTGCCGATCGGCGGATTTACATAGTCCAGAAAATCCGCAGGCCAGCAGGCGTAAAGATTGGCTGCTTTCGCCGTATCCATCACCGACCCGCCGCCTATCGCAACAATGCAATCGTGGTCACACTGGCTGGCGAAGCGGCTGGCGTCCTGAACGGATTCGTCGCTCGGCTCCACGCGAACGCGGTCGTACAGCGTATAGCGAATACCGTTGTCATCGAGCGACTGCAACAGCGTTGCCACCGGGGGCAGCGTCGCCACATGGGGATCGGTAAATACGAGGGCATGTTTCAACCCCAGATCGGCCAGATCGGCTCCGGCCTCGCGCGTGACGCCGAATCCAAAGCGGATTCCCGATGCCGCCATTTCAAAAGCGTATTCGTTCATTTGCGTTTTGGCCACCAGGCAACAAATCCATTCTGATTCGGCATCTTCACTACGGGCAGCGACTTCGCATCCAGCGTGGCGTCGTTGGGCACCAGGTTATCCACGGAAAGCAGGAAGGCGGTTATGGCATATGTCTCATCGTTGGTCAGCGACTTGGGCGCAGTCCGCGGCATGGCACGCCGGATGTAGTCAAAGATTGTGGTTGCCGACGGCCAGTAGCTGTTGGCGGTCTTCACCGGCTTGTCCGTAGTGAGAGATCCAAGGCCGCCGGTGAGGCGGTCAAACGGTCCGCCCACGCCATTCGGGCCATGGCAGCCCTGACATTTCTGTGCAAACACCTGCGCGCCCGTGGCAACCGAACCGCTGCCGGAAGGCAGGCCAGAGCCATCGGGCAGGATTGTGATGTCGAGCCGGGTCAGTTCTTCGGCTGAGACGGGCCGTCCCTGGTTTAACTGGGCTGAGGCAAGAGACGCGCACAACAGAAGAGACGCGACTAAAGTCGCGTGTCCGCTAGACATAGACATTCTTCACCGTCCCATCGGCATCCACACTCCAGCACTGGATGGAGTTGTTGTGATATCCCTGACCCGGTGCAAACTGCCGGATCCAGCTGGAGCGCATGGGCTGCACGTCACCCGATGAATCCGTGGCGCGGCTCATCACGACGGACGGCCTGCCATCCCACTTCCACGGCAAACGGAAGCGCGTGATCGCCTTCGACTGCACTGGCTCAGTGAGCGCAGCCTGCGCCCAGGTTTTGCCGCCATCGGCCGATACATCCACTTTCGCCACCTTGCCATTGCCGGACCATGCAATGCCGGAAATCTCGTACAGCCCGGGCCCCTTCATATCGAAACCAAACGAAGGCCGCATGATTGCTGACTTCACCTGCATGACCAGCATGAACTGGCGGGCTTTGCCATCGGGCAGGAGTTCGGTGTACTTTGAGGTCTCGTCTTTGGCATTCGCCGGACGGTCTACCAGCTTCAGCCGCGTGAGCCACTTCACGTTGACGTTGCCTTCGATACCAGGCAACAGCAGACGCATGGGGAAGCCCTGCTCAGGGCGCAGATACTCGCCGTTCTGGTAGAGGGCAATCATGGCATCGTCGGTGGCAATGGCCATGGGCACGCTGCGGCTCATGGAATCGGCATCGCCGCCTTCGGCGATGATCCATTTCGCGCCCGGATTTACGCCCGCTTCATCCAGCAGCGTGGTCAGCTTAACGCCGGTCCACTCCGAGCAGGAAAGCAGGCCGTTCATCTCACCCGAAACCGCCTGCACCGGGGTGGCCCCACCGAAGCCGCCGCTGTTGCCCGAGCATTCCAGAAACCGAACGTGCGTCTCTTTCGGATACCGCATCAGCGTATTGAGGCTAAACGCAAGGGGACGTTTCACCATGCCGTGAACAATCAGCTCGTGCCGGTTGGGATCAACGTCGGGAACACCATTGTGATGCCGTTCGAAGTGCAGACCGCTGGGTGTAATGGTGCCTTCCAGCATGTGCAGCGGCGTGCGCGACGAGGTTTTTGGCCGCCCCGGAACATTGGCGGAGGTGCGTACCCAGCCTTCCTGCGCTTTTGCCGGCTGGCCGTAGCCGGAGAACTCGCGGCCTGGCTTGCGCATCCACTCGGGCAGGTTGTCGCCGATTTTTTCGGCGGCCAGAGCCGAACCCGCGGCGCCCGCGGTCAACAAACCACCGCGCAGCATGGTGCGGCGGTGCAGAAGGCCGTTGCCGGCTACAATCTCTTCGTCAAACCTGGACTTCGCCATAGTAATGCCTCTCGGATTAGCATCTCATATTCGGCCCCGCTAAACACGGTGTCGTGTAGAATTAAGCCATGCGTTTTCTTCTGGCATCCCTGCTCGTAATTGCCCCGCTTCTGGTGGCACAGGACGCTCCAAAACCCGACCAAAAAACTGACGCCAAGACCGCGCCTGCTCCACGGGCCATGGGACCGCCCACCAACCTGAAGGTTCTGAAGCTGACCCAGAGCAGCGAGGTAACCCAGGTGATGCGGACTTTTACCGGGGCGCTGGGTGTACAGTGCGCCTATTGCCACGCCGAAAACGGCTTCGCGTCTGACGAGAAGGAAACCAAGGTCAAGGCGCGTCACATGATTGAGATGACGCAGAAGATCAACGCCAATTTCACGGACGGCAAAATGCACGTGAGTTGCTTCACCTGTCATCGCGGTGAGGCCGAGCCCAAGACTGCTCCCGAGCCGCGCGCACCGGGCCCGCCGCCGGCGCGTTAGTTACAAAGACGCGAATGATGTCGCGTGCCCAAGATTTCTAACGCAGATTCGGTTGCCGGATCAGCAGGAGCGTTTGCGGCCGTCCGGCATCCCATTTTGCCAGAGCAATGGTTTCGGTTGCCATCGCCTCAATTGCTTCCGGGGTAGCAATGTAGAGGGCGCGATAACCCAGCGTGCCATGGCCGATATTCCACGCTCCGGTAGCGCCCCAGTGATGGAACGTTGCCGGCAGGCCGTCGAAGACCAAAGTGTGGATCTGCGGATGTAAGCGCGCCATCCGCACTACCGGTTGCGCAAACGCCGCGATTTGATTGGCAATCGCCAGCGCCTCCCGTTGTTCGCCGCGCACCACTTTCGCGTTGAGTCCGAACCAGAGCAAAAACACGACACCGGCCACACGCGGTGATCTGGATGCCCCGGCGGCCAGCGCGATGGAAGCAAACGCCAGCGGCAGATAGGCATAAGCCTCGAACGTGCGCCCGGGCAGGAACGATAAGAGGCTGACAATAAAGGTCATCGCGGCCAGGCCGAACCACACGCGGCGGTCGCGCACCAGGAGCAGCGGCAACAGCAGCAACCCGCTGCCGCGGAATCCCATGAAGCGATTCGCGTACCAGGGCAAGGTCACTTTCAGTGCCGCCAGATTGAAGCGGAAAGTATAGTCGTTGTCTTTGTTGGGATTTAGCAGAAGTCCCTGTACACCGAAAGACAAAGACACAGCCAGGAACGGGACCAGGCGCAAAAACTTCCGCTCCCCCAGCCAATACTCGTACGCCACCAGCACCGCCGGCAACATCACCGCCAGTTCTTTCGATTTATAGGCCAGCCAGAACGCCACAAAACTGAGAATCCAGCGCCGCTGCGAATAAAACAGGACACTGGCCAGACAGAGCGTAGTGCACAGCAGGTCGAATATATACATGGGTTTCCAGTAAGCATCCATGGCCGCGCCGCTGAGCACAAAAAACGCGGTACCCAGCCACACGCCCCACTCGCCCGTACCCAACCGTCGCAGCAGCAGAAAGAGCAGTGCTCCATTTAACAGGTGAAGCAAAAACAGCGAAGGCACCCAGGAGGCGAAATTGAGCCCGGCCAACCGCGTCATCACGCGGAAGTACAGGTGCCCCACCGGGCGGAAGTTGGCGGTGCTGTAGCGCGGGCTCAGCAACGCCACCCCGTATTCAGCGGGCGCGTTGACGGAGGTCCACGCCATATTGTCGAATTCGTCGTCCTGGAAATAACTGTCGAGGGCCTGATAGTTCAGAGCCAGAAACACGAGGGCGAGAGCCGCCGCAATCACGCTGGTGCGAAGAGGTCTGATGCGGTTATTGTAGCGGGCGCGGTGATACCTTTAATGTCGGTGCGCTTCCTCAGAGAACTCTTCGACAACAATCAACGCTGGGCCGATGGCGTGACGGCGGCGGATCCGGATTTCTTCCAAAGTCTGGCCAATCTTCAGGCACCGGAAATCCTGTGGATCGGTTGCTCCGATAGCCGCGTCCCCGCCAATGAAATTATCGGTCTGCCGCCGGGTGCCGTTTTCGTCCACCGCAATATCGCCAACATCGTTCACCCTGCCGACATGAACTGTCTGTCGGTAATGCAATACGCGGTGGACAGCCTGCGCGTGCGCCACATCATCGTGGTGGGCCACTATGGCTGCGGCGGCATCGGCTCCGTTGTGCGAAACGAACGGCTGGGCCTGATCGATAACTGGCTGCATCCGGTACGCCGTTTATACGAAAGCGAAACGTGGGCGGAAGATGCCGACGAGCAAACCCGCTGGGACCGCCTGTGCGAACTTAACGTAAAGGAACAGGTCCGTTCGGTGGCTGAAACCACAGTGGTTCGGGATGCCTGGAAGCGAACGCAACCACTAGCCGTGCACGGCTGGATTTATAGCCTGCGCGACGGGCTGTTGCGCGATCTGGAAGTTACCGTGGAAGGGTAGCGGAGCTACTTCTTAATTTCCTTGTTGGTCATTTCCTTACCGCTGATCTGCACGTCAAATCCATCGGGATCTTTCACGTGGAAGCTGTTCTCAGTGTCCTTGCGCGGCGAGAGGCCGTAGGATTTCAGCTTGGCTTCCACCGCGTTCATATCCCAGTTTTCGAGAGTATAAGCGATGTGGTCAACCTTCGGCGCAGTGCCGGCAGTGCGCTGATTGCGGGGAAGTATCCAGGAGTCGCCAAAGGTCAGATAGCACTGCTTGCCGTCATCGTTGGTGACGCCCACGCCCAGCACGTCCTTGTACCAGTCGCGGGTCTTCGCATAGTCGGCGACCTGATACGAAATGTGGTTTACGGCCACAGCCTTCATGCCCAGCGGACCGCCGGCGGCTGAAGCTGTTCCGACGGCACCTGCGGCAGCCGATGCCATGGCGAGGCTCTGAATCAACTGACGGCGGCTCATCTTCCCTTGCTCGAAATCAGTGAGCAGCTTTGCGATTAAGTTTTCCATGGTAGTTTCTCCTGAGACGCGACTAAAGTCGCGTGCCCGTTAGCGCGGCGGGGGGGCGGGCTTCTTCTCGTCCGCGGCGTCTGGCCTGCCGCGACCGAAACCGAACTGGAACGGTGCGTCGTTCTTATACTCCGCTTCCTTGAAGCCCAGCGAGGTTGCCAGCATGTCGAGGTTCGCTTTATCCGCTTCCTCAGCCGCGCTCAACGGGCGGGTGTAAACGTTGGCGCGCGCCGCCACCACGCATTGATCGGAGCGGCAATTGTGCGAGTTCGGTGAACCGAGGGATTCCAGCAGATCGGCCGTAGCCGGATGCGGCTGGCCGAAGCGGGTGGGGCCGTTGGCCATATCCGCAACCGAGTCGCCACCCTTGCTCTTGGCTTCCACTTTCGCGCCCTTGCTCACCAGCAGCTTCACCATGTCGTTGTCGCCGAGGTAAGCCGCGCCATGCAGGGCGGTGTAGCCCAGTTTGTCGGTGGCATTTACGTCGTTGCCCATTTCGAGGGCGTAGGCGACAGCATCAGAAAGCGGCCGGGGAGCATTCTGGGTCCAGTTGCCTGCCCAACCGATACCAGCGGCGGCATGCAGGGGTGAATCGCCACCCGTGGTGCCGGTTTTTGCGTTGGCACCGTACTTCACCAGCAGCTTCATGGCATCCACGTCACTCGATTGCGCCGCGCGCCAGAAAGAAGTGGCACCGGCTGGATCAATCCACGTGTAATCGTTGGTATACGAGCGGTACCAGGGCTTTTCAGCAATGGCCAGATCGGGTTTCGCGCCCTTCTTCAGCAGCGCTTCCACCAGATCGAGATACTTCGTTTTTTCCTGCTCAATGATCGGCTGCGGGTACCAAACCTTGGGTGCCCACTGCACGTCAATAGTGGCATACAACGCGGTCATGCCGGAAAGCGATTGCGCATTCGGGTCGGCATTGTGATCCAGCAGATACTTCGCGATGTCCAGATGACCCGAAACCAGCGCCATCACCATGGGGCTGAACTTATCGCCGCCGGCAACGAGATTGACGTCAGCACCGGATTCCACCAGAGCCTGTACGGTTTCCGCGTGACCTTCCCGGGCCGCATACAGCAACGCGCTCATGCCGCCAGTGAATTCCGGTCCTACACGGCGGGGCGCACGGGCGGCCGCGTCACCGGCTTTTTCCTTCGCTTTGGCAAACCGGTAGCTGGCAGACTTCATCTGCATGGCGCGGGCCAGCACATCGAGATCGGACTGCGATGCCAGGGTAGCCTTTTGCACCAGCTCGGCCTGGGCCTTCGCCTGGGTTTCCGCTTCCGCTTTGTCGACTTCGGCTTCCGACTTGGGCGCGGCCTTGGCACTGGCCGGAGCCGGGCGATCTTCCACTACATTGCCATCCTGATCGAAGCGGACACGCGCCACCTTATTCACTTTGGTGAGAAAGTTCGGCGTGGCCCCGCGTAGCGCGAGGAGCTTCACGACGTCCGTGCGACCCAGAGCGGCGGCAAACATGAGCGCTGACTGGTCACGAACCGATTCCTTTGCATCCACTTTGGCACCCTGATCGAGCAGCGTCCGCACTGCCGGAATACTACCGGAAGCGGCCGCGATCATCAGCGGCGTAGTGCCATTGGCCTTGGTCGCATTCACATCGGCACCGGCTTTCACCAGGGCTTCAATCATGGCCGCACTGCCATTGGTACAGGCCATAAATAAGGGCGTGATGGCACCGCTATCGGTGACGGCGGTTACGTTCGCTCCCGCCGCCAGCAGCATCTTCGCGGCTTCCACGTCGTCGCGTTGCGCGGCCCAGTGCAAGGCGGTGGTGCCCTCGCCCTGGGTGCCGTTGACATCGGCCTTTTGTTTGATGAGCGAAGCGATGGCTTCGCGGTCACCGCGCTCAGCGGCATCAGCGAGGCGGGAATCCCGCACCTGACCTGCTGTGTTGGCGGCTAACGTGAGGGCCGCAGTGAACAGGAAACCAACCAGGGTCTTGCGCAGCATGTTTTCTCCTAAGCTCTTCAGGAAACTTAAATCGCGATGGCGCCGGTGCTATCGCCAAACTTATCAATATTGATGCCCAGCTTCTGCGCCATGGTGAGCAGAATGTTGGCCATTGGCGTGCCATCCGGCATGCGCACGTGCAGGCCGCCCTGAATGGCTCCGTTGGCCTTGCCAGCCAGGAACACCGGAACACGCTTATGGTTGTGAACGTTGGAATCGCCCAGCGGGCTGCCATACATCACCAGCGAATGATCAAGCAGGTTGCCATCGCCATCCGGCGTATTCTTCAGCTTGTTCAGGAAGTACTGCACCAGACTGACATGATACCGGTTCAGCTTGGCGTATTCCGCAACTTTGGCGGGAGTTTCGCCGTGGTGCGAGGCGGGGTGGAAAGGAGCCTTCACGCCCGATTCCGGGAACACGCGGCCAGACACGTCACGGCTCATCTTGAACGCCGCCACGCGGGTGGTCTCGGTCATGAACGCCAGAGCCTGCAGATCGAACATGATCTTCACGTGCTCTTCGTAGCCGTCGGGCACACCCAGCGGAGCCGCCGGCAACTGCCGGGTCTCGCCGGAGGCGTTGTACTTTTCGATGCGTTGAATGCGGCGCTCAATTTCGCGCACATCATCCAGATAGTCGTTGAGGCGGGCGCGGTCACTGGCTCCGAGGTTCTTCTGGATACTTACCACGTCGCGGCGAATCCAGTCGAGAATGCTGCTGTTGACTTTTGTGCGTTTGGCGCGATCCTGCGGCGAACCACCCTCGCCGAACAATTGTTCGAACACGAGGCGCGGATCGAGCGTCATGGGCAGCGGTACCGTGGGCGAAGCCCAGCTGATGGTATCCGCATAGACGCAGGCATAACCGTAGTCGCAGGCACCGGACGCATCCACCATTTCGATACAGCTCTGGATGGAGGGAAGCGGCGTATCCTGGCCATGGTGTTGCGCGTAAAGCTGGTCGAGCGAAGTGCCGACGAAGTAGTCGGAACCTTCGGTCATCTTCGGGTGCGCCGCGGTGAGGTAGACGCAGCTGGAGCGGAAGTGATCAGCACCTTCTTCTTTGGCCGCCCATGCGGTGGCGGGATGAAGATCTGTATCACTAATGATGGTGATGTAGTCTTTCACGGGAGCCAGCGGCTCCAGGGAGAGGCTCCAGTCGAAATCACGACCTTCTTTCGCCGGGGCCCAGTAGTGCTTTTCCGAGCCTTCGCCGGTGCTTCCGGCGGCACCGTGCACCATTTCGATGCAGCAGAGGCGCGATTTGGATTTGCCCGCCGTTTTCGCAATTGGCGTCTGCGCGGGAATCATCGATTCCAGCAGGGGTAGCGCAACGGCAACGCCGGCGCCGCGCAACATGGTGCGGCGGGAGAGATATTTCTTCGTGATAAATTGCATGGGCCCTGGAACTCCTTGGTTTCTAATGATTCTATATCTAAACGTTGCGTGACAACGAATTACCGCGGACGGTGCTCACGGGGCCACCGTCGCGCTGGTTGCCGCGGGGGCTTCATCGGCCCGCCGCATCTGGAACGCGTTGCTCTTCACGATACCCATTACATAGGCGGAAAATTTATTGCCGTTCTTCGCCGCTTCCCGCTGAATGCTGCGAATCACCGGCATGTCCGGGCTATCCAGCACCCGACCCAGCGCATAAGCCGTGAAGTTTTCGGAGAAGCCGGAAAGGAATGCCTCGGAGTGACCCACGATCGCATCCCGCAGACTCACCGGACCATCCAGCCTTTTGCCGTCGTACATATTCCCGGTGGGATCAATCTTCACTCCGGAATCGTTCACACGCCACACGCCGGTGGCGTCAAAATTTTCCAGCGAGAGGCCCATCGGATCAATCAACTGATGGCAGGAGTGGCAGGGTTCATTATGGCGATGAACTTCCATGCGCCCGCGCACGGTGAGCTTGGCTTCCGACATCTGATTTTCCTTCAATGGCGGAACGTTTGGCGGCGGCGTGGGCGGCACCGTGCCCAGCAGCACTTCAATTACATACTTGCCGCGTTGCACCGGCGAGGTACGCACGGCCGTGGAGGTCAACATCAGAATGCTCCCCTGACCCAGCAGGCCGAAGCGATTCGGCTCGGTGAGCTCCACCCGGCGGAACCGGTCCCCCAGAATGTTCGGAATGCCGTAGTGCCGGGCCAGTCGCTCGTTCACAAACGTGTATTTGGCCGTCATCAGGTCCAGAACGTTGTGGTCTTCGCGCACAATGCTGTCAAACAGCAGTTGCGTTTCCTTGCGCAGCGAGACGGACAGGGAGCGGTCGAAATCCGGGAAGAAATACAAGTCCGGGCTTACGTCCTTCAGATTCTGCAGGTGTAGCCATTGGTCTGCAAAAATATTGGAGAGCGAAGACGCCTTGCCATCCGCCAGCATGCGCTTCACCTGATGTTCCAGGTTGGCCGCTTCATGCAGCTTGTTCTGGCTGGCCAGTTCGATCAGTTCGTTATCCGGTCCGCTGGACCACAGGAAGTACGAGAGTCGCGAAGCCAGTTCCAGGTCGGTCACCCGATAGTTGGCACCGGGGGCAACATTCGCCGGCGTCCCCTCGAAACGGAATACGTAGCGGGGGCTGGCCAGAATCGCCTGCAAAGCGGTGCGGATGCCGATTTCGAATCCACCTTCGTTCTTGCCCTGTTGGTAGAAATTCAACAGGCTTTCAATATCACTGTCCGTGGGTGAGTGGCGGAACGCCTGCTTTGCCAGACGCGAAACGATCTCGCGTGCGCAAGGTACGTCGTCTTTGCCTTCGGCCGGGCGGCAGGAGAAAATTTTCCTGCGGGAAGTGGTCTCAGAGATTCCCACGACTTTGGTGGGACCGGTCACGGAAAGTTCGTGCAGGTGGGGCAGAGCCGTAATTCCGGGCAAGGAGCCAGCCGAGACGTCCACCAGGGTTTGATCCACCATGCGGTACTCGTCTTCAATCGGCCCGTCATAAGTTTCATTGAACGAAGCGGTGAGCCGGTGTTCGCCAGCCTTGATATGGATGAAAGGCGACTTCAGGCCATCTTTGGCAAGGGTCATGCGCGGATCGACGTCCAGCAGTGCGATCTTCTCGCCATCAAGGGCAATAAGGACCTTCATGCCGGTGGCCTGCATCTGGCCAAACAGCGGACCGGTCGGGTTGTAGTAGAAGCCAACCTTGAACTGGTATTCCCCGTCGGCGGGGAAATCGTGTTCCACGGCCAGACCACCGCGGGTGCCAAAGGGAGTGCCTTCCACATGCTTCATTTGATTAAGCACGCGGGAAATCTGGTAGGTCTTCGTAATGGCGAGGGCATCGGGATCACCCAGCGCTTCGCGGCTCACCCGGCTGGCCGCGCGGACATAACCCTCCATGAGCGCCGGAGACATGGTGAGCACGTCAGACATGTTGTCGAAACCGTGGCTCATGCTGTCGGGCGGAAGCAGTTCGGCGACATCAATATTGATACCAAGCAGATCACGTACGGAGTTGGCGAATTCGGCACGGTTCAGGCGGTGCAGAGTGGGGCGACCCGGATTGGGATTGCGCGCCGCGACGGTATCCACGCCGGTTTCGAGTGCATGGCGAAAAGCGGACAGCGTGGCGGCGTCAGGCCGCGGGAGCCCGGCTGGCGGCATCATGCCCGCGCGCAGCTTGCGGACAACTTTTTCCGTCTGTTCCGCGTTCTGGTCGGGATGGGCGAGGTCTAGTTTGGTCCAGGTGAACCCGCCCGCCTTCATCTTGTCGTTATGGCAGCCGACGCAGTACTGGGTGACCAGGGCCTTCTGCTTTTCCAGGGGCATGGCGGGAATGGCAGCGGTCTGGGCGGGGGCCAGGGACGCGCTGGTGGTTAGGGCGATGCCAACAAGTAGCAAATTTTTCATGAGGTTATGCACGTTGAAGCCGGTTGAAGCTGACAGGGAGGAGGATGGGAACACGCCTGGCTTTGAATTCCGCAGCCATCGTGAATGAGGCAGTTTTGAATACACTTCGGCGTTTGGCACCGACCTATTCCAGCTTAATGAAAGGGTGAAGAAAACGCAATGGAGGTTACAGGCCAGGCCAAAGCTATTGGCTACGCCCCAATTGACCCGAGAAAGACCCAAGACAGACCCAATTTGGACCCGGAATTAACCTGTTTTGACCCGTTCCAGACCCAGAAATAACCCAGCGAAAAAAGACTATCTGGTTGAGCAGAAAGAAGTTGGCTGGGTTCGCACAGTGTTTTTTTTGAAAACGCGGGCCGAGTTGCACTCGAAATGTCAAAGAACGGACTGCGGAGCGCGGATGGACGATTGATTCCGATGGCGATGGTCGCCGGTGGAATGTGGCGGATTGGTGAGGAAAGCTCCGCCATTCGAAGAGATAGCATGAGTTAAGGAGCGGGAAACTGGCCTGGGGAAGCAGCGGGTGGCGAGTTGGGTTGCTGCGTTGTTGACAGGGAAGGAGTTAGGGTAGGTGAAATATTGTGGTGCCGGTTGTGAATGGCCCATCGGCGGGGCAGACAACGTTGGTGAGACGGGTCCGAATGGTTGTCCGCAACATTTGCTGGAGATGTTGACCGCACGATCTGTGGGCCTGCAAGGAAATTCATACTGACACTTCCGAAGCGGTCGATCTTCCGCGAGATCGGCGCTTTACGGCCAAACGGCGCGAGACTTCCTCCCGGAACGCCGTTTCGGGTCCGCCCGGCGGGTTGCGGGTGAGAAGAGCTGTGATCGGCAACGATTCGGCCTTGATGATGCGCCCCTTTCTCCGAATTGCGCGTCATCCGGACACGGGGTCTCAATCGCACCCGCGAAGACCTCGGAAAACGCACGAAGAGGCCAGCTTCGGGGCGCGCGTTGGTGTAGGATGTCGTTAGATCGTCTAACTGGAGCAATCGCATGAATCATCACCTCGTGCCGTCCTTGAGCCGCTGGCTCTTATCCATGGGATCCCTCATGTTGGCGGCCGGCCACGCGTCAAGCGCTGACCTCTCGAGGTTCAGGCGCATCGAGCCGCAGTTCATCGCGGCGCTGGGAGACCCCACGGCCACCTCCGGCAACGGCGCGCAATCATGGGGCTTCTGGAACCAGGACCCGGGCCCGCGCGCTTGCAAGCTGGACCACTACCCTCAATTGAAGGCGACCGGCGTGGCGCCAGCGCAGTGGAAATTCGACGCTTCGGATTGGTGGCTGGAAGAACACGGCTTGATCATGGAGAAGCCGACCTTTCCGTTGCCTGCCGGGAAATACCTCGTCACGGGTGACCGCGACATGACGACCGTGCTGACAGTTCACCCCAAGGACAAGGACGGCAATCAGCGGTGGGAACTCGCCGACGGCGCGACCCTCTACGATGTCACCCATCTCGGGTGCCGTTCCGCACGCTACACGCCGGCGAAGGCTGCCAACGCGTGCTCGCCTGCGAACGCTCCCACCAAGGGTTTTCCTGTGAATCCCGGGGCGGCCATGCCTGCCGTGAACGGCTGCAACAAGCAGGACTACACGGTTCTGATCGTCGTGGGGCTGCCTGTCACTCACTGAGCGGCCGCACACAGGCGTAACGACCACGACGACACCCGAAATACTCGCTTCCGAGTAAAGCGTTAGTGTTTACCGGGACCAGCGGGCGGATGGTGGGCTATCCGTAGAATTGGCAGTTCGGAGCGCGAGGCGCGATGCATTCTCCGGATTGCGCGTCATCCGGACACAATGCAATTTCCGCAAACCCGACAGTTGGAATCTGTCGACCGGCATTCCACTCACCGTGCGAGAGGGATCAGTGCCATAGCCGCCCAATTGGTCGCAGCAGCAGAAATGAACTGATCATATCCATACGGGAAGCCGATATCGAAGTAAGGCTGAAACGGGATTGTGCGGCTCCTCACGTACCACGATCCGTCTTCCAGTTGCGTTTCCATGAGAAACTGCACGCCTCTTTTGTACACCGCATTGGAGGGCTTCAAAGCGCCTGCTTCCCGCAGGGCGACCAGTGCCTGCCCGGTTGCGTAGGCATCGCTCTGCAGCGTGGGAAGCTGCGCCCATCCTCCATCGGGCCGCTGTTCCCGCATCAGATCTTTCGCAGCCTGATTCATCGGTTTCTGTTTCCCCCCCGCCCACGCGAAACCCAGGAGCTGGAAGGCACGATCCTCCGTGGTCTTCGGGTGCGCATGGGCGAGCCATTCCGCGGCCTGTTGCACGGACTTCTCGTATTCCGCGCGCTGCGTCTTCGGCATATAGACCATCAGCGAACGCATGGCCGTCGCCGTGCACTGAAAATCGCTGGATTCAATTGGCGGCCGTTGGCCAAAGTTCTTCCACGAACCGTCCGCGTTCTGCTGGCTTTTCAGGTAACGCGCCGCGGCGTCCGTTGCGGGGTCCGCAGGCCAGTTCTCCGCCGCCAGCCCCAGAAGGAGATACCCTTCCGTGTCCGCACCACCGGCGAGCGGCGACCCTTGCAGAGTGCGCTCTCGCGCGCCTTCGAGATACGCGGCGATCCCTTCCCGTTGCGTCTGCGCGGTCTTATCATCCACGGGCAGTCCGTGCGTGCGCGCCGCCGCCACGGTCATCGCGGTCAGACTATTGTTATGGCAGGACACGCAACCGGCCTTCCGCAGAAAGGCCACATCATTCCGTTGTACGAGCGGCAGGGTGCGATCCAGGGCGGCGCGGACTGAGACAGCCGCCCTGGGTTTCAGGAACGGGGCGGCTGAAGCTTTCCCGTTCATAGCCCCGGCTTTGCGCAGGACATCCGTCACGGCCGTGCCGCCCTGCCGCGACGCAAAATCGAGCGCGGTGGCACCTTCTGCCGTTTTTGCGTTTACATCGGCGCCGTGTTCGATCAATGGCTTCACGATATCCGGATGCGCAATTTCCAATCCCGCCGCGTACAACAGCACAGGAATCCCGTCGTCCGAAGTAGCGACCTTCGGGTCTGCACCGCGGGCGAGCAGAAGCGCGACGGCGGAAGTATCTCCCATGCCGACCGCCGACGTGAGCGCATCGTTCAGAGTGGATTTGTCGGCGTTTTTAAGGAGTAAGTCGATACAGGGCGCGCAGCCGAAGTTCACCGCCGCACTGAGACCGGGAGCCAGCTTTCCGGCTTCGACGCCATTGTCCAGAAGCAACCGGAGCACGGTTGCGTCGGCGCCTACTCCGGCAAGAGGATTTCGCGAACCCGACGTGGCGACGGTCTTCGCGCCATGTTCCAACAGGAGCTTCACAACCGGGGCGGATCCGATCCTGCGCAAGGCGATCCCCAGGGGCGTTCGCCGCTCCACGGAAACAGAGTTGGGGTCCGCTCCGTGTTCCAGCAGCAGGCGCGTCTTCGTCACGTCTTCCAGTGCCCACATCAGGGCGGTGGCTCCGGCTTCGTTCGAGATGTTGACGTCCACACCGCGGCCGACCAGTTGCTCCACTGCGTCCGCATCGCCATAGAGGGCAACGTACATGAGGGGTGTGGAGCCGCCCGGGCCTTTCCGGTTCACGGCCTCAGGCTCGTCGCGCAGCATTCGCGCAAACGTCTGACGATCCCCGTTGCGCAGCGCTTCCATCATCCGCGCAGCGCCGGGATCCGGTGGCGACGAAGACTTATCCCCGGAGACTTCGTCAGGCCACTCCGCTCCCTGATCGATCCAGGTCTTGATCAGGCTGATCTGCTCCGGAGTTAAAGCCCCGGTGGGCGGCATGCGCGTCCCATACCGCGTTCCGGCGACTCTCAGGTACAGCTTGCTCCCTTCGGCATTCCCCGGACCAAGCCGGACGGAGCCGCGAGCCTGCATGGCGGAGCTTTTTCGGTCAAGCCGCATATCCCCGCTCTGCTGCGATGGTCCGTGGCATCCGATGCAGCGTTCCTGAAAAATCGGCTGGATGTCGCGTCGGAAGTCGACCTTGCCAGGAGTTTGGGCGACCGACAGCCCCGCAAATAAAATTCCACTAACCGAAGCGGCCAAAAACCGGATCATAAAGTCTCCACCCGAGGTATATGATTCGCCTTGAATTCCGAGCGAAGGACATTCGTATAGCGCCCCTGGTCGAACGTCTGTGTTCATTGCGGGTGGCGTTATGAGCTTGACTCATGCCCGCAGAAATCGCGGACACAGCTGACCCCATCGCCGTCGCTGACGGTGCCTGATGAACGTCCCACACCGACTGTAGTCATTTCGCGGGAATCCTGGCGAGTGCTTATACGGTATTGATTTGCTGATTGACGAATTGCTGATCCATGACACTTCTTCCCGGTGATCTTGTTCTGCCCAGAATTGACTTCCATCAAACTCCGGGCGGCAAATTGCGGCCAGCAGCGGTGCTGCCCGGCTCCGGCGATGATGATTTCGTTGCCGCTCCGGTAACCTCCCGTCCGCGCATGTCCGATTTCGATGTGCCGCTTCAACAATGGCGCGACGCCGGCCTGAACACGGCGTCGACGATTCGTGTTCACAAGCTCACGGTCCTGGCGAAGCATGAAATTGTGCGACGCATTGGTGAACTCTCCGGCGCTGACCGCGCTACCCTGGCAACCGTTCTGCACCGCGCTTTTTCGCTGGACCGATAGCGTCCAGCGGCACACCACCCCATTTGTCACGAAGTCTTTTTATACCGCTTATTCCTGTCTCAGAGCGACGACAGGGTCAACGGAGATCGCACGCCGGGCCGGAATCCAACAACCAACCGCTGCGGCGACGACCAGAGCGGCGCAAACCACGAACGGCGTAGCGGACATTCTGCACAACACCATCCAGCCGGGGCAGCCCACGCGATTCGCGATGCAACTGCCGGGAAGGCTCCACGCCGCCCAACAAGACCAGTGTCCTGCGGTGGGCTTCCGGCAAAGTCATCCCCTGGCGACTATGATCCTGCGTCGCCATTTCGATATGGGCAGTCAGTTCGTCATCAAATTCCTGGTCCAGTTTCTGCTGGAGAAAGAATGAGACCAGGCACGCCCAGGCCTGACGAAGTGATCTTCGCTCAACTGCTCGATTCGCCGCGCAATTTCATGGCCGTGCAACGCGCCCATGGCCTCCAAAGTCTGGAGCACCATGAGGTCGAGTGTGCCTTGCAACAGTTCAAGTCTTGAAGCAGCCATCCGGTTCACTCCTGTTGTGATAACACATGAGTATGACAGAGGGACAGCCGGGGAAGCGCTTGCCGGTTAAGGCCCGGGTGTGTAGCTCTCTTTCAGGGCGGGCATATAGAAAGGGCCGTTGCTGGCGATGGCTCCCTCAAGAAAGGTCACATTCGTCGAGAGCGTCAGGCTCTGGCGGAGGGCCAGCCCCTTCCGGGAGCGTTCCCAATCGGGACCGTTACCGGCGAGTTGAGCGCCGTCGCGGGTCGCTTTCCAGTGTTCGATGCCGGCGTAACGCATCACGAGGTAGACCTCGTCGTAGTCTTTATTTTCGCGCTTTGGCCCTTCGGCGCCTTCAGGATCGAAGACCTTCCACATGCCAACCACGCGCGCCCCCATTTTGTCGAAAAATGGCCAGATATCTTCCTGACTGGTCTTGAGAAAGACATCGAAGCTGCCTTTTTTGATGCGGAAGTAACGAATGGTGGAGATTTCACGGCCAGGCTGCGCGACGTCGTTGCGCACAGGATGCGGAAGTGGAGGAGCCGGGCGGGGATTCTGCGCTGGCAGAACGAGGCAGGCAGCAAGAAAGGCAAGCAGGGCTTTCATGCGGCAAATCGTAGCACGAAGGGAATCGGGGCTCTGATCCGAAGGCGCGTAAAAAGGTTTACATGCATCCCGCCGGGGAGCGTTGGGTGGCTTGAATGAGTTTTGAAAGATCCGGGCTCCTGCGCTCCGCTGCCCTCCTTTTTCCAGCTCAGCCCACCAGTTGTTCCACCAGCGCCGGCAATTGGTGGGCTTTTCCAAAAGGAACTGACTGAAGTCGCGTGCCCATGGGCGGCAATCTCGTCGCGGTTTTCGGTATACTGATTTAAATCCATGAGGAACATACTTGTCCCCGCCGCACTTCTGGCATTGCTGGCCATCCCGGCTGGTGCGCAAACCCCCGCGCGGGCCGCGCGCCCCGCTGCCAAACCTGATCTCAACGGCATCTGGCAGGCCATGAACGAGGCCAATTACGATCTGGAAGCCCACGTCGCCCGCCCGGCGATGGCAGTCCGTCCGGGCCCTTATGGTCTGGTGCCGGCGGCACCTGTGGTGGCTCTGGGCGCGGTCGGTTCCGTGCCGCCTGGCATGGGAGTTGTGGAAGGCGGCGAAATTCCTTATAAGCCCGAAGCCCTGGTGCAACGCAACAAGAACCGGGACAACTGGCTGCAAGGCGATCCCGAAATCAAGTGCTATCTCCCGGGCGTGCCGCGCGCCACATACATGCCGTATCCGTTCCAGATTCTGCAAAATGACTCGCAGGTATTTATCGCCTATGAGTACGCGGGTGCCGTCCGCAACATCTTCATGAAAGACCCCGGCCCCGCGCCGGTGGATAGCTGGATGGGCCAGTCTGTGGGGCACTGGGAAGGCAATACGCTGGTCGTCAAGGTCACCGGCCTTGCAGACCAGACGTGGTTTGACCGGTCCGGCAATTATCACAGCGACGCTCTGCAGGTGGTGGAACGCTACACCCGCACCAGCCCCGACGTGATGCTGTATGAAGCCACCATGACTGATCCCAACGTCTTCACGCGCCCCTGGAAGATTTCCCTGCCGCTGTATCGCCGTCAGGAAAAGAACGTGCAGCTAATGGAATTCAAGTGTGTGGAATTTGTGGAAGAGTTAATGTATGGGCAGTGGCGCAAGAAGCCGCTCAGCAAGTAACCGGAGAGAGCCATGCTGAAACACGTCATCCTCATTACAGCGGCACTGGGATTCACCGCGGGAGCCATGGGCCAGGTGCCGGCGACCGCCAAGGCCCCGGCGCCCAAAGCCTGGGTCGTGCCGCGCACCCCCGATGGTCACGCCGACCTGCAGGGCACTTACGACCTGGCCACCATGACTCCGGTGGAACGCGCCCGCGGGGCGGCCGCGACCATGACGCCCGAACAGGCCTCGCGCCTGGAGAACGCGACGGCTCTGCGCAAAGAAAATGCCGATCAATCCATCAAAGGCGAGCGGAAAGCTCCTCCGGTGGGCGGTGATGGCTCTGTGGGCGCGGCCGGCAACGTGGGTGGCTACAACCAGTTCTGGCTCGACCCTGGCACCAAATTCACTCGCGTGAACGGCGAAATCCGCGCGTCGCTGGTGGTGGATCCTCCGGATGGCCGGGTACCCGCCATGACCCAGGCCGCCCGCACACGCAACTCCGCGCTGGGTGCACGACCCACCTCCGACGCCCAGGAAAGCAAAGACCCGGGTCTGGAACCGGGCGGCGCGTATGACGACCCCGAACGGCGCCCGCTGGGCGAACGCTGCCTGCTGGGTTTTGGCTCCACTTCGGGCCCGCCCGCGCTACCGGATTACTTCTACAACAACCTGCACCAGATTGTGCAGACCAAAGACTCCGTAGTGATTCTGACTGAAATGGTGCACGATAACCGCATCGTCCGCATGAACGCCGCACATCTGCCGAAGAACCTGCGCCAGTGGCTGGGTGATTCGGTAGGCCACTGGGAAGGCGACACCCTGGTGGTGGATACCACCAACTTTACCGAGAAGACGCGGTTCCGCGGATCGACACAGAACCTGCATGTGGTGGAACGCTTCAGCCGGGTGGATGCCAACGGGTTACTCTACCGCTTTACCGTTGAAGACCCCGACACATGGGAGAAACCCTGGACAGGTGAATTTATCTGGCCTGCAACCAGGGAACCGATCTACGAATATGCCTGCCATGAGGCCAACTACGCCATGATGAATATCCTCCGCGGTGCCCGCGCCCGTGAAGCGGACCAGAAAAAGTAACCACAGCAGGAGATAATGACGATGACCATGCGAATCAAACTACTGACGGCTCTGCTTGCGGCATCTCTGCCCCTGCTTGCGCACCATGCCTTCGGCGGTGAGTTTGATGCCAACAAGCCGGTTCTGCTCAAAGGCAAAGTGGTGAAGATGGAGTGGGTGAATCCTCACGCCTGGATCCACGTGGAGACCACGAAAGCCGATGGCACGAAGGAAATCTGGATGGTGGAAGGCGGCAGCCCCAACTCGCTGCTGCGGCGCGGATTCTCGCGCGACAGTCTGCCGATTGGTACCGAGATCATTGTGGATGGCTACCAGGCGCGAGACCATTCGCTGCTCCGGGCCAACGGCCGCAACGTGACGTTCACCGATGGCCGCAAGCTGTTCCTTGGTTCCTCTGGAACCGGCGCGCCGGATGACGCCAAGCCGGCCACCGACACCAGGCCGAAATAACCTGCTGCGTTACGATCAGGGTGAGTGATGACACCAGCCCCCCTTACCCTGCTCAGCGATGAAGAGAAGATGTTTCAGCAAACCGTGCGCCGGTTTGCCAAAGAGCAAATTGCCCCGTACGTCCGCGAAATGGATGAAGCCGGCGTTTTGCGCAAAGACATTCTGCAACAACTTTTCGACATCGGTTTGATGTCGATCGAAATCCCCGAGGAATTTGGCGGACAGGGGGGGACATTCTTCCAGTCTGTGCTCGCGATTGAGGAACTGGCCCGCGTGGACCCGGCAATCTCCGTGATTGTTGACGTTCAGAATACTCTGTTTGTCAACGCCATTCTGCGCTGGGGTTCAGAGGCACAGAAAAAGTCATTCTTTCCGCGCATGGTTAACGGCGGCGTGTGCAGCTATGCGCTGTCAGAAGCCGGGTCAGGTTCCGATGCGTTTGCCCTCACCACGCGGGCCACACTGGATGGCGACCATTACCGCATCAACGGACGCAAGATGTGGATCACCAACGCCATGGAAGCTTCGTTCTACCTGGTGTTCGCCAACGTGAATCCCGAAGCTGGCTACAAAGGCATTACGGCGTTCGTGGTGGAGCGCAACACGCCCGGGTTTCAGGTGGGAAAGAAAGAAGACAAGCTGGGTATCCGCGCCTCATCCACATGCGAACTGATTCTGGATGACTGCCGCGTTCCCGCCGCCAACGTGATTGGCGAAGTGGGTAAAGGGTACAAGATTGCCATTGAGACCCTGAACGAAGGCCGCATCGGAATTGGGGGGCAGATGGTGGGGCTGGCGCAGGGGGCGCTGGATCATGCCATGGCTCATGCCAAACAACGCAAGCAGTTCGGCAAGGCCATTGCGGAATTTCAGGGCGTACAGTTTGATATTGCCGAAACTGCTGTGGAAGTGGAGGCCGCGCGGCTGATGGTCTATAACGCCGGTCGACTGCGCGATGCCGGCATGCCGTTTATCACGGAAGCCGCGATGTGCAAATATTTTTCCTCACAGATTGCGGAACGCGCAGCGTCAAGAGCCGTGGAGATTCTGGGCGGGGTTGGCTTCACGAAGGATTATCCGGTGGAAAAGCTGTATCGCGATGCCAAGATCGGGCGGATTTACGAAGGCACCAGCAACATGCAGCGAATTACTATTGCGAAGAATCTGCTGGGTTAGTGTAGTGTCCAGGAGCAATCCCTGGTTCGGGCACGCGGATTTAGTCGCGTTTTCCGAGATATGTAATGGATGCGACTGAAGTCGGATGCTCGTTAATGCTCAATTAACCAGCGAACTTCTGGCCTGTTTGGTCTGCGCTTGAGCGACATCAACCGCGGATTTGGTGTATAGTTTTGGGAGACGGAATCACCAGCGGTTAGGAAGCCAGGGTAACTGCGGGGCTGACGAAAACCGGAAGGAGAGACTGCGTGACCCTTGTAAACCGGAAGGCACTCTTGTTCGTGTTCCTTGTGGCGGGGCTTGCCGGAGGCCAGTCCATCAGCTACACATACGATCAGGCGGGCAGGCTTTCCAGCGCGAAATACCCCTCCGGCAAGGTATTGACTTACTCATGGGATGGCGCGGGCAATTTGCTTCGGACGCTGGTTATCGCCCCGTCTGCCGGACCCGCACCGGTCTTCACGGCACAGGGCGTACTCAACAGCGCCAGCTATGCAGGTGGGGCCATCGCCCCCGGCGAGCTCATCGTGATCTTCGGCACGGGACTCGGACCTGCCACACTGGGACTCAGCCCTCTCACCCCGCTTGGGTCCTTCGCCAGTTATGCCTCCGAAACTACCGTCTTGTTCGACGGTGTTCCCGCTCCTCTGATATACGCCTCCGCGGTACAAACCAGCGCTGCGGCGCCCTATTCCGTGGCCGGACGAACCTCAACCCAGATCGTCGTACAGTATCAGGGTCGCGCCTCGGCGGCCGTTACCGTGCCGGTTACCGCTGCGGTCCCAGGGCTGTTTTCGACCAATACGTCCGGCACAGGCAACGGGATCATTCTCAATGAGGATCTGTCACCGAACAGCGCCACGAATCCTGCGGCCAAAGGATCCATCATCGTCTTATACGGCACGGGAGAAGGGCCGACGACTCCCCGCGGCGTCGATGGCAGGATCGCGGTCGGTGTTTACCCGAAACCTGTACTCCCGATGAAGGCTGCGGTTGGCGGTGCCCAGGTTGAAGTTCTATACGCCGGGTCGGCGCCCGGAATCACGGCCGGCGTGTTTCAGATGAACTTACGTTTGCCGGCCGATGTGGCTTCCGGTCCGGTGCCGGTTGTGGTAACTGCCGGGACCGCTGCCAGCCAGCCCGGTCTGACGGTGTCTGTTCGCTAGCTAGCGGCATCCATGAAGACGAACATACTGCTTTTCTCATTGCTCCTTTGCGCAATCGCCAGTGCGCACACCACTTCGGTCAAGAGCGGTGGCTCGCTGTTTGTTCCTTACGCCGGATCGGGCACGGTGACCGTGGACCCCGTATCGGGTGAGGGTTGCATAGTGCGGGTCGAGGCTTCGGAGATCGTCATTACGACCCCGCTTCTGGCTATCACTCTGGCACCCGCAACGGGACTCCAGGCGATCGTCAAAATCACCGCGGCGCGCCATCCGGTCGGCGGCAGCGAGACCACAGTCCTTCAGTTGGCCTGGGCCGCAACCGGCGCTACTGCTTCCGGCCAGTCGGACCCGGATTGCACTGGCCGCGACAGCTTCACTTTCACTGTCAACGTTACCGATATTGGCGCGTTAAAGACCATCTCCCGCATCGCGGCACCCGCCGTTACTCCCACTGATCCCGTCAGCCTGGCAACGGGCGAATACTTTTTTGAGGAACCCGCCGATCTGGATCTGGGCGGGCCCATGCGTGTGCTGTTCAGCCGCTATTACGCCACGGGTCTGAAATCTTCGGCCGCTACTCCGAGCCCGCTGGGCGACAACTGGTCACACAATTTCCTGTTCTACCTCACCCCGCCGGCCTCCGGGACGGTCACGGTTACGGATAACCGGGGGAGAGTGATTTCATTTCAGCAATCGGGAACCACGTTCGCCTCGGGTGCTGACAATTTCGCGGGTTATGGCCTGACCCCGACTTCGGACGGCGGTTATGTCATGGCTGACAAGATCGAAGGCCGCTTTTACGGATTCAGTCCCGCCGGGCTTCTGACCTCGATCCAGGACCGTAACGGCAATCGTCACGCGATCTCGTACACGGGTTCCGGGGCCAGCGCCCGAATCAGTTCCGTCAGCGACGGGTTAGGCAGATCCCTGGCTTTCGCATATGACGGTAATAACCGGATTACCAGCGTGACCGACGGAACGCGCACGGTGACTTTTGGCTACAGCGGTTCGAATCTCACCGCGATGACCGACATCCGCAACAACGTTACCCGGTATGCATACGACACCACGAATTCTAATACTGCGCTAATGGTATCGAAGACCTTGCCGAGAGGAAATTTGCAGAATTCGCAAACCTACGATTCGGCGGGCAGGGTTGTCACTCAGGCTGATGGCAATCGCAACTCGACCCGGTTCACCTACAATTCCGGAAACACAGTTCAAACAGACCCGGCGGGCCGTACACAGACCTGGGTCTTCGATTCCTCGTTTGCTGTGCAGTCGGCTACTGATGAACTCGGGAACAAATCAACATTTACTTACGACAGCACCGGACGCAGGACGTCTGTCAAAGACAGCCTGGGCTTCACCAGTCAGTTCAGCTACGATGCGCAAAGCGGGCTTCCCGCGACTATCACGGAGGCTGATGGCTCCACAGCACAATGGACTTACATCGCACAGAGCCAGGCGGGCGGAGTTTTCAGGGTGCCATCCAAAGTCACTTTCAGCTCCGGCGACTCCGTTTCGTTCGCCTACGATGCCTCCGGCAATATTACTTCGATGACCGATCGCGCCGGCAAAGTGACTTCGTTGACCTATACCAGCCGGGGGCAGGCTCTGACCACGACCAACCCGGCGGGCGGTGTGATCACCGTGACGTACAACCAGGACGGAACACCTGCCACCGTGACCGATGCGGGGGGCGGTACGGTGACCTTCACGTACGATGTCGTGCGCCGGCCAGCCTCCGTAACGTATGGTGACGGCAGTGTGCGTCGCTATACCTACGACGCTGCCGATCACCTTCTGACTGATACCGACGGGCGTGGCAAGACGGCTCGTTTCGTCTACGACGAAAACGGAAACATGATTTCGGTGGCCGATCCGCTCGGAAACCTCACGGGCTATAGCTACGACGCCATGGACAGACTGATTTCGGTCATCGATCCGCTGGGCGCAAAGGTCACGCGTACGTACGACACGCTGGGAAGAGTCTCTGCCCGGGCTGACCGCAATGGCAATGCCGTTACTTTTACCTGGGACGCCGCCAGCCGGCTAACCGGGATTACCGACCCCTCCGGAGCAACGTGGCGTCGCGATTATGATGCCGAGGGGTTTCTCCTGCGCTCAACCGACCCTCTGAGCAATGCAAGCAGCGCCGTCAGAGATGCCATGGGCCGGGCCGTGAAGGTGACAGGTCCCGGCGGCGGTGTCTATTCCACGACATGGGATAAGGGTGATCGCGTGGTTTCATTCACGGATCCAGCGGGTGTAACCACCGCCATAACTTCGGATGCCCGTGGTGACATTGCCTCGCTGAGCGCCGGCGATGGAGTTGCGAGCGTTGGGTATTCCCGGGGCGATCTCGGTCAGGTCACCACCGTTACGGATGGTAACGGCCAGGTCTGGAGCAAGGGTTATGACGCCCGCGGCCGGATGGTGAGTCTAACCGATCCCCAGAGCGGGTCCACCGCGTTCGCCTACGATTCCGTGAACCGCCTCTCGTCGCTTCAGTTGCCTGAAAAACTCGGATCTCTGACGCTGACCCGGGATGGCTCCGGTAACCTGACCCGCAAATCGGGCTCCGACGGCACGGTTCTGGATTACACCTTCGACGATGCCGGCATACTGACGGCGGCAACCGGCGTGACTCTCAGCTACAACTCCGCGGGCGACGTTATCTCATCGAACGGGATCAACATCCAGCGCGATGCCGGAGGTCGCATGACAACCATGACCCTGGCTCCAGGCAAGATCGTCACTTACAGCTATGACCAGCGCGACAGAGTCACGAAAGTCGCCGACTGGGCCGGCGGAATAACCACCTTCACATACGACGCCGCCGGCCGGATGACTTCCATGGCCAGGCCCAACGGAATTACGGCAACGTTCATCTACAACGCCGACGGTGCCGTTACCAGTATTCAGGAGACCGGCAAGTCGGCCGTGTCGACCATCCTCGTGCAGCGTGACGGGCGGGGCAACGTTACGGCGGAGACTCGAACACTGCCTGCCTCTCCGGCTCCGGACAACGGCTCTTTTGAACTTAGCTACGATGCGAACTCGCAGGTCTCCGGTTACGCCTACGACAAACTTGGCCGCCTCACTCAGGACGCCGGTCGCACCTACAGCTGGGATACTGTTTCACGCCTGACTTCGTATACCGACAGCACTGGTCCGGTGACCAACGGTTACGATGCCTTCGATCTCCGAACCTCTTCCACCAGAGCGGGTGTCACGAAGAACTTTGTCTGGAATTATGCTCTCCGACTGAAGTCGGTTTCTGTTGTTCGCCAGGGGAGCGTCGACCTCCGGTATTATATCCACACTCCCTCGGGCCTGCTCCTGTACAGCGTGGAAGCCACGGGAAGCGCGCGTCGCTTCTATCACTTCGATGAGTCCGGAAACACCGCCTACCTGACTGACGACAGTGCCGCCGTCACCGATTCCTACACCTTCACACCTTTCGGAACCCAGTTGTCACGCAGCGGAAACACGGACAACCCCTTCACTTTCGCCGGACAGCAGGGCGCCATGCAGGAGCCCGTGCCCGGCCTTTATTACATGCGGGCACGATACTACGACTCGTCCGCGGCGCGCTTTATTTCACGCGATCCGGCGCAACCTTACGGAGTCGCGACCGAATCCGGCGCCTTTTCCTACGCGAGAGCCAATGCTCTGCTCTTCTCAGATCCCACGGGCCTCGACGCACGAATTGATAACGACGGGACGCACACCGATATTGCCGTTGACGTCTGGGAAAATGGTTCCATCGTGGGCGTCCTGAACGTGTCGTTCGGTGAGGGTGGCTACCGGAGAAGGAACAGCGGTGGCGGGGGAAGTTGCTCCAGTTCTGGCGGTGTTCTTCTCGGAGGCGAGGGTAGCTTTAACGTATTTTTTACCCCCGGAACGGGTATTGGCGGTACCAGCCTGAAGCCCACTCAGACGCTCGTTCCCGGCAGCAGCGCGCAGGATGAGAAAGTGGCGCAGGCGATGCTGGGCGTCGTCGATTTCGCTGCCGCCAATAAGCCTGCGTATCAGGTCGGTACGCCGGCGGGCTCTTTCCTCAAGGCACGCTATAAAGAACTGGCGCTGACCGAACAGGGGACGCGGCGAAGCCAACTCGCCTACAACATCGTTCCCGGTAGCGGCGTCTGGAAGACCTACGGTATTTTTAACGGCAGGACCTGCAAGACCTTTACGGGAGAGATGCTGAACACGTACTGGGGCACAGATTACGGCACCGGCATCCAGGAATCCAGCGTTCGGGAGATGCTGAGCCAGCACAAATGACACTACCGGGAACCCTGCTTCGATAGCTGATACGCAGAGACGTCAAAACTCCTTTCTTCTTGCCTCGCCTCTCTGTATACTTCCAGGCAGGCCCGATTCCATGCACAAGACCGCAGTGATCCTCCCCCTTCTTCCGGGCCGCGACTTCCGGCGTGCAGGTCACCTACGACCGCCTTCTGCACGCCGACCGCAAACCTGGAACTGGCTCACCTACTCCGGCGTTACGCCGCTCAGCGCTACAGCCCGCGCAACCAGATCAACCGCGCCAACGTCAAAAAGCCTGAGCTGAAATGGGTCTACCACCCCGCCGACACCAAGATGGAGAACACTCCCCTCGTCGTTGACGGAATCATGTACGCAGGCACCATGACCGAAGTCGTCGCGCTTGACGCCGTCACCGTTCGCCAATACTGGAAGTTCTCCCGTCCGTGCGACGAGGCCGACTCCCCATCGCCGGCGACACACTCTACCGGGCCACCGCTGTCGATTGCCACCTCGTCGCCATCGATATCCGCAGGGGGCGTGTCGTGTGGGACATCGTAATCGCCGACTGGAAGACAGGCTACCAGTTCCAACGTCGCCCCGCTCGTCGTGAAGAACATGGTCATCCCCGGCCCCGCTACCGACGAGATGGGAGCTATTAGCTTCCGGCAAGTTCTCAAGGTCCGCGAGATTCTTCGCCCGTCCGGCTGCGCGCTTATTCTGGCGCAGACGCCCAAGGTTTATCACCGGCCTCCGGAATATCCATCCCATCGATTTGTACGATCAGGCACTCGCGATGGCATTTCTTGAAATCAACTCCCGCTATCGGCGTGATTACCTCAAGTCGCTGGGGTGGCAGTCCCATCCGAATGACGGAATTCTGTTCGAGGAAGAGGGCCGCACTCAAGCCGGCGAGAGCGAATCCTGAGCCGCGCCCGTGAGAGCCGAAAAGCGGTATCATGGCGGCTATGCGATTTCTCCCGATTGTGCTCGCGAGTCTGGCGCCGTTCTGTTCCGCGCTGGCGCAGGAGGCCGGGGCGACTCACAACGACTGGCCTCACTACGGCGGGACACAATTCTCCTGGCGTTACAGTGCGCTCGATCAAATCAACCCGGGCAATGTGAAAGCACTGGCTCCGGCCTGGATGTTTCAAACTGGCGATTATGCCGAGAACCTGCAGGCCACACCAATCATCTTGGAGGGCACACTCTACCTGATCACGGCACGCGCGCGCGTCTATGCCCTGGATGCCGCGACGGGTCGCGAAATCTGGCGTTATCAGTATCCGGAACTGCCGAGGAGTATTCCTGGTTTTGTGGGAAATCGCGGATTGGCGGTAGCTGACGGGAAGGTGTTCTTCGGAACCAGGGACAACTATCTGGTGGCGCTGGACCAGACGACAGGCCGCCTCGCCTGGCGGGTCAATATTGATGACGCGCGTCAGTGCGGCTGCAACATCACGGCGGCGCCACTGGTGGTGAAAGACAAGATCGTGATCGGCGGCACGGGCGGGGACGGAGCCCACCGGGGTTACATTACCGCGTTTTTTGCGAAGACCGGGCGGCTGGCGTGGCGGTGGTACGTGATTCCCGCGCCTGGCGAAAAAGGGAATGAAACATGGAAGGGGGACAGCTGGAAGTTCGGGGGTGGCGCTCCCTGGCTGACGGGCTCTTATGACGCGGAACTGAATTTGCTGTATTGGGGCACGGGGAATGCGGCGTCGGATTTTTATGATGCCGAGCGGGTGCCGGCAGGCGCGGACAAGGGCAAAGATCTGAACCTCTACACCGCGAGTGTAGTGGCGCTGGACCCCGATACCGGCAAACTGCGCTGGCACCATCAGGAAGTGCCCGATGACATGTGGGACTACGATTCCGCATATGAAGTTGTGCTGATGGACCGTGTGATGCGGGGCCGGATGCGGCAGGTGCTGGTCCATATGAACAAGAGCGGTCTGACTTCCGTGCTGGACCGCGCCACGGGCGAGTTTCTTGGCGTGTTCTCGGTTCCCGAGGTTCGGACGTGGATCACAGGCGTTACCGAGGACGGCAAGCTGGTGGGGCGCAATGAGCCCCAACTGGGAAAGACGACCTCCATATGCCCCAGTGCGGCCGGGGCGAAAAGCTGGAACTCCATGGCATACTCGCCGCGCACCGGCCTGCTCTACATGCCGGTCAATGAACTCTGCAATGACATTACCCCGAACGACAACAGTCCTGAAGAGGGGAAGGGCTTCATGAATGGTCAGTTCCCACTGCGACTACCGGCCGGACGCACCACTTACAGTCACGTGGATGCGTGGGACCCGGTAACCGCAAAGAGAGTCTGGAGTATGCCCTACAAGTACGTCCTGATGGCTTCGATGCTGGCTACGGGCGGCGATCTGGTGTTCACGGGAAATCCGGAAGGCGAGTTTTTTGCGCTGGATGCGAAGAGCGGTGTGAAGTTGTGGAGTTATCAGACCGGCGCAGGAAACAGGGGTGCAGCGGTTTCCTACGCTGTGAAGGGGCGACAGTTCATCGCCACGGGGACGGGATGGCAGGCCAGCGTGGCCGGAGGCATGGGCAGCGCTCTGTTTCCCGATCTGGAATGGCGGCTGGGTTCGACTCTGGTGGTGTTTGCTTTGCCGGAGACTTCGCGATGACAGGGCCGAAGCGTTTACTGTTGCGGCTGGTGGCGGGAACGCTCGCATTGGGTTTGTCCTGTGCGGCACAGAACTCCGTGGATGTGCTGAAGCGGGGTGAAGAAGTATTCGGGAAATCGTGCGCTACCGGATACTGTCACGGGGTGAGTGGCGGACCGGGTGGCGCTCCGCGGCTGGCGGGCCGTGGCTTCGATCAGAATTACATCAGCGGCGTGGTGCGGCGCGGGGTTCCCGATACGGCTATGGCGTCCTTCGCGGGGCGATTGTTGAGGCCGGATCTGCTGGCGGTAGTCGCTTACGTTGCCAGTCTGAATGGCATTGTTAATCCCGGTACCGCCGATTCGGGCGCAATCGCGGTCGCCCTGACTGGCGATGCGGCGCGCGGGGCGCAACTCTTCAGGGATGCGGTGCGGGGGTTTGGCCGTTGTTCCACTTGCCATGAAGTGGGCGGATTCGGCATTCCCGTGGCTGGACCGATGGCAAAAGTTCCGTCGACGACGGCGGAGATACGGTCGCTGACAACTCCAAATGTGAAGACGGTCTTGATGGACGGTGAAACGATGCCGGTTCTGGTTTTGAGCAGTGGCAGGCAGAGCGCGGTCTTCTATGACCTCACCTCGCCGCCTCCGGTGCAGAGAAGCGCCGAACCGGGCGGAGTGAAATTCGCTGACGGCTCTGCGTGGCGACATAGTTCCGTAATTGGCGCCTACAACGATTCTGAGCTTGCGTCGATTCTGAGTTATTTGCGTGTTGCGGTCAAAGACCCGCGGTAGCCCGGGACTATCCGGCGATTTTCAGCAACAATTTTCCGGTGTTATCTCCGCGGAAGAGCTTCAGAAACACGCTGGGGAAATTCTCCAGCCCTTCGTAGACGTCTTCGCGCGATTTCAGCTTTCCCTCGCGAATCCAGCCCGCCATTTCCTTTATCGCTTCCGGGAAACGTGCACCATAGTCCATCACGAGGAAGCCTTCCATGCGCGCGCGGCTCACCAGCAGTGACATGTAATTGCGCGGCCCAACCATGCCGTCGGTCGCATTGTACTGGCTGATGGCGCCGCAGATGGAAATGCGGGCTTTGCGGGCCAGATTCGCCAGCACGGCTTCCAGAATCGATCCGCCGACGTTGTCAAAATAAACGTCAATGCCTTTGGGGCAATGCTTTTCCAGTGCCGCGCGTACGTCCTCGGACTTGTAGTCGATCGCCGCATCGAAGCCGCGCTCTTCCACGATGAAGCGACACTTCTCCGCGCCGCCGGCAATGCCGATTACGCGGCACCCTTTGATCTTCGCGATCTGGCCCACCAGCGACCCTACTGCGCCCGCCGCCGCCGAAACCACAACGGTCTCGCCTTCCTTCGGTGTACAAATGTCGAGCAGACCAAAATACGCGGTCATCCCGACCATCCCCAACGCGCTCAGCCACACGGTAACCGGCTGGATACCCGGATCAATCTTTGCCATTCCCCGCGGACCACCGGGAGCGATATTCACGTAGTCCTGGACACCGGTCATTCCGGTGACCCGGTCGCCCTGCGCAAATGCAGGGTGTCGCGAGGCCACGACTTCGCCCAAGCCGCCGGCGCGCATCACATCGCCCAGCGGAACCGGCGGCAGGTAGGATTTGCCGTCGTTCATCCATCCGCGCATGGCCGGGTCGAGCGAGATGTACTGGACGCGTACCTGTACTTCCCCCTCAGCGGGTTCAGACAACGGCGTTTCCGTCCACTGCCACACGGAATCAGTTGGTAGTCCTGCGGGGCGGGCTGCGAGGCGCCATTGGCGATTGTTGGGCATGTCTGTCCGAGCATAGCAGCGATTCGGGTGAAACGGGAGGTAGCTTGCTAGCTGGTATTTGTAAACTTGGGAGGAAGTTATAGTACGATGAGAGCGTATGAAGACTACTATCGATCTTCCCAGCCATCTTCTTTCCGAAGTGAAGATAGCGGCCCGCCAGCGCGGGTGGACTGTTCGGGTCTTGTTCGAGGAAAGTCTGCGGGCCTTCCTGCAGGCCAAAACGGGGACAAGCCCCGAACCGTTTCGCCTGGAACACCGCATCGTTGATGGTCAAGGCGCACCCACCATGACCTTATCGGAAATGCTGGAAACATCGGGTATCAACCGCCAGTGATCGCAGTTGACACTAACATCCTGATATACGCTCATCGTGCCGAATCGCCCTTCCATGCGCGGGCTGTGGCGGCGATGGATAGACTGGCATCGAGCGGGCGTCCGTGGGGGACAGTATGGCAGTGCGTGCACGAGTTCGCCGCCATCGTCACCCATCCGAAGATCTACCGGCCCGCCACCAGCATGGACGACTGTCTTGCCGAAATTGCCAACTGGCAGCGCTGCCCCACCTTTCGCTGCATCGCCGAGGGGCCGGTGCATTGGCCGACACTGGAGCGCCTGCTCCGTGAGGGACAGGTTCAGGGTCCGCTGGTTCACGATGCTCGTATCGCCGCCGTCTGCCTGGCTCACGGCGTGGAGGAGTTCTGGTCAGTGGATCGCGACTTCAGCCGCTTCCCGGCACTGCGCGTGGTCAATCCGCTAACGCTCTGAAGCGAGGGGCGCGACGATATTTTGCAGCACCACTGGCCACTCCTTCGAACGCGGATCGATTAGTTCGAAGTGCCCGGCACCAGGCAAGGCGACCAGACGGGCATTCTTTGACGCCCGGGCAAACCGCCGGCTAAGTTCAAACGGAACAGTATCATCTGCAGTGCCATGCAACAGAACCTGCGGAACCCGCAGCGGCAGGAGGTCCACGGGCGACGACGCCGCATAGCGATCATTGCACTCCGCCGGGCCGCCGCCGACGAAGTCCGCTACCGCGCCGGCACCCAGATTCTGCTCATGTGCCCTGCGCAGATCGCTCACCGCCGCGAGGGCAGCCACGCCCTTCAGGGGAAGCAGCTCCTGCGCGGCCAGCCACAACGCCAGATGCCCACCGGCGGAGTGCCCGGCCAACACGACGCGGCCCAAATCCAAGTCGGCAATGCCGGACACGCGCCTCGCGGCGGCGCGAATATCTTCGAGTGTCCCCGGATACCCGCCGCCGGGCTGCCCGACTCTTCGATACTCCAAACTCCACACGGCATAACCGGCGGTGGCAATCGCCACGCATGAGTGGCCCACATGGGTCAGGTCATAAGCCTCGCGCCAGTATCCACCATGGATGAAAATCACCGTTGGATGCGGCCCCTTACCCTGCGGCAGCCGCAGTTCCCCGAACTGATTTGGATCACTGCCATAGGCAATACGGCAGCCGGGTTCAGCTGGCGCAAGCTGCAGAAAAGTTGGGGACACAGCCGGAAGCGCAGTCGCCGCCAACCGCCTACGAGTGGGCATCCGCGATCTGGCGAATCTGGCTGACGGTGTATTGCACTTCTTCGTCTGTGGTGTAGAAATGAGGCGCGATGCGAATACCCGCCAGCGGGCGATAATCCACCAGAATCTCGCGGCGCGCCAGTTCCCGGGTCACTTCTTTCCCGTTGGGAACATCCAGAATCACCACGCCTCCGCGGCGCGCAGCCTCGCGGAAGGTTCGCACGGGAATGCCCGCTTCATCCGCCAGATCCATCAGCAACTGCGTTTGCCGCAGCGATTTCGCGCGAATGTTCTCTACCCCGATCTCATTGATGATTTCGTAACCGGGGCGCGCCGAATACATGGCCGGCACGTTCGGGGTCCCGTTCAGAAAACGCATGGCATCGTCGGCAAACTCGATGGGCCCGGGCTCAAACCCGAAGGGTTCCCGGTGCGCCTGCCATCCGGTGGCGGCGGGTTCCAGCTGGTTCCACAGGTCGCGGCGTACATAAAGAAAGCCGGCACCCGGCCCTCCACACAGCCACTTCACTGACCCTCCGGTGGCAAAATCAACGCCCAGTTCCCGTACATTGACAGGCAGGCATCCGGCCGACTGATACAAATCCGCTACTACCATTGCGCCCACCTCATGGGCGCGTTTCGTGATGGCAGCCAGATCCTGCACATAGGAACTGCGGAATGCCACCTGCGACACCGAGACCAGCCGTGTCTGGTCATCGATCGCGGCCAGCATTGCTTCCAGTGACAGCGTTATGCCGTCGTCCGACGCGACGCGCACAACGCGCGCTCCCTGCCGCTCCAGACCGTAGTAGATGTAGTCGTTGGAAGGGAAGTTCAGACCATCGGTAACCAGCTTGTTGCGGGGAGCGCGCCAGTCGAAACAGGAGGTCACGATCCACTGGCAGATGGCGACGTTCTGATGCATCACCACCTCTCCCTTCCCTGCCCCGATGATGGATCCGATGAGATCACCGACAGTGACGGGCATGTCCCACCAGCCCTCTTCCCAGGCACGAATACCGCGCGTCGCCCAGGTGTCTGTGAACTGCTGCAGAGATTCCACCGCCCGCCGGGGCATGGCACCCAGAGAGTGACTGATCATGTAGGTAGTATTGGCAAGAATGGGGAATTCTTTGCGCCAGGCCAGCAGCGGGTCCATGCAGATATGGTAGCGAGGCGGGCGGGTCAGTGCATCCTGCGAGGATCGCCGACACGGACAAGCGGGATATCGGTCTTGGGGAAGTCGTTGCCCTTACACAGGAGAGGTTCTCTCAAGTGACGCGCCAGAGCGTAGGCGAAGCAGTCGCCATAGTTCAGCGCCGCGGGATGACGGCCTTTGCCGAATCTGCTGAAACCCTCGCGAGCAAGAAGGCCCTGCTCGAGATCGACAGGTACGAGCTGAATTCGTGCCCTGCCGATAAAACGATCGAGGTCGCGAAGACCGTCGGCGCGACGACGAGACTCGAGTACCGTGCAGCATTCCACCCAATTCGCGATGGACATTTGACACACGCTTGCATTCTCTATCGCATCGGCGAGTAATTGCGCTTCTGGTTCGCCTTGTAAAATGGCGATTACAGCTGATGAATCCACGATCACTGGGTCGGCACACCGAACTCGTCGTAACCCAGAATCTCGTCTTCAGTGCGCGTATCGTAAACGGGCAGGCTGGCGCAATGTCGGCCAATCTCCATTAGCTCATCCGCCAACGAACGCCCGGTGCGCTCCCGGCGGACACGCTCCAGCCGATCACCCAGCGCTTTGATAACGGCGTCGGTCTTGGATTCTCCGGCGAGCGCAGCCAGTTCTGTAGCCAGCCGGTCTGCCTCAGGATTGCGGATATTTAAGGCCATGTGTAGACGTGAGTCTCCCTGTCTACACAGTACCACTTTATCTGCGTCTACGCAGCCGCCACGCGACTGCGAGCCCACCCAACACGGGAACCCCGTAAACCAGCGTCATACGGAATTCGGCAGTGAATGCGGTTGTCAGCAGAATCGCGGCCATCAACCCGGCACCCAGCAAACTCGAATACGGGTATCCCCACATGCGGAACGCGAGCCGTTCACCGGCATGGGCGCGCCGGAAGTAGAGGTGGGTCACGAAAATCATCAGCCAGGTAAACATGGCCCCGAACATGGAAATCGCCATCATCAGCGTAAACGACCGCTCTGCAAACAGCACGTTCAGCAACGTCGCCAGAGCAATACCAATCGACGACAGCAGCAACGCTGAAACCGGTGTCCCACGCGCGCTCAGTTCCCCGAAACGCCGCGGCGCGTACCCGGCCCTCGCCAGGCTGAACATCATCCGGGTCGTAATGTAGAGCTGGCTGTTCATGGCTGACAGTGCGGCGACGAGAATGACGAAATTCACCACGCCTGCCGCCCAGGGCAGATGCGAGCGCACCATCACCGTTACAAAAGGACTCTCCCCTTTGCCTGATTCGGTCCACGGAACAATGGCCACAATGATGGCCAGCGTGAGGAGGTAAAACACCACCAACCGAACCACGGTGGAGCGAAATGCCTTCGTAATCGCCCGCTGTGGATCTTCCGCCTCGCCTGCCGCCACTGCGATCATCTCAATACTCAGGTAGCTGAAGATGGACACAATCACCGCCACCCACATTCCCCAAACACCCCTGGGGAAGAAGCCGCCGCGGGCGGTGTAATTGGAGACGCCTGTACCCGCCACGACCCACGCACCCAGCAGGATAAACAGAATGATGGCCGTGACCTTGAGCGTAGAGAACGCGTACTCAACAGCACCGAACACTTTCACATTGAGGGCGTTCACGGCGATGAGAATTGCCGAGAACCCGACAATCCACAACCACCCCGGTACGGCGGGAAACCAGTAGCGCATGTACACCGCAATGGCGGTGACTTCCGTACCCACCGCAAAAACAATACACGACCAGTAGGCATAGCGAACAAGGAATCCCGCCAGGGGGCTGACGTAGAATTCCGCCCAGGCACCGAATGATCCGGAGGTGGGATGGACCACGGTCATCTCTGCCAGACATCCCATCAGCAGCAGCGCAATGAAGGCGCCGATTCCGTAGCTCACAATTACCGACGGCCCGGCAAAGCCGATGGCAAAGCTGCTGCCGAGAAACAGTCCGGTTCCGATGGCGCCGCCGATGGCGATCATTGTTAACTGCGCCGACGTCAACCCCCGTCGCAGCCCCTTTTCCCTCTCCTGGATGACATCAAAGCGTTCCGTGTTCATCGATCTGGACCCACACCAGTGTAGACCGCAAACCGGGTGTAAACTGAGGCCAATGTTCCAAATGCGCTCTTCTCTCGTTTCAGCCCTTGCCGTGCTCGCGCTCAGCGTCCCTCCGCTGCCCGGCCAAAGCACACGACACGCGCTCAGAATGGACGACCTTGCACGGGTTCGTGACGTCCGCGACCCGCAGTGCTCGCCCGACGGGCAAGCCATCGCTTTTGTGGTGGCGATGATCGACACGAAGGACGACAAGAGCAACTCCCACATCTGGCTGGCCTCGTTCGACGGCAAATCGGAGCGCCAGATCACTTCCAGCAACGACAGCGAATCTGGCCCGCGCTGGAGTCCCGATGGCAAGTCGCTCGCGTTCACTTCGTCGCGCACCGGCCCCGCCAAGGGCAACCAGGTCTGGGTCATGGACCGCAATGGCGGCGAAGCCATCCAGCTCACCGACACCAAAGGCCGCCTGCAGAGTTTTGAATGGTCGCCCGACTCGAAGAAGCTCGCACTGGTTATTGGGGACGCCGATCCCGATGCCGACGCCCCGCCTGCCGCTGCCGGCGCACCCGCCAAAGCGCCCAAGCCCATCGTGATCGACCGCTACAGGTACAAGCAGGACGTGCAGGGTTATCTGCTCTCTGGCCGCCACAGCTACATCTATCTGTTTGACATTGCCACGAAGAAGATGGACCGCCTCACCACGCAGAAGACCTGGGACGAAGCCGGCCCCGTCTGGTCACCCGATGGTGCGCGGATCGCCTTCACCAGCAACCACCACGCCGACCCTGACCGCGACCCTTCTAACCAGGTTTTCGTGGCTGACGCCAAAACCGGGGTTAGTGAAAAACAGCTGACGAAGGACGATATGCTGGTCACCCGCGCTCGGCTGGAGTGGAGCCCGGACGGGCGGCAAATCGCTTTTCTCACCACCGATGAACGCAAGTACGACCAGTATTCGATGACCCGCCTCGGCCTCATTTCTTCCGATGGAACCGGCACCGCCACCATGGTGAAAGCCGCCATGGACCTGGACCGCGGTGTCTCTTCACCCCGCTTCGCCGCCGATGGCAAGACCATCACGGTGCTGGTGACCGATGACCGCAGCGTGTACCCGATGCGCGTCCCGCTGGCAGGCGGTTCGGCGGAACGTTTGATGGCGTCGCCGATTGTGGTGCAGAATCCCACCACGTCCGGCTCCTGCTCCGCCGTGGTTTCCAACAGCCCCAAGAAGCTGGGCGAAGTTTACGCCGTGCAGGGCGGCACTCTCCGCCAGATCACGCACCAGAATGATGAACTGCTGCAGGAACTCGATATCCCCGAAACCGAACTGGTGAGCTTCAAGAGCAAAGACGGTACCGATGTGAATGGCCTTCTCACCTATCCGGTGGGCTATGTGAAGGGCACCCGCGTACCATTCCTGTTGCGCATTCACGGCGGCCCCAACGGCCAGGACCAGTACGATTTTGGCATGGAGCGCCAGGTCTTCGCCGCCAATGGCTACGCGGTGTTGAACGTCAATTACCGGGGCAGTTCAGGCCGCGGTCGCAAGTACTCGTGGGCTATTGCGGGTGACTGGGGTCACCATGAAGTAGATGATCTGGAAGCCGGTATTGAACACGTCATCAAAATGGGCGTAGCCGACCCCGACCACATGGGCGCGGGCGGCTGGAGCTATGGCGGCATTCTGACCGATTACATGATTGCCACGGACCATCGGCTGAAAGCCGCGACCAGTGGCGCAGGCACAGCATTCCCCATCGCCTTCTATGGCACCGATCAGTACATCATTCAGTACGACTATGAGATCGGGCCGCCATGGGACCCCAAGGCGTGGGAAACCTATCAGAAGATTTCCTATCCATTCCTGCATGCGGACCGCATCAAGACGCCAACCATGTTTCTTGGCGGGGAACGGGACTTCAACGTGCCGGTGCAGGGTGGCCAGCAGATGTATCAGGCGCTGCGCAGCCTGGGCATTGATACCCAGCTCATCATCTACCCGAATGAGTTCCACGGCATCTCGCGCCCCAGTTATGTGCGGGATCGCTATGAACGTTATTTGGGATGGTACGCAAAGTATCTGAAGCCGATGCCACAATCGACCGCCGCCGGGCAATGAAACAGGGGTTGGTGGCCGGCGAGCGGATTTCGCTGACGGGCTCAGGCCATAGACAGGTACGTCCGTACGTGAAGTAGTCGCACTGATCGCCGTTGTCTTCTGAAGTCGTTACGGCGGTGTTAAGGCGCGCTTGCGCACGTCGATATTCAAGCGCTTGATCTTCTGATTGAGCGTGGACAGCGGAACCCGCAGTTCCTCCGCGGCCTCGGTCTGGCTGCCATTGGCCCGGTCAAGGTATTCGATGATGGTGCGGCGTTCGAAGTCCGCCACGATTTCAAACAGTGACGCATCCGGGGGCAGTGCGCCCGACTCGGTACGCCTGATCTTCATGCCCGCGGCCTGCAACAGATAATCCGGGAACACGTCGACCGGAATGGCCGGTGCCGACGCCAGCACGACGGCGCGCTCTACTACGTTCTCCAGTTCGCGCACGTTGCCGGGCCAGCTGTGATCGAGCAGGACCTGCATGGCGTCGGGCTCAAAGCGCAGCAGCGAATGCGCTTCGTCATCGAGGTACTTCTCGTTCTCGCGGCTGAACTTTTCCAGAAAGGTATTGACCAGAAGAACAATATCTTCGCGGCGATCGCGCAGGGGCGGCAGATTGATGTTGATGACGTTGAGGCGATAGTAAAGGTCTTCGCGGAATTTCTTCTCTTCCACCATTTTCCGCAAGTCCGCATTGGTAGCGGCCAGAATGCGCACGTCTACCTTCATCACGTCGTTGGACCCGAGAGGCGTGAACTCCTTCTCCTGAATCACGCGCAGCAGCTTGGCCTGGGTCTCCGGGCCAATGGTCCCGATCTCGTCAAAGAAGATGGTGCCCTTGTTGGCGACCTCAAATGCACCCTTCTTGTTGGCCACCGCGCTGGTGAAAGCGCCGCGCACATGCCCAAAAAGAGTGGATTCGAGCAGATCTTCCGGCAACGATCCGCTGTTGACGGCAACGAAAGAATGGTCTACCCGCGGCGAATTGGCATGGATCGCTTTGGCGATGAGTTCCTTGCCGGTACCGGTTTCGCCGGTAATCAAAATGGTGGACCGGCTGGTGGCCACCTGTGTGACCAGATCAAGCACCTTCATCATCCGCTCGCTCTTGCCGATGATGGAGGGGAAACTATAGCGCTGCTTGAGCGTGCGCTTGAGTTGCGCGTTCTCGTCGGCCAGGCGCTGCCCGGCGATTACACGCGCAATCTCAATCAGGAGTTTTTCGTTGTCCCAGGGTTTGGGCAGGTAATCGGTCGCGCCCAGCTTGACCGCCTGCACAGCCGCCTCCACCGAGCCATAGGCTGTGATCATGAACACCGGCGTATGCCGGTCGCGCTCCCGCAAGTCCCGCAGTACTTCCATACCGGATTTGTCCGGCATCATCAGGTCAAGCAGCACCAGATCGTAGACCCGCGATTCGAGCTTGCGCTCGCCCTCGGCACCATTGGCAGCCAGATCAATGTCGTAGCCTTCCAGATCGAGCAGAGCTTCCAGCCCCTCTCGAATCTCGGCCTCGTCGTCGATGATCAGTATGCGGCCTTTGGAGGGCCTGCCTAGGCGTATGGAAGGGCTCAAACCGGTACCACCTTTTCAATCTTTGTGCCGGGTTCACCCGCCGCGGCGGGTCGGGCCGTCCTGCGAACCAGCGGGAACTCCAGATGGAAACAGGCACCTTCTTCGGGCCGCGATGTAACCTCAATGGTTCCGCCATGCTCATGAATAATGCCGTAGGTAACGGAAAGCCCCAAACCCGTCCCCTTCCTGGCACCCTTGGTGGTAAAGAATGGATCGTAGATTCGCGTCAGGTGCTCGGCTGCGATTCCATGCCCGTCGTCAATCACATCTACCTCCACGCATTCGCGGCCGCTTCTGGTGTGTACCTGCAGAACCCGGGTACGGGCCGCGCCATCGCGATCCATGGCGTCGCGCGCATTGAGAAACAGGTTCAAAAACACCTGCTGTAATTTGCCGGCGTTGCCGCGGATTGTAACCAGCGCGGGATCGAGCGAGGCTCGAACCTCCACACCGGCTTTGCGCAACTGGTGTTCCAGCAGGGAGAGCGTCTCTTCAATGACTTTGTTCAGCTGGACATCGCTCAATTCACTGGTGGAAGTGCGGGAGAAATTGAGCAGCGAGTTGACGATCTCGGAAGCGCGGAAGGTCTGTTTGGCGATCTTATCCAGCATCCGCGACTTCTGCTCATCATCGGCCACCTGTTTGGCCAGCATCTGCGCATAGGTGGAGATCACTGCCAAGGGCGTATTCACTTCGTGGGCCACGCCCGCCGCCAGCAGACCGATGGACGACAATTTGTCTGCCTGCACGAGCCTGCGCTCCAGTTCCGCGCGACCGGTAATGTCATCAAAGATCACCAGCCGTCCGATCTGTTGCATGTCGCGCGAGACCAGGGGCGCAATCGCGATATTAAACGTGGCTTCGCCGCGCCCGGTATCCATGGTGAACTTATCCAGCTGGTGAGTGCGCATTTCGCCCCGCGTGAGCCGGAACTGCTCTACCAGCGAAGCCGGGAACAGTTCGCTGAGCGTACGCCCGGTGGCGTCGGCACGGCCGATTCCGCTCAGGCGTTCCATCTGCGTATTCCAGCTTTCCACACGGTCATCCAGACCGGCGGCGAGAATACCGACGTTGATGGATTCCACAATATTCTCGCTGAATTCCTTCAGCCTTTCGTATTCATCCACCTTCTCGCGCAGCGAGCGGTAGAGGCCGGCATTCTCGATCGCGATACCGGTGTAGTTGGCCAGAGTGAGCAGCAGTTCCACGTCGTCGGAAGCAAGGAACTCTCCGGTTTCTGTGCGGCTCACTCCCAGCCAGGCGATTACCCTTCCACGAACCAGGCAGGGCAAATAATAGTTCAGGTCCAGGTCAGAAATGGTCTGCCGTACGGTGGGTGCCCAGCTACGCGCGACCACATCCACGTGATAGCGGGTGCGTTCAAAAAACAGATACGGCGATTCCTGCTTCCAGTCGAGAAATGAAAGGTCGAGCGACTCTGCCGCCGCCAGAGGGCGCGAGGTGGAACCCATCGACATGCGCAGGCGCCAGCGCGGCGATTCCTGGGTTCCGGTCTCAACAAAGAAAGCCACATGGCGAATGTTGAGCGTCTGCATCAGCCGGTCTGCCAGAGCCTGCATCATGCGATCCAGATCGGTCTCTGAATTCAGTTCCCGCGCAAACTCAATGAGCGTCAACCGGTAGTTGTAGCGGTCGCGGTAGAAGTAGCGGTCCAGCCGTTCCTGAATCCAGTTGCGAATGGGCTGGAACAAAAACGTGGCCACCAGCAGCACCAGAATAACGCCCGTATTGCCCAGGTCTTTGAAATTCTTCTGCACCAGGCTGCCCACCGAAAAAACGATGGAGTAGAAAGCCGCCAGTACGCACAGAGTGGCCAGCGTATAAGCGTAGCCGCGGCGGAAAATAATGTCCACGTCCATCAGCCGGTAGCGCACAATGGCGTAGGCGATGGTGAGCGGAATCAAAGGCAGCGTAACCACGGCGTAGTTCAGGTACGGGCTCATGGGCAGGTTGAACACGTAGGGCACGGCGTAAAGAACGGCAAACGGCCCGAAGCCGTAAACGACTCCGTTGCGCAGCCACTTCAACTGCTGGCGGACCACGGTATCTTCGGCGCGCCGGCAGCCCAAACCGAGAACCAAACCAGATGCCAGATAGGCGACAGTCAGGAGCGCCATCCAAGTGCGGTCCAGAATATCGCGAATCGCCACCAGAGAAACGCCGGGCGCGATCAGAATGCCCGTGGCAAAGGCCGCCGCCACCAGAGTCAGCAAGGCGCCAGGAGAGTAAAGCAATGCGGCTGTCCAGCGGCGAAACCACGGGCGCCGTTCGGGAAACGTGAGGCAAAAATGGAGGAACAACGCCGGTGCCAGCCAGCCGCCCACCATGTTGCCCCAATAAATTACCTGATCGAAAGCGTTGAGCTTTCCGGTGTAGTGGAAGCTGGAAAAAACGAACGATACAAGACAAAATACATAGAAATGCAGCGCCCCTGGAGCACTTCCCCGGCGGAAGTAGACGAACAGGCCAATGACCAAATAGGCCACTCCCACCAGGTATTGCCAGGTGATGGCAACCCCGCGCCGCGCTTCGCCCACAATGACAGAAGCGGTAACCGGAATTCCGCCCCGCTGCACCCCATAGCTGGTTTTGGCCCATGCGCCGATGTAGGCGAGCCGACGCGGTACGTCTTCAGTGGAACGGATCTCGGCACCCTGAATGGAGCGGAGGATATCCCCGGTCCGAATGCCGGCGCGTTCGGCCGGTCCACCGGGTTCCACACTGCCGGCAACCACGCGAGCCGCGCGGTCTACCCAGACCACGCCATCATCCGGGAGCCGGAAGCGAAGTACTTGCTGATAGTTCAGGATGGCCCCAATGGCAGCCGCCAGCGTCACTATGGTGAGTAGCGCGGTGGAGAACTGAAATTTGAGTTCCTGGAGCATGGGTGGAGATACACTGAGCCTGAGGGATTGCAGAGCAGTTCAAATACCACCCTGACCACTGAAAACAAAGAGTTTACGAGTGTGACACGAAGACATTCTTCCAATATTGGAAGATGCCTGGCATTAAATCCCGTGATTAGAACTTGACTCCTTTCACCCGCAATCTCATCCAGTCGACGAATTCCCCGGGCGCGGCCATGGTGGAGAGGCGGCTTTGGCGTACCAGTGCCCAATCGGCAAAGAGGCCGCATTCCTTTATTGCGCGGAGGGTGACGGGCGGATCAATGCGGCAGAGGAAGCGGAGATCAACCACAGTGAGTTTCGGATCTTTGGGATCGGGACGGGAGTCACTCACGATATCGGCCAGGCCGACGATACAGGCCTTCCCCATGCTGTGATAAATGAAGGCGCGGTCTCCGGTTTTCATGGCGCGGATGGCGCGAAGGGCCTGGGCGTTACGAACACCGTCCCAAACGGTTTGTTTGTCACGCTCCAGATCATCGACCGAATAGGTCTCGGGATCAGTTTTGGCCAGATAGTAGGAACGAGAGGCTACATGTTGCGCAGGCATTATCCGAAGTATATGACCAGAGTCTTTTTGGACTTGGTAGGATCTAGTAAGGAAAGGGAAAACCGGCCTTTTCAAAGACCATGACGTTCGCGTTGAAGATATGGGCAGCAGCCTGCGCAGCGGCTGTGTGCCTGGCCCAAACACCCCCACCTGCCGCTCCCGCGGTGCCGGTGGAGAAATCCGCCACAAAAGCCGGGGCTGCGAAAGCGGGCGCTGAAAAGACAGCGGCCCCGCCACGCCCGGTCCCGTACAAGGATGGGAAAACCGCACCGGCGATCACCCGTCCGGTCGTTACCCGTCCGGTCGTTACCAGTCCGGCGGTCACTAGTCCGGCGGTCACTAGCCCGGCAAAAGATACAGCCCCGCTGAAGTCGGCGGCTCCGAAACCGGTCCCGCCCGCAAGCCCCAGGGCGACGCCGTCCGCGCCAGCGGCGGCCAAGTTGGCAACACAACCGGTCACACAACCGAAGACAGTGCCCGCCACCGTACCGGTGCCGGCAAAAGCAGCCCCGTCGCAGGAAGCGCCGATGCAGATTCTGACGCTGCCCACGCCGGTGATGCCGGGAGCCGGGCCGAAATCTACTGCGGGCGGTATGCTTCCGGCGCCTGTGGTTCCAGCGGTCCCGATTCCGACAGCAGTGGTGCCTGATGCACCAGTACAGGCAGCGCCGGTTCAAGTGAAGCTGCCCACTACGCCTTTTGAAAGCAATACGGTACCCGTGGTGGCACCGGTGGCGGGTCCGGCTTTACCCACGAATCGTGGCCCGGCGGTGACGGAAGGAGTTGGGCAGAGTTCGCCTGCAACCGCTGTATCAACCTCTGTAGCACCGGCTCCGGCACCCGCGGTGGGGCGACCCCCAACCGCCGAGCTTTCGCCAGCCAAAAAGCCTTACGTCATCGGGCCTCTGGATGTGCTGGATATACGGGTCTGGAACGATGTGAAGCTCAGCGGATTCTTCGATGTCAGACCCGACGGCATGATGTCCATGCCGCTGATCGGCGAGTTCCGGGCCGACGGCCGCACGGTGGCGGAATTGCGCGAGACAATTCTACAGAAACTAAACGCACTGATGAACGCGCCCGAAGTCAACGTACAGGTGGCGAAGATCAACAGCAAGCGGTATTTCATTTTCGGGGAAGTGGCGCGCAGCGGAGAATTTCCGCTGATCACGGAGATAACAGTGCTGGACGCCCTTTCCAACTGCGGCGGATTTCGTGAATTCGCCAACCCCAAAAAGATTTATGTCCTGCGGGGCTCCAAAAAACTGGATTTCAATTATAAAGACGTGAGCCGCGGGAAGCACATGGAGCAGAACATTGTTCTGGAGAGTGGCGACAGGATTTTCGTACCGTAAGCACTGGTGAAACAGGATGACAGCACAGCAACCCTACATGGCGATTGTCCGCCGCACACTGGATCTGGAAGACTACATCGACATCGCCCGGCGACACGTGGGATGGATTATGGGACCGATGTATTTCGGGATCATTGTGTCGATTGTAACCGCGTTTCTGCTGCCTAACCGCTATATTTCAACGGCGGAAATGCAGATCATGCCGGCGCAGATTTCGGAAGCTCTGGTGCGGAGCACCACCAACTCGCAACTTACCGAGCGGATCATGTCGATGGAGCAGGAAATCCTGAGCCGCACCAGCTTATCTGCAATTATTCAGGATCCGCGCCTGAACTTGTACCCGACAGATCGGGTGAAGAAGCCGCTGGAAGACGTGATTGAGCAAATGCGGGCGAGGGATGTGCACATCGAGATTATCAATGTGCCAGGAAGCATGATGGAACGCAAAGCATCGGCGTTCAAGGTTTCTTTTGAATACCCGGATCGCTTTAAAGCCCAGCAGACGGTGCAGGCGCTGATTACGAAATTCGAAGATGCCAACCAAAGTACGCAGCGGAACCAACAGGCGGTAGTGACCAACTTCATGCAGGATTCGATGGCGGAAGCCAAGGCAAATCTCGACAAGCTGAACGAAGATTTGACGAAGTTTCGCGTGGAAAATCAGGGTAAACTACCCGAGCAGAGCGTGATGAACATGAGTCAGCTGACGGCTCTGCAGAATCAATCCGTCAGCATCAACGATACCCTGAATCGCCTGGCCCAAACGAAGGTACAACTGGAAGCCCATTTGGCTACCTTGACCGCCCAGAAAGATATGATGTTGCTGTTTGACAAAGAGGCAACGGACAACCCGCTGACACCGGGCGGCCTTCCGTTTGCCGGCCCCCAGTTGAGGCAAAATGAACGGCTGATGCTGTTGACCAAATCCCTACAGGAGGGGGAGTCGCGTCTGGAGCAACTGCGCCAGGTTTATAAAGATTCGTACCCGGATATTCGTGAACTACGCGTGCAGCTGGACGTGCTGCGCCGGGAACGGGATGCGCTGGACATGACGCAGCGGGAAGAAGACGCGAAGCTCAAGTCTGAAGCAGAGGCACGGTCGCAAGCCCAGTCGAAAGCGCCAGTCAGGAAAACCACAAATTACCAGGTTGCGCAGTCGGTGAGCGCGCTGCAAGGCCAGATCGACCAGACAAAAGTGGGGCTGCAGAATCTGGACAGCGAACGGGAATACCGGGGCAAAGAACAAAGCAGCGTCAACAAGAAGATCGACGAATTCCGGGACAAGCTGGCAGCTACATCCGGTATTGAAGCGCAGTATGCGACGCTGATCCGCGATCAAACGGCGGCAGCGCAGAAGCACCAGGAGTTGCTGCTGAAACAGCAACTGGCGCAGGCTAACGGTGAACTGATTCAACGCAAGGCGGGCGAGCAACTGGACGTACTGGATCCGCCGTCGCTGCCGGCGAAGCCATCAAAACCCAACCGCTGGTTGATTGTAGGCGGCGGGGCGGGACTTTCATTTATGCTGGGAATTGTAATGGCGGGCCTGCAGGAGGCCAAAGACTCTTCTCTGAAAAACCTGAAGGACGTTCGGGCGTACACGAATTTGCCGGTGCTGTGCAGCATTCCGCTCATGGAAAACACTCTGGTGGTGAAGCGGAAGCGGCGACTGACCTATCTGGTGTGGTCAGCGGCGGTAATTCTGGGGATTATCGCAGTGACTGCGGCGCTGTTCTACTACAATTACGTGGTCGCATCGGGCCAATGACAAACCTGGACCAATGACGAAAGCGAGTCGGGATAACGAATGAGCCGGGTACATGACGCTCTGCGGAAAGCGGAGCAAATGCTGGATATACCGCTGGATCGGTCAGGCGGGGAACAAGCAGGCGCGGAGGAGGGCGAACACAATTCTCTGGTAGTAGCCGATGAGAGTGGTCTGACCTCCACACCGGGAGGCGAACTCGATTTCCCCGCCACCGAAGAACTGGCAACCCAGGGTGCGGGCATCATCCGGCGTGAAAGCCGTGAACTGCAGGTGGACTGGCGGTCGTTCCTTTCGCGCTGCCCCACCATCCCGTTCAAACCTGCCCCGGAAGCCCACCTGATGGGTGCCGATGGCGAGCCGCACGGCGGACCTTCGGAAGAGTTCCGCAGCCTGCGCACTCGCCTGAACCACATGCAGAGCATGCAGGATTTGCACTGCATTGTGGTGACCAGCGCTTCGCCTTCGGAGGGAAAGACCTTCACCGCTTGCAATTTGGCGCTGGCCCAGGCCCAACTGGAAACGCCGGTGCTGCTGGCCGATCTGGACCTGCGACGTCCGGTGATGCACAACCAGTTTCAGTGCGACAAGGTGCCAGGATTCTCTGATTTTGTGCTGGGTGAAAAGCCCCTGGAAGAATGCGTTCGGCGGGTGGAGGGCACTAATCTTTATCTTCTGCCGGCCGGGAGCCAGGTGAGAAATCCCCTGGAACTGCTGAACATGCGCCAGGTGAAGTATTCGCTGGATGCGTTGCGCAAGGTTTTCAACTGGGTGATTCTGGATACGCCGCCGCTGCTATTCTCGGCGGATGCGAATCTGCTGGCGACAATGACCGACGGCACTATTATTGTAGTGCGCATCGGCTCTACCACCTACGACAATGTGATTCGCGCCATGCAGTCGCTGTGTGAAAACAATGTGCTGGGTATTGTGGCCAACGGAGCGCGGGCGGGCGAACTGTACAGCAAATACACCTATTACTACACGAAGAGCGACGAAGAAGAGTAGACCAATGCCGGAGCCCCTGCAGGAGTCTCTCTGACCGCGGCGGCGGAAAATGAACAACGGCCCGCGCCGGTGATGCTGGCAGGATTCTGCGCGTTCGTGAACCTGTTTGTCACCCAGCCCATCCTGCCCTACCTGGAAACCGTATTCCACGCCTCGAAGATGCGGGTTAGCCTGACGGTGACCGCTTCCACTCTGGGAGTGGCTCTGGCCGGCCCCGTGGCGGGTCTGATTGCAGACCGGTTGGGGCGAAAACGCGTGATTGTCTGGTCGGCGGCCATCCTGGGGCTCACAACCTTGTGTTCAGCCCTGGCGGCTACTCTGGACTGGCTGATTTTCTGGCGATTCCTGCAGGGTCTGGTCACGCCCGGCGTATTCGGCGTGGCGGTGGCCTATATCAATGACGAATGGCCGCCGCAGCGGGCGGGAGTCGCGGCCGGCTATTACCTCAGCGGCACCATCACCGGCGGTGTGGCAGGGCGGCTGGGGGCCGGTTTCATCGCCCAGTATTTTGGGTGGCAATGGATATTTGTTGCGGTAGGGGTAGTGATTCTGATTACCTCATGGCTCATTCACAGAACTCTGCCTGCGGAGCGCAATTATCTTCCGGGCAAAGCCGCAACCGGTTTCTGGCGGGCTGCGGCGGCCCATCTCGGCAACGCCCGCTTACTCGCGACCTATTGCGTGGGTTTCTGCGTCCTTTCGACCATGCTGGACCTGTTCACCTATGCCTCTTTTCACCTGGCGGCACCTCCCTTTTCGCTCAGCCCCAGCGTGCTGGGAACGATTTTTCTCGTCTATCTTGTGGGCGGATTGCTCTCGCCCACCGCGGGGAAAGCGATTGATCGTTATGGCCAGCGGAAGGCCGTGGTGGCCGCGGCTGCGCTAACCATCGGGGGAGCGCTGCTCACGCTGTTGCCCTCGCTTTGGGCGGTGGTGACGGGGCTTACCTTGAGTTCTTCGGGACTGTTCGTATCGCAGTCGGCAGGCCTGAGCCATGTGGGGGTAGCGGCCCGACACAACCGGGCACTGGCGGTTGGCATCTACGTTTCGTTCTACTACCTGGGGGGAAGTGCGGGTTCCACCGGGCCCAGCTGGCTGTGGGACACGTGGCACTGGCCGGGTTGCGTTGCCGCGGCCGTCATTGTACAGACGGTTATGGCGGTAATTGTGTGGTTTGGCTGGAAAAGACAGGGTGAAACATCCGGAGTGCTGACTGGCACGTAGTGCTGGTCATGGATAATGGCAAATTGATCGAGAACATCTACGCGGCGTTCAACCGGGGTGACCTCAGCTTCGTCGTGAAAAACATCACGGAGGATGTAGAGTGGGTGGAATTCGGCCCGTCGTCCATTCCATATACCGGAGTGCATCATGGACGGGGCTCGGTGGAACACTGCCTTTCCATCATGCGCACCACGCAGAGCGGGCAGCGGATTCGGATCACGGAAATTGTTTCCGCGGGGGAGACCGTGGTGGCGACAATTCGATACTCGGGGCTGGTGAGTGCCACGGGCCGGGCCTTCGACACGTCGGCCGCGCAGGTATTCACATTTCGGAATGGTAAGGTAGCATCGTTCCGCAACTATTTCGATACCGCCCAGTTGGCTACGGCCTACACGCGGATGGCGCGCACCGCCGCCGCTTAGACCGCTTTCTTTAACCCAGTCCGCTGCGCCGGATCGCGCAATCCGGTGCGGGAAATACCCGTTTCTCCCCGAAAAACCTTTTGGTCTAAAATATGCATGGGAGATGCCGAGTTGGGTATTTCCGGACTGAAGGCAGCGTATGCGGAGAAAACTGTTCGTGTGGAGCGCATTGCCGTTGAGTGTGGTGGCGGCGATTACGGTGGCACATGCCGCGTTTGATACCTACGTTTCCATCGACCATCCGGCGATTCAGTACTACAAGGCTCCGGCAGATGACCCGGTTTATCGCCTGGGCAAGAAGATCGAAGCGGGTGAAGTCAAACTCCAGTACAGCGCAAACGGTCTGGCGTGGCTGCCCAGTCTGCTGAAAGCGCTGGATATCAACCCCGATTCACAGATGCTGGTATTCTCCAAAACCAGTTTCCAGGCACCGCGAATTGGCCCGCGTTTCCCCCGCGCCCTGTTCTTCAACGACACGGTGGCGGTGGGCAGCGTACAGAATGGCGAAGTCTTCGAACTGATTTCACAGGACCCGAATCTGGGAACCAATTTCTATACGCTGGACGTTTCCAATTCTTCGAAGCCGGTTTTTGATCGCCGCGACGTGTGCCTGCAGTGCCATATGGGGCCAGCGACAACGGGAGTGCCGGGCATTCTGACCAGCACGGTTTTCCCTTCCACCGACGGTACGCCGGCTTTCAAGGAAGGGCTGGTGGCGATCGACCAGCGGACACCGATTTCAGAGCGATGGGGTGGCTGGTATGTGACAGGTCTGACCGGCAGCCAGCAGCATCGGGGCAATTCGATCGCACCCGATCCGACCCGCGCGGGCCTGCTGGATCTACGGAATTCGCTGAACGTGACGAATCTGGACAAACGCTTTGATACCTCGCGCTACCTTTCGCCGGGGAGCGATATTGTGGCGCTGATGACCTACGAACATCAGACGCATATGACGAATCTGATAACCCGAATCGGCTGGGATACGCGCATTGCAGAGCACGACGGCAAGCTCAAGACTGAAGCGGGCCGAGCCATTCTGCAGCAGGAGATTGAGCAGATGCTGGTCTATATGCTGTACGCGAACGAGGCGAAGATTCGCGAACCGATTGAAGGCTCATCCACCTTTTCGAAGACATTCCCCCAGCGCGGGCCGCGGGATTCGAAGGGGCGCTCGCTGCGGGATTTTGATCTGAAGACGCGCCTGTTCCGGTATCCGTTGAGCTACCTGATTTACGACGAGCCATTCGACGCGCTGCCCGCATATGCCCGCGAGCGGATCTACCAGCGGCTGTATGAGGTTCTCAGCGGTGAAGACAAGTCGGAAGAATTTTCCCGGCTGTCGGCGGAGGACCGCAAGGCGATTTTAGAGATTGTGCGGGAGACGAAGAAGAATCTTCCGGAATATTTCAGGAACTGACGGGCACGAATCAGTGTTAGGCTGGCTTTGTGCCACTCAATCACTACGTCACACTGGGCCGAAGCGGCCTGCGCGTCAGCCCTTTTTGCCTTGGAACCATGACCTTCGGCGAAGACCTTGGCTGGGGGACACCGGTGGAAGAATCCACCGCAATTCTGGACTACTATCTGGACCAGGGCGGCAATTTCCTGGACACAGCCAACGTGTACACGCTGGGCCATTCGGAAAAGATTATCGGGGACCACATTGGAAGACATCCGGGACGGCGCGACCGCACCGTGATTGCCACCAAGTTCTTTGGTAACCTGCACTGGGGTGACCCCAACGGCGGCGGTTCCGGACGCAAGGCAATCATGAATGCCTGCGAGCATTCGCTGCGCCGACTGCAGACCGACTACATCGATCTGTACTGGATGCATTGCTGGGATACTTTCACGCCCATTGATGAGACCATGCGGGCGCTGGAAGACCTGGTGCAAACCGGCAAGATCCGCTACGCCGGTCTTTCCGACGCCCCGGCGTGGAAAGTGGCACAGGCGCAGACCATTGCGCAATTCCGCGGCTGGGCCCCGCTGATCGCGCTGCAGATTGAATACAACCTGATGGAGCGCACGGTGGAAGCCGAGTTGATTCCAGCCGCATTGGAACTGGGGTTGGGCGTGACCCCGTGGTCGCCGCTGAAGGGCGGTTTGCTGAGCGGGAAACACCGGCGCGACAATGCGGGCGACGTGACCGTGAGCCGGGCATGGAATGCGCCCAACCTGGGCGAGAAAGCCTACGACCTGGTGGATCGGCTGATCGCGATTGCGGCTGAACTGGAGAGCACTCCGGCGCGGGTGGCGCTGGCATGGCTGCAAGCGCGGCCGGGAGTTGCGTCGACCATTATAGGAGCGCGCCGACTTGACCAGTTGAAGGATAACGTTGCCGCGCTGGAAGTTCAGCTTACCCCGGCTCAAATTCAAAACCTGAATGACGCCAGCAAGCCGGTACTGGGCTTCCCTATGGCGTTTCTGGAGCGTGCGGCGATGTTCTCATCAAGCGGGCTGACGATTAACGGGAAGACGCATCCGGTGAATCCTCTGCTGCCTTCAGGGGACGTGAAGTTTTACTGAGCGAGAGTCGAAAGCCCACCCCGGAGACGTGATATTCTTTCGCAAGGAGTGACCCATGGAACCGACGAGATTGAAACTGCCCGGCGCAGCCATTGAACTGTACAACCAATTCATTCACGGCCACATCAACCGTCGGGCCTTTATGGACGGCGTGCAGAAGTTTGCCACCGGCGGTCTGGCGGTGGCGGCCATTGTGGAGGCGTTGATGCCGAACTACGCTCTGGGGCAGCAGGTTGCCAAAACCGACGAGCGGATCAAGACCTCGTATGAGACCGTCCCTTCCCCGCAAGGGAACGGAAGCATCAAAGGCTATCTGGTGCGACCGGTGAGCGCGGACACCCGCGACGCCAGGCCGGCGAAATTGCCGGGCATCCTGGTGGTCCACGAAAACCGCGGGCTGAATCCTCACATTGAAGACATCGCGCGCCGGTTCGCGCTGGCCGGGTATATGGCTTTCGCGCCGGATGGGCTCACCTCAATGGGCGGCTTTCCCGGTGACGACTATAAGGGTGGCCAGATGTTCAGCAAGATTGATGGCAAGAAGATGGCCGAAGATATGGCGGCGTCGGCACTGTGGCTGAAGGCGCGCGCCGACTGCACGGGCAAGATTGGTGTTACCGGGTTCTGTTATGGGGGGAGCATCTCCAATACCCTGGCCGTAAGGCTGGGATCTGATCTGGCGGCTGCGGCACCGTTCTATGGCGGCCCTCCCACCGCCAAAGAAGACATTGCGAAGATCAAGGCGGCAGTGCTGGTGCATCACGGGGAACTGGACGCCCGTTTGGCTGCGGGGTGGCCTGCGTACGATGCCGGGTTGAAGGAAGCCAACGTGACCCACGAAGGCTATATTTACCCTGGTGCCGTGCACGGCTTCAACTGTGATGCGACGCCGGAACGCTACAACAAAGCTGCGGCGGATCTGGCCTGGCAACGTACCACGGACTGGTTCAACAAGTACGTGCGGAGCTGAGGCCAGGAATTAACTGGGCAACTCCGTGGTTCGGGCACGCGGCTTTAGTCGCGTCTTCGGAGGTATGTGACGTAGATATTGCCCGGCATAGACGCGACTGAAGTTGCGTGCCCGCGGATGTCCAATTACATTAGCTTGCGAGGCGAACCATGCTGGCGACGAAGCGCAAGCCGGCCACGGTCGGCGAGATTCTGTTGGAGGAGTTCATGCAGCCGATAGGGTTGACACAAGGCACGCTGGCCGAGGCGATGGGTGTGCAGCGCAAGCATGTCAACGAGTTGTGCAACGACCGCAGGAACGTGACGGCAGCGACTGCCCTCATTCTGGCCCGCGTGTTCGGCAACAGCCCGGACTTCTGGCTGAACGTGCAGCGGCGCAGCGATCTTTGGTAAGTGACCGGCGAATTGCGGTTGCGATTGGGGTTTTGAAATGGCGGAGAGAGAGGGATTCGAACCCTCGATAGAGTTTCCCCTATACACGCTTTCCAAGCGGGCGCCTTCAACCACTCGGCCATCTCTCCGTACCCGTAGCATGGCGCAAAATCGCGCCTCCACCACTATAACATGAGCCTCCTGCGTTCATGCTTTTGAAACCCGCTGACGCCGGGGAACCGTTACAGTTATAGAAGAATGCTGCGCACAACTCTTGCTCTCTTCGCGGCGCTTGCCGCACCGCTCTACGCACAGAAAATAGCGGGCGGTCCGATGGCCGTGAATGTCACAACCAGATCGGCCACTGTGGTGTGGCTGGTGGAAGATGCTCAGGTCCGGCTACAGTCTTCCGATGGGGACCGCAGCTCGCCCGCCTACCGCGTCCAGAAAACCACCTTTACCGACCTAAAACCCAATACCCGTTACGACTACAACGTAGATGCGACCGACGCCGGCAAGGGCTACTTCAAGACTGCGTCGCAGGGTGCGGGTGAGTTCAACTTCGTCTTCTACGGCGATACCCGCACGCGGCATGACGTGCACCGCAAAGTGATCGCACAAATCCTGAAGGAGGGTGTGCCGGATTTTGTGGTGAATTCCGGGGATCAAACGGAAAATGGCAGCGATGCGAAGCTGTGGTCCATCTTTTTTGACGCGGAACGCGAATTGCTGCGGCAGACGGCGATCTATCCGTCGCTGGGCAATCATGAACACAACGCGCGCAACTACTTCGACTTCTTTCAGGCCGAATCGCCGTACTACTCGTTCAACTGGGGCAATGCGCATTTTTCGGTGATCAACAGCGATATTGCAAATGTGGCGTCGTCGAAGGCCGAACGCGACGAGTTCTGGGCGCGGCAAACCAAATGGCTGGAGGAAGATCTGAAAACTCATCAGAGCGAGAGCCTCCGTTTTCTGGTGGCGCATCATCCGCCGATGACCGCGGTGGCGCGACGGCAGGGTGACAATGCGCACATGAAAGCTCTCCAGCCAATGCTGGAGCAGTATAAAGTCACAGCCGCGCTGTTCGGGCACGATCACAACTATCAGCATTACCTGCAGAACGGCATTCACTACCTGATTTCAGGCGGGGGCGGCGCGCCGCTCTATGACGTGGAGAAACCGCCTGCCGGCATTACGCAGAAGGTAGTGAGCGTGGAGAACTTCGTCATGGTCAAGGTTGCGGGCGATACGGCGCACTTCCGCAGTGTTGCCATCGACGGGAAGACGATTGAGGAGTTCAGTGTGACGGGAACGCCCGCCGTGCCGCCAGTTCGCTGAGGGGCCGCTTGCTACACTGGGAGGGTCTCCGGCGGGAGTAACTCAATGGTAGAGTCACAGATTTCCAATCTGTTGGTTGCGGGTTCGATCCCCGTCTCCCGCTCCATATTTCCAGATACACGGCCTGCCAAGCCCGCCACCTCCGCTTATTCTTAGCCGTGAGCACAAGCAAGCGGTCTGTTCCGGAGTTGGTATCCCCTTCCTGGCGGTCGGGGCTCGGAATGGAGCGTAAGCCGTACGCTGAGAGCGTTGTCACTCTACGAAAGGACGCGACTAAAGTCGCGTGCCCACGAGACGACGGAGACCTCTGCGATTTTCCTTGCCCGTACCAGATCGAACCGATCAAAATTCCGTTCGAATACAGGATCTCAAAAAGTAAATTTCAGCGCCACCTGGATCAGGCGGGGTGGGGCGGCTTTGGTTACTTTGCCAAACAAGCCGCTGTCGAAATCTCCATTGACCGCAGCCGGTCCAAAGAACTGAGCGTGGTTCAGCGTGTTGAAGGTTTCCAGACGAAACTGCAGCGTCCGTGCATCGGCGAATCGGAAGGAGCGCAGCAAGGCCAGGTCCATATTGAACAGGCCCGGTCCATGGAAAGACCGGCGCGAAGACGTCCCCGGCGTGCCCAAAGCGTTGGCATCGAACAGCCCGGTATTGAAATATTCCAGCCCGTTGCGGGGATTGCCATTCAAAGCAATGTTGCCCGGCGTGAAGTCCGGCAGATCAATGCTTTTGTTATTCACGCCGTTGGGCCGACTTCCCAGCAGTGACCGGTCTCCGTCGCTGGAAATGGTCACCGGAAAGCCGGAACTGGCGCGCACAATGCCAGAGACGGACCACGCCTGGGTAAGCCATGTCGCTATCCGCCCGGCTTTTCGTTGCGGGAGTTGATAGTCGAACGTCGTCACCAGGTTGTGCGGAAGATCCCAGGCGGAGAGGGCGCGGGTGAGGCGGAAGTTGAACGGATTCACGTCATCGCCCAGGGCCGATGCCTGGTCGAGGGATTTGCTGAAAGTGTAAGCCACCATCAGGTCCAGATGACGGCCATTGTGACGCAGACTGGATTGCAGCGAGTTGTAGCTGGAGTTGCCAATGCTGGCATCGTAAGCATTGTTACTGTAGTTGGATCCAAGCGGCCCGCGAGTGCCATTGATGGTCTTGCCCGCGGCGGTGATGTAAGTGGCGTCTTCGCCGTCGGGACCGCAAACAGACGAACCGGCGGCTACGGCGTCCAGCCTGCTGAGCGACAAGCATAGCGCCGGATTACCCGGATTCGCAGAATAGACAACCAGCAGATGATGCGCTTGTGACCCCACATAGCTCACGCTCAACAGAGTGTTCCTCGTCAATTGCCTTTCCAGGGACACGAAGTAATTTTCGTTGTAGGGGTAGGTATTGCCTGGCGGAGGCGCGGTCATTCCGGCTTGCGGCAGAAAGGGAGCGAAGTCGATGCCCGGATTCGGGTTCTTCAGCGAGGCGTTCAGCGGAGGAAAAACCAAAGGGAACGGCTGCACATGTCTTTCGCCGGTATCCGCATTGATGAACGGCGTGGCGAAGAGAGGCCGCCCGGCACTGGTATAGCTGAGGCCGTAGGGAGGCTGCGGTTGGTCAATACCAATGGTGTTCCCCTGAATCACGGAATAAAAAATCCCATAGCCGGCGCGAAGGCTGGTTTTCCCGTCGTGGCCGGGAGCCCACGCCAGACCCACGCGCGGCGAAAACCGGTTGCGCTGCGGGACCAGTGTATTGGGAACTCCGGAATCGCCCGGATGAACCAAACTCAGGGGCGCGGTGGGAAACACCCGGGACTGTTGACCGGGCACAAAAGTGGGAATCTGGTTGTACTTCTCCGACCAGTACTGCATGAGTTCCCAGCGCACGCCGAAGTTGAGGGTGAGGGACGGGCGGAGGCGCCAGCTATCCTGGGCAAACGCACCGGCGTATTTGTGGCGACCGTAGAAGGTCTGGGAATCGGCCTGGTTGTAGTTGGTAGCCACGCCGATGAGGAAGTCGGCAAAATCGGATCCGGTCTCGGAACCCGCGAACAGGAACGAGCCATTGAACGTCGCATTCGGATTCACGTTCACCTGCTCATAACTGAATTGCGCTCCCAGGCGCAGGGTGTGAACGCCCCGGACCTTCGAAAAGATTTCGTTGGCGGACCAGGTATTGTTGGCCTGGCGCAGATTCGTGACCGGCGTGCCGATCACAAACGAATTGAAGACGACGTTTTCTATACCTTCGATGGCCGGGGCCAGCGGTACAATGCCGGGCGTGCCGGATCCGGTAACGAAACCCTGCGAAGCCAGACTGGGGCCTACTCCCCCCACGGGACGCCCCACGTCATTGGCGCTGCGCATGAAGCTGAGCCGCAACTCGTTCACAGCAGTGGCACCAAGGGTTTTGGTATGCCCAACGCTCATGAGTTGCGAACGCCCCAGATTCAATGCGCTGAAGCCGGGCACCGTGGCACCGCCCTGGCCGGCCGGATAGGGATTATTCAAAGAATAGTCGTCGAAGAAGTAGTAGGCGGAAAGCGTACCCCAACGCGTGAAGGTGCCATCCACACGGAAACTGCCTTTGTCATCCCGCAGGACTCTGCCCAGCGCCGCGGTGGAGAAGACTCCCTCAGCCACGTTGGGCGATGGAATATAAGGCAGCAAATGCCGTGAAGGTTCAGCCCAGGCACGCTGCGGAATCACGGCGTTGGGGAAGACGCACCGGGCGGGGCCGGAACACCCGGCAGTGTAGTAGGGCTCGCCGGCGGAAACACGATATCCCAGCTTTTGCGAAAGCAGGTCGGCAAGATACGGACCGCCCACGGTGCCGGTGAGCGAACCCGCCTGGTCAGCCAGATTTCCGCTCCGATTCGCGCCGGAAGGAACCGGTATCAGCCCGGTGTCCACCCCTTCACTCTGCCGGGTTCCCTGGTAGTCGCCAAAATAGAAAATCCGGTTGCGGCGAATTGGCCCGCCGACGGTTCCGCCAAACTGATTCTGCCTATAAAAGCTGCGTTCCGGCGAGAAGAAATTGCGGGCATCGAGCGCAGTGTTGCGCAGGAATTCAAAACCGCTGCCGTGCAGGGCGTTGCTGCCGGATTTTGTCACCACGTTAACTACGCCGCCGGTGTAGTTGCCGTATTCGGCATCGAAATTATTGGTTAGAATGCGGAATTCGGCGATGGAATCGAGGTTCGGGACAATAGATGTTCCGCCATTCATCAGTTCCTTCACATCGCCGCCATTGATCATGAAACCGTTGGCGTCTTCCCGTTGCCCGCTGATGGACTGGTTGCCCGGATTCAACGTACCGGAGGGCGCGATGGCCACGGAAACGCCAGCCATCACAATGGAATCGGGCTGTTGCGTTGACGTGGGAACAATGCCCGGCTGCAGTGCCAGCAAATCGGTGAAGCTGCGCCCGTTCAGGGCTACGGCGGTCATGGCTTTTCCAGTGACCACTTCACCCATCTGGGTACTGGCCGTCTCTACGCGTGTGGCGTCGTCGGTGACATTCACGGTCTCTGAGCGCTCGGCCAGTTGCAGCGGAATCTCGATCTGAATGGCGCTGTCGAGATCGATTACAATTCCTGTGCGATTCTGCGACTTGAAACCATCGGCTTCAATCTCAAGGCTGTATTGGCCGATGGCCAGACTGGGGAATGCAAAAAAGCCCCGGGAGTCGGTGACGGTGCCGGCGCGGATGCCTTGTGCCGAACTCACCGCAGTCAACCGGGCACCGGCTATGATTGCGCCACTTTGATCCTTAACCGTACCGCCCAGTGAGCCTGTGGTGGCACTCCAGACAGGAATTGCGGCAGCCATCGTGAACAGCAGCAGGAAACGACAGAGCCGTGTGGTCATTCCCTTTCAGTCTACCGGGCGGATCAACCCGGGTAGGTTTCCCAAAAGCCCGGCGTGAATCCGCGGACTTCCTGCCGTTGCGATCCTAAACCCTGAATACCCAGTGTCATTACATCACCGGGTTTGAGGAACCGTTGCGGCTTCCTGGCCATGCCTACGCCTGGGGGCGTTCCGGTGGTAATCACGTCGCCTGGCATCAAGGTGATAAAGCGGCTGATGTAGCTGACCAGATGGGCCGCGCCGAAGATCATCGTCTTTGTATTGCCGCTCTGCATGCGCTCGCCATTCAGGTCCAGCCATACGCCCAGTTCCTGCGGGTCGGGAACTTCGTCGGTGGTCACCAGCCAGGGACCGAGGGGGCCGAACGTATCGCAGCCCTTGCCGCGATCCCACTGTGAGCCACGCTCCAGCTGGAAGTTCCGTTCCGAAACGTCGTTCACCACGCAGAAACCGGCGACGTAGCGGAGAGCGTCGGCTTCGGCAACATAGCGGGCGGTGGTGCCGATCACCATACCGAGTTCGGCTTCCCAATCGCCTTTGGTGGAGCCCTCGGGCAGAACCACGGGATCATTGGGGCCGGTGATGCAGCTGATGGCCTTGGTGAAGAGAATCGGTTCACCCGGAATCGTCATGCCGGTCTCGGCGGCGTGATCGGAGTAGTTCAAACCGACGGCGATGAATTTGCCGATGCCCGTGAGCGGAGTTCCCAGGCGGGGACTGCCGCTTACGAGGGGCAGTGACTCGGCGGAGACCGCGCGCAGTTTCGCAAGTTCACCGGGAGAAATGGACCCTGGCCCAATGTCGTTCACCAGGCCTGAAAGATCGCGGATTTGACCGGCGGCATCCAGCAAGCCGGGCTTTTCCCGACCGGGCATTCCATAACGCAGCAGTTTCATGTTGATTAGAGGTTCAGTCGAATTCCCATTTTACGATTACGTGATTGCCGCTGGCCACGGTGGTGGTGATACTGAGATCGGGCGGCTTGCCCAACTGGCCAGGCATCGGCCACCGCAGCGGTTTGCCCTGAGGCAGTGACGTCGAAAACCAAACGACTTGCGCGCCTTCGGTGCGGGTAAGGCCTGTTCTCAGCTCAGCGCGGGTCATTCTTGCCGGGCACGGAGCGAACGCCGGGTTGCGGCCACCAGTCCGAGCCGGCAGCAGGGCACGACCTGCTAAACTTAGGGGTCAGTTGTTGCCACCCGTTCCAGTCAATCGCGAATGGTGCAATTTCCGAATTGCCGGCCAGCCGGGAAAGATTGGAGAATCATAACAATGTCTAAGGTCAGCGGCGATACCGCCCGTCATAACCGCAGGAAGAAACAAGCCAACAAGAAGCGCGCGCGCAACCGTCTGCTGCGCGAAGAGATCGATGCGCGTAAGGTCACAGCAGTTGCGGCAGTGGCAGTTCCAGTCGCTTAAAGCATAGTGTCCGGCTATATGCTGATCACCGGGCAAACGGAATCGCGCAGGATACTGTAAGCCGTTGGGCGCAGGAATCCGCTGCCCCCCCCCGCCGTGACGGCCCATAACCAGAAGATCGGCGCCAAACTCCGTGGCAACCTCAGCCACAACGGCAGCGGCGGTGCCTGACTTCACAAAGACCCGCCCGCTCGACCCGGAGATGGACTGCAGGGCTTCCACACTTTGCCGGGGGCGATCCACCATGGTTTGCAGCATGTCTTCGTACATACTCAAGCCGCGATAAGTGGAGGGCAGGGCCGATGTGGTGTGAACGATGCCCAATTCTGCCTGGGATTCGCGGGCCAGCCAAGCGGCGTAGCCAAGGACGTTTTCACTGCGCGCAGCAAGATCGATCGCGCAAAGAACCTTGCGACCATGAATTTTTTCGAGCGAAGGTGCCGTTTCGGCGTGCAAACCGGTCCACACCGGGCCCTGCCAATCGTGCAGGACCTTGGCCGTAACCGAACCCAGCAGCAGGCGGCGGAATGGACCCATGCCGTGGGTGGGCAACATGATCAGGTCCGGATTCAGGGTACGAGCGAGCTCGACTATCTCTGCGGCGGGGTCACCGGGCACGCACAGGCGCTTCGTGGTGAAATATTTGGGTTTCCCGGCGAGAAAGATATCCATTTGAGACTGACGCCCCGGCAGTAATTCCTCGGCCAGGTTGTGCTCGCCCATCTCAACCACATGCAGCAGGGTCACTTCGGCCTGGAAACGACCCGCGAAGAACTCGACATACCGGGCCGCTCCCCGGCAGCTGGCGGAGAAATCCACGGGAAATAGAATTTGCCTGATTCGGGGCATACAGCCCTTCAGGTTGCAAGTGAAAGGCCACTCCGATCCGCGCCGGTGGTGAAGAGTGTCGTCGGGTGTCCGATCAACTTACCGGCCTTTGATTAAAAGGTCAGTTTCAGCGCCAGTTGCGCCTGGCGGGGCGCGAACGTGCTTCGGACTGTGCCAAAAGCGCCGCTGCTGCGGTCGGTATTCGGCGGCGTGAAATTGGTATGGTTGAGAACGTTGAAGAACTCGGCGCGGAACTGGAGCCGAATATTTTCCACGGGTAACGCGAAACTCTTGCTTACGCCCAGATCCATCTGGTTGAGGCCGAAACCGCGAATGCTGTTGCGACCGGCATTTCCAAACGGATGGCTGGGGTCAGTGGGCAACTGGACGTTGGCCACATTGAAGTAAGTGTTGGTGATGTCGGAAGCATTTTCGGCACGCACGGGGCCGGTGACGTTGGGCCGGAAGGTCTCGCCGCCGCGAAAGCCAGCGAGGTTGCCGACCACCTGGAATGGTCCAGGAATGGATCCGGCCCAGGCGCGTAAGTTCAAGGGTGGAGCCGAGAGCGCGTTGTTGATGACAGACAACTGCCATCCGCCGAGCACGGCATCCAGGCCGCGATTGATCCCCTTGCCGAAGTGCTGGCCGCGGCCGACGGGTAACTGATAAACCGCGCTGGTGACATTGGTCAGTTTCTGATCGTAGTTGGAGAGGCCTTTTTCAGCCGCCAGATTGCGGATGTTCTGCGGGCTGGCATCGTTGCCGCCGCTGGTATCAAGCGATTGCGCAGCGTTATCGAGGGCCTTGCCCCAGACGAACGAGTTCAGGAACGCAAACCCGGCGGAGAAGCGGCGTTCCAGTTTCACCTGCAGCGAGTTGTAGTTGGAGGAACCCGCCGGGTCGAACCAGGTGATGGCTCCGTAAGCGGGCAGAGGGCGGCGGGCGGCCAGTGACAGGGTGGAGGTGGGAGTGGGTTGCGGCGCTGCCTGATTGTAGTCGCCAATGACCGGGATTCCTGTGGAGTGATTACCCACGTAACCGACGTCCAGAACAAGATTGGCCATCAACTGGCGCTGCAGAGAGAAGAACCAGGTCTGGACGTAGGGCGTTTTGAAATCCCGCGGGATGTAAGCAATGTTGGCGTTGGCGACGTTGAAGTTTTTCGCGTCAGTGAGGCCAGCCGGGTAGCCGGACTGCGTGGTGCGGAAGGTGGGGTCCAGCGGATTAGTCTGGTTGATGGTGGCAATCACCACCTGCGGGTAGTTGATACCCAGTAAGTCAGCCGAACCGACCCGGTTCTGATGAATGTAGCTGATCCCATAGCCGGACCGGAACACAGTATTAGGCATGATCGTCCATGCCAGGCCAACGCGGGGCGCGAAATTGTTGCGATCCGGATTGACCAGAGTGCGGTCGTAAATGCTGCCATCTTTGGCTTTCAGAATGGCATTGGTTGCGGGGTCGAAATTGGAAAGAACGTTGTCGCGTTCCCAACGCGGCGTGGCATACTCCCAGCGCGCTCCAATGTTGAGCGTGACGTTGGGGCGTAAGCGGAAATCGTCCTGCACGTAAGCGAAATTTTCGTGCTGGCGATAGTTGCCCACCACGTAGTTGGCGAGCGCATACTGGCTGCGCAGACCGAAATAGAAATCAGCCAGGGAGAAGCTGGTGGCGTCAGCGGGCGCACCGGCGGGGCGGGAGAAGCCGCCGGCATAGGAATCGCGGCCATACAAAGGGTTGATGTCGTTGACCTGGGTGCGGATGGCCACGAATTCATAACCGGCTTTAATGGTGTTGCGGCCAGTGGCACGAGAGAGGTTCAGCTTGTAATCGAAGCTGAGCGGATTCTGGAACTGGGGGTTAGTCGACTGGCGGCCTAACTGCGAATAGCCGGAAAGTGTCGTTGCGGTGAGTCCGCCGGTGAGTGCGCTGGTTTCCGGCAGACCGGTGATTCCGTATACTGCCAACTCGCTGGCGCCGCCAACGAGTGGCGGCTGCTTGCCACCGCGAGTGCGGGAGATGCCGAAGCGGCCTTCCACCACCGATTGCGGCGACACCGTCCACGTGGTGCCCAGGCTGACCTGCTGGTTCAGTACGCGGGTGAAGCCGTTGCTGTTGCCGCCGGAAAGGCCGGGGATGCCCGGTTCATTGAAGATATTCACTTTGCGCTGGCTGACGCGCGCGAAGGCGTACAGGTTGTTGCGGACCTGGCCATCCAGCTTGACATCGTACTTGTCGTTATAGTTGCGGTCGAGCGAGAGCTGCTGATAGTTGTTGGCGCGACCGGCGAGGGTGGGGGTAGGCAGATCGTTGAGAACCTTGCGCGCGAATGAGGTGAGCGGAACCGCTGTTCCCGCTGCGTAGACGGAGCCCGTCGCCGGGTTGGTCACTGCCACGGGGAGAATACCCTGGCGTTCGGTGAGCGTGGGGATACTGGCAAAGGTCAGCGTCTTGGCCAACTGGCGAAAGCCCTCATAATCACCGAAAAAGAACGCACGGTTCTTTGCGATTGGCCCGCCGATGGTGGCCCCGAACTGGTTCTGCTGCAACGTGGGTTTCCTGAAGGTTGCCGGGCGCGCACCGAAAACGTAGCCGATGGCATTCAAATCTGTGTTACGCACAAAATCGTAAGCGGTGCCGTGTAGTTGATTGCTGCCGCTCTTCAGCGCCACGTCGATGGTGGCACCGCCTGAGCGCCCGTACTCAGCACTGTAGTTATTGGTGATGACTTTGAATTCGGTGACGGCGTCGGGCGAAGGTTGGGCCACCTGGTTGGCGAAGCCCTGGTTGCTGGTGCCATAGGCATTGTTGTCGATGCCGTCGAGCAGGTAATTATTAAAAGTGCTGCGCAGTCCGTTGACGATGAACGAGCCCTCGCGACTCGCCGACGACGGCGACTTCAGAACGCCGGTGGTGAGCAGCGCGAGATCCGAATAGGCCCGGCCGTTCAACGGCAGTTCCACGATGGCTTTTTGGGAAACGATTTGGCCACGTTCGCTGGAATCGGTTTGCAGTGCGGAGGCGGCCCCGGTCACCTCAATGGTCTCTGTGACGGTGCCGACCTGAAGAACAAGGTCAACGCGCTGGCGCGCATTGACGTTGATGGTGATGTCTTTGGCTTCGGCACGCGAAAAGCCGGCGGCCTCAGCGCTGATGGTGTAGACGCCGATCTTCACGTTGGAGAAAGCGTAAGAGCCGTCAGCACCGGTTTGGGCGGTGGCTTTAATGCCCGTGCCCTCGTTTGAAAGGGTGACGGTGGCGTTGGAGACAGCGGACTCGCTCTTGTCGCGGATGGTACCCAATACCTCCGCGGTATCAAACTGCGCGAGCGCAGGCAAGGCAAGGCTCAACGCAAACAATCCCCTGAGCAAAGTGAATCCTGGATTCTTCATAGATATCTCTTATGATAACGGCTCGCTGGGGTGGCGGTATATCGGTTTGGCCACAATTTGATTAAGACTCCGGTACGCAGCGCACCTTTTGATGAAAGGCGATATGCTGAAATACTCATGCGAAAGGCTTTCTTTCTTCTAATGGCGGTTTCAACGGCAGCGGGTGCGGCCACCCGCATTGAGGTGCACGGCCACCGCGGAGCCCGCGGACTACGCCCGGAAAACACAATCCCGGCATTTGAATACGCCATTGCCCAGGGCGTGGATGTACTGGAACTGGACATGGGCATCACGAAAGATGGTGTGGTGGTGGTTTCCCACGATCCCATTTTGCGGGCACCCGTTTGCAGCGGCCCCACACAGCAGGCGGTGATTTACAATTCCACTTTGGCCGAGTTGCGGCAGTGGGATTGCGGTGCCACGCGCAACCCGCAATTCGCCCGTCAGCAACCGGTGCCGGGAACGCACATTCCGACCCTGGACGAAGTGTTCGACCTGGCGTCGAAGGGGACTTTCCGTTTCAATATCGAAACCAAGATTGAGGAAGCGCACCCGGAACTGGCACCATCGCCGGAAGAGTTTGTGCGCAAGGTATTGGCAGTGATCCGCAAGCATCATCTGGAGAAGCGGATCATTTTCCAGTCTTTCGATTTCCGCACGCTGCATGAGATGAAGAAGCAGGCACCGGAAGTTGAGCTCTCCGCGCTGTATTCGGGTAAGCCGAAGAGCTTTGTGGAGATCGCGAAGGAAGGCGGAGCAACCATCATTTCGCCCGAGCAGAAGCTGGTGACGAAGGAACAGGTACAGGCGGCGCACACGGCGGGTGTGAAAGTGGTTCCGTGGACGGTGAATCAGCCTGCGGATTGGGACAGGATGATCGCCGCGGGCGTGGATGCGATTATCAGCGACGATCCGGCGGGGTTGATCGCGTATTTGAAGGCAAAGGGGCTGCGGTAGAAATCGCTGAGTGATGTTGCCGGGTCTGAATCAACGCGCACTGCGCCGCCACCATGACCGGCGGATGAAGGCTCGTGCGCGCAGAGTGATGATTCACAGCTGGGGATTTGCGTCTCCCGGTCCGGGAGAAATTGGCATGATCGCTTCGACGCATTGTCGCCCCTGCTCCTGCTACCTTTGTCAGCAAGGCAAAGAAGTACCGCCGCCGCGTGAACGGCAGTTTGAGCAATTTTTGAGGAGCCTGCCATCCGACGCGGGGGTACTGGAAAGGGATGCGCACACTTGAAGGTCCGTGATTTATTGAAGGTGCTGAAGGAAGACGGATGGAGATCCAAGAACCAGGAAGGAAGTCATGAGCACTTCGTCCACAGGACGAAGCCCGGCAAGGTCACGGTTCACGGCCACCCGTCGGACGAGGTCGCGCCGGGTACCCTCGGGAGCATAATGAAACAGGCGGGCTTGAGATGACCAGATACGCAGTGATCTATGAACCAACGCGCACAGGATACAGTGCCTATGCGCCCGATCTTCCCGGATGCATCGCAACCGGCACGACGCTCGAACAGACGCAACAGCGGATGTTTGAGGCCATCGAGATTCACTTGAACAGCATGCGCGAGGACGGCGATCCGATTCCCAAATCCACCCACGTCGCCGATATGCTCGAGGTTGCCTGACGGCGCTCCGGAAGCTGTCGGGACCGGCGAGGGCCCGTGTCGAACCAGGCAGCACCGAACGATGAAGTTTTTTTCGAATTCTGACGACGGCAAAACAGGCGGGTTTCAAGGCAAGGTCGATTCGCTTCGAATGTTCATCCACCGATCGTGGTAGCGGTGTAGCACGCGTTTTTCGCTTTCGTTTCCGATGTTGACTGGTGTCCGTTTTTTCATGCCTTACAAGGGCATGGAAGTACATTTCACGCCCGGGCAGAAACGCAGCTTGCCCAAAATCGCCACATACGCCGGGACCGACGCCGGGTGACTGTCGAAGGAAGCAGCTTTGCGTCTTCTCCAGGAAGATGCCTGCTTTCGCGCCGCGGTGCGGGAAGGCGTGGCGCAGGCCGAAACAGCATACGCGGAAACTTTCGGAACGAGTTTATCAAGCACGTTTTCCGTCGCTACGCGAGACGAGTTAGCAAACGCCGCGCTTGCGAGAGGTGTCGCTTCGATAGAAGGGGACTTTACAAGGGTGCCCGTTGCGGCAAAAAAAAATGGGTTCGAACAGCACTTCAATCTGATGATTAAGCTCCTTTCGAAATATGCGCATCCTACTGCAATGCTGATTTTGGGAAATGCCGAAAATCGAAAGATGCCGAAAGACTCTACGTTCGCTAACGGTTGCCTGTTTTTCATAGGCGCATTCACTGCCCTCGAAAATATGTCGAAGGGTGGGGTGTAGCGCCGGGAGTTGCGTAAAGCCAGAGCTTGAACACGCCGTAAAGGCTCGCAAACAGCGGGATTGAATGTTTCACGTTTGAATGGTTCACTGTGTGTTTACCAGCCAGCGACACTCAAATCGCTTGCTCGCCCTACAGCGCTGCACGTGGTGCAAGCCTCTCGCGACCATTCCACGCCACCCTTCGGCTGGATCAGAGCGTCAGCCTTCCGCTCATCGGGCCGCATGCTGTATCATGGGAGTCGTTGGAATCGGAGCAGGTTCTTGCAGGGTCCCGTAAGAATGGACCGAACAATGGACCAATTCAGTACGAATCAGGCTAGTGGCGACGCTAAGCCTCTGATTCTAAAAGTTTGGACAGGTGGCCGAGCGGCTAATGGCAACAGACTGTAAATCTGTCGCTCCTTGCGAGCTACGGAGGTTCGAATCCTCCCCTGTCCACCAAATTTTTGCAGAAAGCCGTTGTAGCTCAGTTGGTAGAGCGCGTCCTTGGTAAGGACGAGGTCACCAGTTCAATCCTGGTCAACGGCTCCAGTGTTTGTTTGCGTGAAAGTTTTACGGCGAGGAACCCATGGCACAGGAAAAATTTGACCGAAGTAAGCCCCACGTCAACGTAGGGACTATCGGACATATCGATCACGGCAAGACGACGCTGACGGCGGCGATTACGAAGGTGCTGTCCAAGCACAACCCGAAGGTAGCGTTCCGTTCGTTCGATT
>JBBROK010000014.1:0-109334 GCA_038229475.1 Bryobacterales bacterium | reverse complement strand
TCCCAAACGCGGGCGAGGGCGTCGCCCTGCTCGGCGATGGCCAGCGCCATGGTGACGGTTTTGGCTTCGGCGCCGGGCAGATCCTGGAGATTTTCTTCAGCGAAGCGGGAGAAAACACGCTGCAATTCGCGGGCGAAGGCCACCAGGGCGTCCCACGAACCGGCCAGACCGAAAGAAGCGTTGCCTACTTCCAGCACGGTGACGCGCTGGAAAAATTCCGGCTGCGAGCACAGAAGCTCTACTTCACCCGCGAGAAATTGTTTGTAAAGAAGAGAGAACTGGACATGTTCTTCCACCGATTGAAGACGGCGCACGCGCGTCGGGTAGTCGTCAATCTGTCCGCGCAGCACTCCCCATAATCGCTGTCCATGAGCCCGGCGGGCGAGGTCTTTCACTCCGGCGGTGGTGTCGCCGCTGCGGGCGGCATGACGCGCCAGCGGGATGTTGGCAGTACCGGCCTGTCGTCCCAGATCCCATTTATGCTCGCCGCCTTCGGAGGCGATGAGTGAGGGCAGATCAAATCCAAAGCAGACGTTGCCGGCTTCGCGCAGGTCGCGCAGAATACGGTCAGAGGCGGGCGGTGGCATGAAGGCGTCGAAGAAACCGGCTTCAGCGGCGCGGGAACGCTTCTTCCGCTCAATTTGATCTTCCAGGCGTTTGCGGACCACTGTCCAGTCACCCAGGTTTTCGGTGGAACTCCAGATGAGGTCGATCCCGCCGGCGGTGAACTGGACAAGTGACTGGCGGGCACGGGCAAGAAATTCTCCGGCCTGTTCGGCGCGCGACGAATCGGGAAGGATGACCAGAAAGCGTCCACTACCGGAGGCCCCCAGCATCAGCGGAGGCAAGCCCAGTTGCGCCAAAAGCGCACGAGGCACCACTTCACCGATGAGGGTGAGCCAGAGCAAGCGTGATTCGAAAGCTCGGTTGTCGCGATCGGCGGGGGCAGCGGCGGAAAATGAATCCAAGCCTTCCAGCCGACCCTCGAGCAGGATCTGGACGGACATTTTGCGGGTCTTCCGTTAGGCTAACACGCGATGCCTTCTCTGATACCGCTCCGTTACCTTCACACCAGACGTTTGCGTAAACCGAAGAACATTGCGGCGGCGATGAGTTGCATGGTCACGCCAAAACCAACCAGCGCAGTCAGAGAGTGGGAGTACATCAGACCCATGGCGGCGCTGCCCGCAAACCATGCCACGCCGTAGACCCCATTGAACGAGCCGAAGGCGCTGCCGCGTTTATTCATTGACACAACTTTGGCGATGCCGGCACGCAGGCAGGCGTCCTGTGCGCCAAGGCCGATGGCCCAGCAGGCGACCGAACCGATAGCGGCGGCTTCTCCCCGGCCCAAAAAGCCCAGTGGCAACGAAAAAGCGGAAACCAGAATGCCAAAGACCAGAATGTTGAGGCCGAAGCGATCAAACAGGCGGCCGAAGACCAGCGCGCCAAGGCCGTTGAGGCCCATGGCTCCGGCGTAGAGCAGAGGAATGTTCTGCTGCGTGATCAGATTTGCGGTTTGAAAGTGGTAGGCGAGCAGGGGGAAATCGAGAAAGCCGCTGGCGAGCACGCCGGCCGCGGCGACGTAGATCCAGAAGGTTGTGGTGAGTTCGTGGGCTTTGACGGGCCTGGCAACGACATCGCGACCGGGGTTCACTGTGCGGGCGAACAAGAGCGCCAGCAGAGTTCCCACGGCGGGGAAGAACAGCCAAAGAAAAGCGGGGCCGAAGTGGCCCGTCCGGGCGACGGCCAGCATCATGAGCAGGGGACCGATCACGGCGCCAGTCTGGTCCATAATGCCGTGCAGACCGAAGCCCCAGCCGTGGCCCACGGTTTCGGTGGCGCCGGAAAGCAGTACGTCGCGTGCGGGGCCGCGCAGGGCTTTACCGGTGCGCTCGGCAATCACCAGCAGAGCCGCCACTTGCCAGGTACCGGCATAAGCCATGGCGGGGACCGCGACCACGTTCATGGCGTAACCGAGGAAGGTGATGGTCCAGTAGGCGTGGGTGCGGTCGGCAAAGCGGCCGCTGAAATAGCGGAGGCTGGCGGCCAGCATTTCGCCAAAGCCGGCGATGAAGGCAACCTGGGCGGCGGTAGCGCCGAGTTCCTTCAGATAAGGCCCCACAATACTATGCGCGCCTTCGTAGGTCATGTCAGCGAAAAGACTGACGACACCCAGGCAGACGATGAATTTGAGAGCGGCGCGACGCTTATTTTGGTCGCTCATGCTGAGGGTCAAGCGTGGCCCTCCCTTAGAGTTTCGAAGACGGAGGCGAAGCAGAGGATCAGCATAATGGCGACGCCCGCATAACGGACCGTCTGCGGCGGCACACGTTCCACAATCCAGCGGCGGATCCCGGCGCCCGCCGAGGCCGCAAGCAGGCCCTTAACCGCCATGGCACCCACCGCGCCTGCCCAGACCATCGCCGGGACGCTGAAACGCGCAGCCATAGTAGCGGCCGTTATTTGACCGACATCGCCCCATTCGGAAAAAAACACAGTGGCGAAGGAAACCAGAGCGGCTTTGGAGGCGGCGGTATCCTGCTGTTTTTCTTCATGACGTTTGATCGGTTTGAACCAGAGAGCAATGGCGAGGCCGATGAAACTGATGCTGGTAAGGGTGGCGACAGCGAGAGGGGGCAGGTTCTTAATCTGTTCCCCGATAAGCACGGCAGCGGCCATTTTCAACATGAAGGCCCCAAGAACGCCGATGACCACGGGCGCGGTACGGTAGCGGGCAGAGAGAATGCCTGTGGTGTAAAGCAGCTTGTCGCCCACGATCTCGGCGATGAAGACGGCACCGAAAGTGGTGAGGAAAATAGTCAGCATCGCTGGTTTCTTCAGCCGATGATACCGCGAGGGGGAAGCTCGGAAGCAGATGCTGTAAGCTGAGTCAGAATGCTGCGACGAAGCCTTCTTTTACTCGGCCTGGCGGCGGCCTGCGCGGCTGCGGCGGATTTGCCCAGGGGTCAGATTGTCGACGACGTGAAGTGCGAAAAAGACGCGGCGGAGAGTTACGCCCTGTACCTGCCCTCCAACTACACAGCGGACCGCGCGTGGCCTGTGCTGCTGGCGTTTGACCCGCGCGCCAACGGAAGGTCGCCGGTGGCCACCTACCAGGCGGCGGCGGAGAAATACGGTTACATTGTTGCCGGGTCGAAGAACTCGCGCAATGGTCCGTTCAACATCGGGATCTCAGCGGCGCACGCAATGTACGAGGACGTCACCACGCGGTTTCATACCGATAAGAAGCGCATCTATGCAACCGGGCATTCGGGCGGGTCGCGGCTGGCGATGGGTCTGGCGATTCAAATCGACAAGGGGCGGTACGCGGGCGTGATTGCATCAAGCGCGGCATTTCCCTTGCCCAATCCGCCGGATAAGCTGGATTTTCCCGTATTTGGCACCGCCGGAACCGAAGACTTCAACTACGTGGAAATGCAGCAATTCGACCGCTTCATGAAGTCCACGCACAAAGTGCGGGTTTTTACCGGCGGGCATACCTGGCCCACCACAGACCTGGCCATGGAGGCCATCGAGTGGCTGGAATTACAGGCCATGAAATCTGGCACGGCGGCGCGCGACGAGAAGAAAATTGACGCCTTCCTGGCAGCAGCGAAGGCGCGCGCCGGGGTTGCGAACGGCCTGGAGTCTTTGCAATTGTGGACCGGCGTGGCAACGGACTTCGAGGGAATTCGCGATGTGAAGGAAGCCGTGGGTCGCGCGCAAGTGCTGCGGACGCTACCTACTGTGACGGCCGCAACGGAGCAGAAGCAATCGGATGAACGCTATGAATCGACCGTCACCGGGGAACTGAACGGACTGATGGAAGACATGAATGGCCCGGAGGATCGTGCGCCGATACGGGATCGAATCAAGAGTCGGTTAACTGACCTGCGACAGAGGGCCACCATGGCAGACGATTCACCGGAGCGGCGGATGGCAAGGCGAATTATCCGCGGGTTGTTGCTGGGCGCGCGGGAAGTGGACGACGCAGAATTGCAACAGTTTTTGGGGACGCTGCGGTAGCCGGCACCGCGGCGGCGCGAAGTGATATATTTAACTCCGATGCGATTCCCCCTTCGCGCCAGCGTACTGCTAACCGCGGTTCTCAGCCTCGGCACCTCCGCTTTCAGTCAGACACCGGCTCAGACCGGCGCCAGGATTGATGTTTCAAAGCTGGGCCCTCAGGTGGGCGAGCGCGTCCCTGATTTCAGCCTGCAGGACCAAAACGGGCAGACCCGAACGCTGGCTTCCCTTATGGGCCCGAAGGGTCTCATGCTGGTCTTCTACCGCTCGGCGGATTGGTGACCTTACTGCAAGACGCAACTGGTCGAGTTGCAGGCACAGATAGCGGAAATGCAGGCGAAAGGTCTCGGACTCGCCGCGATCAGCTACGATCCCGTGAGCACAGTTGCCGCCTTCAGTAAGCAGAAGGGCATCACCTTCGCTCTGCTGGCGGACCCAGGCTCGGAAACAATCCGGCGCTACGGCCTTCTGAATCCGGCTGCCGAGTGGGCCACCGGCCCGGACAAAGATGACCCTGCCGTTCAAGCAGAGGTCCGGAAATATGTTTCTGTCGTCGGGGTAGGCCCGTTCATGAAGGGCATCGCCTTTCCCGGTACGTTCATACTTGACCGCCAGGCAAAGGTCACGTCGCGTTTCTTTGAAGACTTCTACATCGAGCGCAACACGGTATCGAGCTTGATGGTGAGGCTCGGAAGTACGGCGGCACCGGTTGCAGCAACTAAATTCTCCAGCGCACACCTCGATCTCACTACATATCCGAGTGACGCCAACATCGCACCGGGAAATCGCATCGCCCTCGTCATTGAGGTCAAGCCGCATCCGGGAATCCACGTCTACGCGCCAGGAGCAACAGGATACCGCCCGATCACACTCAAGATCGAGCCGCAAGCCAACCTGCGCGTGCTCCCTGCGGAGTTCCCGTCGTCTGAGATTTATTTCTTCAAGCCACTGCGCGAGCGCGTGCCGGTCTTCCAGAAGGCGGTCACCTTGATTCAGGAAATTGTTCTTGAAGGAACGCCGCAGGCTCAGGCTGCTTTGCGCGGAAAAGAGTCGGTAACGATTAGCGGGATGTTTGAATATCAGGCCTGCGATAACAAGCAGTGCTTCAACCCGGCCTCCGTGCCATTAACCTGGAATCTGGGCCTCCGCCCCCTGGTTTTCGAACGCCCAAACCGCCCGCAACCGCCGAAGTAAGAGCCCTTTACCGAAGGCGCAGAACACGGAGTCTTTCATGAACGGAAAGCTATTTCTACTATTGCTTCTCCCGGCACTGCCGGGCTTTGCTCAGGCGCCAGCGGTGCCTCCGGTTTCGCCACAACAGATTTCGGCGGCGTTTCCTTACGAATCGAAATACGTCGATGTGCTCGGTTCCCGGATGCATTACATCGACGTGGGAAAGGGCGAACCGATCCTGTTCCTTCACGGCAACCCCACCTCGTCGTATCTTTGGCGAAATGTGATCCCCTATGTCCAGGATCACTACCGTGCGATCGCAGTGGATCTGATCGGAATGGGAAAGTCCGACAAACCCGACATCGCCTACACCTACCAGGATCACAAGCGCTATATCGAAGCCTTCATCGCCAGGCTGGACCTGCGGGATGTGACCCTGGTGGTGCACGATTGGGGATCGGTGCTGGGATTCGACTATGCGATGCATCACGAAAGCAATGTCCGTGGCATCGCGTTTATGGAAGCACTGGTCCCACCCGCGTTTCCCGCCGCCAACCCGCCGGCGCCCGACAGTACGTTCGGCCGGTTCCGCACAGCCGGCGTGGGTGAAAAGCTGGTGCTCGAAGAAAATGTCTTCGTCGAGCGGAACCTGCCCGGCGGCGTCATTCGGACTTTGTCGAAAGAGGAGATGGACTACTATCGTGCGCCGTACCCGACCCCTGCCTCACGCAAACCGACGCTGGTCTGGCCTCGCGAGTTACCCATGGGTGGAGAACCAGCGCGCAACGTCCAGGCAATTAATCAGATCGGTGAGTGGATGCGAACCACGAAGATGCCCATGCTGCATCTTTGGGCGCGCCCCGGTGGACTCATGCCGGAGCGGGTAGCGAACGAGTTGGTGACACGGGTTAAGAACCTGCAGTCTACTTTCATTGGGGCGGCCCGTCACTACGTGCAGGAAGATCAACCGGAGGCGATCGGCCGCGCTGTCGCGGACTGGCGCCGGCGGCTGCAGAAGTAGTTTCCGCAACTTCAGTGTTTTGCTACGGTAGCGCTGGCTCAAAGAATTCCAGCCCGGATGGCCGCGAGCGGCGCGCGCTCATTGAACGCAATCGTGTAGCCGGATCGGCTGACCCCGAGATCTTTCCACAACGTGGACAGATTCACCGGGGCAGGTGAGGTAGCCATCTTCTGATAAAGATCGCCCAGAACGGTAGTCCGGGTTGCGGCATCACCCGCTGCGAAAGCCCGGCTCAGGGACCATTCGACCGTGATGTTCCCGCCAGCCGCATTGATCCCCCGCACCGCGTCACCCAGTCCGGCGCGATTTTCCGTCGCCTGCCGTATTCCGATATCAGCCAGCAAATAGAATATCGCGCCGCCCCAGTACGTCCTGCCCCACGTATGGGTCGAATCCAGCCCTTCATCACCCGGTTCAGGAAGCCCTTTCGGCATGTCGCGGAGCATCTCATTCCACACCTGCTCCGGCGTCACGAGGCCGATTCTGGCACGCGCCAGAGGTTCCGCGTATGTCGAAAGCCCCTCTTCGGCCCAACTGCTTTGATCCGGTACAGATGGAAAGGCGAAATGCATCATCTCGTGAATCATTACCCAATCCGCATTCAGAGTGTCGGCAGTCGCATGCCTGCCGATAGACACGCGGCAAGTTGCCGGGCCATCACCCCAGCTCTTGCCTCCACCCACCGCCGCGCGTTCCGACGAGAGGATTTCCACCCGCGCCCGAGAGACAGGGAACCTCCCGATATAGGCGCTAACCGCGCGTGCACATTGTCTGACCCATTCAATGATGGCTTTTTGTGGCAGATCGAAATCGTCGTTCATCAGGAATAGTTCGAGCGTCGCGCCGTCAATATTCAGGATCACGGTAGCAGGTTTGGCCACCGCGGCTGAATCAAGGGTCGCTGCAATGGAGGCGATTACACGGATCAATCCCCGGCGCGACATCCCGCCGTTTGTGTAGTTGTTCAACGAAGATGTTCCCGACAGCGGTTTGATCACCCAGAATTATTCGCTCACCAGACCGCGTTAGTTACGGTCGCGCGGCCTGGTGATGTTTTCGCGGGACTTTCGATTTTCCCCGTAACTCTTCGGTGCCAACTCTCGAAGGAGCGAGTGTAAGGGAGACTGGCAAGCTGAGAGGTTCTTCTCCTGGTAAGCCTATCGACCGACGCGATTCGCCCTGGACCGGAATTCGGCAGGCCTCGCAAGATCAAAACGATAGATTAAGGAGATAAACAGCAATGAAACTTTCGAACAGCTCTCTGGCCCTCGCGGCCGCATTTGCGGGTCTGGTGGGAGGTACGGCGGCGCTCGCAGCACAGCCGACGCACTCCACCGGCTCTACTTACCTGGCCGGCACAATGGTCGATGCCGCCAAAAAGGACGTCGAAAAGCACGCCTGCAAGGGGCTGAACTCCTGCAAGGGCAACGGCGGAGGAGAGAAGAAGCAGTGGGGCAAGAACGAATGCAAGGGCCAGGGCGCCTGCGCCACTGACGGCTCCAAGCCCAAGATGTAGTTCCACGGGGTGGGGGGTGCGTCTCCGGGCGTGCCCCCTTTCTTTATCCTGCGTTCACACAGAGCTATGAACCCCTTCAACAAATTTTCGGAATATGGGATTGGTGTGGGTCTTCGAATTCCCCACATCAGCCACATCCTCGAGCGAAAGCCGGTTGTCGGCTGGTTTGAGATTATCTCTGAAAACTACATGGTGGATGGTGGCCGTCCGTTGCACGTGCTCGACAGAATTCTCGAACAATACCGCGTCGTGCAACATGGGGTCTCCCTCTATCCGGGTTCGGCGGAACCGCTGAACCGCGAACACCTCAGGCGTTTGAAAGCCCTGGTTCGTCGCACGAAGACGCCGTGGCTGACTGACCACCTTTGCTGGGGGAGCGTCGATGGCCGGTACACACATGATCTGCTCCCCATGCCCTATACCTTCGAAGCCGCCCGCGTGACGGCACGCAAGATCCGCCAGGCACAGGACTTCCTTGAAGTGCCGATCGCGGTCGAAAACGTGAGCAGTTACGCCGAGTTCCACGATTCCGAGATGACGGAATGGGAGTTTTTGAACGAAGTTGTTGAGCGCGCCGACTGCGGAATTCTGCTTGATGTCAATAACATCTACGTTTCATCCCGCAATCATGGCTTCAACCCCTATGAATACATCAATGCGGTCCCGCCGGAACGCGTGGCTCAGATACATATCGCGGGGCACTCGAAGTTCGAAAAATACATCCTCGACACCCACGACCATCCCGTGATCGATCCGGTCTGGAAGCTGTATGAGCGTGCCATTGAGCGCGCCGGCCCCACACCAACCTTGCTGGAATGGGATGACCGGATTCCGTCTTTTGAGGAATTGCACGCCGAGGCGCAGAAAGCAGCGCGGTACCTGCCGCAACTCGCGATGTCCGCATGAAACTACTTGAACTGCAGCGGCGCATGGCAACTGCGCTCATGGTGCCCTTAACGCCAACCGGGGGCCTCGCGAAGAGGACCGGTACCGGGGCGCTGATGTCGAGGGAGGCTGCCAGCTTCATCAAACCCAGTGATCGGCTGTCGTCACTGGAACGCCTGGAAATTTACAGCCGAAGTTACTGGTTCCGGGTCGTCGATTCGTTCACTGATGATTTTCCCGGGTTGCGGGCAGTGCTGGGAGCGAAGACCTTCGACCTGATGGCGATTCAATATCTCAGGGAGTGCCCGTCGCATTCGTTCACACTGCGCGACCTCGGGTCAAGACTGGAAGCGTGGCTACGAGAGCATCCGGAATTCGCTGGTGCCAGTCACAGGATGGCTCTCGACATGGCGCAGCTGGAATGGGCGCACATTGTCGCGTTCGACGGCTTGCAGGAAAAGGTGCCTGGTCCTGAAGACCTGGCCGATTTGACACCGGCTCTGCGGTTCGGCGTGCAGCCCCACATCAGCCTTCTCGATTTGCATTACCCGGTAGACGAATTGCGTATCAAAGTAAACGCCGGCGACGAACACGTGAGCGCCGGAGCGGCCAGCAACTTCGCTCGCCAGAAGAGACATCGGGCACCGCGCACCGCCCCTAAGCTGACGGCCGAGCCAATTTTTCTGGCCGTTCACCGGCTGGATATGAATGTCTACTACCGGCGCCTTGGCCGCGAAGAATTCCGTCTTCTCGGGGCGCTTCGCCGGGGCAAGGCCATCGCCGCGGCGATCCGCGAGGCATTCAAGGATAGTACCGTTGCGGCCGAAGATGTTCCGCCGTTGTTGAGGGATTGGTTTGCCATGTGGACTGAGTTTGGATGGCTATCCGTCCGGTCCCGCAGAAAAGCAGGAGCACACAAACTGTTATGAAAACAATGATCGAAAACTGCCTTGGCCTGCTCAACAAAGGAGCAAGCAGCCTGCAATCGCCCTTTCTCGCTGTGGTAAGGCTCTACTGGGGCTGGCAATTCATACAAACCGGCTGGGGAAAGGTGAATAACATCGACAAAGTCACCGGGTTTTTTACCCAACTGGGGATACCAGCTCCGGGGCTGAATGCTCATTTCATCGCCGGACTGGAGCTCACCGGCGGCATTCTGCTGGTGCTGGGTCTGGCCGCCAGGCCGATCGGCCTTCTCCTTTCGATCAACATGCTGGTCGCCTACATTACCGCCGATCGCGAAGCGCTCTTCTCCTTCATCAGCGATCCCGACAAGTTTTATGCGGCGACTCCCTATACGTTTCTGGGCGCGTCTCTGATTGTCCTGATATTTGGCGCCGGGAAGCTGTCGGTCGACTGGTGGATCGCCTCGATGAGGCGACCGGCACTCAAAGCCAGAGAAATTTTATGTTTTTGAGAACGGTTCGGATTCTGTCATTGTTCAGCCTCGCGCTCGTAGCCGCGCTGCTGATCGGTAACCCGATTTCTTCCAGTGAGGCATCGGGGCTGACAAGCCCAAAAGACCGAAAGCCGGCCCCGGAATTCAGGCTGAAGGATTCGCACGGCGGCGATGTACGGCTGTCCGATTACAAGGGTAGAGTGGTATTGCTCAACTTCTGGGCGACCTGGTGCGGGCCCTGCAAAGCCGAGATCCCATGGTTTGTAGAGTTTTCGAACCAGTACAGGGAGACCGGATTTGCGGTGTTGGGAGTCTCCATGGATGACGATGGGTGGACCTCCGTAAGGCCGTACCTCGAGCAAAAACATGTCACCTACCGGATTATGCTCGGCAACAACGCACTGGCTGCCAGATACGGCGGTATCGACTCGCTTCCACAAACACTGTTGATTGATCGCGACGGGAAAATTGCCGCCATCCATGTGGGGCTGGTCAGCAAGAGCGAGTATGCCGACGAGATTTCACAGTTGCTGCGAAAGTAACTATTATGAAAACGCTCACGGACATTATGGAAGGCTGGTGGTCAGAGCGGCCAAAGAAACCCGAACGGCGGGAGCCCGGAATTGACCTGGAACGGCTGGCGGAACAGGATCTTGCCATCCTGTTCAAGCACAGCACAGCCTGCCCCGTTAGCTGGGCGGCTGACGCTCGGGTGCACACCTTCATGGAGCAGAATCCCACCATTCCTGTTCATACCGTATCCGTTCTTGACGACCGTGCGCTTTCACGACAAATTACTGAGTGGACCGGGGTGAAACACGCTTCACCGCAGGTCATCATACTGCGGCGGGGAGCCGTTGTATCCACCACCTCTCACGGTGGAGTCACCGCTGCCTATCTGACTGAGCGAACACGGTCAGAAACTTCCAGTCGTGCGTCACTCCCCTCCCGCTCACCCGCAGAGAAGTCAGGGCTCGCCGTCGGAGTTACCATTCCAAAATGATGACCCACAACACCGTAAGCCGATTCTGGTCTGGTTTCGCGCTAATCGCCATCGGCGCGATCGCCAGCGCCCCGATACTGGCGCAGACCCTCCAGGAATACAGTGCGGAGGCGCGCTTCCAGCTCGATGTGCACGTTCCGGATGCGGCCCTGTCTGCTCTCCTGCCGCCGGGCTGGAAGCCCAACGTCGCCGCACAGGGGCCCGCTAAGGACGCCAACCTGCGAGTGATATTCGTCGACCGCCTGACCATCAACGGTCCCGACGGAAAACCCCTGGGCAAGGGCGCAAACCAACTCGTCTACCTCGCGGCACCGGTCAAGGATCCAGCCGGGAACAACGTACAGCTGATAGTGGGTGGCCTGACTGCTGACCCCGGCGACGCACCGGGCCCGTTTGGCAACTATCTCCTGGCTACGGCCCACTCGGTGCAGAGGTCGACCGCTATCGGGTCAAACGGTCCGGCTATCGATTCGCAGGAATGGACTTTCGCCGCGGCGTCGGGCGAGCATATCGAAATGCGAATTCGGTTTGAGCGGGGTGCGGCCAACAGGGGAAACCCGTCGGATACGAAGTTTTACTCGGCAAAGACGCCCGCATTTTATCAGATTTCCCATCAGGAGCAGGTCCTCGATATTCTGCGCAATACGACTACGAACCCACCAGACCGCGTCAAAGAGTTTTCTTTTAAGGCCGGGGGAGGAAGCTACGGAAAATTGTTCGATGGAACCGAGAAGATGCTGAGCTGGGACAACATTGTTTGGCTCAACCGCTCTGTTTCGTTGCCATGACGGTCGCCGGGCCGAGATGACACAGGAAGCCGGCAGCATAGTCCCGCAATCCGACAGAGCGGCCTGGGAAAATGAACTGCCAGGTCTGATGGTTCGGTACCAGCAGGGCGATCCGATCGCAGTCGAAGAACTGATGCGACGTTTGTCCGGGATGCTGATGCGCTTTTTCAGCGGATCCTGCAATTCAAAGAGCGATGCCGAGGATCTGTTCCAGGAATGTTGGATCAGGATCCACCGTGCGCGACATACCTACAGACCCACCGAACCGGTGCTACCCTGGCTGTTTGGCATAGGACGCCACACAAAAGTGGATGGCTACCGGCGCAGACGTCGCCGCGAATCCCGGGAATTGTTGGTCGCGGAACTTCCCGAGCCACCCATCCGCCTTCAGCACGAGCCGGGAAGTGAATCGGAGAAGTTCGATCGCCTGATGGAGAGCCTGCCTGACAGCCAGAGAGAGGTCATCCTCATGTTGAAAGTCTCCGGTATGAGCCTGGAGGAAGTAGCGCGTGCAACTTCCTCTACAGTGGGGGCCATCAAGCAGAAGGCGCACCGGGCATATGAAAAATTGCGGTTAGTATTGGAAAGGGAAAGCTCATGAGTATGTCTGCGGAAATCGGTACGGACTGCAGATTGATTGACACCGAACTGGATCTGGCACTAATTGCCCGGGCGCAAAGTGGAGAAACGTCGCCACTCTCGACGCAGGCGCGGGAGCATATTCGAAACTGCGCCCGATGCCGCCAACTTTATGCCTGGCTGTTCGAACCGACACCTTCAGCAGAATCCTCGCCCGAAGTCTACCGTCGCGTTCAGCAACAACTGAAGAGTTCGCTCACGCCCGTTGCTCCGCAGGCGGCCCCCCGCGTTCTGGCTGCGCAATTTCTGGTCGTGTTCCTCCTGTTTGCCTCCCCGGCGATCGCCTTGATGGGTACTGCTGGTCTCCGGGAAATGAGTGCATTACAGCTCCTGGGCATTGGATCGGTGCTCTTTTGCGGCGCTGCGCTGCTTTCGTGGTCCCTCGCGTGGCAGATGACGCCCGGCAGTCTGCACCGGGTGCCAGCGCGAGTTGCGGTAGTGACGCTCAGCGCCGGGTTCCTGGCCGGAATCGCGATTCTGTTTCCGTGGCATGCCCCGGAAGCTTTCCTCCTGCGGGGATGGAAGTGTCTCAAGACAGGAATCCTGATGGCATTTCCCGCGGCGCTTCTGTTTTGGTTGCTGGTACGACGTGGCTACGCAATGGCAAGCGGAATGTTGGGAGGGACTCTGGGCACCATTGCCGGTTTGCTCGGCGTGTCTGTTCTTCAGCTCACTTGCGATCGGCAGGATGCCGCCCATTTGATGGTCTGGCATGGGGGTGTGCTGCTGGTTTCCACTTGCCTGGGCATCGCTGTCGGGCGCGTCATCAACCGGGTTGGTCGAAATGCTGGTTGACAATCCCCACTAAAATAGTGATAGGTATTGGACTGACATGCACCATCTGTCCGGAGTGCTGCCGCGCAATAGACCGTCATGTCCTCATCCGGATTAACAAAGTCTAAATGCGCGAGCTTTGTCGCAGCATTCTGACTCAGTTTGCAGGATCAGAGTCCGAATTTCTCGGAGTCGTACCGGGCCTATCGTAACTTCGAGGAGTTCGGATAGAGTGGGGCGGCGCGGCAATGGACTTCGAGGGAACGCGCGACGTGAAGGAAGTGATGGGTCGCGCGCAGGTGCTGCGCACGCTGCCTGCGGTGCCGGCCGCAACTGAGCGGAAGCAATCGGATGAACGCTATGAATCGACCGTCACCGGGGGACTGAACGGATTGATGGAAGACATGAATGACCCGAAGGATCGCGCGGCGAACTATCCGCGAGTTACCGCCGGGCGGGAAGTGGGCGATGCGGAATCGCAGCAGTTTTTGGGGACGCTGCGGTAGCTGGCACCGCAGCGGGTGTACATCAGATTTGAGGAAGACTCAAGCGGCGCGTGGCAGGTGACGGCGATCCCAAAACCCTATGGCGTCTGTTGTTTATTTTTCGAACGAACCGAACCATGGAAGCTCTCTGTTGCACGGTTTGCAGTTTCAGTGATTGGACCGGGCTTCGACTGGCCTGTGGTATTCCCGGCTGTCGCAGCGGTTAACGAAAGGAGGAAGGAACGTAGGGTGATGAGGTGGCAGCAGGCGTGAATAGGTGATTCGGCGGGTTTTTGAAGAGACGTCGGCGAATTTGTTGGAGGCCGATACTCAACGCATTTGCGGTGAACTGGTACGGCCCTTCACCATCGACCGGCCTGGGCGACAGTCACCAGCGGAAATTCGAATAATGTTGTATTGGGATGCGAGAGCGCCCGACGGGTCGGATTAAAGACGATTGGCCTGACTGGTGCGGACAGAGAAAAGCTGGCGGCGTGCTGCGATATTCTACTGGCGGTCCCGGTGGAAGGGACGCTGCGGATTCCGGAGGTACATTTTGTAACTTATCGTACGATTTATGCGGGGGTGGAGGCGAATTTGTATGGTGGAAGATCGCAATCTTCCACGTGATACTATCGGGTTTTGAAGTTTCCGGACGTAAACGACGCCCGGTCAATTTCGTGTGACCGGAAGAGCGGTAGCTGTGCCAACACTCTGATGAACCGCATCCTGTTGTCCGTTCCTCACATGGGTGGCGGCGAACGGGCCTACGTTGAGGAGGCATTTGCGAGCAACTGGATTTCCACGGCCGGCCCGCATCTGGCGGCGTTCGAGGAAGAGTTTAGCCGGAGGATCGGGCTGCCTTCTGTATGTTTGTCGAGCGGGACAGCGGCGATCCACCTTGGCTTGCGTTTGTTGGGAGTGGGGCCGGGAGATGAGGTATTTTGCTCTACGCTGACGTTCGCCGCAACCGCGAACCCGGTGCGGTATTTGGGCGCTGAACCGGTGTTCATCGACAGCGACCGGGCCACGTGGAACATGGACCCGGAGTTACTGGCGTTGGCGTTGCGGGATAAGGCGGCGACGGGCAAGTTGCCGAAAGCCATTATCGTGGTGGATCTTTACGGGCAGAGCGCGGACATGGATCCGATCCTGGCGGCAGCGGGAGAGTATGGCGTGCCAGTCCTGGAAGATGCGGCCGAGGCTTTAGGAGCTACCTACAAGGGCAGGCCGGCAGGGTCGTTTGGCGAGGTCGGAGTGTTCTCGTTCAACGGGAATAAGATCATTACCACGTCGGGCGGCGGAATGCTGGTGTCACGTGATCCAGAGAAAGTAGAAAACGCCCGCTTCTGGGCGACGCAGGCGCGGGATGCGGGTGTGGCTTATGAGCACTCGGAGATGGGTTACAACTACCGGATGAGTAATATTCTCGCGGGGGTGGGCCGGGGGCAGTTGGAGGTGCTGGATTTGCGGGTGGAGCAGCGGCGGAGGATTTTCGAGCGTTACCTAAAGGCTTTCGGACGGACTCCGGGCATTGAGGCCATGCCGGAAGCCGGATATGGCAGGGGGAACCGGTGGCTGAGTTGCTTTCTGATTGATGAAAAGGACTTTGGATGTGGCCGGGATCAGCTGATTGCCTCTCTTAATGCCGACGATATCCAAACTAGCCCGGTTTGGAAACCCATGCACCTGCAGGTACTGTTTGAGGGCTGCCAGTGCTATGGTGGCACCGTTGCGGCCGATTTGTTCGGGCGGGGAATCTGCCTGCCAAGTTCGAGCAGCCTGACCACCGGACAACTTGAATATGTTGTAGACCGGCTGCTTGCGGCCCCAGCCGCAGTTGCCGGCTGAATCGTTTCGAACCAGGCCCTGGCAATTTTATCCCCGTTACCACGCAACCATTCCAGCTCGAAAACTCCTCGGCAATTTCCAGCCGAGGTACGAGACAACGAGGTATACTGAGAGAGAGTTGGGCAAGATGTTGTCCTCCTCAAGGGGAATACGTAGCGTCCGTGTTGTGTCAAGATACATGATCCTTCAATGTAGTTGGATCTGCGGTAGCGTGCCTAAGCAGCCTTCAAGACCAATACCGATACTTCATTAAACCACGGAGCCTGCAACTTTTGTAGACACTGCGTCTGCATGTCTACTATAAAAAACCGTTTCATCCATACTTCAATTTAAGGGCTTTACCGAGTTCCTGCCGACGTACCGCTCCAAGTGCCGGCCAACTTCGGCGGAAGACCTGTTTCAGTCGAAGCTTGCGAAATCCAAGCCATCCACAGGGTTTTGGAAACAGGCTACGCTGCCGAGCCGTGAGAGTTCACCACGTCCCGACTCTTGCAGCGCGCCGCGCCGATCGTGATAGATGCGGCGTGCGGGGTTCCGGCAAAGGCAGGCGCGGGGCCATACGCCTGACAGCAATCCTTGCCATGCTGTAAAACTTGATTAACGACCCCGAATCCCCGGTAGCCGGACTTCACCTTTCACAGCCGGTACGGAAACATTGATGGAAAATCACTGTTGTCTCATCTCCGTGGCGGAGTAAGACAACGGCGTTTACCCGCGCAGACCGTACGCGGCATCCAGAGTGGCAGCGCACTGGTAGTGGATCATCCCGAGGCCTTATTCTCTCAATTTATAGCGAACGGCCTGCTCTTCGACCACGAGTCTCCACTTCGCGGGGAAATGTTGGTCATCAGAAGGAACACCCGTGCTGTCGGGAAAATCAGCATGGGTCTCCAGAAAAAGCTCGGTCTCGGTAACCCGGATGCCCGCATGGACTGGGACGCTCCGGGCGGCGATGTCGATGCGATATGGCGGATAGCGCAACACGAGTCACCCGATGAGCGCCCTTCAGGGCCGGGAGGCTGGCCGCAGACTGAAAACGGGAGATGGGAAAAGAGGCGCCGCGAATCGACGGTTAATAGAAATGATTACTGAAATGCACGTACCCCTGAATGTCAGCACTTTTGGCGACGAAGAGATTGAAAGCGCCATCAAGGTGTTGAGGAGCGGCTTTGTCACCATGGGCGCTCGATGCGCGGAGTTTGAAATGGCCTTTGCCGCATATCTCGGTGGAGGAGAAGCCATCTTCGTGAACTCAGGCTCGTCTGCCAACCTGCTCGCCTTCTTCGCTTTGGCAAACCATGCTGCGCCACAACGACCCCGCAAGCGCCGGTTCACCCCGGGATCGGAGGTAATTGTGCCCGCAGTGACCTGGTCGACTACTATCTGGCCGATCATTCAGAGCGGAGCTGTTCCGGTACTCGTAGACAGCGACCCGACGACGCTGCAGATGGACATGGACGCGATGCGCGCCGCTGTCACCGACAAGACCTTCGCAGTGTGCCCGGTGCACGTACTCGGTAACACGGTAAATATGAAGGAGGTACTCGCCTTTGCAGCGGAGCATGAACTCTGGGTCGTCGAAGACACATGCGAAGCTCTGGGTTCGAGGTATTACGGCCAGCCGGTTGGAACCTTCGGCGACATATCGACTTTCAGTTTCTTTTTCTCCCACCATATCACCACGATTGAAGGCGGCATGGTGTCCACGCGCGATCCTGAAATGGCCGAGTTATTGCGATGTCTGCGTGCGCATGGCTGGACTCGCCATTTGAAGCGGCGCGCGGAAGAGGAAGCAAAATATCCGGACATCGACCCGAGCTTTCTGTTCATCAATACTGGCTTCAATGTCCGGCCAACCGAGATCAACGCCGCGTTCGGCCTGATTCAACTCACCAAACTGGATCGCTTCAACGAACGCAGGAGGTCCATTGCGGCCGACTGGAACAGGCAACTGGAACCGATGATTGCGGACGGAATGGTGCAACCGATGTGTCCGGTTCCGGGCGCGGACGCGGCATGGTTCGGATTCCCCGTGATTTGCCGGGACAGGGAGTTTCGGGACGCGCTGAGAAAGCGACTGAACGCCTGCGGCGTAGAAACCAGGCCAATCATTTGCGGCAACATGGCGCGTCAACCCGCCTTGGCCCACGTTCCAAACCGGGTATCCGGACAACTGACGGGAGCCGACACTATTATGGACCGGGGACTACTCTGGGGATCGCACCCATTCATGACGGACGAGGAAGTAAATCACGTGGCCAAGGTTGTGCTCAGTCTGGCGGAAACAATATGAAAAAAGCCCTGATTACCGGAATCACCGGACAGGATGGATCGTATCTGGCAGAGTTGCTTCTGCAAAAAGGATACGAGGTACATGGGATCATCCGGCGTTCCTCATCGTTCAATACCGGTCGGATCGCTCACCTGTTCAATGACATTCATGAAACGGATAACCGCCTGATTCTTCACCACGGTGACGTGGCGGATGGCAGTCGTATGGAGCAACTGATCGGGAAGATCGAGCCCGATGAGGTTTATAACCTCGCGGCACAGAGCCATGTGCGCGTGTCCTTCGATGAACCGATTTATACAGTGGATATCGTCGCGTTGGGTACGCTGAGGCTTCTGGAAGCCATACGGACTGTCTCGGGCGGTGCCAAGAGCCCACATTTTTACCAGGCCTCCAGCTCTGAAATGTACGGGCTGGTGCAGGAAGTGCCGCAATCAGAAAAAACGCCGTTTTATCCACGTAGTCCGTATGCCTGTGCCAAACTCTACGCGCATTATCAGTTGGTGAACTATCGCGAGGCCTACGGCCTGCATGCATCGAGCGGTATTTTGTTTAACCACGAGAGCCCGCGCCGGGGCGAAACGTTCGTCACGCGCAAGATTACGCGGGGAATTGCCCGCATACTCGCGGGTAAGGAACAAAAACTGTACCTGGGTAATCTCGACGCCAAACGGGACTGGGGATACGCAGCCGATTACGTGGAAGCCATGTGGCTGATGCTGCAACAGGACCAACCAGGCGATTATGTGGTGGCGACCGGTGTGACCCATACCGTACGTGAATTCCTGGAGGAGTGCTGTGGGCTGGTGGGATTGAACTGGCGGGAGTTTGTAGAACTGGACGAACGGTATCTGCGCCCGACCGAGGTCGACCTGCTGATCGGGGACGCGACCAAGGCGCGGAGTGTTCTGGGTTGGCGGCCCCGGACCAGTTTTGAACAACTGGTCCGGATGATGCTGAAGGCCGATCTCGCCAGCGAAGGGGCACCGGCGAGGTACGCGATTTGAGCGGGTACAGGACGCTGAATACGGCGAGCGATTTCCACCCGGAGACGCAGAACTTCTTCGGCGGCAGGACTGTGGCCGTAACGGGCGGATCGGGCTTCATCGGCAGCCATTTGGTGGAGCAGTTGCTTACACTTGGGTCCCGCGTGGTGGTGCTTAACCGCAGCGGAAAACCGGGTTTTTTGGGAGATGTTGCAGGGCCGGTGGAGTTCCGGGCGTGCGATCTGGAATCTCTCGATCAGACGCGGCAGGGTCTGCGCGGCGCATCCGTCGTGCTCAATCTTGCCGCCAGCGTGGCCGGTCTCGAGTACAACGCGTCACATCCGGCAACGATTTACGATGCAAATACGCGGCTATTCCTGAACGTGATTCGTGCCGCTCAGGAGCAACAGGTCGAGCGGTTCCTGGTAACCAGCTCGGCGTGCGTCTATCCGCGTTTTTGCCGGCTCCCGACTCCAGAGGAAGATGGTTTTGAAGGCGAGCCCGAGCCGACCAATTCGGGTTATGGGTGGTCCAAGCGGATGCAGGAGTACCTCGGCATCCAGTACGCCAAAGAATTTGGGCTGTCAGTCGCGATAGGCAGGCCGTACAATGCCTTTGGGCCGCGCGACAATTTCGATCCGGGGACGTCGCATGTCATTCCGGCACTGATCCGCAAGGCGATGGAAACCCCGAACGGAATTTTTCAGGTTTGGGGCGATGGTTCCCACTCGCGTTCGTTCCTTTACGTGGACGATTTTGCGCGCGGCCTGCTCGAAGTGGCCGCACGGTATCCCGTCGCGCAGGCGGTCAATCTGGGATCCCGGGAGGAAACAACGATCGGCGAAGTAGCCCGCGTGATTGGACGACTGGTTTCGGACTTGCGGAACATCGAAGTTGTACCGACGTTTCAGCCGGCGGGCCTGACGGGCCAGCCGCGGCGCCAGTGCGACACTTCGAAGGCGATGAAGGAAATCGGATTCGAGAGCCGGGTTCCGTTGGTGGAAGGATTGCGCCGGACCGTACAGTGGTATGGAGCGCAGAGTTTATAGATTTTGTCGCGAAACGGATTGGGCGTCTGCCACACAAAACGCCATGACATTTAGACTACTGTGCCGCGTCTTTTCGCCTTTCGCCTTCTCGGCGACAATCTTCTGCCAGAACCTCGCAAATACCGCGCCTTATCAGGTCATCGACACGCGCGCGGGGCGAGACACACCCTGTGGGGGATGCTCAATATACACTTTTGCCGCTGGCACAGACATCCCACTCTCGACCTATAGCGACTCGGCGCTGGCGACGCCCAATACTAATCCCGTGCTCACGAATTCCACTGGCAACCCGGTAAATGGCACGGCGACCGCCGGAATATGGATGGGGTCGACATGCTTCAAGTTCGTCCTGAAAGATCCGAACGCTGTTACGATCCGAACGCAGGACTATGTTTGCAACCAGGCACTGGTTCTCAGGGCGCTGATGGCAGACCCGGCAATTGAGACCGTACAGAACGCCGGCGTTATTTTCCCGCAATCCTTCGGCGCGAAGTGCGATGGACTGACAGATGACGGACCAGCATTTCAGGCAGCAATTGCGGCCGCAAATAGCGGCGACACCATATTGGTATCTTCTTCCGGTTCGAAAGGCTGTCTGATTGCGACAGGGTTTACGATCTCCAAACGCCTGGCACTCACGTCGGGCGCTCCGTCCTACCCGACGGCTCAGTTGCTCGCCGGGGGCGACGGAATCACAATGATCAGGGTGTCGGATATTGGCGGCGTAAAGTTCAACAACTTAGCATTCAACGCCAATGGACGTAACACGGTAACCGCCGTGGAACTTTCGAACGCTACAAATACCAGCTTCGATGGCGACATGTGGAACGGCCTGTTCTCGAACGCCACCATAAGCGTGAATTCATACTTTACGAGCTACAAAGATACGCGCGTTCACGGGGCGTTGCAGGGGTTTCTGCTGGGGCCGCAATCGAATTCCACAATTCTGACTAACGCCAGTTTTTACCTCGCCTCGCCCGGGTCGGCCATCTTCGCGCACAACTCCCAGGTTCTGACCGTACTTGGCGGGACCTTTGAGTGCGGGTCCCAGATTACGGTATTTAACTTCTATGGTGTGACGATCCACGGGAACTATTTCGAGAATCCGAACTCCTGCAAACCAATGTCCCAGTACATCGCGTTGGGTTCCAATCCGGGCGCAGCACCTGTTTATGGCGCTGACATAGCGGGAAATCTTTTTAACAGCGGCGCAGATTATGGTATCCGCGTGGGGCCATCGCAGGGAGTCGAGATAGCGGGCAACTCTTTCGAAACAGAAGTATACGCGATTGCGGTGGACACCACCGGGCAAGCTAACCTGAATCGGGATATTCACCTCGGTCCGAATTCCTACAACATCAAGAATCTGGGCTACGACGAATCGAAGATCGTGACGTACGTCGGCGGTTACGCCAACACTCTTGCCTCCAACCTGACAACGCTGCAATTTTCTCCAATACTTTTCCCAGCAGTGATGCGGCCGCCACAGAATGGTCATGTTCCGAGCCGAGACGCGGCAATATACTGGAACGCGACCGACGGCGCGCTGCACATGCTTTACAACAACGGAGCTTCGTACATTAGAAATTTTTTGTTATCGGGCCTCGAGTCAATCGGGACAACGTACATCGACGGGCAGGCTACCATCAGGCCCGCCGGGCTGGTCAGTACCGATGCAGCGATTTCGATCTTTCGAAACAACCATGACGTGAATATTGGAGAGGAGTCATCGACGGGAGGCACTCTGGCGTCGGGATCTGATCCTTATGCCGCCGTGATTTCGACAAGGGACAACTACCCGGTTGAAATCGGCGTCGGCGGAGTGATCAGGATAAAAGTAACGGCGAACTCAGGAGCACCGAACACGGTCGTCTGCTGGAAAACGGACGGCAAGACGCTGGGTCATGCGACGGTTGCGGAAATCAGTACGGGAATTTGCCATTAGGCCGAACAAAGAGTTAATGTGCGAAGAATTGTAGTGATTGGGTCCGGACGGGTATTGAATGCAGCCAGCTCGGTCGTTGCTGTTCGTCTTTATACGGAACTGCTGAAGCCGGAGCAGGTAGGGCGGCTATCGCTCTTGCTTGCATCCATCTCCCTCTTCTGCCTTGTTCTGGTAGCGCCGGTCAGTTCCTGGGTCACGCGGAAGTCGATTGAATGGCATGTTGAAGGTACACTCATTCGACAGCTCAGGCACCCATTGTATTATTCGCTTTGGTCATCGGCTCTGGCGGTCGCCGTATGCTTCGCACTGATCCGCACGGGGCTTCTCGCCATGCCGCTGCTGGTTGCTCCACTGATTGGTTTCGCCGTGCTGGGGACGGGCGTAAGCGCTTTCGGCAGTCAGCTGTTCAATTATCTGAACCGTCCGCTGCACTATGTCATTCTGTCGGTCGCGACGAGTTGGGCCGGAGTTGCGTTCGCAGGTATTCTTTGCCTCCGTTTGTCTGCAACGGCGGAAGCCTGGATGATTGGAATTACGGGATCACAGGTTGTAATGGGCCTTGTCTCGATCTTCATGATCCGCAAAACTCTTGTCTCAGGGAACTCCGGATCAGCGCCCGCGGCAGAAACAGGACAACCTGGATTTGATTTGTGGGCGATTGCCCTGTACTCAACGCCGATGCTCATCGGGGCCTGTCTTTCCTGGGCGCAGACGGACGGGTATCGGTACTTTTTTGTACACATGGTGAATGAGCGCACACTGGGTCTGTTCGCGACCGGTTTCGCCATCGGAATGTCACCGATGCTACTGCTGGAACGTGTGCTCAACGATACGTACCTGCCTCTTCTGACGCGGGCGGTCGCGCTGAACGACCGGGAACACTGGCCAGACGCATTTGAGGCATTTGCCTCCGCGTCGATCCTGCCTCTGGTACTTTTCACAGTGCTCGCGTGTTCGGGAACCCAGCTTTTCGCCAAATTACTGGTTTCACATACTTACTACGCGGTTGCCTGGCTCGGAGCGTTTGGCGCACTCGCGAAGTGCCTGCAAATGATGTCGTCAATGTACGTTGGTTTTTCCTATGCTGCCCTTGAAACGGCTCATCTCATCGGCCCATACTGCATCGGAGCAGCAGTGACAATCTGTTTTATCCTATTGCTGTCGCCGATTCCGCCGCTGGTCGGCTTTGGCATCAGTCTGATCTCCGGGGCCGCAGCCAACTTGATTGCGATCGGCTGGGCAGCGAACAAACGCTACCATCTCCGTTTTCCGTTTCTGGCATTCGGTCGCGCCGCAGCTCTCGGGATCCCCGTGGCGGGCCTAAATTGGGTGACCAGGACGTTCTTCCCCTCGCCAGGCGTACCCATCGTAATTGCTGTACTGGGCATTGAAACCCTGTACATCGCCAGCCTGTGCTGGATTCTTCATCCTAAGGACGCGGATTCCGACAGACGTTCCGCCGCACCGGTTCACCCACTCGAACAGGAGGCCGTGGTTTAGACCAACCGATGTCCTCTCTTGCCACTTTCAGAGTCGGAAGCAAAGTATTTCAGCAGAACCGGATTTTTTCGCCGGATATGCGCGATCGGGCAAATACCTGCTTCATCGAACTGAAGGAATCCCTTCAGAGGGCGGGTGTCACGCTGGCGACCGAGGACATCAATCCAATCGAAAGCGCGGAACTGGTGATCGATCTCAACGCGCAAAAGAGTACGGCTGCTTTCCGCCCTGATGTGATTCGCTATCTGATCACGACCGAACCACCGGTTATCTATCCCGATAACTGGGCCAGCGCCGTGCACGCGCGCTACAGCAAGGTCTTTACATGGAACGATAGTCTCATCGACCGTAACAGGTATTTCCTGTTACGGTTTGCGCATAATCTCGGAGTTGAACCCGAACTGCCGTGCTTCGGGGACCGACAACTGGCGGCGATGATCATCGGCTTCAAGGCTTCCAATGGTCCGGGGGAACTCTATTCGGCCCGTTTCGAGACTATTCGGTGGTTTCTTCAAAACCACCCGGAGGAATTAGATTTATACGGGGTGGGATGGCCTGACCGCCTTCGGCCCCCGGCCTCACAGCGGATGGAGCGTTTTTTGTCTCGCCCGATCAACGCCCTGCTCGGACCGTTTTATCAAAAGAACGTCTGCTATCGCGGTCCGGTCGCAGATAAAATCAGAACTTCCAGAAACTACCGGTTTGCATTTTGCTACGAAAACATGCATTCGGTTCCGGGTTACATCACGGAAAAGATCTTCGACGCATTTCGAGCTGGTTGCGTGCCAGTCTACCTTGGACCGCCAAATACATCTGAACACATTCCGACCGATTGCTACATCGACAGGTGGAAGTTTCCGAGCCATGAAGCGCTGTATAACTTTCTAAAGCAGTTTTCCCCCGACGATTTCCTCAGATATCAGGAACGTATCCGGACGTATCTGGAGAGCACTCAGGCACGACAGTTCAGACCGAGTCATTTCGCGGGCGTTCTGAGATTCCATATTTTGTCTGACCTGAAACTGGTTAACGATCAATCGGAGATCGCGTCGTGACGGTAGAGTTTTTCCGCGGCCTGTATACAACCCGACAAGGCTGCAGCCTCTGAGTTCCTATTTTTTCTTTTTACGGAGAGTAGCCGGGGCGCTGCGCCTGTATGGTGCAGGAATTCCGGCGCATGTTCTCGACGATAAAACGATTACGGTGATGCCGGGGACGTTTATCGATAAGAAGAGCGAAATCGGCGGCTACACCTATGTTGGAAGGAATTGCAACATCACGCGAACGCCCATCGGCAGATATTGTTCCATCGCAAATAATGTTTCGATCGGCCAGGGTGAGCATTATGTTGACCGGATCTCGACCAGCAGCCTGTTCTATGTAAATGCCTACGATGAACTCACCCGGAAGACGTGTGAGATCGGCAACGATGTGTGGATTGGGGTTGACGCCATCATTTTGAGAGGTGTCACCGTCGGCGACGGGGCGGTGATCGGAGCCAATTCCGTGGTCACCAAAGACGTGCCCCCGTTCGCAATTGTCGTCGGCTCCCCTGCCCGGTTGGTGCGCTATCGCTTCGACGAGAATTTAAGACAGGTGATTCAGCAATCGTGCTGGTGGCGATTCGATTTCGCCAAAGCGTCTGAGATGATCAGGCAGATAGCTGAAAGTAGCGCTTGTCGCCCGCTCAACGAGCGAAGATCTGACTAAACCATGAAGAAAATACTGGTTACCGGCGGCGCTGGCTACATCGGAAGCCACACGACAAAGCTTCTGTCCAAACAGGGATTCCAGCCAGTCATTCTCGACAATCTGAGTATGGGCCACCTGTGGGCTGCACGCCACGGCCTGCTGGTAACCGGCGATCTGGCCGACGCCGACCTGATCCGCCAGGTAATCAAAGACCATCGCATTGACTCGGTTCTCCATTTTGCCGCTCACGCTTTTGTGGGGGAGTCAATGGTTGTTCCGGAGCGATATTTCCGCAACAACGTAGTGAACACGCTGAATCTGCTTGAAGCATCGGTAGAGTGCGGTGTCAGAAATATCGTTTTTTCTTCCACTTGTGCGACGTATGGCATGCCGGAGTCTCTGCCCATCTCCGAGTCTCATCCGCAACAACCGGTGAACCCTTACGGGGAATCTAAACTCTTCGTGGAGAAGGCGCTGCACTGGAATGGACTGGCGCACGGACTGCGCTGGGTGGCACTGAGATACTTCAACGCGGCGGGTGCCGACCCCGAAGGCGAACTGGGCGAAGATCACACGCCGGAAACACATTTGATCCCGCTGGTCATTCAAACCGCCCTCGGACAACGCGCGGCCATCGATATTTATGGCACGCAGTATGCGACTCCGGACGGAACCGCAGTCCGGGATTACATACACGTTGGAGACCTGGCACAGGCGCACGTGCTGGCGCTTCGGTACTTATCAGACGGTGGCGAAAGTACGGCATTCAACCTCGGCACCGGGCGGGGCCACTCGGTTCGCGAAGTGATCGAATGCGTCCGAGAGGTGAGTGGCCGACCTGTAAATGCAGTTGAGCGCGAGAACCGTCCGGGCGATCCAGCGGTACTGGTTGCTGACGCGGCCAAGGCCACTAAGATTCTCGGCTGGCGCCCGGAGTACACGGAACTGGAGCCAATTGTCCGGACGGCGTTCGCCTGGCACGAATCCCGGCGAATGGAAAACTTGTTGACCGTTCGATAAGGCTTATCATGCGAATTTTTCAGATTCTGGAGGCCAGCGCAAGCTTGGCCATACCCGCCAATCAGACGTGGAGAAGAAATCTCTACGAGCCTCTGGTGGATATGGGGCACGATGTTTTCCTGTTCTCGCCGGAAGAAGGCCGACGCGCGATGATCGCGCGAAGTCCGCAACTGGCCGCACAATTTACGCAGCGTCTTGTGGATACATTCCGCCGGGAGCACGCCAAACAGCCATTCGATCTCATCTTTGCGTATCTGCTGGATGCCATGATGGACCCGCAGGGTATTTCAGAACTAAAACGCGCCGGGGTGCCGATTTGCAATTTTTCCTGCAACAACGCGCATCAGTTCGATCTTGTGGAGCGTTACGCGCACCTGTACGATTACAACCTGCACGCGGAGAAAGATTCGGGTCCTAAATTCCGCGCCGCGGGCGCGAACCCCGTGTGGTGGCCTATGGCATCGAATCCAAAGTACTTCCGGCCGATAGAGGCCCCGAAGGACATAGCGGCTTCGTTCGTGGGCGTCAATTACGGCGTACGCGCGAGGATCGCACTTCACCTGCTGGACGCGGGTGTTGACCTTCAGCTGTATGGGCCGGGATGGCGCTGGGGGGCAAAAACTCCGTTACGCAGCAGCGCCAAGCGTTTGCTTTACCTGACCAAAACAGCGCTTTCCGTCGATTCAGCCGGACAGACGCGCTGGAGTGCGGCCCTCGCCGAGCAGGACCTGAGGAGACGCCTCGGAAAGCTGTATGCGGCAAACCTGCATGAGCCGGTTTCCGATGAGGAACTGATCGCACTTTACAGCCGAAGTAGACTGAGTTTGGGAATCCTTGAGGTGTACGACGGTCACGACGCGAGCAAGCGCATTGTCCGGCCCATCCGTCTTCGCGAATTCGAAGCACCGATGTGCGGAGCCTTATATCTGACAGGCTATACTCCGGAACTGGCGCTGTGTTTCGAACCGGACCGGGAAATGCTTGTCTACCGCGATTTCGATGAACTCATCGAGAAAGCACATTTTTATACGCGCCATCCGGAGGCGGGAGAAGAGATTCGTCTGGCCGGCTTACGGCGCGCGCTGGCGGACCACACGTATCAAAAACGATTTGAACAATTATTTGACTATATTGGAATCACGAAAGGCCGGGTGTTCGCAGGATGTTAGTCTCGACAGTCATACCGGCCTACAACGCGGAGAGACATATTGCCGTGATGATCGGGAGTGTCTATGCTCAGATTCACAGGCCCATTGAAATCATTATCGTCGACGACGGACCGACTGACGGCACCGATGATCTGATCAGGACGACGTTTTCCGGACGTTGTTTACATCCGCCAAGCAAACGTTTGCGCTGCTGCCGCCCGAAGCACACCATGGAGTCACAATCCAGGGCTCTCAGCGACCATACATGGCACAAGCGTTTCGAACAACTCTTCAGCAAGATCAGACTTCCGAAAAGAAAGGCTTCAGAGAAATGCTCGTCTCGGTCGTAATCACGGCCTACAATGCCGAGAAGTACATTGGTGAAACGCTAAGAAGTGTCTTTGCACAGACCTACAAGCCGATTGAAATCGTCGTCGCGGACGATGGGTCAACCGACGGAACCGCCCACATCATAAAGACAGATTTTCCCGATGTTCGCTATATCTATCAGCCCAATGCGGGTCAGCCAGCCGCGCGCAATGCAGGAATACGCCATGCGCGCGGCGAATTCATCGCTTTTGTAGATTCCGATGATCTGTGGTTTCCCCAGAAGATAGCCCGCCAGGTGGAACGACTTAGCCAATCCAACGCAGCCTGGTGTTATTGCGACTGTATACATTTTCTCGAAACTCCGGACCACATCTTATACCGGTACAGCGCGATAACGCGCCCGAGCAGCGGAATGATCCTTGAGCCACTGCTTCTCGGAAACTTCATCGCATCCCCGACGCCCATGATCCGCCGGGACGCGCTACTGGAGATTGGTCTCTGGGACGAAGCGGTCATTATTTGTGAAGATTGGAATACCTGGCTAAAGCTTGCAACTCGCTTTGCCGTCGAGTATGTAGACGAGCCGCTGGCCGCGTACCGCGTACGTGCCCAGAGTATGAGTAAAGTGTGGCTCCTGCCAAAGATTCTGGAATCACATCTATCGGTGTTGTCGAGCGCCCTGAGGCAATTGCAAGTGCGCAATTCCGGAATCGCAAACCGTGCCCGTGCCAATATATACTTCATGGTGGGACTCGGCTACCTGAAGCGAGGCGATCGAAGCGCGGGCCGGAGAATGCTTTTCCGGGCGCTGTTGAAGGATCCTCTACAGTTGCGGCTTTACGTCTACCTATCAATTTCTTGGCTGCCCCCTTCGTTTGTGAGCGCCGCCAACGTCTGGCGGCACCGATACTTCCGCGCCGCTAAGCCAATGTCCTGAATTGTACGACCGCACCCACTAGATTCTTAAGAATTATGCAAAGTTCCATCAGCCTGCGCGCCAGACTTTTCCTGACTTTCCTGATCGCCTATCTCGTATTTCTCCCTACAGGGCCATATCCGTTCTTTCTGGCTGGCTTCAGGGTGGAATACGTTCTGTTCGCTTTGGTCTGCGGTGCTTCCCTGACGCTCCTGAGCCCGATTCACCGGAAACTGAACGGAAGCTACGGTGGCGCTATGCTCTGCGTCCTGGTTTACTTGATGGTCATTGGACTCACTACGCTACTGAGTAGCGAGCCAGATATGTCCGACAGGGCATTCTTTACAACTTGCGGATATGCGTATCTTACCTTGGTGGCTCCGCCATTAATATACCGGCACATGAATGTTGTGCGTCAGGCTCTGCTTTGGATGGCGGGCGCTACATCCATCGTTCTTGTGTATTTCTATTCGATACAGGGATATGGAAGCGTGCAGCGGTTCACTTTGGCGGATACCGCCGTTCGCACCGAGGCGGACACGAATTATGTGGATCCAAACATGACGGCGATAGGGCTGATAATGTGCGTCATCATTGCCCTACCGTTATTATTGGGAGTCCGACAGCAGGGCGGGCTAAAGCGGACCTTCAACCGACTGACAGCAGTCGCAGTGATCGGGAGCGCTCTCTTCTTTGAATCCCGCACAACGGTATTGTCTCTGGTAATTGGCGCTATTTGGGCGCTCCTCCGGGCCGGATCGGGCGTGCAGGGTATGCGAACGGCCATGCGACGTGCGGTCGTGATTATGGCCATGTTCGTTATTGCAGGTGTTGCCAACTGGAATAGCGTTCTGACTGTGATGGGCCGTATGGAGAACACCGAATTAGACACATCCGGTGAGAATGGACGAATCGCCCTTTATAAAGAGTCTGTGCAGGACTGGATGACCAACGACAAAACCTTAATCCTGGGAAACGGCTATTTCATCAGCAATCCACACAACGAGTTTTTGCGTACTCTGGTCTGCGACGGCCTCATCGGACTCACCGCTTTCGTCCTATTACCGCTCGGAGTGTATTTGGTGTGCTGCCGTGGGCCGCTATTTCGTACCGATCAGATTCTGAGTCAAAACCTGCTGTTTGGCTATATCGTCTCCGCGATGATGACGTACGGACACACGAAGACGATGTGGCTGGCATATCTGTTTCTTCTGGCGGGCTACCTGGAAGCCCAGGCTCGCAGCGTGAGGTTCAGAAAAGGCGCGGGCGTCGTCGTTGAACACTTTCGCATGCCCGGCAGAGTGAGCGCGTTCTCGCAGGGCTGATGAACACGTAGTGCGCAGCCCATGCCCCCTTGTTTATTCCACATTTCCTGCCGTCTTAACTGAATGAAGGTACTGCACGTAATCGACAGTTTGGGGACAGGTGGTGCTGAGAAGTTGGTGACAAGCCTCAGCGCCGCGTCCGTACGCTCCGGTCGGGATGTGGAGCTGTATGCGCTGCTTGGGGGCGGTCCTCTCGAAGCAGAAGCAGTGAAAGCCGGCGTCCGCATGCACCGGAGTTCAACCGGTTCGGTCTATTCGCCGATTCACATCTTACATCTCGCACGATTCCTGAAGATGCACACGTTCGATATTATTCACGTACACCTGTACCCCGCCCAGTTGTGGGTCTGTCTGGCACGCGAGTTGTCCGGCTGCAAGACGCCCCTTGTAACCACGGAACACGGCGCGATGAACAGGAGAAGAACGATCGTTTTTCGCTGGCTGGACCGCTGGATGTATCGGAGATTTGCGGGGATCGCCGCAATCAGCGGGGCAACGCGCGAGGCGCTTGTGGCTCACCTTGGCAATAAAGCGCTGGTCGTCCACGTCGTACCAAACGGAATCGATCTCGCCGATTTCGCATCTGCTTCACGAACACCGCGAAGCCGGAAAACGGAGGGGATGCTGATTTTAAGCATCGGAAATCTCAGGCGGGTGAAGGACCAGGCGACGATCATTCGTGCAATGGCCAGCGTAGAGGGTGCGAAGCTGATATTGGCCGGGGACGGACCCATGCGGGAGAAACTGGAAACACTCGCGTGCTCCCTGGGGGTTCGGTCCCGGGTCGAGTTCCTGGGTATCAGGAACGATATTCCTCAACTCATTGCTGCATGCGACCTCTATGTGCAGGCTTCTCTGTTTGAAGGCTTCGGTCTTGCCGCCGTAGAGGCGATGAGTGGGGGTCTACCTTGTATTGTATCCCGCAATTCCGGTCTGGAGGAAGTCGTAGGGCAGGCAGGACTATTTTTCGAGCCTGGCAATGCCGACCAACTTGCTACTGCTATTCGCGTCCTGTCCAGCGATCCCGATCGCCGTGCCGCATTGGCCAGCAAAGGTCTGGAACGGGCAGGCAGGTTTACCCTTCAGGCGTGCTCCGCAGGATACGAAGACTTCTATCGCCAGGTGCTACAGGACACCGGGAGTGCCGAGAGCCGCTCAGTTGAGTAGGGACTGACACCTCAGTAAGCCCGCTGATTATCGCGCGGCATATCTTTGTGAAACGGTATAGAACGTTGTTGTCGCGGGCAAACGAAAAGACTTGTCCGCCGCGGCGCATTCTGCTGATATGACAGGAATTCGGCTATCAAGGCAATTCCCTCCCCCGAAATCCCGGCGCGAATCCTTGCCATGTGCGCAATTGATCTTATGATGTGTAAATTATTGCGTCCCTGGTTTCGCGCATTGGTTGCCGCCGGTTATGAAGTACACATTGCGTGCTCGAAGTCTTCGTACTTCGAGCAGTTGGCAGCAGACGGATTTCACTGCACGATGTGCCCATCCGGCACCAATTGAATCCGCTGACCAACATCGGTGGCGGCATGCGCGGGAGCGTATCGTGGCGAACTACTGTAAGGAGGAAATGCTCGCCCCGTGTGACCATGAAACGAGTGCGGTGTCACGCTGCAACTGTAATTTACATTACATCTACTGGACAGTGGCGGTGATCTTAACTAAGCGCGTTAGGAACGGGGAAATGATCAGCTGTGCGTAGAATAGTCGGCTTTTTAGCCGCTGAATCGGTACAATCGACGGATTCCATTCGGGAAACGGTGACGCGGATCACGAATCGTCTCAGCCATGGCGGGCCCAACGACTTCGGCTTATGGTGCGACGCGGCCGCAGCGATGGAAAGTATTTACCGAATGCCTGCGGCGGCGCGTGAGACTCTGGGGCAGGAGTCGAGACAAAAGATCGAGCGGGAATTTTCGCTCGATGCCGTTATTGGCCAGTACCAGAAGTTATACCTGGACACATTTGTGGCGGTGGGCAATTGAAAGATACCGGAGAGGACCAGAAAGGGATGGAGCGTAATGCGGACCCGGAAACCGTATCCGGTTTTGGGTTCGAGTGGCGAAAATTCGATCAAAGCAAGATGACGCAGGAAGAGAGCGGCACTGGCTTTCAGGAATACTTCAAAGTGTTCCCCTGGCAGTCATTGCCTGTGAACGCCACAGGCTTCGATCTTGGCTGCGGCAGCGGCCGCTGGGCGCGCCATGTCGCGCCACGCGTTGCGAAACTGATTTGCCTGGACGCCAGCCCGGAGGCTGCGGCGGTCGCAAAGGCCAACCTTGCCGAGTTTGAAAACTGCGTCGTAGAGATTGCGTCGGTGGATCACATGCCTATGGCCGACGCGTCAATGGATTTTGGTTATTCGCTCGGCGTACTGCACCATATCCCGGATACCGCGGGCGGCATTCGCTCCTGCGTGGCGAAACTCAAGCCTGGCGCGCCGTTTCTGGTGTATTTGTACTACGCATTCGATAACCGTCCGGCCTGGTATCGATTGTTGTGGAAAACCACGGACCTGGTTCGGAGGGGCGTCTCGGCGTGCCCGCACTGGCTGCGTTATGGTCTAAGCCAGCTGATCGCCGCCAGTGTATATTTCCCGCTGGCGCGCCTCTCGGGAATTCTGGAATCGCTGCACCGCGACGTGTCATGGATACCGCTTTCTTATTACAGGAACCGCACTTTTTATACGATGCGCACCGACGCGCTGGACCGGTTCGGCACAGGCCTGGAGCAGCGTTTTACCAGAGCGGAAATCGCCGATATGATGGCTCAGGCGGGACTGGAACGCATCGTCTTCAGCGATGGCCTGCCCTATTGGTGCGCCGTGGGATACCGGCGTGCTTAGCGTGGCGGAGTCCCGGCCCGGTCCGATCTTACCGACCCTACACCGGTTTTTCGTTATTGCAATGAGTGTGAACCAATGTGTGGAATAACCGGATTCACCTGGAATTCGTCTCCGCATTCGCGTGAGCAATTGACCAGCGTTATTCTGCGGATGACGGACACGCTTGTCCATCGCGGTCCCGACGATTCAGGTTTCTGGCTGGACGAGCACGGGGGCGTGGCACTCGGATTCCGGCGCCTTTCCATCATCGACCTGTCGCCGCAGGGACACCAGCCCATGAAATCGGCAAGCGGCCGATTTGTCATCGTGTTTAACGGTGAAATTTATAACTACACCGACATAAAGCGGGAACTGGAGTCCCGTGGAATCACCAGCTACCGGGGCACTTCCGACACGGAGGTAATGCTCGGCGCATTCGAGGAATGGGGACTCGACGGGGCGCTGTCGCGGTTTAACGGCATGTTCGCGTTTGCCCTCTGGGATACGCGCGAGCGCTTGTTACATCTTGGCATCGACCGCCTGGGTGAAAAGCCGCTCTATTACGGACGGTCCGGCAACACCTTTCTTTTTGGTTCAGAGCTTAAGGCGTTGCGGGCTTACCCCGGATTCGCGGCGGAGATTGACCGGGGTGCGCTGGCGTTGTTCCTGCGGCACGGTTACATCCCGAGCCCGTGGTCTGTTTATCAGGGGATCTCTAAACTGGAGCCGGGCACTTACCGAACGCTCCGCCCTGATGGCGTTCTGTCTGCGCCAGTGCCTTACTGGTCTGCGCGCAGCGCCGCCGAGTCTGGCTGCGCCCGTCCTTTCACGGGCACGCCGGAGGAGGCGATAGAAAACCTGGACGGTCTGCTGACCGATTCGGTGCGTTCGCGGATGGTAGCGGATGTTCCGCTGGGGGCTTTCCTCTCGGGCGGCATCGATTCATCGGCGATAGTGGCTTTGATGCAGAAGTCCAGCCCGCGACCGGTGAAGACCTTCACCATCGGGTTTGGCGAAGACCGTTACAACGAGGCTGTATTCGCGGCGGACGTTGCGCGGCATCTGGGAACCGACCACACGGAGCTCTACGTCAGCGAGGCCGACGCCATCAACGTGATTCCGAGGCTTCCGCAAATGTACGACGAGCCATTCGCGGATTCCTCACAGATACCAACTTTCCTGGTATCGCAACTGGCCCGGAGACATGTGACGGTATCGCTCTCCGGCGACGGAGGTGACGAACTGTTCGGGGGTTATACGCGCTATCTGTGGGCAAAACGAGTCTGGGACCGGTTTGGGCGGCTGCCACCCGCCGTGCGCCAGTTGATCGCCGGCATTATGCGATCGGTGCCGAGCGGCGGATGGAACCGGCTGGCTTCTTCCTGCGGCCCGATCATTCCCGCGCTCAATCAGCGTCACCTGGGAGACAAGATCAGAAAGCTGGCCCGGATGCTGGGGGCGAGCGATGCCCTGGGCGTTTACCGGTGTCTGGTGTCAGACTGGCAGGATTCCGAATCCGTTGTGATTGGCGCGGACCACCGGCACACGCTTCTGGACACGCCTGATTCCATACCGGGTCTGCCGGATTTCCGCCAGGTTATGATGCTGCTCGATTCCGTAACCTACCTTCCCGGTGATATTCTTACCAAAGTCGATCGCGCTTCCATGGCGGTCAGTTTGGAATCCAGAGTTCCTCTGCTTGACCATCGTATTTTTGAGTTTGCGTGGACGCTGCCGCTTTCGCTCAAGATTCGCGAAGGGAAAAGCAAATGGGTTCTGCGTCAGGTTCTGTATAAATATGTGCCCCCCAACCTGATCGAGCGGCCCAAGACCGGCTTCGGCATCCCGCTCGATAAATGGCTGCGCGGTCCATTGCGGGAGTGGGCCGAAGAATTGCTGGATGAGAATCGGCTCTCCCGCGAAGGGTACCTGCATCCGGAACCGATCGGCCGCAAGTGGCGTGAGCATCTCTCCGGGAAACACAATTGGGCTCCCCTCCTTTGGGACGTGCTGATGTTCCAGTCATGGCTTCGGCACGCGGAAGCGCCTGTTGAGCGTGGCCTGGCGGCTGTGGCGGGCGATTGAAATCTGAAGACCCTTCTCGTATGGATCGGACAGCCTTCCTGATGCTCTGGTCGTATGGTCCGGTCAGGGATCGTTCATGAAGCCTGCGTTGGACGGTACCCACAGAAGGCCGCGGGTGCTGTTTGTGGTCACCGAAGACTGGTATTTCTGCCTTCATCGTCTGGCTCTGGGACAAGCCGTCCGGGATCGCGGTTATGACGTATTGGTGGCAACCCACGTGACCAATCACGGTCCGCAAATCACAGCCGAGGGCTTCACGCTGATACCGATCCAGCTCTCACGAAGCGGCCGCAATCTTTTCCGCGAATTTCTTGCAATCGCGGAATTGGTGCGGATTTATCGGAGGGAAAAGCCCGATATTGTTCATCATGTAGCGCTGAAGCCGATCCTGTACGGATCCTGGGCTGCGCGGATCGCGCATCGCGGGATCGTCATCAATGCGTTCGCCGGCCTCGGATTTGTTTTTACCGGGACGAAGACACTTACGAAGATGACGCGGACTGTGATCACTACCCTTCTGCGGGGTGCCTTAGCGGGCAGTTCGGCAATCACCGTCTTCCAGAACGCGGATGACTATGAGGTGCTTCGGACACATGGCGTTGTCACTTCGCAGCGCGTTGCAATCGTAAAAGGGTCGGGCGTGAACGAGCGGGAATTCGTTCCGGTTCCGGAGACGCCCGGAAAACCGCTGGTTCTGCTGGCCAGCCGAATGGTCTGGGACAAGGGAATCGGAGAGTTTGTCGAGGCCGCGAGGATAATCAGACGGCGTGGCATCAGTGCGAGGTTCGTACTCGCGGGCAGACGGGATCCGAGTAACCCCAGCAGTATCGCCGCGGAGCAGCTGGAGCGATGGCGGGCAGAGGGGGTTATCGAATGGTGGGAGCAGCGCGACGACATGCCGGCAGTCATGGCGATGGCTCACATTGTGGCGTTGCCTTCCTATCGGGAAGGCTTACCGAAAGTCCTGCTGGAGGCAGCGGCCTGTGCGCGCCCCATTGTTGCGACGGATGTTCCAGGTTGCCGTGAAATCGTAAAAAACGGAGAGAATGGTTTTCTGGTGCCTGCGGGAGATGCTGCGGCACTGGCAGACGCACTGATCCTGCTGCTATCGAATCCTGATCTCCGCGTTCGAATGGGCCAAACCGGAAGGCGGATGGTGACAGAGGCTTTCACTATAGGGCATGTCGCTTCTCAGTTTCTGGATATCTACGCCCGGTTACTGAGTGGCGCCGGACTACCGGATTCAGTCTGAATGCGAATTCTGGTAACAGGAGCGAACGGTTTCGTCGGATCGGCGCTTTGCCTGCGCCTCACCGCCTTGGGTCATTCGGTAGTCGCCGCCCTGCGCGCGCCGATTTCCGGCACTGAGCCCGCGCCGGGGGGAGCGGAAGTGAAGATAATCGGCGACATAGCGGCCGATCCGCCATGGCAGGAAATTCTTCCGGGTGTGGAAATCGTTATCCATCTGGCGGCGTTGGTTCACCAGATGGGGAAAGTCACGCCGTCGCTCGAAGCCTATCGCCACGTCAATACAGCAGCCACAGTGCAGCTTGCGGACGCGTGTGTAAGGCACGGTGTACGGCGACTGATCTTCCTCAGCTCAATCAAAGTAAATGGCGAGAGCACTCCCGAAGAGCCTTATGTGGAAACGGACACACCAGCCCCGCTGGATGCCTATGGAATCTCCAAACTGGAGGCTGAGCAGGCCCTGAACCAACCGGAGCGGGGCGAAAGGATCGAAATAGTTGTGGTGCGCCCTCCGCTCATCTACGGCCCTGGCGTACGCGCGAATTTTCGCCGCCTGATGGCAATGGTAAGCAGGATGAACCCGGTTCTGATACCGCAACTCCGGGGCAAACGGAGCATGATTTTTGTGGGTAACCTGGTTGATTTTCTTACCGTCTGTTCCTCACATCCCTCTGCCGGCGGGCAACTCTTTCTGGTAAGCGACAACGAAGATGTCAGTGTCTCGGATCTTATGCAACGGCTTGCCCATACGATGAAACGGAGCGCCCTGAGGCTTCCATTGCCGGAGGGTATGCTTCGGTTCGCCGCAAGAGTTCTGGGAAAAGAACAGGAAATGAGGCGGTTGATGGATCCATTGACTATTCGCCCCACGAAAGCTATGAAGGTCCTCGGCTGGTGCCCGCCTTTCGACCTGAACACAGGATTGGCCCGCACAGTCGAATCCTGGCTTGCATCGAACACGCGCTGAGCCGGCTTTTGAAGACTCCATGATCATTTTTTCCCTGGCTATCTTTCCGGTGTCGCTCGCTCTTACCTGGTGGATTCGAAGATACTGTCTGGCCCATGGAATCGTCGACGTCCCGAACGCGCGCAGCGCTCACTCACGGATTGTGGCGCGCGGCGGCGGCATGGGATTCAGTTTTCTTTTCCTGGTGGCAATTCTCGCGCTGGGCGCTCAGGGAGTCCTTCCGTGGCGGGTCACCCTGGCGTTGAGCGGCGGCGGAGCCGTTGTAGTCCTTACCGGCTGGACCGACGATCGCAGAGGGCTTTCGCAGATCGTCCGCGCCATTCTGCATCTACTGGCTGCCGCGTGGGCAGTCTTCTGGATAGGATTTGTCCCGCCATTCTCACCCGGTCCGGTCTTTGGGAACTTTGGATGGACAGGCTCCCTGGTAGCGATAGTTGCCGTGGCCTGGATGGTAAACCTCTACAACTTCATGGACGGGACCGATGGTATCGCCGGATTGGAAGCGGTGACCGTGGCGCTGCTGGCCGGAGGCCTTTGCGTGGCTGGCGGAGTTGGGGCAATCGGCAATGTCTATTGGCTTCTGGCAGCCGCTGTGGCGGGATTCCTGATCTGGAACTGGCCGCCCGCCCGGATATTCAGGGGAGATGCCGGCAGCGGTTTCCTGGGCTTCGCTTTTGCGGCACTGGTGCTTTGGTGCGCGGTGGAGAACGGACGCTTGTTGTGGCCCTGCTGCATTCTGCTGTCCGTCTTTTTCGCCGATGCAACCACGACCCTGCTGGTGCGCATGTCCAGAGGCGAAAAATGGTACGAGGCGCACAGTTCACACGCTTATCAAAGGCTCGCGCGGCGATGGGGCCACAGTCCAGTCGCTCTGGGAGTTTCCATGATCAATGTGCTGATCCTCGGGCCAGCTTCGTGGGTCGCATGGACATATCCGAAATCTGCGCTGCCACTGGCGCTGATTGTGAACACGGCGCTCGCGGCCGCCATTCTGATCATCCGTAGCCGCCTGGACTGACCAGCGCGGAGGCGATATCGCGAAGGGCCCAACGCAACTTGACTAACATTCGATTCTATGGCCCATGCGCGAAGGGTGCGATGCCGGTCTGGCTGTCTTGCAGCACAATCCAACGTTTCGCACCGTTTATCCCAACAAAGTGTTCGACTACATGTCTTGTGCCCGGCCAATCGTACTGGCGATCGACGGCGTGGCGCGCCAACTGGTTTGAGAACAGGCGCAAGCCGGGATTTTCGCGGAACCGGAGAACGGCAAAGCCATCGCCGACGCCCTGCGCTGGATGGCCGATCACCAGGAAGAGCGCGCCGCGATGGGAAGGAGAGGTCGGTAATGGGTGATGGCCAATGCCAGCCGTCCGGCGCTGGTGGAACGCTATCTCGGCATTATGGAAGAGCTTGTCCGGAGCCGCGGAAGTTCTATGTATGGTGCCTTTATCAAACTGCTCTTTGACCGGGTTGGCGGCGCGGTTCTGGCTCTGGCATTGGCCCCGGTGATTGCTGTTCTTGCCCTGGCCATCCGGATTCGGATGGGGACGCCCATCATTTTCACACAGACCCGAATCGGATTACGCGATCAGCCATTTCAGTTTTATAAGTTCCGCACCATGACCGATGCGAGGAATGCGGACGGCCAGTTGGTGCCGGACCAACATCGCATGACAGCATTTGGAACCTTTCTTCGTTCCCGTAGTCTAGACGAACTGCCCCAGCTATGGAACGTGCTGCATGGCGAAATGAGTCTGGTTGGCCCGCGCCCCCTATTGCCGCAATATCTACCGCGCTACAACTCTTTCCAGCGCAGACGTCACGAAGTCAAGCCGGGGATAACGGGACTGGCGCAGGTAAAAGGAAGAAATCTTTTGGCGTGGGACGAGAAGTTCGCGATGGATGTCTGGTATGTCGACCATCGGAGTGCACAGCTGGATCTGGACATACTGCGGCAAATGGTTCGATCCGTCGTAATGAGAAGCTGCATTCAGCAGAAGGGTCATGTGACCGCAGCGGAGCCACCTGTCCGGTGTTGGGTGGTGCTTCGGCAATGCCCGCGCTGGTTTCCGAAGGCTTTACTCATGTTCTGGTCTGCATAGGGGATAACCATACGAGGGCCGCATGTTTGGAGCAGGCCATGCTTTCCGGCTTGAGTGCCGCAACGCTGGCGCATCCTTCTGCCATCATTTCACCCAGCGCCACCATTGGTGAGGGAACGGTTGTTATGCCGCGGGTGGTAGTAAATGCCGAAGCTGTTATCGGACGAAATTGTATTGTGAATACCGGAGTGATCGTGGAGCACAATTGTGTGGTCCGAGACCATGTTCACCTCGCACCCGGTTCTATTCTGGGCGGCACCTCCACCGTGGAGCAATTCGCATTTGTGGGAACGGCGGGCGTGTTGCTGCCCGGCGGACACGTGGAAGAAGGTGCCACGGTTGGAGCCGGTGGCGTAGTGCTTCGCCACGTCGGTCGCTTCGTTACAGTTGTGGGCGTACCTGCGAAGCCACGCGCCTGATCGCCTCCAGGCTTCGCTCCACATCCTCCTCCGTGGTCCGCCACGAAGACACGCTGATGCGGATTGCGCTCCTCCCCTGCCACAACGTTCCGCCGCACCAGCAGGTACCTTCCTCCTGAATCCCGCACACCATCGCCTGGTTCACTTCAGGTGATCCAAGCGACACCACCACCTGATTCAGCACCACCTCATTCAATACCTCAAAGCCCGCCGCAGTGAAACCTTCAGAAAAACGGGTGGCGCAGCGGCAGTTGCTCTCAATCAGATCCGCAAGCCCGCTCCGCCCCAGCGACTTCAACGCGGCCCAGATTTCAATCCCGCGGGCGCGTCGCGAAAGCTCCGGTACATACTGCGAAGGCTCACGGTGAGTCCCCTGGGGTAGATAGGCAGCCGTGATGCTCATGGCGGCGCGCAGCGCTTCCGGATCACGTACGAAGGCCACTCCTGAGTCATAGGGAACATTCAGCCACTTGTGCGCATCGGTCGCCCACGAGTCCGCAGCGGCGAAGTCCGCCACCAAATGGGCGAGGCGCGGACTGGCGGCTGCCCAAAGACCAAACGCCCCGTCCACATGCACCCAGCAGCTTCCACTTTCATTGGCAGCATGAGCGGCCTCAATGAGTTCCCGCGCCGGGTCGAAAGCTCCGGAATTCACATTGCCCGCCTGCAGGCAGAGAATCGCAGGTCCCTTGATGGCCGGCAAGCTGCCTGCGATAATACGCCCCTGCGAATCAACCGGCAGACGCACAACCCGTTCCCGGCCCAGGCCAAGCATGCCGAGTGCCTTGAAGACGGAGGGATGGGCCTCCTCCCCAGTCAACACCGTAATTTCAGGGGCGCCGAATAAACCCCGCGCTTCCACGTCCCAGCCGACTCTTCGCAACACTGCGCTTCTCGCTGCGGCGAGCGCGGTGAAGTTGGCCATGGTGGCGCCCGTGACAAAACCGCCCGCACAACCGGCAGGCAGGCCGAGAACATCCAGTAGCCACGCGAGCGTGACCTCTTCCAGTTCGGTGGCGACCGGCGAGGCGATATGAAACCCCGGGTTCTGATCCCATGCAGCCGCCAGCCAATTGGCCGCTAGCGCGGCGGGGAGAGCGCCGCCCATCACGAAGCCGAAGAATCGCGGACCCGCCATGCCAGTTGTAGCAGGCGAACCGAACTGGTCGAGAAAACGCAGAACGTCCGCCGGGTCCGAGCATGCTTCCGGCATCGGTTCACGGAACGCAGAGAGTGCGGCTACGGCCTCGGACGAGGGTGCTACGCCGCGCTGTTGGATTTCACGGAGATACCGCGCGGCACGGGTGGCGGTGCCGGAAAGCAGTTGATCCATAGGTTCCAGAGTAGCCTTGAGATATGCGTTGGAGACCAGTTAAGGTCGTAGTGTTCGTGGCATCACTGATACCGCTGGGGCTGTTGCTCCGCGGATTTCAGACCAACACGCTGGGCCCCAACCCAATCGAAGCCATCACCCATGAAACCGGCGACTGGACCTTTCGCTTCCTGCTGCTCTGCCTTACCATCACGCCCGCGCGAAAGATTCTGCGCCAGCCGTGGCTCATTCAATATCGCCGCATGCTGGGGCTGTTCGCCTTCTTCTATTGCTGCCTGCATTTCACCACGTGGTTCTGGCTGGACAAGGCGCTAGACCTGAACGAAATGTGGGTGGATGTGCAAAAGCGGCGCTTCATCACTGCCGGAATGACCGGGTTCGCGCTGCTGATCCCGCTGGCTGTTACCTCCACCGCAGGCTGGATCCGGCGCATGGGCGGCAAGAACTGGAACCGCCTGCACCAGGCAACTTACCTCGTCGGCATAGCAGGCGTGGTGCACTACTGGTGGCTGGTGAAATCGGATATCCGTATGCCTGCTCTGTACGGCGGGTTACTTGCCGCACTGCTGGGGTGGCGCGTGTGGAAGAAATTTTCCGCGTAGCGCCTGGGCCTTTCATCGGCTAAGCTATAGTGAGTCCGAATCTACTCGGCGGCGACACAACGGAGGATCTTCACAATGCAGCGGTTTCTAAAGCAGGGTGTTCGTGTTTTTATTGCATTGCCGGTGCTGGCAGGTGTTTGGATCTACGCCCAATCGCTGGCCATTCCCTGGAGCGCCTATGGCCACGATCCACAGCATTCAGGCCGGTCGGCCGCCGCCTCGCAACCTTACAACCGCATCAAGTGGAGCACCCCGGTAGACAACGTTCTCGCCAACAGCACAGGCACGTTGTACATCCACTATGGGTCGCCGCTGGTCACCGCCGCCAATTCCGTAATTGTCGCGCTCCGGACCAATGCCTCAAACGTCTTCCAGGTTGATGTTCGCAATGGCAGCAACGGTTCGCTGAAATACTCTCTGACTTCCGACTATCAAATGCCACCGCATGACTGGATTCCGGCCTACAGCCCGGTGGTCTCGGCGCGCGGCAGGCTCTATTACGCAGGTGCCGGCGGGACAGTTTTCTACCGCGATTCACCCGATGCCGTAACCGGTGCCACCGGTCAGATCGCTTTCTACGGGAATAGCAACTACACCGCCGACAAGGCCGCTCTGGACAGCACGGTTTACATCACCACCCCGATCACTTCCAACCGCTACGGCGATATTTTCTTCGCGTATCTGGTGACCGGGTCAAATCCGCTCAACCTGCAAAGTGGAATTGCGCGAATTTCCGCAGCGGGCGTGGGCTCGTCCATCACGGCAGTGGCTGCTTCAGGCGGCGATACTTCCATCACCCAGGTCCAGATGGGCTCAGCACCGGCCCTCAGTATCGATCAGTTCACACTCTATTTCGGGCTCAATTCCGGCAACTGGACAGGAGGCTATCTGGCTGCGGTGGACAGCCGGAATCTGGCACCCATCCGGCGCGTGCGGTTAAAGGATCCGGTTTCGCACTCCGACGGATTCGTGATGGACGACAGCACAGCGTCACCCACTGTGGGTCTGGATGGCGACGTATTTTTTGGCATTCTGGAGAATCCCTTCCCTAACAACGACGACCGCGGCTGGATGCTGCATTTCAATTCCAGTCTCACTGTGGAGAAGACGCCCGGTGCCTTTGGCTGGGACGATACCGCGTCCGTGGTGCCGGCGAAAATGGTGCCCTCGTATACCGGCACATCTAGCTACCTTTTGTTCAGCAAGTACAACAACTACATCGGAATAGGACCCCAGGGCAACGGGCAAAACAGGATCGCGATTCTGGATCCGGGCAGCAGCATGACAGACCCCATCACCGGCGCCACCATCATGCAGGAGGTTATGACTATTCTGGGACCTACCGTCGAGGGCTCTGGCCGCACCGAGTGGTGCATCAATAGCGCAGCGGTGGATCCGGCCACGAATAGCATTATCGCCAACAACGAAGACGGCGTTCTTTACAAATGGAACCTCGTCACGAATACGCTGAGCCAGATCCGGCTGACTGCCGGGGTTGGCGAGGCTTATACTCCTACCGTTATCGGGGTGGATGGAACGGTATACGCGATCAACGATGCAATCCTGTTCGCAGTAGGACAGTAAAAATAAGACAGTTCGGAGGAGTGGATATGATCAAACAGATAGTAACAGCGGTCGGTATGCTGCTGGCGGTGGCTTTACCGTCTTTTTCGGCAATGCTCTTTACCCTCAACAATTCGCCCATCAGCGCGTACGCCGGAGATACGGTGACTTTTTTGGGCACCATAACACCGGATACCGCATCTGATATTTTTCTGAACGGAATCAGCTATACCTATAATGCCGGTGCAGGTGCGTACTTGACGGGCGACCAGACGACGTTTTTTAACGTTCCGGGGGCGTTCTTCACCACGGACAGCCCCTACACGGGCCCGGTATTTTCCATCGCGATCAATCCTCTGACTCCGGTTGGTGCGTACACTGGAACCGTAACTTTGCGAGGCGGGGCAGATCAATTCGCCGATTCTCCCATCGTGTCGGCACCGTTCGAGGTGGATGTCCTGGCACCGGAACCGGGAAGTATTGGCCTCGGCCTGGCTGGTATGGCAGTGATTGCCGCAGTGCGCTTCCGCACCCGCACCCTTTCCCGATAATCTATTCGATAATCGCGCTGCGGTCGCCCGGCAACAACAGGTAGCGTTGCGCCCACCACGGCGCGATTCCATTGCGCATCACGCGTTCGTGAAAATCGCGTAGAGTAAATGCCGCTCCCTGCGCCGCCTCGTAATCGATGCGGAGCTTGAGCGCCGCGCGTTTGCCCAAAAAGTACCCACCGTTGGTGGGGTCGTAGCTGGTGCGTTCCGCCTCCTGGCGCGCCGCCGGTGCGGGGACGTGTGCCGCGGTTTCAAAGAACTGCGCAGCCTCATCAATGCTCCATTTCCCGGTGTGTACCTTGATCCCGGCAATCAGGCGACAGATTCGCGTCATCGATTCGGAAAGTTGCGCCATCGCGTATCGCGGGTCATCGGCATGGAAGCCCTGCTCCACCACCAGTTGTTCGGCATAGTGCGCCCACCCATCCTGCCCGGATGAGGGTTGCGGGAAAGGATTCAAACCGATCCAGATACGGCGGACTTTGCCCGGCGTCCGGCGCATAAACAGCGAGTGCAGGAAATGACCGGGAATGGCTTCGTGCGCCACAGTGATGGCCAGTGAAGCGGAGTTGAATCGCTGCAGCCAGGCTTGTTGCCGATCTTCCGGCCACGCCGAACTCGCATCCGTAATGTACAGATAGCTGGGCACCGGGGTCCGCTCCAGCGGCGGCGAGGCGTGCATCGATGCCAGGCCGATTTCAAAAGCCGGCGCAGCCCGTGCAATTACCTTCTCACCAGCCGGCATCGTGGCAAGATTGTGGCTCGTCACAAACTGCTGTAGTTCATCCACCGTTTTTTGCGCGGCCGCGGCCACTTCGCCACGGCGTGGATGATCGCGCAGAACATCGGCCCACACAGCCATCGCATCACGCCCCGGATTCGCCCTGTTGGCGGCCACCGTAAACGCTTTCTGCTCTACCGCCAGTTCCCGCTCGCCCATCGCCAGCATTTGGTCAAGCGGCGTTTCCAGCAATTCCTCGGCCCGGTAGCGCGCTGCCACATATTCGGCGCCCAGTGCAATCGGCCCGTGTGATTTCGGCAGCAGCACCTTCTCCAGCCAATCCGCGTGTTGGTCCAGCTGACCAGCTGCCTTTTTGGCAGCAGCAAACAGGCGGGCGCGCAGCTCAGGCGTGCCCTCGCCGGCAAACGCAACCGGAATATCATCGCGCAACATTCCCGCCGCACCGCGGAACATGCCAAGGCCACGCCGCACCAGCAGCTCCGGCGGGTTATCCAGGTTTGTGGTGGCCGCGCTCAACAGGTCGGGCAGTTGCTCCAGTTTCGAAACCACCCGGCCCATGCGAACTTCGGCCGGGTCAGACGTCATGGTCATCAGATTGTGCACGCCGGAAGAGATCGCCGAAGCGTACACCATGGGGTTGCGGCGATGGTTCCTCGCCACATTGAGATCCAACAGCCAGCCATCCGTTATGCCGAGCAGAATCTGGCGGTCCACATACTCGTCCGGTGCGAACAGCGCGGCGTCGAAGCGCTCCAGAGCCACTTTTTGCGCTTCGTGCCACTGCACTTCGCTGGCGATTCCGGCGGCGCTGAAGTCCTCCAGTGTGCCATCGTAGTCGTGCAGGCCGTTGCCGGCCGCAATCGACGGATGACGACGGGCGAAGCCATCCATCCACGCGTCCACAAATGCGGCAAAGCGTGCGTTGGGCCCACGGGCCGCAGGTTTCGAAGGAGCGCGGCAATTAACCAGCAGAATCGCTACGATGGCAATGGAAATAGGGCGCATAGAAGTAAAGAACGGGCAGACGCTGCCGTCTGCCCGTTGGTTGTTTTCACTCGTTCCCGAATTACTTCTGTTCCGCATTGGTGGAAGTCGCCGGACCCATTCCGACGATTTCCAGCACTGCCGGTTCATCCTTCGCGCCGTCGTAGTGAATGCCCTTCCCCGTATGCGTCACAAAGGTACCGGCCTTCATGGCAGTCATATTGTCGGCATCATACTTCGGGCCCGTACCCACCCACCAGGTACCGGAGATTACATAGATAAAACGGTCGTTGGGATGGAAGTGCGGTCGGCTGCCGGTGTGGGGCGCCCATTTGATGAGAATGCCGTAGAGCCCTTCCTTTGTCGGGTCGCCGAATAAAACGGACTGTTGCGTTCCACCCGGATTACCCGTGAACTTAATCTGATCGGCATTCTTGAATTGCAAAGCCTTCGGATCCAGGTCGCCGGCCTGTACCGGAATGAGGCAAAATAGAGCGGCCGCGGCCGCGACTTTCAGAGATTTCAGCATAGAGGTCCTCTGGCATCATATGCTATCAAACATGCGCATGTCTGTGTTCGTACTATGGGCCACGCTGGCGACTGGCATTTTGCACGCCGGCGGGCTGGAAGGAACATTCACCGGAGAAATTATTCGCTTTGGCGAGTCAAGGTATTCCCGCGTCACGCTGAAATCTTCTGGCGATAAGCTCAGCGGAACATGGGGTGCGACGCCTCTGGAAGGCACCCTGCGCGGCGACACCGTGGATCTCACCTTCGGGGATTCCCGGCTCACCGGAAGATCTGGCGGTGCCGGTGCCGCGGGATCGGGCGAGATGGAGGCCCAGGGTACGCGCCAGGCCGTCACCTGGAAGTTGAGCCCGGAAAAACAACGTATGGGCCCTGCAAAGACATGGAATTTCGAGGCCAGGCAGTTTGAAGTCTTCTACAATTCCGCGGTGCCGCCGGTGCTGCGCGTCTTCCCCGGCGACACCATTCGGACTTCCACCATCGATGCCGGTGGCTTGGATGGAAAACTGGTTCGGCACGCCGCCGGCGGCAATCCGGAAACCGGCCCTTTCTACGTTGAAGGCGCGCTGCCCGGCGACACCCTGGTGGTGAAGATCAACCGCCTCCGCCCCAATCGCGACAGCGCTCGCGGCGGCAGCCGCATCAATGCCCATGCCGTGGATTCCAACTGGGTAGCGAACGTCAAATACGATGCGCAGTTCAACAACGACTGGAAGCTCGATCTTGCCCGGAACGTGGCCACCCTCGCTCACCCCACGCCTGCTCTCGAAAACTACTCGGTGCCCATCGTGCCCATGTTGGGCTGCATCGGGACCGCACCCGCTGGCCAGCAGTCCTACCGCACATTCGACCTCGGCAGCTTCGGCGGCAATATGGATTACAATCGCTTGGTGGACGGTGCCACGGTCTATTTGCCGGTGTACCACCCGGGCGCGTTGCTGTTTTTCGGCGATGGACACGCTGCGATGGGCGATGGCGAAGTGACCACCTCGGCGCTGGAGACTTCACTGGACGTCGACATTACAGTGGACGTGATCCGCGACGATGCAACGGCCGGCCCGCGTGCCGAAGACGCCACCTATCTGATGTCCATAGGTATCGCCGGTGGGGTGCAGGAAGCGCTGCAGGCGGCAACATCGCAAATGGCAAACTGGCTCAAGCGGGAGTACAACCTCACCGACAGCGAAGTTTCCGCAGTGCTGGGTACAGCCCTGCGTTACGACGTGACCCAACTGGTAGACCCGCAATACAACGTGGCCGCCCGCATCGCGAAATCCTCGTTGGCCGGGCTGCGGAAAACGAGATAAGCCTAATACCGGGCCGCGCGCACAAGTAAGCTAAAACTCCAGGCGGGCTTGAAATGCGATCATGCGCGGCGAACTGTCTCCGCCCAGGCCAACACCCAGAAGTCCGGTGGGCGGAGCGGTTGTATAGGTCAGCGCGCCGAATCCGGTTTGCGTGGCGCGATTTCCGGGAACACCTGCATAGCCGAGCACGGGAAGTCCAAAATTCGGGTGATTGAAAACGTTAAAAAACTGTCCATCCACCCGCAACTTCAAGTGCTCACTTAAAGCGAAACTTTTCGTGATGTAAAAATCGCCCGAAGTGAACCGGGGGCCGCGCAAGGCGTTCCGGCCCAGATTGCCGAACTGACAGTTTTTTGGTGAATCGCCTCCAACACAACCGCCGGTACCGGGATCAACCGCGGAAATGAAAGCATCGGGATTGAGCCATTGAATTGTTCCGGGTTGGGTGACGCCGGGAATGGCCGCGGGGGCATAGAGCGGAACGCCCGGAACAACGCTGGCGTATTGCGGACCACCTCCCTGCACAATGCCATTTCCATTGGCGGAATAGGAAGAGCTCAGCACTGAAAACGGGAGGCCACCGCGGCGGAACACGGTGCCGGAGACCTGCCAGCCATTGACCACGTGGCCGAGCACGCGGCGGCTCACTTGGACCGGCAGCCGGTAAACGTATTGCGCCGCCAGATTGTGCCTTACATCGTAGTCACAGGGCCCGTATTGCCTGCTGAGTTGTCCGGGCAGAGGAGAGATAATACCGCCGGCGGAAAATGGCAGAAAGCCTCCGTTCGAGACCGTGTCCATACAGCGGCTCCAGGTGTAATTGGCCTGCACCTCCAGGCCGTGCGTAAGCCGCTGATCAGCAGTGAGCTGCAAGCCGTTGTAGTGGCTGTTGGCGCCGGTATTGAGCTGGGTGACGGCGCCAAACCTCGGGTCAGCAGGCTGGCCATAGGGGAACGGCGCAAAGCAGCCTGCGCAAACCGTCTGGTAGCCATTTACCTGGGTCTGGTACGGCTGGTTCACGGCGCGGGTACCCACATATTGGGCGCGCAAATGCGCTCCCGTGCCAAGCTGATGCTCCAGAGCCAGGCTCCATTGCATGTTGTAAGGCGCCCGCAGTGTGCCATCGGGTACGGCGGTGATGGCCACAGGCTGGAGGCAGGTTTCCGGATTCGACAACGGGGACGCACACGAACGCTGGCCCTGGGCGAAGCCGGAAGAGAAAGTCCGGTTGGCCGCAATGGTTGCATCCACCGCGCTGTTGGGAACTCCGGGTGCGATGGCCGATCCGCCTACGTTGCCCAGCAGACCGCCCTGGAAAGATTTCGAGTAGGGAGGGTTGACGCCCACCAGGTCCACTACGCTGCCGGGCAGAATATCGCTGAATAACCCGAACCCGGCACGCAAAACGGTAGAGGAAGCGAACTGCCAGGCCACAGCCGTTCTGGGCTGCAGGATGGCGAGGGGTGTAGCCGCAAAGATGTTAAGCTGCCTGGTTTGAATAGCCTCGCGCAGGGGCTGGTTGACGTCGTGAGAAATGGAATCGAAGGAGCCCGAAAGCCGCGCCAGTGCCCGGTGCGGATTGGCAGGGTTGGAGTTGCGGGTGACGCGCAAGCCGAAGGTCCAGGTCAAGGTTCGGCTGACCTTCCAGGTGTCCTGCGCGTACAGATCTAGATTGAGAAAGTTGTAGGGTTGGGAATTGGCCTGGGTGAAGGTTTTGGAAGCAGTAGAAGCCACGCCGTAAATGAACTGCGGCAGAGTGGCCCAGGTCACCACCGGTACCACACCCTGACCAAAGTCGTAATCATTCAAACGCAGGATTCGGGTATTGGTGCCAAACCGCAGTTCATGGGCACCAAGGCTCCACGCCAGATTATCGTTCAGGAAGAACCGGGCGGCGCGACGACCCTGTACCCAGGTATCGTTGAGTCCTCCAATTCGGGTAAACGGAGCGTTGGCGCCACTGCCTTGCAGCACGATGGGGAAGGCATTCAGGGTCGCCTTAAAGTCGGCGGGCCCAAACAGACTTTCATACCAGGAGAAAGCCGGGTTGAAGTAATTCACCACCCGCGGCGAAAAGACGTGGGTGTAACCGGCGGCGACCGAGTAGAGGGGCTGGGGGGACAGGGCGTTAAACACGGGATTGATCGGGTCCGTATAAGCGGCCTGCAGTCCCCCGTCATGCTGCACGCGCAGCCAGACGATGTTGCTCTGGTCGGCGTTATAGTCCACGCGGCCGGTCTGCACCTGTTCCGAGTCGGCACTGGATTGCGACACACTGCGGCGATTGGCGCAGCCGTTGCCATTCGGCGGATTACCAGTTGCCGGGCGGCCATCGGTGTTGAAGGGACATCCCAAAACGGCGAGAGGCGTGCCCGCGGTGTTCCCGTAAAGCGCAAACAACTTCTGATAGAACGGGACGGATTGGGGTGACGGTTGATACGTGGTGCCGGTGACAGAATCGGTTCCACCGAGGGGAAGCTGCTGCAGAACGTAATTCCGGAAGGCGGGGGTGGGAACAGTGGCGGCAGAGACGAGGGGGAGCGCGATACGGACCCATTCCGTATCCACAAAAAAGAAGAGCTTGTTGCGCCGGAGCGGGCCTCCCAGACTGCCTCCGAAGTGATTCACAGTGGAGCGTGGTTTTTGATTACCCGGCGTGGAGTTGGTGAAGAAGTTGGCGGCGTTGAACCGGGAACCATTCCAAAGTTCGTAAAGGTTTCCGTGAAACCTGTTGGTGCCGGACTTGGTTACATAGTTGATCTGGGAGGCTCCATAGCGTCCCTGGTCCACGGCGTAGGAGAGGGTGTTGACAGTCATCTCGGCGATCGAGTTAAGACCCAGAACGAGGTTGGTGGCGAGCCCGCTGTTCAGGTTCGTCAGTGGATCGTTGGTCTCCAGGCCGTCCACGATGTAGCCATTGGAAAGAGAAGACAGGCCGTTGAACTGAACGTTGCCGTAACCGTTGGTACCGCCCACAAAATCATTGCCGCTGCCGGCTGTGTTCATGAGGGCACCGGCGGCAAATTGGATGGGGTAGGTCATGTCGCCGCCCGGATTGGGAAGATCAGCGATGGCTTGGGAATTCAGGGTGAAAGAGGTATTCGGGTTCCGGGGATTAAGGCGCGGGGCCTCGGCGGTGACGGTGAGATCCTGGCTGGCGGTGGCAATTGCTAGGGTGAAATCAACAGTCTGTTTCTGGCCGAGCGCGGCGATCACGGAATCGTTGCGGCGGGTGGCGAACTGGCTGGCCTCTGCCAGCACCGAGTAGGAACCGGGCTTGAGCTGGGGAAAGTTAAAGCGGCCGGCAGTATCGGTTATTACGGAACGCTTCAGGCCATTGTCGGTACTGGTGACGGTGACTGTGGCACCGGCAACCGCGTCGCCGGCCGGGTCGGTGACGGTACCGGTGATGGCGCTGGTGGTCTCCCCCTGGGCGAGAAGAAAATTGTGAGGCAAGACAGCAATCGCGGCAGCCAACAGGAGAGAGGCACCTTTCCACATTAAATTTAGGTATACCTAATTTTACATCAGGAAGCAAGTCTGATTAATGACTATGCCAATCTATAGAGTTTTTAGGTACAACTAATCTGCGGCGCGCGGGGAATGACAGCTAACATGGAGTTTCGTGAAAGTGAAACACCATATGCCGTCCACAACCGAGGCGGTGGATGACTACCTGAAGGCGATCCTGGAGTTGAGCGGCCTGGAAGAAACCCGGGTGACGAGCAACATTTTGGCTGGCCATTTGGACATCCGCGCGGCGTCGGTGACCGGTATGCTGCAAAAGCTGGCCAGCCAGCAGCCGTCCTTTATCCGGTATGAAAAGCATCACGGGGTGGTTCTGACGGAGATGGGGAAGCGGCGCGCCACGGAGGTGCTGCGCCATCATCGCCTGCTGGAGCGATTTCTGCATGACGTGCTGGAGTTTTCGTGGGATGAAGTGCATGACGAGGCGGAACGTCTGGAGCACTATATCTCAGAGCGCCTGGAAGACCGCATGGCAGCCAAACTGGGCGACCCGGAAGTTGATCCGCACGGCCACGCCATTCCGGCCAAAGACGGAAAGATGCCCGTGCGTGACGAAGTGGCACTTTCCAGGTGGCCTTGCGGTACACCCGCGGTGATCAGCAGTGTATCGGACCGGGACTCCAACGCGCTGCGGGAGATGAAGCGCCTGGGTCTGGTTCCCGGTACGGCTTTGCTGGTTGAACCGGGAACGCGCCACGCTTCTCTACTGGTGCGGATTGGTGGGAAACCGCCCTGCCGGTTGAGCCACGAGTTGGCTGCGGACATTCTGGTGGTGGGTGACACAACGGGGCGCCCGGAAGGTACCGCTACCAGGATGTTTGCTTGATAAGAAAAGTCCTGCCGCTGATGTTGATCTGAGCAGAGCGGACGGCACCGGCAATCGACGAGAAGGGCGGGACGATGAACGCCTGCCGATATACACCGCCAGCCGGGCCGGAGAGAGCGCCCACCCCGACAAACCCGGTACCTGAGACGGCGGGAGTGCACCCAGGCGTAGAAGCAGTGGCGAGAATGGTTCCGGGGCCTCCGGCCAGGCCGAAGGTTGCACCAGGAGCGCCCAGAGTGAAAGAACAGGGTGCGGCGGCCTGGTTCACGGTGAAGGTTTGATCACCCAGCCGCACCAGGCCGGTGCGGGCAGCGCCAAAGTTGTTGGCCGCACTCCAGCTAAAGCTGCCCGACTGACCGCCGAAGGTTGTGGTCACCGTCAACCAGCCGGCAGCACTGACGGCGTTGGCAATACAGCCGCTTCCAACAGTAGAGAACTGGACCAGACCTGAAGCGCCAGAGGCGATGGAGCTCCCGCTGAGAGCGGAAAGGGTGAACAAACAGCCAACCGCGGTCTGATTTACCGAAATTACCTGCCCGCCCAGAGTCAGAAGGGCGCTACGGGAAGCCCCGGTGGAATTGGTTGCCGCCGCGAACTGGACCTCTTTGCTGCCTCTGTTGGTTTCGCCTGGAACCGTAAGCCAGCTGGCGTTACTGGAGGCAGTCCAGGAACAAGCGGAATCTGTGAATACGCTGACCAAACCGTTGCCACCGGATGCCGGGGCCGCGGCCCCCGGGGAACGAAGAGCGTAAGCACAAACCGATCCGGCCTGATAAATGTTCACCGCCTGGCTATTGATGTTGATGCGGGCAAGGCGACGGGTAGTGGTGTCATTGGGGGCGGCAAGAAACGCCAGACTGCCATTGCCGGCAGTGGATCCGGGCGGCGCAATAGTCAGCCATGAAGCATTGCTGGTGGCCGTCCAGCTACAAGTCTGACGGCTGGCGGAAATACCAATGACACCATTGGCTCCGGCAGCATCCAGAGATGTATTGAGGGCGGAAGTATCCATACTCACTTCGCAGGAAACGCCGCTTTGCTGAATCAGGAAAATCTGCCCACCAATATTCATCGCTACGGAGCGGTCTGATTGGGTAGAGTTTGGCACGGTGAGGAAAAACACCGTGCCGCCGGGCCCGCCGCCACTCCCGCCCCAGAGGATAGACACCCATGAAGGCACATTGGCCGCCGTGTAAACGCAGCCGGCAGGCAGCGTAACACCGACCGAACCCTGCCCTCCCGCCGCATCCACGGTAAAACCAGAGCCACTGAGGGTCACATTGCAGTTGGCTCCGTTTTGCCGAATGGAGATGGACTGGCTGCCGATGATGGCGCTCAGATTGCGCACAGAATTAGTTAAATTGGCAGCCACGGTGAGAGTGACTTGTTGCGAACCACTCCCGCCGGGGGGTGAGATTGTAGGGTTGTTGGCTTCCGAGGGGAAACCGGACCAGGCACAAGCAGGGGATGCCGCCACAACCGAAACAGTGGATGTTCCACCGGCTGCCGGGAGATCGATGGCCTGGGTTCCCAGGGTGAACGAACACCCGGAGGAGAACTGTGTCACCGAATGGATTTGGCCGCCGGCGGTGATGGTCCCCGTGCGCAGATTCCCGGTTGGATTGGGTGCCACCGAATACGCCGGCGTGTCTGTACCAGTGCCATCAAAACCGGAAGTGAGGGTGATGAAAGGCGAATTGGAGCTTGCGGTCCACGCGCAGGCCGGGCTGGTGGCCAGCGCAAAGCTGAAGGTGCCCCCGCTCGCCGCTACGCTTCCTTGTGCCGGGTTCAGCACGTAGGTACAGGGACGCGCCGCCAACACGCTAAAGGTTCGTGTAACGGCGGGAGCGGCGAGGTAATTCGCATTGCCCTTCTGGCTCGCCGTGACAATACAGGGTCCAGTCGTAGCCGGAAAGACCGAGGCCCCGAAAACCGCGCAAACCAGTGGCGTCTCTGACGATAGCGTAACCGGCAGGCCCGAACTGGACCGCGCACCAGGCGCCAGCGGTGGGGCATCCAGCGTCTGACTGGTCAAAGGGTCAAACTGAATGGTCTGGGAAAGCCTGCCAAACGCGTTGATCAGGCAGCCACCCGGAGCGAGAAAGTGCAGGACGGGTCCAAAGGTGACGCAAACAGACGGGTTGGCCGAGATCAGACCAAGGTTGGAAGCCGTCCCATCCGCGCCAGGAACGCAAGGAATCAACAGGGCACTAAGAAACAGGGCCGCAGACCCGCGCCGGACGCGTTGAAATCTTTCTTGTCTTCTGCTTCCTGTCACGTTTGAATCCGTGCGCATTGCTTGAACTGTATTATCGTTCTCTGGCTGCTCCCGCGCAAATAGTCTTTGGTTGACAGGAAAAACCTGCCAATTGAGACGCGGTGGGCTAGCTGGACGTTGCTTCCTGTTCTACGCCAGTCGCCAGCCATTCCACCATGGCTTTGAGCGCGGTGTAGGCGCGCAAACGTGCCTCCGGCGTATCCGCAGCCTCCGCTGTCTCCACGTGCTGCTGCATTTGGCGGAAGACCACCGGACCCATGGCGAGCAGCGCGTCTGAACCCGACGCCGCGTACTTAACCAGCACGTAGCGCACCAGCGACTCCACCGGAATGCCGGTACCGTGGCTCAAATTCCGCAGGGTAGGCAGAGGGTCGGCCACGGTGTAGCACGCGACATCGGCTTTGAAATTAGCGTGCCGGTCGTCGCTGGCCCATCTATCCACGTAGCGTTTCAGTTCCATGAATTCCCCCCAAAGATGGCACGGGCCTCGCCCACCAGGTAAAGCGAACCGGTAATAAATGTTGTCATGGGCCTCTGGGCGCATAGAGCAAGCGCATCGGCCAGGCAGGCGGCAGTACGCGCCTGGGGGTACCCACAGGCTTCGCCGAGGGCCTGCGGATTCAGAGCTCGCGGTTGATGGGGCGCGGTGATGATGACGTCTGAGGCCAACGGGAAGAGCGTTTCGGTGACCTCGTCGATGGCTTTGTCGCGCATGGCACCAAAAATCAGACGAACCGGCTCACCGGAGAAAAATTCCTGAATGTAAAGCGCCAGCGCCTTCGCACCGGCAGGATTGTGGGCACCATCCAGAATCAGCGGAGGATCATGCGAGATCCACTCCAGGCGACCGGGCCAGGTGGTCCGCGCGATCCCCTGCTGAATGGCCGCACGAGTCACGCCAACCACCATAAGGGCGGTGACAGCGGTACGGGCGTTCTCCACCTGATGGGCTCCGGCCAGAGGGCAGACAATTTTTAGGGCTTCATCCGCCACCAGGGCTTCAGCTTCCAACAGAGCGAAGTGGCTGCCGTGGCGATCGATGCGAACATTCTGTAGCCGCCAATTGGTGGAGAGATGGACCGGGATACCAAGTTCCAGAGCGCGGTGCTGTAGCACGTTCATGGCATCCTGGCGTTGCAGGGAAAACACTGCCGGACACCCGGTCTTCAGAATACCGGCCTTTTCCGCGGCGATGGAGGGGATTCCCGAGCCGAGGAAGGCTTCATGATCGAAATCCACCGGTGTAACAACGGATACTTCCGGGGTAACCACATTGGTGGCATCAAGGCGTCCGCCCAGACCGGTTTCGAGGACGGTGATTTCCATTTCGGCCGCCGCGAAGGCTACAAATGCCATGGCGGTAACGGTCTCAAAGTAGCTGGGATGAGCCGGAATCCGTTCCTGAGCCAGCAGGGTTTCGGCCGCCGCGTGCACTTGCCTGAAGACGTGGCACCAGACATCTTCTGCGATGCAATGGCCCCCCATTTGAATGCGCTCGCGCGGGTCAACCAGATGCGGCGAGGTGTAGAGGCCGGTACGGAAGCCCGCCACGCGCAGGGCGGAAGCCATCATGGCGCAAGTGGAGCCCTTGCCATTGGTGCCGGCGACGTGGATGAAGCGGCCACGGCGTTCCGGGTGCCCCAGTTCCGCCAGCAAGGCGCGCATGTTGGCGAGGTCCCACTTGCCCGCCTTCAGCTCATGACCGAGGGAATCGAGGTAACGGACTGTGTCCGCAAAGTTCACGCAGCGCGCTCAACGGGACCACTGAAAAACTCCAGCGCGGTGGCGATGAAAACCTTCATCTCGCCGCGCGGCACCACGGCGTCCAGCATGCCGTGTTTCACCAGAAATTCTGCTGTCTGGAAGCCTTCCGGCAATTTCTGGCGGATGGTCTGTTCAATTACACGCGGGCCGGCAAAGCCAATCTGCGCCCCGGGTTCGGCGATGTTGAGGTCGCCCAGCATGGCAAAACTGGCGCTGACGCCACCGGTCGTGGGGTCTGTGAGAACGCTGATGTAGGGAATACGCGCTTCATCCAGACGCATGAGCGCCGCCGACACCTTGGCCATTTGCATCAGGCTGACCGCGCCTTCCTGCATGCGGGCACCGCCCGAGGCCGAAATCACAATCAGCGGAGCATGCCCGGCCAGTGCCCGCTCTACGGCGCGGGTAATTTTCTCGCCGGCCACCGAACCCATGCTGCCGCCGATAAAGCGAGGCTCCATAGCGCACATCTGGACCGGGCGCCCGGCCAGCGTACCGGAACCGGCAATGAGGCAGTCTTTCATGTGTGTCGCCAACTGGCTGGCCTTGAGGCGGACCGTATAGGGCTTCTGGTCGACGAAATTCAGCGGGTCAGATGATGACAGCGAAATGTCGTGCTCGGTAAAGACACCGCCGTCAAACAGCAATTCCATGCGTACGCGGGCATCTACGCGGAAGTGATGGCCGCATTTGCCGCACACATTGAGGGTGGCTTCCAGGTCTTTTTTCCAGATGATCTGGCGGCAGCCCTCGCACTTCAGCCAGAGGCCTTCGGTGCGCACGGTGCGCTCCGCCTCCTGGGTAGTCGGTTGTCGGGGGTTGTTGGCGTCGCGTTTAAACCAGGACATTTTTCTCAGCAGTTCCTGTCATCCTGTCCCCTCAGCGGGGATAAGGGTGCCCACGCAATATTGTAAACGCCCGGTAAATCTGCTCGGCCAGAACGGCCCGCGCCAGTTCATGGGGCAGTGTCATGGCAGAGAGGGAAAGCAGCAAATCGGCGCGCGGGGGCCACGCGCGGGGGAGGCCGTCGTGACCACCGATCACGAACACCAGATCGTGGCCCAGCATCTCGGCCTTGGCCACAATTTGCGATAAAGCGACGGAATCAAGCGACTTGCCTGCAGGATCGAGCAGAATCTTTTTCGCGGTCGGGTGTTTTGCAAAAGGGTCAAAGCGATCGGGACGAATCTCCACCATCGTGGTGGGGGCGTAGTGAGCGGTGCGGCGAACGTACTCCCCGGCAAGAGCGTTGGCGGAAGCGTCTTTCGGCTTGCCGATGAAGTAGAGAAACAGTTTCACTCAGAGGGCGGCGTAATCACCTCGCCTTGTTTCCAAAGGCGTTCCAGATCGTAGTACTCGCGGGCCTGGGCGGTAAAAACGTGAACAATGAAATCGCCGAAATCGCACAGCACCCATTCAGAGCCGTCGGAACCTTCCACGCTGATGGGGAGTTCGCCGTTCTTCTTTAACTGAAAGCAGACTTCATCGGCAATTGCCTGCATTTGTTTGGTATTTGCGGCGGTACAAACCACAAAGAAATCGGTGAAGGAAGTGATGCCTGTAAGGTCCAGAACCTTGATGTCAGTAGCTTTTTTGGACTCGGCTGCACGCACGGCCAGAAGCCATGAGGCCTCCGGCTCCGGTTCCACGGCTTCGGCAACCTCTGGCTCCGGCGGTGGGAGAGCGGGTGCCTTTTTGCTTCTTGTACTGGTACTGCGTTTACGGGTAACTGCTGTCTGGGCCAGAACTTGCCTCCACTCGCTATCGTACTATAGAGGTGGCGTGTTGTTTCGTTCAGTCGCATTCGCGGCGTTATTTACCAGTGCGGTTTATGCCCAATCCGTGCCCCCTGGGGTGTCTGCGCAGAACTCCGCCCCGTCTGTCACTTCGGTACCGGCCACGGTACAACCGGACATGGAAGACCCGATGGTGGTGCGCGCCCAGGACACTCTGGAACGCGTCCACAAACTGGTGGCCGATGGCGCGCTTCCGCTAATGCGGCTGGGCCGGGCGCAACAGGATTTGCAGGATGCCATGGACATGTCGATGCTCAAGCAGAGCATGCTGAGCAGTTCTCTGCTGCCGGAGCAAGCCGATCAACTGGTGGGCGTGGCGCAGCGGATGGCACTGCGGCGGCAGTACAACCTGCTGGAAATGCAGCAGCGGCTGGCGGCCGGAGTCATTTCGGCGCGCGAAGCCGAGGCAACCGAAGCCGATTTTGAACGCGCCCGCACGGAACTGGCGCTGGCGCAATCGCGAGCTTACCTGGCCCGGCAAATGGCCGAGGCTCTGCGAATCGAAAAGAGCATTGCCAGTATGGAGACCGAAGTGGAAGCCCACCCGGAGTGGGACGGCAAAGTGTATACGAAGTTCGATGGCTCCGGCGTGTTCACTCCAGCCGATATGCAGCGTATATCGAGCGCATTTGCAGCAAAGTTTTTCAAGCCGATTCCTATTAGTGCCGACGGTGCCACCGCGGTCCATCGCTCCATGGGCTTTGATCATCGCGGGCGGGTGGATGTCGCAATCAATCCCGGCGACACAGAAGGCCTCTGGCTGATCAGCTTCCTGCAGAAGAACCGGATTCCCTACTTCGCCTTCCGCTCCGCGGTGCCACACATGGCTACCGGCGCGCATATTCACATCGGGCCGCAGAGCACGCGGCTGGATTATTCGGAATAGCGCAACCCGCGCCGCTTCCCCGCCCCATGAAAACCGTAAACCAACACCACGGCAGCGGTGTCTTCAGGCAGCTCCCGGCCATGATACGTGAGGCGCTTTCGGGGTCGCACCGGGACTTCACGCAAGGCAGCATCCGCCGGGCAATTGTGATTCTGTCGATTCCCATGATTCTGGAAATGATGATGGAATCGCTGTTCGGCGTGGTCGACATGTTCTTCGTGGCGCGGCTGGGGGTGGATTCCCTGGCCACGGTGGCGTTGACCGAATCGATGCTGGTGCTGGTTTTCGGCGTAGCCATCGGGCTGAGCGTGGCAACGACCGCGTTCATCGCGCGCCGCATTGGGGAGAAAGACCCGGAGGGCGCAGCAGTGGGCGCGGTGCAATCCATTGTGGTGGGGCTACTGATTTCCGCTGCAGTGGCCGTAGCCGGATTACTCTATGCGCCTGACCTGTTGCGGCTGATGGGTGCCTCCGCGTCGGTCATTCATACCGGGACGGCTTACGCGCGCCTGATGCTGGGTGGTTCGGCGGTAATTTTTTTGCTCTTTCTGATGAACTCAGTCTTCCGGGGCGCAGGCGACCCCGCGCTCTCCATGCGCGTGCTGTGGATCGCCAACGGCATCAACATTGTGTTGGACCCCTGCCTGATCAACGGTTGGGGACCGTTTCCCAGGCTGAACGTTTTCGGTGCCGCGGTAGCCACCACCACCGGGCGTGGCATTGGCGTAGCGGTGCAGTTGTTCTTTTTACTGGGCGGGTATAGCCGCGTGCGTGTGCATCGGCACCAAATCCGCATTCAGTGGGACGTCTTGTGGCGTCTGCTGCGGGTGTCACTGAATGGAATGTTGCAGTTCCTCATCACCACGGCAAGCTGGACCGGGCTGGTGAGGATTTGTGCGACTTTCGGCAGCGCGCCGGTGGCGGGCTACACCATCGCAATCCGGATTTTCCTGTTCGTGTTGCTGCCGGCGTGGGGGATGTCAAACGCGGCTGCCACAATGGTGGGGCAAAACCTGGGTGCCAGGCATCCGGACCGTGCGGAGGCGTCGGTATACGCTACAGCGCAATTCACCATGGCCTATATGGCGCTGGCGGCCGTTGTGCTGGTAGGCTTCGCGCAACCACTGGCTTTGTTTTTCACCACAGACCCGGCGGTAGTGGCGGTTGCTGCCCCCGCAATGCGCTACATTGGCGCGGGCGGCGTGATCTACGCATGGGGCATGGTGCTGGTGCAGGCTCTGAACGGATCGGGCGACACGCGCACGCCCGGCATCATCAATTTCTTCTGTTACTGGTGCTTTCAGCTGCCGCTGGCATGGTCGCTGGCCAACACGTTCCGCTGGGGCCCGGACGGTGTGTTCTTCGCGGTGCCGGCAGCAGAGACGGCCATGACGGTGGCGGTTCTTGTATTGTTCCGGCGCGGGGGCTGGAAGCAAAAATTAATCTGATTCAAAGCTTTTGGTACTCGCCGAGTTTTTTCAGATCCACTACCAGTGAACCGGCTTGATCCACCCGGAACGCGGGCTGGAACTTTGCGCCACAAATGATTTCGTCGAAGCGATACGAATAGCGGCTCTGCACGGTCTGGCTGAAAGTCTCGTCGAAACCTTTGATCATGATCATGACTTCGGCCTGCAGGCGGGCCAGATCGTCGACTGTCTTGCCGAATAGCGGGCTATCAGCATTGATCGGATGAACCACTGTCCAGGGGAGAGGGAAAAAAACGACGCTTTCCCGTTCGAGTTTCAAGGGTGAGTAACGGCGTTCGAGGCGGCCTTCCACAGACTCTACGGTCATGAGCAGTACGGTTGCCTTCATCTCCACCAGATTGTTGGGGCGTTCATTGACAATGCGGAACATCAGGCCGGTCGAGCCCTGAAACGGGGCAATCAAAGCATTCGCGCTGTAGCCGATCTGCGCCGAAGGCCGGGAAACGCGGGCAATCAGCACGCCGGTGATTACGGCAAATCCCATCAGCCCGGCCAGAGCCTCAATGGCGGCGACCGCATTGCCGGCAACTCCACCGGGGGCCATGGAGCCATAGCCAACTGTAGTGAGCGTGTGTGCGCTAAAGAAGAAATCGTTGAGAAACCGGTCGAACCCCGCAGTATCTTCCGCACCGCGGATTTGGGACGGATCCATGGCGAAATAGAGGAAGGCGAAGGCGGTGTTCGCGAGGAAGTACAGGCCCAGCACCAGCCCAAGGAATCCGCTCCAGCCCATGCTGGTCACATGCAGCCACGGATGGAATGCCCTCCAGCCCGCGCCCACCCGATGGACATTGAACGATCCGTCTTTATTGATGGCGCGATTCAGTTGCGAATCGAACTGGCGTGTGAAGCCGGGATCGAAGTCGGGCGATTGCAGCGGCGGCTCAGTGGGTGAGGTCATAGACGAAATAATTCACCGCCAGACGGTAGGCGAGCGACGCCCACTTCTCGCTGTAACGGGCTTCGTCGGAATGCTCCCAGGCATCGCCCAGATCCATGTTGTGGCAGATGGCGACCATCAGCCTGCCCTTGTCATCGTAGATGCCGCGCCAGTGCGGTTCTTTGCCATCCGGCCCCTTTTCCCAGGTTTGGCCGGACTCGAAAAATTGCGCGCCGGGCACCTGGAAGCGTTCGTCCAGATCGTAGACGGTGTGGAAGATGGGGTCTGAGGAAGGGATATCGACCACGGGCCGGTCAGGAAAAACTTTACGCAGGCTGGCGGTGAAAATACGCCACTCATCGGCGCCGTGGAAATCGTCGACCATGAAAAAACCGCCGCGCAGAAGGTATTCGCGCAGTTGCCGGGCCTGGTTATCCGGCAGTTGCCAGTAGCCGGGTTCCACGGCGTAGAGGGCCGGCCAGTTGAAGACATCATCGGTCCCTTCCAGGTCGACCACTTGTTCGACGGAACCTGTGTTGATGCGGGTAAGCCGACGGATACCCTCCAGAAGGTGTCGGTCGGAACGCGGATAATCCATGGTCCAGTAGCCAGGGAAGGGGCGACCGTCGTTCAATTGAAGCGGACGGAAAGGGTAGCCGTAGACATCGGGATAGCGCAGGCGGGCGCGGGTCCAGTCAGCTTTTTGGGCCCAGTCGGCGGGTAAGGGGAAGTCGTCGTATTCGATGCCGGGGTACTGGCGAAACGGGCGTTGCGCGACACGTTGCGCAACCAGACCTGTGGCGGCGAAAAGTATAAGGGCAGCGGATATCAGAAGGCAAATGCGCATGAGCGCGGCAGGGGAAATCGCCTTCAGAATAGCACGGGTTCGAGGGATGGCTCGCTTGTTTCTACCGGGCCGGAGGGTTGTCCGGCAGAGTGAACAGGTAGGACACGATACTTTGCATTTCAGCCGGGCTGAAGCGATAGGGCGGCATCGGCGTACCCGGTGACAATTTGCCTGGGTTGATGAAGTGCTCCGTCGCCCAGGATTCGGTGCGCCGCGAGCCAAGTCCATTTAACACCGGCCCGATCTTGCCGCCAATACCATTCACCATGTGACACGCAGCGCATTCGCTCTGCTGGTAAAGCACGGCTCCTTCGACAGCAAATCCCGGCGCGGACATGATGTCGGCATTCTCCGTGGTCAGCGTCATAACGAACAACACAAGGTCCCGCGTTTCGGCGTCCCCCAGCTTAACCGGAGTCATCACGCTGCCAGGCGTGACGCTGGCCGGGTCCTTGAAGTGCGCCAGCATCCAGGCCGCATCATGACGGCGAGCGGTGTTGGAGAGATTGGGGCCGCGCTTGGGTGTGTCGCCGGTCACATTATGGCAAACCGCACAGTTCTCCTGCCGAAAATAGCTAATGCCGGCAAGTTCACCCGGCCTGAGCTGCATCCACTGCGTAGGGCCCGAGAAATCGATTTTCGCAGCGTCCGACTGCGGTGGAGTACTGCGTACCGCCGCCAGGGTAAGACCACCCCAGCCCAGCAACGCCATTACTGCAATACCCGCCGCGGTGGTGCGATGGCGCACACCGATCATCTTGCCGCGGTCCACAAAAGGAGTCAGCATCAGCGCGAGAATACCAATGGTGGGGAGTATCACTGTGCCCACTACTTCCAGCGGTCCTTCAAACGCCTTCAGGGTCTGGAACAGGAACAGGAAGTACCATTCGGGTCGCGGAATGTAGCTGGTATCGGTCGGGTCGGCCATTCGCTCCAGGGGCACCCGTACCGCGATGGCCATGGTGAACAGAATTGCAAACGCCACGAAGATCGCGACCGTGTCCTTGAACACCTGCTCGGGATAGAAGCCCTTTCTTGGACGGGTTTCATCGCCCGGGGCGGGGGCAATGCCGTGGCGGCGCACCAGATAAATGTGCAGTGCGATCAAAAGAAAGGTGGCTGGCGGCAGCAGCAATACATGCATGCCGTAGAAACGGGCAAAGGTGACGACGCCGATATCGCCGGTGGAGGCCAGCAGCCGGCTCACGTAAGGACCCATTACCGGTACGGTGGCTCCGATCTGTGTGGTGACCACCGTGCCCCAGTAAGCACGGTTATCCCACGGCAACAGGTATCCCGTGAGTCCGTACCCGAGGGTCAGCAGCAGAAGAACGCAGCCCACCATCCATGTGCCTTCACGAGGTTTCTTGTACGCACCCCACAGGAACACCTGCACCATATGAAGCACCACAATGACAATCGTCATGCTGGCGCCCCAATGGTGCAGGCCTCGCATCAACCTTCCGCCAGTCACTTCCGTCACAATGTAACGAAGACTGTTGTAGGCGTCGCCCGGCGTGGGCGCGTAATTGAAAGCCAGCAGCGCGCCGGTAAACACCTGAATCAGAATCAGGAACAGGGCAATGCTGCCGAACACCTGATGCCAGCCGGCGGAAGCGGGAATCTCTTCATACAGAAAATGGTTGACAGCGGTCTTCAGGCCAGTCCGATGGTCGAATGCTTCAATGAAATTGCGCAAACGGCGGTTCATGGGTGTCAGCCTTTGGTGTTGCCGGCGGGACGGAGAGCGCCAAGCATCAAACGGTCGTTCTGCACGCGGGTTGCGTAGCGGTCGAGGGCGCGCGGTGCCGGACCGGAGGTTACGCTGCCATCGGTGGAAAAGACAGAAGCGTGGCAGGGACAGACGAAATGCTTTTGGGCTTCCTCATAGTGGTACGCGCAACCCAAATGCGTGCACTGCGGCCCAAAAGCCACGATCCTGTTGTTTTTTTGCTTCACGACCCATGCCGTACGTTTTTGGCTGACCGTCCGCCAACCGTCAACCCCGCTCTCGACAAATGTCATCTCCGTGGGGAGGTCCATTGGTAGCTGGCTGATGTCGCCGGCATCCACGAAGCCAGTCGGCTTGCGGCTGCGGGGCGGAATCAGGAGGTAAATCGCGGTTGGTATGGCGAGGGCAATGGCGATCAGGGCACTGAGGATGTAGAGGATAAGGAGTTGGAAAGACCGGCGGTTGAGGCTCTCTGCCGGACGGTCGGCCATTGCGGGTTGGGGCTTGTTTGGCGATTGCAACCTCCGATTATATTTGAACCGTACCCCCAGGTTGTGATGGAGCTGTAGATGATGCCCTAAACATTCCTGGCCATTCAGGCGATTAACCATCGCATGACGCCCCACGATCACCTTCCCGAATCCTCTGTTTGCGATTCACTCAACACTTGGGTGCCCGGCCTGGGAACACCTTCCCGACGCCCATGGGTGGTGCCGGACTTCATTGAAATGGATCTGGGGACCGCGCGCGGAGGCGGGGCTTCCGGGTTGCCTAACGATGCGGGTAGCGACGTATAGCGATCCGGAGGCTTATACACGTCAACCCGTTGATAAAAAGAGCACTTAAGATAGAGTAACGAGATTTCTGCTGGCTGACCGCGCCAAGCCTCAAGGATGCTGACAGACTGGAAAACACGTCAACAAATCCCAAGTCGGCATTAGAGTTGGTACTAGTATTAGCCCGCGGATACAGGCCTTTGTTAGCGCAACGCACTCGTGCTACCCTTAGGTTATGATTAAAGGAATTGACCTCGGAGGGGCGAGTACTTCGGCAACAGTTCGTGAGAGTGTCACGCCACCCGCTCTGCGGAAGTGGGTTGAGCCAAACTTCGACCAGATGGATCTCCGGAGTGCACTGAGTCGCGCTGGTGTCACAGCTATTTCGGACGTTCAAAGCGGCTTCTAACCGAAAATCCTGCTGTACTAACTGTCCATAGGGCACCACAAGCTCCCATCGCCGCCGAGGGAGAGACAACTAACCCCTCTTCGTGGCTACCTCGAGAAAGCGCCGTGCAAACCGTAAGTAGGAAACCGTCACTAACAATCGGCGGTAATCCAATGTGTTTTGCCGGGTTGTAATAGTGGTCGGCCAGTTTTCAACAAGCTTTCGGAAGAATGTCCAGTCGACCAAATCCGACAGGCGCGGAATGGCCACAGACCTCTCCACTTCTTCCTCGATATCCTTTTTCGCGTTAGTTGCGGACAGGAACCAGTCCGCCGCCTGCTGTGCACGTCCGGTTTGGCACATCAGGTCTGGAGGCAACCTGTTGTCCATGGTCCGGCGCAAAAGCCAGTTCGTTGTTCCGCGGTGGAGAAACTGGGTATCCGGGACTGCAGCTCGAAATGACATCAGACGTCGATCCGCAGTCGGGTCGCGAATCTGCAAATCATAGGCCGCAAGTCCGCCACCCCAGGTTGAGGCCAAGTCAAGCGAACTCGTGCACAATTTCCGATAAATCCGGTAATCCATTCGGCGATTGTTCTCATGCAGGATTCCATGGTTGCGGATGGCTTGGAAGAGCCTTGCCTCGGAAAGCAGTTCCCCATTTATCCCCAGCCGCATCTCATCAGAGGGATGTTGAACTCCGTACAGCCAGCGCAATGCGGACCAGACCCGCTCGTGTAGATACGGGCCAAACGACGACTGGGCTCGTAGAGCCAACGAGTATCCGGCTTTTCCAAGAGCTAACCATTCCCGAATCAGAGCCGGTATTTGGTTGTTATGAAACAAGAAAGAGAGCGTCTCCAGACCAGTGCAGCTAATGGTCCGGTTTCCGCAACCGCCAGCCAGCATCACGCGGATGCCGCGCTGCCGGGCATCAACATGAAGCTGATCCAACCAACCGACGAGGCTAACGGTCTTTCTGGGGCGTTCGAATGCATCGTAGTCACGATCCAGTACCCGGAAGTCCAATACTTGCGGCCAGTGGCTCAGCACATGTTTGACATTGGGCAGGCGAGCCGCAACCGCGGCGGCAAGCGGAGCCTCATTGGTAGGGCTGGAAGTATCGTCGTAGTCGGGCCGCCAACGGGCTGGCGGGACGGCCGTGAACGATTGCAAACACTGACCTCGCCCGGCAAGGAAAGAGGCTGCGATTGAAGTTACGGTGGAACTGTCCCAGCCGCTACTAAGGTGGCTGCCGATTGGATGAATTGTTCTGAGACGACAGACTACTGATTCCTGCAGGATTTCGCGAAATGCGTCAACGTAGTCCTCATCCCGTGCGTAGTTTAGTTCCGGAATCGTTTCCGGGCGCCAATGCCGATAGATATTCATCGATCCGGCGCACAATGTAATGGCATGGCCGGGCGGAACACATTCGATATTTCGATAGATCGTCTCGGATGTTCCGGTTAGCGTAAACGCGAGATCCATGACGAAATTACCATCGTCCAAGTCCATTGGGACGCGCGGATTGGCAAACAACGCTGAAGGCGTCGAAGCGAACATGAAAAACCCGGCCCCGCGGTGGAAAAATAACGGACGGTGTCCCATGTGGTCGCGAGCCAAAACCAGGCGGCGAGTGGCCGCGTTCCACGCGGCGAAGGAATAGTCTCCTATTAGTTTGTGGGTGCACTCAGTCCCCCACTTCTCGAATGCCGCCACAACAAACGCGCTATCTGGCCAGGAGCGAGCGTCCGTCTCCAAGCCCAGTTGGTGAGCGAGGTCTCCCCGGTTGTCGATGCGACCGTCAAAAACCACTCGAACACCGCTCGCGCCAACTAGAGGCTGTTTGTCGTTATAGTCCTCCTCATCGAGGATAGTTTGGCGCCAGCCGAGGGCGGACGAAGCGTCCACCCAAAGCCCCGCGGAGTCGGAACCGTGCGGCTCGAGAGCGGCCAAAGCAGCTTCGATGGGCTCGCGAACTACCCCGCCCTGCCAGTCAATCAATCCCGCAATTGCGCTCATCAGTAGCCATCTCGGGGAAAAATTGCCAGAGTGGTGAAATCCGGGGCCGCCCGGCCACCGATTACTGGCTTCCCGTCAACCTCAACCCAGGCGTGTGCCTGAAACTCCAACCGATCGGCATGCCGAACACCGTAATATAGCCGCGCATCGACACCCCGAGCCCTCAGCATCCAACAAACAGCGAGGGCCTGAGGCAGACAAGGCAGCGATAGGGGCAAGTTGGTGGCCGCAGCTTCCACAACCCGCGCGATTCGGCGAGTCTCTGACGTACTGACTGCCGAACAGTCCGCACTCAACTTCGGCAAACTCACGAGCAGCCGGGGAAGAGGCATAAGTCGCAGGCCACCCCACGCAAGCAGCAATCTCCAAACAGCGGAGCGCAATAACGAACGGTGCTCGACCGACAGCGCCAGATACTTATTCAGCTTCCGCATTTCGCGCACACACCAATCCAGCCGCGCATAACCGCTCCAGCAACGCGAGGACTTCGACCCTACAGCGATCCGCATCTACTTCAAATCCGCTCTGCAGCGTTCGGCACAGAGATTCCAGTGGTTGTGGCCGGTCGAGGAGGTGCCACAATTCCGCAGCTGTAGCATTAAGGCCAAAGTAGGAGCCGCTGGCCATATCAAGCACCGCAAGTTCTTCCCCCAGATTAGCTGTGGCATATCCCGGATTCCGCACGTAGAGTTTCTCGACGGTAGGGGTCATCATGAAGCCTCCCGCGGGCTGTCTATATGTTGAGCCAAACGCTCCGCCCAGTATTGTAAACGAGATTTGTCGGATGGGCGCGAAAATCTGAAGATTTCAATGTCGCGTGAGACCCGGGCGAGACTCTCAAAGAGCCTGTACTGCAAACCGTTCGTGACCAGGCCTGGTCTCATCCGAAGGCAGCGCATCAAGGTTGTCATCGCCTCGAACCCTTTTATAGGATGAATGCCGTGTTGACTCGGGTCGCCGGAGAATTCCAACGCATAGATTCGGGTCAGCGGCATCGTGAACCTGGAACTATCCTTGCGTCGATAGATAGCCTTCGAAATATTTTCGACAGATCCAATTCGTTGGTCCGCCGACCAGCCCAGCACCTCAGCGGTTTCATCCCACAAACGCAGTTCCGGCAAACCAGCGCCGATCACGGCTGTGCCACCTGGGGACCACTGCACAAGGCACAGGTCATCTGAGTAAGCCTCGTGGCCCAAATCGAGCAATGTCGCCGCAGTTGTCGATTTTCCCGCACCGGATTGACCAGCCAATGCTACGGAAACCCCGCTTCGGCAAACAGCCGAGGCATGCAAGGGTACGAAACCCCGCCGCAATCCGACGACCGAGAAAGTTAGGCTCAAGACCAGCCCCCAAAATACATAGGGGTCCATCTCAGCGAGGCTTTCGACGAATACCCGCTCGTTCGCATCGACGTAAAACCTGAGTTTTCCAGGGATAACCAGCAGGCATTCGGAAGCGCTCGCCTGCGATGTGGAATCCCGGTGCTCGGGCTGGGCAATCGATTCCGGGACGCCTCCGAATTGGATTGATATGCTGTTCTCTACCTTTTGAGAAACCGGGGAAAGCCCTGGAACCGGTGCTGGCGACACGAAGTGCATGCCGAAGGCACCATAGATATATGAAGTTGTGTCCGTATCGGAGGAGAGTCCCATGGTAGAAAAGCAAACGGATTGTCCCGGAACCAGCCAATTCAGGACAGGTCCACAAACAAGGCTACCAGATCCCTGCTAGGCTTGTACCAGTAAGTAGAGCAAGGATGAATGACAAAATTGCGATGCGAACCATGCTGTCTGCCGAACAGACCCTGATCGGCTCAATGCTGGCCGCAGACTGGTCAGCGCAGTCCCTCCGCATCTGGGACATTTCAACGGTCCGGAATATCGAATGGCAGGCTCTTCCGCTGCTCGCAGCCCGGCACAAAGTGCGTCCCATGCTGGCTGCCGCGCTACGTGAGGCAGGGTGGCCAGGACCGGCAAAGAGTATTCGTGAGCAGGTATTGGCGGCAGAAAGCACCTGTACACGAAACACTATTGCCCAATTGTCGCTTCTGACTTCGATTGTGGAGCACGCGCGGGCCAGAGGAATCCGCGTGCTGACATTGAAGGGTCCTGTCCTTGCCCAGTACCTGTTTGCCAACCCGTTTATCCGCGAATCATTTGATCTGGACGTACTCGTGCATCCCGACGACCTCAACGGTATGGCAGAAATATTCACAAATGCAAGAGTATTGCCCATCCTTTCCGGACAACCTTTGAGTCCACTGCAGGAAGTCAGGCTCCAACGTTTTAACAAACACAAACGCTTTCAACACGCGGACAGTGGCATTGTGGTGGAATGCCATTACAGCCTCGACCATAACTCCCGACGCCTGAACACCGACTTTGAAGAACTCTGGGAACACCGGACGTCGGTCGTGATAGCAGGCCAGATCATGGCGATGCCGGGTACGAGGGACCTAACACAATATCTATGTGCCCACGCGGCTCGGCATCTTTGGGATCGGTGGAAATGGATAGCCGATTTTGCCGCGCTTGTCCGGATGACGTCTGAAGAAGATCTGGGTGAGTGCCGGGAGTGGACGCGCGCCTCAAATAATTGCGTCCTCTTCGATGCAAGCCTCCTGCTGACAACGGCTATCACAGGAGCCCCTCTGCCGGATGCGTTGAATCTAAAAGCGGTGCGTAATAAGCAGGCGGTTACGGTCGCCGGAAGAGCTTTCCGCCTTGCATTAGTGCGGCCCCACGGAAACCAGCCACCGTCCCGACTATACCAATTGCGCCAGTTATTTGAGCGTCTTCGACTCGAACCTTCGTGGAGACATATCTTATCAGAAATGGCCGTACTTGCACATCGGGAAGAAGATTGGCGCGCCTACCGGTTGCCAGACCGCCTGATCTGGGCCTACTTTCCTCTTCGGTTGGTTTCCTACGTCAGGCGCGTCAGCGAGAACAAAGTCCTGTAGAACCTTGCGTGGACTTTAGTATTTCTCTATTGAAAACGGATCACTTCCGGACACAATAGACGATCTCCACGCGCTTCGGACTCATTCTGACTGAACCTCCAAATTTTTGGAAATATGGTTCAGGCTAAACCGGGTTAGGGCTGAAGATCCGCCGTGAGGAGCAAAAAAAACCGACCTCGTGAGAGGCCGGTTCCGGAACAACAGAGAAAAAAGCCAGCCTGTAGTAGCCAGCTAAAGAACGATCTTCGATGCCTTGGCTATCCTGCGCCGGGTGAAGGCAAGTGTAATTAAGCCTCCCGCCAGAACAAAAACGGTCGCAGGCTCAGGCGTAGCGCTGGCTTCCAGCGTGATGGCACTAAGAGCAGTCCGGCTGATGTTAGTGCCACCGCCGAGATTTGTAATCCTGATATCGGCAAGCCAGAGGTTCTGGTCTCCAACGTTCACGGTGAATTTCAAGGCGTCGAGCGCGAAATTGCCGCCAGTATTAAAGTACGGGGAGGCGGCTACAGTATTGTTTGTGTAGCTGCCATTAAAAACGGACAGCGTGTTCGCGGAAGTTGTACTTGCTGCATACGTTGAGCAGGTATTGGTCGCACCGACGGCGTTAGCGGTGGTGCACTGGGTAGCGTCGCGGATTTCCGTTCCGTTGACGAGGTTGAATGCCCTCGTAGTAACCGTTCCGCTACCGTTCGATTGAGTGTTGAAATCAAGGAAGACGTTCGTGTTCTGCTGTCCCGACACGCCCCAGTAGTCATTCAACATGATATGGGCTGCGGTGACACCGATGATACCAATTGGGATCGTGATCGACTGGTTGCCTTGCACCGACCACAGGTTGCAGCCACCATCGTTCGCCGAATTACAAGTCAAAGACTGATTATTAATCATGGCGTAGGTAATGCCGTCACTGGCAGTAAGTTGCAAAGCTGTATTTTCGCCGGTTGGTCCCGGCTGGTTCGGAACACTCCCGGAAAAAAGGGAAGTGCTGTAGTTGCGCTGTCCCGCTCCTGTGATCACAGGGGCTGCGCAACCGCTGAAGCCAGCTTGGGCAAGCGCAGTACCAACACAGGCCGTGCCCGCATTCAGATACTGGCCAGCCGCAGTGCCCGTGAGCCCATTGATACCGTTAGCGCCAGAACCAACTTTAATCTGACCGGCAAACGCCGCTGTTGCGACCGCTCCCGCCAGAATCGAATTTTTTATGAAACCTTTTATCATGTATGATCTCCTCCGGTCGATTTCGGTTTGGATCTCCCGAGAGCGCCGTCACTGCTACCTAGCACAAGCATACAACAGCTACCGCCGTAAACTACAACAAAAAAAGAACTTGAGCCAAAAACAGGGTTCTGGTACCCTTTCCAATAGTTAATTTTCCCGCCGTCACCGTGCGATACAGCACGTAATCAGTCTGAATTGCTCACCTAGAACCCCAGCTTCCCCAACCGATAAGCCAGTCGAAAGCCAAACCTTAAAAGTGCCCCCCCACGAGAGCAAAGCTCTGGTGCCATCGGGCAGCGGTGTCGATTCCGGCACCCTGCGCCGCCTGGCCGACGAGCAACGGCAAGCCGCGTTCGCGGCACGTCAGGCCGCCGCCGAAACCCAACGGCGAGTCCGGGACGCGTATGTGGACTTGCTCGTAGCGCGCCCCCGGTCCGAACCAATCGATGCCGGCTTTCGCCCCACTCCTCCCCTATGCCTCGTTGTTCCAGCCCCTGGGCCGCAACCGGAGCCATCCCGATTCACCCCCGCAGTAACCGCCGCCGGTGTCGCAATGGTCATTTCGGTGGGAGTGATTGCGGTCTTAATAAGGACGAGCGCGCCCGTCCCACCCGCCCTGGCTCCCGCGCCAACAACGCCGCCCGTAAACACCCGCACTACCGCGCGCCGTCGATCCGGAACCCTGCCAGCGGTCGAATTCGACGATTCCTATAACCGCCTGGGGCGGGCACTCTCTTCTTTCAACGAGGCCAATACAGAAGACGTTCTACGCCAACCCGGCTGTGCCATTACCTGGCGAAATGGACAACCAGCCTTGCAGTTTGGCGGGGAAAAAGATGCCGTCGGCCTCTCACAAGCGCTGAACAAATGCGCCGACGCCGTGGAGGGCTTCCGCAAAAGCCGGGACAAGGCCGCAGCACAGTGGCGCGCCCGGCATCCTTTTTGATACTTACTGATCGTTAGCCGAGGAGTCTCTGAGAAGGTCGGGCTTGTGCTTCGGCGCACGCTGATCTTTCGGGACAATCACCTTACCCGGTTTCACAATGCCCACACGCTCCCGGGCAATGGCTCGTACCTCTTTAGAGGCCTGAAAAATCTTCTTGCGTTTGGCTGGCATGATGTTTCAGGAAGCCAGCGCTTCCGTTAGCGACTCGGCACCCTGGTCCAGAGTCATCACTTCATAAAGCGAAGAATCCGACATAATGCGTGCCACCAGAGCCGTGTGCATGGCATGACCGGCGCGCTCTGCAATCACATGACCCAATAGCGGACGGCCAATCAGTGCAAGGTCGCCAATCAGATCAAGTGCCTTATGGCGGCAGCACTCGTCCGGAAAACGCAGACCGCCGGGATTCAGCGGACCCTGTTCGGTGAAGCAAACCGCGTTATCCAGAGATGCACCGCGGATCAGTCCCATTTCCCGCAGTTGCCCCAGCTCCTTCTCAAAGCCGAAGGTGCGCGCCGGCGACAGCTGTGCGGCATAGTTCTCCGGCGTCACTTCCATTTCAATCCTTTGTTGGCCGATGGGATGGGGAAAATCAATTTCGCAAGTCAGGCGGAAGGTATCCGCCGGCAGAATGGAAATCCGTTTGCGTCCGTCTACCACCGTGACCGGCTTGCGAATTTTCAGATAGCGGCGCTTGCGCTTCAGTTCGCGAATCCCTGCCTCGCGGAGCAGTTCCACAAAAGGCTTGCCGCTGCCATCCAGAATGGGGACTTCCAGGTTGTCGATTTCAATCCCCACATTGTCCACACCAAAGCTGTAAAGGGTACTCAACAAATGTTCGGTGGTGGAGATCAGAACACCCTTGTACATCAGACTGGTGGCATAGCTGACACGCGCGACGTGATTCCACGTGGCCGTTACGGGGAAATAGTTCAGATCAGACCGGCGGAAAACAATGCCGGAACCAGCTGGTGCCGGTGTGAGGCGAATACCCACATTCACCCCATGATGCAGGCCCACGCCCTGAATGGACACCGGGCGCTGGATGGTGGTTTCAAAATGCACTAGCGTTTATTGTAACCTGTAAATACAAGAAAAAACAGGCATTAGTTTTGGCAGAGTGTGGCAATAATGCTACAAGCGGCGCGAAAACACCACAGATAAGACAGTATTCCGTCAGTTCCCCGCGCCAATACCGATGAACCCTGCCCAGTAGAAGGGATGGCGGAAGCGAGGGTCGGTCATGACGTGAAGCTTGGCGGCGCGGAGTGCCCAGGCAGCGGATTGCCCGCGGGAGAGGTGACTATAGAAATTGGTCATCAACGCGGTGGTGGAAGCGGAATCAACCTTCCACAAACTCGCCACTGTCGCGGGGACACCGGCGATGAAGAAGGCCCAGGCCATACCCGCGATACCGCCGCCGCGACCGGCGTTGCGCGCGGTTTCGCAGCCGGAGAGCACCACCAGACGGGCCTTCAAATCGAGGTCCATAATCTCATACGCTTCCAGCGCGCCATCGCTTCCCTGCCCCGCGTTGAACTGTAGCCAGGAATACAGCGGATTAGCGTCATCCCAGGTTCCGTGGACCGCCAGATGCAGCAGTGAATAGTTCCCGGCCTGCGCGATCAGATCCGATTCGCGGGCAGCTGCTCCGGTCAACACCTTACTGTGAGCCGGGCCGTAGATTTTGGCGATGGCATTGGCTTCGCCGCGGGCTTCGGGAAGGTCGCCCGACGAATCGGCAAAAGCCAGAATGGAGTCGTCACCTGTGCCGTGCGCGGTGGATTGCATTTTCCGCAGCACAGTGGCGGAGGGTGCGTAAAACACCTCGCGATCCTGCACCAGAAAACGGCCGCCGGCGGGCTGTAACACTTCAAATGGAATTTGCCACAGCGGGCCATCGGGGAAGATCACAAGGCGCGTCTTGCCGGCAAGATCGGCGGTGACCGGTTGCAGCAGTTCGGCGTAAAGCTTATTGGAGAGTGCGGTAAAACCGAGCGTGCGTCCGGCGATCTGGCGACGCAGGTCGGCGGCTTGTGCGACGAGTTGTTTTTCGCCGACATCGATTTGCCTCACCTGGTAAACCGGCTTTCCAGCGCGGCGGGTGAGAATGAACAGCCAGGATCGGGCCGGTCCCACGGACCACGAAAGCCAGGCAGAGCGATCATCCGGCACCAGCGCGGCGGCCTCGTCAATGGACAACGGCTCGGGGTCGGCGCGACGGAGAGCGAGTTCCGGATGCGCGGCGAAGACGGTGGCGCGGAAAGCGGCGTACTCTTTGCGGGCTGCGTCTACCTGGGTGCGCAGGCCGCGCGCAGGCGGGGAAGCCGTGTCCATTGCCGTGAGGCGAAGACTCAGGCTGGCCACGTCGCTCTCCAACCTCGCGGATCGCTCGGCTTCAGCCGGAGTGAGCGCGGCGCGGAAGCGGGAATGACCGCTGGTGAGGGCGTCCAGCAGCACCCGGCTGCGCGAGAGTTCGCTGTAGCGAAACGCCTCAGCCGGGCTGCCGGTGCGGGCTTCCAGGTCAATCAACTCATCGTAAATTGAGCGCTCGAAATTCTGAAACGCATCGAGTGATCGCTCATCGCCCACAATGCTGTGGCGATACTCTTCAATGTGGCGGACCGCTTCACGCAGTCCTTGGCGGGACTCTTCCGTGTGACCCAGCGCAAGGTGCCAGGCAGCGCGCGTGCGCAGGGCGCGGATCTCCAGGTGCGGGTTGATGCCGGGAGCGAGTTGCTCGGCACGGTCCAGTTCCGGACCGGCATCTTTGGCGCCGCCGCCATCAATGCGGGCTTTAGCCACGTAGAGGAGCGCTTCGCAAAGCAGGCGGGGGGAGTCAATCTTTTCGGCGACTTCCAGAGCACGGCGCGCCCAGTTTAGCTGATCGACCGGTTTGTTCTGCCGTCCGGCGAGTTCGCTGAGATTGTCCAGCGCCATCATCTCCGTCCTTCTGTCGCCATGAGCCCGCGCGTCTTCCAGCGCCAGAAGAAGGCGCTCCTCCGCTTCCGGGAAGCGCCCGGCTTCGGTGAGATTGTTGCCCAGATTGCTCCACGCCGTCGCCATGGATGTATCGGGGCCCAGCTTCAATTTGATATCGATACTCCGCTGCAGGTAGCTGGACGCGGTTTCGTAGTCGCCTTCTTCGTGGTAAGCAATGGCAAGGTTGTTCAGAACAGCGGCCTGGCCAGTCAGGCTTTTCAGTTTTTCGGCAATTTCGAGGGCCGACAAGATATAGGGGATCGCGACCCGGTAGTTGCCGGCGCGGCTGGCGGCCGAACCAGCCGCCGACCAGGCGCGACCGAGGGCAAGATCGTCGTTACTGCGACGGGCCAGCTCGATCGCCTGCTGGCAGCTTTCCAGTGCCAGACGGTTCTCGCCGGTCAAACGGCGCGACTCACACAGCCGGGTCCAGGCGTCAGCGGCGCGGAACCAGTCTTCGCGCAGGGTATGGCCCGCGGCGGCTTTTTCCAGTATCGGAATGGACTCCCGTGCAGACCCGGCACGTAACAGCGAGTCGCCCAGACCGCTCAGGCAAAGGGATTCGATCCGCAGGTCAGAGATCTGACCAGCCAGGGAGGCGCAGGCCCGGTACATGGCGATGGCTTCGGGCGTGCCCGGTTTCAGCTTGAAACCTTCGTCGGCGAGAGACTGCGCGCGGAGCGCGGCATCCGGCTCCGCCGGTGCGGGAGCGGAAATCTGCGCAGAGGCGAACCGTGTCGCCGCAGTCAGAACAAGGAAGAGTGAGGAGCTGGAGCGAATCGTGAACCTCGATATTCCATGCCGGGATGCGGTCGGAATTCTTAGGAATTGGTGGACGGGACGGGATTCGAACCCGCGACCCCCGCGATGCGAACGCGGTGCTCTCCCAGCTGAGCTACCCGCCCCAATGGAGTGAAACTACTACAATATAACAGATGACCTCCAGCAGCCCCGATTCCTCCGTAGCAGAAAAAATGCGCGCGGAGTGGGACAGCCGGGCGCGCGAAAACGCTCGCTACTTCATTGCCACCGGCCAGACCGAGTGGTCCGACGAGGAATTCTTCGAATCGGGCCGGGAAAACGTTCGCCGCGAGATTCTCACAGACATGATCAATATCTGTCAGGGCAAAGACCCGAAGCAGATGAAGGTTCTGGAAATCGGTTGTGGCACGGGTCGCATTACGCGCGCCCTGTCCGAAGTCTTTAGCGAAGTCTGCGCGGTGGATATCAGCGGTGAAATGGTGGCCCAGGCCCGGCGCGCTCTGGCCGATGTTCCCAACGCCAAAATCTTTCAGAACAACGGCACGGACCTGGCGGTTCTGGGATCAGTAAAAGTGGATTTCGCCTTCACCTATATCGTTTTTCAGCACATTCCCAGCCGCGAAGTGATTTACAGCTATGTACGGGAAGTGTATCGACTGTTACAGCCAGGCGGCCTCTTCAAATTTCAGGTACAGGGCGATCCCACAATTGAAGCGACCGCCGGCGACACCTGGCTGGGTGTGCCCTTCTCCGACGCGGATGCCGTGGAAATGGCCCGCGCCTGCGGGTTTGAACCCCGGCACCGCATCGGCGCCGGATCCCAATATTTCTGGCTGTGGTTTTTCAAGCCAACTTTCCGGCAGCGTCTGACGCGTGCCCTGCGGGGCGTGGCGCGAATGTTAGCCGGCCCGTCAGGCGCTAAGTAGTCTCTCCTTCTGCACGCCGGGTAGCCCAGTAACGCCTCATGCGTTCCGAGACTTCGCGGCGTGCTTTTACATCCATTGATTTGCGTCCGCGCCGTTTTTTCGGAGCTGCCGCTTCGCGGGTACCGACCGCGTCCTCAAGGGAGTCTATGATGCGCGCAATTCTATTGCGCTCTGCCACCAGTTCGCCAATGATCTTGTAAATGTCCATCGCAGGTATTGCCCATTGACGCGGAATTAGCCGCGCCGTAAGACTACACTTGCGAATTATCTAACAAAGAAGGGCCAGTGCGCCACAAAATTGTAACCATAGTACTTACCAGTGAGTGCGGCGATGAGAGCCAGAACCAGCGCTACCACCGAGAACCATCGAAGGACTATGAGCCAGGGAAAGCTTCTCTTTTCGCGTCGCAATACCAAAATATAGCTGGCGAAAATGCCCACGTAGAAGAGCACAATCATGGGCGTAGCGAATAGTGCAAGGTTAAAAACATCGCCGGTGGGGGTGATTACGGCGGCGATGATCACGATTGCCAAAATTGCGTAACGGCTATGCCGAACGAGGAACGCCGGGTTCACAATACGCACCAGCGTCAGCAGAAACAGCAGGACCGGGATCTCAAACACAATCCCCACGCCCAGCATTACATCTACAAAAAGGTCGAAATACTCCGTGACTGAGATGTAAGGGCGGATGTTCAGTTCCAGTCCCAGGCCCAGCAGAAATTCCAGACCATAGCGAAACGCAATGAAATAGGCGAATAATCCGCCCGAAATGAACAAACCCGCGCTGCTCACCACAAAAGGAATCGCCAGCCGCCGTTCCCGCTTATACAAGCCAGGGGCGATGAAGGCCCACACCTGATAGAGAATCCATGGCGATGCCAGAAATACCGCGCTCAACAACGGCAGCTTCATCCACACGATCTGGAACACGTCCATGGGCGAAAGCTGCACCAGCACCGGCGGATCGACGCCAATTTTCTTCAGCGCACTCACTGCCGGCTGGCTCACCAGCAGCCACAGCTGATTACTGAAAATCAGGCTGACCATCAGCGCCACAGCCAGTCCCACAACCGACTTGATCAGACGGCTGCGCAGTTCCTCCAGATGATCCATGAAGCTCATCTTCGTCATGCCGTCGTCTTCATCGGGCGGATCTGGTGGCTTGGGCGGCCCTACCGCAAGAGGCGGGGCAGGCGGAGCCGGTGGTGATGGCGGAGCCGGAGGTGGAGGCGCCGGTGGTTCCGGCTCTGCAGCCGGGCTTTCGGAAAACTCCACGGGCGGAGGCTCAGGAATGGGCGTGCCGGGTTCCACCGCGCCGGATGACAGCCAGTCGCCAGATGAATACGGCGCCTCGTCGTAAATGCGCGGTTCTGGTGGTAGATCAGACGGATTTCCGCCTGTGGGTTTGTCTTCGGAATTAGCCATCGACTGTTAGCTGTGTATCGTCTTTTCCACGGCTTCGTTCACGGGAGCTTCTCCCGGTAAAGCGATAGAGCTGTGGTCCATATGTTCGCTCGTGTGGCTGGCCGTATCCGTGTGGAAATCGACATGCCCCAGTGCGATCGAACCAACTGCCGCTTCAACTTGCAATGCGGTGGCTGTGGAACCGGCGCCCTCAGGTACGGATGCGCTGGCGGTGGTGGTGGTTGAGGAGGAGTCAGAGGCAGAGTGTACGGGGCTGTCGTAGTACGACGAGTCGTACGAGGAATAGTCGTAGCTGCCGGTTTTGTGGTCGGTAGCAACCAATTCCTTTACTCCGGTTTCCCTCTCTATGTTTTGCATTTCGCGATCGAATGTAGACTGCAATTCGGCTTTCGCGCGACGGAACTCGGTCATCGCTTTCCCAATGGTCCGACCCAGTTCAGGCAACTTCTTAGGCCCGAAGAGCATCAGCGCCAGGATGAAAATGAAGACCAGTTCGGGTGCACCAAGGGGACCCATGTGGTTGGAAGAACCTCCACTGGTATTGTAAGCCCCCTCACTCGGCGGGAACGTACCCGTGTTCCACCATCACACCGGCAGCCTTTTCCTTGTCCACGGGATCCACATAAAAAAAGGCGCCAATGCGGGAGGTGCGAAATACCAGGCCACCCTCGTAGGTATCGGGCTCAACCGTGTATGCCACGCCAGCCTGGGTGAAAATATCTTCCAGACGCCGGGCATCACCCAGGCGCCGGGCAATGAAAATAAGAATACCCTGAATTTCGGCTTCCGGCTCCATAAGCGGCGTCTCCATGTAATCGGCGTCTCCAATCATGTTACAGGCAAACTTTTGTGAGAATAATCCGCCGCTCGCACAACTAGCTTTACTGATGACCAGTGTCCAACCGGCCGATCTCACCGCGGAAGAGGAGTTGTATTGGCTGGCGTTGCGCCTGACGCAGGGCCTGGGTACCCGGCGCGCTGGCCAGTTGCTGGAACGCCTGCGGACACCCCAGGCTATCTTCCGGGCTTCGGTCGCGGAACTGGAAGGGGCGGGCTTACCCGGCGCGCTGGCTCGCTCCATCGCCTCGGGAATCAGCTTCGAAGACGCCGCCGACCAGCAACAAAAGGCGCGGGACTCGGGCGTTACCCTCATTCCCCTCCACGACGCCCGCTATCCGGAGCCGCTGCGCAAGATCTACGATCCCCCGCCCCTGCTGTTTGCCCGCGGCCGCGCCGAACTCATGAATTCGGTCGCCATCGGCGTGGTTGGCACCCGCAGACCCACGCCCTATGGTTTAGCAGCCGCCGAAAAACTGTCCGGTGACCTCGCCCGGGCCGGTGCCACCATTGTCTCTGGCATGGCGCGGGGAATTGATACTGTCGCTCACAAGGCGGCGCTCACTGTGGGCGGCCACACGATAGCCGTTCTGGGGTGCGGCGTAGACGTGGTGTATCCCTCGGAAAACAAAAAACTGGCTGCGGAGATCGCGGCCAAAGGATTGATTATTTCCGAGTTCCCCATGGGCTCTACCGCCTTTCCGCAGAACTTTCCTATCCGCAACCGCGTGATCAGCGGCCTTAGCTCTGGCCTGCTGGTGGTGGAAGGCGCCGAATACAGCGGCTCCGCCATTACTGCCCGTTTGGCCATGGAGCAGGGCCGCGAAGTGTTTGCCGTCCCCGGCAACATCACCTCGAAGATGAGCTGGGGCCCCAACCTGCTGATCAAGCAAGGCGCCAAGCTGGTGCAGGACTGGAACGATATAGTGGTAGACCTTCCCCATACCGCCCAGCGTCGCCTGATTGACGAAGGCCGCGAACGTCTTTTGAATCAGGGGCTTGGTTCCCAGCCTGAATCCTCTGGTCAGGGTGCCGCATCTCAACTAAGCGAACCGCACCAAAAAGTTGCCCGGCAAACTCTGGAAGCATTGAAGACCGACAGTTCCACCCACCTGGATACTCTGGTAGATCACCTGGACAGCGCTTCTCCTTCCGAAATTATTGCCGCGTTATTCGAACTTGAGATCCTTGGCCTCGTTCGGCAATTACCCGGCAACAACTTTGTTAAAGTGTGGTAGCTCCCGGGAGACACGCTTGGGGGTGTGGTAATTCTGGGGAAGCAATTTTAATGGCAAAAGCACTCGTGATCGTCGAATCGCCTGCAAAGGCGAAGACCATCAATAAATATCTCGGCAAGCAGTTCATTGTTAAGGCCTCGCTTGGGCACGTCAAAGACCTGCCCAAGAAAGACCTCTCGGTGGATGTGGAGAACGGCTTCCGTGCCAAATACGAAGTTATCGACGGCAAGAAGAAGCTGATGCAGGAACTGCGGGATGCGGCCAAAAAGGTCGAAACCGTGTACCTGGCGGCCGATCCTGACCGCGAAGGGGAAGCCATTTGCTGGCACCTGCAGGAAGAGCTTCAGCCCAAGAAACAGACCGCGGATTCACCAAAGTTTTTCCGCGTGATGTTCAACGAAATCACTAAAAACTCCATTCAGAAGGCTTTCGAAAAGCCCACCATGGTCAACGTCAACCTGGTGGAAGCGCAGCAAACGCGGCGCATTCTCGACCGCCTGGTGGGTTACAAAATCTCCCCGCTGCTGTGGGACAAAGTACGTCGCGGCCTCTCTGCCGGGCGCGTGCAAACCGTCGCGGTGCGCGTGATTGTAGATCGCGAACGTGAGATTCGCGCGTTCCAGAAGACCGAATACTGGACCCTGGACGCGGGTCTGGCAGGCAAGAAGGCACCCAACTTCGACGCCCGTCTGTTCCGCATAGGCGCCAACGCCGCCGAGATTCCCAATCAGGAAGTTTCCGACGGCCTGCTGGCTGATCTGGACGCCGTGGCCTATACCGTAAAGTCGGTTGGCACCAAAGAGAAAAAGCGGCACCCGGTGGCACCGTTTATCACCTCAACCCTGCAGCAGGATTCCGCCCGCAAGCTGCGCTTCAGCGTGAAGCGCACCATGATGCTGGCACAGCAATTGTATGAAGGTGTGGAACTGGGTGCGGAAGGCGCAGTGGGTCTGATCACCTACATGCGTACCGATTCCACGCGCATCGGCGGCGAAGCGCTTACCGAAGTGCGGGAATTTGTGGCTGCCAAATACGGCGCGGCTTATTTGCCGCCGGCACCCATTATCTATAAGTCCAAGAAAGACGCGCAGGACGCCCACGAAGCGGTACGCCCCACCTCGGCCATGCTGACGCCTGACGATGTGGCCAAATACCTGGCCGAAGATCAGTTGAAGCTGTACCGGCTGATCTGGATGCGCTTTGTGGCCTCGCAAATGACCTCGGCGTTGTTCGACCAGACCACCATTGATGTGCAGGCCAAAGGGAAGAGTGGGGTGGATTACACTTTCCGCGCCACCGGCAGCGTGCAGAAATTTGATGGCTTCCTTACCGTCTACGAAGAAGGCAAAGATCAGAAAGACGAAGAAGACGAGGAACTGAAACACAAGTTACCTCTGGTGACGGAGGGTGAAGAGCTGAAATTCCGCGGCCTGAAGCCGGAACAGCACTTCACTGAACCGCCGCCCCGGTATACCGAAGCCACCCTGGTCAAGAAGCTGGAATCGGATGGCGTGGGTCGCCCCTCCACTTACGCTTCCATTCTTTCCACCATTCTGGAACGCGAGTACGTGTCGAAGGAGGGCGGTAAGTTCAAGCCCACCGAACTCGGCATGGTGGTGACGGACCTGCTGCTGGAAAGTTTTGCCGACATTTTCGATGTGCGCTATACCGCGCGCATGGAAGAGCAGCTGGACGAAATCGAAGAAGGCAAGCTCGACTGGCGCGAAGCCATGAGCGATTTCTACGAGCGCTTCACCAAAGATATTGCACATGCCGAAGAGCATATGACCAATATCAAGCGCATGGAGAAGCCTACCGATCTTACCTGTGAGCGATGTACCAAACCGCTGGTCATCAAGTGGGGCAAGCACGGCAGCTTCCTGGCCTGTACGGGATACCCGGAGTGCACGTTTACCCGGGAACTCACAGTGGATCTGCCCGACGTGGAAGGTGCCGATCTCAGCGATCAGGGCGACGAAGAATATTGCCAGAACTGCGGTCGTACCATGGTGCTGAAGAAGGGCCGGTTCGGCACCTTCTTCGCCTGTTCCGGTTACCCGGACTGCAAGACCACCCGACAGATTGGCGCTGCACAGAAGAAGCCAGACGTGTTGCTGGACGAGAAATGCCCCAGCTGCGCCAGTCCGATGGTGCAAAAATTCGGTCGCTTCGGCGAATTCACCGCATGCAGCAATTACCCCACATGCAAGTACGTCAAGCAGAATACAATCGGCGTGAAATGCCCGGAATGCACCGACGGCGAAGTAGTGGAGCGCCGCTCCAAACGCGGTAAGACGTTCTATGGTTGCAACAAGTACCCCGATTGCGCTTTTGTCTCATGGTCGAAACCGGTGCTGGAGAAGTGCCCGGAGTGCAGCGCGCCGTACATGGTGGAGAAGTATTTGAAGGCGGGCGCGTTTCTGCAGTGCGTGGCAGAAGGCTGTAAATACAAGCGGGAACTGGAAGTGCCGGTACCGGCTGAAGTCGCCGTACCGGCGTAAGCCTCGCCGAACAATCGCCGTTCGGGTTAGCACAGGCGCCATCAGCGAAATGTGTTTTGGGCAACCTTAAGGTGCCATCCTATGCCCGGAATCCACACCGGCCCGCGGTCCTGATTATACGCGGGATTCGAGACGTGCTGAAGATCAAAGCTAACGAAGTACAAGGTCGTGTTCCTGTTCAGCCGCAGACCGGGGAAGACAGTGGTCGTGACCGACACATCGCGTTCGGCGTAGTTCTGCAGGCTGAACGGTCCCGCACAGGGTGAACGAAATGTTCCGTGATACTGGCCGATCGAAGTGGCCTGATAGAGGAGATTCCAGCGTTCAGATTCGACCGGCGCGCTGACCGGTTGAGACGCAACCGGTTCCTGCGCGAAAGCAGCGAGGTTGCCACCATCATCGCGACTGCACATCTGGCCCCGGTGCCGTTGATGAATCAATTGCCGGTCATGGTGTTTTCCCTCCGTTTTGCGCGAGCACTCCTGCCAGGTCGAGCGCGTGATAGAGCACCATCACCATCATGAGCACCAGATACGCCCGGAGTGCGAGTAGCGACAGGCGCACTGCCGGAGTCATTTTCATGGCGCCGAGATGTTTGGTCTCACACTTTTGCTCTTGTACGTCATCGAGTGGATGGATCACCAGAAACGTGCGACCGTTCGTTGCAGGGGAAGAAAGCGTATTTTGGAGAATCATGTTCAGTTCCTTTCGTTTCCCGGTTATCCGGCCGGGAACAGCCGGGGTGCCACAACCTGAGCGGCCAGTACCAGAGACAGCGCAAACAGCACGGCAATGATGGTCCAGTTCACTGCGTTGTTCCAGGGCCTGTTCACGAAGCGTTCGCCTAACAGCTCCTTGTCGTTCAGCAGCAACTGCAGAAAGATAATGGCCGAGGGAAGCATGACGCCGGCCAGTACCTGCACGCTTACGATGATGAGTTGAAGTGGGGCCCGGGGAAGCAACACCAGACCAGCCGCTGCGGCCACGCACAGTACGTATACGCCATAAAAGCCAGGTGCATCCTTAATCGGTTTCTGCAGACTGTGGGGCCAGCCTCTCACCTCGCCATACGCCCACGCGCTCGAGAGTGAAATCGCAGTTGTGCCCAGCGCAGCGGCGTTGATCATCAGCAGCAGCATCGCCGTCCGAAACCACGGACCGAAGGCGTGGCCCAGATCGACGGCCAACTGCGCCGGATCCGAGAACGACAGACCACGGTGTAGAGCGGCGCTGCCGGTCATCATCATACAGGCTGCCACCACAATGGTGAACGCCGCTCCAATCAGCGTATCGAGCCGCGCCCACTTGAGATCGGCAAAGCGCAGACGCTTATCGGCAATACAGCTTTGCTGGAAGAAAAGCTGCCACGGCGCAATGGTGGTTCCGACGATACCGACGACGAGAAACACCAGACTCGCTGTCAGTCCCCCGGCGGGCATCGAAGGCAGGAGTGTATTGCGGAGCATTTCGCCCGCGGATGGCCGTGAATGAAATGCCAGCCAAAGCCATGCCAAATCCAGAATGCAGAGGAAGACTACGATTCGTTCCCATCGTCGGTAGCTTCCCGTCAGCACCAGCAGGGTAAGGGCGCAGGCAGCAATGGGAACGCCCAGCAGGGGCGAGATGTTCAGGTGTTGCAGCGCAAGCGAAATTGCAGCAAACTCGGTCACCAGAGTCAGGAAATTGACCAGTTGCAGGTCAACCAGCGAGAACAGGCCCCACCACTTTCCAAAACGCTGATAGATCATGGCCGCGTGGCCCTGTCCAGTGGCGATTCCGAGACGCACCACCATCTCCTGAATGAAATACGTGATGGGCAACAGCAGGACTAAGAGCCACAACAGATGCGTCCCATATTGGGCTCCCGCCTGCACGTATGTCGATACCGCGCCCGCATCGTTGTCTGCCTCCATAACGATTAGTCCGGGCCCGGAGACCATCAGGAATGTCAATAAATTGCGTGCCCACCGATTACGAACGACTACTCCTCGCGGAGGCACTGCCGGAATGGTGGCTGTAGAGAGAGCACTGTGGTTCATTGGAATATCCCACATGCTGAAGGCGGCAGGCACACGTGCCCGCCAGACCTGCGCAACCAGCGAGCCGGAGACACAAGTCAAGTCATTAGCGGTGCAAAGCGATCAAAAAACTGCTTCGCACAATTCGGACCGATATTTAGAGGGGGAGCGATTCGCTACGGCCGTGAAAGGCCGATCAAAGAGGGAGGCTCCGCTGACTCCGTACCGGACACTTCGCACCGCTGCAAACTATTTCCGCCGTCAGACATAAATGGGCCTCCTTTCATTTGAGGTGATTAGGGCGGCTGAGCGCCAACCCCCTCTTATGGTATACCCACCGGGGTATTATTGTAAAGACCTGATCGGAATTTTTATGGCTCACACTGTAGAAGAAAAGAAGAAGTTACTGAACCGGGTGCGGCGAATCAGAGGCCAGGTGGACGCCATTGAAAGGGCGCTCGACCAGGAGGCCGAGTGCTCCGATGTACTGCACAATATCTCCGCGTGCCGGGGTGCGATGGACGCTCTCATGGCCGAGGTGATCGAGGGACACATCCGCTTTCATGTTCTTGACCCCAACACGACCCCCACCGACGACCAGGCCCAGGCGGCCGACGACCTCATTCACGCATTAAGAGCGTATTTGAAATAGTGAAGGGGTGCGAACCGCGTTTGAGAAATGCGTCATGCTGTAGCTATGTCCCCGATCCCCACGCTGCTTCTGCTCAGTTCCCTCTCCATGGCCGCCGCTGAAATCAAGATCGACCACGTTGCCACTGCGGTCACCGATCTCAAGTCGATGCGACCTCGCTTCGAAGCCGTCACCGGCATCACCATGGAATACGGCGGAAAACATTCCAATCATGCCTCGGAAATGGCTCTGGTCAGCTTTCCTGACGGCTCATATATGGAGATGATCGCCATCCAGCCCGAAGCCGATCCCAAGGCTGTGGAGGCTCACGAATGGAGTCAATTCCTTAAGGGCAACGCGGGTCCAACCGCCTGGGCTTTGAGCGTGCCGAATCTGAAGGAGGAACGGGCGCGCCTGCAGGCCGCCGGTATCCGCGTCAGCGATGAAGTTCCCAACGGACGGGCGCGGCCGGATGGCCTGAAACTCTCCTGGGCCACAGTGGAAATGGGCAGCGGTCCCCGCGGCGCGTTCCTGCCGTTTCTGATTCAGGATTTTTCCCGGCGCGAAGACCGCATCTACCCCGGCGGCATGCCAACTACCGATAAGTACACAGGCGTCGCAAAAGTGGTTTTGGCCGTCAAGGATCTGAATGCCGCCATTGCCCAATACCGTAAGACCTGGGGACTGGCCGAACCACAGCGTCAGGACGATACCGCTTTCGGCGCCCACCTGGCGTGGTTTGAGGGGACACCAGTCGTACTCGCGCAGCCAATGGTTGCCGATTCGTGGCTGGGGAAACACGTGCGCCAATACGGAGATTCCGCCTGCGCCTGGCTATTCGGCTCCCGTGCAACGGCCGCGGCACCGAAGACGACCTGGTTCGGGCGGGGCGTCACATGGTTTGATGATGCCAAACTCGGCTGGCATCTCGGGGTGGAATCCGGTCGTTAAGAACGGCGCGAAGACGCGCGCGCTGGCGGCTCCGGCCGGCTGGAGCCGCCCAGCGTAACCAGGAACAGGAAGTAAGCCGCCACCAGCAGGTCGAACGCCCCACAGGTAAGCGGATACAAGGCAGGTACCCAGGGTTTGGGTGGCCAATGGATCACCACATCCCAAACTGCGTGCAGCAGCCAGCCGATACCGATCAGCGGCGGCCACCAGCGCGCGCCCACAATCGCCATGACGCCGAACGCCGCCAGACCCAGCAGGCCCACACGGGCATCTTGCGGGCTCGCAGCGCCCATTCCCAGCACTACATACACCAACGCCGCGGCAATCAATCCGCCTGCCAGAATTATCGTTTCATAGCGGGCGAATTTCCGCGCCACCACAACGTAGAAAGCGCTGAGTATAATTCCCCCCAGCAGGGCACCGGGCAGGTAAAGCGGTAATTGCTGGTTCATACGAAGCGGGGCTCATTATCAGGATACGCCGTGTGGCCGGTCACAATCGGAAAACATATTTCTGCTTTTTATTTTCAATAGCTTGGCCGCCAGGGGGGCTGGAATCGACCAAATCGTTCTCTAGCATGAGGGCATGAACACATTTCTTGCAGTATTCAACGCGTTTCCATCCATCCTGAATGCCGTTCAGGCCGTAGAGGCCGCAGTGCCCATTTCGCAATCGGGTCAACAGAAAATGAATATGGTCCTGGGCGCGACGGCTACCGCCTGGGAGATGAGTCAGATTCAACAGCAGGTTTCCAAAAGCCAGATGCTGAACGCGGTTATGGCGATGGCCAACCTCATCGTCGCGGGCCTCAACGCCAGCGGCGTGTTCAACCGCCGCCATCTGCCCGCAGTCCCTGCCGCAACACCGGCCGTGGGCAGCGCCGTCCCTGTATCATCGAATTAGATGTCATCTGCGTCGCAACATGTTGTCGAGCTCGAAAAACAGTATCTGCTGCAGAACTACGGGCGACACCCGCTGGTTCTGCAGCGCGGCGACGGGCCATACATGTGGGACGTAGATGGCAAACGTTACCTCGATTTCATTGCCGGTATCGGCGTCAACGCCCTGGGGCAGAATCATCCGCGCATCGTCGCGGCGATTCAGCAACAGGCCGCCCGGCTCATCCATACCTCGAATCTGTTCTATAACGAGTATCAGGGTCCGCTGGCCCAAAAGATCGCTGAAGTCAGCGGTCTGCAGCGGACCTTCTTTGCCAACAGCGGTACCGAGGCTACTGAAGGCGCTCTCAAAATGATCAAGGCCCACGGGCGAGCCATTGATCCGGCTAAGTACGAGATCATCGCACTCGACAACTCGTTCCACGGAAGAAGCCTCGGCGCGCTCTCCATCACCGGTCAGGCAAAATATCGAACAGACTTTGAACCTCTGATCCCGGGAATTGGGTTCGTACGTGCAAATGACGTTGCGGGCCTGGAAGCAGCTTTCAACGAACGCACTGCCGGAATTGTTCTGGAATGGATTCAGGGCGAGGGCGGTGTCGTGCCGCTGGATCACGCTTTCACCCGCAGAGCGCGCGAACTCGCGGACAAATTCGATGCCCTGCTCTGCTTCGATGAAATTCAATGTGGGGTGGGACGCACCGGCAAATACTTCGCCTACCAGTTGGCCGATCCGCCGGTAATGCCCGACATTATGACCGCCGCTAAACCGATCGCCTGCGGCATTCCGCTGGGCGTTATTGCGGTGAACGAGCGTGCTGCGAAATCCATTCGTTCCGGTATGCACGGCTCCACCTTCGGGGGTAATGCGCTCGCGGCGCGTGTGGCGCTGGAGTTCTTCGATGTTCTGCAAAGCCTGTTGCCGCAAATTTCGCGCGTTGGCGATTACTTCCGTGCCGGATTCCGCGATCTGGCCAGCCGCTATTCGTTCATCACAGAAGTGCGTGGCTACGGTCTGATGGTAGGTGTCGAACTGAACATTCCCGGTAAAGGAATTGTCGACAAAGCCATGGCCAACGGGCTTTTACTCAACTGCACGCACGATACCGTGCTGCGTTTCCTGCCACCCTATATCGTCACCGAACAACACGTGGATGAAGCCCTTGCCATTCTCGACGGCGTGTTTCAGACCGTCTGAACTGCCCGCCACTTCCTGCCATCGGATTCCACTTTGGCGAACGCGACTTCCGGATCGTGACTAAAGCTGCACCACCAGCCTTCGGCTGCGGCGCGGGTTAGCAGTTCAGTTTTGCCGGCGATGGTTTGCAGCGGAAACAAATCGAATGCCATCACCCACGTCGGCGTAACGTGCACGGCAGTCGGAACCAGGTCGGCGAACATACACCACGTCTCGCGACCGGAGCGCAGTTGCACAACCATCATGTCGCGATTGTGGCCCGGGACAACCCGCAGGTGAATGCCGGGAATTAATTCGGTATCGCCGTCCAGCAGGCGCATATGGCCGGATTCCACCAGTGGTTCGAAGTTCACCGGCCTGTAGCTCACGGCAACCCGCGGATGGCCTTCGCGGGCAGCATCCAGTTCGCCCCGTTGCACTACGTAGCCGGCGTTGGGGAAAGCAGGCAGCACCCGGCCTCCCACATCCATCGTGTTACCGCCGCAGTGATCCCAGTGGAGGTGAGTGTTGATCACATAATCGATTTTGGCGGCGTCGAAACCGTGCCGTGCAAGGGTTTCCGGCAGAAACTCCGGCGTCGGCCAGCTCATCCGTTCCAAAGCCACGGCCTCATGCCGAATGCCGCCGCCGGTCTCTACCAGCAATGTCTTGCCGGCTGTCTCAATGACATAACAATTGAAGCCCACCGGAATCCTGTTCAGTTCGTCGACCGTCTGGCACTTCGACCACAGAGTCTTGGGGACCACGCCAAAGAAATTCCCGCCGTCCCACCAGTGAATGCCACACTGCACCTGGGTGATGCGGGCGTCCCCGATTGTGAGCGACTTCAAATCAGCCCTGCACCAGCTTCTTGCCGCGCTCGAAAAGATCGGAGGCATCTTCGGCGATCTTGCGGCCCCGTTCGTACAGGTCTTTGCCTTTATCCATCATTTCGCGACCACTGTTTTCCATGGCCTCGCGTCCGTCTTTCGCGCTGCGGCCTATGTATTTGCGCGCATCGCGGCCCGACTTCGGCGCGTACAACAACGCAATTCCGGCGCCGATTGCCCCGCCCACCAGTAACCATGTCAGTCTGCTGCCGTTGTCTTCTTCCATAGCTGCCTCCATCCTATCGCGGATCCTTCTCGAAGCTGATCGAGGTGTCTGCCCCGAACTTCCTGTAGTTGCGGAAATCGATCACATTGCGTGAGCAGTCCCGTGTGCCGCGCTGGCACGAGAGCACCTCGGAATGGACCGGAACCAGAAACTTGCGGTCGCCCAGCAGCACAAAATCGTAGTCCACTGTGGACTCCCCGGAATCGAGCGGGAAATCAGCGGGGATGCGTTTCGCCGACATTTCAATACGTAATACCCGCGAGGTTTCCTTATCAATCCAGATGGCGCCCGCATAAGCCGGCTCATACGATTGCCCGGCCGCTTCCAGCGTCCAGTGGGAATTCTGCTGCTCCACCGAATAGTCGTAGCGCCAGGCCGGGCGGTTCACGATGGTGGAACTGCGCTTGCCGCGAAAATCTGTCTCGCTGCCCGGATTCAGCACCAGTTGCAGCATGCTGGCAAATTCACCGTTGGACCAGGAACCGCTCTTCTCCAGCGCCTGCTTCGGTGCTTTGCCATTCACCAGAATATTCTTGTAGGTTTCTTTGCCGCCCTGCATCACCAGATCAGAAGTCACTACATCCAGAGCACGCCACGAAGTTTTCTGGCCGGCGGCCTGCTCGGTCTGGTAGCGCGTTGTCACCTGCTTCACCACGTAATTGGGAAGTGTCTCGGTAAAGCTGGCAGCCGCTTCGCGCGCCGCCGCAATAATGAGATCTTCGCCCTGAGTCTGCTGCGGTCGTTCCACATTCCGCGTCACCACAGGGTCGGCGTCCACGGCCTGCGGCGCGGTAATAATGCGGTCAGCCGAAGGCACCGGAACCGAAGCCGGTTCACTCCGCTGTACAAGGGTGCGATTGCGGTTCAAGCGCGGCGGACCCGGGTCGTCATCGGAGCGCGGCACCGCCGCCGGGGCCATTACGGTAGCAGGGCGGGACGGTGGCTCCGGTTCCACCACAACCGCGACCGCTGCGGGAGCTTGCGGCACGGCAGTGGGCGCGCCGGGACGCGTCAATCGTGGGCGGTCGTCATCCGAATCCGCCGCGGAATCAGCGGGCACCGTACCCACTCCGCTGGAAATCAATTCGGGCAGAGCTTCGCCGGCAGCCGCGCGTTCCGCCGCCGTTCCCTTCTTGTCAAAACGCACGCTGACAGCAAAAAAGAAACTCTGGTCATCGCGGGAGGCTTCGATCGTAACGTGATCGCCGGGCTCCAGATCGCTGCTCTTGTAGTCCACTGATTTGCCCGTGGCATCGGTGGTCACATACTTTGTAGTCTTGCTGACGGCGATACGAATGATCCGTTTATCAGCCGGCTGGAGCGTGATCTCTGTCGCACTGGCGCGACGCAGCATGCCCGCAACGGTATCGGTGGGGATCGGCGTGTCCACTTTCTTGCTGTTGCGATTGCGGCCCGGAAGGCTGCCCCCTGGCAGAGGCTGGCCCTGGGGAGGATTTCGTCCGGGATACCGGCCCGAGTTGGGGACTCCCGGTATCTGAGAGCCGGGAATCTGAGGAAATTGTGCCTGCGCGAGCGTGGCTCCGAGCATGGCTGCCAGCAGAAAATGCGGGCTGAATCGCATGCCCTTATTATGCCGCATCTACCGGCCGCCGACGCCGATGCAAATAATCCCCAGGGCAATCAGCGCCAGTGCACCCAATTTTCCACGCGTGATCGGCTCGCCGAAAAACAACCTTGACCAGAACAGGGAACAGATGTAGCCCAGCGAAACCATTGGATACAGAACCGACAGTTCTCCGTGCTTGAGCCCCATAAGGAACGGGATGCTGGAGCCCAGAAACAAACCAACGCCAATGGCCAGTTGCGGATTGACAAGGTAGCGCAATCCGCCCTTTAGTTTCGCCGCGCCCATCTTCAGAAATACTGCGCCAAACGACCCGATGACGGAGGCGAACATCACCAGCAGAATGGAACTTGCGGGCGTGTTCATTCCGCTGTACTCACTTTGCCCAGCACCGCCACACCGGAGATGATCAACACAACGCCGCCTATCTTCCATGCATTCATGCTCTCGTGGAAAAGCCACATGGAGAGCAGATTCACCCAGACGTAGGACAAAGCATAAATGGGATACAAAACCGACAGATGCCCGTCACGCAGCGCCAGCACCAGCAGCAGAGCGTTGGCCCCGTGCAGGGTGTATCCGAAAATCAGGGGGGCGTTTCCCGCCAGCGCCAACAAAAATGGCAGCAGCGTGGAAAGGTCTCGAACGTCTACCGCGGGCATGGGATGAACTGCGGCCATTTTGAGCAGGACCTGGGCAAATGCCGCCAGAATAGTGCAGACACACACCATGTAAACCGGCTTCCGGGAGGCGGCAGAAGTTGTAGTCAGATTTTCCAGAGCCTCCAGCATACCAACTATGCCCCCTGGACCGGGTACAATGATTCCAGTGGCGACCGTGACAACAGCAGTTGACGACCAGAACATCAGCGCGACCGGCGATAGCCCCGCGCATCAGCCGGAGCCGCCCCGCGGTTTCATCGCGGAATGGACCGTAACCATCATTCTTTTGCTGTTCGGAACCACGACCCTTGTGCAGGCGTTCGTGATTCCCACCGGCTCCATGGAAGACACGTTACTGGTAGGTGACCACCTGCTGGTGGATAAGCTGGCCTATGCGCCCGGCGGTGCCATCATGCAGCATGTGTTGCCTTACAGCGATGTGCATCGGGGCGACATTATTGTTTTCCGTTATCCGGTGGATATCCGCCAGACCTTCGTCAAGCGCGTGATCGGCGAACCCGGAGACCGTTTGCATCTCGCGGTGGAACCCGGCCAGGATGGCCCGAAGCGCCATGTCTACCTCAACGGCCATCAGCTGACCGAGCCCTACGTGGTCCACAAGCTGGACTATCCCGATTCCTATCGCGACAACTTCCCGCGCGGCGAAGTCAACACCATGATTTATCCGCCCGCCCAGACCATGCTGGAAAAGAACATGCAAAACGGCGAGATTGTGGTTCCCCCCGGCATGTATTTCGCCATGGGCGACAATCGCGACCAGTCCCTGGACAGCCGCTATTGGGGCTTTGTACCGCGCGAAAATATTATCGGCAAGCCGCTGGTGATCTACTGGTCTTACAACGCCAGCACGGAAGACCTGTCCAATCCCGGCGCCACCATTCCGCACCTGATCGACATGATCATTCACTTCCCCACCAAGACGCGGTGGAGCCGGTCGCTGAACCTGATCCATTCCCAACCGGTCCTGTAAACCATGCCCGGCCCCCACTATTACGGCCTCATTCTGGCTGGAGGCAGAGGTACGCGCTTCTGGCCACGCAGCCGCAAACGGCACGCCAAGCAGGTTCTGAACGTCACTGGCGACCGCACCTTGATCCAGCAGACAGTAGACCGGCTTGCACCACTGATTCCTGCTGAGCGAATTTGGATTCTCACCAATGAACACGTGCGGAGTGAGATTGTCCGCCAGCTCCCGGGGGTGCCTGCCAACCAGATCATCGCGGAACCGGCGCAGCGGAATACGGCACCGGCAATCGGACTGATGGCGACCATCCTGGAGTCGGTGGATCCCGATTCCGTGTTCGGCGTTTTCCCTTCCGATCACGTGATTGGTAAACCGAAGAAGTTCCTGAAATTTGTGAGCGCGGCTTTTCGTGCGGCGCGCAAAGACCAGATTGCGGTGTTGGGTGTTTTCCCGCGTTATGCCGAGACCGGCTTCGGTTATATTGAGTTCCCCAGGGGCGTGAAAGCGGGGGCGACGACAGTTCTGCCCGTCACCAGCTTTACGGAGAAACCGGAACAACCGGAAGCCGACCGCATGTTGAAGAAGGGCAACTACTACTGGAATGCGGGCATGTTCTTCTCGCGGCCGGGTGTGATGCTGGATGCCATTCGCCTGCACCTGCCCAAGACGGCGACCATGCTTTCCAGCCTGCCTCCATTCGGCAGCCCGCGCTTTAAGAAAGCGCTGGCGGATGCGTTCCCCCTGTGCGACGACATCTCCATCGATTTCGGCGTGATGCAGAGGGCCGGGAATCGCTGCGGCATCGCCTGTGACGACTATGGCTGGAGCGACGTAGGAAACTGGAAAGCTGTGTTCGAGCTGATGGCACTGGATAAACACGGCAACGCCGCGCGCTCCCAATACCTGCCTGTCGATTCCACCGGCAACTACATCGATTGCGGCAAGAAGATGGTGGCGCTGGTAGGCGTCAGCAACATGATTGTGGTGGATACGCCTGACGCGCTGCTAATAGTGGACCGCGACCGCGCCCAGGAAGTAGGCAAAATCGTGCAGATGCTGGAAGCTCGCCGACACGACCATTTACTGTAGCCCAAAACACAAAGAGCCCGCCGGGTTGGCGGGCTCTCTGCGTAATGCGAAAGCGGGTAATTCAAAAGCCGGTTAGCTCTTTTCGGCTTCTTCCGGCTCGTGGCCTTCTTTCTCTGCCTTGAGGAGTGCTTCCTTGCGCTGTGCGCGTTCTTCGGCGCGCTTCACGAGTTCCGAACCCACCAGTTCAAGCATAGCCAGTTCGGCACCGTCGCCCTTGCGCGGTCCAAGCCTGGTGATGCGGGTGTAACCGCCGGCACGCTGGCCGAAACGCGAACCCAGCGAATCGAACAGTTTCTGCACCGACTTGGGAGTGTAGAGCCACGCCGCCGCCTGACGGCGCGCATGCAGCGTATCCCGTTTGGCCAGCGTAATCATGTTCTCCACAATCGGCTGCACGGCCTTCGCCTTGGGCACGGTGGTGATAATGCGTTCCTGCAGGATGACGCTGGTGGTGAGGTTTTTGAGCAGGCTGTTCCGAGCCCCGACATCCCTCTTCAGCTTGGCGTTTCCGAATCTGTGTCTCATATTTTACTTTCAGGAGAATTGATCTTCGTCCGGTCCGGCATCAGCCATCATGCCCATGGACGCAGGGGCAGCCTGGAGGCGTCCGCTGGCATCCGGCTTCATGCCGAGGCCGAGGCCCATTGTCTGGAGAATTTCCTTGATCTCGTTGAGCGACTTGCGGCCAAAGTTTTTGGTGCGCAGCATTTCGGCTTCCGACTTGGTCACCAGTTCGCCAATCGTCTGAATACCGGCATTCTTGAGACAGTTGTAAGACCGAACGGAAAGTTCGAGTTCTTCCACGCTGCGGTTGAGAGTGTCGCCGGAGCGATCAGCCGAACCTTCGGCCATTTCTTCAGACGCTTCCACAATCTCTTCGAAGTTGATGAAGATCGTCATGTGATCTTTCAACAGCTTGGCGGCGTGACCAATGGCATCCTGCGGAGAAATGGCACCATTGGTGCTGACTTCCAGGGTGAGCTTGTCGTAATCGGTCATCTGGCCGAGACGAGCGGCCTCCACGCTGAAATTCACCTTGCGCACAGGCGAGTGTACCGAATCGATCGGGATATAGCCAATCGCCAGATCTTCATCGAAGTTCTTGTCGGCACTGACATAGCCGCGGCCCATTTTCATCCGCATCTCAATATCCAGCTTGCCGCCTTCGCTCACGGTCGCGATATGCAGATTGCGGTCCAGAACTTCCACATCGGCATCGGTCTGGATGGAACCAGACAGAATTTCGCCGGTCTTGGTGGCGGTCAGGCGAACGGTTTTCACACCTTCTCCCACCATCTTGAACGGAACCTGCTTCAAGTTCAGAATGATGTCTGTGGCATCTTCCACAACACCCGGAATGGGGCTGAATTCGTGGTCCACACCTTCGATGCGCACAGCCGTTATGGCAGCGCCCTCAATGCTGGAAAGCAGAATACGCCGAAGCGAATTGCCCACCGTGGTGCCGAAGCCGCGCTGAAACGGTTGCGCCGTGAACTGACCGAAGCGGTCGTTCAGCGTATCCGTATTCGCAACCAGGCGTTTGGGTTTTTGAAATCCCTTGAACATACTTTTATTTCACTCCAATCGGGCGTGGCTTTATCTCAATCCGCACACGCCGGTTCTTACTGCTAAAAATCCGGATTACTTGCTGTAAAGTTCAACGATCAGCTGTTCATTGATCGGAATCTGCGTCAACTCATCACGACGCGGAATGGCGTTGATGCGCCCCTTGAGGTTCTCGCGATCCACATCCATCCAGCCCGGGGAAGGAGCATGAGCCGTGGCGTCACGGGCAGCCAGAATGGAGGAATTGTTCTTGCTCGATTCCTTCACCGACACTTCGTCACCCGGCTTCACCAAACCCGACGGGATATCCATCTTGCGGCCATTAACCTGAATGTGACCGTGGCGCACGACCTGGCGAGCCTGACTGCGGCTGTTGGCCAGACCCATGCGGTATACCACGCTGTCGAGCCGGCGTTCCAACATGGTCAGCAGGTTTTCACCCGTGATGCCCTTGGCGCGGGAAGCTTTTTCGAAGGTGATGCGGAACTGCGATTCCAATACGCCGTAGATGCGGCGAACCTTCTGTTTTTCGCGCAACTGGAGGCCATAGCCTACCAGCTTCACCTTGCGTTCCTTGCCATGTTGGCCGGGAACAAAGTTGCGCTTTTCGATGGCACACTTTTCAGTGTGGCAACGCTCACCCTTCAGGAACAACTTCATGCCCTCGCGCCGACACAGCCGGCAGACGGGACCTCTATAACGTGCCAATGTTCAATACCCCTTTTTCAGTCACGTGCGGTTTACGGTGCCTGAAGCACCTTCCTCCCGCTATAAAAACTTCAATTACCAGGACCAATTGTCACACACGCCGTTTTTTAGGCGCGCGGCAACCATTGTGCGGCATGGGTGTGGTGTCACGAATCGTGCGCACTTCCAACCCCGCCGTGGCCAGTGCGCGGACTGCGGATTCGCGTCCCGAACCTGGGCCGGACACCCGCACTTCCACCGACCGCAAGCCCACTTCAGTGGCCTTGTTGGCAGCGGTGAGCGCGGCCTGTTGCGCGGCGAACGGCGTACCCTTGCGGGAGCCGCGGAAACCGAGCGAACCGGAACTGGACCAAGAGAGCGTATTGCCCTCGCCATCGGTGATGGTGATGATGGTGTTGTTGAAGGTCGCCTGGACGTGGACCACGCCCGTATGTACGACCCGCTTTTCCTTCTTTTTGAAGGATTTCTTCTTGCCGCTTTTTGCAGGTGCCTTTGCCATTAGGTCTTAGCGCTCGCTTTCTTTTTATTGGCCACAGTGCCGCGGCGCGGGCCCTTGCGGGTACGGGCGTTGGTATGGCTGCGCTGACCGCGCACGGGCAGGCTGCGACGGTGCCGCAGACCCCGATAGGATCCCATTTCAATATGCCGCCGGATATTCAGCGACACTTCCTTACGCAGGTCGCCTTCCACAGCGCCTTCGTCCTCCAGGATCTGACGAACGGAGTTGATTTCCTCTTCCGTCAGTTCCCCGATCTTTTTGTCTGGATTGATTCCGGTACGGTGGCACAGGCTCTTCGCCCGCGTCCTGCCGATACCATAAATGTAGGTCAATCCCACTTCAGCCCGTTTCTTCGGGGGTAAATCCACGCCTGCGATACGTGCCATAGAATTCTTGTCCTTCTGCCCGTTCTAACCTGTTGTGACTAACCCTGCCGCTGCTTATGCTTCGGGTTGATGCAGATGACCCGCACCACACCTTCGCGGTTGATCAGCTTGCATTTGTCACACATCTTCTTGACTGACGCTCGAACTTTCATTGTCTTCTACCCGATCTTCTTCACTATTCTCGCGCGCGTGAGGTCGTGTTCCGCGAACTCGATTTCCACGCGATCACCCGGCAACAGCCTAACCCAATTCCGCTGACTGGCTCCGGCACTATGCGCCAGTACACCCGCCTTGTTTTCCAGTTCCAGCCGGTACAGCAAACCCGGCATTTCCTCTACCACCGTGGCCACCACCGTCACGGTCTGGTCAGCACCCACGGCCCGTTAGCCGTGATCGCCACACAGTGTTCGAAATGCGCCGAATACGAACTGTCCTTCGTCACCGCCGTCCACTTGTCACGCAAAACCTTCGCTTCGGGCCGGCCCGCGCTTACCATCGGTTCAATGGCCAGCACCATACCCTCGCGCAACCGCGGGTTTTCGTTACGCCGGTCGACATAGTTGGGAATCTGCGGCTCCTCATGAAGCTGCGTTCCTATGCCGTGCCCAACGTACTCCCGCACGATGGAGAAACCATTCGAAACCACATGATTTTCCACCGCCCCGCAAATATCAAACAAACGATTCCCTACCCTCACCTGTGCAATCGCCAGTTCCAGCGAATCGCGGGTTACATCGAGAAGCTTCTTCGTCTGCTCCGTCATCTCACCGATCGGCACCGTGAGCGCCGAATCGCCAAAATAACCACTCAGCGACACGCCCGTATCAATCGAAACGATGTCACCGGTCTTCAGAATCCGTTTCGGATTGGGCATCCCGTGTACAATCTCGTCGTTGACCGACGTACAAAGCACAAAGCGATACCGCTCTCCGGCGGCCGGTACATAATAATTCTTGAACGCTGGTTTGGCACCCGCGTCCTCCATCATTTTTACCGCCGCAACTTCCAGGTCCCAGGTGGATACTCCCACCTGCGCCATATTACCCAATGCTGTCAGGATCTCATACACCAGGAGCCCGGAGCGCCGCATCTTCTCCAGCTCGGCCTGCGTTTTGCGAACAATCATGCCCCGTTCGCCCCCGATACACCCTGCAAACCCTGGCGTATCTCACCGAAAATGTCTTCCGGACCCCGTGCACTGGCTTTCACTTCCACCATATTCCGGCCACTGGACCGGAAATACTGAACCAGCGGGGCGGTCATCGCATCATATTCCGCCAGACGAGCCCGGACCACCTCTTCGCGATCGTCGTCACGTACGATCAACCGCTCGCCATCCTGATCGCAAACACCCTCAACCTTCGGGGGCCGAGAGACGGCGTTATACAACCTGCCACATTCGGGGCACACACGCCTCCCGCTCATACGCGAGATAATCTCATTGTAATCAACTACGAGGTGGATTACCACCTCCTGCGCACCGGCCAGCGCCAGAAGCGACTTCACCGTGTCCGCCTGGGCCACAGTTCTGGGGTACCCGTCCAGAATAAAACCGCCGTCACAATCGGGCCGTGCGATACGCCCTTCCACCATCCGATTGACCAGTTCATCAGAAACCAGCTTGCCGGACCGCATGACCCCGGTCACGCTCCAGCCCACACCCGAACCCTGCCTCATTTCCTCACGCAGCATGTCGCCGGTGGAAATCTGCGGAATACCCAGCCATTCTGTGAGGTACCGGGATTGCGTCCCCTTCCCCGAACCGGGCGAACCCAGCAGTACAATTGCCCACTTCATGCCGGCAATCAGGCCGAACTGCGTCGTCCGCGGATACGTCCAGCGCGCGGAGTGAAACCTTCATAGTGGCGCATAATCAACTGCGCCTCCACCTGATTGACGGTGTCCATGGCCACACCGACCACAATCAGCAGCGAAGTGCCGCCGAAATAAAACTGCACATTCAACCCTTCCAGCAGGAAGCGCGGGAACACCCGGTCAATCGCATCACCAATCAGCGGCAGATGCTGCAGATGGATACCGGAGATCATGATGTCCGGTATCAGACACAGAATGGCCAGATAACATGCACCCACCAGGGTAATGCGGGTCAGGATGGTGTTCATGTAGTCCGACGTACTCCGGCCAGGCCGGATGCCAGGGATGAAACCGCCATACTTGCGCATGTTATCCGCGGCTTCACTGGGATTGAAGATGATGGAAATGTAGAAGAAACAGAAGAAGATGATGAGCGCGATAAAGAACAGAACGTAAAGCGGCTCACCGTGCTGGATGGAGCGCAGAATACTGGACAACCAGTTGTTGGCTTTCACCCAGGGATAGCTGGCAATGGTTTGAGGGAAGGCCAGAATGGAAGAAGCGAAGATGACCGGAATAACGCCACCGGCATTGACCTTCAGCGGCATATGCGTGGACTGCCCGCCCATGACGCGACGACCGATCACGCGCTTGGCATATTGCACCGGGATGCGGCGCTCGGCGCGTTCCACGAGAACAATAAAGGCGACGACTGCAATCATCATCACCAGAACCACAATCAACGTCAGAATACTCCACTCTCTGGTGACGAAGACGTTCACATAAAGATTGCTGATGGCGTTGGGAATACCCACTACGATGCCGGTAAAAATGATCAGCGACATGCCGTTACCAATGCCGCGCTCGGTGATTTGTTCACCCAGCCACATGATGAAAGCGGTGCCGGTGGTGAGTGACAGAATCGTCAGCAGGACAAAGCCGATACCCGGATTGATCACAATCTGGTCTTGCATGCTTTCCAGACCAATCGCGATGCCGAAGGACTGGGCAATACCCAAACCAACGGTCAGGTAACGGGTCCACTGGGTGATCTTGCGACGCCCCAGTTCGCCTTCCTTCGATAACTTTTCGAGTGTGGGAACCACCACCGTCAGCAGCTGCAGAATGATGGACGAGGTGATGTAGGGCATAATGCCCAAAGCAAAAATCGACAACCGGCGGATGTTGCCGCCGGCGAACAGATCAAAAAATCCAAAAATGGAGCCTTGCGTGCGGGTGAAGAATTCATCCCACTTGACAATGTTGATGCCCGGCGTGGGAATGAAGCTGCCCAGACGATACACGGCCAGCATGGCAAGCGCGAATAAGACGCGCCTCCTCAGCTCCGGAATGCGGAAGATGTTCCCGATCGCTTCAAACAGCTTACCCATAGTTTCGCGCTCTCCCCAGGGGGCCGATTATGCGGCCGCAGCCGCTCCGATAACGCGGGCTTCCCCGCCCGCTTTCTGAATCTTCTCGGCTGCGGTCTTCGAGAAAATGTGGGCTTCCACGGTGATCTTGCGTAAAAGATCGCCGGTACCCAAAATCTTCAGACCGTCACCCAACTTCTTGATCACGCCCAGTTCCATCAATCGATCAGCGCTGAAATGGTCGCCTGCCAGCTTCTCCAGATCGCAAACGTTGACGATGGCGAACTTCTTTTTGAAAATATTGGTGAATCCGCGCTTCGGCAAACGACGGTGAAGCGGCATCTGGCCGCCTTCAAAACCGCGCATGATGCTGTAGCCGGAAATGGAACGGGCACCCTTGCTGCCGCGCGTAGACGTCTTGCCGCGACCCGAACCCATACCACGCCCTACCCGCTTCTTGCGGTGTTTTTGCCCCACGGGCGGTCTTAATGAACTGAGATCCATGATCTTTTTCCTCTTCCCTCGGCGAACTACGCCGGCCTTACGAATCCACCAGCGCCAGCAGATGCGGAATCTTCTTAACCGTGCCACGGAAAGAAGGCGTATCCGGACGCTCTACAACCTGGTTGATCTTGCGCAATCCCAGACTGCGCACAATGACCTTATGTTTTTCCGGCGTACAGATGGGACTGCGCACCAGTTTGATCTTAATAGTCGCTGCCATATCGATTGTTTCTCTTCCGCTCTTAAGACTTCTCTGTCGACAAACCGCGCATTTCCATCACAGCCTTGCGGTCCCGCAGCTGTTCCAGAGCGTTGATAGTCGCCTTCACCACGTTGTGCGGGTTATGGCTGCCGATGGACTTGGTAAGAACATTGGGAATCCCGCACGCCTGCACCACCGCGCGCACCGGACCACCGGCAATAACGCCGGTACCGTCTTTGGCCGGTTTCAACATGACCAGACCAGCCCCGAACTTTCCCAGCACCTGATGCGGAATGGTGTTGTCCAGAAGAACGATACGGCGCAGATTCTTCTTGGCCGCTTCAATTCCCTTGCGAATCGCCGAAGGAACTTCCTTGGCTTTGCCCACCCCGAAACCCACCACGCGAGCCGAAGCATCACCGACGACAACCAGAGCCGAGAAGCTCATATTTTTGCCGCCCTTGACCACCTTGGTGACGCGGTTGATGGCCACCACGTTTTCCTTCAGATTCAACGACTGCGGATCTACCCGCTTTACCGCTGTTGTTGGCATTAAAACTCCAGTCCCGCTTCCCGCGCCGCGTCGGCTAAAGCCTTCACGCGGCCATGATAATGATACCCGCCCCGGTCAAACACAACCCGATTGATGCCGTGCTCTTTGGCGCGACCCGCAACCAGCTTGCCAATGTCTTTGGCACCGGTGACGTTACCGCCTGTGATGGCGCTGTCCTTTTCGGTGGAACTGGCAGCGACGAGGGTAACACCCTTCGAATCGTCTATTACCTGGGCATAGATATGCGACAGCGAACGGAAGATGGCCAAACGCGGCCGTTCCGACGTGCCGGCAATCTTGCGGCGAATGCGCTTGTGCACCCGCGTCCGGACAATGTCCCTGGAAGTTTTGTTGATCATGGCTTACTTCTTGCCTCCGGTTGCGCCCGACTTGCCGACCTTCTTGCGCAGCACTTCGCCTGTATAGCGGATACCCTTATTCTTGTACGGATCGGGTTTGCGCAACGCGCGGATATTGGCAGCCACCTGACCCAGCAGTTGCCGGTCATGACCGGACAGAACCAGATGGGTCTGCTTGTCGATCTTCAAATCGATGCCTTCCGGCAGCATCACCTCAATAACGTGCGAGTACCCAAGAGTGAAAATTGCCACCCGGCCCTTCAGGTCGGCACGATAACCGATGCCAACGATGTCCAGCTCGCGCGTGAAGCCGGCTGAAACGCCAACGATGGCATTCGAAGCCAGCGCCCGCGTCAAGCCATGCAGCGCAGCGTGGTCATCCGTCTCCCGCAGCAACTCAAGCACACCGTTGTTCTGCTCAATCCGGATTCCGGCAGGGATCGGCACGTGTAAGGTACCTTTCGGGCCGGTCACCTTCAAATGATCCCCGATTTCCACTTTCACGCCGCTGGGCAGCGGTATCGGTTTTTTTCCAACTCGTGACATGTTCTTTCCGTTTCCGCCGTATTTATCGCTGCGTTACCAGACGAGACACAGAATCTCGCCGCCAACGCCTTCCTTACGTGCCGCCCGGCCCGTCATTACTCCCTGCGCAGTGGTCAGAATGGTGATTCCAATGCCGCCCTGAATCTGCGGGATATCTTTCATCCCGGCATACGTGCGCGACCCTGGACGCGAAACCCGCTGGATCTGGGTAATCACCGGAGAATTGTCCGGGGCGTACTTCAAATAGATCTTGATAACTTTCTTCGGACCTTCTTCGGCAACCTTGAAGTTCCCGATGTAGCCCTCTTCCTTGAGAACTCGCGCCACTTCAATCTTCAACCTGGAAGCCGGCACGTCGACCTTCGGATGGCGCGCGCGTAAAGCGTTGCGCACCCTGGTCAGCATATCTGCAATTGGATCACTCGTCATATCGCTCTTGCCTTTCGCACCTTAGCCGTACGCTACCAGCTGGCCTTCACCACGCCGGGAATCTCGCCATTCAGCGCCAGCTGCCGGAAACACAGACGGCAAATACCATACTTGCGCAGAAACGCACGCGGCCGGCCACACCGCCAGCAGCGGTTCCGGTGACGGCACTGCAGCTTGGGTGTCTTGTTCTTCTGGGCTATCGCCAGTTTCCGGTCTTTTGCAATTTTAGCCGTTGTTGCCATGTTGTCCTCTTCGCACCCTGCCGTCTTCGCTTACTGACGGAACGGCATTCCCATGTGCCGCAACAGCGCCAGACCCTCGGCATCACTGGCCGCCGTGGTCGTAATACAAACGTTCATTCCCTTGGTCTTTTCCACTTTGGAATAGTCGATTTCAGGAAAAATCAACTGATCGCGCAAACCCAGCGTGAAGTTGCCACGCCCGTCAAACGACTTCGGAGACACGCCGCGGAAATCGCGCACACGGGGCAGCGATACATTTACCAGGCGATCCAGAAATTCGTACATCCGTTCCCCGCGCAAGGTGACCATAGTGCCAATCGGCATACCCTCGCGGAGCTTGAAGGCGGCAATCGATTTCCGCGCCTTGTTGATGACCGGCTTCTGTCCCACGATGGCGGTTAATTCAGCCACCGCTCCATCCATCAACTTGGCGTTCTGAGTGGCTTCACCCAGACCGATGTTGATGGAGATCTTGTCTACCTTCGGCACCGCCATCACGTTGGTATACCCGAACTCTTTGGTCAGAGCCGGTATTACGGTGGTTCGGTAGAATTCTTTGAGTCTTGCTGCCATTGGTCTTAACCCTTACGCCTTTTTATCCAGTACCTGACCACATTTGTGGCACAGGCGAGAGCGGCGAGCCTTGCCCGCCACCACTTCCACATGCCGCTTGATGCGTACCGGGCCGCACTTGGGGCACAGGATCATCAGATTCGACACCGCAATACCAGCTTCACTCTCGGCAATACCGCCGGCAATCTGCTTGGCCGGATTCTTGCGCACGTGGCGCTTGATCATGTTAACCTGATCGACGAGCACACGGCCTTTGCTCTCATCAATGGAGAGCACACGACCGGTTTTACCCGCATCGCGACCGGCAATCACCTTCACCTGATCATTCTTGCGGAGAGCGATGGTGACCGGGGGATTCTTTTTCTTTGCAATCGAGGGCATCTTATATGACCTCCGGGGCGAGCGAAACGATCTTCATATAGCGCTTGTCACGCAGTTCACGCGCAACCGGTCCAAAAACGCGGGTACCCACCGGTTCCCCCACGTCGTTAATCAAAACCGCTGCATTGGTGTCGAAGCGGATATAACTGCCATCGCGCCGCCGCGTTTCCTTGCGCATCCGAACAATAACGCAACGCACTACCTTACCTTTTTTGATCGCCGAATCCGGTGCCGCTTCCTTGACCGACGCCGTAACGACATCGCCCAGGCCGGCCCGCAGTCCGAGGTCACCGCCGCGAGGCGCGATGCACATTAAGCGCCGCGCGCCGCTGTTATCGGCCACCTCGAGGGTTGTTCTCATTCCAATCATATTGCGTGAGCTCCTGAAACCTTTTCGTTAAGCCTTCGGTTTGCTGTCAACCGCAGCCGCACCAAGCGCCGAGCGCCGGATGATATCGGCCAACTGCCACCGCTTAAGTTTACTGAGCGGACGGCATTCCACGATGCGAACCACATCACCTGCCCGCGCCGTGTTTTCTTCGTCGTGGGCGTAAAACTTCTTGTGCTTGGTGATGATACGCCGGTAGAGCGGGTGCGGCACACGCCGCGAGACCTGCACCACAATTGTCTTCTGCATTTTGGTCGAAACGACAACACCGACCTTTTCAGTCTTACGGACCGGCGGCGCCGCCGAACCATCCTGCGCCGTCTTGACGTCAGCCGACTTTACTTCAGCGGTCTTTGCTTCAGACATGATTTACTTCGCTCCCTTAAGCTCACGCTGCCGCAAATAGGTCAGCAGACGCGCCTTATCCCTGCGCATTTCCCGTGCCTTGCGCAGACCATCGGTCTGCCCCATCGACATCTGGAAGCGGATGCGGAAAGCCTGCTCCTCAATCTCCGTCAGCTTCACCTGCATTTCGGCCGATTCAAGGCCGGCCAGTTTGTCCTTCTTCATCGCCTTTGTCCTTCGCTACGCCCGCTCACTCAGCCGCCTGTTCCCGGGTGACGAACCGGGTCCGGAGTGAAAGCTTATGGGAGGCCAGACGCATGGCTTCACGCGCAATCTCCACCGGCACACCTTCCATCTCAAACAAGACCTTACCGGGCCGGATCACTGCTACCCATTGATCCGGAGCACCTTTACCCTTACCCATACGGGTTTCAGCGGGCTTCTTGGTGATCGGCTTATCCGGGAACAAACGAATCCATACTTTTCCGCCGCGTTTGATGAAGCGCGTCATGGCAATACGGGCGGCTTCAATCTGCCGCGCGGTAATCCAGCCGCACTCCATGCACTTCAGCCCGTATTCGCCGAATGCAATCGACGATCCGCGCCACGCTTTGCCGGTCATACGACCGCGCTGCTGCTTGCGGTATTTGACTTTTTTGGGCATCAACATAAGCTAGTTCTCCGTACCGCCTTCAGGCGTGGGTTCGGTTGCCGCGGGCGTACCCTTCCAGGCAGGCTGCGAGGGCGGCATCAACGGCGGCATGATGGGACCACCAGTGCGCGCGGGACGGGCCTCAGCCGGGGCATGTTGCATGGGTGCCGCAGCGGAACCCGAAACCGGCGGAGCCACATGGCGATCCGCACTACGGTGGTCGGCTCCGGCAGCGCCACGATCAGCACCAGCGGCACCACGATCACCGGCGGCACCAGCTACGGGACGATCACGGCGCGGGCCGCCACGATCTCCCCTGTCATTCCGTTCTCCGCGATCACCACGGGGGCGCTCATTGCGGCGCGGCTCACCGTCAAGCGAGGGCAGACGTTTGCCACCGGGTAGAATTTCACCTTTGTACAACCAGGCCTTCACACCGATGATGCCGTAAGTGGTGTGTGCTTCCGTGAAACCGTAATCGATATCGGCGCGCAGCGTATGGAGCGGCAACTGGCCCTGCAAATACCATTCACTGCGGGCGATTTCGGCACCGTTCAGACGCCCGGACACACGAACCTTGATTCCCTTGCAACCGAACCGTAGCGCCGAATCGACCGCTTTGCGCATGGCGCGACGGAACGCCACGCGCTTTTCCAGCTGCAGTGCAATCGATTCCGATACCAGCTGGGCATCCAGTTCCGGCTTGTGTACTTCCTGAATGTCGATGAAGACCTCGCGCTTGGTCTTCTTGGCGAGGGTCTGCTTGAGCTTTTCAATTTCCGCGCCCTTGCGGCCGATAATGATACCGGGACGCGAGGTGCGAATGGTGATCCGCAGCTTGTTGCCGGGGCGGTCGACTTCAATCGAGCTGACGCCAGCCGATTTCAACTGCTCCCGCAGACCTGCCTTTAACTCGAGATCTTCCTGCAATAGCTGCGCGTAATTCCCTTTCGAGAACCAGCGCGAGCGCCACGGCTTGTTAAAGCCGAGCCGGAAGCCGTAGGGATGAACTTTCTGACCCATTAGTTAACCTTTCCCGCCCCTCAGGCCTTCTCGGCCACTTTGACCACAATGTGCGACAACCGACGCTGGTACCGATAGGCACGGCCCATCGGGGCGGGCCGGATACGCTTCTGGCGCGGTCCTTCATTCACGTACGCTTCGGAAACGTACAGGTTATCCACATCCACACCCTCGCTCAGGTTCTGCGCGTTGGCAATAGCTGACTTCAGCACCTTCTCCACCGAGGGAGCAATCCGCTTGTTGGTGGAACGCAGCACGATGATGGCGTCGTTGGCCTTCTGGCCGCGGATCAAATCAATCACCAGCCGCGCCTTTTGCGGGGAGATGCGAACGTATCTGGATTCTGCCTTGACTGCCATATTCTCCCTCGCCTACGACTTCGCCGACTTATCCGAGGCCGTCTTCGCCGCGTGACCCTTGAAGGTCCGCGTGGGCGAGAACTCGCCAAACTTGTGGCCCACCATGTTTTCGGTCAAATAGACGGGGATGAATTTCCTCCCGTTATGGACCGCCACAGTGTGCCCCACGAATTCGGGCAGGATGGTTGAACGCCGCGACCAGGTGCGAATCACCTTCTTTTCGTTTTTGGCATTCAACGCGTCAATTTTCTCTTCGAGATGCGAGTCCGTAAAAGGACCCTTACTAACGGAGCGCCCCATGGTTATTTGCCTCTCCGGTTCACAATAAATTTATTCGTGCGCTTGTTGTTGCGCGTCTTGTAGCCGCGGGTTGGCTGTCCCCAGGGCGTTACCGGGTGACGACCACCCGAAGTCTTGCCCTCACCACCACCGTGCGGGTGATCCACCGGGTTCATTGAAACGCCGCGGTTGTGCGGGCTCTTGCCCATCCAGCGCTTACGTCCCGCCTTGCCCAGGGAAACATTTTCGTGATCGCTGTTGCCCACCGTACCCACCGTTGCCATGCAATCGGTTGCCACCCGGCGTACTTCGCCCGAAGGCAGCTTCAACAGGGCCACGCCACCTTCGCGTGAAACCAGTTGGGCCTGAGTTCCGGCCGAACGCGCCATCTGCGCGCCCTTGCCCGGCTTCAGTTCAATGTTGTGCACAATGGTGCCAGAGGGAATATTGGCCAGCGGCAACGCATTGCCAACCAGGATATCCGAACCCGGACCCGATTGCACCGTGGCCCCGACCTTCAAACCTTCCGGAGCAATGATGTAGCGCTTTTCGCCATCCACATAATGCAGCAGCGCAATGCGCGCCGAACGGTTCGGATCGTACTCAATGGCCGCAACTTTAGCCGGCACGCCGGTTTTGTCACGCTTGAAATCAATAATACGATAGCTCTGCTTGTGCCCGCCGCTGATGAAGCGCGAGGTGATACGTCCCAGATTGTTGCGTCCGCCACTCTTGCGCCGCGGTTCAACCAGCGACTTCTCCGGCGTCTGCTTGGTAATATTTTCCCTCGAAACCGAGGTCATGAACCGTCGGCTGGGGGTTGTCGGTTTGTATATCTTAATGGCCATGCTTTTATTCCGTTCGAGCTACATCTCGGTGAATTCAGGAACCTTCTGGCCTTCTGCGATCTTTACCCAGGCCTTTTTCCAGTCTGAGCGATAGCCGGTGAACTTTCCCCGACGGCGCAGTTTGCCGTCAAACATTGCGGTCCGAACCAACGCCACCTTCACCGAGAACAACTGCTCCACGGCCTGGCGAATCTGAATCTTGTTGGCTCCGGTGGCCACTTCGAAGCACAGTGTGCGCTCGGAATCCTTTTTATTGATGCCTTTTTCGGTGACCAGGGGTCGCCGCAGCACATCATGAACACTCAACATCATGCGACCACCTCCTGCTCTTCAGCAGATTTCGGAGCCCGGGCAGATTTCGCCAGCGACGCCGACAACCTTGCTGCCGCGTCCTGCGACAGATACACCCGCTTGGCACCCAAAAGATGATAGGGATGGACTTCGTGACTACGAACCACCTGCACCCCTTCCAGATTGCGCGCGCCCAGTTCCAGATTGCGGTTGTCGGCAACTTCCACCAACAGAACCTTTTTGGCAACCTGATCCAGTCGCTTCAACGCCGCCAGCACCTGCTTCGACTTCGGGTCAGCAAACTGGAACCCGGCCACAATCGTCAACTCGCCATCCCGCAGCTTGGCCGAAAGTGCCGAGCGCAGTGCGCCCAGTTGCATCTTTTTCGGCAGCCGATAACCGTAGTCGCGCGGCACCGGTCCGTGAACCGTGCCACCATGACGCCACAGCGGGCTGCGGATGGAGCCCATGCGAGCCCGACCCGTTCCCTTCTGCTTCCACAATTTCTTGCCTGAACCAGCTACTTCGTGACGTGTCTTGGTTTTGTGAGTACCGGAACGGCGTTCCGCCAAATAGTGGCGGACCGACTCGTATAACAGATCCTCATTTACTTCCACGCCGAAGACCGAGTCGGCGAGTTCCATCTCGCCTACCGGCTGGTTATTCAAATCGACTACGGAGACTGTTGGCATATGGTTGCTCGAAGCCTAACGCTTCGCCCTCCGTACCACTACATAGCTGCCATTGGGGCCGGGCACGGCGCCCTTCACAATCAGCACGTTGTCCTCGGTATCCACATCAATGATTTCCAGGTTGCGCACCGTCACACGGGCATCGCCCATATGACCGCCCATACGCATGCCGGGAACGACGCGCGACGGGAAGCTGGAGGCACCAATGGAGCCCGGCGCACGGTGGAACATGGAACCGTGCGAGCCTTCGCCACCGCGGAAGCCGTGACGCTTCACAACACCGGCAAAACCCCGGCCTTTGGAAACGCCAATGACGTCCACTTTCTCGTTGGGTTTGAAGTCCGAGACCAGTATCTGATCGCCCGGCTTGTAATCGCTGCCGGCGCTCTCCAGACGGAACTCGCGAAGGAACTTCGCGCCTTCGGCTCCCGCTTTCTTCAGATGACCCGTCCGTGGCCGGTTGATCCGTTTCGCTTTGACGAACTCCAGCAACCCGATCTGCACGGCATCGTAGCCGTCGGTTGCCGGCGTCTTGCGCTGGATGACCATGCACGGACCCGCCTTCAAGAGGGTTACCGGTACCGCCTGCCCGTCAGGTCGAAAGACCTGCGACATGCCAATTTTCCTGCCAAGTATTCCTGGGCTCATATTTCCATTTCCTGCGGCTCTGCTCAACCCTTACCGAAAGCCTTGATTTCCACATCCACGCCAGCCGGCAGATCCAGCTTCATCAGCGCATCTACCGTTTGCTGCGTGGGTTCCAGAATATCCAGCAACCGCTTGTGCGTGCGGATCTCAAACTGCTCCCGGGACTTCTTATCCACATGCGGCGACCGCAACACCGTGGTCCGGGAGATAGCGGTGGGCAACGGGATGGGTCCCGCTACCGTCGCGCCAGTCCTTTTGGCCGTTTCCACGATCTCCGACGTTGACTGATCCAGTATCCGGTGGTCGTACGCTTTCAGCCGGATACGGATGCGATCTTTTAGTGCCATTGTTTATCCAAAAACCGTTGATTCCAACTAATCCAGAATTTCCGCAACCGTGCCGGCACCAACCGTGCGACCGCCTTCGCGGATAGCGAAGCGCAAGCCCTTGTCCATGGCGATCGGCGTAATCAGGTCCACAATCAGCTCCACGTTATCGCCCGGCATCACCATC
>JBBROK010000013.1:0-109578 GCA_038229475.1 Bryobacterales bacterium | reverse complement strand
CCCCCGACTGGTCTCACCATCACGGTGATGGCAGGAACTGGCTGGACTTGCACCACGCTTCCCACTTGTACTCGCAGCGATGTACTTGCCGCAAGCACTCCCTATCCGGCCATCACGGTTACGGTGACGGTGGCGGCCAACGCGACATCACCTCTGCTCAACGTAGTCAATGTCGCCGGCGGTGGCGAAGTGAATACCAGTAACGATTCGGCGAATGACTCCACCACGATCGGTGGTCCCGATATGACCATCACCAAGACTCACATCGGGAATTTTCTTTTGGGCCAGGTGGGTGCCACGTATACGGTCACCGCGACGAACTCCGGTACTGCGGCAACGACTGGTGTCCAAGTGTCGGTTACCGATGTTCCCCCGACCGGTCTCACCATCACGGCGATGGCGGGAACGGGCTGGACTTGCACCACGCTTCCCACTTGTACTCGCAGCGATGTACTTGCCGCGAGCACTCCCTATCCGGCTATCACGGTTACGGTGACGGTGGCGGCCAACGCGACATCACCCCTGCTCAACGTCGTTAACGTCGCCGGTGGCGGCGAAGTCAACACCAGTAACGATCAGGCGACTGACTCGACAACAATTGTTGTGCCGGATATGACGGTGAACAAGGACCACGTCGGGAATTTCCTGCTGGGCCAGGTTGGCGTCAATTACTCGATTTACGCCAGTAATGGGGGTACAGCACCTACAACCGGTGCCCAGGTGTCGGTGACCGACGTGCCGCCAGTGGGTCTGACAATCACAGCTATGGTGGGAATCGGCTGGACTTGCACCACCCTGCCTACCTGTACTCGCAGCGACGTTCTCGCGCCCAGCAGTTCTTATCCGGTCATTACGGTTACAGCCACTGTGGCGAACAATGCAGTTTCGCCGCTCACCAACGTTGCCAATGTCTCCGGTGGTGGCGAAGTTAACCTTTCCAACAATACGTCCAATGATCCCGCGACTCTCGTAGCCCCGGACATGACCATCACCAAGGCTCACACCGGTAACTTCATCCAGGGTCAGGTCGGTGCCACCTACACAGTCACCGCGACCAATTCCGGCAATGCAGCCACAACCGGCGCCCTGGTTTCCGTGACCGATGTGCCCCCCGTCGGTGTCACCATCACGGCGATGGCAGGAACTGGCTGGACTTGCACCACGCTTCCCACTTGTACTCGCAGCGATGTACTTGCCGCGAGCACTCCCTATCCGGCCATCACGGTTACCGTTACGGTGGCTGTCAACGCGGCGTCGCTCACTAATGTGGTGAACGTTTCCGGCGGCGGCGAAGTGAACTTCAGCAACGACAGCGCCAGCGACCCCACTACCATTAATCCGCCGCCCGACATGACGATTGGCATTACTCACACGGGTACACTGGCACCTGGAACCAGCGGCTCGTTCATTCTGGCCCCGAGCAATGTCGGTGGTTCGTCCACGTCCGGGGCAACGGTAACCGTCACGCTCGCTCTGCCCGCGGGGGTTTCGGCAACCGGCTTCACGGCCCCCGGCTGGACCTGCGTTCTGGCTACTCTTACCTGTACCCGTGCGGACGTTCTTGGTGCCGGCGGCAGCTATCCCACCATCACCGTGGCGGTTAACAACGCTGCGGGCGGGCCGCTTAGCTTTACCGTTACCACGAATGTCTCCGGCGGCGGCGAAGTCAATCTCACCAACAACACCGCCTCAGATTCAATTGTGAATGTGCTTACCGCGGTGCCCGACATGACGATCTCGAAATCGCACGCGGGCAACTTCAAACAGGGCCAGACCGATGCGGTGTACACGCTGATCGCCAGCAATGTGGGCGTCGCGTCCACCAGCGGGCAGGTGAGCGTCAGCGATCAGTTGCCAGCAGGATTGACTGCCACTGCCATCACCGGCACTGGCTGGAACTGCAACCTCGCCGGTCCCCTTTGTCTGCGCAGTGATGTTCTGGCGCCAGGAGCAAGCTATCCGCCGATTAACATCACGGTAACGGTGGCCGCTGACGCGCCCGCATCTCTGATCAACTCCGCAATTGTGGGCGGCGGTGGCGAAACCAATACCGGTAACGATGTTGCCTCCGATCCGGCAATCATCGCCGGCCTGCCCGATCTAACTATTGCCAAGAGCCACACCGGCGATTTCAAGCTGGGACAGATCGGTGCCACCTACAATATCGTCGTTTCCAACGTGCCTGTCTCCACTACCGCCAGCAGCAGCGGACTGGTCTCGGTTATCGACACTCTTCCCACCGGTCTCAATGCCACAGGCATCGCCGGCTCCGGCTGGTCCTGTACTCTCTCCAGCCTCACCTGCACGCGTCAGGATGCTCTGCCTGCAGGTGCCAGCTATCCTGCCATCACCCTTACCGTTGATGTGGCAGCGGACGCACCCGCTCTCATTACCAACGTGGCCACCGTCTCCGGCGGCGGCGAAACCAATACGAAGAACGATACCGCCAGCGATCCAACCAATACCAAACCGCTGCCTGATCTAACCATTTCCAAGACCCACACGGGAATCTTCCAGCTGGGACTGGTAGCCGCAGGCTCAATTCCCACCACCGTTTTTACGCTCACTGTGTCCAATGTGGGTAAGGGCCCCAGTGCGGGGCTGGTCAGCGTCACCGACGCGTTGCCGGCAGGTCTCGTCGTCACCTCCATCGGTGGCGGCGGCTGGAGTTGCGATTTGAGTTCGCTCACCTGCACCAGAAGCGATGTCCTCGCGCCCGGAGCCAGCTACCCCCTCATCGCGCTCACCGTTGATGTGACGCCTGACGCGCCTGGTGCGGTCACCAATAACGCGATTGTCTCCGGTGGTGGCGAAATCAACACGAAGAACGACTCGGCCTCTGATACGGTGCCGATTTTGCTGCCTGATCTCACCATTTCCAAGAGTCACAGCGGAGATTTCCAGCGCGGCCAAATCGGCGCGGCCTTTAACATCATTGTCTCCAATGTTGGTCCCGGCACCAGTTCCGGCGCTGTTGCGGTGCTTGATTCCATTCCCGCCGGACTCACCCCCACCGGCATCAGCGGCCAGGGCTGGAACTGTACATTGAACCCGCTCTCGTGTAGTCGTGCGGATAAGCTTCCTGCCAGTGCCAGCTACCCGCCAATGACTCTGCTTGTTAACGTGGCTGCCGATGCGCCTTCTTCGCTCACCAACACCGTAAGTGTTTCCGGTGGCGGCGACAAGACTCCGGGCAACAACAACTCCAGCGATCAGGTCAACGTCTCCACACCTGATCTCACTATCTCCAAGACACATACCGGCAACTTCACCCGCGGCCAGCTCGGCATCTACACGCTCACCGTCTCGAATGTGGGGAAGGCTCCGTCCACAGGGCTGGTAAGTGTGGCTGACACGGTTCCTGCCGGGCTCACTCTCAGCGCCCTCACCGGCACCGGCTGGACCTGCGCCGTCGCCACCGCCAGTTGCACACGCAACGATGCACTTGCCGCGGGTGCCGCCTGGCCGGCCATTACGGTTACTGTCAATGTGACTGCCGATGCGCCCGCCTCGCTCACCAACACCGCAACGGTTTCCGGCGGCGGGGATCCGAATCCTGTGAACAATACAGCCACCGACCCCACCGTGATAGCGGGCGCGCCCGATCTGACCATCGCCAAAACCCATACCGGCACGTTCGCCCGCGGCGCGGCCGGCAGCTATACGATCACTGTGACCAACGTCGGTTCCACCGCAACAGCTGGAACCGCAAGCGTTACAGACACCTTACCCAACGGCCTCATTGCCAACGCGATCTCCGGTACCGGCTGGACCTGCGTGCTGGCTTCCCTTACCTGTACGCGCGCCGATGTTCTTGACGCAGCCGCGGCGTGGCCACCCATTACCGTGGCTGTAACCGTTGCCGCGAACGCGCCTGCCAGCGTCACCAACACCGCTGTCGTCTCCGGCGGCGGCGATACCAACCCTTCGAACAATTCAGCCAGCGATGTAACGCCCACCAATGGCAACGCGCCGTCGCTCACTATCCTCAAGACCCATGTTGGTGATTTCACGCGTGGCGGCACCGGTACTTACATCCTCACCACCACGAACGTTGGCACAGGCCCCTCCGCGGGTGCGGTTACGGTGGGCGATCCGCTGGCCGCAGGTATCACCGCATTCGATATCACGGGCGAGGGCTGGACCTGCGTACTCGATTCGCTTACTTGCACCCGCACCGATATTCTTGCGGCGGGTGCCGCTTACCCGCCGGTTTACGTTAAGGTCAACGTCGCGGTCGACGCTCCTGCCTCCATTGTGAACACGGCATCGGTTCGCGGGGGCGGCTCCGCTCCGGGTACCTCGGGCACCGGCTTGCCCACCAGTTCCGATACCGTCCGGCTGGCGGCGTTCGATCCCGGTATCCGGATAACCAAGATAGTTAATCTCGCGTTTGCCGATCCCGGCCAGGTGCTGACCTACCGCGTGGACGTTACGAACGCGAACCCCGGCAAAATTTTCGCGGCCACAGTCAACGATCAGTTACCCACGGGCTTCCAGTACCTCAACGGCAGCGCCCGCGCGGTTTTCTTTGGCGCGCCGTCGCAACCAATTGATCCCGGCAGCATCCCCGGTATTCTGACATTCAAAGTCGGCGATCTTCCGCCGGGTGGTCTGGTGGTGATCACCTACCGGATTCTGGTTACGGGTCGCGCTCCTAATGGTGACGCCGTGAACACCGCCCGGGTGGGCGCTTTCGGCCCGAGTGGCGATCCGCTGATCAGCGTTGTTGGTGGCGCACGAGTGGCGGTGAATGCCGCGTTGCTCACCTCGCGCCAGTTCATCATCGGTCGCGTCTACGAAGATCTCAATGAGAACGGCGTGATGGATAAGGACGAGCGGCCCATCGCTGGTGTTCGCGTGTATCTCTCCAACGGCCAGTCGGCCAGTACCGATGCCCACGGCATGTATAACATCCCGTCGGTAAATCCGGGTTCCGTGGTGATTTCCATCGACCCCGCCACCATCCCAAGAGGCTTCTCCTTATATGATGGCCGCCGCTACGAAGGCCAAAGCTGGTCGCGTCTGCTGCGCACTCCGCTGGGGGGTGGTGCCATGCTGCGCCAGAACTTCGGTCTGGTGCGTTTGCCCACCACTGCGAAGGGATATGTGGCTCCAGTGGCTCCCGTGGTGCCGGTGATCGAAGTCGCCTCCGCGTTTCCGAAGCGGGCTGCGGACCCCTCTGCCAACCCGCTTCCCGTGATGGTGTTGAGTTCTCCGGCCCCGCGGTTGAAGATCGATGTCAGCCCGGCCCAGCCTTCCGCGCCGGCCGATGGCCGCACCGGTGTCAACGTCCACATCCGCGTCACCGATGCCCAGGGCACGCTTGTGCCGCAGGAAGAAATCCGCATCCGGACTTCACTTGGACAATTCGTTGGTACAGACCGGGTCTGGCCCATGGGCCCGTCCATTGATGCCCTGAATCGCGCACGCCGCGAACTCGGCCTTGCCACAGGACAGGTCCCGTCGGAAAAGCAATCTTCCGACCCGGCACCGCCCGCCCTGTTCGGCATCGGCACTTCCGGACAGAATCTGGAATCGCAGTTTGGCTTGACTACTGAACAGGTTCCGGAACGGCTGCAGGTGGCAACCGTGCGCCTCACCAACGGCGAAGCCAACGTCACCATTGTTGCTCCGAATACCTCAGGCACAGCGCTGCTGCAAGCCGAAACCGGCGATCCGGAACATCGCTCGATGGGCACCGCAGAAATTTTCTTCGAACCAGAGAAGCGCTCGGCGATCCTTGTGGGTCTGGGTGAAATCTCGGTAGGCCGCGCCGCCCCGGAATTCGGTCTTTACGGTCAGGGTGGCGATGTCTCACGCCGCGCCGATGTCTTCATGCGAGCGCCGTGGGGGGAGACACTCTTCACCGCCGCCTACACCAGCCACCTGCCCATTAACAACACAGGCCCCAACCGCGGCATGTTCCAGCTGGATCCGCTGGACCGGGTGTATCCGGTCTTCGGCGACAGCTCCACCCAGTTCCGCGCCGCCCAGGCCAATACCAGGGTCTACGCGCGCGCTGAACGCCATCATTCCTACGCGCTCTTCGGCGATCTGCGCGGCGACATGGCGGAACAGAACAAGTTCGGCGTCAGCGATTACAACCGCAATATCACTGGCCTTCAGCTCCATCTGGAAGACGGCAAGAAGAACTTCGTGACCCTGCAGGGGGCGCGGCCCAACACGGCTTATGCCCGTGACGTGTTCCCGGCTTCCACCCTTGGTCTGACGCAGCTTTCCCATATTGCTCTGATTCCGGGTTCAGAAATGGTGACACTGGAAGTGCGTGATCGCTATAATCCGGAACTCGTGATTTCGCGGGAGCCGCTGCTGCGCTCCTCGGATTACAACCTCGACTGGAGCTCCGGTTCGCTATTCTTCCTGCGTTCCATCGGCGCCTTTGACCAGTCGCTCAACCTGGTTCAAGTGGTGGTGACGTACGAGTATCGCGCCATCGGCGGTGAATCCAGCGTGTATGGCATGAAGGCGCAGAAAATATTCGAAGCTGCCGGGCTGACGTTTGGCTTCTCGCTGAACAACCAGCGCACTGACGCCGTGGACGCCTATTATCTGGGCGGCATCGATATGACGAAGAACCTGCCCCGCCACGGCAAGTTGCATGTGGAAGTGCCGGTGAGCCATGGATCGGCGATTGCCGCCGGGTTCTCCGGTAGCGCCGGAACGCCCACGCCTACCAATGTGGACGGCTTCGGTATTCGCGCTGAACTCGACCAGCCACTGCCCAAAGAAGGCCGCATTCAGGCCAGCTTCTCGAAGACTGACACCAGCTTCTACAATCCGTTCGGCGCTACCACGCTGCCCGGATCGCAAACCGGTCGGGCTTCGGTGGAACTGGCTCCGTCACGCCGATCGCGCGTCAAGCTCGGCTTCACCGACGAGCGCAACAAGAGCGGGTTCATTAACAATTCCCGCGAAACTGTGAACCTGGAATGGAAACAGGCGCTCGACGAAGCCGTTGGTATTACTTTCGGCTACGCCTACCGCAATCTGGATGACCCGGGGAACCACAGTTCCAACCAGGCCAATGAACTTACCGCTGTTTTGGATGTTCGCCTGAACGCCCGCACCTCGTTCTCTGTGCGCCGCGACCAGAACCTTACCACCAGCGATCCCACGTACCCGAACCAGACCATCATCAACGCCCGTTACAAGGTCAGTGATTCGGTTCGTTTGTTCGCCACCCAGCGCTACTCTTCGGCACCCATCATACCCATCGGCGACTACAGCCGCTCCGGTTTCGCGGCAGCCGCCGGCAAGCAGGACATCAGCATTGGCGTGGAAGACCGCTGGAACAAGTACGCCAGCCTGCAGGGTCGCTACCTGGTGGAGAATGGCCTCAATGGTACCGATAGCTTCGCCGTAATCGGCCTGGTCAACCGCATTCCCGTGTCCGAACATTTCTCCATGGATGTGGGCATGGAAAGGGGGACGCTGATTACCGGTCAGGATCACAATTTCACCAGCGGATCGTTCGGTGTCAGCTGGCTGCCCTACAAGAGTTTCCGCTCTTCGGCGCGCTATGAAGTGCGTGACCGGGGCGGTTTCGGCCAGGTATTTACTGCCGGTGCCGCGGGCCGGGTCCACGACGGGATGACGGCTTTAGCCAGTTTCCAGCATTCCGACGCCGATTTTCAGCCTGTACCGGGAGTCAACAACATCTACAACGCCCGGCAGAGCAACGTCACCCAGGGTAACGCGGCATTCTCCATCCGCCCGCTGCGGCACGACAGCACTGCCGTGATGTTCTCTTATACAATCCGGGCGGCCGATCTGACCGCGCCCGGTTCCACCCGGCCCGATCACGACCGTGTGAGCATCCTTTCCACCGATGGCTATTGGCAGCCGAAGCGCCCCATTGAGTTCTACGGCAAGTTCGCCATGAGCGACCGGGCGTATGAGTTCCAGGGCTCTGACCCCATCAATACCCGGAACTACCTGTGGCAAGGCCGTGCACAGGTAAAACTGTTCCGCCGCCTGGATGGCGCGATTGAGGGTCGGGTCTACGATCAGCCCTATGCGAAGATCACGCAGTCGTCGGCGGGTGCGGAACTGGGGCTGTGGGTATTGCGCGACTTCCGTGCGGCACTGGGATATAACTTTAAATCTGCAGATTTAATCAACGTCAATTTTTTGACTGGAAATGTGCACAAAGGTGTTTATTTTGTGTTGTCTACAAAGCTTTCGAGTTTGTTTAATCTGTTCAGTGTACCGGAACAAAAGTAAGGGTTTATGTGTACCGGTACCAGTTTTTCAGGAGTGGTATTGTAACGCCGCTTCAACCCGGTTAAGCTGTAGAAGTAACCGGATTTCCCGGAGGGCAGTTGAGGGCGTTCGGAAAGACAGGAAAACATATGAAACTTTACCAGCAGTTTGCAGGTTTGGCGGTATTGGTACTGACCGCCACTGGCGCAGCCAGAGCAAATTCAATTAGCTACAATGCTTCGTTTGGTGGACCCACCACGTTTGGCCCGGCTATTCCGGACTGGACCACAACCGGAACATTCCAGAAGTTCAGTGCCGGGCTGGGCACGCTCACAGGTGTCCAGTTTACGGTTGCCGGCGACGTCACTGGCACCATTAATGTTACCGCGCAGGGCGAGATTCCGCAAAACCTTGACTCGCAAATCGTAGCGCAGTTCAACCTGTCGCAATTATTTCTCTCGGATCTGACAGTCACTGCCGCAGGTACGGAACACTTCGACAATGGCATCGCTCCCGGACAGTCGATTGCCTACAACAGTGAGCATGGTGTCGGAACCATAAACAGTGCGTTACTCACAGACATTCCCACCGAGGCGGCTGTAACCGGTGCCGGGACCTACGGGTTGACTCTGAGGGCTATAGGCCAATCCTTCGTGTTCGGCCAATCGTTTTCAGGGACCACTACCAGCCTCGCTTCGGGAACCGCTTCCGTGACCTATTTTTTCAACCCGGCTGCGATCTCCGGCGTTCCCGAGCCGAGCACTATCGCCCTGCTGGGCGGCGCACTCCTCGCCGCTGGCCTGATCCGTCGGCGTCGCGCTTAATTTTGATTCTTCATCTGTATTTTTCGTCTCCTTCGGTCCGGCCTCTGCGCCGGGCCATTTTTTTGCCCCGCGCCGAAACCCACCGCCATTCCCACCCTGTCTATACTGGTGGGAGTCAATAAGGAACACCAATGAGCACACCGCAGTATTCCTATCCCCCGGCACCGCAGGGGAATTCCAGCCTGAAAACGGCCCTGATGAGCGGGGCCATTGTCGCTTCTCTCGCCGCCAACGGCTTTCTCCTTTATCAGGTTAACGACCTGCGCACAGAGACGGCCAAGGGCCGCGAAGTTGTCCAGGCCCAGATCGACACCATTAAAGAATCGACCACAGTAACCACCGCCACCCAGCGGAAGCATCTGGAAGACCTGCGCGAAGATCTGGATATCAAAGCCAAACAGTTGGGTGCCGCGGCCAGCCAGGCCAAGCGCGAAGCGGTGAGCTATGCCGATGAGAAGAGCAAGGTGCTGGAATCTGAACAGCAGAAGACCGTAGCGCAACTTGGCCAAGTCAATTCCGCTGTAGCCGACGTCCGCAGCAAAGCGGAGTCCACGGCCACACGGGTGGAAAGTGTGACTGGCGAAGTGGGCGCGGTGAAGACTGACCTCGCAGGCACCAAGACCGCTCTCGATACCACGCGCACGGAATTCCAGGCGCAACTAAAGAAGGTCACGGGCGATCTCGGCATCACCAATGGTTTCGTCGCCACCAACGGGAAAGAACTCGATGAACTGCGCAAACGCGGCGAACGGACCTACACCGAGTTCAACCTGAAAAAACAGAAGAACATGATCAAGGTGGCCGATATCTCCCTGCGGCTCGACAAGAGCGACCCGAAAAAGAACAAGTTCACCGTCGTCGTGCTGGCTGACGACAAAAATACGGAGAAAAAAGACCGCAATATCAACGAGCCGCTCCAGTTCTACGTAGCCAAGTCGTTGTATGAGCTGGTTGTCAACTCGGTCGGCAAAGACCAGATCTCCGGTTACCTGTCGACACCGAAGTACCAGGCTCGCGGCAACTAATCGCGCGCCTACAATTCGAGGCTGTCCCCTCGGCGTGGAGCCACAGTCTCCACGCCGAATCTTTTTGTGATCTCCTTCGCCAGAGCCGTCGATTGCTCCGGTTCACCATGTACCAGGAAGACCTTCTTCAGGCCCGCAGCCCGCGGTGCCATCCACGCCAGCAATTCCTCGCTATCGGCGTGGCCGCTAAGTTCATCCAGTGATTCCACTTCAGCCCGGCAGGGGTGTCCAGTTGCCGAAAATGCGTACCTCTTTGGGGCGTGCCAGCAGCTTTCGACCCAGTGTGTTCTCCGCCTGGAAGCCTGTGATCAGGACGGTGTTCTTCGGGTCGCCCACATTGTGACGGAGATGATGCAGCACCCGCCCGGCTTCACACATGCCGGAAGGCGAGATCACAATGAAGGGGCCCTTGAGGTCGTTGAGTTAGTCGGTTCGCGCCCCAGTTCCTTGCACCATCGCTCGCAAGATTCGGATCAGTTTATTGATTCGCCAGGTTCGAATGGTGGCGCGGGAGCCGGTTTCACCGGAGACGCCGTTGGGTGAGGAAGACGAATCGCATCCGGGCGATTTCCTTGTGGATCAGGCGCATATTCCGGCGTCGGAGCAGATGATCAATGTGAACCTGCACGATCGGACAGCGGAGGTGCTGAAGAGCCTTTCCCCGCGCGGGGACAAAGATCATTCGGTTGCGATTTGGCTTGGAAGACGGCAGCGAACATACTCTCGAAGAAGTGGGGCACAGCTTCAGCGTGACGCGCGAACGTATCCGGCAGATTGGGGCCAGGGCGCTGCGAAAACTGCGGCATCCGAGCCGTAGCTTCCGGCTGAAGACTTTTCTCGAAGAGGGCTGAGGCCAGCCTGCGAGAATACGCAGGCTGAAAATGACGATGGCCCCAGAGGGGAAGCGTGCTGGAAGCGGCGCTCCGCCTCGAAGCGGTTCTCGCGGGTCACGCTTCGCCGCCGTACCGAAAGACTTGATCGAGCGGAACGTCGAAAACCCGCGCTATCCGGAACGCGACTTCCAACGATGGAGAGTATTTGTTGCCCTCAATCGCGTTTATCGTCTGCCGCGTCACTCCGACCCGGTCCGCCAACTCCTGCTGGGTCATCTCGGAGTAATTGAATCGAAGTGTTCGGATGCCGTTCGTGATCAGAGATACACCCTTCCCCATTTCACGCGCCCCGGCGATACAGAAAGAGCTGCGATCCGATTTCCACCAGTTGCGCCATCACCCAGAACCCGAGAAGGAGGTGTGTGAAAGCGAAGTTGCCCCTGGTGAACAGCGCCGTCGAGAGCGACAGGAACACTCCCGTCGCAAGCACGTACGAACCATTTCGGGTGCTCTTTAACCCGATGAGCTTGTCCCTTTCGTCCGTATCGTGATGCCCATCCATCGATCCGGACAGCTTGCTGATGATCGCAACAGTGATCGAGCCCAGGATCTCGACTACCACCAGGAGCACAACGAGAGCCACGAAAAACCCGATATGCCACGGCATAACATCAACTGTTTTCGCCGGAATGACCACTGCAAAGTAAGACCCGAAGATTCCAGTCAGGCTCACAAATAGCAGCCACAGACTCTTCTCGTGAAATGACATGGCACTTTTCTCCTCTTCGACGCCAGGCTAAATTAACAGACATCATGTAAAATAAATAGGACACTACTGATAGTAGGCTCCTTCGTTTTTGATGTCAAGTAATTTGTACATCAAGTAAGGAGGCCGACGGCCCGCCCGCCAAACCGACTCTGTATCCTGTGGGAGGGTGCGCTCTTACGCCGCCGTGGTTTCCCTGCGGCTCGACAAGAGCGACCCGAAGAAGAACAAGTTCACCGTCGTCGTGCTGGCTGACGACAAAAATACGGAGAAAAAAGACCGCAATATCAACGAGCCGCTCCAGTTCTACGTAGCCAAGTCGTTGTATGAGCTGGTTGTCAATTCGGTCGGCAAAGACCAGATTTCCGGTTATCTGTCAACACCGAAATACCAGGCTCGCGGCAACTAATCGCGCGCCTACAATTCGAAGCTGTCCCCTCGGCGTGGAGCCACAGTCTCCACGCCGAACCTTTTTGTGATCTCCTTCGCCAGGGCCGCCGATTGCTCCGGTTCACCATGTACCAGGAAGACCTTCTTCAGGCCCGCAGCCTGCGGTGCCATCCACGCCAGCAATTCCTCGCTATCGGCGTGGCCGCTAAGTTCATCCAGTGATTCCACTTCAGCCCGCAGGGGTGTCCAGTTGCCGAAAATGCGTACCTCCTTGGGGCGTGCCAGCAGCTTTCGACCCAGTGTGTTCTCCGCCTGGAAGCCTGTGATCAGGACGGTGTTCTTCGGGTCACCCACATTGTGACGGAGATGATGCAGAACCCGCCCGGCTTCACACATGCCGGAAGGTGAAATCACAATGAAGGGGCCTTTGAGGTCGTTAAGTTTCCGGGAATCGGCGGAGTCGTGGATATAGCTCAGGCGCTGAAAGCCAAACGGATCTTGCCCCTCCCGCAGGTACTTCATGGTTTCTGTGTCGAAGCACTCGGGGTGGGCGCGGAACACCCTGGTGACATCCACCGCCAGAGGGCTGTCCACGAAGATTGGAACCGGCGGAATTCTGAACTGGTTCATCAACTGGTGCAACAGCAGGACAAGCTGTTGCGTGCGGCCCACCGCGAACGCGGGCACAATCAACCGGCCCCCCCGGCTGATTGTCCGCTTCACCACCGTCTCCAGTTTGCTGAGTGCTTCGCCCGGCTGCGCATGGCGCCTCCCGCCATAGGTGCTTTCCATGATCAGGTAATCCACTGGTGGCAGGGCTTCCGGATCCCGAATGATGGGCAAACCAGGGCGGCCCAGATCGCCGGAAAAACCCAGCCGCGTTGCGCCATCGCGCAGCACCAGAAATGACGACCCCAGAATGTGTCCGGCATCGAAGGATTCCATGGTCACGCCCCCGGTCACTTCCACCGGCTGGTGGTAATCCACGGGCCGGAAAAGAGGCATGGTCGCGATGGCATCGTCTACTGTATACAGCGGGTCCAGCGGCGGTTCGTTCCCATGGTGCCGGTTGATAAACACAGCGTCGCTCTGCTGAATGTGGCCTGTATCCCGCAGCATGGCGTCGCACAGGTCGAGGGTGGCTGGAGTGGTAAAAATCGGACCGGTGAAGCCTTGTTTGGCCAGCAGCGGCAGACGTCCACTGTGATCGATATGGGCGTGGGAAAGCACTACAGCGTCTACCGTGCGGGCGTCCAGCGGGAACTCACGATTGAACTGCTCCGCTTCCTTTCGTCTGCCCTGGGCCAATCCGCAATCGAGCAGGAAGGTCTTTCCGGCGGATTCCACAATGTGCATGGAACCGGTTACTGCGCCAGCCGCGCCATGGAACGTAAGCCTCATTAACCGATTATTACAGGTACGATTTGGAGGCAGAACCGTAACATAAATAAATTCCAAACGTGTTAGAGTTTAAGGCTAATAGCGAGGGTCCACAGATGCTCCGCGTACCTGGAATTTTCTTTCTTTCCTGCCTCATGGTGTGGGCTGCCAACGAGACCGTGGACCGGGCTGGTCGCCTGGAAGACGCAGGCGACTCGGGTGCGGCCCGCGATCTCTACGTCAAAGCCATTCGTGGCAACAACAGTGAGCCCGAAATGCTCTCCGGCTATGCCGCTTTGCTGGAGCGATATCACGATCCGTCGGCGCGTGCGGCGTGGCGCCGCAGTGCTACCGGCTGGAAAAGCCGTGGCAACAACGGCAACGCGATAGCCGATCAGCGTCGGGCGGTGATGCTTGACCTGATTGTGGGTGACAAGGCTGCGGCGGAGAAAGACCTGACCGATTTTCGGGCGATGGGTGGGAATGGCATCGACCTGCCCACGGTGGCCGCCCCCACTATCCCCATTGCGTTCACCGACATCCCCGGTCCGCTGCGTTCTTTCGCCCGTATGGCTGCGATTTCTCAGGATTCCTCACCCGATACGGTGCTCACCGCTCTGGCCCGCAACGTGGTCACCAACGGCTTTCAGGCTTCTCACTCCAGCGATGAACTGGAAGAGACCGAATACCTCAAGCTGGTTCGCCGTTACCTCTCGCAGGCGCGCGAACTGGAAAAGCTGGCCGGGCCCGACAAGATGATTCGGGTGACCACCTGTGAGTCTTCGCAAACCAACGATCTGCTGCGCGTGCTGGGCTTCCGTATGCGCGGTGGCTGCGGTGCCGAAGTGGTACTGGAAACCGTGAATGCGCCCCGTGCCTTCCTCACCACTGATTCCGGTTTTCCCATCGCACAGCTGGAAGAATCGCTCCGCACTGACAAACCCTTCGTGCTGGACTACAAACCCACCCGGGTCAACGTGCTCTATACGACCGATTACTGGACTTCGACCCGCGAAAAAACACCCGTCGACTTCATCGACACCTTCATTTCCGATCCGTCTCTGTGCCGTTTTTACCTCGGCATGTCCAAACTCGATCCGGAAACTGCGGATACGCTGCGCCGCACTATGACCGCTGTCCGTTTACGGGCCTATGCCAATATTCTGGATTTCTTCGGTGGTCAGTTTGAGATACGTCAGGGTCGCGCCATCATCCCGGGCGGCACCCGTGCTACGGCGGCGTGGGCGGATATTGTCGGCGTCTCTCCGGACAAGGGCGGCGAGTTTATTGAAAAGCTGCTGCAACGCGACGACGGCTGGCTGGCCGCGCTGTACGACGCTCTGGCCCGCATCAATGGCCCGGTGCAGGAATATCTCACCGATGCCACACGGATGAAGCGCTTTTACACCGCTGTCCGCGGGCGCATCACCACACCCGGTCCGGCGCGTCCCGTGTTTCGCTCCAATGCCGACATGATGCTGCTCACTACGCGACTGCATCTGAATTCCAACGGCCAGGTTCACATTCCCGGCGGGCTGGAGCCCTGGCGCTCGCTGTTTGAGAAGAATCCAAGAGGCAAGTACGATGCGAAGTTGAGCCGCGCAGCCGCTGCCTGGAAAGATTCCGACGATTTGCTGGAAGCACTGTTTGCGCTCAGCCGCAAGCCGGTGGATAATGAGCCACTCAAGATCTTCATGGCGCTGTCGGATATTGATCGCGCCCGCCCCCAACCTCTGCAAACCGCCACCGTGGACCGGGTAATTCACGGCTGGGGAACTTTCGGCGCGCAATACACCATCTTTGGGGATGCGCCCACTCTTTCCGACCAGAGCATCACCGCATGGCTGGACGCCGCGGAGATTCTGGATAAACTCAGAGATCCCGGCTTTCGCCAGAACTCGATTGCGATGTTCCAGGGGCTCACCGGCATGTGGCAGATCTTCTGCCGCCAGGGCAGTATTAGCGCCGAGGTAGCGGATGGGGCACTGGCATCCCTTACCGTGCCCTTCGCCACGCTGAAAAACAACCGCGACCTTTTTGACGCCGGCCGCACCGGCTTGACCACTCTGGTCAAGACCACCGGGGCCATCAGTGGAAACACCCAGGAGAAGGTGCTCAACCTGCTCGCCGGAGGGGCGAAGATTGAGCCTTCCGACGCACGCGCCGCGCTGGTGCAGCAGGAGCAACGTATATTCGAGGCGCAAAAGCTGCTCTCGGCCGATCTGATTTTCGACCTCGCCGACAATCTGGAAGGCGTCACCAAAGGCGAAAAGCTCAACAGCCAGCTGGCCAGCCGCCTCGCGGCGCGCGTGTCCGATATCCAGTTACCGCGCAACTCCATGACCGCCAGCGAAAAGAATTCCATGGCTTTCGGTTTCTGGGTAGACAAGCACATTGAAGACGAGCGCAAGCTCAACTTTCGCGCATTGATTGATAAGGCCGCCAAAGACCCGGAAAAACTTAAGGACATTCGTGGCCAGCTGGCGGCGTCACTCCGTGACACCATCGTGGGCTATAACTATATCCATTACGCGCCGCCGGGAGCGCAGATCCTGGTGACCAACCCGCTGTTTGTGCGCGGACACGACTTCATCGGCATGCAGGGTGCGAACCATAGCTGGCGCCACACCGAATTGCACGGCACCGGGTGGCCCGCCAATGCCGGTGGCCGTCTGATTGGGTCGCTGGCCGGTCTGCCCTACGCGCTGGCGGAGGCGGAGCAGAACTTCCTCATCCCGAAACAGACCCAGGCCCTGATCTGGGGTGATCTTGTGCCGCAAATGATTCTGACCGCGACCACGCCGCGCTTCTGGGGCGTGACGCCGGCCCAAATGCATTACGTGGGGCTGCATATGCGAGCCGGGGAGGCTCTGGTGGCGGAAGCGGCTCTGAATCCGGCCCTGCGACAGCCGGTGATGGAAGCGATCAGCGCTGTAGCCAATCCCTACCGCGCCTCGCAAACCGCCGCGGCTCTTGCCGCCGGTAACGTCCGCGGCGCTCTGGATCAGCTGATGCCCTCGGAACTCTATTACGTGGCCGAAAAAGCCGCCGATAAATCCACTTTCGCCAATCCTGCCTGGCAGAAAGTTGCTCTCTTGCGTACCGCCAACGGAGCCCTGGTGAGTGCCGCGATGATTTCCCGGACCTTCGGCTCGCCCAAACCCACGCTGGCGAATTCTTACCGCCAGGAACTGCTAAACTTGCGCACCTTCCCCACTTTGATGGGTTACTCCAGCAGAATTATGGCGGAAAGCTGGGAATCCAATCTGCTCTACTGGGCGGAACTGGCCGATGAAATCGGTGCAGCCCCGGGACAGCTCAACCTGCTGGTGCCCGAGTGGACGCAAAAAGTGGTGGAACGTATTTTTGCCTCGCACCTGGAAGACTGGCCCGCCCTGTTGCGCAGCCTGCGCACGGTGGGTGATGAAATCCGCGCGCAAAGCCAGCCGGAATCCGGGGCCAAAGCGGCAAATCAGTAAAATGGGAGCCAATACGATGTGGAGGAAGTCGACCCGGAGTCTGCTCCGGATTGTTGGGCTGGGTGGTTTGATGGCGCTGTCTGGCACCGGCCTGTGGCTGTTCGCGCAGGAAGTGACGCCGGTCTTCAAGTCCAAGGTTGACCTGGTTGTGCTGAGCTTCACCGTGACGGACAACAAAGGAAAGTACGTCAACGGCCTGAAGCCTGCCGACTTCAAAGTTATGGAAGACGGCATTCTGCAAAAGCTGGCTACCTTCTCTGAAGGCGACAAACCCGCTATGCAGATTCTGGAAAACGGCCAGTTGCGACCGCTGCTGCCCAACGCACCGGAAGCGCAGCAGATCAATGCCGGCGGCGACGCGCTGGTGGGCACCAACGTTTTCGTCCTCTTCGATACCAGCAACTTCATGTACAAGGGCTTTGTGTATGCGGAGGACGCCATTGCCGATTTCGTGCGCGGTCTGGATAAAGCCGATTCGGTAGCCGTGTACACCTTCAGCCGTAACCTTTCGCGCGCCACCAGCCTGACGCCGGATCGCAATTCCGCCATCGGCGGTCTTCGCACCGCTGTCGCCGGTGACGACACGGCTTTGTACAACGGTCTGCTCCTCACTCTCCGTGACGCTGCAAAGGTTCCCGGTCGCAAAGTGGTCATTGTGTTCTCCAACGGACCGGATAACGCGAGCATGGTGGCACCGGACGATGTGCGCGCTGTGGCCGAAGACGAAGGCATTCCGATTTACGTCATCTCCACTAACGACGTGAACAAGGACCCGATCTCCAGCAGCGTTTTCCGCCGCCTCACACAGCGTACCGGCGGCAAGGCCTACTGGGCCAAGACATGGCAGAAGCAGGTGGAAGCCTTCGAAGCCATTCGCGAAGATCTGGGCAACTCGTATACGGTCACGTACTATCCGGCGGCCAACCCGAATGAGGGTTTCCGCAAGATCGATATCCAGATCACCAGTGATAACGGTAAGAAATTCCGTGTGCGTTCCCGCCCGGGGTACCGACCGCGAACGTACTAGACCCTGCGGCTCAAAATTTTCTTCGCCACTCACACTCAATCGCGGTTATCATCGATCCGTATGGGATGGGTGAGACGGCTGCTGTTCTCCGCGTTTTGGATTGCCACCGTGACTCTTCTGGCGCCTCACGCGCTCCAGGCGGGCGGACGCGGCTTCCGCAACGACCACTATCTGGACGAACACTACACCAAACACGGAAAAGAGTTTGGCAACATATCAAGACAGGATTATCTGAAAATGGCCCAATCGCTTCGCGATGCCAAACCTGGTGCGGAGGTACTGGAATCGAAACGCCCCGATGGGGGCGGCGCACATTTTGAAAAACGCAAAGGCTGGTTCGTCGCCTTTGATGCCGATGGCACCATCCGGACATTCTTTATCCCCAACGACGGGGTCCGTTATTTCCGCCGTCAGGAAAATGTCTATGGCAACCGTTGACGAAAGCGCCGTTCGCGCCATTCTGCGGCAGCGCGGGGCCGCCGCACACGTCATTGATGGCGGAGGAGTGCAGCTTATCGCCCGCTGGAGGGCTTTCGTCGAATCGGTAGAAGGCGGGTACACGCTGGGACTTGACGACTATCGCAACGATCTGGACATCCGAACGCTGGTTGCGGTTACCGGCCTGAGCGCTCATGTCACCGGCGAAGATACGCGCCTTCGCTCGCTGCTGGTAAACACCCGCCAACCGGTATGGGAGAGCGATACCAATGACGCATTTTGGGTCTGCGGTTACCCGCGCAACGCCGGTGCGGAGCTGATGGAAGATCTGCGCGCGCTCGGTCTGGTGCCTTCAGACCGCTGCGCCCGCTGAAGGCTCCGGTTCGCACTCGCGCAGCCTGTGCTAAAGTTCAGTCTGATATGGCCTCACGCAGCGTAAACAAGGTAATTCTGGTTGGTCATCTGGGGAAAGATGCCGAGACTAAGTTCACACCGGGTGGAGTAGCTGTCACCCGCTTCTCGGTAGCAACCAGCCGGCGATGGAAAGACCAGCAGTCGGGCGAATGGAAGGAAGAGACGGATTGGTCTGACGTCACTCTGTGGCGTGCTGAAAATCTCTCCCCGTACCTCACCAAAGGCAAGCAGGTCTACGTGGAAGGTCGCCTGCAGACCCGCAATTATGAAGACAAGGATGGCAAGAAGGTTTACCGCACAGAAGTTGTGGCAGACGAAGTGATTCTGCTGGGCGGAGCCGGTGGCAGTGGTGGTGGTGATCGCGGCGGCGACGAGTATTCTCAATCCGCACGCCCGGCCCGCGCCGCTGCACCGCGCGCTACAGCCCCCGCGCCCGCTCACGACGACTTCGGCGGCCAGGGTATTACCGACGACGACGTTCCGTTCTAGAATTTTCCCGGCGCTGCCTTCGGCGTTCCTGTTAGGATTTGATGACAGAGCGCCGTGCGATCCCTCATTTTTTCACTCTTGCTTCTGACCGCCTCCGCAGTAGGGCAACAGCCGCAGACGGCTCCGGCTGCCACTCCTCAACTTCCTGAGAGCGCCCCTGCCGCCGATCCTAATCTTCTCGGCAAGGTCAATACCTCCTCAGGCGAGGCGCGACGTAACGAGAACGTCCAGTTCAACCAAATCGATAACAATGCCCTGCGCGACCTGCAAAAGAGGATTGGGACTACGGCCACCGCAGTGGAAGAATTCAAGGCCGACCGCAACTACTACGGTGCTGAATATGGCAACACTGCCGCAGGCCAGATCCACCTCACCCCGCCAAAACCCGCAACCGTCTGGCATGGATCGCTTACGGAAACCCATGGCAACAGTGTCTTCTCTGCCCGCAGCTTTTTCCAGTTCGGCCCGGTGAAGCCGGCTCATTCCAACCAGTTCGGCTTCCAGCTGGGCGGCGGACTATGGAAAGGATCGTTTCTCTCTCTCGAAGCCACCGAAGACCAGACCCGCGGTTTCGTCAATGGCAACGTGCTCGTCCCCCTGCCCGCGGAGCGCGTCATCCTCGCCAAAGACCCGGCCGTGATCCGCCTGCTCCAGAGGTGGATCGACGCCTACCCCCTCACCGTTCCCAACCGCACCGACATTGATCCCCGCGCCCTCAATACCAATGCTCCGCAGAGTATCGGTACACACACTACCGGCGAACACTTCGACCAGCGGCTTTCCCCGCGTGACCAGCTCATTGCGCGGCACACCCTTGTGCTGCAAAAGGTAGACGCTTTCGAATTCATCAAGGGCCAGAATCCCAACACCACCGCGCGTACCAGCGACGCGCGGCTCACGTGGCAGCGAGTTGTCAGCCCGGCCACGCAGTTCACCGTCAGTGCCGGCTTCGACCGTAGTCATACTCTGATCGTTCCCAAGGCCGATGCGGTGGGCCCCTCGGTCACCATTGGCACTTCGTGGACCGGCCTCGGACCCGCCTCCATTCTTCCCATCGACCGAATTCAGAACCGCTTTCGTTACGCCGCGGAAATTAGCCACCGGCGAGGCAAGCATTCCTTCGTTGCCGGTCTGGAACTGGCGCGCTTGCAGGTCAATGGCCGGGAGACCTCCAGCAATCGCGGCACGTTCGCCTTCCGCAGCGATTTTGGTAACGACGCCATTACCAACTTCCGCTTGGGTCTCCCGGATCGAGCTTCCATCGGCTTCGGCGACAACAATCGCGGCTTCCGCTACCTTCGCCAACATTTCTTTGCGGGAGACTCCTGGAAGACCTCCCCCAACCTCACCATCAACTGGGGCTTGCAGTATTCGCCCGCCGTCCCTCCCGTGGAAGTCAACAACCGTACCGCCATCGATGTTGTGTGCGACTGCAATAACTTCTCTCCGCGCCTGGGCATCGCGTGGCGTCCACGCGCTGGCTGGGGTGTCCTCCGCGCCAACTATGGCATCATCTACGGTGAGATTTTTCCGCCCACTTATCAGCAGGTTCGCTGGGACCCGCCGCAGTTCCTCAAAGCGGAAGTCCAGGTGCCCGATCTGCTCAATCCCTATGCAAAAATCTTTCCTGGTCCCGCTGCGCGGTCTGCCATTTACAGGCTGCCACGCAACCTCGTGACGCCCTACTCGCAGCAGTACAACCTGCAGTGGGAAATCGATCTGCATGCGCAAGGCAAGCTGCAATTTTCCTATGCGGGTAGCCGCACGTGGAAGCTTTTCTTCCTCAACTTCACCAACCGCGCTTTGCCCGTGGGAACTCTCACTTCAGCCAACGTGAATGATCGTCGGCCCGACCAGACTCACTACGATATCCGCATTGCGCAGAACCTCGCCCGTGGCTATTTCGATTCCGCGCGCGTGACCTGGACGATGCCCGATCACCACGGCCTCTCTGGCGACGCTTCGTACTGGCTGAGTAAGGCGATTGATACCGGTGCCGCTTACACCAACACGGCTGCGGGTGACGATGTGCTGCAGGGTTATAGTCAGAGCGAATTCCTCATTTCGAACGACTTGCGAGGCCCCAGTGCTTTCGATCAGTCGCATGCCGCGCTGGTGCGACTCAACTACGCGATTCCCGTGCCCGCCGGCCACGCATGGACGCAGGTCATTGCCCAATGGACCGCATCGGCCATTTTCCTCGCCAAGACGGGCACGCCGTTTACCGTAATTTCCGGTTCTGATGCCCCCGGTTTCGGCAACGTGGATGGTGTGAGCGGCGACCGGCCCAACATCCTGAATCCATCCCTTTTGGGACGGACGATTGGCAATCCCGATACTTCAGTTGCACTGCTGCCAAAGTCGGCGTTCTCGTTCATCCGCCCCGGCGAATCCCGCGGCAACCTTGGTTCGGGGACCTTCCGTAAGGGCGGTATCCGCAATATGAATGCAAACCTCACGCGGGTTTGGAGCGTTCGTCAAACTGCTTCAGTCGCCTTCCGCGCGGAAGCAATCAACCTGATGAACACCCCGCAGTTCGCCGAACCGGGCACCGATCTGACTTCGCCTTCGTTCGGCAAGATCACGAATACGCTGAACGACGGGCGGACGTTTCGATTCACGCTGCGGCTGGGATTCTGAGCGGAGCAGGCCCGCAAGCTCCGCGATAGCGGAGGTGAGCGGATAGACGGTCATGTTGGCGGTCAGATCGTTCAGGAACGCCTGACGGCGCTGGCGTTGGGTGTCGGTCTGAGCCCGCTCGATTCCGTGCGCCAGTTCCACCACCGTCACCGCCGCCAAAGCTGCGGCAACGTTGCCATAGACACTGCGAAGCCGAAGGAAGATATCGCCGACGCTTTGTCTAGCCCGTTCTGCGGTCACCAGCGTACTGGTGTCGAGGAATTAATCCCATGAACGAGGCGTCCACGGCTTGCGCTCACGAACGATTTGTTCGACGTCAGCCGCGTAGTCCTCATCCAGGGTGATCGCGTAGCCCCGTTCCTTCTCACGCTGCGTGGCCAGTTCGATCAGCTCCGAAAGCGTTCGCGGCTCTGGCTCGACCGGCCGAATGATGGCCACAGGCTGCCCATTGCGGTCCACCACGATTTCCTCGCCATGCCCGATCCGCCGCATGGCCGCTGCAAAGTCGCCCGACACTTCGGCTCCGGTCATGTGTAGTTGTGCCATCTCTTCCATCATAATTCTTCCCCGGCCTCCTGTACGTCAAGCCCAGGGGCTACTGGGCGACCACCGCTCCGCGCGTCCTTGACCGTTCCGGGCCACCGCAAACACAAGAGATCCTGGATATCGGCGAAAGGGGGGCGCCGGTCATCGCCCATGCAACTGCGGATGCGGGGTTACTCGCCGCTCTCTGACCTTCCGTGCCGCATCAGCACAATGCCCGCAGGAACGAAGTAGGAACCACGAAGAGCGCTTCCGACGACAGGAAGCAGCGAGACCATCTGCTGCTTGAGAACCACCATAGAATGGCACCCACCAGCAAGGCCACCGAACCGATAAAGAGCACTGCGTACCATCGTGAAAATGGAATGCCATACAGCCCGGTCAAGGTTAGAGAAATTGACCAATAAAACCCAACAAGCGCCGTGGCCAAATAGAGCAGCCCGACTAAATGGCTCATTGTGGACACCCGTTGTCGCCACCGTGACAGCCGTTACCGGGTTCCAGCCTTTGTATTGCGCCTGAGGGCCCGTAGCCGCCAGGGTAACAGTCGGATTGCCGTTCACCAGTTGTGTCACCGATTGTTGCCGCCCTACATCGTCGTAAGCGATGGCTACCGCGTTGCCGCTCAGGGTAGCCTTCCGTCTCAGTTTACCTCTGAAACCCCAGAAGTACCGATTTGCCGGGTGCCGGGCCCGGACGCCGCAGTTGGCGACGCTCGCGGCCACCCGGGAAACTCAATCGGTATTTATCGACCCGCGCAATTTCCCGGCTTCTCAGCGCTATAACCGGTCACACGTTCGCCTGCGATCAGCGCCTCTGGCGCGGCGTCCAGTTGCTCAACAAACCACGCGTAGAAACGCGCGGCACGCTCCAAACCGGCTTCCGGCACCTGCTCGAAAACGTCACCGGAAGTGTGATAAAAAGTTCCCGACTGAATCATCTGCGTCATCGGAACCCCGAGTGACGAAAACCCGCCCAGGTCACCGCTGACGTTGCGTGCATACTGCTGGTACGTGGCGACGCCAAAACATCGTGGCGCTTCTTTCCATAGTTCACCGACGAACGGAGCAAGGTTGGTCACACCAATGCTCTTCGCGCCTTCCGTCACAGAAGTGTTCCACACCATACCAAAGTTGTTCTGCGCGCGCACCTTGCCGCGTACCGCGTCGGCATATGCAAGATGCTCCAGGTTGACGATGGTCAACACGTTGCCCTTCCATTCCGGGTGTGCCGCAACCAGTGCTCCCGGCCCGTTACCCGGCCCGTGATGGCCACCGCTGGCGATAAACACCAAGGTATGTTTTGGCGTCACCTGTTGCGCAAAATATCGCGCCAGGGCCGTCAGCGTGGCGAGGCCGCTGCCGTTGTCATCGGCACCCTGGAAATATGCGTCCGCATGGGCGTTGATGACCAGACGCTTCGCATCGTGACCGGCAATTGTCGCAATGGCGTTGCCGGAGGTCAGACCCGTTTTCTCCGCCACGCGCAGCGTAAGAGATAAATTCAAGGGCAGGTCGGCATCGGCGGCTTTGCCGATTACCTGTTCCAGAAACCAACCGTCCTCGCCGCCCACCATGAAACACATTGCCGGTGCGCAACCGAAACGCGGATCGTAATACTGAATGTTTCCCGGACCTTCCACCGCCTGAACCACGGCCACGGCACCGCGCTTCACCAGTTGTGCGGGAATGCCTTGTTCGGCCGATCCAAACAGCGAGGGCTCGGGCCGAACGTGCATCACGGCAATCTTGCCTCGCAGGTCACGCCCGGCAAGATCCGCCGGTGTGCCGCGGCCCACGAAGATCAATGGCGCATTCCTGCTGCCCGTGGCACTGCCCTGCTGGGGGAAGGCGGAGGTGAGAGTAACCGGATCGCCCCCGCCTGTAACCTGCACCTGCCACATCTCTGGCGTCCACATTGCGCCATTCACCTCGAAGGGCTCAATGTGAGCATCCTTCAAACCGGCTGCTTTCCACTCCCTTTCCACCCATTCCAGAGTGTGCTGAAACGACGAAGTGGCCGCGCGTCTTCCCCACAGTTTTTCTCCGGCGTGAAAACTCTCCAGGGAAAAGTCCACAATCCGGCGCAGGTCTTGCCTCAGCGCGGTTCCGTCCAGCAGTTCATCGTGCCTGCCGGGGCGATGCGGAAACCTCGCGGAAAGTGTCGGAAAGTAGTCCTGATAACCCAGTACTGGTTTGGTTGGATCGCTCAACGGCGGAGGGAGCGGCGTGCCAAACCAGGTACTGTTTTCCGCGCCTGAAACGGCGCAGCACGAGACGGCAAAAAGCAACGGGAGCGTGGTACGCTTCAGCACATGGTCGAGTTTAGCTCACGCGCGCGACCCGCGCAACACACCTGGTAGCCGATGTATTCGCCCTCCACATTTAGTACCGCACTACTCATGACGATTGCCAGTGGAATTTGTTGGGGTTCCTGGGCCAACTCTTATAAAGGGACGCGAGGATATGCGTTCGCGCTCTTCTATTGGGACTACATCTTCAGCGCGCTCGCCTGCACTCTGTTATTCGCGTTTACTCTGGGTAGCCATGGCCCACTCGGTGAAGCCTTCCTGGCCAATCTTGCAGCGGCTGATACGGCCAATATTTTGCTGGCGCTGCTGGCCGGGGCGATCTTCAACGTTGCCAACATCCTGCTGGTGGCCGGTATGGATATGACCGGCATGGCCGTAGCTTTTCCGGTGAGTGTCGGCATCGCCATGGTGGAAGGAACCGCGTTGAGCTATGCGATCCAGCCCAGGGGCAGCGTCTGGTATATCGTGGGCGGCATCGGGCTCGCGGTAGCAGCCATCATCTTCGATGGCTTTGCGTACAGCAAGAGGGGCGCTGCGGGCGGCCCGGTTTCCCGAAAGGGACTTACGGTGAATGTGATCGCCGGACTTCTGCTGGGGGCGTACGCGCCGTTCTCCACACGGGCGCTCACCATCGGTCACGCGCTTACTCCCTATTCGGTGACGGTGCTCTTCGTGGTGGGCGCGCTGTTTTGTTGCTGCTTCGCCAACGTCCACTTCATGCGCAATCCGCTGGTGGGTGAGTCGGTGAAGTTCAGCGGATTCTTCAAGACCAGTGCACGTAACCATCTGATGGGGGTTGTGGGCGGCATCGTATGGGGTATTGGTACAAGCGTGAACTTCATCGCGGCCGGATTTGTGGGCGTGCCCATTTCCTATTCCATTGGCCAGTCGGCACCCATGGTCGCCGCCCTCTGGGGCATTTTCGTATGGAAGGAATTCGCCGGGGCGCCTTCGGTCGCCATGCGATATCTGGTTTTGATGTTTGTGTTCTACATCGCCGCCATCAGCGTAATCGCTCTGGCTTACAACGCCTGAAGCCTGCGCCGCCGCGCTACTGATTCGGCTGACCGGCCACCGGAGGCTCGGTCTCGCCTGCCGGCAAATTTGGTCGCAGTCGCTCCACTCTCCACGTGACGCGCCCCGCCTGTTCCCGCTCCGTGCGGTTGATCCGCAGCCGGGCTTTAGCCAGATACTCCAGGTGCACGCGGTCAAACGCAAGGCCCGCTGACGCCATCAGCTTCATGTACTCGCCGTGCGCAGTTTCATCCGGCGCTTCGGTGTAGCCGGTATCCCATGTAACATCGGGAGACACCCCGCCCACACCACCCGAACCTGGCGCCACATTGCCACCGCCGCGGCCACCGCCGCCATTCGCCTCCTGCCCCTTCAGCGCCATGTAAATACGGATACCGTTCACCAGGGGCTGCTGCATATTCTCCGGTTGCCACTTCTGACCAAAGCGCTGATAGCGGGCATTCATGCGGGTCTCCAGATCCAGCAGTCCGGGCACATTGCGCTGCGCGGCTGCAATGCGGTCCTGAATCTCATAGGCGATTTTCTGGCTGTACGGATAGTTGTCGCCGCGCAGAAAGCCAAGGCTGGTGAACCAGCCGCGCGGAATCCACCACGTACGTCCATTGTTGGCTCCCTGGCGATTCGTCACCCATCCCGAGTACTCAGAAAACGGCTGCACCCATTCGTGCGAAGGATAGCCGTGCGGATTCAGGAACCCATCGGGCAGCCAGGCGTCAGTCAGCAGGCGCCGCGTGCGCGACTCCGGATAGATGGGGTCAATGTCCGTCTGGCCCACTGCAACATCCGCCGCCAGGGCGCCATGATAGCCCGGATGCAGCATGTTGTTGGGCGTCAACTCCGCCAGTTGCACAGAGAATTCCGCACCATCCACATTGGTAATCGGGTGCAGCACCACGTTCACCTGCTTCAACATGTCGCGCGTAGGCGTATCTTTCAGCAACTGCTCACCCAGTTTGAGAATGTGGCTGGTGCTGGAGACCTCATTGGCATGTTGGCGACCGGAATAGATGATGGTGGCCTTGAGTGTTGTCTCTTTGGCCGGGGAGCGCAGCGCGGCCGGCGAGGGCAGCGTCACATCCGCCGCCCACAGATTCTGGCCCAGATAGCTGCGGCCCATCCAGTAAACATTGAAGCCCGGGCTCTCACCCATCTTCGCCAGCACGGCGATATTTTCCGCCGGACGAACCGGTTCATCCCACTGCACAAGCTCCGGGCGATTGTTCAATGTGGTGACGAAGTCCGCCGCCATGGGACGTTTACTCGCCGGCGGCTGCACGGTGAACGAAGCGTACTCACGGGGCGGCGCGGAATCTGACTTCATATTCAGCGGCACCGGCAGTTCGAACTCAAAACCCATGCGTTTCACATAAGGCCATGCGACCTCATCGCGATACAGCCCGGCTGCATGCATGCGCTCCGCCCATTGCAATTGCCCCCGAGCCTGCGCAACCGGGAACATGCTGCGCACCACCTGGTTTTCACCTTCCAGGCCAATCCATTCGTCGAACTTATCGTCCTTGAAATCAGCCGGCATCAGCCAGGTGAGACTCTGCGGCCCGGCTTGCCCTGCCGCTACCCGCGCCTGAATCAGCCTCGGCTGAAATGCTCCCGTGATGGGCCACAGCTCACGGTTCTTCTCGTGCTTCCTGCCGGCCGCATCGGTCCACCTCAATTCCACGCCCGGAATGCCGGCGGGTTTGGCGTAGAACTCAATATGCACCTTGCCGTCTTTGCCATCCTCGGCGTTGTGAACAATCGGCATGATGCGGCCCACGTGCCCCAGCGCACGGCCAGCCATCAGATCGCCCATCATATTGATGAAGTTCTCGGTGGAATAGAAAGTATCTTCCTGCAGAGCTTCCAGCGACGAGATGCGTTCCTTATCAATGCCCAGTTCGTAATCGGGCTCGCTCATGTGGATGTCGATTCGCAGCGTATCGAACGCCGGAGCGAAATCCGGCCGCAGCTCCCCGTGAAAGGTCGCCATGACAGACTGAAACACCCGCGGCAACGTCACGTTCTGGTAATGCTCCCAGAATTCTTCGGTATCGGTCGCGATGCGCTGATCCAACACTGCTGTCGCGCCCGATTCCATCTTCACCCAGCCGGTGTCGATCTGAACCGTCTCGTATTCTTTCATCACGCCATTCCATGGACGGTTAATGGTAGAAACGGAGAACTCCCGTGTGAGGATTTCCCTGCCCGCCGCGTCTATCACGTGGACCCGGTAGGTAGGAGCCATCGGAGCCGGCTCAAACATTTCCAGCGTGATCTTCTCCAGCGGAATTGCCAGTTCTCTCGCCAGCATCTCATCCACCGGGTAAAGTTCCTGTACCCAGCGGGCGGGCGTAAACATGGTTCGTGTTTTGGTGGGGTCGTCGTTCCGGCGGAATTCAATCCGCATTGCAGCCGCTTTGCCTTTCACCGCCGGCGCAATCTCATCCATCAGCCAGCTGAAGCCCTGTTTGTAGGCCGAGAGCACCACCACGGAGGCATTCTTCGTTCCTGCTTCCCGCAACATCGCTCCCAGCTGGTTCTTCAGTTTCAATCGCTGCTCCGGGCTTTCACTCACGCGCGCCAGCAGGCGAACCGGCTCACCCGCTTTCAGCTTCGGCAAAGCCGACTTCACCGCGTTGATGAGGCGAGTGCCCTCCCAGGGAATCGTCAGGTCTTCCGTAAACGTGGGTGTGGCCTGGCGGAATGTGTAGCCGGGCTCATCGTAGTGGAGATTCGGAACCTTGTCGCAACATTGCGTCCCCGCGCGCATGCTGGCGGTCTGTACTTTTACACTGGCCACGCCCAGTTGTTTCGTCAGTTCTGCCTGCACCAGTGCTGCCAGACCTTTGTCGGCAATGTCGACAAATACTTTGGCCTCCACGTCGTGTGGTATGCCCGCAGCTTTGATCTCTTCAGACCACCTGCCCAGCCGATACAACACCGCAGAAGCTTGTCCGGCCGCTGACCGCAGAGAGAAGAAGCGATGCAGATCGTAGCGCATCTCTTCCACATTCATGTGCTGCTTGCCGGTTTCCCACAAATTGGGGAAGTGTCCGTTCAGCAGGTTGAGCGCGGAAGTGGCACCTGCCGGATCACCTCGCACCAGCAACGCCGGCTGACGTCCAAAAGCCTTGTCCACAATGCGTAGTTCGCCCTCACCGGCGGACAAAGCCGTCTCCGACTGCACCGCGGCAGTGTCTTCCTCGCGCATTTTCTTCGCCGCTTCATCGCCGGTGACTGAGCCCTCCATGACGACGGCCTTGGTTCGCACATCCCGCACCGTTGCCGTGGTCGCCGGTGTCGCCAGCGGGATCGTGATGCCGGTTGTCTCCAGACCCATTCGGGCGGCGAGATTGGCCATTGCCACCCCGGCAGCACCGGCGGGAACGTAGAGCTGTGAGTCAAGATTAGACGGAATCGGCATTTTCGGCGTACCGCGAAACAGGCCGCGCATGGTGTAGAGCGTGGCCAGATCCAGACGGGCGGGTCCGGCGGCGGCGTCATCTCCACCTCCGGCTGCAGGCGCGTCTGCTGCTGGAGCGGGTGTCAGATCCGGAAGAGCTTTGCTGCTGACGGCAGAAACAGTGGCGCCATTGGCTGTCACCGCGATCTCATGCACACTGGCGAACTTCGCATCGTTCAGAACTGCTTCCAGCGCGCTGACCGTGGCAGCCGCAGTGCCTTCCAGCAGGGCCCGATTGATACCCGCTTTGCCTTTGGCGAAGGTGAGGCCGGTAATGTGCGCGCCCGCCCCGGCAGCGGTGGCGAGGGCGGATAGTTTCTCGCCCGGAATCCGCCAGATGTATGGTGCGCGCCCCGCAAAGCCTTCCGCGGCGGCTAGCAATGCCGCTTCATCTTTACCCATCACGATGATGTTGTCGTCCAGTTGAAAGACGCCGCCTTCGTTTGTCTGTAGTTGATCGAAGCGCTGCTGCAGCACCGCGCGATAACTGGCAGGAGCCGCGCTGCCGCCGATATAGATGCGAGGGCCGTCTCCGCGGTCATCGGTCGCCGTCACCACGATGGGCAGCGTCAGCCCGGTTGTGGCAAACCCGATCCGCGCGGCCACGTCAGCCGCCGCCGCATTCTCCATCGCCGATGGTTGAGCAGGTACCACGACCTTGCCAGGCGCGAAATCGGCGATGCCATCCCCATTGGTATCGGTCACCAGCCAGCCGATGGCAAACGGGTCCACCAGCCGATTGCGTTGCGCCGGACCCGTGGCCTGGAAGCCGGTGAGCGAGGACAGAGTGAAGATCAACAAAAAAGCGGTGCTAATGCGGATGGCAAGACGTTTCATGGGCGGTGCGGCCATTATATGTGACGTCGGATCCAGAGCGCGTGTCTTCAGTAGTTTCGGGCGGAGATCGCTGGTTTCCGGTAGGTGATCGACACAGTGGGGAGCCATATCGCGAGTTCAATCCCGAGCTTCCGAAACGGGTATTGTTACACGACATCCAGCAACCAGAATGACGCCAATACGGAGACCATCTTCAACACGAACCTGCTGAACGTGGCTGGTTCTGCGAACCCCGTATCCGCGCCTCAGATTGTCATTGGTGCGGCTCAGTTACAGCGGGGCGTCCAGGCGGGCAGACGGGAAGGCACTGGCATGGTGGTTCGGCATTGATGCTGGAGGCGCTGATACCGCGCAATCTCCGAGTACTCTGCAACCATTGAATCTCTGACGAAGATCAGCGGCGTTCAAGACACTGCGCTCGGTCAATTCCTGCATGCGGTCAAAGGCACTCTCGCCCCGATTCTGCTCGGTCGCTTCACACGGCAACTCACCGGCACCTGACTGATATCGACGACCGGGTCGACACCCGCCGTGCAACATCCGGCTGGGATGACCGTTTTGGTCAACAGCCAAGTTGGCACTAATCCCTGTCGACCTTATGTTTATTTATAACTGCATTCTGCTTCAAAAACCGAATTAGAATCGTTTCGACCTGCTCCCGGAGACGTTTTTCGCCGATCTCGACGTATGCGCCTGTCTCAATGATCGGCCGCTTGAACCAAAATTTTTCATGGTGATCCTTAATTCTCTTCGCGATGTTAATCCCCTGTCCCACATAAATTGGCCGTTGGCTGATATCGTAGAGAACGTACACTCCTGCTGCGGCTGGCAAGTTCTCCATGTGGTAGGGATCGAAGTCGACAAAGTCTCCCAATCCCTCGATCTCCCCTGATTTGATTACTTCCTTTTCCGATTCCAGCTTGTTTCCCAATGCCTTTTCGAGGGCCGTTACGGTCTTTGGATGTGGATTCTCGGCACGCCCTCGTTCGATGTTATAGATAGTAGCAATGCTCACACCCGCCTTGCTGGCGAGTTCATTTACTGTGAGATTCTTGCTCAATCGCGTCTTGGAGAGCCACACTCCGAGTGCCGATTCCGTTTCTGTTGCTGGTGTGTCGCCTGAATCGACTATCCCTCCAAGAATTGACTGAAGGCGTTCCGTTTGTTCCCGCGTCGGTTTTTGCTTTCCGATCTCCCACTGCGATACGAGTGGTTGAGAAACGCCGACCTTGTCCGCGAGCTCTGTTTGCGAGAGACCGTTAACTGCCCGTCTTTCTCTGATTCTGTCCCCTTGGGCGGGACTGACGATACCGGGATCAGCAACTACTTGAACAACGGGTCGAACAAAGGTCCGAAGCTCCTGCACCTGTTCATTCGTCGGTCTTGCCGCGCCGCGTTCCCACATCGAGACGAGGGCTTGTGAAACTCCGAGCTTCTTGCCGAGCGATGCTTGTGAAAGTAGCTGGTCTTTCCGAAGCTTTTGGATCATGGTTTTGATCGAGATATTCACGTCAGCACCAGGGGATTGGTCTACGTTAATGCAACTCGGCGAATCGAGTCTTTAGTGAACCGCCAGTTTTTGAACCCGCCAATTACCGATTTCTCCAACATAAACCGCATTCGAACGGCAATCAATCGCATTCACCGTCCAGAATTCCTTCATCTGTTTCCCCGCCTGGCCGAACTTGCCGAGGATCTTGCCGTCCAGCTCCATCCTGTAGATCTCCCCGCCCTCGTCGGAATCGATGGCATTGGAGTTTGAGACATAAAGTAGCGGATGCGCGCCCTGCGAAATACACATGGCCCGCGGGGATCCCACGCCTGTGATCTGCGACTTGAAGTTGCCATCGTTATCGAAGACCTGAATGCGCTTGTTGCCCATATCGGCCACGTACACATTGCTCTGCGCATCCACGGCGATGGAATGCGGCGTATCGAACTGGCCGTTTTCCGTGCCGCGCGAACCCCAAGACTTCACGAACACACCATCCTTCGTGAACTTTGCAACGCGCGAGTTGCCATACCCATCGGCCACGAAGATATTGCCCGCCGCATCGAACGCCACGTCGGTTGGACGGTTGAAATTGTCACCACGAACTCCCACACCCACCGGACCCCTGCCACCTGCCGCCGGAGCCGGGCCCCTGCCGCCGCCGGGATTGATGGCTTCCGGCTTACGGCCCATCACCATGGCGATCCGGCCACCTGCATCGAATTTCATCACCTGACTGCCGCCACGATCCACCACCCAGATATTGTCCTGCGCATCCACGCGTACGGCCTGGGCAACAAGGAACCCGTAGACGCCAATGCCGATCTCGCGCACATATTTGCCGGTGGCATCGAACTCAAACAGTCGCGAGCCGCCGTGAGTGAAGATGCGCGATCCGCCCATGGTGGCGTTGTCGCTGCCGGTGCGCGTGTAGACGTAGACATTGCCTTTGGAGTCCGTCGCCACACCCGCCACCTCACCCAAATGAATGTGCTCGGGCATCTTCACGAAATTGGCAACGGAATCGAAAGAGATGTCCGGAACCTGTGCAGCCAAACCCGCTGCGAATAAAGCCATCAGTACGGTGAACTTCACTTCGCACCTCCTTGTGCCGCGGTCGGGTGCAGAATGATTTTCTGCACTCGCCATGTGGTAATTTCCGACGTATAGAGTTCATTCGCGTTGCGGCAATCCACCTCATGGACCGTGCCGAACATGCCCTGATCCTTGCCCGGTTTACCGAACTTGCCCAGAATGGTGCCGTCCAGCTCCATCTTGTAAATCTCGCCGGTTACGGCTGAAAAATCGGTGTTGTTGGCGTCCGGATAGGAATTGGAACTATACAAATACTGGTGCGGACCAGGTGAAATGCAGACCGCCCAGGGCTGGCCTACATTGTCATAGCTGGTCTTGGGAGTCAGATCGTTGTCCCACACCTGAATGCGCGCATTGCTGCGGTCGGCGATGTAGACATTGCCCTTTGCATCCATGGACATGCTGTGCGGCAGATTCAGCTGATTCGGCCCGCTACCTTTGGTGCCGGCGCTGGCGATGAACTTGCCATTCCTGTCGTATTTCACAACGCGCGAATTGCCATAGCCGTCGGAAATGAAAATGTTTCCGTTGGCGTCCCAGCCCACATCCGTCGGCCGGTCGAGCGTGTACTTGCCTGCCACGGGCATCGTCGGCGGTGTGAAAATACTGGTCACGTCGATCGATTCCGGGCGATGGCCGATCACCATCGTCACCCGGCCCTCAGGGTTGAACTTGATCACCATATTGGTGCCTTCATCCACAGCCCAGATGTTGTCCTGCGCGTCTACGCGAATGGCGTGTGCAAACGAAAGGCCGTAGAGCCCTTCCCCAATCTCGCGGACATAACTGCCTTTGGCGTCGAATTCAAAAATGCGGGTCGCCTGGCTGCGCGTATACGCAAAGACGTGGCCCTTCGAATTGCTGGCCACGCCAATGCCTTCTCCCAGAAACAGGTTGGGCGGCAACTTCAGAAAGTTGGGCACCACTTCGTATTGAATCTCGGGAACGTTCTTCGCTTTGGCGGTGGCGAGTTGGGGCGTATATTGCCCAAACAGGGGGGCCACGGCGCACAGAGCCAGTGTGATGCGGAAAGTCATAGTAACCTCAATCCTGCCAAGTATACATTCAGCGCAGCAACTGGTGGATCTGTTCCACTGCCAGGCGGATTTTATGGTTGATGAACATCTCGCCCATCTCTACCGTCGCCTTCGTCTGGTCGCCGGTCACGCCGCTTGCGCCAGTATCTGCCAGCAACTTGTCGGGCCTGATCCACTTGTGTTCCTTATCGATGAACATCACTTCCGACGTGTCGTCCGTACCGGCGTGGGAATCGACCGCAATCTTCCGCTCGCTCAAATACTTGCGCATCTCGTCTTTCTCCTTGAAGTAGAGATCGGGTACATAGATGATGCGAACTCCCTTCCGTTTCCATATGGAATCGAGTTCCGCGGCAACACGCTTCAAAGCCTCCTGCCCGGGGCCGCCGTGGTCGCTCATCAGGGCGACGTTTCGGAATCCGGCGGCAATCGCGCTCATCGCGACGTCGTGCGCAATCAGGCCGAAGGCCTGTTCAGACACGTTGACGCTGCCGTTGAAGCGCATATGCCCGGTCTTCTGCTCCGGGTCGCCGGTGGGCGCAAAGGGCATGGTGGGGTAAACCAGCGCGTTGCCCAGTTGTTCGGCGATCTTCTGCGCCGTGTAGTGCGAGATGAAGAGGTGCTTGCCCAGAGCCATGCCGGGGCCATTCTGTTCGATGCTGCCGGCGTAATAGATGGCCGTAGTCTTGCCCGCAGCGATGGCATCACGGACTTCGGTCCACGTCATATCTTCAATCAGCAACGACTTCGTCTGTCCCAACAGAGCAGTCGCAGAAAGCACCAGCGCAAGGCAGATTTTCATAGCGGCAAGCATACAATACGAACAGCGATGACATCCTTTGCCCGCACCATTTCACGAGTTAACAGGCTGATCGACGCATTGCTTGCGCAAACGGTCGCCACCGACCAGTGGCCTGTCGTCAATGGGCACCTCACCAGTCTGGTGACTGCGCTACAGGCCCAGGATCGCGGCCAGGCCGATCAAGTGTGCCTATTGCTGGAGCGGCAGTATTGCAGCTCTCCCTATCTGCTGCGGACGTTCGAGACAGACACTTCATGGAATGCGCGCGTGCCAGCACCCGCGGAGACGTTGAAACTTTTCGCGCAAGCCCGGGCAGCGGACTTCATTTAAGAGCCCTCAGAAGCTCAGCTTCAGCGCAAATTGTGATTGGCGCGGATCCAGTGCCCCGGTGATCTTGCCGAACGCCGCGGTATCGGCATTCAGATTGGGGAACTGGAAGTTGGCGTGGTTGAACAGATTGAAGAACTCCGCGCGGAACTGCACGCGCATCCGCTCTCTGAACTGAAAGTTTCGCACCACAGAGATATCCATCTGGACCAGGCCAGGGCTGCGGATTACGCCCACCCCTTCATTGCCGAAGCCATAGGTCGCCCCCGCCGCTCCATTGGCTGCGCGCAGCGGAAACACGGCAGTATCGAACCATTTATCCGGCGTATGCGGAGCGTTGACATTCGGGTCGCCGGTAACATTGGGGCGATCACGGGAGCCGCCGCTGTTGCTGAAGTTACCGGAATAGACCGCGGTCAGCGGATTGCCGCTCTGCCATTGCAGTAGTGGAGAGAGTTGCCAGCCGCCGGCCAGCATGGCAGAAACGCCGTGATTGGCGTAGGCCTTGCCCTTGCCGAACGGCAGTTCGTAAACCGGGCTCACCACAAAGCGATTGCGGATGTCGAAGGTGGAAGGCCCGCGCGCCGTCCGGAAGTCGCCTTGATTGGTGGGTCCGTTGAGGTCGTCAAGGGACTTCGAGAAGGTATACGAAGCGAGGAAAGAGAGGCCATTGCCCATGCGCTTCTGAAGTTTGCCTACCATCGAGTGGTAGTGGGAGACACCGCCGAACTCAGAGTAGTTGACGGTGCCATATTGCGGATACCGTCGCCGCGCGTTCACCGCCGCAGGGGTGCCCGCACCCGGGGACGGCTGATTGAGGTTGTGCGTCATCTGCAGATGATTGCCCGCGGACCCGAAGTAGGTCACATCCAGCAGCATGTCACCGGTCAACTGGCGCTGCGCGCCAAGGCTCCACTCGTACACCCGCTGGCTCTTGTAGTTCACATCCAGGCCGCTCATGGTGTTGGCGGTCACAGCGTTTCGGCCAGGGAAGGGATCGGCCAGGGTGATGGGTTGCGTCGTGCTGGCGGTATAGGTATTGTTCACCGTGTAGGGCGAGGCGAAGCGGATGGTGCCGGTACCATTCCACAGGCCGATGTTCTGGTAGAAAGTGCCCGCACCACCGCGAATTACCGTCTTGCCATTGCGGTTGGGCTGCCACGCAAACCCAAAGCGCGGCGCGAAGGCTTTCCAGTCGAAGTTGTAAACCTGACCGCCGGTGAAGCCGACCACGATGGGTCCGCCCGGAGCCTCAGGTGCGGGGTTGCCCTGGGTCACGGGAATTCCCCTCGCCGGATCAAAGTTGGTCAGATGGTTGCCGTAGTCCAGCGGCGGCGTGTTCAGTTCCCAGCGCAAACCGAGGTTCAGCGTGAGGCTGGGCAGAATTTTCCAGTCGTCCTGAATAAACGCCGCGACGTTAGACTGTCGAAGATACGCCTTGTAAGCATAGGGCGAGTTGCTGGTGCTGGCAGGCAGACCCAGCACCATATCCGCCACGCCGTAAGTACTGGTGAGGCCGGCGCTGGTGTTGGTAAAGGTCAGGGTTCCGGTTGGCTGACTGGCCTGCACGTCGTTGGTTGCGGCGTGCGATTGATTGGCGCCCACTTTGACGGTGTGCTTGCCGTGCGTCCAGGAAAAGGTGTCGGTGAACTGCCAGTGCGGATCGGCGCGACGGAACGGCGCCGGGCCGGGCAGTGACTGGTAGCCCGTCAAAGTGGTACCGGGCGTACCTTGCTTCGGCAGCTCCGAACCATTCTGAATGATGGAGGTGATGCCGAACTTCGACCAGTACGGCGTGCTGGAAATCTGATTGATCGCGGGTTGCAGCGTCTCGTTAAAGCTGATGCGGAAATCATTGACCTTGCTTGCCGACAGAATGTGGGTCTCGGCGATTCCGTAGACCTGCGACTTCTGCACAAGGTCGCAGCCGTAACCGGGCAGAAAGGCGCTGGAGCACGAATTAACCTGTGGCTCGAAGGAGTGATCGTTGTAATAGTTGGCCGTGAGAAACATCGAATCCTTCGAACTGAACGTGTGATCGATCTTCAAACTGTCTGTGTTGTACAGTTCGGTGCGGGTGTCATTGAAGGTGTAGTTGTTGCCAGGGAGCACGCCCGGTGCTGTGAATGCGGTGGGGTTCGGATAAAAATTGATCAGCGCTACGCCTGCCGGGCTGAGCCTGGAGGGCGGAATGATATTCCCGGAGAACGCCGCGCCACCGGTGGGGTCCTTCACTATCTGCCGCGGCAGAAGCCCGCTGAAATCCCCCCCGTGCATTGCGGCAGTGGGAACTGTGGCCAGCGAAGTGATGGTGGTGGAAAGGCGCAGGCCTTCATAGCCGTAGAAGAAGAAGGTGCGGTCTTTGCGGATGGGGCCGCCGATGGTCCCCCCAAACTGGTTGCGGTGGAACGAAGGCAATACATTGTTGAAGAAATTGCGCGCCGTGAGTGCCGATTGATTGCGCAGAAAATCGTAGGCGGAGCCGTGCAGCTGATTGGTTCCGGATTTTGTGGTGACAATGATCTGCCCGCCCGAGCCGTAGCCGTATTGGGCCGGATAAATCCCCGTGAGAATGTTGAATTCGCCGATGGCATCGATGGACGGGCGGAAGTTCGGAATTTGCTTGTTGCTGTCGTTGTTGTCCATCCCATTGAGGATGAAATTGTTGCAGCCTTCGCAGGAGCCGGCCACATTGAAGCCGCCCCGATAACCGAGCCCGGAGCCTTGCACCGGAGGCAGCACGCCGGGGGTGAGCAGCGGCAGCGAAAAGAAGACGCGGCCATTCAGCGGCATCTCCACCACGCGGGTATTATCCACCACCGCGCCCAGTTCCGCAGACTCGGTATTCACGCTTTCCACCGCCGCCGAAATGGTGACATTTTCCGATACGTTGCCCAAATCGAGCGTGAAATCCTGGCGCGCATTCTGTGCCACCGACAAATTGAAGTTGGTGCGGCTGAGGGTCTTGAAGCCGGAGGCAGAAACCGCGACGTCATACGTTCCCGGCGGCAGGAAGGAGAACTGGTACACACCAGACTGATTGGTTGCCACCGTGCGAACGGTACCTTGTTGACGGCTGGTGAGACGGACCGTGGCCTGCGGCACTACGGATGCGCTGGTGTCCTGCACCGTACCCGAGAGGGCTGCGTCGGTCTGGGCATTTGCCGGAAGCGTGAGTAACGTTGCCAGTACCAGTGCCAGACAACCGGTGCGGAACAGAGGGCGGGAATTCATGGAAAGCCTCGTTTGTTGTTGAAGTATCAATGTTGCGGAAAGTATATATCATAATATTCGAACTCGATGCGGCCCGCGCTGCAACTCGCGCGCGATTTGCCGCGTTGACGTTGACTCCGGCCCATGGGCGCGCCTATAATCGGGCTTCCTGATGGGCTGCGGGCGGAGGGCGTATTTTTAAGATCAAGCACAAGCGTTTGTTGGTTTCCGCCGCTGTCGCTTTCGCGTTGCTTACACCGATTGTTGCGGCCCGGGCACAAACCCAGGCACAGCCCCTGACCCTCGGTCGCCACTGGACGGGCCAAAGTGTGGACCCCGCGTACGAGGGCTACGATACCAACGCGGACGGTACTTTCAATCTTTGGTTCGGCTATCTGAACCGGAACTACGAAGAGACACCCGATATCCCATTAGGGCCCAACAACAGCTTCTCGCCCGGAACAGCGGATCGCGGCCAGCCGACCCACTTCGCGATTCGCCGGCATAAGGACGTTTTTGCCGTGGTCGTGCCCAAAGACTTCGGTGACCAGAAGCTGGTTTGGACGATTGTCAGTCACGGCCAAGCGCAAAAGGTGACCGGCACGCTGGACCGGGTCTGGCTGATCGACCACAGGTACACCACCCGCAACGCCGACATTCGCAACCCGCATTCGAACCTGCCGCCGGAAGTAACATTGCGCACTGCGGCCGACGCCACTACTTCCGCACCGCTGGAAATAACATTTCAAGCCACCGATGACGGACGCCCCACAGCGGGTGGCAAGCCCATCGGCATGACTTTCGCGTGGGCCATGTACCGCGGACCGGGCAAGGTGAAATTCGAGCCCGGCAAAGGAAAAGTCGACGATGGCAAGGCATCGGCAAAGGCTTCGTTCGACACGCCCGGCGAATACGTGCTGCAGGTTGTTGTGGACGATGGTTCCGGGGAGAATGCCGGCAACTTCGGGTACCACTGTTGCTGGACGAACGCGCAGATACGAGTCACGGTTGGCCGGAAGTAGAAGTAGAAGTAAAGGAACAACGAGCCCATGAAAAGCAGAACCATAAAGCTCAACGTTGCAATTGTTTCCGTAGTGGCGCTGGGCTCCGCGGTGGCGCTGGTCGCGTATGCGCCCGAAACCGCCGGCTCCAGGCAGCTGACGTTTACCAGAGACATCGCGCCCATCATGCAGGCGAAATGTACCAGTTGCCATCACGCGGGTACTTCCGCGCCCATGTCGTTGCTGACTTACAACGAAGTCCGGCCGTGGGCAAAATCCGTTAAACAACGTGTGGCGGCGAGGGATATGCCGCCATGGCACATCGATAAAACGACCGGCATCCGGGAATTTTCCAACGATATTTCGCTGAGCGATGAGCAGATTGCCGCGGTGGTGAAGTGGGTGGATCAGGGGGCGATACAGGGCAATCCTGGCGATATGCCGCCACCTCCTGCTTACCCGGCTGACGTATCGCAGAACGGCCAGATGCTGTGGGTGATGGGAACCCCGGAAATGACCACCATGACCGACGATTTCAAAATGTACGCGAAAGGTCCGGACTGGTGGATCAATCAGTTTTCTGAGATCACGCTGACGGAAGACCGCTGGATACAGTCGATGGAGGTGAGGCCGAGCAATCGAAAGATCGTCCATCACTGCGTGATTTATATTGCCGACGCCAGCGCTCCGGAAGAAGACCGGGGGTCGCTGCTGCTGGAATACGCAATCGGAAAATACGGCGACACTTTTGCTGAGAACTCGGGTCGGCTGCTGAAAAAGGGTACCTATCGAATTACCTGGGACATGCATTACAACGCGGGCGGAACGGAGCAGACCAACCACACCACGCTGGCGCTGAAATTTCATCCGAAGGGGTTTGTACCGAAGTACAAGGTGCGCTCCATGAATATCCGCAACCTGCCCAACGACGAACTGGAAGTTCCGCCCAACACCGTGGTGCGTACGGATGGTTACTATCGCCTGCCTGGCAACGTGCGCATTGATGCGTTCCAGCCGCACCTGCACGCGCGCGGCAAGGGTTTGACGCTGGAGACGATCAATCTCGACAACACCACCACGGTGATCAGCTCGGTAGACCATTTCAACTTCAACTGGCACCTGAACTACGTGTATGCGGACGGCTACCAGCCGCTGGTTGCAGCCGGGACTGTGCTTCACATGATCGGCATTCACGACAACACGATGGCGAACCCGCGCAACCCGGATCCGAATGTGTGGGCCGGTTACGGTGAGCGCAGTGTAGACGACATGCTGCAGCTGTGGCTGGATGTGGTGGATATGGATGACACCATGTTCAAAGATGCCGTGGCGGAACGGCGCGCCAAAGCGACGGCAACGAACAGGGAACCCTGGATTATGCCGCTGTCCCCGGCGCGCGGGCCCCGGTGAGAGTGCCGAATTGCGGAGCTTGAACCGGCTCGCGGCTTCCCTGCTGCTGGCTGTTTCCGGGTGGGGCGCTGAAGTCGCAATTACGCCCATTACCCACGCCAGCGTCCAACTGGAATACGCCGGCACGGTGATTCAGGTTGACCCATGGAGCCAGGGAGATTATTCCCGCGCCAGACAGGCCGATCTGATCCTGGTGACGGGCGCTGAAAATGATCATCTGGATCTGGCCGCGATTGCGAAAATCCGCAAGCCTGGCGCGCCCGTGGTGATTCCGCAGGCAGGCAGGGACAAGCTGCCCGACGGCGTTGTGATGGGGAACAGCGAGACCCGTGAGATTGCCGGTGTGCGTATCGAAGCAGTTGCCGCTTATGATCTGCTTCCCGGAGATCCCTTTCATCCGAAGGGTCGCGGCAATGGCTACATCATCACGTTTGGTAACCAGCGAATCTATTTTTCCGGTGTGACGGAGTGCGTTCCTGAAGTGCAGGCGCTTCACGGGATCGACGTGGCCTTCGTTTCCATCAACCTGCCGCACGGCCGGATGACACCAGCGGCGGCAGCAGCATGCGTGTCGGGTTTCAGCCCGAAAGTGGTCTATCCCTATCACTATCGGACCGGAAATGTGGCCGAGTTCAAGCGGCTGCTGCAGGGCACGCCGGTGGAAGTACGTTTGGGCGACTGGTATCCCAGGTAATGAACTCCGGAATCACACGACGCGAATGCCTGGCGACTCTCGCAGGAGCGGGGGCGGAGACTGTGGCGCTTTCGCGCCGCGGCCTGGCTGCCACCTCCGCAAAACCCATGCGCGGCGCGTTCATGATTCTGGCGACACCGTTCACGTCGTCGGGCGATGTGGATTGGGACGACCTCGCGCGCGAAGCTGAATTCGTGGACCGCTGCGGGGCGCACGGCATGGTGTGGCCGCAGGGATCGAGTAGTGTTGCCGTTCTTTCGCAGGACGAGCGACTGCGCGGTATGAAGTTGCTGACGAAGGCCATGCGCGGCAAGCGGGCCGTGCTGGGGCTGGGCGTACAGGGCAGGGACACTGCCGAAATGCTGGCTTATGCCCGGCATGCCGAAGACCTTGCGCCAGACTGCTTCATCGCCATGCCGCCGTCTACAGGAAAGTCACGCGAAGATTATCGTTCCTATTTCCGGGCGCTCGGCGGAGTCACGCAGCGTCCCGTGATTCTGCAGACGTCGGGTGGCGGGCGTGACCTTGCCCCTCCGGTTGAACTGATGGTGGAGTTGGCCAGGGAGTTTCCGCACCTGGGCTACATCAAAGAGGAATCGAATCCTGTAGTGGAGCGAATGCTGGCGGAATTGAAGCAGCGTCCTCCGCTGCACAGCATCTTCGGGGCGAGCTTTGCCCAGGGGTGGCTTTATGAAATGCGCCTGGGTCTGGACGGTGTGATCACCGGCAACGCCATGTATGCCGATCTGATGGCGAAAATGTGGAACCTGCACGAAGATGGAAAGAGTAAGGAAGTGCTGGATGCTTTCAGTAAGTTTCTGCTGATCCGCAATGCCGGTCAGCAGATTCCGGGCGCAGACCTGTACGTCATGAAGAAGCGCGGCGTGTTCAAGACCACCGCGGTGCGGCGCGAAGGCGGCAAAGTAACCGAGGCGAAACTATCGCCTGAGGCTATGGCAGAGATCGATTCGCGGTTCGCCGCACTGGCGCCTTATCTGTGAAAAAAGTGACATCCTGCAGGGAAATCGGTTCGATGGAATCGATTACGATTTCGCCTTCCTCCATCTGATAGCGGCCTCCTGCTTTAACGTGCGGATATTTCCAGATTCGGATACTGCAGTTGATAAACCCGCGGTGCACGCCTTCCCGAAGACGTTTCGTGAAAACCATAAGGCGACTTAGTTAGTTCGCGGGCTCTATCCGAAACACTGCTCCATCGACCTCTTCCGTCAACACATAGATCAGCCCGTCGGGGCCCTGCCGAATATCCCGCACGCGCTGCTTCAGTTCCGACAAGATCGTTTCGCGCCGGGTCTCCCACATTTTGTCGTTAAACACTACCCGCTCCACGCCACTCGCGCCATTGACGCGGCCACGGATCGTGCTGCCCACCATCATGTTGCCCTTCCATGCCGGGAACTTGTCGCCGGTGTAGAACATGATGCCGGAGGGCGTGATGCCGGGGAGCCAGACCAGCAGCGCCTGTTCGATGCCCGGCACATGCGGGTCGGGGAGCGGCGAACTGTCGTTCTGGCGGCCATAGCTGTAATCGGGCCAGCCGTAGTCTCCGCCCGCTTTCAGAATGTTGACTTTGTCGCCTCCGTAAGCGCCCAGCTCGACGTGGAACATCTCTCCGGTGACCGGGTGCGGCGCGATGCCGAACTGGTCGCGGTGGCCGACGGAGAAAATCTCGGGGCGGGCACCCGGTTTGCCGACGAACGGGTTATCCGACGGAATGGAACCGTCGTCGCGGATGCGAATGACTTTGCCGAAGTCGGTGTCGGTCTTGCGCGGGTCCCAGCCTGACGTGCGGCCGAGCGCGCCACTGATCGTCATGTACAGCGTGCCATCCGGGGCGAAGGCCATGCGCGAGCCTCCGGCGAATACCGGATCGGTGACAAAGATTTCCTGGACGTTCGAGAGCGCATTGCCTTCGTACCGGCCTCTGGCGATCACCATCACGCTGCGGCGATCATCCGGGAGTGCGTTGGCTGCCCGGGCGTACCCGAAATAGACGAGCTTGTTTTCGGAGAACTTCGGATGCAGCGCCATATCGAAAACTGAACGCATTTCCGGCAAACCGGCGAGCGGCTTCGGATCAAGGACGCCTTTATGAATCGCCTTGATTTCGTGGGTGTAGCGGAAGCTGACGAGCATATCGCCGTCGGGGAGAATGATGAAGCTCCAGGGCCGGTCCAGACCCCGGGTGACGACAGAGATGCGGATCTTCTGCTGCAGGGTGTTGAACACGGCCGGCAGCGGAGGAAGCTCGAATCCGCCGCGTCCGCGTCCGCCGCCCTCAATGAGCTTAATCCCGGCTGCAGCGCCGGGTGCGATCACCGGGGCTGGCGCGGTCTGCGGTTGAGTCTGCTGGGCGAAGCCGCCGACGGCGACGACTCCCATCAGGGAGAGCGCGAGGTTCAGTCGGGCGTGGGTGTTCATGGAGTCATGGTAAACGATGGTGCCCTGAACAAAGCTTGCGATCAGGCTGGAGGCACGGAAGAGTTTACAGTCGACAACCTGTTGAGGCGCAACATCCGTACGATCTCCCGGAACCGGACTTCGGGACACCAGGAAACCTCCACGAAACGGGCGTTTCGGCGAAGTCTTTTCACTGTCCCGTGTTAGTCCAGCCTCACCGGCGGTCGTACCGTCTACCGCGCGGCGTCTACCGGTTCAATCCGGAGGAGCGAGCCCGCCTTCTCTTCGGTCAGTAAATACAACAGCCCGTCCGGCCCCTGCCGCACCTCTCGGATTCGCAGTTTCAGCTCCGTCAGCAGTGCCTGGCGGCGCATGGGCAGTCCATTGGTTGCGCTCAGCACGATGCGTTGCAGCTGCGTGCCGACCAGTCCGCCCACAAAGATGTTGCCCTTCCACTCAGGAAATCGGCTCCCCGTATAGAACGTGATCGCCGAGAGGGAAGGCGAGGGATTCCAGAACAGCCACGGCTGTTCCATGCCTTCCGCGAAGGGCTGAATGGAAGCCGGACCGGTCCGGCCGCTCACCTCGCCCGAATACGCACGACCGTAGGAAATCACCGGCCAGCCGTAGTTCTTTCCGGCTTTGATAATGTTGATTTCGTCGCCGCCCTGCGGCCCGTTCTCGGTCTCCCAGAGCTCGCCCGTGTCCGGATGGAAGTAGAGGCCCATGCAATCGCGAATTCCCATCGCATAAATCTCGGGTCTGTAGCCCGGCCGGCCGGCGAACGGATTGTCCGGTGGCGCGGTCCCGTCCTCGTTCAGCCGGAGGATTTTGCCGTACAAGCTGTTCGGATTCTGCGCGTCACTGGTGGTGACGCTGACCGTGTCGTCCGCCGAACGGGGAATCGGAATGCCGATCGCCATGTAGATCTTGCCATCGCGCCCAAACGCCATTTTCGCGGCGGACGGCCCCGAGACTACCTCATCGGTCACGAAAATTTCACGTACATCGCTGAGCGCGTGGCCCCCATCGTAGCGGGCGCGCCCCAGCGTTGCCCGCGCGTTCGTCGTCCCTGGGACAGGCTTGTAATACGTGAAGTAGATCCAGTGGTTTTCGCTGAAGCCGGGATGGAGCGCGAGATCGTTCATGCCCCTTTGCCGCGTGCTGACCACCGCAGGTATTCCCGCGATCGGTTCCGGATCCACCTTGCCGTCATGCACCAGCCGCAACCGGCCGCCTCGTTCGGTGACCAGCATGTTGCCGTCCGGAAGGAATGCCAGAGCGTATGGAGAGTCGAAGCCCGCTATTGCCACGACGCGGAATTTCGGCCCGGGGATTGCGACGCCGTCGGGTCCGCGGGTAGCGCTGTCAAAAATCAGCGGTGTTTCAAGAGAGGGAGGCTTAACTTCAAAGTCCTGCGCCGCGGCAGCCGTGGCCAGCGTGAACAGCGGTAGCGCGATAAAAAACAGGGACCTCATGGATTCTCCGCAAGCGGGTTACGCGTCTCACAGCATACCTCAGAACACCGTTGAACGGGAGAAGACGGTATGCGGGATTTTTCAGCACCCTGTTTTTGCGGTAACATATAGCCGCGGCCTGAGACCCCGGTACATGGGGGCGACGATGCCGATGGAGACCAGAATGAACAACCGATTCCTGCCCTGTTTCGCGATTTCTCTGATGACGCTTGCGGTCACCGCCCAGGCACAGAACAAGATCCCCCGGACGCCCGAGGGGCACCCGGATTTCCAGGGGTTCTGGGCGAATAATATTGCCAGCCCGCTGCAACGACCGTTGGAGCTCGCCGGTCACACGGTCCTGACAGATGCCGAAGTGGAGGCGATGAAGAAGAAGGCGGTGGAGACGTACCTGAGCGGCAAGGTGGACGCGGCGTTCGGCGACGGCATTTTTCTGGCGGTATGGGACAGCCTGTACGGATCGAAGAACGGCAAGAGGTTCGAGTCCTTTGAACCCTCAACCGGTGACTATAGCTCGGAGTGGAACGACCAGCGGGTGTGGGATAACCGTACCTCGTTGATCACGGATCCGGCGGACGGGCGCATCCCGCCAATGACGGCAAGGGCCATGGCAATGCGGGATGCCGCCGGGGTAGCTTTGCGCCGCCCGGCCTGGAGCGCCGAAGACCGGACTCTTGGCGAGAGATGCATCTCGAGCGGGTCGCCCCGGATTGGTTCGGGATACCAGAGCTACTTCCAGATCGTCGAGTCGCCGGCGGCGGTTATGATCATGACGGAAATGTTCCACGACGTGCGGGTGTTGCGCCTCGACGGAGTGCTGCATCCCGCGGCCAGCGTACACCAGTGGCTGGGCGATTCCATTGCGCGCTGGGACGGCGACACGCTGGTTGTGGATTCCACGAATTACAAGCAACGCGCGTTTCAGGGTATTTCCAGCGAGCAACTCCACATCACGGAACGATTCACTCTTCCGGATGCGAAAACGCTTCGGTGGGAACTCACTATTGACGACCCCGGGACGTGGACCGGGCCGTGGTCTATGATGGTCCCGCTGCAGAGATCAGATGAGCCTGTTTACGAATATGCGTGCCATGAGGGCAATGTCGGTTTGAAGGGTATTCTGGCGGGCGCGCGGGCGGACGAGGCGAAAATGGCGAAGGAGAAGTAATCCGCGGGTCGTGAACTGTGTGTTCCGGGAGGTTCAGAGTCTGAGGCCGCACGCCGGACCATCAGGCCGATGAGGAAGAAAGGACAGCGCCCATCTCCCTAACAGGCTGCTGAAAAAAGCCAGAAACCACCGAAAACAGCCCTGCAAGTTGTTGATTCTGTGTTCACCGATAACGCCGTAATTTACTTTTTCAGCAGCCTGCTAAAAGGGACTATGGGACAATTTAGCGGGACCACTTCCGGAAGATCACGTTTCTCGGCACTATGCGGTATCGGATCGCGGGCGATGACCGAACCTTTCGTTACGAATCTAGGTGTCGTTAGCTCGGGGCCTTACGGAACGAGGGTTAAAGCGAACCGACCGGATTATTAACTCTCGACTACAAATTGGAGGCTGAACAGCATTGTCATGCCCGCACGTGTCCAAACCGATCTAACTTTTGAGTGCACAGATTTTCCTGCGGCGCCGAGCCCAGAAATTCTGAGGACCGTGTGGCTCGATATTCTTGACGACAATCTCAACGCCGATGTTAGATTGCTGATCGTCGATGGAGCTGAGGGAATCGGGAAGACCACCCTACTCTCGCAGTTTGGCCGCCGCCACCGCCATCGTACGCTCTCTCTTTTCATCCGGCCGTCGGCCCGCCCTACGGTAGACATCGCGTACCTTTCGATGGAAATTGCAAGACAGGCCTACATGGCGCTGAAAGGCGAACAGTTAGATCATGACGTGGTCCCCGAGGGTTTACTCCGAACCACTTTGGCGGCACTCCAACGGCGCGCGCGTCAGGAGCGGCTGCCATGGTTCTTCATAATTGATGGCCTGCACGAACTTGCTGAGGCCGAGTTCTTCGTGCGTGACGTGGTCCTGGGCGAGTTTGCGCCTTTCAGCTATGATTGGTTTCGCTTTGTCATCACGGGCCCGACGGATGGAATCCTTCCTTTAATCCCCGCGCCACCACCTCACAAATCTCTGATACTTGGTCGGATAGATAGTAGCGAAATTCAAGAAATGCTCAGCGATATACCGTTAGAGCAAGCTCAGCTCGAGGTGATCGAAGAAGTGTGCCGAGGTAACCCTTCTAGGGTTGCACAGGTGAGAAGGATCCTACGAAGCTCAGCCAATCCCAGCGCCGTCCTTAGTAGCCTGCAGGACGCGGCACCCGACCTATTTGCATACGAATGGAAGGCTGTCAACGCCGCGAGTCCCGCCTTGCGTTTGCCTCTGGCCGTCTTGGCCCATGACCGTCGAAGTTATAGTATCGCGACCCTAGCAGTAATTTGCCAAACCGAGCCGGGCATTCTTGTTGATCTTCTCAAACCCATATCCTTTGTCTCGGTTGATGGCTCGACGGGTGCCGTCTCTTTTGTATCGCAACCGCATCGCCGTTTCGCCGCCGAGCAACTCCGAAGCTATGAACCCATAGTCAACACCCGAATAATCGACCACCTTCTTGAGCCTGAGCAGAGGCAAGAGGCTGTTCTAGTCTTGCCCGCATATTATGAACAGACGAGCCGGGACCAAGAGTTGTTGGCGTTCATGAAGGGCTCACACATCGTCGATGTCATCGAACGAACAAAGTCGCTTTCGGCGGTTCGACAGCGCGTTCAACTTGGAATTCGCACTGCGCGGAAACTTGAGCAATACAGCGAACTCGTCCGATTCAGCATGCACAACGCCGTCATTCAAGACATTACAGGCGTGGGAATCTGGGGCGCGGAAGTGGCCGCATTAGCGGCTATTGGCGATTATGCTGGCGCGGTTGCCGTTGCTCAGAATGCCCTGCTGAACGAAGACGCGCTCCATCTATTGGCGATAGTGGCGCGGACACAACGCGAGCAGGGCAAGTGCATTGATTTGACGTTACTGGATCAGATTCGAACGCTATACGGGCAAATCGACCCAAAGAACCTTGGTTCCCGCACAGTTGACATTGCGGCTGATTTGGTCGCCTCAGTTCCAGAACTGGCAATCGCTCTAGTTGAGGAGGCAAACGCGTCCGGCAAAAACCCCGGGCGTTGGATATAGCTTTTACTCGGCTTTCCTTATCTGCGATTAGTCGCCAGTCCAATGTCCCGGAAACGGGCGATGAAACGACTGCCCGCCTTCAATCGAGGATTCAGAATGACGCGCTGCGGCAACTGTCGTTGGCAGTGTCGACATACTTGCGCGGCTCGTCAGCCAACGACATCATAAACCAAGTAACACAAATGGAACGAGTGGCAGATCGGATCTACATGCTTCGGCAGTGGACAATGTTCAACGCCACTCGCGCAGACGCTCTCCTCGTCACGGAATTCGGAATCAACACTGCGATTCAAGGGGGCGTTTATTCTCCGAATGCTCTCGTGTTTCGTCAGTTGGCGGTACCCTTGACGTTCAGCCCCTCGTCTCAACAGCAAAAAGCGCTTATTAGAACATTTGACATTCACGTTCCGACAATCGAGGCCGCAGGCCCCACGACGGAATACGTGCGCCTACAACTCATTCTCGCAACCGCCGAGGTTAGGCTTGATTCTGCCGCTGCTGAACGCCGGCTATATGAGCTCTATGAATATGTTCAGGGTATCGAAAACATCTACACCCGCGCGGAGTCCTGCGCATGGTATCTGAATTCTCTTGCTGCGCTCGATACTGAGGGGCGAATCGAGAAGCAACTGGGCCTGCGTGCGGCGCTCGAAAGAGATCTAGATTCCGACTTGGCGGATCTCTTAGATCGAACGGCCGACCATCACGAGGCGGCAAAGCGCATCGTTAAGGCTCTAGCAATCCATAAATTCGACCTCGGCCTCTCCATTATCGGGCGCCTGAACACCGAAAGGCGACGCGACGAAGTGATGGATGATTTATTGGAAGGCCTTCTTCGCGTCCCAGATGTACAGTTGGATGCCGAACACATAGCTTCGGTCTTTGATCAGTATTCGGATGGGGATCTCAGGGCCAATGCGATATGTTCGGCGCTGGAACGCGCTGCCCAGGTCACCAACCCGGCCGGGGAGTTTGGGAAGAGGTTCGGGGTCTTGCTCGGACGAATTCGGGACATCAAGAGCCTTCCGGCGCGCTGCCAGGCGTGCGCGGATGCTTACACGTTCCTCGCGGGACAACCGCCAGCAGACGAACAAATGCTGGGAACAGTTTTGGCATGGCTGCGAGGGGCGTGGGAAGGAATTGACAGGGGATGGAAACGGGACCAAACAGCATTCCGGATTGCACGCGCGATGGCGAGGTGCAACATTGCGGTTGCGCAAGGGTATGTCGCGGCGGTGAAAGCTGCGCGGGGCGCGTCGGGTAGTGGGAGCAATTTCCCTGCTCAAGCGTTCATACTAAGCCTTCAGCTTGCAATCCGGGCGTGGACTGGTCTGCTTCATACTCAGCAGGCGCATCAGGATGCCTTTCGACGGCTTGCCATAGCAATTGACCGCATCCCGGCAGCGGCCGAACGAACTTGGCTCTATTCTGACCTTGCAGTCCGGTATGCCATGAGCGGTAATAGCGTGGAGTGTCGTCGAATCGTCCTGGAGCACGTCGATCCGCTTCTACGTTCGATGACTTGCGATCAAATGGAATTCGAGGTCAGCCTTGTCCGGGCGTTCCCTGCTCTCTACTTCACCTACAAGAACGGTGCGTTTGATCGGCTAAATAAGCTTGGGGAGCGCGCTGATCGCGATCGGGCGTATTCCGATCTCTGTGAAGCCCTCCTGCGGAAGCAAGACCCTGCAGAACCGTTCGACCGCGTGCTCAGGCGGGGCTACTTGGTCGACCACCCAGACTTGCTAGAGGTCGTTTCGGTGATTGCAAGAATGGACGAGGATGCATTGTTGTATAGATACATTGAGGCTGTTTGTGACACCATTGCCGATGCGAGCAGAACACGTATTACCCGCGAGCAGGCGAACGAATACCCCGATAGGCTCTTGGCCATCATCAATGAATGCTTCCCCAATCCACGGTTTATAAGGCACAACGGGTATAAGATCGCTGCTACGGCTCAGGTTTATAGGATCAGGTCTGTCGGAAAGCCTCAATGGGAAGGGCTTATTGCTGATGCGCGGGCAATCGTCAATGTCGCTGACCGGGCGTATGTTCTCACTATCGTCGCAGCCGCTCTCCCTAGCAAAGAAGCCACCCTTAGGCGTAGCACCATTCGGGAGGCGCGTCGACTAATCGACAGCCTTCCTGCTGGCGTGGACAAGATATCCCGCTATACCGCGATATCTGAATTGATGATCGACGATGCTGACTTGAGTAAAGAGTGCCTGCGGGCCGCCATGGAGGTTGCGGTAACCAAGAGCGAGTCGGAAGCGCTGTCGATTCAACGGCGCGTTGTTGACCTTGCCTACCGAATTAGCCCTGATTTCGCAAGCAGCCTGGTTTCTCTTATTGATGACGACCCGGCTAAGGCCAGACTTCGCCGGGAGGTCGACGCGCGAATCGATACTTTAAGAGTCAGGCAGGAGCTAGGTGGAAGCCGCGAAAGCCTACAAAACAACGGGCGACTTAAGCGCGAGCCGCGACTGCCAGACGCAGCCTGGCTGAAGCTTGGTTCTCTCAATGCGGATTCGACTCTCTGCCGGCTCCCTCAGGACATTGCACCGCTCGCCGAGGCCGCAGCCTCGTTTCCGATAACGCAAGCATACCCAATAATGGCTTGGGTCATTGAGAATTCTGTTGTTCGCTACGGTGGGGGCGCGCACGCGGCTTCGCGTCTGATGCCTGTCTTTGACGCAACTCTTTTGACGTCTGAACTTGCCCAACGCCTCGGAAATCGCTCGGTAGTGCACGTCGAAGTCGGGCAACAGGTGATGTCTGCTATGGAGGGTACAAACGTAAGGATAGTTGGTCCGGGGGGGCGCGAAGAGGCATTCGAGTTTATGCTCGCGTGGATCGAGCAGTTCGGCCGGGATATCGTTAAGATCATCGACCCATTTTTCTCGGTCGGCGATTTGCGCTTCCTCAACCAGATCAAGTCAGTTCGGCCTGATCTGCGAATCGAGGTATTGACCAGCAAGAAACAGCAGAACCAAGAGAGACTACAGCCAACGTTCCAAGAGGCTTTCACGCATCATTGGAGGATTAATGTCTCCCAGGATCCTGCACCCGAAACCGAGATTTGGATAGCTGGCGTCGGAGACGCAGGAGCACCGCTCATTCACGACCGATGGCTTCTGACGCGGGGCGGGGGCATGAATATCGGCACCTCGTTGAATTCGATAGGCGTCTCAAGCGAAAGCAAGCTATCAGTGATGTCTGAGGAGGAGTTTGTCAGATGTGAAGCGACGGCGGATGAATATCTGCATCGTAGAAAGAGGGAGTTCAGGGGACAAACAGTTACCTATGAAACTGTGTTCCTGTAATTGGATAAGGCCGCGCTGGCGTCGACGTGACACCCCGGATACGGTTCCGAGTCACTGCCCCGTTCATTCCGCTTCACCTGGCCGCGCGGATTCATGACGGTCCACGCCTTGCCAAGCTCAGTGTAAACCGCGCACGCTCGCTGGTAGTTGCCTTGTGAGCGGTCCCGCCGCCGCACCCGCTAAATCTGGTTCGAACGTTTAAACAGCGCCCCCTCAACAGGATCCGGTGCCCACGCACATCCCACCATCGCCCGCAACGCCCTCTGTCCCTGCGCCCCCCGTTCTCCACGCGTCTGAAATTCAGTAACCTGACACTTCAGATATCCTTGTCTTTCGGCACCGCGCCCGACCTTCAGCCATGAACCCTCTCTGCCGCCTCGCCCTCTCTCTTCTCACCGCCGGTTCCGTCGCGAATCTTCTCGCGCAGCCTGCCCCTTCGCTGCAAGGTCTCGACTGGCGCAGCATCGGTCCCGCCGCTACCGGTGGACGCATCGCCGATCTCGCCATATCCAAAGTCCCCGGCGCTCCCGCCTCCCTCTACGTCGCCACTACCAGCGGCGGCGTCTTCAAGAGCGTCAACGAAGGCGTCTCGTTCGCCCCCATCTTCGATAAAGCGGGCGGCATGATGTCCATCGGCGCCATCGCGGTTGCTCCTTCCAATCCCGCAATCGTTTGGATTGGCACCGGCGAGGCCGACAACCGCCAAAGCTCGTCGTGGGGTGATGGCGTCTACAAGTCGTCCGACGGCGGCATCACCTGGGAGAAGAAGGGCCTCGCAGAAACCCGCCATATCGGCAAAATCCTCATCCATCCCACTGACCCCAACACCGTCTACATTGCTGCCGTGGGCCACCTCTGGGGCTCGAATGCGGAGCGCGGCGTTTTCAAAACCAGCGACGGCGGCAAGACCTGGAAAAAGATCCTTTATAAAGACGACAACACCGGGGCCATCGACCTGGTGATGGACGCCCGCGATCCCGACATCGTTTTCGCAGCGATGTACCAGCGCCAGCGCAAAGGCTGGGGGTTCAACGGCGGCGGTCCCGGTAGCGGAATTTTCCGCACCACCGATGGCGGCACCAACTGGACCGAACTCGCGAACGGCCTGCCCTCGGGCGAGAAGGGTCGCATCGGGCTCTCTATCTTCGCGGGCGACAGCCGCATCGTTTACGCCGTTGTGGAAGCGGATATGCTGAGCGATCCGCGCCCCGGCGAACAGGAAGGTCCGCCCGCTCCGGGCACCGCCGGAATCACGCAACGTGGCGGCATCTTTCGTAGTCAGGACGGCGGCGACACCTGGGAACACATGTCGGGCCTGAACCCGCGCCCGGTTTACTACAGCCGCATCTATGTGGACCCGAAAGACGCGCGCCGCCTCTACCTGATGGGCTCCAACCGCGGGTTCTTCGTATCCGACGATTCCGGCCGCACGTTCCGCGAAGGCCTCAGCGGAATCCATGGCGAAGACCACGTGCTTTGGGTTGATCCCGAGAACACCAACCACCTGGTGATCGGCGGCGATGGCGGCGTTTCGCTTTCGTTCGACCGCGGCCTGACGTGGCTCTTTCGCCTCAACCTTCCACTGGGACAGTTCTACAACATCGCGGCCAACAATGCCGATCCGTTCCTCGTCTGCGGTGGCCTGCAGGATAACGGCAGCTGGTGTACGCCTTCCGCCACCCGCATCAGCTACGGCATCTCTTTTAAGGATGCTTTCAATGTGGGCAGCGGCGACGGTATGCACGCCGTATTCGAAGGTGACGACCAGACGCTGCTGGTGAGTTCGCAGAACGGCGTCACGGGCCGGCTCGATTTGCGGACCATGCAACGGCAGTCCATTGGCCCGGTGCAGCCCGTGGAAAAGCCGCAGCCCGACACGCCTGGTTATCGCTGGTACTGGACGACGCCGCTGCTGGTTTCGATGTTCAATGCGGCAACGATTTACACCGGCGCCAACCAGGTGTTTCGCTCCACCGACCGCGGCGTGAGCTGGATGCCGATCAGCCCCGACCTCACCGCGCACGTGGACCGCGACAAGCTGGAAATGATGGGCCACACCACTCCCGCGCGGGCATTTTCAAAGAATGACGGCCAGTCGAACTTCAGTACGCTCACCGTAATCGCGGAGTCGCCGCTGGACCGGAATCTGCTCTACACCGGCAGCGACGACGGCAGATTGCAGATCACCCGCGACGGCGGCGCACATTGGACTGACTTGACGGCGAACGTCCGCGGCCTTCCCGCACTGCTGAATATCAGCGGGATTGCGCCGTCAAAGCATGTAGCCGGGCGCGTTTACCTGACGGTGGACGGACACTTCAACGACAATTACCATCCTTATGTGTTCGTGAGCGAAGACTTCGGCAAGACGTGGCAGCCCATCATCGGCGGGTTGCCCGAAACCTCTGTCCATCGCATTCGCGAGCACCCGGAGAACGCCGACTTCCTCGTGGTGGGAACCGAGCAGGGCGCATGGGCTTCCTTTGACCGGGGCGCCCATTGGAATACGCTCAACACCAATCTGCCGCCCGTGCCTGTGTACGATTTGCTGTTTCAGGAAAAGGACCATGCCCTGGTGCTGGGCACCCACGGACGCAGTATCTGGATTCTCGACCATATCGAGCCTTTGGAACAATGGAGCACGGGTGATCGTCTGTTCCGGATTCCACCGGTGCATCGGCAGCTGATTTATGGAGGCCAGTTCTGGTTTGGGTCCGGAGAGTATTTCGCGCCCAACCCGCCCGCCGGAGCCGTGCTGACTTACTCTCTGGCGAAAGCGGATACCGGGGTGCAGATTTCGGTGGCTGACGCCTCTGGCAAAACCCTGCGGACTCTGCGCGGCCCCGCCAGTATGGGCCTCAACCGGGTCTGCTGGGATCTGCGGCTGGCACCGCCCATTCCGTCGGATGGATTATCCCCGATGGCAAGTTGTGTGCCGCCGGTGAACGGGGAAGGTCGGCCGCCGGCCCAGGGTCCTGTGGTGCTGCCGGGGAAATATGTGGTAACGCTGACGGCCAAAGGTGTCGCGCCGATGCAGGCCGACCTGATGGTGCAGCCGGACCCCGCGTTCCCTCTTTCCGACGCGGATCGCGCGAAAAGAAACACCGCGATCATGGGTGCCTACAAGCTGCAGCAGCAACTGATGCCGGCTCGCGATGCACTGCAGGCGTTGAGCAGGCAACTGGCAGCGATGCGCCAGTACCTTGCCGCCGCCGGCGATGCGGGCAAGGCTGCGCTGACTCTGGTGGAAAAAGCGGATAGTGGCGCGACGGGCGTTCAGGCCGCATTGAACCGCACTCTCAACGCCGCGCGTGGCGCGCAGGGTGCCGTGGATGGCTACGATGGCTTGCCCACCGAAGCCCAGCTTCGCCAGCTGGATTGGGCATGGGAAGATGCGGCAGCCAATATATCGGCACTGAACAAGTTAGTGGGCGAGTCGATGCCCGTGGTGTATGCCGCGCTGGGAAGTACAATCCAGTGGCCGAAAATTACGCCGGTTGGAGCGCTGGTGCGGTAAAGATCAGGAGCATGAACAATCGCCGGCGGGCAGGCGAGAGCGGCGTTTATGATGGATGAGCAATGGCGCAACGCGGTTCCAACAAGAAGGTGGCGAACGGCCTGGTGGCGCTGGGTTCCGCCGCGGTAATGGCGGTTTACGCGGCCGGATACACCAGAACCCGGTCCGCTGCCGACGGGTTCAACCGGTCAGAAGGGCAGGCGGCGGAGCGGCGACCGGGGATTCCGCCACCGGCGCGTACCGCTTCTCCGGCGGAAGAGTTTATACCTGAGCGGGCGGCGAATCCGGCTCCCGCGCTGCAACCGAATCTTTCCGCATCTGCAAAATTGGCTCCGGCGAAGAAGGAAGATCAGGTCGCCGAAACGATGACTGCACCCGCGATGGCAGCAGTTTCATCCGCCGCCGCGCCCGTGGTTGAGGCGAAGGTAGAGCCACCCGCCGCCGCGCCAGCCGCACCGAATCCGATTGCTCCTCCGTGGAAAGATGGCACCTGGGAGGGATGGGGCTCGTGCCGCCACGGTGATATTCAGGCGGCGGTTGTGATCGAAAACGGCCGCATCAAATCCGCCACCATCGCCCAGTGCCTCACACGATACTCCTGCGACATCATTGACGAACTACTGCCGCAGGTAGCGAAAAAGCAAAGTCCGAACGTCGACAATGTCTCCGGTGCCACACAGAGCGCCGATGCGTTCTATTACGCGGTCTACGACGCATTGCTGAAGGCCAAGTGAGCGTGGCAGGGAATCAGCAGATGAATACCCGCACTGAGGCCGTGATGGGCACGCTGGTGAGCATTCGGGTTGTCGGATCCGGCGAGGAAGTGGATTTCGCGGTGGAGCGCGCCTTCGACTGGTTCCAGGAGATTGAAGAACGCTGTAGCCGATTCGATCCGGACAGTGAGCTGATGCAACTCTGCGGCCAACCCGGTAAACCGGTAGTAGCGAGTTCCATTCTCTACGAAGCAGTAGGATTTGCGCTGACGGTGGCGGAGGAGACGGGCGGAGCCTTCGATCCCACGGTGGGATATCGCATGGAGCGCCGGGGCTTTAATAAGGAACACCGCAGCGGAGAAACGGTGCGCTCCGCCCATGTCGCGGCCGACGGCGCCAGTTACCGGGATGTGGAACTGGACCCGAGACGCCAGACCATCACATTGCACCGTCCGTTGACGCTTGACCTGGGCGCGGTAGCAAAGGGCCTGGCAGTGGATGCGGCGGTGCGGGAGCTCAAACCATTCCGGGATTTTTCCATTGACGCCGGCGGCGACCTGTACCTCGGCGGGCGCAACGCGGCGGGCGAACTGTGGTCAGTGGGCATTCGCCATCCGCGCCGCGATAATGAGCTGATCGATACGCTGCGGGTATCCAATCAGGCGGTGTGTACTTCGGGCGATTACCAAAAGCGGAGCCCGGATGGCGGGCATCATATTCTGGACCCGCGCGCGGGAACCAGCGCAAACTCAGTAGCCAGCGCCACGGTGGTGGCGCCGATTGCAATGCTGGCCGACGCGCTGGCCACCGCCATATTTGTGATGGGTCCGAAAGACGGCCTGCGCTTGCTGGCGGAAATGGAAGTGGAAGGTTTGGTGATCACGCCGGAGCTCGAGCGATTTGAAACCCGGGGTTTGCGGCGTGCGGCGTAGAGCGAAAAACTTCTTCAAGACACCGAAGGGTCTGCTCACCATCATTCTGGTAATTCTGGTAGCCATGGCTGCGCCCGGCGAGCACTTGCGCACGGTTCTGCCGGGCCTGACAATTGCCTGCGTGGTGGCAGGCCTGCTCGACCTGGTAATTCTTCGGGTGCGCAGGAAAGTGTGGGAGTTTCCCAGCGGTGCGGTACTTACGGCGCTGATTGTCGCGATGGTCCTGCGCGCGCAGGAACCCTGGTATGTCACTACCATTACGTCGGTGATTGCGGTGGTAAGCAAGTATGTTCTGCGCTCCCAAACGGCAAACGTTTTCAATCCCGCGGCACTGGCAATTGTCCTCAGCTATTACCTGTTCCATACGGGCCAGAGCTGGTGGGGGGCGTTGACGGAATTGCCTGTAGCGGCACAGACGGCACTGGTAGCGGGCGGACTTTTCATTACCGACAGAGTAAATAAGATGCCGCTGATCCTGACGTTTCTGGGAACCTACTTCCTGCTCTTCACAATTACTTCGTTCCTTGCGGACCCGCGCCGGGTAGCGGAGATTTATCGTTCGCCGGATCTCGAAGCTGCGCTGTTTTTCGCTTTTGTTATCCTGAGCGACCCGCCGACGTCTCCCGCCAAGTACCCGGATCAAATGGTGTACGGCGTGCTGGTGGCACTGGTGAGTTTTGCGCTGTTTGAGTGGGCAGGAGTGGTGTTTTATCTGCTGGCCGGCGTACTGGTAGGCAACGTTTGGGAGGCCTGGCGCAGAGTTCACCGGCGCACGGCTTACACCTTCCCGCGGGGTATTGGCTACTTCCTGCGCGAGATTGCGCCGCTGCATTATTAGGGCGGGTGCGCATCTTGCCCGCATTCGTGATAGCCTATCGCGTATGCGTATTGCGATTCTTCTTGCCGCTTCTGCCACCGCTGTCTTCGGCCAGCTGGCCCCCTACAATTCCGAGGGTGTGACCACCGGTCACTTCCACATGTTCGTCAACGATCCCGAGCCTCTGAAGAAGATCTTTGTCGACATGCTGGGCGGTCGCGTCACCGCCACTGGTTCCCTCGAACTGATCAGCTTCCCCGGCGCCATGGTAGTACTGGGCAAATCCCGCACCCCGCCCACCGGTGGTTCCGACGGCTCCACCGTCAACCACGTCGGCTTCAAGGTGAAGGAGCTGGCCCCCATCAAAGCCAAATTCGCCGCCGCGGGCTTCACTCTTGCCATGGATAACGACAAGACCAAACAGATTATCGCCATCTTCCCTGAAGGTATTCGCGTGGAATTCACCGAAGACAAAGCGCTTGCGACGCCCATCGCCTTCCACCACTTCCATCTCTCCACCCCCAATCAGGAGAGCCAGCGCGCCTGGTACGTGAAGATGTTCGGCGGCACCGACGGCACGCGCGGCATTTTCCCCGCGGCTATGTTCCCCGGTGGCGAAGCCGATTTCGCCAAAGCCACTGCGCCGCAACTGCCCACCAAAGGCCGCGCGCTCGATCACATCGGCTTCGAAGTGAAGGATATTGAAGCCATCTGCAAGAAGCTGGAAGCCGCCGGCGTGACCTTCGATCTAACCTGGCGCGCCATGCCCACGCTCGGTGGTCTGAAGATCGCCTATGTCCTCGATCCAGAGGGCACCCGCATCGAAATCACCGAAGGCTTCATGGGCAAGTAAGAATAGAAGTATGATCTTCCTCGTTGCCCTCGCCGTCATCGCGCTCTACATTGTTCTTTCCAGCTTTTTCACCGTCCGCACGTCACAGGTGGCTGTAGTGACGCGCTTCGGTAAATTTCTTCGCGTGGCCCAACCGGGCCTGAACTGGAAGGTTCCTGTCATCGATGCGGTCGCCGGTATCGTCACGTTGCGCGTCAATCAAATCACGCTGACCATGGAAACGAAGACCAAAGACAACGTCTTCGTCACGATTCCCATCTCTGTACAAAACCGCGTCCGCCCCGAAAACGTCTTCGACGCGTACTACAAACTGTCCGACCCTGTGGCGCAGATCAAGTCTTACGTGGAGCAGGTGATCCTCGGGCATGTTCCGGGGATGACGCTCGATGAAGTCTTCGCCAGCCAGTCCAGTATCGCCGCCGCGGTGAAGAAAGAGCTGGATGTCGATATGGCCGATTTCGGTTACGAGATCGTCAACGTGCTGGTAACCGACATTGTTCCGGATTCCAAAGTGAAATCGGCGATGAATGACATCAATGCGGCGCAGCGCGAACAGGTCGCAGCCAACTCACGTGGCGAGGCCGAGAAAATTCTGGTGGTCAAGAAGGCCGAGGCCCAGGCGGAGAGCAAGGCTCTGCAGGGACAGGGTATAGCCAATGAGCGGCGCGCCATCATCGAGGGGCTGCAGAACTCCATCGAACAGTTTCAGAAGGTAGTAGGCGGCGCGTCCTCTGCCGAAGTCATGCAACTTGTGCTGGTCACACAGTACTTCGATACGCTCAAGTCAATCGGTGAAAACGACAGAACCAATACGCTCTTCCTGTCCCACTCACCGGGCGCGGTACACGACGTTTCGGAGCAGATATTGAACGCGATGCTGATCTCCGGTCGGGCCAACCCGCACCCCGAGCCCGCCGCCACTAGCGCCCTCCCGAAACATCAATAAAGGTGCCTGTGCAGAAAGTGGCTTCAGCGGACAGCAGCCACAGGATCGCAGACGCAACTTCTTCCGGAGTGCCTCCCCGCTGCATCGGGACCAGTTTCGCCACCCGCTCCATACGCCCAGGCTCACCGCCTTTCGCGTGCATATCGGTATGAATAAATCCCGGACGAACACCGTTCACGCGGATGCCTTCCTCCGCAACTTCTTTCGCCAGACCAATGGTGAAGCTCTCAACAGCCCCTTTTGAAGCGGCATAGTCGACGTATTCGCCCGGCGATCCGTACTTTGCCGCTCCCGACGACACGTTAACAATGGTGCCCCCGGTCCCGCCGAACCGTGTCGACATTCTCTTCACCGCTTCGCGACAGCAAAGCATTGTCCCGAAGACGTTGGTCGCGAACATTCTGCCGAATCGTGCAGCATCCATTTGATCGAGCCGCATTTGGGTTTCCAGCGTTGCCGCGTTGTTGACCAGCGCGGAGGGAGTCCCCAGCAGGTTGTCTACCGCCATGAAGAGACGAACCACCTCGGATTCAATCGCAATATCCGCCTGCACCGCGATGGCGACGCCCCCCTCGCGCGCAATACTTTCCACCACCGCTGTCGCTGACCCCTGATCACTCAAATAGTTGACGCAAACCGCGTATCCGCGCAGTGCCGCAAGGCGCGCGGTTGCCCGGCCAATGCCCTTGCCTGCGCCAGTCACAATCAGCATCGGGAGCCGTTTTGGCGGCGTTTCAGGCACGGCTGACCTCCACTGTCTGTGCCTGCGGGTCAGCCTGCGGGCTTCCAAATACCAGTATGCCGTCATTCACCGGGGCCAGCTTCAAGGTGAAAATGTCGCGGACGTAGTTCTGGTAGACGCGCCACGGTTTGCGCGTGCCCTGTTTCGGCCAGTTCGCCAGCGCCCGCTCCATATAACTGGAAGAAAAATTCTCCACAAACGGAGCAACGGCTTTTTCATCTCCGCTGCGGGCTGTCACCTGCCGCACGCCTTTCCGGTCCATATAGTTCAACATCCGGCACACGTACGCGCAGATCAGATCCGCCTTCAGCGTCCACGACGCATTGATGTAGCCGAACACCGACGCCAGATTCGGCACGCCGGAAATCATCACGCCCTTGTATGCAAGTGTGCTGCCCGGATCCACTTTGCGCCCGTCGACCATCAGATCCACGCCACCGAACGCCTGCATCACCAGGCCGGTTGCCGTCACAATCACATCGGCTTCCAGTACCTTGCCCGACTTCAGTTGAATGCCATTTTCCGTAAAGGTCTCAATTTGATCCGTCACCACGCTGGCATGGCCCGACCGGATCGCCTGAAACATATCCCCATCCGGCACCAGGCAAAGCCGCTGCTCCCACGGCTTGTAGCGCGGCGTGAAGTGTGTGGCCACATCGAAATCGGGGCCCAGTTGCTCCTGCACTTTTTTCAGAATACCGGCCTTCACGAACTCCGGGTAGCGCTGCGAGAGCTGATAAATGTACAGCGTGAATGCCACATTCTTCCATCGTGCAAGCCGGTACGCCCATTTGGCGGGCAGCTTCTTCCGCAGCCAGTTTGCTTTCGAGTCCTGCTCTGGCGCAGAAACAATCCAGGTAGGCGAGCGCTGCAACATGGTGACGTGCGCCGCCGTCTTCGCCATGGCGGGGACCAGGGTCACAGCGGTTGCGCCGCTGCCGATAATCACCACGCGCTTGCCCGCGTAATCCAGATCCGCGGGCCAGGCCTGCGGATGAACTACTTTGCCGGGAAAACGCTCCGCGCCACGAAACTCCGGCGTATAGCCCGCTGCATACCTGTAGTACCCGGCGCACGAAAACAGGAAGTTGCAGGTGAGCGTCACGGACTCGTCGCCGTGAATCGCTTCCACCGTCCACCGGGCATCCGGTGAAGACCAGCTGGCGCGAACAATGCGGTGCCGGAAGCGGATGTGTTGGTCAATACCCTCATCGCGCGCTGTGGCCACAATGTATTCGCGAATGTCTTCTCCCGGAGAAATCGCCTTCGGGCTTGTCCACGGACGGAAGGAATAACCCATCGTCAGCATGTCCGAGTCGGAGCGAATTCCGGGATAGCGAAACAGATCCCACGTGCCGCCGATGCGCTCCCGCTGATCCAGAATCACGTAGCTCTTCTTCGGACACAGCTTCCGCAGATGATACGCGGCGTCAATCCCGCTCAGCCCCGCACCCATAATCAGCACATCGAAATGTTCCACTGCCATAGACTACCGCGTCCTGGACCCCTCCACGCTATTCTGAACATTGGCCCTCGCGCCAACTCTTCACATGGGAAACATTCTTCAAAACCTGCCTGCGGGTGAAAAAGTCGGCCTCGCTTTCTCCGGTGGCCTCGATACCAGCGCGGCCATCCACTGGATGCGCGCCAAGGGTGCCATCCCCTACGCCTATACCGCCAACCTCGGTCAGCCCGACGAGCCCGATTACGACGAAATCCCCCGCAAAGCCCTGCTTTACGGTGCCGGGAAAGCGCGTCTTATCGATTGCCGCAAGCAACTGGTCGCCGAAGGTATCGCCGCGCTCCAGTCCGGCGCATTCCACATTTCCACCGCCGGCGTGCACTACTTCAACACCACGCCCCTAGGCCGCGCGGTTACCGGCACCATGCTCGTCGTCGCCATGAAAGAGGACGGCGTCCACATCTGGGGCGACGGCAGTACTTTCAAGGGCAACGACATTGAACGCTTCTACCGCTACGGTCTGCTTGCCAACCCCGCCCTTCGCATCTACAAACCCTGGCTCGATCAGCTCTTCATCGATGAACTGGGCGGACGCAAGGAGATGTCCGAGTACATGATCGCGCACGGCCTCACTTACAAGATGAGCGTCGAGAAGGCCTACTCCACTGACTCCAACATCTGGGGTGCCACCCACGAAGCCAAGGATCTGGAGCATCTGGATAAGGGCGTCAAAATCGTGGAACCCATCATGGGCGCGGCCTTCTGGCGCGACAACGTCGAAGTGAAACCCGAAGTCGTCACCATTCGTTTTGAAGAGGGGCAACCCGTCGCGCTCAATGGCGTGGAATACCCGGACCCGGTTGAACTCGTGCTCGAAGCTAACCGCATTGGTGGACGCCACGGTCTGGGCATGTCTGACCAGATTGAGAACCGCATCATCGAAGCCAAGAGTCGCGGCATCTACGAAGCGCCCGGCCTCGCGCTGCTGTTCATCGGCTACGAACGCCTGCTCACGGGCATCCACAACGAAGACACCATTGAGACCTACCGCATCAACGGCATCAAACTCGGACGCCTTCTGTATCAGGGCCGCTGGTTCGATCCCCAGGCCATGATGTTACGCGAAACCGCCCAGCGCTGGGTCGCCAGAGCGATTACCGGTGAAGTAAGCGTGGAACTCCGCCGCGGCAATGACTATTCACTGCTGGACACGGTGAGTCCGAATCTCACCTACAAGCCCGAGCGCCTGACCATGGAAAAGGGAGAGTCGACTTTCTCTCCACAGGACCGAATCGGCCAGCTCACCATGCGGCATCTCGATATCACCGACACCCGCGACAAGCTCATGCTCTACATGAAAACCGGCCTGCTGGGCCCGGCCAGCGGGAACTCGATGGGCCTGCTTTCGGAAGCCGACCCTTCCAACGACTAACTACTTCCCGGCGTCAACATTCGCATTGTTGGAATTTAACGAGCCGTGACCGTAAGTGTTTCATGATCTGCCGCGGCGCGCTATTCCGCGAACCTGCTCGGCGACAACACAGGCCTCATGCATCTTCTTTACACGTTCCTCCGGCGTCAGCCGCAGGTTCGCAATGAGCAAATTCAAATCGATGCCGAACTTCTGTGCGGCCTCGATCCGGCTGCCGGGCCTGGGATGGCGTAGGCGCTCGATGCTCCGTTCCAGTCGGTCCACAACTCACTCCCTCTACGCCTGATAAACCGTATTCCCACCCACCACAGTCCGCACAATCTCCAGATCCTTGATCTTCTCCACATCCACCGTAAACAGATCGTCCGACAACACCACAAAATCCGCCAGCTTACCCGCGGTAATCGATCCCTTGATCGCTTCCTCGTGTGAGTTGTAAGCCCCGTTGAGCGTGTTCACCTGCAGCGCCTCGGCGACACTGATCCGCTGGTTCGCGCCCCACGTCTTTCCATCCCAGCCCTTGCGCGTCGCCATCCCCTGAATCGCCATGCGCGGGTCGAACGGCCCGGGGCTAAAATCTGAACCGGCCGCCGCCACAATTCCCGCATCGAGGAAAGAGCGATATGCCATGCAGTTCTTCATCATCTCTTCGCCGTAATACTTGAACTTGTCGGAGTTGTAATAGGCGTAGGTTGTGAAGGCGGCGGGAACCGTGCCGGTCGCTTTCATGCGCCGCACCAGATCGGCGTTGATCTGCGTGCAGTGGGTAATTTTCGGCCGCGCGTCCGCCCGCGGAAACAGTTTCTGCGCGCGCTCCACAGCCGTCATCACCATATCGATCGCCACATCGCCGTTGGCATGGCAATTCACCTGAATACCCGCCCTGTGTACCCGTTCAATCCAGGCGTTGAGGTCAGCCTGGGTTTCCGTAATATTGCCTTTGTAAGGTGGCGTCACGCCCGGGTACGGCGTACTCAGCGCCATGGTGCGCTCGGAGAACGACCCGTCCACAACGTGTTCCGAAGTCGCTCCAAACTTGATCCATTCATCGCCGAACCCGCTCTGAATGCCCCCGGCAATCATCGCTTCCAGCACCTTTTCGCTGGCTTCATAGCTCACCCGGTGCAGCAGGTCGCCGCGCGACCTGATTTGTTGCAGCCCGGACAGATCGCCGCCCTCATGGTGTACGCTCGTCACGCCGTAGCGGACAAACTGTTTGGAGATATGCGCCAGGCCTTCGCGGCTGCGCTGTGCGGTCTGTTCGGCGGTAAAGGTGGGCCGCTTGCCTACCCGGTTAAACGGGGCCGTCGCACGGTCTGTCACCCTGCCGTTCAGCGCGCCGCTGGCATCGCGATCATAGGTTCCGCCGGCCGGGTTGGGCGTGTTTCTGTTAATATCCGCCATCTCCAGTGCCTTGCTGTTGTAAAACGACGTGTGTCCCCCGCGATGACGCACCACCACCGGATGGTCTTTCGACACTCTGTCCAGATCGTGAACATTCAGCAGCCGGTCATCTTTGACCTTGGTGTCATCGAAGAAATAACCTTCCACCCATGTGCCCGGTGGTGTCAGAGCCGCCTTCGCGCGTAGTTTTTCAACGATGCTGTCGATGGTCACGAACTCCACCACATAGGGATTGCCCACCAGCACCTCATAGACCAATACCTCGCCCGGCGCATGATTGTGGCAATCGATAAATCCGGGGACAATGGTCATCTGTTTGGCATCGAAGGTCTGCGTCCCTTTGCCGATCAGCGCCCTCATTTCCGCCGTGCTTCCCACCGCGGTAAACCGTCCGGCCTTCACCGCGAACGCCTCCGCTTTCGGCATTTTGGCATCCACCGTATAGACCCTGGCATTGAAGACAACCAGATCGGTTTCCGGCCCGTCGACTGCCGCCGCGAGACGCGTTGCTCCCCCTGCAACCAGAGCCGTCAAACCAGCTCCGGTCACATTCAGGAATTCTCTGCGGCTATTTCCGTTCTTCATCGTTGTGTCCTCCCGCTTGCCCCGGTATTCGGTGCGAGAATACCACATTGGTAGCAGCGCATTCAGGTCGCGCCCTGCCACGAACAGATCTTCACCCGGCCCCCTTCCATTTGTATCGAAGTGCTCTCGCCCGACGACTGTTTTCCCCAACTGCAGCAGAGTCCGGGGGATTACTTCGCCAAGGGAGTCCAGAACCAGATCTCCCAGGCCCGGCTCCCGTTTGAGCCCACTCTCGGCACTCGAAGGCATCGCTCATTATAATCAGAACGGCTGCAACATGAAACTACCCTCACTTCCCGCTCGCCTTGTTCTATCCGCATGCCTCATCGCCGCGGTCATCGCGATTCTTCCCGCGCAGCAATCTGCCCCGGCGTTCACCGCCGCCCAGGCGCAAGCCGGACGTGGCGTATACGACCAGAACTGCGCCGGTTGCCACGGCCCCAGCTTCCAAGGCTCCGGTGACGCGCCTGCTCTGGCCGGTGGCACGTTTCTGTTGCAGTGGCGTTCCAAAATGGTGAGCGAGCTCTTCGGCCATATTTTGCAGACCATGCCGCCCTCCAGTCCCGGTTCACTCTCGGAACCGGCCGCCCTTAACGTCACCGCGTACATCCTGCAGCGCAACGGCGCGCAGGCCGGTGCGCAGCCACTGGCTTCCGCGGCAGCCATGCAGATCGGCTCCATCGCCTCCGGTCAGGCTCCCGCCCCTGTCGCTGAAGGCCCTGGTCGTGGCCGCGGCCCCGCCCCCATCGCCCGCGGTGCCGGCGCATCCACCTCGCGCGGCGTCAGCGTGGAAGGCGAAGTGAAGAACTACGTGCCGGTCACGCCCGCCATGCTGCGCAATCCCCCCGCCTCTGACTGGCTCATCTTTGGCCGCAACTACCAGCGCCAAAGCTACAGCCCGCTGAACCAGATCACCCGCGACAACGTGAAGAACCTTCAGCTCAAGTGGAGCTGGGCCATCAATGATTCCGGTGCCAACCAAACCACGCCCATCGTCCACAATGGCGTCATCTATCTCGCCAGCCCCAGTAACATCGTGCAGGCGCTCGACGGCAAGACCGGTGACCTTATCTGGGAAACCCGTGTGGGTCCCGACCAGTCCCCCGGCTACGGCGGCATCCGTAGTATCGCCATCGCCGAAGATAAGATCTTCCTCCCCGCCAGCAATGCACACATGGTCGCTCTGGATGCCCGCAACGGCAAAATTCTGTGGGACACGCCGCAATCCGATAAGCCCCGCAATAACACCAGCGGTGCCATCGTCATCGGTGACAAGGTTCTCACCGGACTTACCGGTTGCGACCGTTTCGATGGCGAAGGTTGCTATATCTCCGCCTACGACATCCATACCGGTAAGCAGGTCTGGCGCTTCTACACCATTCCCCGCGAAGGCCAGCCTGGCAGTGAAACCTGGAATTCTCTGCCCATGAATAACCGCGCAGGTGCCGAAACCTGGATCGCCGGCAGTTATGATCCCGATCTCAATCTCACTTACTGGGGCGTTGCACAGTCCAAACCCTGGAACTTTTTAAGCCGTCACACCACGCCTTACGACAAGACTCTCTACGCCAATTCCACCGTCGCTCTCAATCCCGATACCGGCAAGCTCAATTGGCACTTTCAGCACATCCCCGGCGAATCCTTTGATCTGGATGAAGTCTTCGAGCGAGTCCTTATCGATATTGGTGATCAGAAAGTGTCCCTGAATGCCGGCAAGACCGGAATGCTCTGGAAGCTCGACCGGCGTACCGGCAAATTTTTGGCTGGCAAACAGATGCTGTATCAAAACGTTTGGGAGTCTTTCGACAACGCGACCGGAACGCCGAAGTATCGAACCGACCTGCTGGAAATGCAGATCGGCAAAGCCGTCAACGTCTGCCCTTCCACAGAAGGCGGGCACAACTGGCAGGCCATGAGTTACTACCAGCCTTCCGGCCTGCTGATTGCACCCCTGAGCCAGTCGTGCATGAATTTCACCGCGCGTCAGGTGGATTTCTCCGGTTCCGGTGGCGGCATCGGTGCCGACCGCACCTTCGCCCCCATGCCCGGTAGCAATGGCAATATGGGCAAGCTCGCAGCCTACGACGTCAAGACCATGAATGAGGTCTGGAAGTACGAGCAGCGGGGGCCGTTCCTCACTGCGGCTCTTTCCACCGCCGGTGGCTGGGTGCTGGTTGGCGACGTAAACCGTTACGTCCATATTCTGGATGCAACCACCGGTAAGATGCTCTGGGAAACCCGTCTTGGCACTTCGGCCCAGGGCTTCCCGGTGACTTACAGCATCGACGGAAAACAATACATCGCCGTGATGGCCGGTCTGGGTGGGGGCAGCCCCCGCGCCGCTCCCACGGCACTGGCGCCAGAAATTAAATTCCCCCAGAATGGCCAAGCGTTGTATATCTTCGCACTGCCATGAAATGCGCTATGAAACCTAACCCTTCTTCTTGTTGATCGAATCGTTCGGCCCGGCCCAGCCGCTGATCTGCAGGTTGAACCCATCGGGATCGTCCACATGGAAGCTGGAGTAATTCGGTCCGCCATTCGTATCCGGCCGCGAAGTGTCAGTCAGTAGTTTCCGCCGCATTAGTTCGTCCTTCACCTGATCCGTATCCCAGCTATAGATGCGGTAAGAGAGATGGTCCACCAGAGAAGTAGCCGGCTTTCGGGATCCACGCCCGCCAGCGCCCGCCGCCGGGGCAGAAGGGGTCGCCGTAGCTTCCTGCGGGCGGAACTTATTCCGCGCCAGCAACATGTTGTTCCCAAACCACAGCTCGCACTGCGTCTTCCCGTTGTCATTTTTCACTTCCATGCCCATCAAGTCGGCATAGAAGTCGCGCGTCGCACGGTAGTCGTTCACCTGATAAGAGATATGATCCAGCTCGATGGTCTTGAACGCAGATCCTTTTGGCACGGCACCTGCGCCGGTGGCCTGGGCCTCGGCTGAACCGGCCAGAGCCATCGCGGCGCTTCCGGCGATAGCCAGATTCTCAATCAGTTGCCGGCGGTTCATGAAGCCGCTCTCGAAATCCTGCAGCAGTTTTGCGATGATGTGTTTCATTCTTCTGGTCTCCTCAAACGTGGACCCATTATGGCCCTTCGCGAAAGGTGATAATAAGCGAGAGGTCATAAACAGAATGATTCGCAGCCTGCTCACCGGACGTCCCGCAGCATATTTCTGGCCAACCGCTGTTCTCGGAATCGTCGGCTTGCCCTTTCTCGCGGCCCAGGCGCGCGAGGTTCTCACCAACCCTAACTTCACCGGCACCATCTATGTGGTGAAAGAGAACTCGGTGGGCACGTTCGCTCATTTTCGCTTTGAACCAGGCGCGCATACCCGGTGGCATTTCCACGAGATGGGTCAGATGATCCTGTGCGAAGAGGGCGTTTGCCGGTCCCAGCTGAAAGGCGGGCCGGTGATCGAACTGCACACGGGCGAGACCACGTATGTCCCGCCCGGAGTGCAGCACTGGCAGGGCGCGTCACCGAAGGAGGGTGGCACCCAGTTCAACGTGCAGCGCGGCAAGACCGAATGGCTGAACGAGATCACCGAAGCCGAATACAACACGCCAGCCAGGAAGTGACGCCCGGCCGGTTTGATCCCGTTCTCGTGGATAGTCCGGATGAGGAAAAGGTGCGAGGTGTCGTTCAGGATTTCGCCGGAGGAAGACAGGTCTCTTCGCGCGGTTGGTGAGCTGGTGCGGCGACCCGCCAGTACCGTTTGCGTCGACTACAGTGCCGGGAATGGAAGTCCACTGGTCGGCCACCGTCTAAAGCGGAGAGCCGGAGTTGTCGTCAGAGAAATTCATCCGGTTTTTTGGCGGGCCGTACAGGAAGTCGGAATCAGCAAGCGGAAAGACGGGGGAAAGCGATGTGGCTGTTCTTGAAGTACGGATTTTATTCAATTGCCTGCGCCAGCAAGTCGGATGGGTCTCCCGACAGAGATACCGTTATGATCCGTGCGCGTTGCGAAGATCATCTTCGGAATCTCAAGGATCGATTTCCCGTGTTAACTGACACGGAGATCACAACCCTGCCAGATTTGGATTACCGATACAGGCTTGTGGTCGCCAAAAAGGTGTGGGTGCCGATCCTTGTAGAATTGGCGGAGGAACAGGACTGGAGCAACTTCAAGAATGAGGCTGCTGCTTACCACGGAAGTCGCGGAGCTTCATATTCAGGTGCTCTGCATGACGTGTGGGAGATCATGTACCGACTTCAGCGCTGAGCGCTAAATAGTAGCGCAACGCAGGGATGCGACCCGAGCGCCGATTCAAAACCGCAATGGATGGCGGCCTTCGGGCCGCCTCCCGATTACCCCGCCGCACCGTTCGGAACGAGCCCCAAAAAATTGTCCGGGCTTTGGGGTCCACCTTGGTCCATCTCACACTTCCGGCAACTTCACCGCCTCGTGATAGGCTCACTTCACCCTACATATGCCGCTCAAGCCAGTGCTGATTCAGAAGTTCGCAACCGAGGGACAGTCCACGGTGCGGTTGGAACAGGTTCGACTGGACAAAACGGAGTTCGACGAGGATTGGCTTCAGGAACCAATCCAGTAGAATCCAGTCCTGGTTCCCGCGGGGGAGGTTGAGCCGTGTTTTGCGGACATCATTCCGGTGGTGCGTGAACTGCAACTAGCGCCCCTTGCGCTCGACAACTTGTACGTCACGCCTACCGGCTATCCGGTGCTCGTTGAGGTCAAGCTGTGGAAAAATGAGGAGTCGAGGCGCAAGGTCGTGGTCCAGATCCTCGAGTACGCCAGGCTGTTCGCCGGTCTGAGGTACGACGCTCTGAATGCAGAAATCCGTAGACTGAGGAAGACAGAACACTGGGATGAGAATCCTCTATACGAGATCGTCAAAAACAACGTCCCCAATCCCCCGGACGAGATGGAATGTGTTGACCGGGTGTCGCGCAGCATGCGCGAAGGGAAGTTCCTGCTCCTTATACCTGGCGACGGAGTGCGTGAGGACATGGCAAGCCCTGCGAACTACCTGATGCACCACTCGTTGCGCTATGCATTTGGCATCGTCCGGATTAAGCTCTTTAGACTCCCTGACGGGGCCGTTCTGGCAATACACGACGTTGTGGCGAAGACCCAAACCATTGAACGGCACGTTACGGTTGTCACGACGCAGGGTGGGGATCTCAAGGTCTCAGAGGCTGGCCCCCTTACTTCAGTTGTCGTTGGGCCAGACGAAAAGTCATCGATACCCGATCGTCTGTCTGGACGCGCTGATGGTGAAAATGCGGCACGAGGGCAAGGTCGAGAACCGGGCCGTCTACACGGCGATCGGCATCAACGTGGAAGGTCAGAAGTCGGTACTGGGCCTGTGGGCCAGCAATAACGAAGATGCCAAACACTGGATGTCGGTGCTATCCCAAGGACCCGGACCCCCTCTTCACCCTGGACAAAAGTGCCGACGGAACTTTTCCGAATTACGTAACGCCGCGACGAGGAGGTCCCCACGCAGCGAGGGCTGAATCTCCAGTCACGCCCTCTATGCTCTACTGAAACGGAGCCTGGGACACACCCTTTCTTCCACTGGCGCGAAAGCTACCATAACGAATGTTCGAACAGGCCTTCAAAAACATTGACGACGTCCTCTGGAAAGAGGCAGGCTGCACGACAGAACTGGACTACACCGAGCAGACATCCTGGCTGCTCTTCCTGAAATACCTTGACGACCTGGAGCAGGACAAGGCCGACGAAGCCGCCCTCCACGGCAAGCCCTACGCGTTTATCCTCGATCCGCCGTACCGCTGGGGCTCCTGGGCCGCTCCCAGGGGTGCGGACGGCAGGATTGACCACAATAAGGCCCAGACCGGCGACGACCTGCGCGACTTCGTCAACCTCAAGCTCTTCCCTTACCTGCACGGCTTCAGGCAGCGGGCGACGGGGCCGGACACCATCGAATACAAGATCGGCGAAATCTTCGGTGAGATCAAGAACAGGATTTCGAGCGGCTACAACCTCCGCGAGATCATCGACCACATCGACGAACTGCACTTCCGCTCGCAGACGGAAAAGCACGAGCTTTCGCACCTCTACGAAGCCAAGATCCGCAACATGGGAAACGCAGGGCGCAATGGCGGCGAATACTACACGCCGCGCCCGCTGATCCGCGCCATGGTGCAGGTGGTGAAGCCGCAGATCGGCGAGAGAATTTATGATGGCGCGTGCGGGTCGGCAGGCTTTTTATGCGAGTCGTTCGACTACATGAAGGGCAAGCCGGGGCTGACGACGACGGACCTCGAAACGCTCCAGACGCGGACGTTCTACGGGAAGGAAAAGAAGTCGCTGGCGTACGTGATCGCGATCATGAACATGATTCTGCACGGGATTGAGACGCCCAACGTGATTCACACGAACACGCTGACGGAGAACCTGGCGGACATTCAGGAGAAGGACCGTTACGACGTGGTGCTGGCCAATCCACCATTCGGGGGCAAGGAGCGAAAGGAAGTGCAGCAGAACTTCCCGATCCGCACGGGCGAGACGGCGTTTCTGTTCCTGCAGCACTTCATCAGGATTCTGAAGGCGGGCGGGCGCGGAGCCGTGGTGATCAAGAACACGTTCCTTTCGAATACGGACAATGCGTCGGTGAGCCTGCGGAAGCTTTTACTCGAAAGCTGCAATCTGCATACGGTGCTGGATTGCCCGGGCGGTACGTTCCTGGGCGCAGGCGTGAAGACGGTGGTGCTGTTTTTCGAGAAGGGCGCGCCCCGACGCGGAAGATCTGGTATTACCAATTGGACCCGGGCCGCAACATGGGGAAGACGAATCCGCTGAACGATCAGGATTTGGCGGAGTTTGTGGAGTTGCAGAAGACGGGGGCGGATTCGGGGAAGAGCTGGAGCGTCGATGCGGACACCGTCGACCAGGCGACGTTTGATTTATCGGTCAAGAATCCGAACGGGCAGGAGGAAGTGAAGCATCGGACGCCGCAGGAGATTCTGGATGAGATTGCGGTGCTGGATGCGGAGAGCAGAGATGTACTGGACACTATTCGGGGCCTGCTGTGACAGGAGAGCGGGCGCGACGGACGCTGGCCGAAGTCTGCACATCAATGGCCGATGGTGATTGGATCGAGAGCAAGGATCAATCGTCAGATGGAGTACGCCTACTGCAGACGGGAAATATTGGCGAGGGAACTTTTAAAGATCGCAGTGAGCGTGCGCGCTACATTTCGGACTCAACGTTTGATCGACTGCGATGTACGGAGGTAGTTGAAGGCGATTGTCTGATCTCGCGGTTACCCGATCCCGTTGGCCGAAGCTGCCTTGTGCCAAATACCGGCGAAAAAATGATTACCGCCGTGGACTGCACTATATGCCGATTTGATCCGACCGAGCTTGTCCCCGAGTTCTTCGTGTACTACTCGCAATCGAATCTTTATTACAGAGCGGTTGCGGCCGAAACAACAGGCACGACGCGGAGCAGGATCAGCAGAGGCAACCTGGGTAGGGTGTCAATACCCGTCTCGCGCCTTTCAGAGCAGCAGCGGATCGTCGGCATCCTCGATGAGGCGTTTGAGGGCATCGCGGCGGCCAAGGCCAACGCCGAAAAGAATCTGCTAGGAGTCCGGGAATTATTTGAAAGTCACTTGCATGGTATCAACGCGCCGAAATCCACGCTTGGCGGTTTGGTTAAGATCAGGACCGGGAAACTTGATGCAAATGCGGCAGTAGAGGGCGGAAAGTACCCGTTTTTCACCTGTTCTCGTGAGGTGTATGCAATCGACAATTATGCGTTCGATTGCGAAGCCATCTTGTTAGCTGGCAACAATGCGGTTGGCGATTTCAACGTGAAGCATTTCCAGGGTAAGTTCAACGCATACCAGCGGACGTACATAATAACAGTCAAGGAAAGCGAAGCCCTTCTATGTCGATTTCTTTACTTCCAGTTGCTGAAAAACCTAAAGGCCTTCAAGGCACAATCTGTAGGAGCAGGAACCAAATTCCTAAAGCTAGGGATGATCGGCGATTTAGTGATCTCTTTGCCGAGCCTTGCAGCGCAGCAAAACATTGTTTCGACTTTGGATTCATTGCTCGGCAAGACCAAACGGCTTGACGCTATTTATCGCCAAACACTCACCGCTCTCGACGCGCTAAAACAATCTTTATTGCACCAGGCCTTCACCGGAGCGCTCTAACTCAGATGCCGGACCAAACCCCACCAGAATCGAGCCTGATCCTCTACCAGACCGAGGACGGACAGACGCGCGTCCAATGCCGTTTCGACGGACAGACGCTTTGGCTGACGCAGGCCCAGATGGCGGAACTATTCCAAACGACGCCGCAGAACGTCACCTTGCACCTGAAGTCCATTTTCGCGGATGGAGAGCTGGAGGAAGCGGCAACTTGTAAGGATTACTTACAAGTTCGAATAGAGGGAGGGCGGGAGATCGCGCGAAGCCTGCTCCATTACAGTCTGTCGGCGATTTTGGCGGTGGGCTACCGGGTCCGGAGTGCGCGCGGGGTGCAGTTCCGGCAGTGGGCGACGGCGCGATTGACGGAATACCTGGTCAAAGGCTTCACGCTGGACGACGAGCGGCTGAAGAACCCACCCGGCCCCGGGCAGCCGGACTACTTCGATGAACTGGTGGAACGGATCCGTGATATCCGGGCCAGCGAGAGGCGGATGTATCTGCGGGTGCGGGAGATTCTGGCACTGGCAGCCGACTACGCGCCGGCGGAAGCGGATACGCAGCGGGTTTTCCAGACCATGCAAAATAAGCTGCATTTCGCCGCCACGGGGATGACGGCTCCGGAACTGATCACGGCGAGGGCCGACGCGCAGCAGGCCAACATGGGGCTGACGACGTGGAAGGGGTCGGCCGTGCGGAAGGGCGATGTGGCGGTAGCGAAGAACTACCTGCATGAGGCGGAGATTGCGGAACTGAACCGAATTGTTGTTATGTTCCTCGATTTCGCGGAAGATCAGGCGCGGCGGCGGAAGCAGATATTCCTGCAGGACTGGCAGACGCGGCTGGACGATTTTCTGCGGTTTAACGAGCGCGCCGTGCTGCCGAATGCGGGGCGGATGAGCCGGGAGGAAGCGGAGAAGAAGGCAGCGCAGGAATACGAGGAATTCGCGGAGCGCCGACGGGCTAGTCTGGAAGCAGCGGCGGAGGCGGAGATGGCCGCCGGTGGCCCTGTGAGGGGGGAAGCGTTGCAGGAACTGGAGGGCGAAGTGAAGAAGCTGCGCAAGGCGAAGGCGCGAAGGCCCACAAAATCCCGGCCCACAGGCTGACACCCATGAACGAAGCCGAAACCAGAGCCGAGCATATCGACCCCGCGTTAAAAGCGGCGGGCTGGGGCGTGGTGGAGGGGAGTCGTGTGCATCGGGAGTACCCGATTGCGCCGGGGCGGATTGAGGGCCATGGGAAGCGCGGCAAGTCGCTCACCGCCGATTACGTTCTGGTCTATCGAAATACGAAGCTGGCCGTGGTGGAGGCCAAGGCGTGGGACGAACCGCTGACGGCAGGCGTGGCGCAGGCGAAAAATTACGCCGGGAAACTGGCGGTTCGGTCGGCATATTCGAGCAATGGGCAGGGGATTTACTCGGTTGACATGGAGACGGGGGCCGAGAGCGAGGTGGGCACCTGGCCGTCGCCGCAAGAGCTTTGGGCGTTTACGTTCGCCCGGCAAAACGCATGGCGCGACCGCTTCGCTGCCGTGCCGTTCGAAGACAAGGGCGGGTATTTCCAGGGCCGATACTACCAGGACATCGCGATCACACGAGTACTGGAAGCCGTCGCAGCAGACCGACAACGTATTCTTCTCACACTGGCTACTGGCACCGGCAAGACCTTCATCGCATTTCAGATCGCATGGAAGCTTTTCCAAAGTCGCTGGAATCTGACCCGGGAACCATCGCGCCGCCCGCGCATCCTGTTCCTGGCGGATCGCAATATTCTCGCCGACCAGGCCTACAATGCCTTCAGTCCGTTCCCTGAGGACGCCATGGTTCGGATTGCCCCGGAAGACATTAAGAAGAAGGGCAAGGTACCAAAGAACGCCAGTCTTTTCTTTACCATCTTTCAGACCTTCCTGAGCGGACCAGCCATACTCAATGCGCCTGGGGACGGAACACCGTCGCCGTACTTCGGGGAATATCCGCCGGACTTCTTCGATTTCATCGTAATCGACGAGTGCCATCGCGGCGGAGCCAATGACGAAAGCACCTGGCGCGATATTCTGACCTGGTTCGCGCCCGCGGTGCAGCTTGGATTGACGGCAACGCCGAAGCGGCGGGACAACGTAGACACCTATGCCTATTTCGGGGAACCGGTTTACATTTATTCGCTCAAAGACGGTATCAACGACGGGTTCCTGACGCCATTCAAGGTGAAGCAGATCGCTACCACCCTCGACGAGTACATCTACGCACCCGACGACAAGCTCATGGAAGGCGAAGTGGAAAGTGGTCGCCGCTACGTCGAATCCGATTTCAACAAAATCATCGAGATTAAGGAGCGGGAAGCACACCGCGTCAAAGTCTTTCTGGACCAAATGAACCAGAAAGAGAAAACCCTGGTTTTTTGCGCCACCCAGGACCACGCGCTGGCCGTGCGGGATCTGGTGAACCAGTTCAAGACCAGCAACGACCCCAATTACTGCCAGCGTGTGACCGCCAACGATGGCGCACTGGGGGACCAGCATCTCCGCGATTTCCAGGACAACGAGAAGTCCATCCCCACGGTTCTCACAACTTCGCAAAAGCTTTCCACGGGCGTCGATGCCCGCAACGTGCGAAATATCGTGTTGATGCGACCCGTAAATTCCATGATCGAATTCAAGCAGATCATCGGACGGGGTACCCGCCTGTACGACGGAAAAGACTTCTTCACGATTTACGACTTCGTGAAGGCCTACCACCACTTCAACGATCCGGAATGGGATGGGGAGCCGGTGGAACCAGACCCGCCTGGTCCTCAGAACCCCCCGAAGCCGATCCCCGAACCTGTCGATCCACCTTTGCCACCGGGTCCACCCGGGCCGCGCCCCACGAAGATAAAAGTAAAGCTGGCGGACGGGAAGGAGCGCGCTATCCAGCACATGATGATGACCAGCTTCTGGCATCCGGACGGGAAGCCGATGTCGTCTCAGCAGTTTATGGAATTACTGTTTGGGAAACTTCCGGAGTTCTTCAAAGATGAAGACGAATTGCGGGCGCTTTGGAGTGACCCCGACACACGTACGAAGCTGCTGGAAGGTTTAGCGGAGAAGGGCATCGGCTACGACCAGATGGCCGAAATGCAGAAAGTAATCGAAGCTGAGAAGAGCGACCTTTTCGACGTGCTGGCCCATGTGGCTTACGCCCTGCCGCCCCTCACGCGGGAAGAACGGGCAATTGGAGCCAGAGCGGAGATCGGCGCGCGTTTCAACAGTAAACAGCAGGCGTTTCTCGAATTTGTTCTCTCCCATTACGTGAATGAGGGTGTGGAAGAACTGGACCGGGCAAAGCTGACGCCGCTTCTGAAGTTGAAGTATCGGAATGCGATTGCGGACGCGTTCGCGGACCTGGGCCGACCGGAAGAGATCGGCCATCTTTTCGCAGGCTTCCAGAAATATCTCTACCAACATGTGCCGTGATTACGGGGCGGAAACCGGCGACTTCGGGTTTTCCAGCCTTAAGAATAGTTGCTCCTCAAGAGCTGTGTACAAAGCAGGAGCAGTCGCGTTCGGAATCGCTGACAGCGGTGTCGTCGGGCGTCCATTTCAGGCTTACGCTAGACATCCCGTTCAGATGAGTTGAGTCCGGTACCGGGCGGCCTGTCTGGCTCGAAAGCACCTCCGCCAAACCCGCTGGACACGGTGGTGTCCGCGCTCCGCGAAAGCAGAAAACAGCCTCCCGGCAACGTCCCATGTCCCGGAGACTCGTTTTCGTCAGACGCCAAGACCCGGTGACATCCCGCGCAAATAAATCCTGACCACCTCCAACCCCTTGCGCAGAATGCCTTTCCGCCAAAGGCAACCCGATTCCACCTGCCCGCTACACCCCGATTTCCGCAAATACATGATATTTCTCAAATCGGCAAGGAGGGAAACAACTCCAATCACACCACGCGGTCGATGAAAGGCGAAGAAAAGGCGAGCGGTGGGTTGGTTTTTTCGATTCGACACATGAACACTGCCCGCCGAATCCCCCTGATTCTGCTCCTATCCGCCTTCATCGGCGGCCATTCCCCGCAGCTCGCTTTCAAAATACCCGAAACTCCCTCTCGACACCGCCCTTGACTTAGGCATATAATCGAATCGACTCTCATTTTCAGTATTTGTTGCTGGTCCAGCGAGGTGATTCATGGCAGACGTTCAACATCCCGGCGGGTTAACACGACGCGACGTTATTAAAGGAGTCATCGCCGGTGGCGCTGTCTCTTCCACTGGCTACCTGCTCCGCGGCCCCATCGCACGCGTTTTCGCTGCGCCCGGTTCCGTCGAGCGCCTTATCACACTCGATATCAACGGCCAGCAGCGTCCCGTAGACGTGATGAAGCAGGAAACTCTGGCTTACACTCTCCGATACAAGCTCAATCTAACCGGCACCAAAATCGGTTGCGACCGCTCCGAATGCGGCGCGTGCACGGTTCTCATTGATGATGTGCCTCATTATTCCTGCTCGGTGTTGACCCACACCACGCGCGGCAAAAAAATCACCACAATCGAAGGTCTGGCCGCGGCGGATGGCACTCTCCATCCCATCCAGCAGGCGGTTGTGGAAGAACAGGGTTTCCAGTGCGCTTTCTGTATGCCAGGCTTCATCATGGCCACTACCGGCTTCCTGAAGACCAACCCGAATCCCACGCGCTCTGAACTCGCTCATGGCATCTCCGGCAATCTCTGCCGCTGCCAGGATTATGAAAAAATTCTCACCGCCCTTTCGAGGGGCGCCGAATTGACCCGGGGAGGAAACCATGCCGGATAGCACGATCGGACCGAAGTCGCCAGTATCAATGAGGGCTGTTGTCACAGCTAAAACCCCTCCAGCCAGGAACAGGCTGGTGGGCCAGAACTACACCACACCGGATATGATCGCCAAGGTCACCGGTAAGGCGAAATACGCGGAAGACTACCGCAAGGAGGGCATGCTGTTTGCCCGCCTGCTGTGCAGTCCCTATCCGCACGCCCGCGTGAAGAGTATTGACATGTCGGCGGCCAAGGCTATGCCCGGCGTCAAAGCCATCATTACGATGGACGATCTGCCAGCCCCTGCCGATTCCATGACCGACCTTGGTGTAATCATCAAGGCCAACAAGCGTGCTGAACGCGGTCTGGCAATGGAGCCGGTCTATGCCGGTGAACCCATTCTGGCCGTCGCCGCCATTGACGAGTTAACCGCCGTCGAAGCGATTGAAAGCATCAAGATCACCTGGGAACCGCTGCCGTTTACGGTGGATCCTTTCGTTAGTCTCCGTCCCGGTGGCCCCAATGCCCGCGTGGATGGCAACGTCTGGATGCGCCCCGTTCCTCCCGCCCCGCCGGCCGACGCCAAGAAAGCCGATGGCAAAGCGGATGGCAAGGCTCCTGGTGGCGGTCGCGCTGCCGGACCTCCCGCACTCGACGTGGTGCCGCTCAAGTGGACCGAAGAAGATTTCAAGGGCTTTGACGAGGGCAAGATGCCCATGGGCAAGCCCACCGACGAATGGGCCTATGGCGATTGGGAAGCGGGCCTCAAGGGTGCCGCCCTCGTTCTCGACGAGACCTTCACCACCCCCAATACCAACCATCACTGCCTGGAAACCCGCACCTCCATGGCTTATTGGGAAAACGGTAAGATTTTCCTGCACACCGGGACTCAGAGCCAGGCGCAAACCATGCCCGCCCTCGCCCGCTGGCTCAACTTCGGCGTCAAGGGCGGCGAATTTGAAAAGATGACGATAGACGACATCGTCTTCATCAGCGAATACACCGGTGGCGGCTTCGGCAGCAAAATCGCTGCCAGTATTCAGTGCATTATCCCGATCATTCTTTCCAAGCGCGCCGGGGCTCCGGTGCAGATGCGCATCTCACGCGAAGAAGAGACCATGATCGGCAAGCTCCGTCCCGCCGTCAGCGGTCGTATGAAGGTCGGTTTCGATAAAGCCGGTCGCATCATGGGCGTGGATATGTATGCTGTGATGGATAACGGTCCCTACGATCAACAGGGCGATATGGGCATGACCGGTCGCACGGTCTCCATGTTGTATCAACCGCCCGCCATGCGCTGGCGCGGTATCGCAGTTCTCACCAACACGCCGCCGCGTACTTCGCAATCCGCTCCGGGCGGCATGCAGGGTATCGCGTTGATGGAACCGGTACTCGCCAAGGCCGCCCGCAAGCTGGGCATCAGCCAGGTGGCGATTCGCCAGATCAACGCTCCTACGGGAAAAGCCGAATTTGGACCTCCCGTCCGTGGCAAGCGCCCCTATTGCACCAGCTGTTTCCTGAATGAGGCGCTCACGCATGGTGCGGAAGCCTTCAAGTGGGATGAGCGCCAGGCGACCACTGGTCTGGCCCATAAAAAGGGCACCAAAGTTCGCGGTATCGGCGTTTCCAGCAGTACCTTTGTTGCCGGTTCCCGCGGTTTTGACGGCCTCTTCATCATCAAGCCGGATGGCAAGATGTACATCCAGTCTGGTATCGGTAACCTGGGCACGGAAAACTTCTCGGATTCCCAGCGCGTCGCCGCCGAAGTGATCGGAATGCCCTGGGAAGACGTGGTCATCAGTTGGGGCGCTTCTTCCAAGAATCTCCCCTGGAGCGCCGCTTCCGGTGGCAGCCAGACCACTCACGCCATGACCCGCGCCGCCTATGCCGCCGGTATGGATGGCAAACGCAAGCTGCAGGAAATCGCAGCCAGCGTCAAGGGTGGCTCGCCCGATAGCTACGACACCGCCAACGGTCACGTCATCCATAAAGGTGGCGGTTCTGTAATGACCTTCGCCGAAGCCGCCACCCATGCGCTGCGCCTGGGTGGTAAGTACGATGGCCACGAACTGCCCAAGGAAATCAACCGCATGACTGCGACTTCCGCCAAAAACCTGGCGGGTCAGGGTCTCATGGCGGTTGCCAAAGACACTTTCCCGCAAGACGGTCAGAACTTCTCTTATGTCGCGGCTTTCGCCGAAGTCGAAGTTGATACCGAAACCGGTATCTACAACATCACAGACTTCCTCGCCGTTGCCGACGTCGGCACCGTCATTCATCCCCGCGCGCTGGGTGGCCAGATTCTGGGCCGCTCCATGCTCGGCATCGCCCACGCCATCGGCCAGAAAACGGTCTACGACCAGCATCTGGGTACACCGCTCGCCAAGCGCTTCCACCACAACAAGCCACCCACCATTCTGGATGCTCCGGATAATTTTGAGTGGGCGGCTCTCGATATACCAGACCCGGAAAGCCCGGTGGGTGCCCGCGGTATCGGCGAACCCCCGGTGGGTGGCGGCATGATGGCAATTATCAATGCACTCTCGGATGCGCTTGGAGATGATATGTTCCGCCGCGCGCCGGTGATGTCGGATACCATTCTCACTTCTCTCGAACACGGCAAGCCGGTGCAAGAGAGCTTTACGGCGCATATCTAAAGAAAGAGACCAGGAGAAAGCATATGGCAATTATTCGCGACATCATGCCCGCCTTCGAGCTCTTCCAGCCGGCCTCGTCCGCCGACGCTGTGAAGCTGCTCTCCGACCACGGCTCCGATGCCTGGGTCATGGCCGGCGGCCTCGATTCCTTCGATTGGCTGAAAGACCGCATCAAGCGCCCCAAGGTGCTGGTGGACCTTAGCCAGGTCAAGGAACTGGTTGGCGTGAAGGAAGTGGATGGTGGTATCGAAATCGGTGCCATGACCACCCTCACCGACGTGGTTCGCCACCCGGTGGTGAAAGATAAGTTCAAGATCCTCACCCAGGCAGCAGAATCCGCCGCCTCTCCGCAAATCCGCAATCAGGGCACCATCGGTGGCAACGTCTCGCAGGACGCGCGTTGCTGGTATTACCGCGCCGGTTTCCCCTGTTATCGCGCCGGTGGCAATATCTGCTTCGCCGATACGCCCACCGCCATCAACCGGGAACACGCCATCTTCGACGCCAGCCGTTGCGTGGCCGTCAGCCCCTCCGATTCCGCCCCCGCCTTCATTGCGCTCGACGCTGAAATGGTCATTCGCAATTCGAAGGGCGAACGGGTCATCAAGGCCCAGGATTACTTTGTTGGCCCCGCCATTGAAATCACCCGCATGAACGTTCTGGAACCCGGCGATCTTCTCACCGCCATTCGTGTTCCCAAAACGTGGGCCGGTGCGCAGCATTACTTCGAAAAAATTCGCGACCGCCCGGTTTGGGACTTCCCGCTGGTCAACATCGCCTGCGTTAAGGTTGTCAACAACGGCACCATTGAACGGATTCGCATGGTGGTCAACGGCGTAGCCGCCACGCCCCATCGCCTCACTGCGGTGGAGGCTGCCGTCACCGGCAAGCCCGCCAATGAAGAGACCGCAAAGATGGCCGGCGAACTGGCTGTGCAGGGAGCGGAAACGCTTCGTTACAACGGCTACAAGGTTCCGCTGGTTCGGAATCTCGTGAAGCGCGCTATTCGTGGAGTCGTGGAGGCCTAAACGTGGGAATCATTCAGTTCGCCAAGAGCCCGTGGGGGCAGGATGTACCCATCCATATCGGCTGGTCGCTGATATGGGTATTTGCCATCGCGGGCCTTGCGTTCCTGGTGGGTCATGCCATTTGGGCTCGTTTTACGAAGGAAGAAGAGTTCGCCGGTCACACGCCGAAGAACGTCGCCGATAAAGTTCCGGGAATGGTGAAGCGGCATTCGCTCACCGCCCGCCTGTTCCATTTTGTTCAGGCAGCTTCCATGCTGACACTCCTGTTCACCGCGTTCCTGCCCAGAGTGGGTGTGAAGTTCGATTGGGTACCCATTCACTGGATTGCCGGTCTGGCCCTCATCGTGTCCATCCTCTTCCATATCATCCACGCCTCGTTCTTTATGGACTTCTGGTCCATTTGGCCCGATAAGATTGATATTCAGGATGCGAAGAACCGCGCCAAACTGATGCAGGGTCAGGAAGCCCCCTTGCCCCGCCGCTTCGCCAAGTATCCGTTTGAAAACAAGATGTATCACATGATCATCGTGTTGACCGGCCTGTCGGTTGCCATCACCGGTGGCTTCATGATCTTCCGCGTCCGCACGCCGTTCCTCACCCGCAACCCCTATCTTTTCGCCGATATGACGTGGGGGCTGATGTACGTCCTGCACGGCCTGGCTGGCGTCGGCCTCATCGCACTCATCATGTCGCACGTCTACTTCGCGCTCCGTCCGGAAAAGCTGGCGATTTCACGGTCTATGGTGTTTGGAACCATCACTAAAGAGCACTATCTGGCGCACCACGATCCCGAGCGCTGGAAGATTGGTGCCGAAGAAACCCGCGCCCCCGGCATGGGCGATTAGGTCGCTCTCCACTCCATGTTTGACGATTTGAAAGCCCGCTGCGACGCGGTTGAGGAATGCTACGAGTTTATGTTGGCCTACGCGGCGCAGGGTGTTCCCACCCACACTGCGTCAGATTCCGGCGAACGGCTCCATCGCCTTCTGTCCAAAGCCGCTGACGCCATTAACGGTATGGCGCTCTGCTACACCACTGCCATGGGAGAATCTGCCCTGCAGCCAGCGGAGCGGTACGTTGCCTGGGGCGAAGTGCTGGCCGCCGACGCTGCTGCCTCACTTGCGGCCGTAAATCTGGTTCTGGCGCAACCGCACATCAGTTCGCAATTGATCGATAACCTGAATGCGTCGATTCACCTGCGGGCACTGTTGACCGATCTTTTCCTGGTGGATGAGATTCTTAAGGGCTACGACGTAGTCGTGCCCGTCTGACCTGATAAACGGGGGGCACGTGTCGATACGCCCCGCGTTGTTTTTCCTGCTCGCCATTTCCCTTCGCCGCGCCTGCCGCCCGCGGGGCCTCTGAAGAGCGAAGAAGTCGCAGTCATCAAAGCCTGGATTGAGGGCGGTGCCCAGTGGCCGGAAGAACTGGCTGATTAAATCAATCCCACCCTTGCGCGCTGGCCGGCCCGTACAGGTTACCTCTGAGCTGGTGAAACCCCGGGGCCCCGAAGGTTCTAATCCGTTGATGTATGCGGCGCACTACGGCGACGCCAACCAGCACAACGACGCCGACGTCGCCACACTCCTTTGGGCCGCGCCCGCTGTCGCAAAGATGCAGGGGCCCATGCAGGGCGGTGCCGATGTCAACGCGAAAAACACCGATGGCTGGACGCCTCTCCACCTCGCCAAACTCTACGGCGAGACACCGGTTGTGGAAGCCCTCCTCAGGCCGGTGCGAAATACACAGCCGACGCCGCGCGCCGCGGTAAAGCGCGGCTACCTGACTTTTACGAGGGAGTCCGGCTGCACCTCCTGCCACAACCAGGGCCTCACCGGAGTGGCCCTTGGCGCAGCCCGGAAGGCTGACTTCAGCGCCGATGACAGGCTGGCAACGGATGAAACAAGGCTACACCTTCCGCGCGCCCGGCCTTGTCGGGGCCGGTGCGGAAAAACGGGAAATCGTCAAAGCTGTTAAGGAACGGTTCCTGTTTTCAACGCAACTCATCGACAGCACCTGGTATGTGAAAACCCATTCACTCGACGTGCAGCCCTACATCGACATAAACCCCCACATGGCGAGGTCGCTGGCTTCAGCAGACCTCGCCACGGGAGTTTCTTTTAGAAGCGCAGCTTCAGTTGGTACCGGATCACTCGCCCGCCACCATCCAGGAACGTCGGGTTCAGGAAACGGCCAGCCAGACCGGTACCGGCATTGGATGACAGTGTCCCGGCACCAGGCGAAAACGGGCTGACGCTGGCCGAGCCCAGCTGCGGATGGTTCAGTGTGTTATACATCTCCGTGCGAAATTCCAGCTTCAGCCGTTCCGTAATCACAAACGTCTTGAAGATGTTCGTATCGAGGTTATTCGTAATGGGCGTAAGTTCCGTGTTGCGGCCCGCGTTGCCAGTGCGCCCTGAACCAGACGGCAGAACAATGTACTGTGCATTCCGGGGGTCAATGGGAGCATTGTTGGCTTCGGGATTGATGTAGCCGGTGGGGCTGGTCGCGTTGGGTACTGCGCGAACACCTTTCTGGCCGAACGGATTGGCATCCGGACGGTCGTTGTTGCCGCCGATGCCGTCAGCGTCGAAGCCGTTCAGCACCGTAAACGGCACGCCGGATTCAATGACGTAAATACCCGTAACCTGCCAGCCGCCCAGAACGTGACCGAGCGGACCCTTTTGGCTCTTCATAAACGGCAATTCGTAGGTGCCTGTCATCGTATAGCGATGTTTGCGGTTGAACAGAGAGAGTCCTTTCTCCCGCGGCAGGCCGCCGAAGATGGTGGGCACTGCCGAAAGCGCCAGCACGTTGATCCCGCCGGTGGAAAACGGATCGCTCCCGTAGTCAATCGCCTTGGCCCATGTGTACGCCACGGTGGTGGAGAAGTTATTGGCAAAGCGGCGTTTCAGGGAGGTCTGCAGGCCGTGATAGTTGGACGAACCACCATTGGTGCGGATGTTGCGCGCACCCTGCAGAGGATCCAGGCGGAGAGAGTTATAACCGGTCTGCTGAATCAGCGAGGCCAGGGTATAGCCTGCCGGCAGAATCTGTAGCGACGCCGGAACCAGCGGGTTCAGATCTTCCGTCATGAACAGCTTGGTACCCTTCGTGCCCACATAGGCGACGTCCAGCAGTGCATTCCCTTTGAGCTCGCGCTGAATGCCGAACGACCATTTCTGGTAATACGGATTCACCAGGTTTTTCACAACCAGGCTTTGCGAAGTATTGGGCGTGAGCAAGCCCGGGATGGGCAAACTGGCTGAAAGAGCCGCCTGCCCGCGAGGCACCGTGGCGTTGGCCGGGAACGGCTTTGACACCGAATTTTACGTTAGGCGAAGAGGTCGCCGCATTCGATGCCAGATTGTTAAAGAATGAGTCGAAACCGATCTGATAGCCGGTACGGATCACTGACTTCTTGTCGCCCAGCAGGCGGGCCCACAGGTCGTCACTGGTTTTGGAGGGCGACCAAGCAATACCGACCGACGGGCCGACGTTGTTCTTGTCGGCATTCACCTTGCCCGGCGTGTTCCACGGACCATTCAGGGTTTTCGGATCCACGTTAAAGAGGCCACCATACACGGGGTATTTCACCGAGTTGATGGGTGTTCCGAAATCTTCATATCGCACGCCGAGGGTCAACGTCAGGTCGCTGTTCACGCGCCACCGGTCAGTAAAGAAGTACTGCTGGCGCAGAAGTGCCGGATAGTAGGCGGGGTTGCCGAAATCGCGGTTGGCCGAACCGTTCGATCCGCTGAAATCGTCGACGAAATTGGCAAAGCCGGTGAAGGCCTGCAAAGCGCCGTTGACGGTGGTGTTGGATGCCTGATAAACAAGCGAACCGCGTTCATTGATCGGGGCAAACTGGCGCGAGCGCTGCTTCAGAATGTCCAGACCGGTGCGGAAGGTGTGCCGCCCGCGGATAATGGAAACCGTGTCCTGAACCGTGTAGTTGTTGGCCACACGGCCCTGCGGCAGATTGGTGGCCACGCCCAGTTGCGTAACGTTGGCTGCGGGCAGACCCGCAATGCTGTAGTTCAGCAGTGTCTTGCCCAGGGGATTGACGGTGTCCAGCGGAAAGGAAAGATCGATCCGGTTGTAACCCAGCCGCAGTTCGTTGGTGAACGACGGGCTGAACATGTGCGTCTCCGTGGCAACAACGTTCTTGTACTGGCCGAATTGGCTGGTGTTCATGCCCGGATAGCTCACGGTGGCAGGCAGGTTTGGTTTGTACTGCTGTGAGTAGCGCGCCGACATGAGGTCGCGATCGCTGAAATTGTGATCCACCTTGGCCGAGTACAGCCGGTCTTCCGCAAAGTTGGCATAGCCAATGGTCGCCGTGCCGAACTGCACGTCGGGGCGTCCGTTCCCCAGCGCAATGTTGCTGAACTGCGCGGTGGCGGTAGTTCCCGCCAGCACCTGGCGGTAAGTGTCCACCCGTGGATTGGAACCGCTGGGGAAGAGGGAGTTCAAAGTTGCAAAGCCCGCAGCTGAGGGAGCAGCGGCGGTTACCGTGCCGCTGGACCGCTGCCGGTCATCCTGGAAGCCGCCGAAGAAAAAGGTCTTGTTGCGCCGCAGCGGCCCGCCAAAAGTCCCGGCATAAATGTTCTCGTTGCCCGGTGCCGGTCTGCCCCGTTTTTGCAACGGCGGGGTCAAGCGCCTGGGTGTTGGTGATGGCGTCGTCATTGGTCACATCCAGCAGCCACGAAGCCGTCCCGTGGAAGGCGTTGCCACCCGACCGTGTGATCACATTGACCACCGCTCCGCCGGCGCGACCGAATTCAGCATCAAAGTTGGATGTCTGGATGCTGGCTTCCTGCACAAGATCTGGCAGGGTAATCTGGAACGCCTGACCGGCCACCGAAATATCATTGTTCTCGGTGCCATCGATCAGGAAGTTATTCGACCGGTTACGCGCGCCGTTCACTGAGAACGACCCGACGCCACCCACCCCGAACCGACTGGTGGAAACACCCGGAACCGTCAGTGCCAGCGAAACCGCGTTCCGGTTCGAAACCGGCAGTTCGTCGATCTGTTTATTGCTGATGGTGCTGCTGCGCACCGGCGAATCCACCTGTAGAAGCGCGGCTTCCGCAGTGACGTCCACTACAGATGTCTGCGAACCCACTTCCAGTTTCACGTCCACCGAGGCCACCTGGGCTGCGGCTACCGTAAATAAATTCGTCCGGGCTGCTTTGAAGCCGGTGACCGTTACCGTGGCGTTGTAGTCGCCCGGATCGACCGCGTCAAAACGGTAAAGGCCCGCACCGTTGGTCTGGGTGGTGCGCGACACGCCCGTGGTTGCGTTCTTCAATTCCACTGCGGCGTTGGCCACCACGGAAGCGCTCTGGTCGGTGATAAGGCCTGTTACCGTACCACGGCTGGTTTGAGCGTAAACGCCGGAAACCAGCAAAAAAGCCGCCGCGCACGCGCGGATTGATCTGTTCATATGTCCCTCCCTGTACCCCTATAGTTCTGGTTTGAGTATAGCGAATATGGTGCGGTGGGGGATTTTTGCTCCAGGCCGGGGACCGCCGCGATGGCAAATGGGCGGCTACCTCAGCTTATCGGCAACCTTGGCCAGTGCCACATTGGCGCAGGCGGCATCTTTATCCCCGCCGGGCGCGCCGCTCACAGAAATGGCACCAATTAACTGGTCGCCTGCTTTGATGGGCACACCGCCCATGGCGTTGACCGTACCCGGCAGCACGGCCGGAGGAACCGGCGCGCCCGCAGGCAGGTTGGCCGGAGGCCCGGAGGGACGTCCGAATGCCATCACCGTATTGGTTTTCAGACGACCCATTTCCACGGTGCCAAGGCTGGCACCGTCGTCACGGAGGAATGCCTTGAGCGCGTTGCCCGCGTCCACTACTGTCACCGTAACCTTAAAACCGTCGGCGCGGCATTTCAACATGGCTTCCTGGGCAATGGTCTGAGCCACTTCTACAGTTAAAATTTTCTGCTGCGGCAACTGCGCGGCAGCCACGCCACAAACAACCAGAGAAAGCAGGATCAGTTTCATTCCCGGAATCTTATCACTAACGCAGCGCCGTTGCGCCGGTCGCCTTCAAGAGCCGGTAGCCGCGCCCCAGGCCCGTTCCTTCCACCGGTTCCAGCAGTCCGCCGCGCTCCATGGCTTCGACGGCCTTGTGATAGGAGGCAGCTTCGCCAAACTGGAGATCGGGCGAGATGGCGACATGGGTCACGCGCGCTTTCAGCAGGGTCGCGGAAAGTTCCGCGGCAGTTACCGGTCCAGCGCCCGGTGTGTAGAAAGTCCGAAATGGATCGAGCGTAAAACCACGCAAAGCTTTTCGGCCCGTATAGAGGTAAAACAACGGATCGAGATTGGCCATGATGACGGCATCGGGAGGGGTGTTGACGCGGATCCAAACGAACATTTTCTGCATTTCTTTCCAGTCGTTGGGAGGCTGAGGCCCGGAGAGGAACTGCCCGTAACGCAATGTATCCGGAAGATGTCGGACCGTCGAAAACAGGGTCAGACTGCAAAGAATAGTGACACTGGCGGCAACCAATTCACGCGATTTCACGGTTCGCACGGCACGCCACACAACCCAGAGAATCAAAGGCAGAATCGGCGCCACGAACCGGAACGGCGGCCATGCCCACAGGTCGAGCATCAGCAGATAAAGGAACAGGAAGAGATCGGGCACCAGTTGGCGGCGCCTGAACAGGCACCATATGGTGAGCACGAACATCGCGATGGCGATCCAGATATTCGTCATCTCTGTCATCAACACAGCCGGACTATTGAGAAGGAACAGAAAATTGGTGCCAATCACGGCGGCCTTCTCGCTGGCATGCAGACCGGTAACGGCGTTCAAGGCAATATAGGCCACGCCACCATAGGTGAGATCCTGCACCTGCATCGCCGACCAGATCAGCCACGGAATGGCCACCACGGCGGCAGTAGCCGCGAATTGCACGGCACCGCGAATTCGCTTGCGCAGCAGGAGCGTCAGCAAACAGGCTGCGATCAGGGGCGCGGCAGCTGTACGGGTCAGCATGGCGGCACCGGCGCACAGACCCGCGGCAATATTCCGTTCTTCCAGCACGAGGAGGAGGGTGGCAGTCAGCAAAAGGCCGAACAGGGTTTCTGACAGCAGACTGCCGGCCAAAAAGACGACCCCCGGCGCGGCCGCGGCCAGACCCACAACCAACCAGGCAGAGCCCGCAGAGGCACCCATCTTGCGCAGCAGCCGAATGGAGAGCAGAAACCAGCCGACGGCGCACGCCATGGGTACAAGCTTGAGCCATTGAGCGTTGTCGGAGACGAGCAGAAACAGGGCTAGCAGGGCCGAGAGCAGCGGCGGGTATTTGGTCTGCGGCAAAGGCGTCGGCAGACTGTCAATCACATAGCCATGCCCTGCAAGAAGAGCGCGGGCGGAAACCAGATAAACGGCGTCATCGTGGTAGGTGCCGATGGCCGGAGCCAACCAGACGATGGTGTAAATAATCGCGAGGACGGCAACCCCGCCCGCCAGAATCCGCTTCTGCAGACGCGGCGTCAGTTCCATAAAACTTGCCCGACCTTAGCTTGCCAGCTCGATTTCCAGCTTCTTATTCGCGGCGTCCAGTTTCACGATGCGGAAGTTTCGCACCTCGCCCTCGTGGGGAATGTCGCGTTTGGCCGGGGCCTCACCTGCGGAAGGCGTCCCGCTGCCCTTCCACTTGTTGGTGAGCAGGGAAGACAAGGCACTGATGTCCACCGGTCCGCTGCGTTGTTCCTGCTTCGCCGTCTCGGCTGTCACCAGGTTGAACGAGGCTTGAACGCCCTCGCCCAATTCCACCGTGATCTTGTTGCCCTTCACGCCGGCCACGCGTCCGGTGACTACGTCGCCCTCTTTATGTTCGCCAATGTACTCATCCACAGAGGTGGGCAGCAGTTGCTTCAAACCGAGTCGGAGGCGGCGCTTGTCCTTATCATTCTCCAGTACAAGGGCGCGCACGACCTGGCCAACCTTCAGCTCGTCCTGCGGATGATTGATCCGCTTTTCATGCACAATGTCGCCCACGTGGATCATGCCTTCCACGTCTTCGGTAACCTGCATGAAGGCGCCGAACTGCTTCAGTTGCGTGATGGTGCCTTCTACTACAGAGCCCTCGGGATAACGCTGTTGCACGTCTTCCCACGGATCGCCCAGCACTTGCTTCATCCCCAGTGAGATTCTCTTTTCCGTGGGGCTCACCGAAAGAATCTGTACTTCCACCAGATCACCGGCCTTCACCAGATCGGCGGGCTTGCGCACCTTGCGCGACCACGACATTTCGGACAAATGGACCAGCCCGTCGAGGCCCGGTTCCAGTTCCACAAATGCGCCGAATTCGGTGACTCGCGCGACCTTACCCTTCAGCCTGTCACCGTTGTGATATTTCTCCAGCGCCGCCGACCATGGGTCAGCCTGGAGTTGCTTCAGGCCCAGCGAAATCCGCCGTTTAACTGCATCCACCTTCAGGATTTTTAGTTCCAGCTTCTGCCCGATCGTCAGAACGTCGCCTGGCTTGTTGACGCGGCCATGGGAAATGTCAGCCACGTGCAACATGCCGTCGAACCCACCAATATCCACGAACGCGCCGTAATCGAGCAGGCTGCGTACCGTACCTTCGATCACTGCGCCGGTCTCAAACTGGTTGAACGCGGTTTCCCTCGTTTTGGCGCGTTCTTCTTCCAGAACGGCACGACGATCCACCACTACGTCTTCGTTCTGTGTATCCAGTTTAATGATGCGGCAGGAAATTTCCTGACCCACCAGGGTCTGCATCTCTGGAACGTCGTGCGCACCGGACCGCGATGCCGGCATGAACGCCCGTACGCCGATGTTGACGGCGAGCCCGCCCTTCACAACCTCTGTGACCGTGCCGCCGATGGTCAGTTTTTCATCAAACGCCTTCTGCAGGCCGGACCAGTCTTTGGGGCGCTCCACTTTGATGAGCGACAGCTCCAGATAGCCTTCCGCGTTGCGGCTGCCTTTGGTGACGCGGACAATATCGCCCGCCTTAACCGGGATTGGACCCTGGTCGTCACGGAGCGCCGCCAGAGGCATTACGCCTTCCACTTTTTGGCCCACGTCGAAGAATACGGTGTCAGCGTTTACGGCGACTACCGTGGCTTCAATGCCCTTCTCACCTGTAGTTCCGTGAGTGTGCGTCTGTTCGAACTGGTTGAGAATATCGCCAAAGGAGCTCTCCGGTTCGGCTGGATTCAGCCCTTCCTGTTCGCGGAGTTCTTCCTCGCGAAGTGGCGTGGAGGGAGTAGACATGGGGATTACTAAAATATTGTGTCACATGCGTGCTGCGCGATGGCAAGACCGCCGTCAGCATCCCGTTTCGGTGGTATGGTGGGGGCTCGGGGAGACAGTTTTTTTTGCGACAACTCGGCTATCTGATTTTCGCAGGCTTGCTGGCCGTCGCCGGCCATGCACAGACTACGGCGGTGGAAGGCAAGGCCATCCTCAAAGAGCTCATCGAAATCAACACTACGAATCCCGGCGGCAGCAATACCCTGGCCGCGCAGGCCGTGGCCAAACGCCTGCTGGCTGCAGGTTTCGATGCGAAAGATGTCTTCGTGGGCGGGCCCAGTGACCGCAAACACAACCTTGTTGTCCGGCTGCGTGGCGCGGCCGGCCGCAAGCCCGTTCTTTTGCTGGGGCATCTGGATGTGGTGGAAGCATTGCGCGCCGACTGGACTACGGATCCATTCCAATTTGTGGAAAAAGACGGCTATTTCTACGGTCGTGGTACCCAGGACATGAAATCGGACGACGCCATTATGATCACGTCTCTGCTTCGCCTGAAGCGCGAAGGGTACCGCCCTGGCCGCGACATCATTCTGGCTCTCACTTCCGATGAAGAGAGCGGGCCTTTCAATGGCGTGGACTGGCTGCTGAAGAATCATCGCGATCTGGTGGACGCCGAATATGTGCTCAACACCGACGCCGGAGGCATTGTCACCGAAAAGGGCAAGCCGCACCACCTGAGCGTGAACGCCGCCGAAAAAGTGTACGCAGATTTTCAGTTCACCGTGCGCAATCCGGGTGGACACAGTTCGCTGCCATCACCGGAGAACGCGATCTATCGCCTGTCCGACGCCATGGGGCGGATTGCGCGCAACCCCTTTCCGGTTGAATTGAACCCCATTACGCGGGCTTACTTTGAGCGCGTTGCACCCTTCGAAACTCCCGAGCGTGGCGCTGATTTGAAAGCAGCGCTGCGCAATCCGCCCGATGCCGAGGCGCTCCGCCGTCTTTCCACCGATGCTGGTTTCAATGCCGCCATGCGGACTACCTGTGTGGCCACCCGGTTGAATGCCGGCCATGCCAACAATGCTCTTCCGCAAACCGCTCAGGCGGTAGTAAATTGCCGTATTTTACCCGGCCACTCGCCGGCTGAAGTGTACCGGGATCTGGTTAAAATCATCAACGATCCCAACGTCGCCATTCAATTTCTGGATGGTGGCACGGGTGAACCCGTGGAACCCGTACCCGATACCAAAGCGGTGGCACCGGAAGCGATCAGGGATGAATTTATGGCCCCGCTCACCGCGCTCGCCGCCCGCTTCTGGCCAAATGCGCCCATTGTTCCGGGCCAATCGACAGGGGCCTCTGACAGCAAGTACACCCGAATGGCGGGAATTCCCAGCTATGGATTTTCCTCCATGGCCGTAGACCGCGATGATGTTCGCGCTCACGGCAAAGATGAGCGGGTTCGCAGCAGCGCCTTCAACGACGGCCTGGAGTTTTTCTATCTGTTTCTGAAGGCTCTTACCCCACCGCCAGGCGCTGCCGCGGTAGCGGTGCGGCCTCGTGCGCCGAAAGAGCGATTACCCGCCGAACAGTTGTTGCGCAACAGCATGCCGCGCCTTCCCCACTAAACCAATGGCCAAACTTTATGCAGGTACGTCGGGCTTTTCTTACCCTTCCTGGAAGCCCGATTTTTATCCCAAAGACGTGGTACCAAAGAAGTTTCTGGAGCACTACGCACGGCGCTTGAACAGCGTGGAAATCAATTACACATTCCGTCAGCTGGTTTCGGCATCAACGCTCAACGGCTGGCTGGCGCAGGTACCGGAAGGTTTCTCTTTTGCCTGCAAGGCCCACCAGCGGATCACTCACATGATGCGCTTGAAAGAGACGGACACTTTCATGGAGACCTTCCTCCACTCCCTGGAGCCGCTGCGCGCATCCCGCCGCCTGGGCCCGGTTCTGTTCCAGTTCCCGCCCAATTTCAAGCTGGACCTGGCCAGACTCGATGCCTTTCTGCCTCTGCTTCCCGCCGACATCCGTTTTGCTTTCGAATTCCGCAACGAGTCGTGGCTGGATGATGCCGTGTACGAGCGCCTTGCAGCGCGCAATCTGGCGTTGTGTCTGGCGGAATCGGACAAGCTGGTAATTCCCCGGGTCTTCACTGCGGATTTCGGCTATTTCCGCCTGCGGAAGGCTGATTACAACCAGATTGCGCGCGACGTGATTCTGGATCAGGTGCGGGAAATGCTGGCGGGCGGGCGCGATATCTTCCTCTACTTCAAGCACGAAGACGATCCGCAGGGCGCTATTTGGGCAGAAGACCTGTCGCAGCGCGTCAGCGCAGGCGGTGCGACCAGCACAGCAAGATGACGCGAGTAAGGTCGCGTGCCCGTGGGCTTCCCTCGCGGTCCGGCACCGGGCCGGGCGCGGCTCGTACGACGGAGCGGTATCAAGAGCCGACGAAGACCGTCTCAATCGCCCGCACCTCTTCCTCTGTCAGCTCCACCGCAAGGCTCGCGAGGTCTTCCCGCATATGTTCGGCTTTCGATGTACCGGTAAGCGGCAGCAATCCGGCAGCGTGCGCGAAAGCGAACAGCGTTTGCGTCCGCGTTACTTTATGCCGGGCGGCGATGGCGGTCATCACGCGGCTTTGCAGGGCGTCCACATTGCCCGTAAGCAACCAGAAGCCCTGATACACAATGTTGTGCCGGTCGCAGAACTCGCGCACGTCGCGGTCCCAGCCGAACCGCGCCAGGCAGCGGTTTTGCACGAAGGCGGGCAGCGGGCAGCGCTGGCTCATCTGCTCGAGGTGCAGCAGGCTGGCATTGCTCACGCCCACGGCGAGCGTGCGCCCGGCCTGCTGTTCGCTCAACATGGCGCGCCAGACTTCCTCGTCGTCCCCGGTCCAGGCCTCGTCCGAAGACGGACCGTGTAACAGATAGCTGTCCACCTGACTGGTTCCCAGGTGTTGCAGCGAACTGGCCATCGACTGCCTTACCTGTTCGGTCAGGGTGGCGGAGGGATCGTAGGGCAAGCGGTGGTCTTGCCCGCGCTGGTAGGTGAATTTGGTTTGCAGGAAGAGTTCAGCGCGCGCGATGCCGCTGGCGGCGATGCCCTCTGCCACAGCAGCTTCGCAATAATGCTTGCGTTGGTTGGCTGTGTCGATGCCGCGAAAGCCGGACCGAAGCGCCATCTCCACCAGAGATGCGGTGCGCTCTTCCTTCCAAGCCGTCCCGTACAGAAAAGACGGAATCATCTTGTCGCTTCCTCCAGTTTCATATCAATCCTTTCGGACGGCTTGCAGAATCGTCCCCTGGCGGTTCCGGCTCATCATGATGACCGGCGCCTGCACGGAGGCCAGCATCGGCAAAAAGAGGCCAGCATCGGCAAAAACAGGTTCAGTTTAAGGATAAACGGATACAGATCCCATGCCCCGCTTCCCAATAGCGTGGGGCTTTTGCTGAAGCAGCGCCAGAATATCATGGCGGTCCACTTCAACTATGCGGGCTTTATCCACTGGTTCGCCAATGCGGTAAATACGGTGCCGCGGTTCGAATTGGCGGAATTCCACCTGCGCGGCCAGCACAGCGGATTCTTCATCGTCGGGCAGGGCGAACAACAAAACCTTACGGAGCATCTCAGGAGCGCCGGGCATGGAACACCTCTTCAACAGGATTCCACACTGCGGACGAGGCAGGCAAACGGTCTTGATATCATCTCTCTAAAGCTCAGTAACCATTAAAAAGAAACGCCTTGTGCTTCACTGGCGTCTTCCCTTAGACCAATTCATGAACCCTCGTCTCGTATTTTGCGGATTCCTGGTAGCCTGTAGTTCCGGCTTCGGCCAGCTCTATTTCTCGTCCACCGTGGCAGGCTCGGGCAATTCGCCGGGCTGGTCGGGTGATGGCGGTCAGGCGCTGCAGGCTCAGTTCAACACCCCTCTGCGGGTTACCTTGGACAAGGCCGGCAACGTCTACCTGGTCGACTTCCTGAACTACTCGGTGCGCAAGGTGGATACCAGGGGCGTGGTGACTACGGTCGCCGGCAACGGCTCCTTCGGCTTCTCCGGGGACGGCGGACAGGCACTGGGCTCGCAGCTTTCCGGCATTCGCGACATCGCGCTGGATAGCAACGGTAACCTCTTTATTGCCGACAGCAATAATTCGCGGATTCGCATCGTCGATACCCGCGGCGGCATCTCCACTTTTGCCGGCAGCGGCAGCGTGGGCTATTCGGGCGATGGCGGGCCCGCCGCCAGTGCGCAACTGAATTTCCCCGTTGGCTTGGCGCTGGACAGCGCCAACAATGTTTACGTGGCAGATGCCGGTAATGCCACCATTCGCAAGATCACCCGCGGCACGGGTGTCATCACCACCGTGGCCGGTAGCGGCGTTCCTTCTCTCACCGGCTGGAATGGTGAAGGCCAGGCGGCAACCAAAGTCCAACTGGGCGCGCCCTATTCGCTGGGATTTGATCCAACCGGCAATTTACTCTTCGCCGATATTGCCAACAGCCGCTTGTTCCGCCTTGGAGCGGATGGCAAAGTGGTGACTCTGCGCACCAACTTCGCGGCGCAGAATATTTTCGTGGACGCCACGGGAACCATTTACTTTCCCGACTACCGCACGCATAGCGTGCAGAAGATTCTGCCGACAGGCTCGCTGCTCTGGGTCGCTGGTAACGGCAATTCCGGCTACGCCGGGGATGGTGGCCCGGGCACGGCGGCGCAACTGGCGCAACCCTACGGCGTGGCCGTGGATGGCGCGGGCAATGTCTTCATCGCTGAAGCCGGCAGCGCGGTGATTCGCCGCATGACGCCGGAGCCTTTCTCCATTGGTGCCCTGGCCAACGCTGCCGGTCTAAGCGCCTTTGCCCCGCTGGCTGGGGATGGTGGCGGCAGTTCGGCACTGCCCATTTCGCCGGGCGAGATCGTGGTGCTGTTCGGGACCGGCATTGGGCCCGCTGCTCTTACCGTAAACTCTCCAGCCAACGGTGTGTTCGGAACCCAGCTGGCGGCAACCAGCGTGGCTTTTAACGGGATTTCCGCACCCATAATCTATGCCTCGGCGGGGGTCACTGCGGCGATTGTCCCTTACCGTTTGTTTGGCGCTGCAAAGGCGGATGTCACGGTAACCTTTCAGGGGCGCACCACGCGCGTCACCACGGTGCCTGTGGCGCCAACTGCCCCGGCATTTTTTACGCGCAACTCTTCCGGCTCCGGTCAGGCGGCGGCGATCAATCAGAACGGCCTTCTGAACGTAGTGACAGCACCTGCCCCCATCGGCACAATTGTCACCCTGTACGCTACCGGTGAAGGCACCACCACACCTGCCGGTGTGGATGGCAAGGTCGCGGGAGGAGTTCCGCTGCCCCAGGTTATTCAGCCGGTTACGGTCACAATTGGTGGCAATCTGGCCGAACTTACCTATGCCGGTGCGGCACCCACTCTGGTGGCGGGGGTGATGCAAATCAATGCGAGAATTCCCATTGGCACTACGCCAGGCGACGCAGTTCCCGTGCAGATCACCATAGGCGGAGTTGCCAGTCCCACGGTTACCCTGGCTATTTCCGCGCAATAGCTACCGGTAGCGGGTCGATCCTCGCAAAAAGCTTGGCCGCCGCCCCGTGGGCACGCGGCTTTAGTCGCGTCCTTTCGCAGTGCCATAGCAATAAGCGGCTTATGTTGAAGGGTCATGTGCTTGATTCCAACCGTTTATCGTTGTACGATAAACGTGTGATTCGTTCTTTTGGAGGCGCTGACACGGAAAAGCTCTTCAACGATCATCCGGTGCGCCAATGGCGGTCATTCGAAAGGGTGGCGCGTCGAAAACTCATCCAGTTGGACCAGTCGCGTGAATTGCGCGATCTTTCCGCGCTACCGGGAAATCGGCTGGAAGCGCTGCGGGGCGCTCGAAGCGGCCAATACAGTATCCGAATCAACGATCAGTTCCGAATCTGCTTTGCCTGGTCGAAGGGCGATGCCCGCGACGTTGAAATTGTCGACTATCACTAGCTATCGAGGAATCCATGAGCAAGACTCTGTCACCCATCCATCCCGGCGAGGTCATCAGGGAGGAGTTCCTTCTCCCTCTAACGATTAGCGTGAATCAGCTAGCCCGTGCGCTCGCTATTGACTCCGCGCGACTGAACGATGTCGTCAGAGGGCGTCGCGGTATTACCGCCGATACTGCCCTGCGCCTGTCCCGCTACCTGGGCACTACCGCCGAGTTCTGGATGGGCCTGCAGTCCGACTACGAACTTCGGGTCGCCCGGCAGGCAAAGCTGCGGGAAATCGAACGCTCCGTGCATCCCAAAGCGGATGCGGCTTAACTTAAGAACTCCCCGCGATTTCTGGCTCGCGAGGCGGTTGTAACCGAACTGTTACCGCCACCCGGATAGTGGCGCGTTACCATCAGAACAGGCATGGCCGAAGCAGGCACTCCCCCAAAAACTCCACGTCCGCGCGGCGCGCGCAAATCGCGGAGCTCGCCCGCAGCCGCTGCTCCGGCCCCGGTCAAAGAACTGCACCTTGATGACCCCAAATATTACCTCAATCGTGAACTGAGCCTGCTGGAATTCCAGGAGCGTGTGCTGAATGAAGCCCGTGACGGCCGGAACCGATTGCTGGAGCGAGTCAAATTCCTCTCCATCGTCTGCTCCAATATCGATGAATTCTTCATGGTTCGGGTGGCCGTGCTCAAGCAGAAAATGGCCGCCGGCTCCACCGATCTAAGTATCGACGGAAGAACCACCGCAGAGCAGTTGAGCGCGGTCCACATGCGGGTCGAACAGCTGGTGGAAGGGCTGTACGAGTGTTTCCGGCGGCAACTTTTACCCGGTCTGGCACGGCACGATATTCACATCGTGGACTATTCCACGCTGAACGACCGCGAGCGCTCCGCCGTGGATGGATACTACACCGACACCATATTCCCGGTTCTGACGCCGCTCGCGTTTGATCCGGGCCGCCCCTTTCCCCATATTTCCAATCTGAGTTTGAATCTGGCCATCGTACTCAACGGTGATGGCGAACGCAAGCACTTTGCCCGGGTGAAGGTGCCGCAACAGTTACCTCAACTGGTGGCCGTTCCGGCGGCGAAGGGTAAGACCCGGCCGGTGCTGAAGTTTGTGTGGATTGAGCAGGTTATTGCACACAATCTGGAATCGCTTTTCCCCGGCATGCAAATCGTGGAGGCGCATCCTTTCCACGTGACGCGCGATGCCGAAGTTGCGATTAAGGAACTGGAAAGCGACGATCTTCTGGAATCGGTGGAAGAGGCTGTATGGCGTCGTCGTTTCCGCAAACCGGTTCGTCTGGTGACGGCGGATGCGATTACTCCCGCGGTCTTGCGGATTCTCATTGAGAACCTCAAAGTGAATCCGGCGGATGTGTTTCCCGTCAATGGTCCCATCGACCTCGGGCGCCTGCGCACGTTTCCCAATGTGGACCGGCCACGGCTGAAGGACGCACCGTTCGATCCGTTTTCACCGCCCGATCTTTCCATGCAGGCGGAGGAAGATATTTTCGCGGTGATCCGCCGCGGCGACCGGTTGCTGCATCACCCTTTCCAGTCTTTCCAGCCCGTCATCGACCTGCTGCGGAAGGCGGCACACGATCCCGACGTGCTGGCCATCAAGATGACGCTGTACCGCGTGGGCCTGAACTCGCCCATTGTGAAAGCACTGCTGGAGGCCATTGAAAATGGCAAGCAGGTAGCGGTGTTACTGGAGTTAAAGGCCCGCTTCGACGAAGAGAGTAATATCGAGTGGGCACGCGCGCTGGAACGCGAAGGCGTGCATGTTGTCTATGGTTTGCTGGGACTCAAGGTCCACAGTAAGATTGCCTTAATTGTGCGCCGGGAACGGGATGGCATCCGCCGCTACGTACATCTGGGTACTGGTAACTACAACCCTGCCACAGCCCGTGGCTACACCGACTTAAGCCTCTTCACTGCCGATCCGGAAATCGGTGCCGATGCCACCGATCTTTTCAACTACCTCACCGGGTATTCGCGCAAGTCAGACTTCCGCCGCCTGATGGTGGCGCCCCTCACCCTGCGGCGCCAGATGCTGGCACTGATCCGTCGTGAAATTGCGCTGGGTGCGAGCGGGCGGATCATCTTCAAGATGAACGCGCTGGAAGACAAAGAGATGATCCAGTTGCTGTACGTGGCTTCACAGGCCGGGGTGCGGATCGACTTGATCGTCCGCGGGTTGTGTTGTCTTCGGCCGGGCATTCCGGGTGTGAGCCAGAACATCGTCGTGCGCAGCATTGTGGGCCGGTTCCTGGAACACAGCCGCATTTTCTATTTCGGCAACGGCGGTAACAATGAGGAAGATGAAGTCTACATAGGTAGTGCGGACATGATGCCGCGCAATCTGGATCGCCGCGTGGAGTTGATGATACCGGTGATTAGCCGTAAAATTGTGCGGCATCTGCGCGATACGATTCTGGAGAAGTACCTGCTGGACGACCACAAGGTTCGCATCGGGAAAGCGGATGGAAGCTACGAGATCTCGAAGACCGGTTCAGAGGATGCGCAGGCGTGGTTCATGGCGCACCGCGCCGATACCGGCGAATAGCGCGTATCCGGCGGCACCGGGTTATGCCCGGATGTGCTTCCACTCTTCCACCAGCGCGAAATTGGTCTTCACACTGGCTACGGTTTCGCCAATCTGATGAACGGAATCTGCCTGGAGATTCTGCTCGCCGCGCGCCAGTCTCAGATACTCAATCTTCGCGGGGTCCAGACCCATTACCCGGCAGCAGGTGGCATCTACCGCGGCAACGTCTGACCCGGCGACAAGAACTCCCGCCACCCTGGGCGATCCCTGAATCGGCCCGTTGCCTTCCATGCCTACAATGCCATCCACAATGGCGAATTGTTTGGGAAACAGATGGTGCAAATCGACGATCGATTCGTTGATGCCGGCCCAGTGCAGTACATTCTTCGGCCAGCCGTAAACCCCGCCCGGAACCACGCCGAAAAGATTCTTCATGGCCAAAGTCGCGCCTGCCCAATGGTGCGTCTTCATCTTTGGCATCGACACGAGAAGATCGCAATCCAGAACGGTATGCGGTAAGTAGAGCGACTTCAACTTTGAAACCGGCTGCGGAATATCGCGTTTCGTCACTTCGTCCAGGTTCAGATCGGTGAACGAATCCTCAAAGTTTTGGATGGTGGAGAAATAGCCGGCGGCGTCGGCCAGGTCGAGCGTACCGCGGCGGTGCCCGGGACCTTCCGCGATCTTTACTGAGGCGGCTCCCAGACGCTGAAACGCTTCGAATGCGGCATGCACCACCAGAGGACTGGTGTTGATGCAGGTGTTTTGATCGAACTCCACAAGGTTGGGTTTCAATACGATACGCTGGCCGCGCACATCCAGCTTCTGCTCCACCAGCATGCGAAACAGAGTGTCGTATACATTCTGGGTATAGCACGCGGCACGTCCGATGGAAACGTTGGATACCGGGAAACGGCGCGGTGCCTGGCCGCAGTGCGCAGTGGCAAGTGCGGCGGCGGAGACGGCGAGCGCTTCTCGGCGTGTGAACTGGTGATTCATGAGAGCAGCGGATTTCTCTCTGCCTCTGCCAGTGCCAGCAGAGCAGCATCCAGATTGGTGCGGTAAACCGGTGCGAAATCCAGCTTCACCGGTTCTCCATGCGCCGCGAGGCCCATGCGCAGCCATGAGGTTCCTTCCGCTGTGCGGCAGGTGGTCAGGTGGCGGTGAGCGGCGGCAATCGCGCGGGCGACACCCGCGCTGTGCCCGGTTCCCGCAAACGCCAGCAGGGTGAGGCCAGTGCTTTCCGGGTAGGAATCGCCATCGCGCCCCAGAGCCCGGGCGGAGCCGTGATTCCATCCGCCATCGGCGCACTGCCGACCCAACAGAAATTCGCGCGCGCTGTCCACGCGGCGGCGCAGTTCGCGGTCTTCCTTGCGGCGCAGCGCTTTTGCGAAAGCCAGAATGCCCAGGGTGGTGGGAGCGGCCCATGCCGCGGCACCGGGGAACCAGGGCCATGCTTCGGGAAATTGATCTTTGTTGCCAGCCAGCCTCTGCTGTAGCCGATAACGCCAGCCAGACTCCTGCCCGGTCTGGTCGCGCAACCACCGGGTCGCAGATTTCAAGGCATCCGCGCCAATCGCCGATTCCGGCAGCAGGGCCACCAATGACGTTACCCAGGTGCTTTCCGTCACACCGGGCTGGGGCTGCCAACCGCCATCGGGGCGTTCGAGGGAATGCAGAAACCGGAGGCCGGCACCAATACTCTCTCTGTCGTGATCCGCCACGGACTGGGCGAGCAATACGTACACGGTTGGTTCCGTCCAGGAACTGCCGCGTCCGTAAGCCCACCCGCCGTCACGGTTTTGTTTCTGTTTCCAATCGAACATGGTTTCTTTCGCGAGGTCGTTTCCGCCGCCCGGGGCGGAAACGACTTCGCGTCTGTGACTAACCGCGGGCTTTGCGACGACCGCGGCGGATGATCAACAGCGTGAGGAAAAACCCCGCCACTATCCAAAGAATTGCCTGCATAACTGTTCCGTTCATTTTGTTTGTCCTTTCGTTTCCATCTGTTCGCATCGCGGCAGGTTTCGTATTCCCATCCGCGTGCGATTCCTCTTGTTTCGTTTGCGCAGCGCAACCCGAAGGTCACCCTCCCGAACCAACCCGGCGAACGGCCACGCAGGCATTCGCCGGAAAACCTTTTATTCCACCCGGCGTTTGCGACGGCGTTGTACGTACAACACCAGCGCGCCCAGCGTTAGAACCCACATGGCCGCTTGTTCGATCATTGTGCTCACGGTAGTGTTCTCCTTTCTTTTTTGTGCATTCAACTACTTGCCGAAACTTTGCATCATGGGGAACAGGTCTCTGAAGACTTTCAGCAGAGCCGGCCCCGCCGCCACCAGCATCATGGAGGGAAGAATAAACAGAAAAATGGGGAAGACCAGCTTCACACCTACTTTTGCCGCCCGTTCTTCCGCATCCTGCTTGCGGCGCATACGCATAAAATCCGAGTGGGTGCGCAAACTCTCACCCATGCTGGTTCCAAACCGGTCGCTTTGCGAGAGGATCGCCACCAGCTTGCGCAGTTCCGATTCGCCGGTACGATCAGCCAGATTACGCAACGCTTCCGCGCGGCGTTTTCCCGCACGCATTTCCAGCCCCACCAGACTAAACTCTTCGCTCAACTCCTTGTGCGCATATTCGATTTCCCGGCCTACGTACTGCAGTGCCTGGTCGAGCCCAAGGCCCGCTTCCACGGAAATCACCATCATGTCGAGCGCATCCGGCAAAGACATGCGCAGCTTCTGCTGACGTTTCTTCACCAGACTCTCCAGATAGAAAACCGGGCCGTAGTAGCCCAAACCACCGCAGGCAATGATGAAGACCACCCTTAAAACCGGGTTGTCCGTGACGTGGGTGTTCACGGAAATACCAAACATCACCAGCAAGATGCCGAAAATGACCTTCATTCCCATGAAGATACGGATGGCCGCGTCAGAGCGGAATCCGGCCATCATCAGGTCGCGGCGCGAAATAGTCAGGTCCGCGCCCGAGAGCGGAATCTGTTCGCCAATTTGTTCGAAGATGCGCACCACCATGTCACGCGGCTTGGCACCGACCGCTTCCACGCCCGCACCGGCATCGGCCATACCGCCCACGCGATCATAAATCCGGCTGGGCCGAACGTAGGCGCGATACCCGTAGACGGAGATGATCGTCATCAGCAGCACGAATAAAAATGAGGCAAGCAGTACGGGCAGCATTTCAGACTCTGATCTTGATAATCTTGCGGATAATGAAATTGCCTACAATCTGGGCCAAAATACCCCCGGCGATCATGCGGCGTCCGGTGGGATCCTGCAGTAGCGGATCCAGATAACCAGGTGAACTGACCACCAGACCCACCAGGGTGGCAATCGGCAGCAAAGTCAGAATAGTAGCCGTCAGGCGGCCATGGGCGCTCACTGCTCTTACCTGGCCCTTGAGCCGGAAGCGCTCGCGCATGATGTGCGACAGACGATTGAGAATTTCTCCCAGGTTACCGCCCGTTTGCCGCTGCAGCAGTACCGATGAAGAGAAGAACCGCACGTCGCCCAGAGGCACACGCCGGCAGAAATTGGCCAGCGCTCTCTCGAACGACGCACCCAGATTTTGCTCATTGAACAGCGAACGGAATTCCTGGCCCAGTGGCTCGGCAATCTCTTCTCCCACCATTTCCAGACTGATGGAAAAGGCATGGCCCGCGCGCATGGAACGGGCCAGGAAGTCGAGCGCATCCGGGAGCTGGCCTTCCAGTTCATCCATACGTTTGGAACGCTTTTTGGATACGAAGGTGAAGGGCAGGAATCCCGCGACAAGGCCACACACCGATCCGCGAATTGCCGGAGTTGTGGGAATGGGTGCCAGCAGACCGCCCACGAATCCAATTGCCATCACCGCGGCCGCAGTGGCCAGCAGCCTGGTGACACTCCAGTCGAGGCCCGATTCCATCACCATTGCATTCAGACGGTTGGCGATACCGCCTTCGCCCAACATGCTTTCCAGACGGTCTTTCTTCTGATTGGGATCCATCAGCAGATCGATGTGCTGCGCCTCGCCAGTGGCAGAGACCGTACGCAGCATGTTGACCAGCTGACGGCGGCGGCGGGTCTCGTACCACCGCAGTCCACCGCCCACCGATACCAGCAGCAGACCCAGAATGACAAGGAAGCAGAAGACCAGAATCGTGTTCATTCTTCTCCGATCTCCACAATGGTCTGGAACAACGACGCCGGAAGCTGAATGCCGCAGGAGCGCAGCTTCTCGTAGAAACTGGGCCGTACGCCGGTGGCTCGGAAACGGCCCAGCACTTTGCCACTCTCTGACACGCCCGATTTCTCGAAAAGAAAGATGTCCTGCATGGTGACCTGTTCGCCTTCCAGACCCACCAGTTCCGTAATATGCGTGACTTTGCGCGAACCATCGCTGAAACGCGATATCTGCACCATCAGATCGATGGCACTGGCAACCTGCTGGCGAATGGAGCGAACGCCCATGTTGGCGTTGGCCATGCCCACCATCACTTCCAGGCGGGCCACCCCGTCCCGCGGCGTATTGGAGTGGATGGTGGTAAGTGAGCCGTCGTGACCCGTGTTCATCGCCTGGAGCATGTCCAGGGCTTCTTCGGAACGGACTTCGCCCACGATGATACGGTCTGGCCGCATGCGGAGAGCGTTGATGACAAGATCACGAATCTTGATGGCGCCCTGGCCTTCAATGTTCGGGGGGCGCGTCTCCATGCGGGCCACGTGCGTCTGGCGCAGGCGAAGTTCGGCCGCATCTTCGATGGTCACAATGCGTTCATTTTCCGGAATGTAGCTGGAAAGCACATTGAGCAGGGTCGTCTTGCCTGCACCGGTACCGCCGCAGATCACAATATTCAGACGCGCGCGGACGCAGGCTTTTAGCAGTTCCAGCATGCCGTCAGTGAACGCCAGACGCTTCACCAGATCCTCGCCCTGCAACAGGTCCCGGCCAAAGCGACGAATGCACAACAGCGGGCCATCCACAGCCACCGGCGGAATGGCGGCATTGACGCGCGATCCATCGGGCAGTCGGGCATCCACCAGCGGTGACGATTCATCGATGCGGCGTCCCACCCGCGCCACAATTTTTTCGATGATGCGCAGCAGGTGCAGATTGTCTTTGAACTGTACCGAAGTCCGGTACAGCTTGCCGCCGCGTTCCACATAGACCAGATGCGGGGTGGTGACCAGAATATCGGAAATGGTGGGGTCGCGCAGCAGAGGCTCCAGCGGGCCAAGGCCAAACACCTCGTCCAGAACCTCTTCAATGACACGTTCTTTTTCACCCAGACTGAGTGGCGTCTTTTCCTCATCCACCAGGCGTGCCACGGCTACGCGAATCTCCGCGCGGGCACGTTCACTGGCCAGCGATGAAAGCGCTTCCAGGTTGATCCGGTCCAGCAGCTTCCGATGGATGGCGAACTTCAGCTCCTGGTATTCTGCGCCGGTGGACTCGCGATTGCTGAGGCGCTGAACCCAGCCGGCTTCGTGGCCGTTGGGTGCGGTTGCTTCGGCGGTGATGGGAATGGTAGCCATAGGTTGCCCGCGACTTTAAGCCTGCGCCCCCCGCAGGAATGAGAACCAGCGCCGCCCGGCTGCTTGCGCCGGGGCAATGCTGCCCTGGCCGGGGGATTGCGTACCGCGCGCGCCTGCTGCCAGCGCTTTGGCCAGAGCCTGTAACTCTTTGCCAAGTTTGCTTCCATCTTCCAGCAGGTGGCCTTCCGACCACGCTTCGTAGAGAGCATCGGGGTCGTTGCTGAAGGCCCCTGCGAGGGGGCAGCCGAGGAACTGTTCGATCCCCTTCGGATCGGGCGCGCCGCGCTCGGGAACGCGGTTCAGCAAGACGCGGACGCGGCTGGAATACTCGCGGGCCGCAATGGAACGGATACATTCGCGCGTCTGCTCCAGCGCATCGAGGTCGAGCGTGGTGACCACAAACAAGGTGTCCAGCTCGCTCAGGGAATCCAGTGCCGACGAACTGTAGTTGCGCCCGAAATCCATCACCGAAAAGGGATAGGTAGAGCGGATGAAGCGTACCAGTTGCGCGGTTTCCTGCGGCCCCCCGGGCCTGCGCGCCGCAACGTCATCGGGCGCGGCAATAACATCCACCAGACCGCCGTAGGTGGAAATCAACGCCTTCCAGTAGTTGGAATCCATGCGATGCATGTTGTCCAGCGCGTCGCGCACCGAGTATGTAGTGCGGGTCTTCAGCAGGAAGCGCAGCAGCCCGGCCTCGAAATCAAAGTCGCCCAGCAGGACCGGCTGCCGGGTTTGCTTCGCCAGATCGACGGCGGCATGAGCGGCAAAAGTGGTAGCGCCACACCCGCCTTTGGCTGAGAGGAAACCGATGGCCCGCCCCAGGCCACCGCCGGTGGCGGCGGAAACACGGGCCCGGCTGGCCGCCAGGTTTTCGAATGCCTGGCGAAGCGTGTCGGCCAGCGGCGGGTAAAGAAATTCAGCCACGCCCGCATGGATGGCTTCCATGATGTGTTGCGTGGAGGCTTCCGGATGCAGTACAAACACCGCGGGCTGCAAAGTTGTCTCGCGCAGTCGCCGCGTGAAGTCGTCGAGTGGAACCGGGAGCAGGGCGATTTCCAGCAACACCACGTCCACGCGATGCATCTCAATTCGGTCCAGCAGAGCGTCCAGATTGCCTGGTTCAGTTTGCTCCAGAGCGATGCGAACCGGCAGATTCTGCATACAGGTATGGGCAGGTTCCCATAACGAGCGGCTGGAAACCAGCAGCGCAACCGTGAGCGGCATCATACTCATCGGGGTGGCCTCGGAGTATTGGTGGGATCGGTGACGGTAGGGACCGCACCAGGAGCGGCCACCGTCAGGTTCTGGCGCGCGGGGGCGGCGAAAGCGGGCGTGGCGGAAGCCGGTTGAGCGGGACGCTGCTGCTGTTCGATGTTTTCCATCTCCTGCACCGGAATTTCGTCGCGGCGCGGCTTGATCACCGGCGGTCCGGTAACATCACGGCCCGGAGTGCGGGGCGCGGTGGTGCGTGCGCCACCGCCCTGCAGAAACGTCAGGGGCCGTTCCAGGTCCGGTAATTCCTTGTCCGCCGGAATCGGGCTAACCAGTTCAGGAGTGACCAGAATCAGAAGCTCGCTGTGGGCGCGGTTGATGGATTTTGTCTGGAACAGCTTCCCCAGAATCGGAATTTCGCTGAAGCCCGGCATCTTGCTGAGAGTCTCGGTGGTCCGTTGATCGAGCAAGCCGGCGATGACAAAGCTTTGACCGTCTTCCAGTTCGACTTCTGTCTCAATTCGGCGGGTGCTGAGCCCGGGTACGGTAACTCCGGAAACAGTCAGCGCATTGGCGTAGTCGAGTGAACTGACTTCCGGTGTCACGTGCAGCCGGATAGTGCCGCGCGGTGTGATGGTGGGAGTGAAGTGGATGCGGACGCCGAATTCCCGGAACTGCACGGTGACCTGGCCTACTCCGCCCCCGCCGCCCTGCAGAGTTGGGTACGGGAACTCGCCGCCGGTCACGAAACTGGCTTCGTGACCGTTCATGGCCAGCACATTTGGCTCAGCCAAAATCTGGAGCACGTTCTTTGCCTGCAAATCTTTCAGGGTTGCGCCCAGATTCAGATGCGGGTACAGTGCAAATAAATTGAGCGCGTCAGACACGCTGAAAGTACCCCCGGTGACTTGGCCCGCTGTGTTGGTTGTGACTTCTTTCAGCCGGGTCGGGCTGAATGTGCCCACTGTCGACGTGAACGGGATGCCCTGCGGGGCACCGTAGAAGTTCACGCCCAGTTCCAGGGATCTGGAGCGGTCTACATCAGCGAAGCGAACCTTGAGCAGGATTTGCTGTTCCTGCGGGGGAATGTCCACATTCAAGAGGTTGATTACTTTTCCCGCAGCCTCGGCTATGGCGATGGCCCGACTGGATGCATAAAGGTTCTTTACCTTGCCAGTGAGGAATGCCGAGCCATTGTCCACTGTGAGTTGCACCCGGTCGGCGAATTCCCGTTCCAGTTGCTGCTTCGCGGCGGTAACTTTGGCTGTGGAGGGACTCACTACCAGATCGAACTGCCGGCGAGTCCCGTCGCTCATCCACACCACAAGACTGGTCTCGCCCGCCTGCTTTCCGTTTATCACCAGAGTCCGGGGGCTGACCGGAACTGCCTCGGCAACATCTGGCGCGGCTACGGTAACGCGATCGATATCCACTGTGCTGTCGATGAGGTGCGACTTGCCTGCTGAAAGCTCAATCTTTTCCACGCCCGGCAGTTGCTGCGCGCGCAGGACGCTGGCGCAGGCGACCAGGCCTGCGAACAGTGCGATTTCTGCGATGCGGCGAAGTATCATGGCTTTCACTGAGGCGGCGCGGCCACGGTGGCAGCACGGGCGGCTAACGCGGGAAATACGGATTCACTTCTCTTGTCGCCGGCGAATACTTCAATAACGTGGGGTTGCCTCGGCGCTGCCGGTATAGCTGCGGCCACTATCGCAGCCGGTGCTGCCACAAGTGCTTCTACTCTGGCTATACGGGGGCGGGGGGCCGCCACAGCCGCGCTAACGGGCTTTGCCTGGATGCCGTCAAAAAGATTGCTGAGAGATGCCCCGGGAGTAACCACGATTTCGTTATCAGTGGGATTGCGCAGCGACAACTGCACGTGCTGATCACTGGCGAGGTTGAGCAGTTCGGCCTGTTCGGGGGTGACCAGAAGGTTTACCACCTGAACCAGTACCGGTTTGCCTTCAGCATCTTTTTGGTAATTCTGTCCGGCGGAGAGGACCTGAATATTCTGCAGAACGGTGCGGGTCACAGTTCCGCTGGTGCTGGCGTTGATACTGCTCTGGGAAGAGCCGGAGGCCAGAACGTCAACATGCATTCCGGCGGTTGCGAAACCGGCCACGCCGGCCACCTCGTTCACATGCACGGCAAAAGCGCGGAGACCTTTGGGAATCAGTGCGGCAAAACCAGCGCCTCCTCCTTTGGCCGCGAGGTAGCCATCAAAGAACGGGGAGTCCTGATGAACCTGCGAGGTGACTCCGCGTCCAATCAGGTCTTCTTTTTTAAGAATGGATCCGGAAGGAGCCACCAGAACTTCCTGGCTGGTAATGTCGCGCTCCGCAATAAGGGAGCCGGGTGTCAGATCACGTGCGGCGACCAGAATTTTTTTAGTTGGCTGCGTGCTTGCGGCACCTACATTGACGCGCGATGCAATCAATTGATACAGCACAAATGCCGCTCCCGCCGATACGGCGAGTGCGAAAGCCAATACACTGAGCAGGCGTTTCTTCATCGTGACCTTCCGAACCCTGATCCCTTTGGAGTTGAATAATTACTACGGGAGGGCGCCCTCCGCGACGCCCTCCCTCCCTCCGCAACTAGCTGGCGGAAACCGCGGCATTCGAAAGCTGCGTGCTTCCTGCCTGCCAGATGGAACTCACACTGCTGCCCGCGCTTACAAACAGCGACGCTGAAGCCAAAGCGATAAACGCCAGCAGTAGTGTGTACTCGATGAGATCCTGGCCGGACTCATCCTGTACGAATTGTTTAAAAAATATCTTCATCTGTCTTCCTCTTCTCTGTCTCTGGCTGACCGGCGGCGAGCCGACGGCCGGACCTTGAATCAACTTGCGGCCGCGGGGCGGCCGCAAGTTGATTCACGCATCCGAATTGCGTAGCGAATCAAGGTCTCTTAGCTGGCCGAAACGGCCGCGTTCGAGAGCTGGTTGCTGGCGTTCTTCCAGATCGAATTCACGCTGCTGCCGGCATTGACGAAGATCGCCGCCGACGCGAGGGCGATAAACGCCATCAGCAAGGTGTATTCAATCAGGTCCTGGCCCTGCTCGTCTTTTACGAAACGCATCATCATGTTCTTCATTTGGTGTTTCTCCTCTTAGGTTTTGGGTTGTTGAGTGATCTTGCGATCACGGGTGGTTGATTCCGCGATCGCAGGATCGCGCGATTTCCCCTCGTCACTGGAAACGAGGGAACCTGTTGGCGGGGTATTGCGGCGGAAAATCAGAGGGTGTAAAAAGGATTGTGTAAACGCGGTTCTCAGAAAGATAGGAGGATAAGGAGAACCGAATGACAATCAGAAAAGAGTTGATCGACGAGCTGATCGCCACCAGCGGCGGAAAGCTGATTGGCCCGGACGGGCTGGT
>JBBROK010000012.1:0-110103 GCA_038229475.1 Bryobacterales bacterium | reverse complement strand
GGAGATCGGGCACCGGTTTGGCTATATCGATGAGGACGGGAAGTTTGAGATCAACCCGCAGTTCGACAAAGCCGGGGTTTTTCAGGATGGCATTGCGCCGGTGTGGATCAACGGTCGCCAGAGCTATGTTAATAAAACCGGCAAGTTCGTCTGGCAACCAGCGGCATAACGGTTTCGCTCATCCCGTCAGCCTGGCGACCACTTCGTTCAGTACCGCGTCGGCCCTGGCCTCAATCTCCGCTTTGGTCTGGTCCTGTATCGGATGCATGACGTAGACGGCATCGAAGTCGGGGCGTCCAAGTGCCGCAGCCTGGGCGCGCGCGGCCAGCATAAATTCGTGCGTCGCCACCGGCACCGATGGCACTCCCAGATTTTCCAGCTTGAGCGTGTCGTGCAAACTGCACGTTGTGCAGGACCCTCAATCGGCCAGCCCCTCAATCACGGCATCGGCGTGGCGAATTTCTTCGATCACATCCTGCGGCGCGGGTTTGGCGAAGGTTGGCTTCATGGCGCGGATCACATTCGCCACGCCGTGGCGTTCCCGCAGCAGCAACTCCATGCGGTCGAGAAAAACACTGCCGCCGGGTTTGCTGATGTCCAGCAGTGCGATCGTTCGGCCCTGCAACCGGTCGAGCCGCGGCGCGATTGCGGCGGCTCCGGGAGCAAGTTCATTCATCGGATTCACTAACGTCATTGGCATGGTGTGTTCCCTCAATATCAAACAGGATATGTGACCATCTGACTGCCGCGCGGACCGGCAGACCAGCTTCCCAGCACAGCGGAAAACTTTCCCGCCGTTCCACCCGCGACCACAATTTTGATGGCTTCGGGAGAACGGAATTTCTGATAACAGGGCTCTCCGTCGATCGTGATCTCTTTGTACTGGGCGCGTTGCGCCACGCCATCGCCCGGCTCTTCGCCGTAGCAGCGCAGCGGAATCCCCGTGTTTTCAAAAAGAAAATCGCGTACATTCTGTTTACTGAAACCATCGCGATGAATGGTGCGGACGTGTTCCGGCCCCAGCACCACCAGTGCCTCATGGTTCAGGCAGGCGCGATAACTCCACACAGTGGCGAGCGGGTAAGTGATGGCTTTCAGCACACCGCGCGCAGTGCGGGCGTTGTGTTCGCTGACGCCGTGCGGTGCCTCGGCGGCAAACAGCGAAACCGCACTCTGTTCGCGCGCCAGGCCCTGCTCCACGTGAAGTGGGTCCCAGGGATTCTCTTCTTCGTTTTCAGCAATACAAAAAGAGAATTTTCCGGGATTTCCCAGCGCCGACATATCGATGGCATCCGGTCGCGCCCCGCCGAGGTTGAGCAACATCAGCTGAAGTGCGCGCCCCAGCGTGCTGTTGGCGCGGGCCACGTTGCTGAACACGTTCTGCCGGGAATGAAAGCCCAGCTCCCGTCGCACCGGGCCGTTGACAATGATCAGCGGAGCAGCGAAATGAGTGGTGGCCTGCACACCGTGGGCATTGAAGCGTTCGTCGGCCACCGCCCGCACCAGGGGAATCAGGACCCGCATCAACTCGGGCAGGCAGCCGGCCATCACCGCGTTGGCCGCGATCTTCTCCACGGTAGCTTCGCCGTAACACGGCGGAATGCGCGCAATCACCTGGCGCGGATCGTGGCCGGCGGCATCCAGCATTTTCGTTACGCGCTCGCGGGTGGGCGGAACCACAGGCAGGGCGTCTTTGAATACGCGAAAGCAGTACTCGGATGGATCTTCGCCGTCTGCCAGATCGATTGCCGATGACGGCAATCCGCGCGAAGCATAGACATTGAGGGCCGGTGCAGCCGCTTCTTCCGTCAGCACTTCCAGATGTCGCGACGTACATCCCGGTTTGCCCGCGGGTGCCCCGTCGTGCGCCGTCGCGACCGGGGGCTGGCCCAGCAGTGCCGCAATTTCGTTGAGAGCATTTTTATCGAAACCGGGCTCCTCGCGCACAACGCGGTCCTGTTCGTCCAGCAGGTACAGAGTGGGAACTGTGACCACGGACAGGCGCTTCGACATGACAAAGCCAGGATCGAGCTCCACCGGGAAGCGAACGTCCATCTGGCGCGTGAACTCGCGGGTTACCTCTTCGCCGTCCTGCGAAATACCGGTTACCTGCGCCGAGCCGTTGGCAAGAGTGTTCAGGTAAGGTGTGATGAGACGGCAGGTAGGGCAGTCGGACTGGAGAACCGCGAGCAATCGAAGACCGGGCATTTTAGCTCTCACTTTACGGCCACGGTCACTCCAGCGGGGCTGGATGCGGTACCAACGGTGAAGACCACCGGGACGTCGCCGGGACTGACGCCCGCCGGTACCGTTACATTAGCCTGGAACAAGCCGGAGACCAGACCGGGCGCGGCACCAAAGTAGGCGACCTTGGCGTCGATACCGCCCATGATTACCTTCAGCGGTAGAACCGGTTTGGGGTACACGGAGTTATTAATACGCCCATCTACGCCAAGGGGGGAAGTTTGGCCTTCACCTGTTCCATAGAAGACTACGATCGACCCGCGCGCGGCTGGGTTGGCTGCGGTATTGCGGGAAAAATCCTGATTCTGGACGACGGCCTGGCCTTTGCCAGAGGCGTCATTGGTGAAGAGTCCAGGAGCGGTGGCGATGACCGGAACAGTCACGGGCGTGCTTTGCTGCCCTGCGTAGTTCACCTGCATTTGCGTGGTGGATTTACCCGCCACCGCGTAGGGGATGACGGCGCTGAGCTGGCCGTTCACGGCGTAAATCATGGGAGCGGGAACGCCGTCGAACGTAATTGTGGTGCCGCCGGAAATGGTGGAGACAGTGCCGTCGGCGGCGAGAGTGAGACCCGCAATATCGTTTGGCCCAAACCCTTTGCCGAAGAGCACCGCGATTTGCCCGGGGGTAACTCCGCCGCCGATGTAGGTCGCGGCGCTGAGCAGGCCGGCCGCAGTGGCCGAGATGGCAGAGCCGGAGATCACGGTAACGGTTACAGTGGCAGCTTTTGAATTGTCGGCAAAAGACGTGGCCGTGACTGTGACATCCACCGATCCGGCAACGGTGGCTGGCGGCGTATATTCGCCGGTCTGGGCGATCTTGCCGATGAGCGGTGAGATAGACCAGCGGACGGATTTATTGTCGGGGCCGACAACCGCGGCAGTGAGACGGACAGGGCTGCTGCCAGCGGCGACGGTTTGGCTTGCGGGTGTGACGGTGACGGCGGGGTCTGCGGTGCCGAAGCTGGTGATGAGGTTGTAGTTGGCGTTGTTGCCGTCGCTGGAGAGCGCGGCGATCTCTATGGCGTAAGTTTCACCGGCAATGACCGGGATGCGCGGGCCGAAGAGAGTACGGCCCGTGGTGTCGCGGGCGAGGGTAGAGCACGTGAGCTCGGCCGTGGGGTCGCTGTTTGCGTAAACCGTGACAACTGCGCCGGAGTTACCAAAAACATCCAGACGGTCTGCCCGCACCTGCAGGCTGAGAAAGCCGGAAGCCGAGGGCGTCACCTGCCACCACGCGGTGGCGAAATCGGCGGATTTTGTGCAGGAGTGGACGGGGTCGTCGGCGGAGACGGTTAGGGTTCGGGCGGTAAGACGTGTGAACGAAGGGATACCAATCAGCGAGGCGGTGGCGCGAAAGTCGTTGCCGGAAGTCTGAAAAGTGGTGGCGGCCTGGCTGATGGCGACGGGCTGGGCGGCGACGGAGACAGTGTCAGAAGCCGCAGTGCCATCCAGCACCGGCGGCACGGTGATGTAGGCGGTGCCGGTGCCCACGCCCCGGGCGGGCGATTGTAAGCTGAACCGCGCGGGGTTGGTACCGGGAACCGCGCTCCATGCGCATCCGGGGGCAGTGGAAACGTTCACCGCGAAGATGCCTCCTTCGGCGGGCGCGGCGATGGATTGCGGACTGACTGCAAAGCCGCAGCCGACGGGAGCACCTGAAAGAGGCGTCCGGAAAACGCCGCGGCCGTGGGTGAAGGCAAAGAGATAGTTGGCCGCGGCTGAGTCGAAGGCGAGGTCTTCAGTGACGACCACGGGCAAGCCGTCGTCGCGGCCCCAGGTAGCCCCGCCATCCTGAGAGATGATCAGGCCGAGATCGGTCCCGAGGTAGAGAAATTGCGGATTTCGCGGATTCACCAGCAGTCGCCATGCGGCAACATCGGGGACAGCCGCAGTGCCAGTGCCTTCCCACGGTGCCCAATTTTGGCCACCATCTGTACTGCGGTAGACGTGAGCGAGGCTGGCGTTGGCGCCTTTCAGGCTGGAATACACGGCATAGACCAGACCGGGAGTAGCCGGGTCAAAGGCAATACTGGATACATTCCCGGTGCGGGGGAGCACGGAGGTCCAGCTGCCCGCCCCATCCAGGGCATTTGAAGAGCGGAAGAGGAAGCCTTGCGTGGTGCCGAAGAGGACGTTGTTGGAATCGAGCGGTGAGACTGTGATGGCACTCACGGCGCCAGAGGAGCCGAGTGCGGCAGAGGCCGTCCAGTTGGCGGCGAAGCTGGTGGATCGCCAGAGATTGGTAGTGCCGCCCAGGTAAACGTTGCCGGACTCCACAGGGTCGATGGCCAGGTACGCGATAAAGGGAAAGTTAGCGGCGTTTTCCGTGATGCCCTGGGTGGCGGTGGTGATGGTGGCACCGCCGTTCAAGGAGCGCAGCAAAGCCAGACGCTGCGAGCTGAAGAGAATGCGGACCGGTTCTATGGGATCGATGGCCACCGATGCGCCGTCACCTCCGCCGAGGCGGGTCCAGGAGTTGAAGCTGCCATCGGCACCGCGGTTGATGCCGGTATCCTGCGAGCCGCCGAAGTAATACTGACCACCGGGGTAGGCTGTCCCTTTGTAAAACTGCGTAACAGAGTAGTCGGTGTTGAGATTAGTCCACGCGACTTTGGCGTTGGCCTGGAATTCGGTGCGACAACCGGCGCGGATTCCGGTGGAGACAGCGGCACGAGCATTGTCGGTGCGAAAAATGCCACCATCGTTGATTTGCCACGCGGTTTGATTCGCCGCGCCATCATAGCCGGGATGGAACACGAGTGTATGGCGATCCGCATGCCCGGCCTGTGCATTGCTGAGGTTCCACTCGGAAGCCACACCCCAGGAAAGACCGCCGTCATCGGAACGGAACAGATCGACGCCGCCCACCCAGACGCGGTCAGAATCAACAGGATCAACGGCGAGAAGCTTACCCCATGTTCCGCCGTCGTTGGGAACCGTGGCACCGGACGCGCAATAGGCGGTGGTGGAGGATCCGGCGGCGTTGAACAGCAGAAAGTTGAAGGGGTTGGAATCGGTGCCGGATGCCTGTGTGGTCCAGGAGCCGGGGTCTCCATTGGCAGCCGAGCGGAACACGCCGGCGAGGCCAACGCCATCGCGCGCACTGGCGGGAGAGCCCAGACCAGAGGCGGCGACATAAATCGTAGATTGCTTTGAAGGCGCAAGGGCAATAGTGCTGCGGCCCATGTTTTTCGCGGTGTAGACGGCAGCCCAGCCACCGGCACCGGCGGCATCAATATTGCGATAGACAGAAAAAGTGTCCGTGGAGGTGGCACCGCTGCAGGCGGCGAAGAGATAGTCGGTGGCTTGATCGGAGCGGATGGCGAGGTCACCGCAGCCGTAATAGGCGGCGGTGAGCGCACGGGACCAGGTGGCACCGGCATCGCGCGAAGTCATCACACCGGTGCGGGTGGCAGCATACAGGCGCTGGTTGCTTACCGGGCTGACGACGATGCGATTGACGTAAGAGAAATCATTGGATCGCGCGGTGCCGGGGAGCAGGGACCAGGTGGCACCGGCATCGGCGCTTCTGAAAATTCCCAGACCAGAAAAACTACCGTATTGTTCGCCACCGCCGGCGTAGATGATATTGGGATCGACCGGGTCAAGGGCGAGCGCGCCCACGTTCATGTTGGCCAGGCCATCGGTGAGAACTTTCCAGTGCTGGCCGGCGTCAGTGGATTTCCAGACGCCCCCGGTGACGGCGGCGGCGTAGAGAATATTGGGATCTTTGGGATTGGCGACAAGGCTGCGTGTGCGGCCACCAACCACGCCGGGTCCGAGCGGCGTCCAGCCTTCCGTACCGGAAGTGGCGCGGGCTTCGAGGCGTCCCGGAGCCGTGGCGGAAATGCGTGGCATGCGGGCGAACTGTGCCGAGGCGAGGTCGAACGCATTCCAGCGGAGCTCTGTGTCGCCGGGGGCAACGCGCCGGGAGAGAGCCCACTCGGCAGCGTCGTTTTCAGGTTCGGATTCTTCAGCGGCGTCCGCCTCATCCACATCCGCCACGGGAGCCGGCGGAGGAAGAGGATTGCGGGCGAGGCGACCGGGTTTCGAAGCGCAGCCGGAACCGAGCAACGCAAGCAAACAGAGGCAAGTATTAAGGCGAGTCATTAAGCGATGTGAGCGCCAGTGGTGAGCACGTAAACCGAGTACAAAGACTGACTGGCGGTCATAAACAGCCGGTTACGCCGGGTGCCGCCAAAGCAGATGTTGGCGCAGTTTTCCGGCAGGCGGATGATGCCGATGCGTTCGCCGGAGGGTGCCACAATCTGCACGCCGGGGCGCGCGCCACACCAGATGTTGCCATCGGCGTCGCTGCGAATTCCATCGGCGGCAGCGGGAGCGCCGGAACCGGGAACATCGAGTTGCACGAAGCGTTTGCCGTTGCGGATGGTCTTGCCATCGATATCGTAGATGCGGACGTCGCGGCCCTGACCGGTATCGGCAATATAGAGTTTCTTGTAATCGGGCGAGAAGCAGAGACCGTTGGGACCGGTCTGGTCTTCGGTCAACTTGTCCATCTGACCGGTTTTCGAATCGACGCGGTAGACGGCCTCTTTCAATTCCTTGTCGGCCTTGAAGCCTTCGTAGTTACCGTTGATGCCGTAGGTGGGGTCGGTAAACCAGATGCTGCCATCGGGATGGACGACGACGTCGTTGGGCGAGTTGAGACGCTTGCCCTGAAACTTGTCGGCAATTACGGTAATGGTGCCGTTGTATTCGTAGCGAACCACCCGGCGGCCACCGTGTTCGCAGGATATCTGACGGCCCTCATAATCAAAGGTGTTGCCGTTGCTGTAACCGGAGGGATTGCGGAAAGTGGTGACGCGGGAGTCTTCTTCAATCCATCGCAGTTGTACATTGTTGGGAATGTCGCTCCAGACGAGGTAGCGGCCAACGCCATTCCAGGCGGGGCCTTCCGCCCACAGCGTGCCAAAATGATGACGACGAATGGTAGTATTTCCGGCCATGTAGCGGCGGAAGCGGGGGTCGAGCGCGATGATGTCGGGATCGGGATAATGGAAGGCCTGCTGGCCGCTCCAGTCGCGCTGGGTGGCTTCGGGGGAAATGGCGGGCGCAGGGGTCTGCGCGGCGGCGGGCAGAGCGGCAGCTGCGGCAAGGAAGGTGCGGCGAGTCATACGGGATAGTTATACCGCACCTGGAGGGACAGCGACTGCGCGACGAGGGCGGGTGAAGCCAAGCCTGCTGGACGTCAATGTGCTGAGCAGCTGTATCTCGCCAGCGCAGGTCCGCGAAGTGATCCGGACTGTCGACGCGGACGCAACTAAAGTTGCGTCCGCTCCCGGCCGGAGTCAGTAGGGTTCAGGTTCCGCGTTTGTTGCCATACAAATAAATGTGTAGCCGCGGGCTGAAGCGATAGCCGTGCTGCTTGGCCAGCTCGGAGACCCAGGGGCTGCGGGCGTCCTGGGTTTCCACGCTGATTCCCTCGGGCATGAGAATCACCTTTGATGCTGGGGCGCGGAGTGTGGCGATGAGTTGGCGGGCTTCAGCAAGATCGGATTCGGCAGCGATGACGAATTTCAACTGGTAATCGCAGCTCGCCATCAACTGGCCCAGCACCGCGGGCTGGATGCGGAGGCGCTCATGCTGATTGCGAAACGGGCCTTCCGGCGTTGAATTCGAAAGCTTGGGGCTGATGCTCATCAAGTCGCAGGCAACCGGTGCGAAGACGGTACCGGCTGTCTCGATGGTGATGTGCAGGCCACGGGCGCGTAGTGCTTCGGTGAGTTCGGGCATTCCCGGAGCGATCATGGGCTCGCCGCCGGTTACCACCACATGGCCAGCCTGGGGCCACTCGGCGAGGCGCGCGAGGATGGCTTCCAGCGACATCTCGTCGCCCTCAGGATGCCACGAAGTATAGGGTGTATCGCACCATGAGCAACGCAGATTACAGCCCGAGGTGCGAATGAAGATGCTGGGTACACCCATAAGACTGCCTTCGCCCTGCACCGAATAAAAGATCTCGGAAATACGCATGGCTAGCGGCCTGCAACCGGATCTGTGATGCCGGCTTCGCGGAAGCCTTTGGCGCGCAACTGGCAGGAATCGCACTCATGGCAGGGGCCGCCCGCCGGCCCGGGATCGTAGCAACTGTGGGTGAGTTCAAAAGGCAGGGTGAGGTCACTGGCCAGACGCACGATATCCCCTTTCGACATTTGCAGCAGCGGCGTATGAATACGAGTATGGGTAGTGCCCTCTACTCCGGCTTTGGTGGCGAGGTTGGCCATGCGCTCGAAGGCTTCGATGAACTCCGGGCGGCAATCGGGGTAGCCGGAATAATCGAGAGCGTTCACACCGATGAAAATGTCACTGCATTGCAGAACTTCGGCCCACGCAAGCGCGAAGGAAAGGAAGATGGTATTGCGTGCCGGAACGTAGGTGATGGGGATTCCAGTAGCCATGGAGGCTTCGTCGCGGTTGTGTGGGACGGCGATATCGTCAGTGAGCGCGGAGTGGCCGAAGGCACGGAGGTCGATTGTAGCGGTGCGATGGACGGACGCGCCCAGCGCGTGGGCAATCAGGCTCGCCGATTTCAGCTCAATGCGGTGGCGCTGCCCGTAGTCGAACGAGAGGGCATACACATCGAAGCCCTGACGCAGCGCGAAGGCCAGGCAGGTAGAGGAATCGAGACCACCGCTGAGCAGACAAACTGCTTTCTTCAAGCTAGTTGGCATCCGGCAGAGCGTAAGCGATGTACTCGCCGGAATACGCGCCACCGGAGACCGACACGATGATGTACTGCTTGCCGTTGACGGAGTAGGTCATGGGTGAACCGGACTGCGGAGCCGGCATCCAGACCGCGCCCAGTTCCTTGCCGGTGTTCTTGTCATGCGCGCGCAGCATGGCACCGCGCGGATGCTGATCTGTAGTCGTTACCTGGCTATCACCCAGAACCACCAGGGTCTTCGTCACCAGCAGGCCGACTGAGCCGCCCTGACCGGTGTTACCAATATTGAGACCCTTCAACGCGGGGTGATTGCGGATGTTATCAGGCGTCTCACCATAGGGAACCTTCCACTGCAAAGTCCCCTTGTCGAGATTGACGGCGGAAACCACACCGTAAGGGGGCTTAATGATGGACAGACCCTGCACCTGCAGCGGGTTGCCACCCTGCGCGCCACGGCCACCAGCCGCACCGCGACCACCGGCGGCTGCACCGGGGGCGGGAACCGTCCGCTTCGGTTGCGGATAATCTGCCGCACTGCCGTAACCAGGACCTTCGGCCACGCGGAAATCCTGATCGTTTCGGCCCATTACCATTCTGATGTCGGAGAAGCCCGCGGGCGGCGTACGCAGGGTGATGGGCGTAACGGCAGACTGATTGGCCTGGGCATACACGATGTGATTTTCCGGATCGTAACCGGCTCCGGGCCAGTTGGTGCCGCCGGAAGCGTTGCCAAGGTTAATGGCACCGAGAAACTTCGCCGGATCACCAATCAGCGGCGGCAGGAACATGGGGCCGGTTTTGTAGCGGGCAATCTGATCTTTCGCGGTATTGCGCATTTCCGGAGTGAAGTCGATCAAATCATCGGGAACGTTGAAAAAATTGCGCCCATAGGCTGGCGGTTTGGTGGGGAAAGGCTGCGTCTTTGCAGTTTTCTCACCGGGCACATCCGACTGCGGAACGGCACGTTCTTCAATGGGCCACACCGGCTTGCCTGTGATGCGGTCGAACACGTACAGGAACGATTCCTTGGAAGGCAGGGCCACGGCCTTGATGGCTTTGCCGTCCACATTAATATCGGCGAGGATGGGGGCGGAGGAGAGATCGTAGTCCCAGATGGGGTGATGCACAATCTGGAAATGCCACTTGCGAATGCCGGTCTTCAGGTCGACGCAGACCAGGCTTTCGCCGAAGAGGTTGTCGCCGGGGCGCTCGCCGCCATAGTAATCGGAGGTGGGAGACTCCACCGGCAGGTACACCAGGCCGGCTTCCAGATCGACCGTCATCTGGGTCCAGACGCCGGTATTCCCGTTGCTGTCGGCCGAGCCGTTTTCCCACGTGTCGTAACCGAAATCACCCTTGCGCGGAATGGTGCGGAAGGCCCAGAGCTGTCTGCCCGTGTGGACATCGAAGGCGCGGACCATACCCTTGGTGTTGTTGTGGGTAGAGACCGTCATGCCTTCCTTGAAAGCCGAACCGACAATCACCACATCGCCGGCGATTAGCGGTGTGGAGTGGAGACCGACTTCGCCGGTTTCCAGATCAATCTGCTTGTCAACGCCGGTGACCATGCCGACTTTGAGATCGAGTACGCCGTCTTTGCCGAACGACGACACCATGGAACCATCTTTAGCGTGCAACTGGATCATGTGATAGCCGGTGGTGACGTAGACGATGCGGTCATCACCCTTTCCGTCAGTCCAATAGGCTACGCCGCGCCCGGAAAGCTGACGGGGAGACATGGCGGCGCGCTTACCCTCACGGTAGCTGTGGGTCCAGAGAACTTCACCGGTTGCGGCATCCAGCGCAACCACGGAGCGGCGGGTGCCACCGGTCGCGTAGAGGACGCCCTTCACCATGAGCGGCGTACCTTCCAGCTTGAATTCAGGGCGCGGACCCAGGTTATCGGTCTTGAAACGCCAGGCGACTTCCAGTTTGTTGAAATTCGAGCCGTTGATCTGATCGAGTGGTGAGTACTTGGTGCCCTTCTCGTCGGCGGTATAAAACGGCCATTCCCCATTTTTCGTAGAGGGCTTGGCAGCGGCACCGCTCTGACCGACGGCATTGGGCATCAGGAAGATGGCCGCCACGGCGGCCACTACCACCGGGAGCAGCAGGCTCGCGATGGTTCTTTGCGTACTCATGTTATTTTGTCCTTGCAACTACTTTTTGGAAGCGTCGATCCGGATGTCTTTGAGGTATTCGGAGCGCTGCGACAGTTCGACTGAACCGACCGGGAAAGCGTTGAACTTGAAGATGTAGGCGAGGATATTGGCGTTGACTTCGCGACTCAACTTGCCCGGCGTGTTGAGGGGCATAGTGGTCCGGATACGATCAAACAGGTCGGCTGCGGTGAGACCGGCCCAGTTGGAACTGAAGCCGCCGCCCGCCAGCGCAGGAGCCATTTCGCCCCCTTCCATGCTGTCACTGTGGCAGGAAGAGCAGTGGGTGGCGTAGAGTTCCTTGCCTTTTGCCGCCTGTTCTTCTGTATAGACGCCGTCCCACACAGACTTGGAGGGCGATTGAGCGCGGACAACCGCATAAGAGGCAAACAGTGCCCCGAGGGCGATGGGTATAAAAATACGTTTGTTCATTATGTTTTTCCACCTTCAGTGTATCTCATAAAATAAAACGCCGGGCGTGAGCCCGGCGTTACTGATTGAGGATTTGTAATGAATTATTTTGCCTTAACGGTGACCTTTACCTGGGCGCTGGTCCAGCAGCACTGAAAACCGCCGCCACCGGCACCGGAGAGGTCCGTGATGACGGCTTCGATAATATATTCGCCGGGGGCGCTAAAAGTTGCTGAGGTGGCCGTTTTGCCGGTGAACTTGATCCTGGCGTCGGCTTTAGCTTCCGTCTTCTCCGCTTTTGGCCTGACTTCGGCGAACTTGACGTCACCCACACCGCGATACTTCATCCACGTCAGATTGACGGGGGATCCGCCGCCGCGGCCAAAGCCACCACCCAGAGGGGGCGTAATCACGTCATCCGCCAGATAAGCAATAAGAGGCAGGGGTTCGCCAACCGTGGCAGTCATGGTTTTCGTGATGCCGAGGGGGGGGCCCTGCATACCTCTACTGCTTTCTTCAAAGCTGATCCACGGCGGCGTATTATCGGTGGCGTCCAGATAGGGCTGCACCACCCAGAGGTCATTCAGGTGAACGGTGATTGCGGTGGGTTTGCCGTTCGCGACAATGGTCCAGGTCAATTTTTTCGTGCCGAAGTCGGCGGGAACCTTGACGACCATCACGCCCCACTGCCGGCCGGGTTCAAAATGTGTTGGCTGGCCCATGTCAGGACCACCGGGTTCAATGCGGTTATTGGGTCCCACGGGAACGTCTACCGCTTCTTGTACGTTGCGGTTGTAATAGCCGACCAGAATACTAAAAGAGCCATCGGGGTTCTTGAACCAACCCTCGAAGGCACCGGTAACGCTCTGGCCGCCGGAATGTCCCGGCTCCAGCGGGAGCTGCGCCAAGGCAGCTCCCGCCAGAACCAGTCCGAGTGTCAAACTTGCAAAGGAGGTACGACCGAAAGAGGATTGCATCTTACTGATTGGCCGTGAATCCTCGCGGAGCCTTCCTGTGTTCCGCTTCCCAGGCTTTGTAATCGTCGTCTGTGATGTAGGTGACGTTGACCCATGCGTGGGCCATTTCGTCGACGGTCCGATCACCCCAGCCAACCCACTGATCCGGATCCGGATTGTTAGGGTTGGCACGGGTATTGTCATGCCACGCGGTAACGTGCAGGATGGTGCCCTTGGGAAGCACCGGCGCGGCGTCATCGGCGTAGATGTAGTTGGTCATCCAGTTGAAGTTGAAGTTATTGACGTAGCTGATCATCTGGGTGGACCCATCCGGCAGGATGGCTTCCAGAGACATGGCCTTGCCACGGAGATGCATGTGGGGCTGGAAGTTCTCCAGACGCGAGGGGCGGGGCAGAACATGGAATTCCTGGGTTATCTGCGTGCTGTTGGGAGCGATATCCAGGCGGGCGGTGTTCTTTTCAGCGGCACCAAAGATGCCGAGGCGGGTCCGATACGCCGGCTTCTCGTCTTTCGGATAGAGCCACACGGCCAGTTCGGCATGGTCGGTAATTTCTTCGCCCACAGAGTGGCTGTGGATTTCCCACCAGATTTTGGAACCGGGCAGCAGAAGCTTGCCTGCGTTTTTGCGATAAACGTCGTAGCTCTTGCCGACGGCCCATTCCATGAGGAGTCCCTGGTTGCTGCGGGCCGCATTGGGATCGGCACCCTCGTTCTGCAGCAGATAGGCCAGAACATGGTGCGTGACCTTGCGACCGGCAATGGTAGCGGGGCGCATTTCCACAGCGCGAACCCAGCGTTCTTCGGTCACCGGGATATCGCTATAGGGCTTGTGCCACTGGTCCATGCCAACCTTGGGAACCGTATACGGGCCGGTGCTGACCACGAAATCGGGTTCGCCCATCTGACCCTTCAGCTTCCAGCCGTTGGAATCGTCAAACACTTTGGCGACAGGGGCATCCTTCACATCGCCTGCCGGAGCGCCAGCGTCAACCCATTCCACGATGGTGGCAATCTGGTCGTCGTTCAGCGAACGATCATTCATGAATTTCTGCACGCCAACGGTGCGGTCCATATGCCATGGCGGCATCTGGCGCGAGGCCACACGCTGTTTGATGGACTTGGCCCAGGGGCGGGTTTCCTCATAGGTCACGAGAGACATCGGCGCCATGGAATTCTTGCGATGGCAATCCTGACATTTTTCCTGGAAAATGGGCGTGATGTCTTTGTGGAAGGTGACTGATTTCGCGGCTGTGGTTTCAGCGGCGAACAGCGTGGAAGAGAGAGCGAGCGCGCCGAGCGCGAAAATCTGCAGCGATTTAATACCGGACATCCGGTGGACCTCCTGGTCGTATGACAACTCTGACACTCCATACGAGTCTATTCTCTCTTAAGAAGGGTGTCAACCGTCGTCAGGGCGCATGAAAGCATAAGTATGATAAATGAGACAGTCGACCGGTGAGTGGGAACCTGAGAGGCGGTTCTCAATGTTTTCAATGACATCTGGGGTTCGTTCGGCAGATTTGTATCTGGAGGGGGAGGGAGCGGTGCCCGGGAAGGCCGGAAAGGCAGCCGCTAGCCGTGTTAGCGAGGTGGAGAGGGAGCATCACGACTTCATTCTGCGGCATGAAAACCGGGCTGGAGGGGGTGGGGCGGCTAAGTTACTGAGGGGGTTGAGGCGATTGATTGCTGAAGTCTGTGACCGGGAGATCGGTATCAGAACCGGTTTTGTGGATCGGTCGCTGGCCACCGGAGACCTGAATGCGGATGGCAAGGCAGACCTCGTCGTAATTACGCCCTATTACATTTTTCCAGACAGTCCGGTTAATGTATACATCGGAAACGGCGATGGCACCTTCCGGGCGTTGGCCTCACTCGACAGCCCTGCGTGGCTTTCAGCGGATTTCAACAACGACGGGAACAGCGATCTTGTGCTGGTGCCGGCACCGGGACAACTGGCATTGGCATTCGGCCGGGGTGCCAGCACCTTTGCGAAAGGTATAACCGTCTCCACTCCATTCCCCGCCGCCAGTTGGGTTGCCGGAGATTTTAACGGCGATGGCAGGATCGATCTGGCAATCTCTCCGATTGCCACAAGCGCCGGCGCGCCCACGGAGACAACCGCTGTCAGCAATCTCGCCGTCCTCCGGGGGAACGGTGACGGGACTTTTCAGACGCCGCTGATTACCGGCAACGCGGCCGGACCCATTCTTGCCACTGCGGACATGAACGGCGATGGCAAACCCGACCTGATTATCGGTAGCAGTGTGTTGGCAGGACTGGGCGACGGAACATTTCGATTCCCGGTTTTTTTGGGTGTGGCCACGCCTTCCTGTTTTCCCGGATGCCAGGTAAATTCGGGCTCCGCCGCCGTCGTCAGCGATCTGAACGGTGACGGAGCGCCGGATGTTATCGAGGCATACTCTGTATGGGCACCCCGCGGGGCGTTCCGGGCACCTGGCCTTTCTGTATTGCTCAACGGCAGTCCGGGCGATGGTTTTCTGGTCACCGGCGTCTCCTCTGCGAGCTATAAATGGCCCATCGGGGCGGTTTCCCTGGTCACCGCATTCGGCAACAATCTGGCTGCCGCTACCGAAGCGGCACCCGACACAACAGCTCCGCCGACGACACTGGGTGGCATCCGAATTCATCTGCGGGACCGAACGATCCGGCCCGACTCCAAGCCAACGCCGGAGCGGCTGGCGACTCTCTTCTACGTTTCACCGAATCAAATTAACTTTGAAGTTTCCACCACGGATACTTCGGTGTATGCGGGCATTGAGCGCGTTGGGTTTCCCTATACGGCAAAGGGAATGGTCATACCGGTGCAGCCAATTGCAGCAGATTTGTTCACTTTGAACTCTGCCGGTCTGGCGGCTGCGAGCGCCGTTCGCGTTTCGACAGAGGGAAACCTGGACCCTGTCCCGGTTGTGTCCTGTTCGGGTGCGTTGTGCACGGCGGCACCGATGGACGTAAGCAGAAATCCTGTATACCTGAGCTTGTACGGCACCGGTTTCGATTCCTCTTCCCCAAGCACAGATACGGTTTGCACGGTCGGAGGGTTGAAACTCCAGAAACCCGGGCTCGATCAGATCAATCTGCTATTGCCTTCGAGCCTCGCCGGGAGAGGTGACGTTGCAATCCAATGCTCTGTCGGGAGCGGTGTAACCGCAGTGGCGACCGGAGTGTTGCACGTGACGGTTCAATAAGGTCCGTTGGCTGCAAAGTGACGCGGGATCAGATTCGCCGCGATGCGTTATCGGTGCCCCCGGCCTTCGTGGCGGAAATCCCGCTCCCGATGCCCGTCCCAGCCGTGATCATGGAAGACCGAACCACGTTCGCCGTCCCAGCGTCCCTCAAAAAACCGACCGCCTTCATAGCGCGGGCCAAACCAGCGGGCACCCTCGTACGGCGCGCGGGTCCAGTAGCCATCGTGCCAACGATACCGATTCGCAACCGGATACCAATAGCCTTCAATCCACTCGAACCCAGGCCCGGGGACCGTGGGCCGTGTCCTGAAAATTCTGGGCGCCGGGGGAGGCCCGATGCTGATGCCCACCGCAACCTGTCCGAAAGCAAAACCGGCGGCTAACAACGTCAGACTTAGCAATCTCGTTTTCATTTCTTACCCTCTGCGATTGTAAACACCATCTACGCCATTTTGACGCGGTGGATAAAGCTATTTAATCTGCCTTAACTCTGGTGAAACCGGCAGTGCCAGGGCCACCATCTGACCGTTGAGCAGGGTCAGGGCGATGTACTGGCGTCCGCCTGCCATGTAGGTCATCGGTGTTCCGAGGGCACCGCCGGGGAGGTCCACCTGCCCCAGAGTTACGCCGGTTTTCTTGTCATAAGCGACCAGTTGACCGGTTCGCCCGGTGACTAGACCGTGCAGCAGCAGGGTCTTCGTAATGAGTGGTCCACCCATGGAGCCCTGACCGCCCAAGGCGGGCAGATGCAGGCCTTTCAGCGCGGGATGGTTGCGGATGGCGTCAGAGCCAATGCCTGTGGGGACCTGCCAGGCGATTTCACCGGTATTCAGGTTGTAAGCGGTCATGCGGGTGTAAGGCCCCTTGAATAACGGCAGACCTTGCGGGCCATTGGGCGGTTCGGGATTATCGGGATGAACGCTTTCGGGGCCGAAGCTGCCGTTACGGACGTAGCCCAGGTTGGAAAAACTCAGCTGACCCGGAGAAAGCACCATCATGGTTGGGGCAGTGCGCGAGGGTACATAAAGAAAACCGGATTCGGGGTCGGCACCGGCACCGCCCCAGTTGGCGCCTCCCAAAGTGCCGGGCAACTGAATTGTGCCGCGCGTGCCGCCGCGCTCCGCCAGAGACTGCGGCGTGAAGAGCGGCCCGATGCGGTAGTTCTTCAGAATGGCCAGAGCCTCGGCTTTGAGTTCTGGGGTGAAGTCGATGACGTCGTCGGGCGAAACGCCCTGGCGTTCGAAGGCGGGCGGTTTGGTGGGAAAAGGCTGAGTGGGCCAGACTTCTTCGCCGGGAACACTGGTGGGCGGGACTTTCCGTTCTTCGATGGGCCACACGGGCTTGCCGGTAACGCGGTCAAACACATAGGTGAAGCCCTGCTTGCTGACCTGGGCCAGAGCCTTGATCTTTCTGCCGGCGACGGTGATATCGAGCAGCACAGGCGCGGCGGGGAAATCGTAATCCCAGATGCCGTGGTGCACGGCCTGGAAATGCCAGTCGCGTTTACCGGTTTCCACATCCACGGCGACGATACTTTCGGCAAACAGCCCGGAGCCCTTGCGCGCGCCACCCCAGTAGTCACTGTTCGGCGTGGTGGTGGGCAGGTAAACCTTGCCCAGCGCGTCATCGCCACTCATCATGGACCAGACATTGACGTTGCCGGTATAGCGGTTGGAGTGATCTTTCCAGGTATCGGCACCGAATTCGCCATCCTGCGGGACGGTATGAAATTCCCACTTGAGCTTGCCACTGCGGACGTCGTAGGCCAGCACGTAGCCGGGCGGCCACTCCTTCGTGGGCGGGCGGTCAGACATGGAGGAGCCGACGATTACGGTATCGCGCACAATGACAGGTGGCGAATCCACGGAGATGTAGTGGCGTTCGCCCATGGGCAGGTGGAGCGTGTTGCGGGTGGCGCGCGGAATGGGCGCGTTGAGATCGGCGCGACCGTGGTCGGCGAAGCTCGGGATGGGCTTGCCGGTTTTGGCATCGAGCGCGAGCAGATAGCCATCGAGCGTACCCATGAGGAGGCGCTCGTCGCCTTTGCCGTCGGTCCACCAGGCGACGCCGCGGGTGAGCCAGCCGACTACATCGGCCTGCATACCTTCGTCGTAGGCTTTGGGATTGTAGAGCCATTTGGTTGCTCCCGAGACGGGATCGATGGCGGCGATCTGACCGAGGCCGGTGCTGGTGTACATCACGCCGTTGACCAGAAGCGGGGTGGCTTTGAAACCGAACGGGGTGAGGGGCGGATCGCGTTTGACGGTGCCTCGCTGGGCAGTGTCCTGGGCAATCAGGTCTATGTCGGGCGTCTTCCAGATCCAGGCGATTTTGAGGTCTTTGAAGTTGTCGCGATTGATTTGATCGAGCGCGGAGTACTTTTGACTCCAGTTGGTGGCACCGTAGCTGGGCCACTCGCCGGGAGTTTGGGCGAAGAGCGGGGCGATCGCAGTGCCGCAGATCGAAATGAGAAGCAGCGCCCGGTAGTTCATCGTGGACTATCCATCAGTCCCTGCAGGAACGCTTTCAGTTCAGGATCCATAACAGAGAGTGTAGCCTCTTTCAACTGGTTACGGCGCGGGCCGGGAGTGTGCCGGGCCGCGGAAGACGGCATTCAAAAACAACAGATTCAGCCCGTCCAGATATGACCGGAAATTCGGGTCGGAAGCGAAGCCGATCGCCACTCCACGGCCCTGCGGCGAGACCATCATCAGCGGTTTGCGAGCCAGCTGCTTCTTGTTTTCATCCCACATGTAGCCGGAAGCGAGAACACTTTCCGGTCCCTCGTAGGTGACGGCGTTCACGCCTTTGTCGGCGGTGAGCGGCGAATAGATGGCGCGCCCGGTATATATGGCGTAGACGGCGGGAGGCACACCCGCGGTGGCCCAATATTCCTGATCGACCTTGCCGCGAACAATGGCACCAGGCACGGTGTCGGGCGCTTCGCTGGCCGGGAGAACAGCTTTGTCGTAGTCGGCTTCGGTGGCGAAGATCTTGCCGGCCGGCGGGGTGGCGGGTACGGGTGTGGGGCCATTACCGGCTGGCCGGGGAGTATCGGGCTGGACACCGACGGCCTTGTTCTCGGAAGAAGTGGACAGCAGGCCGGTGCGGGTATCGGCAAGGAACGCGAGACCACCTTCAATGCCGATCACGGTGCCACCGCTGTTTACCCAACGCTTGATGTTATCGATACCAGCGGCTGAAATTGTATTGGCGTAGGTGCCCTGGCCGGTGTCGGGGAAGATCAGGACGTTGAAGCGGCTGAGATCGGCGGTGGAAAGAGTGGCGGTGCGGATGGGCGTGGTGGGATACCCGAACTGGCGCTCCAGCACGAAGCGCGTGGAACCGGCGGAACCCGCCGCAGAGGGGGCGTCCCAGGCGATGGCAATTTCCGGCTTACGCATCAACTGGACGAAGTTGCTGCCGAAGTTGGGCCCTTCGTCGGTCCAGCCGGAGTTGGTGGCGTAGACATCGGCACCGGAGGCTTCGGCGAGTTTGGCGATACGGTCGTGCACGGTTGCGGCGTTGTCGTTGACCTTGACGATGAGAGTGCCGGAAGGGAACTTGCGGCCGGGAACAGTGAAGGCTTCATCCGAACTCCAGACGCGGATATTTTCGCGCTCGGCACTGGCGAGAAAACGTCCGGCGGCTTGCGTGCCCCAGGGAATGAGATAGGCGACAGTTGCTTTGCCGCCGGTCACAGAGCCTTTGGAGATCTGCTGTGGATGAACAACGTTGAAGTTCGCACTGACCGCCTCACCGACGGGAATGGCCTCCACGTTGAACAGGTAGGGCAGCGACCAGGCGGTAATATCGTAAATCTGGTGACGCAGGCGGCGGCCACGGCGGCGTTCCTGTTCTTTGATGAAGGTCTCATCGAAAGGCGTTTGCGGATCGAGGAGTGTACGGATGAAGCGCTGTGAGGGTTGCGAAAGTGGAATGGCGTAAGTGCCCGCGGGGTACTGTTTTCCGGCCACGGTGAAACCTGCCTGCGCCTGGCGGACTTCAATGCCGTGGTCGTTGAGAACCGCAGCCAGTTTGGTGGTGGCGGAAGGGTCGTGGCCGGGTGGCAACAGGTATTCGCGGATGCTGTCTTTGGCGCCGTCTTCAATACCGGACTGGCGGAACTTGTACAGGTTGGCGATAAACTGCGCCTTCTGGTCGCCGCCGGTTTCGAGCGTGGCGATGGAAGCCACGAAGTGGTGGCGCATGGTGTCCCGATAGGGCATGAGCGAGCCATCGGATTTGCGGACCACGAGACCGCGCGAGGAAGCCTGTTCATAAGTTGCCGCCACGCCGCCGTAGTACATGGGCCAACTGGCACCGTAGCCCGGATACCAGTTGTCGTAGGTATCGCGGGTGAAGTAGTCGAAGCCAAACTGGTCGAACCACTTTGCATTGTTCCTGCCGATGCCTTCCACCACCTGCTTCAGACCCGGTGCCAGGAAGGGATTGTAGGGATCGGCTTCGGGGGTGAAGTAGTAAGTGGAATCGGAACCCATTTCGTGAAGGTCGATGGCGATGACCGGCATCCATTCACGCAGCATTTTGATGCGGCCCTGGGATTCGGGCTGAGTGGCGGTGAGCCAGTCGCGATTGAGATCGAAGTAATAGTGATTGGTGCGGCCGCCGGGCCAGGGTTCGGTGTGTTCGGCGGAGATCTGGCTGGGGTTGGGTTCCAGACCCACGTTCTGTTCGTAGAAATTGACGAAGCGGTCGCGGCCATCGGGATTCTGCGCGGGGTCGAGGAGGAGGATATCGTTCCTGAGGATCTTGGTAACCGTAGGGTCGTTCTGGGCGGCGATCAGGTGGTAGGCGGTGATGAGAGCGGCATCGGAGGACGAGATTTCATTGCCGTGCACGCCGTAGCCCAGCCAGACGATGGCGGGAAGCGTGGGGCCGAGGCGCTGCGCGTCGGCAGGTTTGGTGATTTTAGGATCAGCGAATTTCTGCCATGTGGATTTGATTTCATCGAGCTTCCTGATGTTGTCTTCCGATGCGATCACGGCATAGACCAGCTTGCGGCCTTCCCAGGTTTGCGCGTAGGGGAAGATCTTGATGCGCGGCGAGGCTTTGGCGAGGGCTTCGAGATAAGTCATCAGGCCGGCGTGCGATGTGATGCGCTCACCGGGCTCGTAGCCCAGAACACTCTTGATGGTGGGAATAGCCGGGTTGTATTTGGCACCGGGCCAGTATTCGTAAGGAGTCTGAGCGGGCAGTGGCGTGGCAACCAGGGCCAGGCAGAAAGCGGTTAAGAGAGGTGTACGCATACAAACGATTCAGGATACAGGATGGAATCCCGCTGCAGTGCTGACATGATGGCCATCACACTGGCCGACATGATCACGATGCAGCACCCGGCTCAAGGCAGACATTACGAATTGAGCCTCTTCCCCCGGGCTGCCTGAATAACAGTTTTTGACATTGCATGTTTCCTTCAGTTATTCTCAACATCAGAGGCAGGAGGCCCCGATGAACGTCTCACTCACCGTCGAATTGGAAGAACTTGTCAGTGCCAAGGTGGAGTCCGGCATGTACCATACTGCCAGCGAAGTGGTTCGCGAAGGGTTGAGATTGCTGAAGGAGCGCGATCAGCATTTGGAAGCCCTGCGCAAGGACGTTCGCGCCGGGTTTTACAGCGTCGATCAAGGTGAGTACACCGATTACTCCGTCGCCGACCTGCCGGCTCTTGCCGGGCGCATCAAGGCCCGCGGCCTAAAACGTCTCACGCTTTAAAGGCGTGCGACGGATTTGCGATGAAGCGGATTCGAATCTCCAGGCACGCCGAACGGGATCTCGACGAGATCTGGATTTACGTGGCTACGAATTCGCAGAGCGTTGGGATTGCGAACCGTGTAATCGACAACCTGGTCGCCAGGGTGTCCGTTCTGGCACGTTTTCCGGAAGCGGGCTCCCGCCGGGACTCCATTGAACCAGGTTTGAGAGGCCTTTCGGCTGGGAGCTATGTTCTTTACTACAAGATCGGTCGGAACATCGTCATCAGCCGGGTGATTCACGGGATGCGCGATCAGAGGCTGGCCTGCCTGCAATAAGCGCCCGCATGCGGACGCGTTATCCTTCGTGACATGAAACCTGCGGTTCTGCTGCTGATTCTGGTCAACGGGTTGTACGCCGAAAGCGGCACGTTCGTTATCCATTCCATTCTCCACGCCATCGGGGAGGAACGCTACGAGATCTCGTCGAATAACGGCGGCCTCACGCTGGAGGCGACCAACGAACAATCCGACCGCGGCACAACGCGCTCCAGCAGTGCAACCTTGCGCATGAAGAGCGATTACACTCCGGAAACGCTCGCGCTGAAAGGCAAGCCCGTGATTACCGCGCCAACGGGTGCGGGAAAAGTCTTCACCATTCAGGGCGCTGCGCCGTTTGCGGTGCAGATGGTGATGATGCGCTACTGGGCATCACACGGCAGGCCGGCGAGTCTGGCAGTCGCCGGAGCGGAGCCGGTGAGGATTGCGCGGGTGGGCCGTGACACGATTTCCGTGGCGGGCCACACCGTGGCGCTGGAGCGTTACACCATCGCCAACCTGATGTTTGGGCGGGAAATACTGTGGATGAATGCGCGCAACGAACTGGCCGCTGCAATGACGTTTGCCGGCGGGTTGCCAATGGAAGCGGTGCGTACGGAATACGAGCCGGCGCTGGCGTCCCTGTTTCGCGCAGGCGTATCGCAGGAGATGGCGAATCTGGCGGCGCTGGGACGTGAAGTGCCGGCGGAGAAGACAGGCAGTTTTGCGATCACCGGCGCGACTCTGGTGGATGGTACCGGACGTCCGCCGGTTGCAAACTCCCTGGTGATGGTGCGCGATGGCCGTATTGTATCGGCCGGCCCCCGCGAGGGCACTACGATTCCGCGCGGTACGCCAGTAGTGGACGGCACCGGGCAGACACTGCTGCCGGGTTTATGGGAGATGCATATCCACTACTCGGGAGTGGAGTTTGGTCCGGCGCTGCTGGCAGCGGGAGTCACCACGGCGCGCGACCTGGGCGGTGAGTTCGACTATCTGGTGGCGCAGCGGGACGCCATCGAAAAGCGGGGCGCGCTGGGGCCGCGGCTGCTGCTGGGCGGCCTGGTGGACGATGGCGGCGCGAAGGCGTTCGGCCACATCACGGCCGCGACGCCTGAAGAAGGCCGCGCCGTGGTGCGTAAGTATCATGATGCCGGATTTCAACAGATGAAGCTGTACACGTTTCTGAGTCCCGAAGTGGTGTCCGCCATCGCCATTGAGGCGCACAGGCTGGGTATGACCGTGGCTGGCCATGTTCCACGGGCGATGGACGCGTTTGCCGGCGTGGAAGCGGGTATGGATCAGATCAATCATCTGAACTATGTTTCCAACATGATGCGCGAATCTGCCGACGGACCGGTGGATGTGAATTCCCAGACCGCCCGTAAGGCCATCGCATTCTTCCGGTCGCACGGCACGGTGGTGGATCCCACGGCCAGCTGGGGAGAGATGGCGGGGCACTCGAAGGAGGTGGAGGTAGCGGGGTTTGAGCCTGGCATCGGGAACGCGCCGCTGATTCTGAATGCAAAGTTCCGCGGCATGGGGGGCGATACGACGGCGCAACAGATGCACGCGCGCATGGAACAAACTCTGGCTGTGATCGGCGCGTTGCACAAGGCGGGTGTACCGATTGTGCCGGGCAGCGATACCGGCCTTGTGGGCTATGGGCTGCACCGGGAGATTGAACTCTACGTGCAGGCGGGCATGACACCGATGGAGGCCATTCAATCTGCCACCATTGTGTCTGCGCGGGCCATGGGTCTGGAGCGGGATTCGGGCAGCATTGAAGCGGGCAAGCGCGCGGATTTGATTCTGGTGAATGGCGACCCTCTCACCAACATTTCCGATCTGCGCAAGGTCGCGCGGGTGGTGAGCAATGGACGGCTCTACGATCCGGCGAAGCTGTGGCGCAGCGTGGGTTTCAAGCCATGATTTCACTGCCGGTGATTTATCTGGCGAGGCATGGCGAGACTGCGTGGACGCTGACGGGGCAGCACACCGGGCTCACCGACCTGCCGCTGACCGGGCGCGGTGAAGCCGAGGCCCGAAGCCTGGCCGGGCGCTTGCATGGAATGCAGTTCGCAAAGGTGTTTACCAGCCCGTTAAAGCGTGCGACGCGGACCTGTGAGTTAGCCGGTTTCGGCGCGATGGCGGAGGCTGATGCGGACCTGGTGGAATGGAATTATGGCGCGGACGAAGGACGTTTGCGTGAGGATATTCTGGCGGAACGGCCCGATTGGCAGTTATTCCGCGACGGCTGCCCGGGTGGAGAATCACCGCAGCAGGTGGCGGCGCGGGCGGACCGCGTGGTGCAGCGGGTGCGCGGCGCAGCAGGCGACGTACTGCTGTTTTCCAGCGGACATTTTCTGCGGATGCTGGCAGCCCGCTGGCTGGGACTGGAGCCGGTTCACGGCGCGGGGTATGTGTTGAGCACAGCTAGTTTGAGTGTGCTGGGGTATGAGCACGGAATGGCTGAGCCCGTGATTCGGTTGTGGAATGAAACGAGCGACGTCATCGCGCCAGCCATGCTCTGAGTCTGCAATTCTAACGTTGAATCTATGATCTGCCGCGCAGGGCGGGCTACGACGTCCGCCCGGAAGGAGTGCGGCGGGCGATTTCCGCCAGTGATCGCAACGCATCGTTCACTGCTGCGGCATTGGGAAACACATCGACGAGTTCCGGGTCGACCACAACGACATTGGAACCTTCGGCCAGCCGCTTTGCATATTTACCCCGGACGAGCGACCCGAAGTCGGAACGCTTGTATTCAGGGCGAAGCTCATCAACGTCAGCCTTGACTGCTTTCTTCATACACTCTCCTTTCCGCACGGGTGGCCTTTCTGGCGCTTATGATGCGGATGACATCGTCTCGTTCCACATGCGCGATCACGAGAAGTTTTCCGGGATAAGACAATCCGAACGTCACAAGCCGGTGTTCACCGATGGAATGATCCGGGTCGCGGCCCGTGACCGAAAGCCCATCGAAAAACGCAGTCGACGCTTCATCAAATGAAACACCATGCTTCCTCAGATTAACGTCGGCTTTTCCAGCATCCCAATCGAAGCGCACCTAAACAACTTCCTGCTTCAGTATAGTGGCGAGCGCGTTGCTAATTCCCGCTCTGCTTAATAATCGCCGCCACGGCGCGCATACGCTGCGCGTCGGCCGGGTGCTTCACTCCAGCCGCGTCTTTTTCGAGACTCTTCCCCAGGGACTTCAGGTGATCGAGCTCTTTCTTATCGGAAGATGATGCCTCAACCCTGGCGATCGACGCGTTCAACGCTTCAATCCGCGGGGCTGTGATCGACTTGCCGCGGGCCAGCTGATCCAGATAGGCGCGCGCCACAATGAAGTTCTGCGGCCAGGTGATTCTGGGTTGGTTCTGCACATTCAGTTCCGCGAAATGCACCTGGTTGGAGGCATCGATTTCGTTCTGCGTCAGGAACTTCGTGGGTACCAGGCGCAGCACGTCCACTCCACGGGCGATTTCCGAACCGTAGATGTAGCCGTTGTACCAGTAGCTCGACCACTGGCCGCCCATCCCGCGTTTGGTGTCATCGGTGGGTCCGCGATCAAAGTACGCGATCTCGACTGGCGCCGAGCTGTCGGTGAAATCCATAATCGAAATGCCGCCCTGATACCACGACTGCACCAGGATGTCGCGCCCGGGAATCGGGACCAGCGAGCCATTATGCGCCACGCAGTTTTCATTTTCGGTCTGCGCGGCCGGCATTTTGTAATAAGAGGCCAGGGTGAGCTTGCGATCTTTGATGTCGAAGATGGCGTCGGCACCCCAGTTCATGGGATCGGTGGAACGGCAACGGGGTTGACCACCACCACCCCATTCATCGGTGAACAGCACTTTAGTGCCATCGTTATTGAAATTGGCCGAGTGCCAGAAAGCGTAATTGGGGTCGCTGACGGCGGCGAGACGGACGGGTTTAGCCGGGTCGGAAATGTCCAGGAGGATGCCGTTGCCGGAGCAGGCACCGGCGGCAAGGCCGATGGCGGAATAAACCGTAATGTCGTGGCACTTATCGGTCTGCGCACTGGTCTGGGTGCCTTCGCCGTGCTTGCCGCCTTTTTCCAGGCCATCTACTGAGCCGGTCTTTTCATCGGCAAAAATGCGCGGGCTGGAAATAATTTTGGCCAATTCGGGGTGGGCCAGTGGCACCTTGATGATGTCGATACTGAAGAGCGAGGTGCGGGGATCTTTGCCATCGGCGACGCAGCCGGCTAATTCGTCGGCCTGACGAACCTGGCCGGTGCCGGAGATATAGATGTAGATATTGTCCGCGTCCTTCGGGTCCGTCACTACGGTGTGGGTGTGCGAACCGCGGCAACTCTGAACGGCGGCGATCTGCTTCGGGTTGGAAAGGTCTGTGATGTCGAAAATACGCACGCCGCGGAAACGATCTGCACTGGGCGGCGGGAGCGGGCGAGGTTGGCGCGGGGCATCGCTGCCCGGCACAGGCGGAGGAGGCGGGGGAGGCGCGACATAGCCCGCCGGCAAGGGAATGCCCTGCACACCGCAATCGGTACGCCCGGTTAATGATTCGGCCGACATGAAAAGCAGGTGTCCGAACACTGACACGTCGCCCTGCCCACCAGGGCACAGCAGCGATGCGCGAAGCTTCACTTTGCCGGGGTTATCAATGTCATAGAAATTGATGCCGTTGTAGTTGCCCACAAACATGTGATTGCCGCTGAAGGCAAGGTCGGAATTGGTGGAACCAAATGAAGTGGGCGGTGGTTGCCGGGGATGTTCGGGGTCGGCGGTGGTGGGGTCCGGGGGTGGGGGCGGAGTGGTAACTGCGTTGTTCTCCGGAGAGAAGCCGGCCGGCTTGGCGAGCGTGGTCAATTTCACCAGACCAAATGCGGCTTCGGCGGCGTCAGTCAGACCACCCTTGAGGCCGATGCGGGGGTCAGTGGAGGGCGCACGCGGATTGGTAGGCACCGAACTGCGCGGTGGCGCGGGTGTGGTGGTCTGCGCGGAACTGAGCGCGGGGAAAAAGGTGGCGGCGGTGAGGGCCAGCGTGAGAGTAGTTCGTTGGAGAATCATTGCTTTTCCTTCAGCAGCATGCGCTGCATGATTTCAATTTCCGCGGACTGTGTGTTGTCCACATCGGTGGCAAAGTCGAAGATCACGGCATCCTGACCGGCGCCTGGCGTAGCGAAGAGTTCCTGCACCATGGTGAGCGCACCCTTGTGATGCTGGACCATACCAGCGAGAAACAGACGGTCGAACGGGGTACCGCTGGCTTTGGCCAGAGCCTGCATTTGTTGCGGCGAGAGCATACCGGGCATCATGGCCATGGTGCCCATGTTCATCCCTTTCATATCCATACCGGGCATGTGATCCATGTGGCCATTTCCGGTGGATTCGGGCTGGCCGCGGTCTTTGAGCCACTGCTTCATGTACTGAATCTCATCGCCCTGGGAAATACGCATGCGTTCGCCCAGAAGCCGCAGGTCTTTGCTGCGGGCGCGTTTGCGCAGCAGGTCAACCATTTCAATGGCCTGCGCATGGTGCATGATCATGCCCTGCATGAAGCTGACGTCGGCTGCGGAGGGCGCGCGGGGGGCGATGCCGGTGTTGGTGGCAGAGACGGTCTTGCTGGCCTGTCCGGGGGCACCGGGTTGGATGATTGGAGCGGTCTGCTGGCCGGATGCAGTTGCCGCGCTTAGCAGAACCAGGGCAACGGACAAACGATGGACGGGAAGTGCCATGTGCAAGTATACATCCGGCGGGTTTGCCCCCTACCGGGCTGGAACGGATTCCACTAAACTGGAGTTATGTCCGCACTGCCAGTTTCGCGCCTGTCGCCAGAAGAATATCTCAGCATTGAACGCGACGCCGAGGTAAGACATGAATACTTCGAGGGCCAGATGTTTGCGATGTCGGGCGGAACCCTCGCGCATTCACAGATCCCGCTGAGCGTGGCTGTCGTCTTGAAGAGACAACTCGACGGGAAGGGCTGCAGGGTTTCCAACTCCGACCTGCGGATTCAAATCTCGCCGTCGGGACCGTTTGTATACCCGATGTTGCAATCAATTGCGGCGAACCTCAGCTCGCCGACCTCGATTCGAAGGGGATTGAGCAGCTACCGCCCGGCCGATACCTGGGGCGTGATCAGTATTTCGCCAGGCGACACCCGGCGCGCAATGTCGTTATAGAGCACGAAGACCATCAGCATCATCAGGAACACGAAGCCCACCTTGAGGGCGTTTTCCTTGATCGCCATACTGATGTCGCGGCCCATCAGCATCTCGATCAGCAGCGTCAGAATCATCGCTCCGTCAAGGATCGGTATTGGCAACAGATTCAGAATGGCCAGGTTCAGGCTCACCATGCTCATCAGTCTCAAAAATGCCGAAGGGCCTTCCTTTGCGGCCTGTGTCGCCTGGTCGGCAATGCCCACCGGGCCTGAGAGATTCTTTGCCGGCATGCGACGCTCCACAATACCGCGCAATAAAGTGACAATCAATGTGGCGTAACGCGAGTTCTCATGGACCGACTCCCGCAGCGCCGCCGGGAAACTGAGCTGCGTCTTCTGTATATTCCACTTCACGCCGGGTGCCACGCCGATCATCCAGCGCGACGTACCATCCAGATTCTTGAACATCGGCTGCATCATGACGGAGCGCTGCAGGCCGTCGCGCATGTAATCGATGGTCACCGGCTTGCCTTCGCTGCGGCGAATGGTCTCCGGCAGAGTGAAGCTGGAGTGGATAGCCACACCATTCACGTGCAAAAGCAAATCGCCCTTCTTCAGACCGGCCGCAGCCGCCGGCATGCCTTCGGTCACGGCCACTACCTGAATCTCGTTGCGACCTTCCCATCCAGCTACACCCAGGCCCTCGCGCTCATCCAGCACCGGGGTCACGCTGGCTTCAATCACCTGGCCGTCGCGCTCCACCGCCACCAGAATGGGCCGCTGTACGCTACCGATTTCTTTTGTGATAATGTCTTCCCAATCCGGATTGACCTTGCCTTCCAGACGGACAATTTTGTCTCCGGCGCGAATGCCTGCTTTCTCAGCGGGTGAGCCGGCAATGACGTGGCCAATGACCGCGCCATCCTGATTCAAAATCTTTTCGTACTGCACCATGAACAGGCCCGTGAGCAGGCCGATAGCAAGCACAATGTTCATGAACGGTCCGGCGAAGGCGATGATCAGGCGCTGCCAGCGAGGCTTGGAAAGGAAGGAACCGGGGTCGCTGGTATTGGCGTCGCCGGGCTGGTCACCCGACATTTTTACGTAGCCGCCGAAAAGAAACAGAGAGAAACGATAGTCGGTATCGCCGCGTTTGAAGCCGAACAGGCGAGGGCCGAAGCCGAAGCTGAAAATATCCACGCGAACGCCGCAGGCACGGGCCGCCCAGAAATGACCGAGTTCGTGGATCAGGATCATGACCCCGATCAAAACCAGCAGCCACCAGACTTGGGTGGCAAGAGAAGTAAGTTTAGTTAAGAGGAATGTCACTGTTGGTTACGCTCGTGCCACCATTGGAACCGTGAATTTGGCCGGGTTCCGCTCCAGAATGTCCGCTGCAACGCGTCGAGCCTCCCCGTCTACCTGCAAGACGTCCGCGATGGAGGAAGGTTCCGTTTTTGCAATATGCGTCAGTGTTTCCTCCACCACTCGCGCAATGGCCGGAAAACTGATTCGGCCTGCGAGGAAGGCCTCAACCGCCACCTCGTCCGCTGCATTCAGGATACAGGAAGAAGCACCCCCGGCGCGCAGGCACTGGTAGGCGAGGCCTAAGCAGGGGAATTTGGCGAAATCGGGCGGGTAGAACTCCCACTGACGGGCTTGCGCCCAATCGATGCGGGGCACAGGTGCCGCGGCACGCTGCGGCCACGTTAGCGCGTACTGAATGGGCATGCGCATATCGGTGGCGCAGACCTGCGCGATCACGCTGCCATCGTTGTACTCCACCATGGCGTGCACGGTGGATTGTGGGTGTACCACGACCTCGATTTCATCGGGGCTGAAATCGAACAGCCAGCGGGCTTCGATCACTTCGAAGCCTTTGTTCATGAGAGTGGCGGAGTCGATGGTGATGCGGTTGCCCATTTTCCACGTAGGATGGCGCAGGGCGTCAGCAGGCGTGACGGAATCGAGAGCTTCGCGGGGCGTGTTGCGGAACGGGCCGCCGGATGCTGTCAGGATTAGTTTGGTGGCCTCAGAGCGCAGACCCGCGCGGAGGCACTGGTGGGCACCGTTATGTTCGGAATCGACCGGGATGAGTTCGGCCTGGTACCGGGTCACAGCATCCATCACCAATTGACCGGCGGAAACCAGAACCTCTTTGTTTGCCAGACCGACACGCTTGCCAAGGCAAACCGCCTGATAGGTAGCCGGGAGCCCGGCGACACCCACAATAGACGACATCACGGTATCGACTTCCGCAGCCGCTGCAATCCGGATCAGCGCGTCCGGGCCTGAGAGTAATTCCACTTTTGCCGGTTCGGTTAGCAGGGCGCGGAGCCGGGGGATGGCAGCAGCGTCTTCGATGACGGCAACCTGCGGCCGGAATTCATTAATTTGATTGGCCAGACTGTCGATATTGCGACCAGCGGCGAGGGCAAAAATACGGTACTGATCACGGTTTTGGCGCACAACGTCCAAGGTGTTGGTACCGATGGAGCCAGTAGAGCCGAGTACGGTGAGGGTGCGGGAAAACATAGCGGGGGCCGCACCCTTATTCTATCATCACTCTGTTTTTGTTTTGTTTGTGTGGGGGTTCTCTAAACCTTCATCAAGACCCAAACCCTTGCGGGCGCCGGGGAGGGTGCTTCAGGGGTCTTTTCAGTTTAGAGGTTAGTCTCGCTTTTGGTGGGAGTTAACTACCTCCCCGGCTTGATTCCAATATTAGTATAAATCGAATCTGGAATCAATAGTTTTTTGTATACTATTTTTCGTAAAGAGTGCGATTTCCCACATAGAGCTTTCGCTACTCTTTGACCTCAACCCCGGCCCAACCTTCCATCGTATTGATAATGGAACACATATCTTCGTCTCCGTGCCCACCGGCGATGGCAGCCTGGAACATCTGGCGGGTCACGGCGGTCTGGGGAAGGGGCACTCCCAGCTCTTCGGCGAGGTCGAGCATGAGCCCGAGATCCTTGTGCATCCACTTTGTGGAAAAGTTGGTTGTGAAGTCGCGACGTAAAATGAAAGGCGCTTTGTACTCAATCAGACCAGCTTTGGCTGCACTGGCCGACAAAATCTCCAACATCAGAGCGGGGGCCACGCCGGCTTTCGTGCTGAGAACGATGCCCTCGGCAAAGGCCTGGAGGATGTTGGCCAGAACCAGGTTTTGCGTTAGCTTGGCGTGCAGGCCAGAGGCAGAACCGCCGCAGTAGAACATCTTCTTACCCATATTATCGAGGTACGGTTTCACACGTTCGAAGACTTCCTGCTTGCCGCCCACCATAAAGGTAAGTGCGGCATTGTGGGCACCGGGGGTGGAGCCGGTGCAGGGGGCATCCAGGTAGTCGATCCCCGATTTCGCCAGTTCCTGCCCGATGCGGGTGCTGGCGGAGGGGCTGATGGTGGAGGCGTCCACCACGGCGAGACCAGGGCGTCCACCTTCCCGAATACCGTTGGCGCCCAGGATGACGTGTTCCGCCATCTGCGTATTGCCCACACACAGGAAAACGGCTTCCGCTTCATGGGCCACTTGTGCGGGAGTGGGGCAAGCTCTGCCTGAACCGGTTTCAGTGACCAGTTGAACGGCCTTGCCGGAAGTATGTGACCAGAGCGTCACGTCGTGCCCGGCTTTAATGAGATTGCGGGCCATGGGATAGCCCATCAGGCCGAGGCCAAGAAATCCAAGTTTCGCCATGATAGAGATTGTCGCCTGGTGGAGCACACGGCGGCGTATTACCCGCGGAGAGCCGGAACCGGATCTATAGTCATCGCCCGGACAGCGGGGATCAGGCAGGCAGCCAGAGCGGTAAGAGCCATAGCAGCGAAAGCGGCCCCAAACGTGGCGGGGTCCTGCGGACTCACTTTAGAAGAAGATACAGGCCTCGTGACGTTCAACAGGAGTGTCACGCGATTCGCGCGGGCCGGGGTTTGCGACGCTTTTCTTCCTGCTTCAGGAAGTTGGGGAGCAGGCGTGCCTCAATCGATGCAAAAGCCTCAGCCAGACCCTGTTCCTGATAGACGCGACCGATCTCTGCTTCTACTTCCGAGGGTTCACCAAAAGCAGCCAGAAACCGGTTGCAGCACAGGCGCACCGCCCTCTCGCCATCAATGTCACCACTAGTGCGCAGAATCCACTCGCGCGCGTAGAGCGTGAGGACGGCATCGCCCGTCCAGGCTTCTTTCAGAATCCGGCGTCTTCGGTCGGTTCGCAATGAAGCGTTCTATCGGAAGCGATCTACGCCTTGGGGGCGGGTGCCGGCAGGTCGCGGGCGATGACGGGATCCTGAAAGCCTGTCCTGGCATGCGCGCCGTCGCAAAACGGCTTATTGGCGGATTGTCCGCAGCGGCACAGGCCGATCGCCGAGCGGCCACCCAGGCCGAATTTGCTTCCCTGCGGATCGCAGATTTCGAAGTCGCCTTCGATGCGAATTGAACCGTTATTGTTGACCGTGATTTTGGTGGGCATTCAAAGAGATGCTAACACGCGCCTGTTTCACTTCCCGGGTTGAAGGCGCGGTTTGAGATGGGGAGAGTCCGGGCCGGGCACCTCCTTACGGTTACGGCTCGATATGAGGGTGCGGATTGGACACAGAGGTTTTGAATCCTCGTTCCAGTTTCCACGAAAGAAACAGGCTGGCCAGAACAAAGCCGACAAACAAATAAAACCCTGGCAGAATCTTCGAACTATCGGTCGGGATCACCAGTTGCGCACCCGGCCCCTGCAGACTGCCTATGGCGTTCGAAATCACTCCGTTGAACGCGACGAACGACATAAAATCGCCAGCGCCATCACATCGGCCATGGACCATTTCGAGGACTCCAGCGCGAAGAATTTCACGATCCGGTATCGATGCAGCCAATCCCGCCGCTTCAGGCAGAAGCCCAGAGTCAGAATCTTCAACGCGGGGAAAACCACGCTGAAGAGCAACACCAGCACGCCTACAATCCACATCTGGGGCTCGCCGATGGAGATCAGAGTCCGGAACACCTCCAGTACACTCTTGCTCTGGAAGTACAGCACCTGCTCCGGGAACGAGACCGGTTGACCGAAAAAGGTCAGGGTCAGCCGCGAGAGCTTTGCTTCCACTTCAATCATCGGCGACAATACGCCGCCCGCCAGCAGAGTCACACAGAACAGCAGCAGCACCAGAACGTCGAACCAGCGCAGCACATGACTTCCGGCCAGCAGCAGCACGAAGGCCAGGACCGTGGCACCCAACGCACCCATGGACCAGCGCGCGATGCGCTCATCGGCTTCCCGGATCCGGTTGCCCAGCAATTCGCGGCAGGCGGCGGCATCGGCGCAGCCGTGCAGCTTCAGAATGGACGAATACCACGTCATATCCACCGCGCTGAAGGTGCTTTGCGCACCCTCTGCGAGCACGCCCGCGAGGTATTTTTTGACGGCCTGTTTGCTCTCTGACCCTCCCAGTTCTTTCAGAACCAGGCGCGCAAACTCCGGCACGCGCGGCCGCAGGTTGGCAATCATCAGATTGGCCATCATTGCGCTGGCCTGGGCTGCGAACCCACCACCGGCCGCGCCGGGCACCGGTTTCGGACTCATCTGTTCCTTCACCTGGTCCAACAGCTTGTAAAGCGCCTTTTCCACCGTAGGGCGAAGGCTTGTACTGGTCTGTGCCGTCAAATCCAGTTCATCGATCTTCCCGTTGAGAATGGGCACAATCTGCTCTACCCAGCGGTCCGCGTTGAGCATTCCGTAGCGGACGTGCCCCATCTCGGCCTGTTCCATGCGCAGCAGCCGGCGGGTGGCCAATCCGTCAATTGTGCGCCCGGTAAACAGGACGGCGGGGGCAAGCAACAGCAAAGCGGCGGCAAAGCGAAAATGCATCATTGAAATCGACACGATTATACCCGGCGCGGCGGCAGGGGGTTGCAGTTCGCCGTATTCCTCGTCCGCGAACCGGCTAACATACAGCTTGAGAGGACTGAACCGATGACTTCCCGCCGTGATTTTCTGGCTACTGCCGCAGTGTCGAGCGTACTGTTTCCCACTGCCCAGGGGGCAGAGACGATCAGCAGGAAATTCGAAGGGGTCTTTGCGATTCCACAGACACCCTTCACGGACTCGGGCGCTTTCGACACCGAAACCCTGGTGAACGAAATCGAGTTTCTGCACCGCATGGGCGTGCAGGGAATCACCTGGCCGGTGAACGCGAGCGACTGGAGCCAGCTGACCGTGGATGAGCGGCTCGCCGGCGCGGAAGCGATCATCCGTGCCAACCGGAAAATGGAGGCTTCGAAACGACCCGTTGTTGTGATCGCAGTGCAGTCGGACGATGTGGATACTGCCGTGAAGATCGCACGCCATGCCGACAAGGCAGGGGCGGATTCGATTCTTGCAATCCCCTACAAGAGTGGTGTCAAGACCACAGACGATCAACAAATGGACTACTATTCCACCATCGCGGCGGCATCGAATAAACCGATGTTCGTGCAGGCCATCGGCGACATGAGCGTCGACCTGGTGTTGCGGATCGCGAAAAAGAATCCCACGATTGGCTATGTGAAGGACGAAGCCGGCAATACATCGGCGCGGCTGGCTGAATACCGTCGCCGGGAGAAACTTTGGGGCGGTATCTTCACCGGTAAACATGGCCCGAACTTCGTGGATGACCTGGAGCGTGGAGCGGTTGGTCAGGTACCGGCTGCGGGAATTTCCGATCTGTATGTCGCCACCTGGCAGGCGTGGAAGGCGGGCAGGAAAGATCTGGCACAGGAGATGCACAGCAAGACTCTGCTACTGGCAATGCATGCCGTCAATTACGGGGTGGCGGGGCAAAAATATATCCTGCAACTCCGCGGCGTGTTCAGGAACAGCGTTTGCCGGCGCGACGCCGGAGCGATTGCTTTCGATGCCAACGCGAAGAAAGCGATTGAATCGACCATGACTTATCTGAAGCCGTGGCTCAAAGCCTGAATTCTGTGGGAGAACACGAAACAACGAACGTTGTTTGAGCGGAATCTGAGCTAGCCAGACGGCGGCGTGGGGGCGGACATTTGTATCTGGTTTCCCGCAGCGTTGAAGTTGAACGTGTCGTACTCGAAAGTGCCGGCAGGCGCGTATCGAAACGGATCCCGGTTTCTACTTCTTCGGCGTCTCTGCCGCTTCCAGCTTGCGGGCACCACCCAGAATGTCGGTCATCGCGTAGTTGCCCTCGTGGCAGGCATATTCGTAAATCGGGCCGTCTGACGTGACAACGGGCACCTCGATGGTCCACGGTTTCACCCAGGTACCGGGGTCTTCCATGGTGGCTTTGTAGAGGAAAGTCTGCTGGTCGACGCGGGTGAAGCGCTCGGTGACTTTCAGGTCTGGCGTGGAACCCCGGAAACGGGTGTTGGGGGTGAAGTTGGTGGTCTCAGCGACCAGCGTGTCACCTTCCCAGTGACCAATGGTGTCGCCCATCCACTGGCGGACGTTGGCGGGAGGGTGAGTGCCATTGATGCGGATGATGCGCGCGTCGTGCACCATCTCCACCAGAATCATCACGGCCTCTGGCGTCTGCACAATCTCGTACATATTGTTGTAGAGGACCGGCAACATGGGCGGGCCGCCGGTGGAGCCGAAACCGATGAGACAGCGTTCGGAGAGCGGTCGGTCCTGGGCGCGGTCGTAAGCGGTGGTACGCGCGTCGGGACGGTTTCGAGTGCGGGCGGCCGGAGTCAAAGCCGGTATTTTGCCATCCGGGGGATCGATTACGAGCGAGGTCCGTTTGACGCCGTCGACAGTGGCGAGCCCGGTTCCATGGTCGTAGAAGAGGACGTTGTAGGCACCGGTACCGGCAGATCCTTTGCTCTGGTGCAGCGGGCCATCGGAGGTTCCGTCCAGTTCCTTCCAGCCATCCGCCTCCTTCTGTTCCCAGGCTTCGGCTTCGGCGTCGGTGAGGGTGGCTTTGCCGCCGAATTCGGGACTGCGTTCCATGGGTGTGCGGGTGGCGTTGCTCCAGAAGCCCTGCAGATCGGGGCGGCCGTCGGGCATGCGCGGAATTTTCGCCGACCCTTGTATTTTGTGCGGAGAGCGCAAGCAAGGAAAACAGGCCCAGCGCGCACATTTGAAGGAATTTCCGGTGTATGGTCACTTTGCCTCAAATTGAGGATAGCGCAAGGCACCCATTGCCACCGGGCATTTTGTCTGTCAGAATCCTTCCATGATTACCCGCGCAGTTCTCCTTCTGACCTTCGGTGTAGCAGGTCTTTTCGCAGCCGATCCACCGGTTGTTGTGTTCAAGTCGGCGGCGGAACTGGCCGCGGGGCTGGCTAAGGCACCGGCGGCAAACGCGGATCTGATTACTTCCGAGCTGGCCAATGCCGGGCACTATCGGTCCAATCTGGTGAAGCGAGACCACGCGGGCGCGGCGGTGGCGCATGGTAGTGGAGCCGCCAAAGGCAGCGAAATCCACTACATCGTGGATGGTTCGGCGACTCTGGTGACCGGCGGCACAATTGTAAAGGGGAAAATCGAAGGCGGCGAGACGCGCAAGGTGGGGAAGGGCGATGCGGTGTTCATTGCCGCCGGGGTGCCGCACTGGTATTCGGTGGTGAATGGATCGGTGACGTATCTTGAGGTCCGGTTCGACGTGGAATTGGGTAAGTAGCAGACATAAAATACTCTCGCCGCCTGCTGGCGCTTCAGCCAAGCGCGTGGCTCATACAGATTGCGGAGATCTGAGCGCCGGGGTTCATTGCCGCCCGGGCATTTACAACGGCCCTCCGGTGTGCTAGAAATGCAGGGATATGCGCTATCTCGTAATTGTGTTCGGGTTGGCGGCCTGCGCGTCCGCAGCCACCACGAATTCCGCCGCCGTCACCTTCCACAAAGACGTTCTGCCGATCTTTCAGCAGAGGTGCCAGGAATGCCACAGGCCGGGCGAAGCGGTGCCGATGGCGCTGATCGGCTATCAGGAATCGCGGCCATGGGCCAAGGCCATCAGGCAGGCGGTGCTCTCGAAGAAAATGCCGCCATGGTTCGCCGATCCCAATTACGGCCACTTTTCCAACGACCGTACGCTGAGTAAGAAAGAAGTCGACACCATTGTTGCCTGGGTGGACGCGGGCGCGCCCGAAGGCGATGCTCACGACGCACCGACGCCCCGCCAATTCGTGGAAGGCTGGGCTATGGGGAAGCCCGACCTGATTCTGGAAATGCCGAATACATACGACGTCCCCTCCAAAGGCGTGATCGATTATCAGTACGTAATTATTCCGAGTGGCTTGAAGGAAGACCGATGGGTGCTTTCGTCGGAGATCCGGCCCGGCGATAAGTCCGTGATGCACCATGTGATCACGTCGATCCGCGAGCCGGGTTCGGGATGGATGCGCGACCGTGAGCCGGGCGTGGTGTTTCTGCCGCCGCGCGGTAGAAAGGGAAAGCCGGAAGACGGTCTGGTGGGCGGGCTCTCCGGTTATGCGCCGGGTATGGTTGTACCGCCGGGAGATTTTCCGCAGCGTGGCACGCTGTTGAAGGCCGGCTCCGACATCGTATTCCAGTTGCATTACACTCCCAATGGCAAGGCGACCACTGATCGCACAAAGATCGGCATCATCTTCGCGAAGCAAGAGCCGAAATCACAATTGAAGAGCGGCAACTCAGCCGCGTTCAATTTTAAGATTCCGCCGGGCGACCCGGCTTTTCGGGTGGAAGCGTCATCAACGATGAAGGAAGATTGCTCCCTGGTGAGCATGATGCCGCATGCGCATCTTCGGGGGAAATCGTTTGAGTACCGGATTGTGCGGCCGAACGGAGAAATGGAAACGGTACTGAAGGTGCCGAACTACGATTTCAACTGGCAGATCACCTACTTTCCGGCAAAGCCGATTCATCTGGAAAAAGGGTCGAAGATTGAGGTCATTGCCGAGTTCGATAATTCGGCAAACAACAAATTCAACCCCGATCCGGCGCAGGAAGTTCACTGGGGTGAGCAAACGTTCGATGAAATGATGATGGGCTACTTCAGCGTCGTAGTGGATTCTGTGCAGTCGACCGATCCGGTTCAACAATAGGGTCAGAAATTCTGGCTGCTACGCGTACTCAGGTTGGCATTGTGGGTGCCGGGCCAGCGGGGTTACTGCTGGCTCAACTACTGCACCTGGAAGGCATTGATTCCGTTATCGTCGAAAGACGTAGCCGGGAATATGCCATTGAGCGCGTACGCGCCGGCGTGCTGGAGCAATCTACAACGGACCTGCTGGTGGAAGCCGGCGTGGGCGCGCGCATGCAGCGGGAAGGAATGCGGCATGGCGGCATTTATCTGGCATTTTCCGGACACCGCCACTACATCGATTTCGAAGCGCTCACCGGGCGTGCCATTACGGTCTACGGCCAGAACGAAGTGGTGAAGGATCTGATTGACGCCCGGGTTGCGACAGGCCACCCTCTGCACTTCGAAGCGGACAATGTTACCGTTGCTGGTTTCGATGGCGGACAGCCGGTGATCCGCTATCTGCGGGGCCAGGACGAGCAGGAAATCAGGTGCGACTTCATCGCGGGATGTGACGGGTTTCATGGTATCTGCCGGTCGTCCATTCCCGCTACACACTGGCGCGGTTATGAGCGTGAGTATCCGTTTGGGTGGCTGGGCATTCTGGCTCATGCGGCCCCCAGTTGCGAGGAACTGGTTTATGCCCTGCATGACCGCGGCTTCGCGCTGTTCAGTATGCGGTCCGTTTCGGTGACGCGCCTTTATCTGCAATGCGCGGCGGATGAAGATGTGGAAGGCTGGAGCGATGAACGAATCTGGGATGAGTTGGAGTGCCGGTTTCATTCGCTGGACGGATGGCTTCCCCACCGCGGGGAGATCTTTCAGAAGAGCGTGACGGGCATGCGCAGTTTTGTGGCTGAGCCGATGCGCTGTGAAAGTTTATTTCTGGCGGGCGACGCGGCCCACATTGTGCCACCGACGGGTGCGAAGGGTCTGAATCTGGCGGTTGCCGATGTGAGAAACCTTTCGCGCGCGCTGGCGGCGTGGTATCGCGACGGTCGCCGGGACTTGCTCGATGCCTACTCGGAGAAGTGTCTTTCGCGGGTTTGGCGTGCGCAGCGATTTTCCTGGTGGATGACCGCCACGCTGCATCGGGCTCCGGGTGGTTCGGAGTTCGACTATCGGCGGCAGTTGGCGGAGCTGGAGTATGTGGTCAGCTCGCGCGCGGCGATGACCAGTCTGGCGGAAAATTATGTGGGAATGCCGTTCGATTAGAACAGATGCACGGAGGCAGCATCGCAGAGAAATCCTGCGCTGGGCTTTCAGGCTAACCGGCGAGTTGGCGCAGGACAAACGGCAGAATGCCACCGTTGCGGTAATATTCCGCTTCCTGCGGCGTATCCACGCGTGAGATGGCTTCAAAGATTGTCGTCGTTCCGTCTTCCGCAACTGCTGTGACGGTGACACGAGCGCCGTTTTCCACCGCGGCGCGGACTCCGGCTACGTGGAGCGTCTCTTTGCCGGTGAGCTTCAGCGAGGCCGCGGTTTCGCCGGGCACAAACTGTACCGGGAGAACGCCCATGCCGACCAGGTTGGTGCGATGAATGCGCTCAAAACTTTCCGCAATCACCACCCGCACACCCAGCAGGCGAACGCCTTTTGCGGCCCAGTCGCGCGAGGAACCGGAACCGTATTCCTTGCCCGCCAGAATGGCCAGCGGCGTCCCTTCGGCCTGGTATCTCATAGCCGCGTCGTAGATGAACATCTCTTCGCCATCCGGCATGTGGGCGGTCCACGGGCCTTCTTTCGCGGGCGTGAGGTGGTTGCGCAGGCGCACGTTGGCAAGGGTTCCGCGCACCATGACTTCGTGGTTGCCGCGCCGCGCTCCGTAAGAGTTGAAGTCCGTCTGCTTCACACCGAGGCTGATCAGGTACTGGCCCGCGGGGCTGTTCAGCGCAATGGAACCTGCCGGAGAAATGTGATCGGTAGTGATGGAATCTCCCAGCAGCGCAAGGGTACGCGCGCCAGTAATATCGGTGATGGGCGCCTTCGGATCGACCATGTCATCGAAGTACGGGGGCCGGCGAATGTAGGTGGACTGCGGGTCCCACTCGAAGATATCGCCGGTGGGTATGGGCAGCTTTTGCCAGTTGGCATCGCCGTGGAAGGCTTGTTCGTATTCAGCGCGGAACATCTCCGCGTTGATGGTGGAGCGGATAGCGGCATCCACTTCCGCGGGCGACGGCCAGATGTCACGCAGGTAAACGGGCTCTCCATCGGAGCCTGTGCCCAGAGGTTCCGTGCTCAAATCAATATCCACGCGTCCGGCGATGGCGTAGGCAACAACCAGGGGCGGTGAAGCCAGATAGTTGGCTTTCACCTGGGGATTGATACGGCCTTCGAAATTCCGATTGCCGCTAAGTACCGCGGCGACAACCATGTCATTCGCCTTCACGGCGGCGGCAACGGATTCCGGCAGCGGACCGCTATTGCCTATGCAGGTGGTGCAGCCGTAGCCCACAAGGTGGAAGTTCAGGGCTTCGAGGGCCGACATCAGCCCGGCTTTTTCCAGATAATTTGTCACCACCTTGGAGCCGGGTGCGAGGCTGGTTTTGACCCATGGCCTGGCGGTCAAACCTTTGGCAACGGCATTCTTCGCCAGAATGCCGGCACCCATCATGACCGAGGGGTTCGACGTATTGGTGCAGCTGGTGATGGCGGCGATGACGACAGCGCCGCTGGAAATCTCGCCGGTACGACCGCTGACTTCCACTTCAACGCTGGCGGTAGACGCGTCGTGAAACGTTTCCTGGAAGGTCTTCTTCACGGCCGGCAGAGTGAGGCGATCCTGGGGGCGTTTGGGCCCGGCCATGGAGGGTTCTACAGTGCTAAGGTCGAGCCCCAGCGAATCGGTGAACTCCGGGTCAGGCGTTTCATCGGTACGGAAGATGCCCTGGGCTTTGGTGTAGGCCTCCACCAGTTCGATGAGGTGGGGGTCGCGATTGGAGACACGCAGGTAGTCGAGCGTGCCGGCATCCACGGGGAAGAAGCCGATGGTGGCGCCGTACTCGGGTGCCATGTTGGCAATGGTGGCGCGGTCGGCCACGCTGAGCGAGCTCAAACCAGCGCCGTAGAATTCCACGAACTTGCCCACCACGCCTTTGTGGCGCAGCATCTGGGTGATGGTGAGAACGAGATCGGTGGCAGTGCAGCCTTCCGGCAGGCGGCCATGCAGCTTGAAGCCGATGACAGGTGGCAACAGCATGGAAATGGGCTGGCCCAGCATACAGGCTTCCGCTTCAATTCCGCCCACACCCCAACCGACCACACCCAGGCCGTTGATCATGGTGGTGTGGGAATCGGTGCCTACGACGGTATCGGGATAGGCCGTCCAGGAGCCATCGGCTTCCTGCGCGCGGAAGATCACCGGGGCAAGATATTCCAGGTTGACCTGGTGGACGATGCCGGTATCGGGCGGCACGACGCGGAAGTTGCCGAAAGCGGTCTGGCCCCAGCGGAGCAGCATGTAGCGCTCGCGGTTGCGCGCGAATTCCAGCCCGGCATTGATGGCAAAAGCGTCGCGGGTGCCGAACGCATCCACCTGCACGGAGTGATCGATGACCAGGTCGGCGGGCATGAGCGGGTTGGCCTTTTTGGGGTCTTTGCCCATGGCGAGAAGAGCGTCGCGCATGGCGGCAAGATCGACTACGCAAGGAACACCCGTGAAATCCTGCAACAGTACTCGTGCCGGCATGAAGGAAATTTCCTTCGGATTGGCGGGATCGACGCCCTGCGCCACGCTGCGGATATCATCCGCCTTGACCTTGCGACCATCTTCGTAGCGCAACAGGTTTTCCAGCAGGATACGGTGAGAAACCGGCATCCGGCTGACCTTGGCAACACCCGCAGTCTCCAGCGCCTGGATCTGATAAATACGGTAAGTGGCGTCGCCCACCCGAAGCGTGGAAGCTGCGCCGAAGCTATTCTGGCTCATGGATGCTCTCAGGATAACGGACGGGTGTTTGTGAACACCATTGAAGACGACTCCGTGGAAAGTCAGGGCGGATCGGGTTACTGAAAAACCGCTTCCTTTACGGGCGCGGCTCGTAAGAAATGCATCGCTGGGGACATTGCACTCCTGAAGAGAGGAAAAATCAGGTACTCATCGAGGAGTTTTTCGGGCAAGGACGTAGAGAAGGAGCCCAAGCAGTAAAGCTCCTGTAGTCTGTAGCATTTCCGGGAGTTTGACTTGTGCCAGCAGCCACACGATGAGGCCCAGAGTGAGCCAAACGGTAGCCGGTGCCAGCGGGACCCTGAACGGCGCAGGGGTGGCGCCGGGGCGGGAACGAAGGCGCAGCAGGGCGATGGCGGTGGCCCCGTAAGCAATCAGGCGTCCCATGCTGCTGATGGTGACGGCGGCCAGAAACGACCGCGACAGCGCCAGCGTAACGGCGATGACGGCGGTGGTCAGCAGTGCAATGTGGGGCGTGCGGCGAGTGGGGTGCACGGCGGCCAGAAACCGCGGCAGCGCGCCTTCTTCGGCCATAGCGAAGGGGATGCGGGAACAAGCCAGGAGCTGAAGGTTGAGATTTCCGAGAATGGAAAAGACCGCGCCCGCCACGATGATGAGAGCGCCAGGGGGACCGGCAAACTGGCGCGCGGCATCGGCCAGCGGGCGACTGGATTGCGCGAGGCCCGGCAACGTGCCCACGCAGACCACCTGTATTCCCAGATAAAGGACGGCTACTACGCCCATGGCCAGCAGCAGGGCACGGGGGAGATCGCGCTGAGGGTCTTTGATTTCGCCTGAGGGCACGGCCGCGAGTTCAAAACCGGTGAACGCATAAATGAGCAGCAGGATGGCGCTACCCATGCGGTCGGGCGGTGGCGGAGCGGCGAGATGGAACTGCGCAGGGTCGAGAAAAAACAGCCCCGTCGCCACAAACAGGAAGAGGATGGTGAGCTTCGCCACCGCGAAGATATTGCTGGCCACGGTGGAATTGCGGACGCCGCGAATATTGAGTGCGACCAGCGCAACCGTGACCACCACCACTGCCGCGCCATGTACGATTTCGTTGCTCAGGACAGGCACCACGAAAGCCAGGTAGTTGATCATCAGGTGCAGGTTCGCCGCGTAGGCGGCGACGCGGGCGAGAAACCAGATCCAGCCGGTGATGAAGCCGGCAGTGGGGCCCAGACCTTCGCGCGCGTAGAGATACGGACCGCCGGTCTGGCGGAAACGGCTACCCACTTCGGCAAAGCACAGGGCAATCAGAGTGGCGAGCCCGGCGCACAGTACAAAGGCCAGCAGACTCCACGCTCCGGTGAGCGCAAAAGCCTGTGCGGGAAGGCCGAAAATACCCGCGCCCACTACGCCGTTGATGGCCAGCGCGGCGAGGTCATTGCGTCCGATGGATCGGCGAAGTTCGGTGGTGCCAGCGGCCATTGGCATAGGGTAACGCGGTCCGTGGAAGGGTTGCTGGGAAAATAGCGGGTTGATCACTTTTTCCAATATCAACAAGCAGTACGGCAAGCAGCTTATTTTCGTGGACGCCTCATTCCAGTTGAATCCGGGCGAGAAAGTTGGCCTGGTGGGCCCCAACGGGGCGGGCAAGACCACGCTCTTTCGCATGATTGTGGGCGAAGAGGGTCCGGATGAAGGGGACGTGACGGTTCCGAAGAAGCTGACGGTAGGGTACTTTTCGCAGGACGTGGGCGAGATGAAGGGCCGTCCGGTGCTGGATGAAGCCATCGCAGGCAGCGGCCGTGTGGGCGAACTGCACCATGAGCTGGACGAATTGCAGCGGGCGCTGGAGGATCCGGCTCGAGCCGATGAGATGGAGAAAATTCTCGACCGCTTCGGTCACGTGCAGGAAGAGTACGAACACCTGGGAGGCTACACGCTGGAGGCGCAGGCACGGGAAGTTCTGGCCGGGCTGGGGTTCCATGAAGACCAGGTGGATGGCGATGCCGGCGCGCTTTCCGGCGGCTGGAAGATGCGTGTGGCGTTGGCACGCGTGCTGCTGGGACGTCCCGACGTTCTGCTGATGGACGAGCCGACGAACCATCTGGACATTGAATCAATCATCTGGCTGGAGCAGTTTCTGCGGACCTATGCGGGCACTTTGCTGATGACTTCGCATGACCGGGAATTCATGAACCGGATTGTGACGAAGATTGCGGAAATTGATGCCGGCGAAATTGTGGTGTATTCGGGCGACTACGATTTCTATGAACGGGAACGGGCAATCCGCGAGACCAATCAGCAGGCGGCATTTGCCCGACAGCAGGCCATGCTCGCCAAAGAGCAGCGATTCATTGATCGCTTCAGATCCCATGCCGCCAAGGCGGCACAGGTACAAAGCCGCATCAAGTCTCTGGACAAGATCGAGAAAATTGAGCTCCCCAGGAAGCGTACGGTAGTGAAGTTCGAATTCCGCGTGGCTCCGCGCTCCGGCGATCAGGTTGCGGTCATCGAAGATCTGCACAAGCGCTATGGGCAGCGGGTTATTTACGAAGGCTTCAATATGATCGTGCGTCGCGGAGAACGCTGGGCAGTGATGGGCCGTAACGGCGCCGGCAAGAGTACGTTACTCAAGATGCTGGCAGGCGCGGTGACGCCGGATTCCGGCGAGGTGCGATTGGGTGCCAGCCTCAAGATGGGCTATTTCGCGCAGCAATCGCTGGAAGTGCTGGACCCTGAACTCACGGTGATTGAGCAGTTGCAATTTGATTTTCCGCAGGACGGAATCGGGGCGTTGCGCACGCTGGCCGGAGCATTTCAATTTTCCGGGGATGATGTGGATAAGCCGATCCGGGCTCTTTCGGGTGGTGAAAAGTCGCGACTGGCAATGGCCCGTATGCTCTACGATCCGCCCAATCTGCTGATACTCGATGAACCCACCAATCACCTTGATCTTGCGACCAAGGAAATGCTGGTGGAGAAGCTGAAGAACTACGAAGGCACCATGATCTTTGTCTCCCACGACCGAATGTTTCTGCGGGGACTGGGTTCGCGTGTGCTGGAGTTGGGCGGCGAAAGTGGTACGGACCGCAATCCGTTGCTTTATCCGGGTTCCTACGTGGAGTATGTGGAGAAGCTGGGACACGAAGCGCCGGGCATCCACACGTGATGTTACTCAGCTTCGCGCGCGGTTGACCGCGGTACGCCAGCCATCCATGAGCGAGGCCCGCTGGCTATCGTTCATTTGTGGTTCGAAGCGGCGTTCGACGCGCCAGAAGCTTTCCACTTCGCTCACATCTTTCCACACGCCTTCGGCCAGGCCGGCCAGATAAGCGGCACCCAGAGCTGTGGTTTCCACATCGGCGGGGCGGACGACGGGCTTGCCCAGAATATCCGCCTGAAACTGCATGAGGAAGTTGTTGACGGCAGCGCCGCCATCCACGCGTAGTTCGCGCACGGGTTGGCCGGAATCGGCTTCCATTGCATCGATCAGATCGCGGCTCTGGAAAGCGATGCTCTCCAGGGCGGCGCGCACAATGTGGGCTTTGCCGCTGTTGCGGGTGAGCCCGGTGATGGCACCGCGGGCGGCGGAATCCCACCATGGCGCGCCTAGTCCGACGAAGGCCGGAACCATGTAGACGCCAGCAGTATCGGGGATAGACGCGGCAACGGTTTCCGATTCCGCGGCGCTGGTGATGAAGCCCAGTTCGTCGCGCAGCCACTGGATGACGGCCCCGCCGATGAACACACTGCCCTCCACGGCGTATTGCGCGGTGCGATCCAGCGAGGCGGCACGGGTGGCGAGCAGACGGTTGTGGGAGCGCGGTAAATTTGTGCCCGTGTGGGTGAGTGCAAAACAACCGGTACCGTAAGTATTCTTGGAAAGCCCCGGGCGGAAGCAGGCCTGCCCTGCCAGAGCGGCCTGCTGATCGCCGGCAATTCCGCTGATGGGGATTTCCACGCCGAAGTATTCTGCATTGGTGACACCAACGCGACCCGAGGATGGAGCGATGGTGGGCAGCATGGCGGCGGGGACACCGAAGGTGGTCAGCAAACCGGGCGACCATTCGCCGGTCTCCAGATCCATCAGCATGGTGCGCGAGGCGTTGGAATAGTCGGTGGTGTGGACGGCACCGTTGGTGAGCTTCCAGATGAGCCAGGTGTCGATGTTGCCGAAGAGCAGTTCGCCATCGCGCGCCATGGCGTGGGCGTCGGGTATGTGGTCCAGAATCCAGCGAATCTTACTGGCGGAAAAGTAGGCGTCAATCACGAGGCCGGTCTTGCTCTCCACCACCTGGCCTTGTGCGGAGCGGGCAAGTTCGGTGCAGAAATCAGCGGTGCGGCGGCATTGCCACACGATGGCCGGAGCGATGGGTAAGCCAGTGCGACGGTTCCACACAACGGTGGTTTCACGCTGGTTCGTGATGCCGCAGGCGGCGATTTCAGAGGCAGCAGTGCCCGATTCGGCAATGGTCCGGCGTGCGGCGGCGAGTTGCGCCTCCCAGATGGCGAGGGCGTCCTGCTCTACCCAACCCGGTTTCGGGTAGGTGCTGGAGAAAAGCGCTGCCTGCATGGCCACGCGCTCTCCCCGGGGGTTGTAGAGCGCGGCGCGCGCGCTGGTAGTTCCTTCATCAAGCGACAGAACAAATGCCATGCTGTCAAGTTTACTAGTGGTGGCTCACTTCGCTGCGCAGATCGGTCTCGGCTTCTGCGCGCCGCTCGGGATTATCCAGATCTCGTTCCAGCCTTTGCAAGGCAACACCCAACACGTCGCGGTGATGTAGTTTGGAATCGAAGGTGCTGTCGGTCAACTTGAGCCACAGGTTGTGCAGACGAGCCAGATCCTCTGGCCATAAGCGAGGCGGGTGCGGGCCCAAATTGACGAAGAAGGTGGCGCGATCAGGCGAGAGCACTTCCAGAGAAAACGGATGCCGGGGCTCAGGCAGCCGCTCCCATGCCAGCCCGAGACGCCGCGCAAATTCCTCCGATTCCAGGCCGCGCGAAGGGCCCGTGACCACACGGGAAGCCTGCAGCCTCTGGGCGGTTTGCACAATCACATCCAGTGGATTCGCGCCCGGCACCACCAGAAGTTCCACAGTCTTGCCTTCTTTTTCCGCCAGCGATACGACTTTGGTGAACAGTGCCCGCTCGTAATCGGTGAATAACTGTGACTCCCCCAGTTGCCCCGCCGTACCGCTCACCAGACGCACGGTCAACACCACAATGTCATGACGGCGCAGATTGGTCTTCTCCACCACGGAACGCAGATGGGTCAGGTTGTTGATATCCCGCACTGCTACCAGCACAGCGCCGGGCCGTGCACGCAGGCTCGCCGCACTCACTTCCGGTTGCGAAACCAGGTTGAATTCTTCAAGGCCATGCTTGCCGGTCTGCTTGCGGCGATTGATGCGCTCAGAGACCGTAAACACTATAAACAGTGCCACTGTGAAGGTAATGCCGTAGATGGTGGCGAAGCGTTTGGAGAACAGATTGGCAATCGCGGTGGCACCCAGCACCAGCGTGGTGGCAGCCAGACCTACCGGTATTTCCACTCCGCCGAGGCGGAAATTGAAGGGGAATTTATATTCCTGATCGCTGCGGTGGTAGCGGAGTACCAGCACGCCCAGCGATTTCAGAAAGAAACTCCAGACTACGCCGAACGCGTAGGCTTCGCCCAGCAGATAAACGTCCCCTTTGGAAAGCGCGATGGTGATGATCTGCAGGAGGGCGATGAGGTTGATGATGCGGTGGGTGGTTCCAAATTTACTATGCGGATGGCGGAACCAGTCCACCAGTACGCCGTCTTCCGCCACACGATTCAGCACGCCGTTGGCGCCGATCATGGAGGTGTTGACCGCGCCGGCCAGGATGAGTACCCCCACAAAGACCACGAAAACGTGGAAGGCGACCCGCAGAACCTCAGGGCCGGCCAGATGCATGGCAAGCCCGCCCAGCAGGTTGTCGACATACTTGCCGCGGGTGGCGTCGGGAATAATCATGGCCGCGAACAGCGTGATCACGCCGGTGGATAATGCCGCATAGATGCAGACGATATTACCGGTAAGAGCCAGATTTTTCAGCTTCGGGTAAGCGATCTCACGATAAACCTGGGCGAGGGTTTCGAATCCGCTCATGGAGAGCAGGGAATGTCCAAACGCGATGGTGACCGCGATGAGGGGAATGGTGGGCCAGATGGTGCCCTTGAACCAGCCGAGCGAGGTGTCGTTGAATTGTAAATGGGAGGGTATGGGCGAGGGCGGCAGCTGGGCTACGCCATGCAGGAGTATGGTGAGCGGGCACCAGATCAGGAACATGACCACCATCACGGTGGTGATCTGCATGATGCGGAGCGCCTTGCCGCTGGACTCGTGGACGCCCTTGATGTTGAGCCACCAGAAATACCCGGTAACAAGAATGGCAAAGCCGGCGGAAAAGAAATTGTTCGGTACCTGCCAGTTGGGATGGGTCTTGCCGATGGTTTCATTAATCAGCCCGGCGAGGTATAGCCCGGCGCTCACCACGCTGATGGGTCCGGTGAGAATGTAGTCGAACAGAAGTGACGATACCGAAAGGCGCGCGGTGAAGGGGCCCATGGAATCGCGCACCACAACATACACGCCGCCGCGCACGAACATGGAGGAGCTCTCCATGTAGACACTGCGGACCGCAAAGCTGAACAGCATCACGCCCAGCACGAACCAGGGAGCACTCTTGCCGACGGCCTGTTCGGCGATACCGCCGGCATAGAAGGCGGAGGACGCAAGATCGCTTAAAACAATGGAGGCAGCCCGCCAAAAGGAGATAAATGCCAACGCGACGGTGGTCGCGACAACTACTTTCGCGCCACCCCGACCCGAAATCTGTGGTGTCATTATTTGCTTCACACAATGTTAGCGCGGAGGTGCTTCTGCTTACGGTTCCTGGTGAGCTTCGCCATGAGACGATACTGCGCGGCAGTGACCACGCTGATGGGGCCCGTCAGGATAGAGTCGAATAAGAGAGGAAACGGAGATGCGGGCGAGAAAGGACCCCATTGGAAGAGGGCGTCATAATTGGGAGCTGCTACCGGATTCCGACGTGACATTAGGAGAAAAACATAAATAATATGAAGACTTCCTATAGCCATTTGGCCGGCAGCAGCGTGGAACGCCTGGCGGCACTCAGCGACGGGATCTTCGCTGTGGCCATGACTCTGCTGGTGCTGGAACTGCACGCCCCGATGAAAGACGTCATTCATACGGAAGGCGATCTTTGGAATGCCCTGCTCGGCCTGCTGCCCGCGATCACCACGTGTCTGATGAGTTTTTTGACGCTGGGCATCTTCTGGAACGGGCAGCAGACGCAGTTGCTCCGAATCGAACGCAGCGACCGGCACTTGACGTGGATGCACATCGCTTTCCTGTTCCCGGTATCCATTTTGCCGTTTTCCACCACCTTGCTGGCGGAATTCATCGGCTTCCGGATGGCGCTGATGGAGTACTGGCTCAACATCCTGCTGCCGGGCCTGATGCTTTATTTCACCTGGCGATACGCGACGCGTCATGGCCTGGTGAAGGCGGACACTTCGGAAGCGGTGGACCGTGCAATCCGTCGGCGGATTGTGGCCGGGCAATCGCTCTATGCTGTGGGCGCGTTGCTGTGCTTCTGGACTCCATGGGCCAGCATTGCCGTATTTATTGCGGTCCAGCTCAATTTTGCCATCGGGCCCCGCTCGGGCTGGCTATCACGCGCATGAACAGGCTGGCGGCGCTGGTGGCTGGTCGTTTGCGAGTTGCCGGGCACGAAGCGTGGTACGTGGGCGGCTGCGTGCGCGACGAATTGCTGGGCCGCCCCGCCAAAGATTTTGATATTGCCACTTCGGCGCGCCCGGAAGTGCTGCTCCGGTTATTTCCAAAAGCGGATCGCGTGGGTGCACACTTTGGCGTGGTTCTGGTGCATGAGGACGGGGAGACGGTGGAGGTGGCGACGTTTCGCAGTGACCTTGCCTATACCGATGGCCGGCATCCGGAAGGCGTACAGTTCGAGAGCAGTCCGCAGGCAGACGCTCTGCGGCGCGACTTCACCATCAACGCGCTGTTCCGTGATCCATTTAGTGGCGAGATTTACGATTTCACGGGCGGCCGGGCGGATCTGGCTGCACGGCTGATTCGAACCGTGGGAGACCCGGAGCGAAGGTTCGCCGAAGATCACTTGCGTTTATTGCGGGCGGTGCGCTTTGCGGCCCGGCTGGGCTTTGCCATTGAACCGGCCACAATGCGCGCCATGCAACGGCTGGCACCGACGATTCAGCGGGTCTCGGCGGAGAGGGTTCGGGATGAGCTGGCGCGCATCCTGACCGAAGGGGGTGCGCGGCGAGGTTTTGAGTTGCTGGATGAAACGGGCCTGCTGAAAGAAGTGCTGCCGGAGATTGCGGCGATGAAGGGAGTGGAGCAGCCGCCCCGGTTTCATCCCGAAGGCGATGTTTGGATTCACACTTTGCTGATGCTGGATGGTCTGCGTTCGCCGTCGCTTACGCTGGCGCTGGGTGTGTTGCTGCACGACGTGGGGAAGCCGCCCACGTTTCGGGTGGCAGATCGCATCCGCTTTGATGGTCATGTGGAAAAAGGTGTAGAGATGGCGCGCGTCCTGTTGGGGCGACTGCGTTTTCCGGGGCAGGTGACCGAAGGCGCAGTGGCGCTGGTGGAAAACCATATGAAGTTTCGCGATGTACCGCACATGCGCCAGAGCCGGCTGAAGCGTTTTCTGCGTATGGACGATTTTGAAGAGCATATGGCTCTGCACCGGCTGGATTGTCTTTCCAGCCACGGCGGTTTGGATAACTATGATTTTGTGCGGGCGAAGCAGCGGGAAATGCCGCCGGAAGTGTTGCGGCCGGTGTTGTTGCTCACAGGCCGCGATCTGATTGCAGCCGGCTTCATTCCCGGCCCTGCTTTCGGGCCGACGCTGCAAGCGGTGGAAGATGCGCAGATGGAAAACCGCATTGCTACCAAACAGGAAGCACTGGAACTGGCACGGGGAATTCTGTCCGCATAAATATTTGGCCCCGCGCTGGGGCTGTTTCACCACAGGAAACATCACTGTGGCCGCGGACGTTAAAATTGGCGCGGCCGCAACGCAAAAAAACTTACCTGATAACGGAACGATTGGTGGAATACTGCGTATTTCTTCTAAGAGAAGGCGAAGGTAACCATTCCCTTCCACACCGGGCTTCCGGGAACAGAAGAGGATCATGACGCAGAGCTACAAAGTATTGATCGTTGACGACGAGCCCATCTCGCGGCGCCGCATGCGGCGGTTGCTGTCGCTGGAACCGGATTATGAGGTGGTGGCCGAGTGCGCCAATGGCGAGGAGGCCGTGGATGCGCTGCGTCTGAACAAGGTGGATGTTCTGTTTATCGATATCCAGATGCCGGGCATGAGCGGTTTTGAAGTGCTGGAGGCCATTACAGAAGTTCGGCCGCTGGTGATTTTCACTTCCGCATGTGACGAGTACGCGGTGAAGGCTTTCGACGTACATGCCTTTGACTATCTGCTGAAACCGTTCGACGGGCACCGCTTCCGCGATTCTCTGCGGCGGGCAAAGGCTCGCCTTGAGATGGATCGGGCGGGTGGCCAGCGGGACCGCGATATGAGCGAAATGTTCGCTTCGTTCACCCGCGCGCAGAAGACACCGGACCGTGTGGCCGTGCGCAACAACGGTCGCGTGGTGTTTGTGAAGGTGGATGAGATCGATTGGGTGGAGGCCTCTGACAACTACGTCTGCCTGCATGTGGGGCGCGAGACGCATGTGATTCGTGAAACCATGAATCAGCTGGAAGCGCGTCTGGTGGGTACGCAGTTCCTGCGGGTACACCGTTCCGCGATTGTGAATCTGGATCGCATCAAGGAAATGCAGCCATGGTTCCGGGGAGACTATCGGGTGATCTTGCGCGATGGCACGGAATTAACGCTGACGAAGAACCATCGGGAGAAGCTGGAGTCGCGTTTGTTGCTGGGTGCGGGTGCGCGTTAATCGCCTCGATTTCAATGCGCGAAGCGGCTGCGGACGGGTGCGGGCTGGGGCACACCGGGGCCTCTGATCGCTTCCCACAGGATGGCGTTTAACTCGTCGTCATCGATATCGTCAGCCACGTCGAAATTCATTTTCAGGGATCGCGCAGCCCCAGGGCCTTTGGGCGGATTGCGTGTGTCCAGAGGAATGCGGGCCGGCTCCAGCGTGTAGGCCGCCGGGTTCGCGGTGGCAGTAAAGGAAGCGAACAGGGGCCGCGCGCCGCCGTCGAACACCGTCATGGGTTTCAAGCCCAGCATGAGCTCCATGGTGCGCAACACGGAAGCCTGGGTATACATATTGCTATCCACTGCGTGCCGCCGCGTCCACGGCGAGACAACCCAGGCGGGGGTACGGTGTGAATCCACGTGATCGGGCCCATTCTGCGCGTCGTCTTCAATGATGAAGACCGCGGTCTCGTTCCAGAACCTGCTCTTTGATACCGCTTCCACCACCATGCCCACGGCGAGGTCGTTATCGGCGGCGGCGGAGAGCGGCGCGATCTTGCCTGGTGCTGTGCCGCTGGTATGGTCGTTACCCATGCGCAGAACGATCAGATTGGGCATGACGCCGGATTGTTCGAAACCGTGGAACTCACTGAGAAATTCGCGGGCCCGGTCCACATCCGGATAGTTGGCATCGAATGGCCGGAATTTCATGTCGGTGTTCTTCACGAGGATGGGGTCCTTCACGGTCTCTACCTGAATGCCGTCGGCTGTGGGCTGTTTTCGCGGTTCGGAGAACTCTCCATAGTTGCGGATGGTAAGGCCGGCCAGCACCGCGCTGGTCCAGATGTATCCGGCGGGTGCAACATTGGCGGGCTGTCCGCCTTCAAAGTCAAATTGCCTGCGACGACCTCCATACTGGCTGGGCCACAGGCGTTGGGTGTAATCGGTGGCGATGGCGGCGGTAGACCAGTTGTGGCCGTCGGCGCTCACGTCCGCGTTGGCATAGAAATTGTCCAGCAGCACGAAGTCGCGGGCAAGCTTGTGCAGGTTGGGCGTCGATTGTTCGCCGAACAACAGCAGAGACGGATCGCCGTTACCCTCTTTGATATCGCCCAGAACCTGGTCGTAGGTACGGTTCTCTTTGATGATGTAGATGACATGCTTTACCGGACCACCGGCGCGGACGGGGCTGCCCGCTGGCGCACCGGGGTTATCCAGTTTTTCATCGCGATAGGGCGAATAAGCAATTACGTCGCGGGTCCAGGCGGCGGCGCGGGTTTCATCCGGCATATCCACAAACTGGACAGAGCCGGTCTGCATCCGGCCAATAAACTGCGGAACTCTTGAGCCAGCCGGGTTAGTGGGGTTGGGGCCTTCGGAATTGGCATAGGAACGCAAGCCCTTGCCATTGAGAATGCCGATGCGGCCATCGGGAAGCCCGAAGGCGGCGGTGGGATACCAGCCGGCGGGGACGTATCCCACAACGCGGCTCTTCTCACCGGAGATATCGATGATTGCGGCGGTATTGGCGTCGGAACAGGCGACGAGAAGGCGGGTGCCATCGGCGCTCAGCCCGAGACCGGAAGGCGTCATACCAGCGGGTTGGCGCGGGGAGAGCGCGAGATTGATGGTTTCGAGGCGCGTGAGATCACCCGATTCCTTCACTCCCAGGGTGTAGACATTATTGGTATTGGAGGCGGAGACAAAGATGCGGGCTGTGATGCCGGGCTGGTCTTCCACTTCACCGGCTTTCCAAACCATGTCGGTGGTGTGGGGCGCCACGCGGGTGACGGCGATTTGCGTTCCCCGTGCGGTTTCGTATTGCACGATGCTGCCATCGGCCCAGCTGGAAACATAGAAACTCTTGCCCCCGGGATGGAACAGGATGCGGTAGGGTCGGCGCGCTGTGGGAATGCGCTGCAGGGTCACGCCGGATTGCGGATTCACTACCACCACGGCATCGTGATATAGATCGGCGGCATAGAGCAGATGATACTCGGGGTCAAACTGCAGGTCGCCGATGAAATTCTCGCGCTTATCGCCGACCTCGGGAGAAATGACGAAAGTGCGGCCAGCGGTAAGGGTGCCGTTGGAAAGTGTGAACTCGTAGATGGAAGACTTAGCCCCGCCGCCCACATAAACCTTGTCACCGGCTTTGGTCATGGTGAAGCCCAGCCAGCCATCGGGCACCGGTGTACGGCTGGTTTCTTTGGCGGTGGCGATATCGATAACGGAGATGCCCGGAGGGTTGTAGCCACCGTTCAGCACCAACAGATATTTCTTGTCGGGCGTGACCAGTGAGGCCATCGGCAAGGTGTCTACAATGATCTGCACGCCAACGGGTTTGATGCGCCAGCCGCTGGGGAGCAGGTAGGTGCCATCGGGCAGGATGCCCGGCATTTCGCGCGGCACGGGTTGTGACAACAGCACCAGTGCGGCGGCGGCCATCAGTACGACCAGAATGCGGCTCTTCATTTTTCAATTCCTTCTGCTCAGTCTTCCGGGTACCGTTGTGCAATGGGGAAACGGCGTCCGATGCCGAACGCCTTGGAAGTAACTTTCAGACCCGGCGCGGCCTGCTGCCGCTTGAACTCGCTGCGATCTACTTTGCGCGCCACATCGCGAACCAGGTCGTGGGGCAGACCCAGCGCAAGGGCGGTCTCCTTCACTGATTTCTGCTCTTCCACATACAGGTGCAGAATGGCGTCGAGGACCTCGTACGCGGGCAGGGAATCGCTGTCTTTCTGATCGGGGCGCAACTCGGCGGAGGGTGGTTTGGTGAAGGTCGATTCGGGAATTGCACCATGCAAGCGGCGGTTGGCGACGCGGGACAGTTGATAGACCATGGTCTTGGGGACGTCGCTGATCACGGCCAGTCCGCCGCACATGTCTCCGTACAAGGTGCAGTAGCCCACGGCGATCTCACTCTTGTTGCCGGTAGTGAGCACCAGCGAACCGAACTTGTTGGAGAGCGACATCATCACCAGTCCGCGCAGGCGCGATTGAATGTTTTCTTCGGTGACGTCGGTGGAGCGGCCTGTGAACAGCGGATCCAGAGTTCGCAGCATCTCCTGGTAAGCGGGGGTGATGCTGATCAAATCGAACGCGATGCCCAGACCGGCGGCCAGATCGCGCGCGTCTGTCACGCTGTGATCGGAAGAATACGGCCCGGGCATGCCCACGCCGCGGACATTCTCCCGGCCCACCGCATCCACTGCGATGGCGGCAGTGAGTGCGGAATCGATGCCGCCGCTCAGGCCAATGAGTACGCTGCGGAAGCCACACTTGCGAATGTAGTCACGCGTGCCCAGCACCAGCGCCTGGTAAACGGCTTCCGTTTCATCCGGGAAGGTTGCGTGATTTTCGGCACGCCTGGCGTCGGTTTCCACGATAAGAAGATCTTCCTGAAACGAGGCGCAGGCACCCAGGATGTTGCCATCGGCATCCATGGCAAAGCTGGAGCCATCGAACACGATGTGATCGTTGCCGCCTACCTGGTTGACGACGATGACGGGGACCCGATGTTGCAGCGCCATGGCACGAAACATGTTGGTGCGCAGTTCCCGCTTGCCCAGATGGAAGGGCGAGGCATTGATGCTGATGAGCATGCTGGCACCTTTGCGCATTAGTTCCTCAACGGGGTCGCGGGCGTAGAGGCGGTGGGTCCAGAAAGCCTTGTCGTTCCAGGCGTCTTCGCAGATGGTGAGGGCGATATTCTCGCGCTGCGTAGTCCAGATTTCCTGCGACCGGCCGGGAACGAAGTTGCGGGCTTCGTCGAAAACGTCGTAGTTGGGCAGCAGAACCTTGGTCTGACGGAAAACAATGCGGCCACCTTCGATGATGGCGGCGCGGTTGGCGGCCCGGTTGCCGGTGTCTTCATGGGAGAAGCCGACGTAGCCCGCGATCAGGGTGATGGGAAGGTTTTGTGTCGCCTCGGCGAGTTGGACTACGGCGGCCTCGGAGGCCTGGACAAAGCCGCACTTTTCCACCAGATCACGCGGCGGGTAGCCGGTGACCGAAAGTTCGGGGAAGACGATCAGTTCGGCACCGCGCTCCGCGGCATCGCGGGCGTAACGTTCCATAAGAGCGGTGTTGCCGGCCAGATCACCCACGGTGGTGTTGATCTGGGCGAGGGCGATGCGCATGAACCTTTAGTGTATGCGCATGCTGCAGGGGGACAGGACTGGTGCGAGGATGATACTTGTGAGAACCACCATCAATCCGGGCGAGCCTCTTCTAAACACCGTCAGGACCAGTGCCGCAGGACCCCGGCCGGAGCCGGCGCGGCCTCGCAAGCGTAACGGGTTTCCGGTCATGCGGCCGCAGCCAGGGGCTCGCACCGTGACTGCCCGGCACGTGGCCCGGCGAATGAAAGAGATGGAGCAGGTGGAAGTACAGGCGTGATCAGATTTCGTTCTTCTTCGCGGCCTGAATCATGTGATCCGCAGCCCGATATGCCAGCGTCTGAATGGTCAGCGTGGGCTGCTGCCGACCTGAACTGACGAAACTGGAACCATCCACAATAAACAGGTTCTTCACATCGTGAGAACGGTTGTACTTATCCACCACGGACTTTGCCGGGTCGTTACCCATGCGGCAGGTCCCCATCAGGTGAACAGAGCCGTTGATCTCGCGCGCGCCGCCGGAATCCCAAACTTTCTTCGCACCCGCGGCGTCGATGATCTCGCGCTGGCGGGCCACCATGAAATCCATATTGGACTTGTCGTCCGCATGCAGCTTAAACGTCACGCGCATAGCGGGCAATCCCCACGCATCTTTCAGCTTCGGATCCAGCGTGATGTTGTTGGTCTCCTGCGGCAGGTTGGTCAGATGACTCATGCTGGAAAGCGAGTGCGTGAAGTATTCGCCCACCGATTTCTTCCATCCTGAGCCCCACGAGGGCATATCGGGCGGCATGCCGCGGAGCGCGAAGTTGATTGGGTTGAATCCGAAGCGGACGTCGATACCACCGCCGCCGTAAAAGCCGCGTTTGGCGTCGGCCGCATAGTAGTCGTAGAGCACGCGAGTTACATCGATACTCTTGTATTCGTTCAGCGGATGTTCGAACAGGCCATGGGCGCTGGTCCCTACGTCAAACATCAGATACTTGCCCACCACGCCAGATGAGTTGGCCAGACCATTGGGAAAGCGATTCGAGTGTGACAGCAGCAGCAGGCGCGGCGTTTCCGCACCATTGGCGCAGACTGCGACGGCCTTGGCTTTCTGGAACTGCTCTTTCTTGTTTTTGTCGAAATAGGCCACACCGGTGACCCGGCCCTCAGCATTGGTTTCGATGCGGCTCACGTACGAGTCCGCACGCACTTCGCATTTTTTGGTTCGTTCCGCCATACGGATGGTGGAAGCCAGCGAACTTGATTTCGCGCCCACTTCGCAGCCGAAGCGCGGGCAGTAACCGCAATGCACACAGCCCACCCGTCCGTTGTAATCCTTCGAAAGAATCGCTACCGGCGCGGGGAAGGGGTGCAGCCCCAGCTTCTTCGCGCCCCGGTCGAACAGCACGCTGGATGACTTGTTCGGCATGGGCGGCAGGGGATAGGGTTTGGAGCGTGGAGCCTCGAACGGATTCGCGCCCGCCAAGCCAGAGACGCCCGTATCGTACTCGGCTTTGGTGTAGTAAGGCTCAAGGTCCTGATAGGTGATGGGCCAATCGGCGAAGCCCGTGCCTGCGATTTCACCCCAGATGCTGCGTTCCTTGAAATCGAGTTCCAGAAAACGCCAGTAGTTGGCGTTGAAGTGGACGGTGCCGCCACCAACCTGACGTCCGTAGCCCACGCCCAGGCTCTCGATTGCCGGGATATCGGCAGTCTGGCGAAAGGTCTGCGGCTGGTTGCTGAAGCTGTTCATCAGCGGCGAACCGTGATAGCCGAACTTCACTTCGTCGTGGGTGAAGTCTTTCTCTTTCAGGTAAGGGCCCTGCTCCAGCACCACAACACTGAATCCAGCGGTGGAGAGCTCTTTGGCCATGCCGCCACCGGCCGCGCCGGAACCGATGACGATGAAATCCACCGTCTCTGATGTCTTATAAGGCGCAGGCATTATTTGGCTCCTTCGTTGCCGGCGATATCGTAGAAGCCGAACGGAGAACTGTACGTATGCGCGGGCTGGTACTGCATGGTTTTATAGCCGGCGCCGTCGCGGTTGCCGCCGTAACTCGGGTCGGCCAGGAAACCGAACATGGTGTGGCCGCGCAACAGCTGGAAGAAGCGGGTGTTCTCTACGGCCTTCAGCAGTTCAACACGCTGGGCCGGGGTGAGCGCCACGCAACTGGTGGAGCCAGGAAAAAGGATTGTGCGCTTCGCTGCGATCTCAGCGAGGCCGGTCTTGTAGGCTGGCTGGCTTTCTTTATCGAAGGTGGTAAGAGCGCGGTCGATGAAGTAAACGACGCCGGCTTCCTTCGCACCGGGAGTTTCATCGGTGGGGATGATCTCGCTGGTAAGCGCCTCTACTTCCGCCGCCGAGGCCGCATCGAAATATGCAAAGTGCGCGGTTGAAGCTTTGGCGGCTTCCTTTGCGTGTTGTTGCGCTTCCAGTATTTGCGGCCATGTGGCGAGCCCGATGCTCGTGGCCAACCAGTCTCTTCTATTCACGGCTTCGATTCTCCCACGTCTGGTAACGGGAAGCAACGTGCGCACGCGACTTCGGTCGCGTCAAGTTTCTGTGTTTTTTGCCAGCCGGGTAGCGAGAACGGTCAATGCACTGATGAAGCGCGATACCGTCTGCGGATCCACTACAAGGGAACCACGGTCATCCGGATTGTGGAACATCGCGTTGCGCCCGATAGCGGAGGCATAGCGGCCACCGCCGCGATGAACCACTTCGGCTTCGCCGCCGGGGACGGTACCGCGCGGCACGCGGCGCAGTATCGGCAGGCCGGCACCGGTCATGGCTTGCATCCAAAGGGATTCCATTTCGTCGTCCGAAGCCTGCACCGTGTTGCCGGGGTCAAGCGCCGCGCCGATATTCGCGCCCAGGTGAATCCAGGCCACACTGTTTTTCACGATGCCGGGACGGCGGTCGACAAAAGCGTTGATGCCGAGATGGCCGAGTTCGTGTCCGCTGGAGGCGACGAAGAGGACATCGCGTGCCGGCTTTGGATTTTGCAGAATACGCATGAGTTCCAACCAGCACACAATGCCTCCGCCGCGTTCGCTGGCGCAGGTGTACCAGCCACTGCGCGGCGTCATGATGACCAGGGGCGGCAGGGCGGGATTTTTGCCCGCGATTCTGGCTGTGACGTTAAAGGCTTCGGCGGGCACGCGCCTTACTTCCACCGTCACATGAACTTCGCTTCTCTGTTGCACCAGGCTGCGCAGCCACGCCGCCTCTTCGCTGGCGACCTGCAGCACAGGAGGGCCGAATGGCTGGCGGAACAGGTCCGCGTTGCTGGGACACAGGCCCGGTCGCGTGCCGCGCGTGATGCAGACGATGGCCCGGAACTTTCCCTGGCGGCGCGCGTCGCCCAAAGCGCCTGTGTCAGCAGCGTTGACTGCCGTCTCCTCCAGACTGATCTCATCACCCAGCCGGCCACCCACGCCGGCGGCGTCAGTAAAAGCGCCGTCGAACAACGGGATGCCTTCGATCCGGCGGTCGCCGGCGATCAATGTGGCGGAAATCAGGTCAACGCGGCTGAGCGTGAAAGGCTCGAGAAGCGGCTTCAGACCCGCGCGGCGCACTTCCTGGCTCAGCCATTGGCCCGAAGAACTGTCCACGGCGGTAGCGGTACGGTGGAACCCCTGCTTCTCATAAGCCTGAATCAGGCTGCGTGTGCGGGCAGTGCTATCCGGTGCGGCGCACAGCGGGTAAGCGCTTGCCGCCAGCGCAAGCCACTCGCGGCGATTGAGACCGGCGGGCATCACATGATTACTGCGGGAGGCGCCGGATCTTCGGGTCGGCCGGCATTGGACAACGGTACTTTAATCAGCGACCAGGCGAGGGCCGCCAGCACCAGCAGGCCACCTGTATAAGAAGGCTCTTTGAACAACGACGGCAATTTCCAGTCGAAGAAATTGAACGTGGCTGTCACCAGGCCGATGAGGGCTTCGCCGGCAATTAACCCCGACGCTGCCAGAACACCTACACTTTCCACGCGAATCTTCTGCGCTTCGTTCAGGCCGCGCCGCGTGCCGATGGTGTCTGAAACCCAGCGGATCATGCCACCAATGAAGATGGCAAACGTTGTGCCGATGGGCAGGTACATGCCGATCGCCACCAGCATGGGACTCTTCACGCCGATCATGATCATGGAGATGCCCATAAAAATGCCTGCCACGATGAGCGGCCATGCCATGTCACCGCCCACAATGCCCTGGGTGATGGAGGCCATCAAACCAGCTTGCGGGGCGGGCAGCGCTTTATCGCCGAAGCCAATTCCACCGGCGTTGATGTTGCCCTGGTGCAGTACCAGCAGGGGGAAATACATCACGGCGCTGGCCACCACAACGGCGATCAATTCCACGATTTGGATACTGCGCGGCGTACCGCCGATGATGTAGCCAACCTTAAAATCCTGCAGCAATTCGCCGGCTACGCCGCTGGAAACGCAGACCACGGCGGCCACGCCCAGCACGGCAATTACGCCATCGGTACCCTTCACGCCCAGCGCCACCATCAGCAGCGCGGCGATGATAACGGTGGAAAGCGTGAGACCGGAGATGGGGTTGTTGGAAGATCCGATGACGCCCACCAGATAGCCGGAGACGGTGGCAAAACAGAACCCCACAATCAGCATCACCAGCGCAGCCGTAAGACCGGCCACCACCCCGTGGGCCAGATAGGAGTAGAGCACCACCATCAGCGCGAACACGACGAAAATTAGCAACAAGACCACACGGGCGCTCATATAGCGCTCAGTGCGGGCGGTGGTGGCGGCGGGCGGCGCGCCGGTGCGCAGTTCAGAGAAGGCACGGGCCAGACCGCCAAATAACGCCTTGCGCATTTTGAACAGGGTGTAGCTGGCACCGGTGAGCATGCCGCCCACCGCAATGGGCCGCACAATAAACCGCCAGACTGCGTTGGCCATGCCCAGCCACGATTCGTTGCCTTGCGAATTTGGCGGCAGGAAGGCCTGCAATTGCGGGCCAAGAAAGTACATGAGCAGTGGAACCAACAACCCCCAGGCAATCACTGTACCGGCGAAATTCAGCGACGCCAGTTGGGGGCCAATGACATACCCAACGCCCACATAGGCCGGGCTTATGGTGGGGCCAGAGAACACCGTTACGCCACCGGTCTTCAGAAAATTAGTAGAGCCCGGCGCGCCCAGCCGCAGCGCGCCGGTTCCGAGTGTGCCCACGGCGAAGAACCAGTCGCGGTCCGGTGCGAAGACGTTGAAAGCTCCGGCGAGGAAGACAGAGGCGCCGAACGCCATGTTGTAGAAGAGAAACTTTGCCGCTTCGGCGCCAACCTGTCCAGCCTTGTGAATCTGCGCGGCGGCCACGGATTCGGGGAAGGGAAGATCGGGGTCCTCCACCAGCATCCGTCGCACCAGCGAGACAAACAGCACTCCCAGCACGCTGCCCATCATCATGAGGGCAGTGGATTTCCAGTAGGCAGTGCCGGGCGAGAAATCCATCCAGGCATGAGAGATCACAAAAGCGGGGATGGTGAAGATGGCGCCAGCCGCCACCGATTCACCGATGGAACCGGCGGTGCGGGCAATATTCTCTTCGAGGATACTTCCCTTGAAGATGCGAAGAACGGCCATGCCGATCACCGCGGCCGGATAGGTGGCGGCGATGGTCTGCCCGGCGCGCAGGCCGAGGTAGGCGTTGGCCGCGCCCAGTACTACGCACATGATCAGGCCCAGTAAAACGGCTCGCAGGGTAAATTCCTTCATTTCCACATTTGGTGGAACGAAGGGGACATGTTTTCCGGGGGTGCTCATGAGAGGCGCGCCTTCACTTTCTCGCTGAGAATTTTTCCATCCACATTCTTGCCTGCAAGCTTCGCCTGCGCGGCCTTCATCACCAAGCCCATCTGTTTCAGCGAAGTGATGCCGGTCTCAACCAGGGCGGCATCCAGGGCGGCGTCCATATCGGCTTCCGATGCGGCGGCGGGCAGGTAGGTTTCGATGATGACCTTTTCCGCGTCTTCCTTCGCCGCCATCTCTTCCCGCCCGCCGGTGCGGAACATCAGAGCGGAATCGATCCGCTGCTTCACGAGGATTTTCAGTATCTGTTGCTCCTGCACCTCGGTCAGAGGTTTGGAGGGATCTACCGTGATTTCCTTCTGCAATGCGGTCTTGACCATGCGCAAAGCGTCCAGACGCAACGGCTCTTTGGCCTTCATGGCGGCCACAATATCCTTCGACAGCTGTTCGATTAGAGGCATAAGGTTGGTAATCTTAGACTCTACTGCCTTCCATGTATATCCGCAAGCAGCGTCTTTTAACGCCCGGCCCTACGCCTCTTTATCCGCCGGCACTTCACGCCATGATGGCGTCTGACGTGCACCACCGCACGGAGGAGTTTCGCCGGATCTACCGCCACGCTTTGACTGGTCTCAAAGAAGTATTCGGGACGCGCAACGATATTTTGTGTTTCGCCGCGTCCGGGACAGGGGCCATGGAGGCGTCGGTGTCGAATTTGTTTTCGGCGGGCGACAAGGTGATTGTGTGTTCTGCCGGCCTGTTCGGCGCGCGATGGGTGGGGATTACGAGGGCCTTCGGCCTTGACGTCCATGTGGTTTCAGTGGGCTACGGCGATTCGGTCGCCCCTGAACAACTACAAGCGGCGTTGCAAGCCGTGCCCGGCGCGAAGGGCGTGTTCGTGCAGGCCTCTGAGACCTCCACCGGCGCGCAGCATGACGTGCGGGCGATGGCCGAACTGGTGAGAGAGACCGACGCGCTGTTTATTGTCGACGCCATCACCGGGTTGGGAACCATGCCCCTCGATATCGATAACTGGGGGCTCGATATTGTAATCGGTGGTTCGCAGAAGGCCTTTATGATTCCCCCCGGCCTGGCGTTTATGTCAGTGAGTCCGAAGGCCTGGCAACGCGCGGAAACGGCTAAACTACCACATTTTTACTTCGACCTGAAGAAAGAGAAAAAGAGCGGGGACGCGGGGGAATCGAGCTGGACTCCGGCCATTTCTCTGGTGCTCGCACTGGGAGCAGCGCTCGATTATATCCGCGAAGTGGGCATGTCCAACCTGGTCTGCAACGCGCAGATGCTGGCCGAAGCCACGCGGGCGGCGGCAACGGCGCTGGGTCTGGAGCTATTCGCCAAACATCCGGCAAGTTCGGCTACCGCGGTGCGTCCACCGCAGGGTATGGATTCCGGCGTGATCGTGAAAGGCTTCCGCGAAAAATTCGGTGCCATCATCGCCAATGGCCAGGCAGAAATGAAAGGGCAGATCTTCCGCGTGGCACACCTGGGATATTTCGACTTCACAGATGTGTTCGGCCTGATCGCGGGCCTGGAGTTGATTCTGCGCGCCAATGGGCACCGGGTGGAACTGGGCACCGGGGTTGCGGCGGCGGCGCGTGTATACGAACAGGCCGCGCACCGGTGACCAGCGATTTTCGCCCGCCGGACCGGTTCCGCATCCTGCGCCGTGTGGGCGGAGGGGGCATGGGGGTTGTCTACGAGGCGATGGATGGCACCAACGGTGCCAGGGTTGCGCTCAAGACTCTCGCCGCGATGGACCCTGGCCGTGTGCTCGCCTTCAAAGACGAGTTCCGGTCGCTCTCCGGTTTCAGTCATCCCAACGTCGCTACGCTCTATGAACTCTTGTCGGTGGACGATCAATGGTTCATCTCCATGGAATTCATTGAGGGCGTGAGTTTCCTGGAATTCCTTTGGGCGAAAGAGCGGACTGAGGGGGCCGTTTCGTGGAGTCAGACGACTGACGATAGCCCCACGCTCACGGCCGGGGACGCGGTTGCGGCAGTGAATGCCTGGCCCGAGCGGCACCGGGGAATCAACGGTACGCCGGTTCGGGTGCGTGAGACCGGCAGACAACTGGCGGAAGGCATCACAGCGCTGCACGCGGCAGGCATTCTTCACCGTGATCTGAAGCCTTCCAACGTAATGGTTACGCCGGAAGGACGAGTTGTGGTCCTTGATTTTGGTCTGGCCGAGCGGCTGGATCGACGCGGCACAGCGACTCCGGAGAGTATATCCGGGACCGTTTCCTATATGGCACCGGAACAGGCTGCGGGCAATCCACTGAGCGAAGCTGCCGACTGGTACGCCCTGGGTGTGATGTTGTATGAGGCCCTTTGCGGGCAGCGCCCGTTTGCAGGCTCGGCGACAAAAGTTCTTCAGGAGAAACAGAATCTGGAGGCTCCCCCTCTGGAACCGGCGGTGGCTGAACTGGATGCGGACCTTGCCGGGCTGTGCATGGAACTGTTGCGGCGCGATCCGGCCCGGCGTCCAGCCGGGGCTGAGGTGGTTGCCCGGCTCACAGGCTCGGCAATCGCAGCCGCAAGCCGGTCCGCGGTACGGCGGGATGTACGGGCGCAGCAGGCATTCGTCGGCCGTCAGAGCCACCTGGCAATTCTTGGCACTGCCTTTGAAGCTGCCGGGCGCGGAGCAACGAAGGTGGTGCTGATTGTGGGCAAGTCGGGCATGGGCAAGAGCGCTCTTGTGGGGCATTTTCTCCACGGACTTCGTGACAGCGCCGATCCGCTCATTCTCACCGGCCGGTGCTATGAAAAAGAGTCGCTCCCCTTCAAGGCGTTTGACAGTGTGGTGGACTCGCTGGCGCGCCACCTGGCAAGAATGCCCGCCACGGAAGTGAGCCGGATACTGCCGCGCGGCGTGGCGGCACTATCTACGATCTTCCCGGTGCTGCGCCAGGTGGGGGCTATCGCCACAGCCACAGACCGCAATCCGGTGACTGACTCGCAGGAGTTGCGGCAGCGCGCCTTCAGCGCTTTGCGTGAGCTGCTGGCTCGCCTGGGCGATCTCCGCCGACTGGTGGTGTATATCGACGATGTGCAATGGGGCGATATCGACAGCGCCGCTCTGCTTCGCCACCTCCTGCAGCCGCCGGATGCGCCTCACCTGTTTCTGATAGTGGCCTGTCGGGAGGAATACGGGCAGGCAGAACTGGTATCGTTACTGGCCACCCAGCCTGACAGTCTCACGCTGCCGGTGGGTCCGCTGACCATGGAGGAATCCTGTTTCCTCGCGGCCACATTGCATGGCGCACCGGCGGAGAATGCGGAACAAATCGCGCGGGAAAGCGGTGGCAGCCCTTACTTCATTCAGGAACTCAGGGAGAGTTGGGGCGAGGGCGAAGTGAGCATGGCATCGCTGGATGCAGTGCTCAACCGGCGAGTGGAGGCGCTTCCGGCCGACGCACGTCAACTGGTGGAAGTTGCCGCTGTTTCAGGGCGCCCCCTGCCGGAACGAGATGCGTGCAGCGCGGCGGGCATGGCCGGTGAAGACCCGCGCATGCTGGCCATGCTGCGCGCGCAGCGACTTATACGCGGAGCGGGCGGCGAAATAGAGCCGTATCACGATCGGGTGCGCGAAGCCGTGGTTGCCCGTCTGGACCCTGCCACGCTCAAGCTTCGCCATTTCGCACTCGCCACAACCCTGGAGATCTCCGGCGGGGATGCCGAAGCGATCGCCACCCACCTGGCTGGCGCGGGTGAGTGGGCGAGGGCTGCTCCCCACTACGTTCGGGCGGCGGAACGTGCGTCCGGTGTGCTGGCGTTCGATCAGGCGGCGCAGCTTCTGACCAGCGCATTGAAGCTTTCGCGGGACGCGGACCCGGAAAACACTAGGGGCGAAGCCACGCGGCGTCTTGGCGTGAAGCTCGCGGAGGCGCTGGCCAACGCCGGACGTGGTCTGGAAGCGGCGCGTGCCTTTGGTGAATCCGTGCGGGGCGCGGTGGAGGACGAAGCCATCGAACTGGAGCGCAAACAGGCCTTTTGGTATACCGCCTCGGGGTACATGGCCGAGGGCGAGGTAGCGTTTCTACAGGTCTTGCGCCGGGTGGGAATCCGCGTACCGCCCAGACGCCTGCTGCCTCTTGCCATCATGGCGCTCGAAATCCGCCTGCGTTTTACCCGGCTGGGCTTCCGCCCCACGTTAGAGAACCTGATTCCGCGCGCGGATCTGAACCGCATCGACGCGGCATGGGATGCGGCCAGAGGGTTTGTGATGATCGACACGCCGATGGGTATTTACTTTACCGGGCTGTCTTTGCTGATGGCCCTGCGGGTGGGTGACGCGGCACGAATTGCCCCGGCAATGCACTTCCACGTTACTGGCTCGGTTTCCCTGCGTGGATTGCCCGTACGCCGCGGGCTGAACGCGCTTCTTGCGGCCTGCGACGACTTGACCCGCGGCGTGGGAACACCGTATACCATGGCGTTCAGCCATTTTACGGCCGGCTTGAGGGAATTCTGCCTCGGCCACTGGGGGGACTCCTTCACCGGTTTTGGGGAAGCGATCCGCCTGTGCCTGGAAGGTTGCCCGGGCGCGGCGTGGGAACTGGCCTCCAGTCAGGATTTTCACCTGCTGTGTCTGGAATACATGGGCCGGTACAACGACTTGCGACGGCAGTCTGAGGTTTGGGGCACGGAGGCCGCCCAGCGCGGTAACAGGTATCAGGTTGCCGTGATCGCCATGGGGATCCAGCCTTTCTGTCACATGATTGCGGGCCAGCCGGAAGAGGGGCTGCGCATGCTCGATGCGGCACTACGGGAATGGTCGCAGCACGGATATTTTCTGGCCAACGTGTTTGCGGCCAAGAGCCGGATTGAAATATCTCTTTACCTTGGCCGGGCCCGTGAGGCATGGGAGGGAATCAATGCCGAATGGCCGCAGCTGCGAAAGCACCTCTATCTGCGCCTGATGGGGATGTGTCAGTTTATCTACTTCAGCCGCGGGCAGTGTGCGCTCGCTCTGGCCTGCCAGTGTGCGACAGGCGAGCGAAGCAGGCTGGTGCGCAGAGCGCGAAAAGATGCTAAATGGCTGCGCCGGGATCGTAGTATCTACGCCCATGCTTTTGCCGATGTGCTGCTGGCCGGATGCGCGGCGCTGGAGGGCAGACGGGTGGAGGCCGAAGTCTTGCTGCAACGCGGCAGTGCGGGCCTGGATAGCCAGGATATGCCGATCCTTGCCGCCGCCGTGCGCTGGCGCCTGGGCCAGATGACTGGCGGTCAGGCGGGCGATGCCTTGCGCCAACAAGCCGACCTGCTGATGCGCGGGGAGGGTGTTCGCGAACCCGAACGCTTTACAGCGGTGTTTGTGAACGGTTTCGCGGCGCCGCAGGAATGACCCGCTCTGAACTACATTTTGTCAGACTCACAGAGCCGGTTGGGCACTCGACTTCAGTCGCGTCCGCCTCTTAGCGGATGCGGCACCGAGGATTCCGCTATAACAGCTTCCACCGCAGGCCGGAAAAGCGCGCAAAGTCTCCGTCGGACGTGATCCACTCACAGCCATGTTCCACCGCCAGCGCCGCCAGCCAGGCATCTTGCGCAAGGTTGCCCGTGGCTCGTGCGGAGCGCAGCAGATCGGTGTAAATAGCCCAATGGCGCGGTCCCGGCATCACTGGTTTGCAATTGGGTTGAGTCAACAGCACATCGGCGAATTCAATGGTTCGCGACAACGAACTGGGCTGCGCATACACTCTCGAATTCGTCGCAATACGGATTACCGACGCCAGAACCTGAGCGGACATTCCATACACTGCCGGGCCGTTGACAACGGCATCCAGCCATTTCCGGTACTTCAAATGATCAGCGGAATCCTGTCGGAAGGCGTACAGCAGCACGTTGACATCGGGCAGGATCAACCTCGCCCCTCCATCAGATCCAGTAGCGCCGCGCTGTTGTTCAGGTCCACGCCGGGAAGAGTTCCACCGCGCTCCCGGCTCAACGGAAGCACAACTCTCTTGCGTGCCACCGGAGCCGCGCTCTGTTGCAACGCCAGTTGCAGACCGTGCTGGATCAAGGCAGTGAGCGTGGTGCCTTTGTCCCTCACACTTTTGCGAGCCTGCTCAAGCAATGAAGCTTCCAGCCGTACGGTTGTTCGAATTGTATGCCCTGACATACGCTTAGTGACATATTAGCATATTTTATAACCGGGCCGACAGGAGGACCGGGAATACATCGCCGACCAAACCGGGTTTCTTCGGTCGAATATCATCCGGGCGCAGCGGGCGGCGTATTCACACCTGGTGGAACAGTTCGGAAGAAGGTAACCCACTCAACTTGCGGGCATAGCGCATGCCGGGACCCGGCCTTGAGCGTGATCGGCCCTACTGCGCCCGGCAACTGAAATTCTCTGCCTGATCCGTACTGCCATTGCCCTTGTACACCGCCACCTGCGGATAAGGGCACAGGGGACGGGTGCGTTCCACTTTATCCCCCGCATAACGAGTTGCCGTAATGGAATCCGGCGCTTTGCTCTTCTCCACCCACTGCTCCAGCGCCGTGATCGCATCGAAGCGATCCGTGCCGTCGCCGCCGCTGCAATGCGCCATTCCGGGAACAGTGAACAGCCGGTAAGATCCGTTGATCTTATCCACGCCCCCCAGCGTGTCCGCCACGCTCTTGTAGTAGTTGATGCTGTTCAGAGGTGCAATCAGGTTATCGTTCCAGCCGTGATACTGAATCAGCTTGCCGCCGTGGGCAAAGAACGGCTGCAGATTCGGATTCCGCGCGTCCACGCCCTGGCTTTCGCGTTCCAGCAATGCCACATCGCTGTCAAAATTGAACGTCCGGTAGTCCCACCCGGCGTCTTTGAAGACACGGTTCTGCAGACCAGTCAGCGTCAGCCTTGGCGGCTCCGGACTCGCCGCATAGGCCCATCCCTTTTCGCTGCCCAGGGCAAAGCCAGGCGCGATGGGGGCACCGGTCCGCGGATTCACTGGTGCACTGTAGATCTTCCGTGTAGCTTCCACCTGCGCCTCGGTCAGGCAGTCCGGCCCGTCGCCGCCCTTGCACTGGATAACCTTGGGATCGACCTTGCATTTCATCGGATTTTCCAGCACGCCGTCTTTTACCCCGTCGTTCAAGTCGCAGGCATCCACGACCGCTTTATGGATCACTGCGAACTTCGCGGCCGGAATCAGGCTGGCCGCGTCTTTGTGCACGGCCTGCGCCACCCACACGATCTGCGCCCCCTGCAGTGGGTTCAGCGCCGGCGCGCCCGTGATGGCTCCGTCGAAATCGTTTGGATACCGCTGGAGGTCTGTCAGCCCCTGGCGCCCGCCGGTCGAACAGCCATTCCAGTAGGAATACTTCGCCGCTCGGGTGTAGAAGCTCGTCACCACCGCCCGCGATTTTTCCACCATCTCGTGAACGGCGCGGTAACCGAAATCGATCACTTTTTCCGGATGCCCCAGCGCGTAGCTGCCGTCCGAGGTCGTTCCGACATGCCCGGTGTCGGTGGAGGCAACCGCGTAACCAAGCGACAGCGGCAGGCCCATCTTGTGGTAATAGATTTCACCTGCCTGACCGCCGTTTCCCACCGCCATGAACTTGCCATTCCACGCCGCGGGAAGCCAGACTTCGATTCTGATTTCAGAATCGTCCACCGGTCGTATGGTCGCAGCCATACGGCAGAAGGCCGGAAGATCCGGATAGTTCACATCGCCCGGTGCCACCCGCAGCGTAAAACCCGCTGGCGGATGGAATGCGCCGGAAGCGACCGAAACCGCCATGGTGACGGTCGTCTTCGGCAGCGAGAGCCGTGCGAGGTCTTCGCACGTAGCGGCGTGGGCGGAGAAAACGGCAACGGCAAAGATTGCGAAGCGGCTGGCGGGGCAGGGGAAGGGCATGCCAGTCAGTCTACTGCGGATTCCTGCTGGTGTCGAGGCGATGCACCCATAAGCGCTTGCAATCATGTTTACGCATTCATATAGTCAGTGATAGAAATGCATCGCATCTCACGATCCGCAACCTGCCAGAGGACGTTTCCGTTGCTCTGAAAGACGAAAAGCGGCGGCGTGGGACTTCTCTCAACCAGACGGTCATCGAAATTCTTCGGCAAAGTCTTGGTGCCAGCGGGATACGCAGCAATGGCCTCGCCCACCTTGCCGGTACCTGGTCGGAAGCAGATCAGCAGGAGTTTCTGAACGCGGTTGAACCTTTCAACAAGCTGGATCGGGAACTCTGGAAGTGAGCCGCTATTGTCTCGACACGGTCGCCTACAGCCATTTCAAGCGAGGTGAGCCGCGAATTGCCACCATCCTGGATCGCGCCGAATGGATCGGCTTTCCGGCAATCGTCATCGGCGAACTCTGCGCGGACTTCGCCGGGGGCTCGCGGGTTGCCCAAAACGTCTCTGAACTCGACGAATTCCTCGCCGCGCCAATTGTTGAAATCCTTCCAGTCGACCGGGAGGTCGCCACCATTTTCGGCGAGATGGTTGCCGACCTGCGGACCAGGGGCACGCCCATTCCCACCAACGGCATCTGGATCGCCGCCGCGTGCGCCCGGGCTGGAGCAACCCTCCTCACATGGGATGCCCATTTCCGCTCGATCCCCCGCATCGGTTCCCTGATTCTCAGTCAAGAACCCGGTGACAAATCCACAAAATAAATCGTCGACTCTCCTAAGTTCATTTATTCCAACAACTTTCCGCTCATTCCCCTTTCCGCTTACCCCTCCACTCACCCACTTTCCGCTCTGCCCATGCTATTTCTCCAGGGGAGAGGAACAGTTCAACAAATCAGGCCACAAGGCGAAGCAAAGGCGAACGGTGGGTTGGTTTTTTCGGATTCGGTTTTTACCGGCGTCCATCGGCGTTCGTCGGCGGCTGTGAAGTTCTCTCAACTGAAACGATTCGCGCTACAATTCCTGTGTCTCACCGGCCATGCCCCGCGATCTACAATTCGACGCCGGACTCTTCAACGAAGATCTCGCCCCGGTCCGCCCTGAAAAACGCACCTGGACCACCTACAACTACGCCTCTCTATGGGTCGCGATGTCCGTCTGCATCCCCACCTACATGCTTTCTTCCGGTCTGATTGCAGGCGGCATGAACTGGTGGCAAGCCGTAGGTACCATTCTGCTGGGCAACCTGATCGTGCTGGCGCCCATGCTGCTCAACGCTCATGCCGGGGCCAAATACGGCATCCCCTTCCCGGTATTTGTGCGCGCTTCGTTCGGGGTTCGCGGAGCCAACCTGCCAGCGGTGCTCCGTGCGCTGGTCGCCTGCGGGTGGTTCGGCATCCAGACCTGGATTGGCGGCCAGGCTATTGCCTCCATGCTGCGCGTGGTCTGGCCGGGGGCGGCCAACTATCCCGCCCTGGTGTGGGTGTGTTTCTTTGCTTTCTGGCTACTGAATATGTATGTGGTCTGGAAGGGAATTGAGACCATCCGGTTCCTTGAAGGCGTCTCCGCCCCGCTCATGTTAACCGTCGGCCTTCTGCTCTTGTGGTGGATCACCCGCAAGGCGGGCGGCCTCGGCCCCGTGTTCACCACCCCCTCTAAATTCCGCAACAACACCGAATTTTTCCGCTTTTTCGTACCGTCGCTCACCGGCATGGTCGGCTTTTGGTCCACGGTTGCGCTGAACATTCCCGATTTCACCCGCTACGCCGTGAACCAGCGCGCCCAGGCGCTCGGTCAGACCCTCGGCCTGCCCGCCGCCATGACCATTTATTCGTTCATCGGTGTGGCCGTCACCTCCGCCTCCGCCGTGCTGTTCGGAGCGCCCGTATGGGACCCCGTTGTGCTCATCGGCAAGTTCAACCAGCCTGTGGTCGCGATGATTGCCCTGGTCGCCATTCTGATCGCGACACTGAATACCAATGTCGCCGCCAACGTGGTCTCGCCGTCGAATGATTTCTCCAATCTCAACCCGCGGCGGATTTCCTTCCGCACCGGCGGGCTCATCACCGGCGTCGTCGGCGTACTCATGATGCCCTGGAAACTGCTGAGTGATTTCGGTTCTTACATTACGGGATGGCTGGTCGGTTACTCCGGGCTGCTGGGCCCGGTCGCGGGCGTCATGATTGCCGATTACTTCATCGTGCGCCGCTGCACACTCAACGTCGAAGACTTATACCGCTATAACGGCGAATACAGCTATCGCAATGGCATCAATCCGAAAGCCATGTGGAGCCTCGCCGCCGGCGTGGCGGTTGCGCTCATTGGCCTGGTTGTTCCCAGCCTCGGCTGGCTCTACAGTTACTCGTGGTTCGTCGGTTTCGGAGTATCCGCTGCCGTCTACATCATTCTCATGGGGAGACGTAATGCCCGCACGAACTGAGCCTCTCGCCGAACAACTGCCGCCGCTCACTGCGCACGAAACACTGGTGGAATCCAACCGCTGTCTGTACTGTTTCGATGCGCCCTGCACCCACGCCTGCCCTACTCATATCGATATTCCGCGCTTCATTAAGAAGATCGCCACCGGCAACCTCACCGGTTCCGCCCGCACCATTCTGGAATCCAATCTTATGGGGGCCAGCTGCGCCCGTGTTTGCCCGGTTGAGGAGTTATGCGAAGGTGCCTGTGTGCTGCATGCGGAAGAGCGACCCATCGCCATCGGTCGCCTGCAGCGCCACGCGATGGACCACATCTACTCCAGTGGTGAAAAGGTTTTCCCGCCCGTGCCCGCAACAGGCCATACCATTGCCGTGGTCGGTGCCGGTCCGGCCGGTCTTTCCTGCGCCGGTGAACTTGCCCGTCGTGGTCACGCCGTTACTGTATTTGAAAACCGCAATTGGGGCGGTGGCCTTTCCACTTACGGCATTATCGTTTTGCGTGAACCCATTCCGGTCGCTCTGGCTGAAGTGGAAATGATTCGTCAACTCGGCGCTACCATCCTTACCGGCGTCGAAGCCGATCCCGTCGGTCTCCTGCAGCGCTTCGATGTCGTCTTCGTGGCCACCGGCCTCGGTAAATCGCCGCAACTCGGCATCCCCGGCGAAGAACGTATTGTTGATGGCCTCGCTTTCATTGAACAGAGCAAAACGGATCTGGAACATCTCCACGTCGGGCAGAACGTCCTTATAATTGGCGCCGGCAATACCGCCATCGACTGCGCCACTGTGGCCAAACGCTGCGGTGCAGCGCGCGTCACCATCGTCTACCGCCGCACCGAAAAAGATATGTCCGCCTACCCGCATGAGTACGAGTTTGTGAAGAACGAGGGCGTGGCATTTGAGTTTCTTGCGCAACCTGTTGCGGTTGTGGCGGAAGGGTTGGAATGCCTGCGCGCCGGTTCCAGGTTCGTCATCCCCGCGGACCAGATCATCAAAGCCATCGGCCAGGAGAAGCCTGCCATCGCGATCGCTCTCGGTCTGGAGACGGAGCGCGGTTACGTCAAAGTAAATGCGCAAATGGAAACCAGCATCCCCCGAATCTTCGCCGGCGGCGATTGCGTCCGCGCGAAAGGCTCGGCATCTACCGTGATGGCTGCGCAGGATGGCAAACTCGCTGCTCGCGCCATCCACAACCTGCTCTCCACCGAGGCATCCCATGGCTGATCTCAGCATCAACTTCGCCGGCATCAAATCGCCGAATCCCTTCTGGCTCGCTTCAGCGCCACCCGCCAACTCCGGCGCACAGGTTCATCGTGCCTTTGAATATGGCTGGGGCGGAGCGGTCTGGAAGACAATCGGTGACCCCGTCCTCAACGTTTCCAATCGTTACGGAGCCTGGCACTATGGCTCACAGAAGATGCTGGGCATCAACAATGTCGAGTTGATTTCAGACCGCCCCATTGAAATAAACCTCCGTGAAATTCGCGACGTCAAGCGCGCGTGGCCAGATCGCGCGGTAATTGCATCCGCCATGGTGCGCTCTGAACCGGAGGCCTGGCGCGACATCGTGCACCGTATTGAAGACACCGGTGCGGATGGCATTGAACTGAACTACGGTTGCCCTCACGGTATGTCGGAACGCGGCATGGGTGCTGCCGTCGGTCAGGTACCGGAGTACTGCGAACAGATCACCCGCTGGGTCTGCGACATCGCGAAGATTCCCGTCATCGTCAAACTCACGCCCAATATCACCAATATCGTGCTCTCCGGGCGTGCCGGCCTCGCCGGTGGTGCGAATGCACTGTCGCTCATCAACACCCTCAACTCCATCACCGCGGTTGATCTCGACACCTTCGAACTGTCTCCAGGCATCGGTGGCAAAGGCGGCCATGGCGGCTATGCCGGGCCCGCTGTAAAGCCGATCGCGCTCAACATGCTGGCCGCGCTCGCGACTGATGAAGCCATCCGCAACTCCGGTAAACCCATCTCCGGTATGGGTGGCATTTCCACCTGGCGCGATGCCGCCGAATTCCTGCTGCTGGGTGCCGGAAGCTTGCAGGTCTGCACCGCGGTAATGCACTACGGCTTCCGCATTATTGAAGATCTGTGCGACGGTCTCTCCAACTGGATGGATTCGAAAGGCTTCAGCACCATCGACGACCTGCGTGGCAAGAGCCTTCACCGGATTTCCGATTTCAAAAACTTTGATCTCTCCTTTCGCGCTGTTGCCCGCATCAACCCGGCCAGTTGCATCAAGTGCAATCTCTGCTACGTGGCCTGCAACGATACCGCGCACCAGTGCATCGATCTTGTTGCCGCCAATGGCGTTCGCGTCACGCCGCACGCCTGGGCGGAAGCTTCCAACGGCAAGGCCGAAGCCATCGCCGGGCGACCCCAACCGCTGGTGAGGGAAGTGGATTGCGTGGGTTGCCGCCTGTGCTTCAACGTGTGCCCGGTGGAACACTGCATTGAAATGGTAGAGGTCTCCTCCGGCCGCCCCTCCATCACCTGGGATGAACTGACCCGCGATCAACCCGCTCTCGCCGAAGACTGGGAAGCCATGAAGCGTTACCGTGAAGAGAAGGGCATTCACATTCACTAAGGTCTCCTCCCATGGCACTGCTTATTCGCAATGGCGAAATCATCACCGCCGATTCGCGCGCCCGCGCGGATATTTATGTCGAAAATGAAACCATCACCCGCATCGGACGCGATCTGGATGCGCCCCCCGGCACCGAAATTATCGACGCTGCGGGCCGCTACGTCTTCCCCGGTTTCATCGATCCCCACGTCCACATTTACCTGCCCTTCATGTCGACCTTCGCCAAAGACACTCATGAGACGGGCAGTATCGCCGCGCTGATGGGCGGCACCACCACCTATATCGAAATGTGCTGCCCGTCCCGTCTCGATGATCCCCTGGACGGCTACCAGTTGTGGAAGTCGAAGGCGGCTTCGGGTAGCGCCTGCGACTACACGTTCCACATGTCGGTCACGAAGTTCGATGACCACACCGAAGGCCAGTTGCGTGAAATCGTTGCGGATGGTATTTCGTCTTTCAAGATTTTTCTTGCCTACAAGAATTTCTTCGGTGTCGATGACGGGGAAATGTACCAGACTCTGTGCCTCGCTCGTAAGCTGGGAGTGATCACCACTGCTCATTGTGAAAACGCCGAACTGGTGGGCCGCCTGCAGCAGAGCCTGCTGGCGCAGGGTAAGACCGGGGCGGAATGGCATGAACCCAGCCGGCCGGAATCGGTGGAGGCAGAGGGCACCCATCGCTTTGCCACCTTCCTGGCCAATACCGGCGCCGCTGGTTATGTGGTCCATCTCTCCTGTGAACCGGCCTTGCGAGCCGCCCTGCGCGCAAAGCAGGCCGGAACCCGGCTCTTCATCGAATCTGTGATTCCTCATTTGTTGCTCGATAAGACTTATGCGGAGCGAGCCGGAGTAGAGGGTATGAAGCACATCATGTCGCCTCCGCTGCGCGACAAACGCAATCAAAAAGTTCTGTGGGATGCACTCGCCGCGGGCATGATCGATACCGTGGGAACGGATCACTGCCCCTTCGATACCACCCAAAAGCTGCTTGGTGAAGATGACTTCACGCAGATTCCCAACGGCATTCCCGGTATTGAAGAGCGCGTGAATCTGCTGTATACCTGGGGTGTCAGCCGTGGCACGCTCGATATCCACCGCTTTGTCGATGCCGCCAGTACCCGCGCCGCAAAAATCTTCGGGCTGTTTCCGCGCAAGGGGACCATTGCCATCGGCAGCGATGCCGATCTCGTCATCTACAACCCCCATCAACGTGGCATTCTCTCTGCAAAGACCCACCACGTTAACAACGATTACAGCGGTTTCGAGGGCGTGGAAATTGATGGTCGGGCCGAAGTTGTCACAGTTCGCGGCAAGGTGCAGGTGAACGGCGGTCAGTTTGTGGGTGACCGCAAGCGAGGGCAAATGCTGAAGCGGGAAGCGGGTTACGCATGAGTCTGAATCCACAACGAACCATTGCAGAATTGAAGGAACTTCGCACTTTGACGGCGGATGAGAACGGTGCGCAGCGTGTCGCCTGGACTCCACTTTGGATGCAAACCCGCGACTGGTTCGCGCAGAAACTGGCTGATCTCCCCGTGGAACATCATCTGGATTCGGCCGGCAACCGCTGGATCACGTTGCGCGGCGAATCGCCCAAAGCACTGCTCCTTGGCAGCCACCTCGATTCGGTTCCCAACGGCGGTTGGCTGGATGGCGCGCTCGGCGTCATGACGGGTCTCGAAATCCTGCGCCGCTTCAATACGCAATATGCGGGTCGCCCGCCGGTCACCATTCGCCTGGTTGATTTCGCCGATGAAGAGGGTGCCCGTTTCGGTCGCAGCCTGCTGGGTTCGGCTGCCTTCGCCGGAACCCATTCCATTGCCGCTGATCGAGGGCGCACGGATAAAGATGGTGTCCGCCTGGAAGACGCCTTGCGCCAGTGCGGGGTGGAAATTGACCGTTTTCCCGAAGCCGCTATCGAGAGGGAAAACGCCGCTGCTTATCTGGAACTGCATATTGAACAAGGGCCGGTTCTGGAAGCTCTCGGGCTGCCTCTGGGCGTTGTGCTGGGCACCAAAGGCCTGGAGCGCCATGCCTTCACGTTCCACGGGCAGGAAGCGCATTCCGGTTCCACGCCCATGAATGCCCGTCGCGATGCGCTTGCCTCTGCCGCGAAACTGGCGCTGTTCATTCGCGACATCGCGCGCCAACATCCCGATGCCGTTTGCACCATGGGCAGTCTGAAGACTTTTCCCGGTATTGCCACCGCCATCGTGGGGCGCGCTGAAGCCACACTTGACCAGCGCGACCTCAGCGCCGGAATCCTCGCCGGTATGTTGGCGGAAGCCAAAGAATCCAGCCGGCGATTTGCCCTGGAAGAGGGCTGTACCGTGGAGTGGTCGAAGATCTGGGGAATTGAGCCCATCCCCTTCCACCCCCATCTCATTGAACTCTGCGGGCAGGCGGTTCTGGAAACTGCCGGCGTGGTGAAGCAGCTTCCGTCCGGTCCGTTGCACGATGCCGCGGAAGTCTGCCGCCTGGGCATTCCCGCCGTGATGATGTTCGTGCAGTCGCTCAAAGGGATCAGCCACAACAAGATCGAGGACACTAAAGAAGAACATCTGGAACTGGCGGTGCGGGCGTTTGATCGCCTCGCCACAAAGACCGCCGACTGGATACTAAGGAATTAGCATGAAACAGATCAACCATTGGATCGGCGGCCACGCCGTCGCCGGTAAATCCGGACGCTCCGGCCCCGTCTTCAACCCGGCAACCGGCGAAGTGCAGGCGCATGTGGATTTCGCCAGCGTGGAAGAAGTTGATGCCACGGTCGCCTGCGCAAAGAAAGTGTGGGGAGAATGGCGCGCCACGCCGCTTTCCCGTCGCTCCGAATGCATGTTCCGCCTGCGCGAACTGATCGATGCCAACCGCAGAGCCATCGCCGAACTGATCACCATGGAGCACGGCAAAACCGTTCCCGATGCCATGGGCGAAGTCGCGCGCGGCCTGGAGAATATCGAATTCGCCTGTGGAATTCCGCAATTACTAAAGGGTGGCTATTCCGAACAGGCCAGCCGCGGAGTGGATGTCTATCAGATTCGCCAGCCGCTGGGTGTTGTAGCCGGAATTACCCCGTTCAACTTCCCCGCTATGGTTCCCATGTGGATGATCGGCAATGCCATCGCCTGTGGCAACTCTTTCATCCTGAAGCCGTCAGAAAAAGATCCCTCCGCCAGCCTGTTGCTCGCGGAGTTGATTCAGCGTGCGGGCGTGCCCGATGGCGTCTTCAACGTCCTGCAGGGTGACCGCATCGCGGTGGATCGCCTTCTGGCTCATCCCGATGTAAAGGCCATCAGTTTTGTTGGTTCCACGCCCGTGGCCAAATCGATCTATGAGACCGGAACCCGCAACGGCAAGCGCGTGCAGGCGCTGGGTGGTGCCAAGAATCACATGATCGTATTGCCCGATGCCGATATCGGCATGGCGGCGGATGCCGCTGTCTCGGCGGGCTTCGGTTCCGCCGGCGAGCGCTGCATGGCCATCGCCGTGGTGGTTGCGGTGGATACCGCAGCCGATCCCCTCATTGCTGCCATCAAGGAACGCATGGCGAAGATCCGCATTGGTCCCGGTCTTGACGACAGCAACGAAATGGGGCCGCTGATTACGCGCGAGCATCGCGACCGGGTCGCGTCGTACATGGATCAGGCGACGGCCGAAGGTGCCTCTGTAGCCGTAGATGGTCGCGAGCACGAGGCCTGTCAGTTACCCGGTTTCTTTCTGGGCACCTCGCTGCTCGATCACGTCAAGCCCGGCATGCACTGCTATGACGATGAGATTTTTGGCCCCGTCCTCGGTGTGATGCGCGTGAAGACTTACGAAGAAGCGCTTCACGTGATTAACAGCAACGCTTACGCCAACGGCACCGCCATTTTCACCCGCGATGGCGGCGCGGCGCGCCAGTTCCAGTTCGACGTTGAGGTTGGCATGGTCGGCATCAACGTGCCTATTCCCGTGCCGGTTGCCTACTACAGCTTCGGCGGCTGGAAGGGTTCTCTGTTCGGCGATCTGCACATGTATGGACCGGAAGGTGTGCAGTTCTACACCCGCGGCAAGGTGGTCACCAGTCGTTGGCCAGACCCTGCCACCAGCAGCGTTAACCTCGGCTTTCCCCAGGTGCGGTGAACGTCCTCCAAATCCTGCGATTTTTCCTGCCGGGCGAAAACCCGCTAGGTTTCGGTCTTGCCGATGCCATTGAGTTTTTCGTGGCGCTGCTCGGCTTCGCCGCCATACTGCTGCGCGTCCGCATTTTGGCTGGCGCCCGGTGGATCGCCGCGCGGCCCCCTGTCGCCATGGGTCTTCTGGTAGTGCTCCCGGGCGGCCTGAGGCTGGCGCTGCTGCGCCATCACCCGGTACCGATTCCCACCGTCCCCGACGACTTCAGCTTCCTGCTGCTGGCCGATACCCTGGCCCATTTCCGCCTCGCCAATCCGGTGCATCCCATGCATCGCTTCTTTGAATCGTTATTCATTCTGCAGGAGCCGTCCTATAGCTCAATCTATCCGTTGGGGCAGGGCATTGTCCTCGCCTTGTTCGGGCACCCGTGGGCAGGCGTGCTGATCTCTGCGGGCATCTTTGCTGCCCTTTGTTTCTGGATGCTCCGCGCCTGGGTTGCTCCCGCATGGGCGTTATGCGGTGGTCTGATTGCTGTCGCCACCTTCGGTCCTCTCAACAAGTGGATGAATGACTACTGGGGCGGCGCCCTGTCGGCCATCGCCGGCTGCCTGGTCTTCGGAGCGTTGCCCCGTTTGCGGAAGAGCGGCAGCCGTCGCGACGCCTTGTTGCTCGGCCTCGGTCTGGCCATTCAGTTGTTGACGCGCCCCTTTGAGTCGTTGCTGCTGGATGCCGTGGTGCTCGCCATGTTGTTTCCGCTGCGGCGGCAGTATTGGTGGATCATGCTGCCAGTGGTCGCGGCCAGTATGCTGACCCTGGCGCACAATCGCGCTGTGACCGGGGCGTGGCTAACGCTTCCGTATTCTGCCAGTCGCACGCAATACGGCGTCCCGGCGACGTTCACGTTTCAGGTCCAAGCCGTACCGCATCGCCCGCTGACAGCGGAGCAGCAGTTGGCCTTCGAAGTGGAAGCCGCCGCTCACGATCACCCCGTCTCATGGCCGGAACGTCTGCGCAGCATTCGCTTCTTCCTGTTGCCGCCGCTGTTTGCCGCCCTGCCGTTTGCCCTGCGCCGTCGCTGGGTCTGGGCGTTTGCGGTTATTGGGTTGTTCTATGGGGGAACCGCATTCTACCCGTATTTCCATCCGCACTACATCGCCGCCGTGGCCTGCTTGTTCCTGCTGCTGGCGGTGGCTGGTCTGGAACGCCTGAGCGCCCTGCGAGCCGAGGCCGCAATGGTCCTGCTGATCTTCTGCGCCGCGCACTTCGCCTTCTGGTACGGCTTGCATCTCACAGGCAATGCTGCCATCTTCAGCGCCACCAGTTCGTACGAGGCATCCGACTACATCAACTATGGTGACGCCGAGGGACGCATCGCCATTGCCCGTCAGCTGGCAGCTGAATCCGGCAGCCACCTTGTTTTTGTTCGCTATGGCGCGGCCCACACCGTAAGGGAATGGGTGCAAAACGCCGCGAATATAGACCAGGCCCGCATCGTCTGGGCTCTGGATCGGGGTGAAGAGGAAGACCGCGAGTTGCGGAATTACTACCCGGGAAGGAAGGCGTGGCTGCTGGACCCGGATTCGCGCCCACCACGCCTCACGCCTTATTGATTGCTGGAGCTGGCGGAGGGACTTGAACCCCCGACCCGCAGTTTACAAAACTGCCGCTCTACCAACTGAGCTACGCCAGCTTGTTCGTTATGATACCAAGCGCGCTTCCGACGGCGGCGCAACCGGCACAATCGGGATGCGTCCGAAGCCTTCCACAAGTTCCCGGTAACGGTAGCAGTCGGCGCTCAACAGATCACGGACTTCATCATCGGACAGGTATTGGACGGCATTTTCTTCCGGAATCCGGATCAGAACTTCGGCGAGGCCGCTGAAGGTGGCGGCTTCGGTGGGATTGGAGCGCCCGCCCATCAGAACGCCGACATTTTCCACCAGTACGAAAGGCTCCTGGCTGGCCGCGCCCAGCATTTCCGGCGTGGCGGTTTCCGGCAGCAGACGGGCATGTTGGGTGAGGAAGATGGCCTGGCAGGGATACAGGACTCCACCGGAAATTACTCTTCGCGCGGTTGCGTCCAGTGCCGGAGCGTGCGAAACCGTGCGCTGTGGCACCCACCAGTTGCCCGATTCCGCCAGACGGTTGAGTATGTCCCAGCGGGGCTGCGGCGTTGGGCGCGGAGCCAGCATGATGCGCTTTTCCACTTCTTCCAGCAGCGCCTCCGCAGCTCTTGTATTCTCGCCACAAACGACAATACCGTGGTTGGCCAGAACAAAAATATCGCCGCCATGAGTATTGTCGGAAGCTTTTTTGACCGCACTGGCCAGAGCCAAACCAGAGGGGGTATAGGGAACCCACGCCCAGCGTAAGCCTGTCAGCCGCTGTGCGAACCCGGCCAGGCCGTCGCTCAGAATGCTCCACGTAATGGTGTTAATGGAGTGTACGTGAATCACGACACGGTGGGGCAAAACCGCATGCATGGCGGTCTCTACGGAACTCCCCAGAACTCTGCCGTCAACCAGCGCGGTCTGCCCGGAAGGATCGATTCCCTGTTCCACAAGGCGTCGTGTTTCCTCCAGGTTGAGCGGCAGAAAGATGTCCTCTTTGGAGGCATGGGCCAGCCACTTGCCGGAGGCCTTGATCCACAGCACGCCGTCGAGTTTGACAGACGTGTTGCCGGTCGCCGCCTGCGCCAGCAAAGGATTGCTGCCCATACGCGCCGAAAGCTCAACCAACGAATTGAGTTCTGAAGTTTCCAATACCACCGGTAAACCGCCGTGCTCTCTAATTTATACTACTCATCGCTGGCCAGCAGTAATTCCAGTTGCCGCAGCCGCGGACGCTCGCCCATCACGATCAGAAAATCGCCGGGAATGATAGTGGACGAAGCAGGCGGATTGAACGTCATCTTTCCTTCGCCATTGCGAACCGCCAGAACGATGACGCCCGCATCCTCGCGGCTGGTCAGATCCCGCAGAGTGCGTCCGGCAAACTCGCTACTGCCGGTAACCTGAAGCTGTTCCATGGTGACGTCGAGACCGGTTCCGTCAGTGGTGAGTTCCAGAAGTTCCGCGACATGCGGGCGGACCAGGGCGTGGGCCAGTCGATGGCCCGCCATCACATAGGGCGAGAAGACGATATCGGCACCGGCGCGCCGCAGCTTCGATTCGGCATTTTCTTCCGAGGCGCGGGTCACGATGGTCATCGCTGGATTCATGCCGCGGGCAGAGAGCACGACGAAGACGTTTTCCGCATCGGTAGCCAGCGCCGCGATGAAGCCACGGGCGTGTACGATGCCGGTATCGCGCAGCGTGTCGTCGCTCAAGGCGTTGGCCGATACCGCGGTCATGCCGGCCAGCATGGCGCGCTCCACTTTTTCGTCGCTGTGATCGATCACCACAAAAGGCACGGCCGCTTTTTGTAATTCAATCGCGGCGTTCCGGCCTACGCGGCCAAAGCCGCACACAATGTAATGGTTTCTCAGGCGCATGATGGCGCGCTTTCTCCTTCGTTCACCAAAGTGATCGTGCAACTCCAGTTCGATCACCATCTGCGTCATCGCGCCTACGGAAAAGAACATGGCGCTCACGCCGAACAGGATGAGCACCGAATTGAACACCCTGCCCGCCTGACTCAACGGATGAATTTCCGCGTAGCCCACCGTGGTGATGGTGATCAGCGTCATGTAGAAGGCGTCCCCCCATGGGTAGTCTTCGATCACGCGGAACCCCACCGTGCCCCCGATCAGGGCAATGGTCAGCAACGCCGCAATCAGCCCAATGCGCCAGGCGAGCCTTCGGTTCATGACGCCTGATCGTACACGGCGTGAAATAGCATTTTCAGGTCTTCCCACGATTCGCGTTTCGCGTCCTGGTTATAGGGGCGAAGCAGATACGAGGGATGGTAGGTTACCAGCAGCGGAATGTCATGCCACTTGTGCCACTTCCCGCGGAGTTTGGTAACTCCATCTTTGCCGCCCAGCAAAGCCTTGGCCGCGGTACCGCCCAGGGCGCAGATGGCACGGGGCTTCAGAACCGACAACTGGCGGAAAAGGAACTGGCCGCAAATTTGCATTTCATCTGCTTCCGGCGTGCGGTTCTCCGGCGGGCGGCATTTCACCACATTGCAGATATAGACATCGGACCGCTTCAGCGGAATGCCTTCTTTACTGGCCGTGCCTTCGATCATCTGCGTCAACATCTGCCCGGCGCGGCCCACGAAGGGCAGGCCCTGCTCATCTTCGTCCGCCCCCGGACCTTCGCCTACGAAGACCAGTTTTGCTTCCGGATTGCCTGCTCCAAAAACAATCTTGTTGCGGCCGGCATGCAGGCGGCAACGTTTGCAATCGCCGATGTCGGAACAGATTCGCTGCAGCGTGTCATTGTCCGGGGCCAACCCGGGGAGAACCGTTTCCATAAGGGGGAGCAGGGCGGGCGTGGTCGATTTTGCCATAGGCGGGGGCGCGGGTGTGCGGCGATAAATTTGGCGGATTCCCAGATCCTGATAAAACTCCAGTTGCCGGCGGATCTCGGCAGTGGTCAACGCGACACCATTCTTAAGCTGGCGATCTGGTCCAGAATGCGGTCCGCAATCTGCCGTTTACTGGCGCGCCCCACGGGAATGAACTCTCCGCTGCGCAGCAGCAGTTCCACTTCGTTGTCGTCCGTTTCAAAGCCCAGCCCGGCACCCACAAGGTTGGCTACCACCATGTCGCAGTTCTTGGCTTCCAGCTTGCGCCTGGCGTATTCGCGAAGATTGGTGGTTTCGGCGGCGAATCCAATCAGCAGGCGGCGACCTTTGCAACGCCCCAGTTCCTGCAGAATGTCGGCAGTTGGCTCCAGCGTGATGGTGCCGGGGGCGTCAGCCTTCTTGATCTTTTCCCCGACCGGAGCAAGCGGGCGAAAATCGGCAACTGCAGCGCACTGGATGACCGTGGTGGCAGGTTCCAGGTTGGCGAATACGGCGCTGTGCATCTCGGCTGCCGTGCACACGCGAACCACGGTGGCACCGGCAGGCGCCTGCAGACTGACCGGTCCGGTGACCAGGGTAACGCGGGCACCCCTCGCCAGCGCGGCCACGGCCAGCGCGTAGCCCATTTTTCCGCTGGATCGGTTGGAAAGGTAGCGGACCGGGTCAATGGGTTCCTGGGTAGGTCCGGCTGTAACGAGAATAGTTTCGTCGCGCAGGTCGGGTAGAGGCGTTTGCGCGGCTTTTTCCACCGCGTCCAGAATGTTTTCATGGGTCGCCAGCCGTCCCGTTCCGCAGGTGCCACAGGCCAGAAAACCATCTTCGGGTTCCACGAAAGTGTGGCCGCGCTGGCGCAGCGTGGTCAGGTTGGCCTGGGTTGCCGCGTGTTCCCACATTTGGGTATTCATGGCGGGTGCCAGAATTACGGGTCCACGAAATGCCAGGTAGAGTGTAGTTAGAAAATCCGCTGCCAGCCCGTGGGCGAATTCGGCCAGCAGGTTGGCGGTGGCCGGCGCCACCAGCAGCAGATCGTTCTCCTGGGCAACGCCAATGTGTTCCACTGCGCTGGAAAGCGTAGCCTCCGGGCTGGCCGATTCGAACATGCCCGTGATAACCTTGCGCCCGGTGAGGGACGCCATGGTCAGCGGCGTGACAAATTCCTGCGCCGACCGTGTCAGCACAGCCTGTACTTCGTGGCCTTTGCGCACCAGGCCGCGCGCCAGTTCCGCCGCCTTATACGCAGCGATGCCACCGCCGACTCCAAGTACGATTCGCATAGCGCGTTTGCGCGAGACGCGTTCTGACTAGACTTGCGGGACTTCTCCCGTCAACACTGGCGCGTCGCCGCCGATTTCGTATTTCACCAGACCGCGCCGCGTCTCTTCCATCGCGATCACCGTAGACTTGCGTGAAGACGTTGGCAGTACCGGCCGCTGACCACCCTGCAACTGGCGGGCGCGCTTGGCGGCGACAATGATGAAGCGGTAAGTGCTCTGATCCGGATCGTCCGGAATAGTGCAATGCGCGTTGTTACGTGGTGCTGTGTCTGGCATTTTAATTTCCAACTCCCTGTAGTACAAAACTCAGAGGTCCTGTCCGAATGTATTCAGAATCGGACGAATTCTTTCTTCTACCCGAATCCGCCGCACGCGTTCGGCGCGCACGATGGATTTCAAGGTCTCTACGGCTGGTTCCACTTCCTCATTCACCAGCACATAGTCATAACGATCATACTTGCGGATCTCACGGGCTGCATCCGCCAACCGGCGCCGGACAACTGCTTCACTATCCTGACCGCGCGAGCGGAGCCTCTGTTCCAGGACCTGACGGGAGGGCGCCAGCACAAAAATACTGACCGCGTCCGGAATCCTGTCCTTCAATTGTGCCGCACCTTGCACGTCAATGTCGAGTACCAGATCGAGTCCCTGCTCACGGGCACTTTCCAGCGCACTTTGATGGGTGCCGTAAAAGTTGCCAAATACTTCGGCGTGTTCCATGAATTCGTCGCGGCTGATGCGGGCTTCAAACTCTTCCCGGCTGATGAAGTGATAGGCCTCGCCATCCACCTCCTGCCCGCGAGGGGGGCGGGTCGTGTAAGACACTGAAAACGTTAGACCTTGCAGCTCCGCAAGTAATCTTTCGACCAACGTGGATTTACCCGAACCGGAAGGCGCGGAAATGATGAAAACCAAGGTCATTCGATGTTCAGTGATTGCTCGCGAATGCGGTCGATTTCGGCCTTGGCAGCCAGGCCAAGATCGGTCATCGCGAGCCCGGGTTCACCCAGGCCATTGGTCTTGGAAAGAATGGTATTGGTCTCGCGATTCATTTCCTGGAGCAGGAAATCCAGCTTCTTGCCCACTTCGGTCTCTGACCCCAGCAGGGTATCCAGCTGGTCGGCATGCGTCTTCAGCCGCACCAGTTCCTCACTAATGTCGCTCCGTTCGGCAATAATGGCCGCTTCCTGCGCCAGCCGTCCCGGCTCCACCTGGGCACCCCCCAAAAGCTCTGCAATCTTCTCGCGCAGGCGTTGCTGAAAGAACGGCAGGGCACGGGTGCGGATTTCTTCCATTTGTGCGGCCAGGACACGCAGGGAAGCGCTGCGGGAACGCAAGTCGGCTTCAATGGCCGCACCTTCGCGGGCGCGAAACTGATCCAGCTCATCCAATGCCTCATCCATGGCAGACAGAGCCTCAGCCCCGGAAGTCTCCGTATCCACATCGCTGCCGCGGGTTTCCATCATGCCGGGCAACCGCAGCGCCTGATTGAGATCGGGCCTGGAGTCCAGCCCAAATTTGTCTGCGGCGGCGCGGAATGCTTCCAGCCACGAGCGCAGCAAGGCCTCGTTGAACGAGGTGGCTACTTCACTTGCCGGGGGGCGCTTTAGATATACCTGCACCTGTACATGTCCACGCGACACCCGTTTGCGGAGGGCGCTGCGCAGGGCTGGTTCCACGCTATCCAGTTCGGAGGGGGCATGGAAATGAACATCGAGTCCGCGGTGGTTAACGGACTTAATGGAGAGCGTGAGTTCGCCAGCTGCCGTGGGGCGTGAAACGCGGGCAAAACCGGTCATGCTGCGGATAGGCATGAAATGAACTTCCGATTATAGCGGTCTGGTTTCGATGTTGACCGATGCCCCGTGGCAAACTGAGCGTAGCGACTGCTGCATTTCCGGATGGCTAAACTTACTTTTCATTTACTGCGGCGTATGGCTGCATCAACCGCGTTGCTGGCGGTGTCGTGTGCAATCTGTGCAGGTGCCTGGCGAGCCACCGGACCCTTCGGAGGTGACGCCGAAGTGATTCGCGCAGTGCCCCGGCAACGGGACTTCGTGGTTGCGGCATCGCGCAACGGCTTGATCCATCAATCGAAAAACGGTGGTGCATCGTGGGAAAACGTATTCTTCCCGCCGCAGTTGTCCGGTGTGTTGCACTCGCTGGAAATTGACCCGCGGGAAAGCGGTACCTGGTATGTAGGATTTGAGGCAGAAAACGCGCGAATGTCGGGCGTCTACCGCACCTCGAATGGCGGCCACACCTGGGAGCTGTTACCCGCGTCGCAGGGGATCGCCGTGTGGTCGCTGGCGTTGTGGGGGAAAAATCCTGACGTGATTGCCGCGGGCGCGGCCGACGGCGTTTTCCTGAGCAAGGATCGCGGCGCGAGCTGGAAACGAATTTCCCCGCCGGGCGACGCCGAATTGAAACCGGTGGTTTCCCTCGCTTTTCATCCCGATACCGCCGACACGCTTTACGCCGGCACCACTCATTTGCCGTGGAAGACGGTGGACGGGGGCGCCACCTGGAAATCCATACACGCCGGAATGCTGGATGATTCCGATGTCTTCAGCATCCAGGTGGATGCGCTGCAGCCGGACCGTGTTTTTGCCAGCGCCTGCAGTGGTGTGTACGGCAGCCTGGATGCGGCGGCACACTGGAAAAAGCTGGAAACTCCGGCAGGTGCTTTTCGAACTTACTTCGTGGCCATCGACCCGCGCAAAACGGACACTGTTTTCGCCGGGACGACCACCGGTTTGTTGAAGTCGGAAAACAGCGGTAAGTCCTGGCGCGTGGTGAGTCCCCATGCGGTGCGCGCTATCACATTCGATCCTTTTGTGCCGGGTAGAATCTTTTTTGCATCCTCCTCGGGCGGGTTGTTGCTCAGCACTGATGGCGGCACCACCATTCGGGATATCAACAACGGCTTTACCAATCGGAACTTCACCACCCTGGCGGGAGCCGGCGGGGTGCTCTATTCGAGCAGTGTTTATGAGCCGGTTTCCGGTGGCCTTTACCGCAGCGACAACATGGCGTTCCGCTGGTCGCGCGCCGGTGCTCTGGAACATGATCAGATTCTGTTGACCGCCGTTGCGCCGGATGCGGCAAAGACGGTCTATGCGGCGGGCTACCGGAATCTGTTTGAATCGCGCGATGGTGGCACAATTTGGGCAGCGAAGCCGTTGCCGGCAACTGCCACCCGGATTTCCGCGTTACTTCCTCTACCTGAAGGCATCACTCTGCTGGGCACAGATGCCGGTTTGTTCCGCAGGCAGAATGACTCCACATGGGTGCAGACTGCGCCGGGGAACATTCAGAAGCTGGAATCTTCCGGCAGAAATCTGGTAACAGCAATCGTCCCGGGCGCGGCTCTGGCCAGCCGTGATGGCGGTGTAACGTGGCGAACCTGTGGTGCCCCCGGCGGAAGTACTATTTGGTACGCTTTGGATTTCGATCCGGGGAACGACGCAATAGCGCTGGCGGCGACGCCGGCAGGCCTTTACCGCTCCGTGGATGGGTGTACGACCTGGACGGAAGTTCGCTCTGGTTTGGCCGCGCAAACCGTTACCCTTGTCCTGTTTCATCCCACCCGCCCCGGTATGGTGTTCGCTTCGCAGGGCGGTCAGGTGTTCGAATCCGCGGACGCTGGGCTCCGCTGGGTGCCGCTGGAGGAAGAGGCCCACGGCGGTTCCGGGCCCTTGTCGCTATTTATATTTCCCGCGGTTCCAGACCGGCTTTTCGCTCTTTTCCCTCGTCGTGGAGTGTATTCCATCTCGCTGGGAGGGGGGATGGGTGCTCAATAGCGCATTCATTAAAGATACCGGTGGGGGTAGCATTGAGCCCGCCAAATAGTTCATAATGGAAAGGAAATCCGGGAGGATGACTAGTTCAATGAAGCAGCTATCACAGATTAAACCGCTCTTTAAGAGAGGCTTGCTGCTGATCGCGGCAAGTACCCTTGCCGTGACCGGCAGTGCATTCGCGCAGAATGCCGCCCAACCCGAGAAGGGTTACCCCACTTTTTTCATGACCGGATTCTTCGGTTCGCAGTGGTACCAGCTTTATCAAGGCGTTAATGCGCGATCGCACTCGTTTAACCGGGGCATCGTCTGGGGTGAGCGTTATACCGAAGATATCGCCAAATACTGGGGTCTCGAACAGAGCCTCGTGATTGGCTACAACCGGCTCAACATTCCTGTACAGGGCCTGGGGACATTCGGCACTGACACTGTGAATACGCAGATTACCGCCAACGTCCTGATGTACTTCACGCCTCGTGGATCAAGGTACCGCCCGTTCTTCACCATCGGTCCTGGTTATATGTGGTACGGGCCAAAGGGCACACCCTCGGTACCCGCAGGTGTGATCCAGACCGTCGGTCTGCAGCGCAAGGGCGAGCCGATGTTTAATTATGGACTCGGTCTGCGCAGCGCTCTCAGCAAGAGGTTCGCCATTACCTACGAAGTCCGCGCCACCCACACGGGTTCGCCGAAGTTCGGCCTGCCGGCTGGCCCGGTCGCTGGCCCGGGAACGCTCTACTTACCATTGGGCGGTGCTGAAAATTCCATCTACTACAGCGTTGGCCTGAATTACAACCTGAAGTATCACAACCCGCCGCCGCCGGCACGAGATCCCACACGTGATCTCAGTGTCACTATTTCGGCACCGCAGTCATCCGGACTTGCGGCCTCGGTGGGCGGCAACAAAGATTTGGTTTGTCGCGGTGACGACGTTCGCCTGCAGGCCACCGCCAATGGATTCGGCGGTTCGCCCGCTTATCAGTGGCTGGTAAATGGTCAGCCGGCCGCCGGTGGTACCGGTTCTGCTTTCAGCGTTCCCACCACTAATGCCGGCAATTCCACAGTTTCGGTTCGCGTCAGCGGCGGTACTGCCACCTCCACCTCTTCCATTGCAGAAGCGGTGCGGGCCGGTGATCGCCTGCGCGCACAGGCGGTGCCTTCTGGCGCAGCTATTCAGTGGATGCTTAATGGTCAGCCGATTGCCGGCGCCACCTCCGAGAACTACACGGCGACGGCCGCTTCCAACGCGAATGGCTACAGTGTGCAACTCAGCGTTCCGAACGGTTCAGTTACGTCCAGTACGGTAGCAGTGAATGTTCTGCCGGTGCAACCTCCTACGGTTCAGTTTGCGGTTTCCCCCAACACGGTTCCTTATGGCACGCGGATCCCGTTGACAGCCACTGGTCGCGCAGTTAACAACTGCAACGGCAACGTGACTGTCAGCTTCTCCGGTGAAGGCGTTAGCGGCACCAACTTTGATTCCGGTGCCATCAGCGGCATGGATATGAGCAACCGCCTGAAGGCGCAGTCCAAGCAGGTTCGCCTGACTGCCACCGCCCGTGACGCTCGTGGTCAGACTGCCACCGCGCCCGCCGATGTGACGGTAACCCTGGGCACTGAGGCCCGCCGTCTGGATGACGTAGTGTTCCAGAGTATGGATTCCCGCGTGAACAACTGCGGTAAGCGCCTGCTGCTGGAAACGTTGACGCCCATGCTGCGTGACGATCCGGGTGCCACTGTGATCCTTATCGGTCATCGTGACGAACGGGAACGCGGAGCGCGTGGTGCCAAACTCGATGAGCAGCGTGTGATCAATGCTGCCGCAGTTCTGAGCGCGGGCCAGAAGATCTGCCCGGCCCTGGACATGAGCCGCATCAAAGTGAAGTTCGCCGGTACTGACCAGACTTCACAAACTCGTCCGGCGTTGTGCGGTTCTTCCGTCAATGAACGCTCGGGTACTGAAGTGAAGGCCACTGACGACCGCGCACAGTTCCGTCGCGTGGAAGTCTGGGTCGTACCCTCGGGCGCGGCCATGCCAGCCGGTATTACCGGTCTGGTGGATGCCCCGACGAAGGACATCCAGAAGGTTGGTTGCCCGAAGTAACACTTAGCCTGAACTGGTAAGATCGCGGGGCAGGTGGCCGGAAAGGCTGCCTGCCCCGTGGCATTTTGTGCGGAGAAACCGATGAAGCTCCAACAGATCGCAGCAGCGCTGGATTGCCGGCTGGAAGGTGATGGCGAGATTGAGATTGTGGGCGTACTCGGCATGGAACAGGCGGGTCCCGGCCATCTGACTTTTCTGGCCAACTCCAAATACGCGCCGAAGATTCGGCGCTCCAAAGCAGGGGCTGTCATCGCGGGCCAGGCGCTTGAGGGTATGGCCACCGTGGTCTCTACGAACCCCTATTACGACTTCGCGCGTGCGCTGGAGCTGTTCTACCAGCCGCCCCGGATGCCAGCGGGAATTCATCCGACAGCGGCAATCGCTTCCTCCGCGCTGATTGGCAGGGGAGTTTCCATTGGGGCATTTGTCGCAGTAGGGGAAAACGCCTCAGTGGGTAGCGGCACCACGCTGCATCCCCATGTTGTGATTTATCCGGGGGCATCGGTGGGCGAAGACTGCATTCTGCACTCGCACTCCGCAGTCCGGGAGTTTTGCCGCCTGGGCGACCGGGTAATTTTGCAAAACGGGGTAGTGGTAGGCGGTGATGGTTTTGGCTTTGCGAAACGTGCCGATGGCACCCACTATAAGATTGTGCAATCGGGTGTTACGGTTATTGAGGATGATGCCGAGATTCAGAGTTTGACTTCGGTAGATCGCGCGACAGTGGGCGAGACCCGCGTCAAGCGAGGCGCAAAAATTGACAGTCTGGTGCAGATTGGCCACGCCTGCGTGGTGGGTGAAGACAATATTATCTGCGCACAAACGGGTCTGGCGGGAAGCAGCGTTCTGGAAAAAAATGTCCTGCTGGCCGGGCAGGTGGGGGTGTCGGGGCATTTGACTATCCACGAAGGCGCCATTGTATATGCGCAGAGCGGAATTGGCGGCGACATTCCGGCGCAGGCGAGATATTCCGGTTCGCCCGCGTTTGAAGCCGGGCAGTGGTTGCGCGCCATTACAAGTTTCCCCAGGCTGCCGGAACTGCTGCGCACGGTTCGCGAATTGAAGAAGCGAGTTGAGGAGATCGCCGCCAAAATATGAAGCCCCCGCCACCGGAGCCAGGCAAGACCCGGCCGCCTCTGGCCTATCGCAACGACGAGTTCCTCAAAGGGCCCGATTCCCGCTCGCTGCGAATTCTTTCGGAATATCTGGAACCTCTTTCCCATTTCCGCAAGCAGCGGATTCGCGACACAATTGTGTTCTTCGGTTCCGCCCGCATTACCGAAGACGGGCCCCTGGGTCGCTACTACAGGGATGCGCGTACCCTGGCGGAAATGTTGACGACCTGGGCCAAGCTGACGTTCCACGAACGCAATTACCGCTATGTCATCTGTTCCGGTGGCGGACCGGGAATCATGGAAGCTGCCAACCGCGGTGCAGCGGATGCGAAAGGCAAAACCATCGGTCTAAATATCGGATTGCCGTTCGAACAGTTCCCTAATCCGTGGATCACCAGGGAACTCAACTTTGAGTTTCACTACTTTTTCATGCGCAAGTTCTGGTTCGCGTATTTGGCGAAGGCCCTGGTGGTATTTCCAGGTGGCTTCGGCACCATGGACGAACTCTTCGAACTGCTCACTCTGGTACAGACCCGCAAGCTGGCGAAGAAAATTTCCATCATTCTCTACGGGACGGATTTCTGGAAGGAAGTTATCAATTTTGAAGCGCTGGTGAAGTATGGTACCGTTAGCGCCGAGGACCTGAAGCTGTTTCAGTTCGCCGACAGCCCGGAGGAAGCGCTGCGCATTCTACAGGCCAATCTCACCGCGCAACCGGAATCGGGCGATGTTGAGGTGCCTTCCATATCCCACAGCGCCCGACCCGACGAACCACTGCCCGCCGGAGAATGGTAAATGCCGGACCTGCTGTGAAATTGCTCAGGCCCCGCTGGCTAGCGCTGGCCCTGGTGGCGCTGGATCTGGTTCTGGTGCTGGCCGGCCAGACCGGAATTCTTGTGCTGTTGCTGACTTCCGGCCTGGGAATCTGGGGTGTGGTTGCGCTTGGGTCGATGTTGTTCCGCCACTCCCGCGTGATCTGGCGGCTGCGCAACCGGCTGATTGTGACCTATGTCTTTATCGCCGTCGTGCCCACTCTGCTGTTGTTGGCGCTGGCGTTTATCGGCGGATACTTTGTGGCCGGGCAGATGGCTGCATACCTGGTGAATACGGCGCTGGATCGCAGGGCTGAAGCGCTCGCCAGTCCGGCCAGGGTGCTGAGCCAGACCTCGGCCGACAAGCGCGCCCAGGAGGCGAGCGCCATCGCCGCCGTGCTGCGCGAACGGATGCCGGGCCTCCGGATATTCGTCTCCGGCACGCCCGATTACCAGTATCCGACCGACGGTACCCTGTCTGCCCCGGACGCGGCCTGGAAAGACTTCACCGGCACGTTGGTAAAAGATGGTCAGTCCTGGAGTTCAGCAATTTCGAGAGCATCGGGGACCACCGTGGTCTTGATGGCACCGGTGACGACGCAAGCTCTGGAACAACTGGTGCCGGGTATTGGCTCACTCAGTCTGCTGGATGCGGCGCTGATAAAAAAGACGGCACCGGGTGGGGTTGTAGTGCGCAGGAGTGGCCTGGCGGATTCGTCATCCCGCAGCGTGGGCGCGGTGCCGCCTGCACTCGGCGTGCTCGATTGGCAAATTACCTGGTTGGGGCCGGTGCGGCTCGCCGTTTGGGATCAGCCGAACCGCACGCAAAGCACTTTTGTCGTGGTGACCACGCGACCGTCTGCCGTGCTGGGAATTGTCTTTGCCAGCGGCATTGATTTCGCGCAGAATATCTTGATCTTCTTTGCCGTGATTGCCACGTTGTTCGCACTGGTGGAACTGATCTCTGCACTGATTGGCGTTTTCATGACCCGAACCATTACCGGTGCCGTGCACAATTTGTATGAAGGAACTTTACGGATCGCCAGCGGTGATTTCTCCAGCCGCATCCCGGTAAAGGGCCATGATCAGCTGGCCGACCTCGGCTGGTCTTTCAACAAGATGACGGAACAACTGGAGCATCTGGTGGAAGTGGCGCGGGAGAAAGAACGGCTTCAGTCTGAACTGGCTATTGCCAGCGAGGTGCAGAAGAAACTTTTCCCCCGCACCACACCCACGCTGCGCAATCTTTCACTGTGCGGCATGTGCGAACCGGCGCGAATGGTATCGGGAGACTATTACGACTACCTGAGCATTTCCGGCGGGCGCGTGGCCATGGCCATTGGAGATGTGGCGGGCAAGGGTATTTCCGCCGCACTGTTGATGGCCTCCATTCAATCGATCATGCGCACCCAGCTCGATGACGCCGGGCACCTCAACATGGTGCGCGGAACAGGGCACATGGTGGCGCAACTGAACCGGCAGCTTTACAGCAGTACGTCGTCTGAAAAATACGCGACCTTCTTTTTCGGGCTGTACGATGAAGCTACCCGCCAGTTTACTTACACCAATGCCGGACATCTGCCACCGCTGCTCATTTCCGGTGGCCGCTGGAGTTTGCTGGAAGTTACCGGCACGGTAGTGGGAGCATTTCCCGCACTGGAGTATGGCGAAGAGAGCGTGGTGTTGGGCGAAGGCGATCTGCTGGTTTCCTACACCGATGGCATTACGGAACCGGAAAACGCCTATGGCGAAGAGTTTGGCGTAGACCGCCTGGCGGAGACAGTGCTTCGACATCAAGATCTGGAGACCCATGAGATCGCCGGCCGGGTGATGGACGCAGTGCGTCAGTGGAGCACCTCTCCCGAACTACCCGACGATATGACGGTTCTCATCGCGCGCGGCCTGGCATGAAGCAGCCGCGAAAAGCTCTGACTCCGCAGCAAATGCGGGCGGTGGATCAGGCCACAATGGATGCGGGCATTTCCGGCCTCGTACTGATGGAAACAGCGGCCCATCGGGTGGTGGAGTTTCTGGCGGAACGCTATGCCGGTTTGGCCTCTCATTCGGTCACCGTGGTTTGCGGCAAAGGGAACAATGGCGGTGATGGCCTGGCCATAGCGCGCCAGCTTCATACCGGATTTCATCCCCGCGCGTTACATGTAGTCCTGGCGGCGGCACCGCAAGAGCTCAAAGGCGATGCGGCGCAGAACCTTGTTATGTTGCATGCCAGCGGGTTGCGCGAGCAGCGAAGTTTTTCCGGTGAAGCGCTGGCTGCGACCCTGGTAATCGACGCGGTGCTGGGCACAGGATTGGAAGGCCCGGCCCACGGCGAAGCGCTGGACGCCATCCGCACCATCAACAGCCGGTTTCCCCAGGCGCAGGTTATTGCGGTGGATATTGCTTCCGGACTTGCCGGCGGCAGTGGCGACATTCCCGGGGAATACGTTCGCGCGGATGCAACCGTCACCTTTACCGCTCCGAAAATCTGTCACGTGTTGCCACCGGCCTCGCGCGCGGCGGGGGAATTGCGGGTGGTCTCCATCGGGTCAACGCCGGACCTCTACGAAGACGATGAGTCCATCCGCCTGGGCTGGATTACTCCTGAATTCATCGCGCCGCTGTTTGTTCCGCGCGCCCGCGAGGGCAACAAGGGACGCTACGGCCATGTGTTGATTGTGGCGGGATCGCGAGGCAAGGCAGGGGCGGCGGCCATGGCGGGTATGGCGGCGCTGCGTGCGGGCGCGGGTCTGGTGACAGTGGCGGCGCCGGTATCGGTGGTAGATGCGGTTGCGGCGATGTGCCCGGAGATCATGACCGAACCACTGGCAGAAACTTCTTCGGGCGGAATCGCAAGCGCGGCACTGGAGCGAGTGCTGGAACTGGCGGCGGCGCGCACCATCACCGCCATAGGGCCGGGCATTGGCACCGCCCCCGAAGCGCGCGAGGTCGTTCAGGCTGCCTTCCGTACCCTGGATCGTCCGCTCATTGTAGATGCGGATGGTTTGAATTGTCTGGCCGGATCCCCCTGGCTTGGCGGCGCGGCTTTGCGTCTTCTTACGCCGCATCCGGGCGAAATGAGCCGTCTGATGGGGCGCGATATCGCGTCCATTCAGAGTGACCGGGTTGCGTGCGCCCGCGAACTGACGGCGGAACGCAAGGTGGGTGTGGTGCTGAAGGGGGAAGGCACAGTGATTGCGTGGCCCGATGGCAACGCCTGGATCAATCCCACCGGATCGCCCGCCATGGCCACCGGAGGTACTGGTGATATCCTCACCGGCATGCTGGCAGGCCTTGTGGCACAGTTTCCTCACGACGCGGGGCGCGCCATTGCAGCCGCTGTGTATTTGCACGGCCGCGCCGGCGAACTGGCAGCAAGACAATTGGGCGAGCAGCCGGTTATCGCGACTGATCTGCTGCGCTATTTTCCGGAAGGCATCCGTGGAATCACACACGTTTATCACCCGGTCTGAAGAAGAGACCATCGCCCTGGGCCGCCGCCTGGCGCACGAGTTGACTGGCGTGGTGCTGCTGATTGGTGATCTTGGCGCAGGCAAAACCACGCTTACGAAGGGCATCGTCGAAGGCGTGGGCGCGGCTTCGGCAGACGCCGTCTCCAGCCCCACTTATACGCTGATCCATGAGTATGGTGAAGGCAACGAATATGGTGAAGGCAGCCTGGTGCATCACGTGGATCTCTATCGTCTGGACGAGCAGCGGGAAGTCGCGCGGCTTGGTTTGGAGGAACTGTTCCATCGTGGCGGCCTGGTGTTGCTGGAGTGGGCGGAACGTTTCCCTGAACTGCTGCCCGCCCACCGCACGGAGATTCGCCTGCGCGCCATGGCCGATGATTCACGCGAGATCACGGTGACGCGCTAGCATCGTCATATGTCCAGGGTACGTTTGAATCACCCCGCGCTTTCCCAGATCGCGACCACGCCGGAAATTCTTCGCCTTTTAATGGCCAACATTTCGGAAGAGCAGGCGGTGTGGAAGCCCGCGCCCGACCGTTTCTCCATAGCCGAAGTAGTGGAGCATCTCTCGCATGTGGAAGGGCATTGCTACCGGCATCGTCTGGAAAAGATTCTCGCGGAAGACAACCCTGAAGTTGAGGGTTACGACCAGAATGCCTGTTATGCCGCCGGCCTTTACTCGGGCCGCGATACCGAAGATTCGTTCGCGCATTTTGAAGAACAACGCGACGACAACGTTGTGCTGCTTTCCACGCTGGATGCGGATTCACTCAAACGGTTGGCCCGGCATAAGGAAGACGGATTGATTACCCTGGAAGACATGCTGCACGAGTGGGCATTCCACGATCTGGGGCACGTCCGGCAAATTGCGGAGCTGGTGCGGGCGCAGGTTTATTATCCGAATATCGGGCCATGGACGCAGAAGTATTCGGTTCATCCGTAGACGGATGGGGTGGGGGCACATCTCTAACGAGCGCGATGGTCAGCGCTCCAGTGCGGTGTCAATGGCGCGCGAGAGGTCTTCAATCTGAATGTTTTCCACGAAGACCTGGGTGCCCAGATAAACCGATGGGACTTTCGTCACGCCTCGCGCGACGCCACCTTGCCGGTCGGAATCCACTTGCGCGATAAGGCGCGGGTCAGTGGTAGCGGCGGTGATTCCATCCTCATTCAACTTGTAGCGGCGGGCGAATTCGCGCAGCCAGTCCCGCAAGTTGGCAGTGGTGATGTGATCGTGCTGGGCCAGCAGTTCACGGCGGTAGACCACACCGAGCGCGGAACTCTGTTCATAAACCCAGCGCCCTGAGAGCGCGGCCGGGCGAGCCCAATCGTGGCGCGGCAGCGGGAAATCACGATGCACAAATGCCACGCGCTTGCCATACTTCGGTAAAATCTTCTCGTCCAGCAGCGCGCGCAGGCGCGCGCAGTCTGAACAGGCAAGGTCTTCGTAAATGACAACCTTGACCGCACTGGCGGGATTGCCCTCTACCAGTTCTGATCGGGTTGCGCTCATTCCCCCCATGCCGAGCAGGATTGCGAGTGCGGCAAGACGCCCGGTCATATGCGGACGGGCTGTTGCAAGCGGAAAGTAAGCCGGGTCTCTGAGGGGATTTTTACCTGCTGGCCTCTGGTGAGCACAGCGGCGCCCGCTCCTACGGCCCCGCCCGAAGCGGCACCAATTGCCGCGCCTTTCCCACCGCCGGCAATGGCTCCAATGATGGCACCCAACGCAGCCGTGCCACCGGCCACCTTTGCGGTGCGCGCACCCTGGGAGGACCCGGAGGTTTGTACATCGGAACTGGTGACCTCTACCAAACGGCCTCCAATGTCAATGGAAGACAGCGCGAGGGTGAGCGAACTCCGGCCCTGGACCCTGCCAGCCTGCTGATCATCCACCAGCTTGCAGAGCACATCGGCATTGCGCGGCACTATCTGCTCACCGTTGACCACAATGGGCTCATCAAGGCTGGCGCGGAAGGTCTGACCGAGGCGGGCGCGTTCGGAATCCACGCTATCGATCATGCGGACGGAGATGACGGTGTCAATCGGAATCGTTACGCCGTTGCCGGCAGGAAAGGACTGCGTAGCGCGGGGGGCGGAGTCCAGGCGATTGCGGGCGGCTTGAGAAGGTGCGGGCGCCTGGTTTTCGTCAAACTGGATGGACTGAATCCGTTCCACGTCAATGGTTTGAACACCATTGGGGGTATCCAGACGAACTTGCCGGGTGGTGCCGCCAAGGAAAGTGCCGGCGATGCGGTCCCCGTTCTTCAGAACGACGGTATCGGCGCTCAGGGTGACCGCCACAAGGGCGGCCAACGCGGGCAGGAGGCGAGTTGCAGTGGTAAGGGATCGCATAGTGGTCTTCTCTCGATTCTACTCTTGAGATGTATCGGAAAGCGTTCCGGTTACGTCTGGAGAGATGTGGGCCAAAAGTTGCCCGCTATGATGGAGGGGAATGCGTCTTTTATATGCCGGTGCGCTCATCGGCTGCCTTACTTTGCAGGGGTCGGTACTACCGATTCTGCCTATGGACAACGCGTCGTTGAAAGTATTCAACGACTACATTGCGGCGTTTGAGGGCAATAATCAGTCGCGCTTCCAGACGGCCAACCACCTGTGGATTGACGACGATGCTGCAAGGCGTGCCGGCTTTGAACAGGGTAAAGCGCTGGTACTGCCGCGCGAGAACCGGGTATTTTCCACCGGCAGCCTGCATCACTACACTGGCGCGATGCGCATACCCGGCGGCACCATCGCCATGGTGCGAAGGGTGATGCAGGACTATCCGAACTATCCCAGTTATTTCCGTCCCGACGTATCGAAGGCTACTTTTTCAGTGATCCCCGACAGCAAGCCGGAAGACGAGCACTACCGCGCCAATCTGGAGCTGACGCAATCGACACTGTGGATGAACGTGATACTGGATTCCGAGTATGACGTTCACTACCTCCGGCTGGACGACCGGCGATGGGTAGCGCGTTCCACCACCGTGGCCACCAAAGAACGAGTGGATCCGAAGAACCCGGGCCTGGGGTATTACCCGGTGGGCCAGGATCACGGTTTGCTCTGGCGCGCCAATACTTACTGGTTTGTACGTGAGCGGGACGGCGGTCTGGATATGGTGGTGGACAGCATCAGCCTCTCGCGACCGATTCCTTCCGCAGTGGCGTGGTGGGGAACCAAGCGCACGAAGGATGCGGTTGAGAAGATGCTCAGCGACACGCGCACCGCTATGAAGCTAACGCAAGTGGCCGGGCGTTAATCGGCGTCTCCACAGAGGGGCCGCACGCAGGCGGGCATTCAGATCTTCCAGCGAGCCGAAGAAACCGACGAAATCGGGATCGAGCTGTTTGGGACGTCTCTTCTTCTGCGAGAAGTCACGACTACGGAATTGGTCGGTAACGGCAACCACTGCCGTGCCCATGGGCCGGTACTCGTGCGTGCCTTCGGCCCAAGCCAGTTCACCGGTGGTTTCCACCCAAAGCGCAAACCCCATCAGGCAGCTGGAGAACGGGCAGGCCTGGTAGCTCTGCGGACAAGGAACAGGGCCGCGATCAGGAGCGCGAGGAGTACGCCGTTGCGGTACTCATGGCCGGACTCCGGAGGCGGTGCCGCAGCGGGCTCCGGTGTATTTGGAGCAGCTGGAGCAGCCGGTGCGGCAGATTCCACCTTCGGCAGCATACGACTCAAAACCGGCGCGGGGGCCGGGGCCGCCGTCGCTCTCCATTCCAGCCAGGCTTTGGAATCCTGGGGCGGGGCTTTCTCCTGGTCCTTCGGGTAAAGGGTTAAAGCTTCGCTGCGTTCCTGGGAACCCACCGAGGCTCCTTGTAGTTCCGCTCCGTCCGCTGCCCGGACAACGATCTCACGCCAACCGGCACGGGTACTGTAATTGCCGTCTTCAAACTCGATCTTGCCGCCTTTGGCGAGATAACGGATTTGCGTGGAGATCCGATAAAGCGGGAGATTGCCGGCACCATTTTCCACGGCCAGCTGGCTGGATTGCAGAATTCCCAGAAGGGGCTTGCCGTTTTCTGTCACTCTCAGGTTGGCCGCCCATTGGCGCGCCTGGGCGCCTGCCTGAGCTTCCATCACCGGGCGCGGCGAATCACGGTCTACACCCCACGACTGAATCAATTCCACCGTGGGAAGCTCTGCCATATCAAGCACATAGGTGATGATCAGACCTTTGGTGCCGGGCTCCAGGCGGGCGTAGTGGTTCACGCTGAAGTTGCCCATGGGATGAGCGTGAGCCAGATTCGGGCAGGCGAGCAGGGCGAGAACCGCAAAGGCTTTCATCGAGGTTGATACGAAAACGGTGCCGGTTCGGATTTCTTCCTGGTAAGATGGAATTTCACCCATGCGCAGTCTGCGTTGGTTGCTGTTGCTGGCCTTCCTTGCCGCTGTAGCCGCCACTTTCAGGATATACCGAACCCAGGTCACCGCGCAGAAAACCATTCAGCGCCCTGCCCCGCCATATCTGGCCGCAGACACAAAAGCGCAGGCAGTGGATTGGGAATGGGGGCAATCGGCCGAAGGAAGGCCAGCGGTTAAGCTGTTCGCCAAAGACTTCCGCCAGACTTCGACTTCAAATCGCGCCGAACTGCGCGACATCGAATTGCGCATTTACCAGAAGGACGGCGCACACTACAACCGGGTGCGAAGTGGATCCGCCAATTTCACTACCGACGACAACAAACTCTATGCGCCGGGCGAGGCGGAGATTACCCTTGACGTCCCCTCTGAGGGAGACATACCGGCCGACCTGACCTCCATTAAAGCGGCCGGTATGAATTTTGACAGTAAGACGGGGCGCGCTGTCACCGATCAGCGGGTATCGTTTACTTTCGCCAAAGGGAACGGGACCTGTACCGGTGCGGTTTACGACCCGCAATCGCACGAACTGCATCTGGACCACAATGTGACGGTGCACCTGCGCGCCAAACCGGGTGTGCAGCCGACCCTGGTGGAAGCAGGTGAACTGATTTATGTGGAACAGTCTTCGACTATCCGGCTGGGGCCGTGGTCGCGCCTGACCAGAGGGGAGACGATGCTGGAGGCCGGGATCAGTGTGGTGACGATTCAGGATGGCGTATTGCGTTCGGTGATCGCCAGCGGGGCCACAGGCCGGGATGCGCGAGCCGGCAAGCAAATTGAGTACAGCGCGGGGAATCTGCTGGGTACCTATAACGAAGAGGGCGAACTGGAAAAGCTGGCGGCCACGGACAATGCGAAACTGATTGCCCGCAACGCCGCGGCGGTGACCACGGTGACCGGAACGCGCGTGGACATGGCGTTTACCGTGGCTAATGGCGAGAGTGATCTAAACGCGGCGCTGGTGACGGGTAAGGGATACCTGGAATCGCGCCCGACAGCGCCAGAGGCGGATGCAAAAGTGATGCGGGCAGATACGATGGAACTGCGTATGCGTCCGGGTGGCCGCGAGATGGAACGGGTGAATACGCACTCGCCCGGAACTCTGGAATTCATTCCCAACCACGCCACGCGGCGAAGGCGATTGCTGAAGGCCGACCGAATGGTGGTGAACTACGGTGCCAGGAACGAAATACAGTCGTTCCACGGGGATGTGGCTTCCACGGAAACTTATCCTTCCGACGAAGACCGGCAGCGGCGTCCGGACTCTCCGGTTACGTACACCAGCAGCAAGCTCATGGATGCGGCGTTTGATACCGCGGGTCAATTGAAGGAGATGAAGCAGACCGACACCTTCCGCTACAGCGAAGGCACGCGGAAAGCGCAGTCTGACAGCGCTGCCATGGACAACGGCCGCAATGTGATGACGCTGAACAACCGCGCGAGGATTTCCGATGAGACCGGGTCCACAACGGCTGATTTGATCGAGATCAATCAGGCCAGCGGGGATTTTGAGGCGCGCGGGCATGTGGCGACGACGCGGATGGCGGAGAAGAAGAAATCCGCTACGGGATCGACGGGAATGCTGGATGACGAAGCGCCCACGCAGGGCATTGCGGATCGTGTGGTTACGGCGAATCGCAATCAGGTGATTCATTACATTGGCAACGCGGTGCTGTGGCAGGCTTCGAACCGGCTGCAGGCGGGAAGAATTGATATTGACCGGGCGGCGCAGTCGCTTACCGCAGAGGAAAAAGTGGTCTCGCAGTTCGAGGAAAAACCGAAAGACAAGGCGAAGAAGCCGGGGGTTACGCTGGTGCGTTCCGCCAGGCTGGTGTACATGGACGAGGAGAAGATCGCCACTTATTCGGGTGGGGCGGATTTCCGGCAGCCCGCTCTCTCGGTGAAATCAGAGACGCTGAAGGCGTGGCTGAATGACGCCAATGCCGAGTCGCGGATCAACCATGCTTTCGGGGATGGCAAAGTGGAGATTGTGCAGGCAGCAGGCGGACGGCAGCGGGTGGGAACGGGCGAACATGCCGAGTATTATACGGACGAGGGCCGCATTCAACTCAGTGGCGGCAAGCCGCAACTGACGGACACGCTACGCGGCAATACCAGGGGCGAGAAACTGACTTACTTTACAGAGGATGAGCGGCTCATTGTGGATGGGACGCAGCAGAAGCCGGTGGAGAGCCGGGTGCGGCGTGGCAAGCCGTGATGCAGACCCTGGAAACCATTGAGATCTCAAAATCGTACCGCGGCCGGCGGGTAGTGGACGACGTCTCGGTGCGGGTGGCGCGCGGCGAGATTGTGGGCCTTTTGGGGCCGAATGGCGCGGGTAAAACCACGTCGTTTTATATGGTGGTAGGGCTTATCAGCCCGGATTCGGGCAAGGTTTTGCTGGATGGCAAAGACATTACCAGCATGCCAATGTTCGAACGCGCGCGGAACGGGGTGAGCTATCTTCCGCAGGAGGCCTCCATCTTCCGCAAGCTGACGGTTGAAGACAACCTGATGGCGATTCTGCAGGCGCGGCGTATGACGGGGCGCGACCGGCGCAGCCGCATGAATCAGCTGATCGCACAGATGGGTCTGGATACGGTTCGCCGCAGCAAGGGCTTTGTACTTTCGGGCGGTGAGCGGCGACGTGTGGAGATTGCGCGATCACTGGCGATCGACCCCGCGTTTCTGCTGCTGGACGAGCCCTTCTCGGGCATCGATCCCATTCAGGTATTGGAATTGCAGAAAATCATTCTGGACCTGAAGCGCCAGGGAATTGGCATTCTGGTGACCGACCACAATGTGCGGGAGACGCTGAGCGTGACCGACCGGGCATACATCATCAATGCGGGGAAGATATTCCGTAGTGGCAGCCCGGACAGCCTTACGCAGGATGCCGAAGTACGGCGGGTTTATCTGGGCGAATCGTTCAGCTTCCAGTTGCCTTAGATTTTTTCCAGCAGAGTCTTTACTTCCGGTGCCATGGCGGCGAGCAGAGCGGCGTTCTGGCTACCACTCAGGTCGGAAGCAACGTAGACGACGAAGCGCGGGGATTCCAAAGCCGCGACCTGATAGGTTTCGGCGTTGCCCTGCCACGATGGTGCGGGGAGGGCGTCACTGGTGCGCCGGGGCGTGATCATCAGCGAAATCAGGTGATCACCTTTGCCCAGCGCGAAGTGAATGAAGCCGCGCCCCCGATAGTGACACTGGTGGGCGAGCAGCATTCGGTAGCCGGGCGGTGTATTGCGCTGCACGATCCGGACCAGGTCAGCGTATTTCGGGCCGATACTTTCCACGAACTCCGCAGATGTGGGAGGATCCTTCGGATACTTGCGGAAGACGGCGCAGTGGATGTGATCGCCCAGCCCAACCTTCACCAGTTCCGGCATGTTGGCGGAAATCGAAGCAATATAGTTGGCCTGCGATCCAAACGCGATTGGCAAATAGCCTTTTTCGTAGACGGTGACAAGAGCGGCGCAAGCTACCAGAAGCGCTGCGGCGGGGAGCAGGCGGGCAGGAGTCCAGGTGGGTGCCTGGATGCGGGCACGGACGCGGGTTTCCAGCCACGGAGGGACTGGCGTGGCGGCCACGGCTGTCTTCAGATGCTGGCGTAGATCGCCCATACGGAGGAATGCCGCGGGGCTCCCGTTTTATTCCGGGGCCGTGCGAGACTCATTTAAAGAGGGGCATGGCAGAGGAATCTATTTTCGAGGCTGAAGCGCTGCCCCACATGGACGCGTTGTTTCGTGCGGCAATGCGTCTGCTGCGTGACGAGGGCAAGGCTTCTGACGCGGTGCAGGATACTTATCTGCTGGCATGGAAGAAATTCAGGACCTACGAGGCGGGAACCAACTGCCGGGCATGGCTTTTCCAGATTTTGTTCAATGTGGTGCGACATGAACGGCGCAACTGGTTTCACTGGATCACGGCGAAGGAAGAAGATGTGGCCAGCATCGATATTCCGGCTCCGGAACCGGTACCGGACCGCATCACGGACAAAGAGATTCTGGGCGCGATGGACCGGCTGCCGGCTACCTATCGGGAAGTGCTGGTGCTGGTGGATGTGGAAGAATTTGCCTACAAAGAGGCTGCTGCAATTCTGCGATTGCCGGTGGGCACGGTGATGTCGAGATTGAGCCGGGGCCGCGCGCAACTTCGTGAAGAGTTGCGCGCGACGGCCAGGGTCTGGGGAATTGGGAGTTAGCTGGCGGGCTTTTAGAAGGTCAGACGGACCGCGAGCTGAATCTGCCGGGGCGGATTGGCACCAACCAGTTTTCCGAAGTTGGCGGTGGCGATTGTGTTGTTGGGCAACTGGAAGTTGGTGTGATTCAGAGAGTTAAAAAACTCGCCGCGGAACTGGGCGGAAAGCCGCTCCCTGATCTTGAACGAGCGCACCAGTGACACGTCCAGCGTTACCTGCTTCGGACCGGTCAGCACGTTGCGGCCTTCGTTGCCGAAGGTGCCGGAAAGAATACGCCAGGCGGGCGACTGGCCCGTGAGGCAGTTGGCCGGGTTTCCATTGGCCAGAGTGGTACAGGTGTTGATAAAGCCCCCGGTGGGCGTACCTGCCGCTCCGACGGAGGGATTAGCGATTGCGTCGGGACGATCGGCATTGGCACCGGTCCCGCTGTTGTCGCCGCTGATGACGGCAGTGAAGGGTGAGCCGGACTGCGCGGCCAGCAGGCTGGAAAGCTGGAAGCCCCCCACGATCTTGCTGACCGGGCCGCTGGAGGCAAATTTGCGGCCTGCGCCGAACGGAAGCTCATAAACCGGGCTGAACACCACGCGGTGCTTCAGGTCAAAATCCGAACGACCGCGCTCAGCGGCCAGATTGTTGTTGTTCTGCACACCGCCCGAAACCACTCCGCTGCCGGTGGCGATTCCAGCCACGTAATCGATGGAGCGCCCGTAGGTGTAGGAGGCGAGAAACGACAATCCGCTGCTGTAGCGCTTCTCCAGCTTGGTCTGCAACGAATGGTAAATGGAGTTGGCTGCGGACTTGTTAAAAGTGATGTTACCGAACGAGGTATAGGGACGACGGGCGGTAAGCGACAGATTCCGGCCATTGTCCAGCGTTGACTGATTGGCGTTGAAGCCGACCGGCAGATGCGTTCCCTTGTTGGCAAAGTAGGTGACGTCGAGTACCAGGTTGTGCGCCAGTTCGTGCTGCAAACCCACGCTCCATTGCAGGACTCGCGCGTTCTTGAAATCCTGTTCAATGCCAAACGTGGTTACCGTGCCGCCACCCTGGCCGGGCGTGGGATTGGCGAAGGTGACCGGTGCCGCAATGGTGGAAGTGAAAGTCTGCGGGTTGCGCCAGGGTGCTACCTGGAAGCCGGCGGACATGCCGTTGTTGGTAGTGGGGGCGTTATAGAACAGACCGGCACCACCGCGGATTACGGTCTTCGTGCTGGCGGTGGGCTGGAACGAGAAGCCAAGGCGCGGGGCGAAATCCGTTTTATCGGAATTGTAGGTACTGTGGGAATCGCCGAACAGAGCCACCGGAACCGGGGTGGGGTTAATGTAGCTGGAGTTCCCCGTGGGAATGATTACCTTACCTGTGGCAAGGTTGAAGTTGGTGTAGTGGGCGAACTTATCGGTAATTGCCGAGTACAACTCATAGCGCATCCCCAGGTTGAGCGTAAGGCGGCGGCTGACTTTGAAATCGTCCTGGGCAAATCCGGAAAATGTCTGGCGGCGCGGATAGAAACTGGGCGACACCGGATTAACCGTTGACGTGGCCGGAAAGCCCAGCAGCAGGTCAGCAATGGCGTAGGTTGTGGTGGGCCCGGTGCTGGTGTTGGTGAAGGTGTAGGAGCCGCGGGTATTGGAATAAAACAGGTCGTTCACCTGGAAAACCACGTACTCGCCGCCGAACTTCAGGGTGTGCTTGCCGCGGTTCCAGATCAGGTTATTGCCCATGTCGTAGGTGTGATCGTAACGGTCTTGCGGATAGCCGTTGGAACCACCCAGGGTGGCGTAACCGGTGACCGAGGTGTTGGGCACGCCGCCGTTCAGGGGCAGGGTTTGGGAGAAGCCGGGGATACCGAACTGCTTGTTGAAGTCGATGCTGGTGTCCTGCGAGAGCTTGGCATCGTGCAGTTGTGAGTAGCCGAAACGGGCTTCGTTGACCACCGTGGCAGAGAAGATGTGGGTCTGGGTGAGGGTGTAGAGTTGCGCGAGGAAGGTCTGGGTGCAGCCAAAACCAGGCACCTGATGTACACCGCAGAAGCGGCCGGAGGGCGTCACGTAGGGCGCGTTGTAGCGGTTGTAGGAAACCGCCAGGGAATCTTTCTGGCCGAAGCTGTGGTCACCCCGGAGGGTGAAAACATCATCATTTTCTGTAGTAATGGAGCTCAGCGTGTAGTTGCTGGAGGGCTGCAGGGCAGCGCCCGTGGCCGCGGTGGCGAACGGGAAGTAACCAAGCAGTGCCAGGCCTGCCCTGCTGCTAAGCCGACTGGAAGGAATCACGTTGTTGGGGAATTGCGGGGCGTTGGCGCGGGCGGTGAAGGGGGCGTTGGCACCGGGGTCAAGAATCTTCAGGCCGGCGATGCCGGAGAAATCGCCGAGCCGCATCTTATCTGTCGGAACCGTGCCCAGAGTCAACGACTGGTCGGCCAGGCGAAGGCCTTCATACGAGAAGAAGAAGAACGACTTGTCCTTGATAACCGGGCCGCCTACCGTGCCGCCAAACTGGTTGCGCCGGAAGGTGGGCAGGTTGCCGGGCGGGCTGAAGAAATTGCGGGCGTCGAGCTTTTGGTTGCGAAGGTATTCAAACGCGGTGCCATGAATCTGGTTGGTGCCGGATTTGGTGGTGACCACGATCTGGCCACCCGATCCGTAGCCGTATTCAGCCGGATAAATGCCGGTGAGAAGCTTGAATTCCTGAATGGCGTCGACCGAGGGCCGCACGGTGGGAATGGAAACCGCGGCGTCGTTATCATTGATGCCGTTGAGAATGAAGTTGTTGGAAACCTCGCCCGAGCCGCCGACGTTGATGCCGCCGCGGGCGGAATTGGTGGAACCCTGGGTGGGCGGTTGCGTGCCGGGAACCAGCAGCGCGAGCGAGAAGAACTGGCGACCATTGAGCGGCATCTCGACGACTTTCTTGTTGTCGATGACCTGTCCGACATCCGAGGTATCGGCTGAGACCAGAGGCGCTTCCGCAGTGACCTGCACGGTGTCTGTGGCCTGCCCAATCTCAAGAGCGAATTCGATGCGAACCGTCTGCGCGATTTCCAGCGTGAGGCCGGATCGCACGGCGCGACGAAAGCCCGGGAATTCCGCGCTCAATTCGTACTGGCCGGGATTGAGCAACGGGATGGTGTAATCGCCATCGTTGGCGGTGACTACTTCACGCGTGAGGTTGGTGCCGGTGTTGCGGGCAATCACCTTCGCGCCGGCGACAACCGCACCGGAAGGATCGTGGACACTGCCGGCGATGGTGCCGACAGGCGTTTGGGAGAACGCGAAGCTCACCACGAGCGACGCGACGAAAAGAACCTTACGAAACATTGGTTAACCTCAGTGTGGAGCAGCGTGGACTTGACCCTGGTAGCAGCTAAAGAAAGAATAACATTCCGCGGTTGTGGGTATTGTTTCCCCACAATCTGTCTCGAATACTTCCGGGAATGGGAAACTGCTCCGTCGAAAGTCGGGGGCGAAGGCGCGAGTGAAGTCGCGTGCGCACCGGCGGACAGGGTCGCTTTAGTTGCTGAGGCCACTGGGGTGGGTGTGGATCAAATCCCAGTCGAGGCGGGCGCGCGTCACGATGGGCTCCACGTCGGCGTCTAGAAGGAAGCGCTGCTTCACCAGGGCCTTGCCGGCGTCGCGGACTTTTTCCAGCCAGACCTCGCGGCTGGCATAGCGCGCGGCGATGGGCTTACGTGGATCGGTTGGCGATGCGGTGAGCGGGAACGGCAGGAAGCTGCCCTGCATGGAGTAGAGCTGTTCGGGTGCACCGAGGGCGGCGGCGCGAGGGTTCCAGCCGGTGTATGTGGCGATGGGGACGGCGACCGCAGGCATGCGGATTCCACCGAGATCGATGCCATCGGCGTCAACTTGCGGCACGCGAATGGGGAATGGCTCGCCGATGCCTGGGGGCTGCTTCGTCGCGATGCGCTCTGTGCGAAATTCGGGGCCGAAATCGAGACGCCACGCCCGCTTCGGGTTGACGGGCACGCGCTGGCCGGGAATGGCGGGAAATTTCACATCGGCGGGGGCGACCAGGGTGTTGGCGGCAAACGAAGGATACATGGATTGCGGGGGCGCAGTGTCATTCTTCACCCAGGCGTCCATGGATGCGAGGAGGGCGCGCAACATCCAGCGGTAATCGTTGGGATTGGTGGGATTCAGGGTCACCGTCTTGCGGGGCTCGGGAGCGGGGCTGTGCTGACCACCGGCGAACAGGTAGATGCGGGTGTTGTCGGCTACTTTGGCGTCGCTCTTGCCATCGGGCGTGGTGTGAATGAGGGAAGCGGCACGTCCCCAGTATTCGTTCGACGAATTGGTGTAGAAGATCTTCGGTACAACCTTTGCCTTTGTGGCGTTGGCCAGGACGGAGTCTGTAAGGCCGCTCTGGGGGTCGGTTTCCGGCAGATCCGTGAAAGGGAACATGTCGGTGGGATAGAGATTGTTGAAGAAGGGATGGCCGTCGCGTGAAGGCTGGGCGAAGCGGTTGTTGAAGCTGCCGAGTCCGCCACCACCGACGTGAATCATGAGGCCGTCGAAGACTTTGCGACCCTGTTCATCGGCATTGAAACCGTCATAGAGATACTTGCGGAGAAAGCGACCACTCTGCGAAATGCCGAAGCCATAAGCCTGGCGGATGTTATTGTGCAAATCGCCTAGCGGCTGCTTGTCGTCGCCACCGTATTTGAAAAAAGAGATGAGATCGCGCACGGCGGCCGGTCCGAGGCCGGCGAGCACAGAGTCCTTCGAGGTGTAGACAAATTCGTAGAGCTTGCCGGGTTCGAAGCCGGTTTCCATGATGATGTCGGCACCGTCTTTCAACAGCCAGTTGGCGTGGGGCACGGTGCGGCGGGGGCCGGCGATGGTGTCGCGTACGGTGAGGTCGCGACCTTCGACGACGGGGTAAGCAATCATTTCGCGGTCGGCGAGACGCATGCGGGTGGTGCGGGTGTCAGGGGTGAATTCGGCCAATACGAGACCGGTGATGGGTTTGCCGTGGTCGGTGGCGACGGGGGCATTGAGGCGGAGCATATTGGCGCGCTTTGGCAGGTCGGCTTCCCAGCCTACCCAGACGATGGTGTAGCCCTGATCGAGGAGGAGGCGGTCGCCGTACTCGTCGGCACTGGTAGCGCGATTGAACGTGCCGAGGAGACTCTTGCCACCGCGGTTGGAGACCTCGAAGAGCACGGCATGATTGCTCTTCGCGGGGTTGGAGGGACGAAGGACATAGAGGTCGGCGGAGAATTCGACGAGGCCTTTGCCGTTGAGTGGGCCGTATTGGACGTCAGAGATGATTTTATTGGCAGCGAGCTTCGGGTCGACAGCGAAGCGGGCGGTGCCGGCCAGCTTTTCGTAGCCGCCGGGGACGGGGGATTTTTCAGTGATCTCGATGCCGGTGACGGCGGCAGAGGCCAGAGACGTGAGGGCGGCGGTGAGAGCGAGAAGACGGAAGGACATGGCAGGTATTGTAGCGAAAGTTGGGGGACGGTAACGGAGGCACCTCGGCCGGGGCGGGGGTTGGAACCTGGAATAACCCGAATTGAAGGTGGATGTGACCCGCTACCACCCGAAATTGATCCCGGGAATACCCCGAAATAAGTCTTTCGCCGGAGGAGAGTGTCATGGTGTCTGATCAGTCTGTCGAATCAGAAACCCTGAGGGTGTAAAAAGGATTGTGTAAACGCGGTTCTCAGAAAGATAGGAGGATAAGGAGAACCGAATGACAATCAGAAAAGAGTTGATCGACGAGCTGATCGCCACCAGCGGCGGAAAGCTGATTGGCCCGGACGGGCTGGT
>JBBROK010000011.1:0-112124 GCA_038229475.1 Bryobacterales bacterium | reverse complement strand
GCGCATCCGGCAAGGCCCCATTCCGCTGGAGGAATCGCTCGCAATAGCCGGACAGATTGCCGCCGCGCTCGAAGCCGCGCACGAAAAGACCATCGTCCACCGCGACCTAAAACCGGCCAACGTCAAACTGCGTCCCGATGGGTCCGTCAAGGTTCTGGATTTCGGTTTGGCGAAGGCGGGCGCGGCGTCTGAGGTGACGGGAGATTCGCCGACGCTGATGACGGTTGGAACCCAGGCCGGCATGATTCTGGGGACAGCCGGTTACATGAGCCCGGAGCAGGCGCGTGGACAGGTGGCGGATAAACGCGCTGATATATGGGGGTTTGGTGTTGTGCTCTACGAGATGGTGACGAGTACGCGCCTGTTCGATGGCGCGACAGTCACGGACTCACTGGCGGCGATTTTGACGCAGCAACCGGATCTGTCGAAGACACCCGTAAAGTTGCGGCGTTTGTTAGGCCGATGTTTGGAGAAAGATCCGAACAAACGGTTGCGCGGGCTGGGGGATTGGGCGGAACTACTCGGAGATAGTGCGGCAACCGCTCCATTACCGTCGCGGCTCGGTAAGGGTTGGTTCGCGGCAGTCGCGTTGTTTGCCCTCGCGCTGGGCGGTGCCGCCACATACCTCGCAATGCGGTCCGAACCGCCACCCGAACTGCGCACTGACATCGTGACGCCGCCCTCCACCGCACCGGAATCGTTCGCGCTTTCGCCGGATGGCCAACAGATCGCCTACGTTGCCGCCAACGGGACCGCCTCCCCGCTCTGGGTGCGACCGCTGGCTTCGGCCTCGGCGCAGCCGGTTGAGGGAACCGAAGGCGCGCGGTACCCGTTCTGGTCGCCCGACAGCCGCTCGGTGGGCTTCTTCGCCGACGGCAAGCTGAAACGCGTTGACCTGGGCGGTTCAGCCCCGCTAACACTCGCCGAGGCTCCGCTTGGTCGCGGTGCGACTTGGAACGCGGAAGGAACCATCCTGTTCTGCCCCGATGTCTCCAGTGGCCTGTTCCGTGTGCCTGCGACCCCTGCGACGGGGGGCCAGCCCACTCCGGTTACCCGTTTGAGCGCGGGACAGGGTTCGCACCGCCATCCGCGCTTCCTGCCGGACGGCCAGCACTTCCTGTTTTATGTCCAGGGCAGCCAGCCCGGCATTTATCTGGGAGAGCTGGGAAAACAAGGGGGGAAAAGCGGCGGCATCGGCATCGGTACGGGGACCGAACCCCTGCGGCTAACTGCGGCCGATTCGGCGGGCGAGTACCTGATTTCCGGCTGGCTCACTTTCGTACAGCAGAATACGTTACTGGCCAGACGCTTCGATGCCACCCGAGGCCACCTCTCCGGCGACCCGGTTACTCTGGCTCAGTTCGTGGGCACTGACGGGACTCAGGCTGGCGCCTTCTCGGTCTCCCGTTCCGGTCTGGTCGCGTGGCGAACGGGAACCGGAGGCAGCCGGCAACTGGTCTGGTTCAATCGCGCGGGTGAGCGCACCGGAACCCTCGGAGCTCCCGACGCTGCCGGCCTGTTCTATCCCGAACTTTCGCCCGATGGCCGGCGGGTGGCGTTGAGTCGCGGCACTGCCGGCACGCGGGACATCTGGCTGACCGACGGTGACCGCTCCACCCGATTCACCTTCGATCCCGCCGATGACTTTGGCGCAGTCTGGTCGCCGGATGGCAGCCGCGTGGTGTTTGCGTCCACCAGAAAAGGGCCGCCCGATCTGTACGTAAAACCGGCGGATGGTTCGGGACCGGAACAGTTGCTGCTGGCCTCGGCGGATGTGAAAATCCCCGAAAGTTGGTCGCCCGGCGGCCGCTTCCTGCTTTACCGGAGCAGCCTCAACGGAAACGACCTGATGGTGCTGCCGGTGTTGCCGGAGCGCAATGGCAAGCCGTATCCTTTTCTGAGCACGCCGTTCAATGAACAGAACGGGGTGTTTTCGCCGGACGGGAAGTGGGTGGCGTACCAATCGGACGAATCGGGGCGGAACGAGGTCTATGTGCGGCCGTTTCCGGGGCCGGGCGGGGTGTGGCAGATTTCGGCGGGCGGAGGAACGTCACCGCGCTGGCGGGCCGATGGCAGGGAACTGTACTACCTTGCGCCGGGCAACAAACTGATGGCGGCGGCGATTGCAGCCCAGGCCGGGTCGATCACCCCAAGCCAGCCGGTGGCGCTGTTTACCGCAAACTTTGTCCGCAGCGCCAACCGCCCGCAATACGATGTGGCGCGCGACGGCCGTTTCCTCGGGAACGTGGAACTCAACGACGCAGCCACTCCGCCGATTACGCTGCTGATGAACTGGAAGCCGCCGAAATGACAGAGGGCGCGCGACATTGAACAGAGGATCGGGCCGATGACGCTGCACGAACTTCAGACCACGAAACGCGAAGAGATTCTTTATTGCGCGGACCGCAGCGGTGCGCGTTATGTCAGAATTTTCGGCTCGGTGGCCCGCGGGGATAACGACGCGCGGAGCGATATCGATTTTCTTGTGGATCTCGAACCGGGTCGCAGCCTCCTTGATCTGATCAGACTTCGGCGGACGCTCGAAGCGCTGCTTCATACCAGTGTTGATGTGGTTTCGTCGCGCGGGCTGCGTGAACGGTTGCGGCAAAAAGTAATGGCGGAAGCGGTTCCGTTATGACCGGGGCGCGCCGACACAAATGAGAGACGACCGCCTCCGCCTGGAAGACATTCGCGACGCGATCACGCAGATCGAACGCTATTCTGCGCAGGGTAGAACTGCGTTCGACGCCGATGAACTGGTCACGGTCTGGATTCTCCACCACCTGGAGATCGTGGGCGAGGCATGCCGGGCACTCTCCCGCGCTTTCCGCGAGGCTCATCCCGATGAAGTCTGGACGGACGCCGCCGGCCTCCGAAATGTCATCGCGCACCAGTATTTTGGGGGTCGACCTCGATGCGGTGTGGGTGGTCGTCGAGCGTGACATCCCGGAACTGAAAAAACGGGTGACCGAAATTCTGTCGGGGCCGGACCAGAAATGATGATTTCCCCCGGCGACAAACTCGGCCCTTACGAAACCCTCTCGCTGCTTGGCGCGGTCGGGATGGGCGCACGGAGGAACCCTTGCCCCCTCCTGTGCGGTGGACGGAATGCCGTGGTCCAACCGCTGGCCTGACGCACCCCTTCTGTTGCAAATCCCGTCGGCTACAGGCCACGGCGAGTGCCGCAGTCGCGACTGTCAGTTCTTCTTAACAGACGCAATCCACGAATCGATGCGCGCTTCCAGCAGGTCCAGCGTCATCGGACCCGCGCTCAAGACCCGGTCGTGGAAAGCGCGAATATCAAATGCGGACCCCAACTGATCCTGTGCTTTCTTCCGCAATGCAAGAATCTTCAACTGGCCCATCTTGTACCCAAGAGCCTGGCCTGGGATCGCAACGTACCGGTCCACCTCCACATCATTCGGATCCCCGAAATGCTCCTGGAAGTAGTCCACCATCTCCTTGCGCTTCCAGCGCTTGCGGTGCACGCCGGTATCCACAACCAACCGGATCGCCCGGAACAGTTCGCTCCGCAAACGCCCGAGATCACTCGCAGGGTCCTCGTAAAAGCCGACCTCTTTGCCCAATCGTTCGGCATATAGCGCCCACCCTTCGGCAAACGCGTTATCGCCGACCGCCCGGTGGAACGGATGCAACGGCAATTCCAATTGGAGGGCAACCTGCAAATGGTGTCCGGGAACGCCCTCGTGGTACGCCGTCGCCTCGTCGTCCAGAGTGTCATGGTGCTGCGGGTCATAGGTCCGAACCCATACTTGTCCCTTGCGCGATCCGTCCGGAGTGCCTTGTACGTATTGCGTGGAACTGTCCTTCTCCATGTACTCCGGCACGGAGGTCACCAGCAGCGTCCCCTTCGGCAATCGTCCGAACATTTGGGGGAGTTTCGGCTCCATCGAAGAGATATAGCGCCGGAAGCTTTCGAGGATCTGCTCGCGGCTGGCAGCCTTCCGCTTCGGGTCCGCGAACACAGCCTTTGTGAAAGCCTTCGAATCCACATAACCAGCCTTTTTCGCCAACACCAGAATCTGAGCCTCGAGGTCGGCCACCTGCGCCAGCCCAAGCGCATGGATCTGCTCTGGCGTTAGGTTCGAAGCAGCCTGAGTATGGACATTAAACTGGTAGCGCTCATCGCCATTCGGCAGCGCCCAATAGCCTTCGTCCAGTCGGCCCTGTGGAGCATACTCCGTTGCGATGAACCGTTCCAGTTTCTTGTAAGCCGGCCGGACTTCATCATCCACCACGGCTATCAGTTCATCATGCAGCCGCTTCTGGTCAGCAGCCGGAATTGCTCCCGGGAAGCGAAGCACCGGGGCCGAGAACGGATTCTTCTCACCAGATGGATCGGCAAGGTCGCGGCACTGCACCACGGTTTTCTCAAGCAGATACTTGGGGGGCATGAGTTTATCCTTCATGCCTTGCCGCATGGTCGCGGTCAACTGTTCAAATCGCCCTGGAATCCGGTGCATTCGGGAGATGTAGTCTTCGTAATGCTTCGCTGTGTCGAACGGCGCATAAGTCGCAATCTGCGGAATCGCGATTTGCACGCCGTAGAACTGCTCCACCGGCATCTCGAACATCTTGAGGTCGATCGATCGCACCAGGTCCCGCAGGGTACCCGCCAGGATCGCACTGTCGAGACGATCCGCCTCATTCAGCCTCGTCACATCAATGGCCTTCAGGCGTGCTGCCAGTGCCAACGCATCCTTCTTCACTACCTCGTAATGCCCCATCGAATATTCAGAGAGCTGGTCGTTGTAGCGATACTCGCCCGACTGCGTGGCCATTTCGGGATTGGTGCGCTGCCAGAACTCCCAGTAGGCATCGGCAATCGATTTCACAGTATCCGCAACGGGCGACGGGGAACGCGAACAGGATCCGCAGATGAACGCAAAACAAAGCAATACGGATGCGCGACGCGGGCGAGAGAGCATCCCGGCATTCTACAGTACAAGGAAGTCCGAACCTGCCGAACCTCAGATGTCCTCCCGATGGCGAGCGGGTTGTCGGCAACCCGGAAGTGACGCTAACCAAGGGGTCCGCTGCCGGTCGCGAAGGCAGTTGAACTGGCCACCATGTGGGGCTTCACCGGAAACAACGGAATCACCACAGGCTTCCATACCAAAATGGAAGTTCTCAACTGCCAGTCCTACTGCTTCCGCAACTTGCGGCCAGTTCAGACTTCGCGAGGCGGCTTGAGGCGACCGACAAGACCAGATCGACCAATTCCTCATCGAAAACCGGCTCCCGGTCGTTCATCAGCAGGAACGTGATCGCCGCGTTGGCACCCACTCATTTGTTGCCATCGACAGACGCGAGGAATCGACTTGCGCAGGTATTCGCCGCCGAATGTCGCTCGCGGAGTGACGACCGCCGATTCGAGTCCGGCGGCATCGCGGAGTCCCGGAGATCCGCCGTATCGCTCGATTTGCTGCTCGTGGATCTCCAGGACCTCGTCCAAAGACAGGAAAACCGGCTCCATGAAGTCACTTCCGACGGCTTACCCGGCCAGTTTCCGGAAGGCCTTTCCATATCTCTTGTGTACCCACTCTTGGACAGCGTCGAACTTTTTACGCCGGGCCCAGGGCTTCGACGGCGCGATGATCAACTGCTTTCCGTCGGTGCTGTTCATATAGATCCAGGATCGGGCGATCAATCACCGGCGCGGGACTATTTCCGTGCCTGGTAAGCTTCTTGACCATGCAGAATACCGTGGCCGCAATGTATCACCATTGAGGACCAAATACGACCACCCTGCGCCCGCTGGCGCCGCTGGCCGGTTTTCCGCCACCACAGAATCACGCGATCACAACACCCCTGAAAACATTTCGGGAAAGCTAACCCTAACTCCTCCAACAATCGCACGGCCAATTCCAGTGTGTCGTGGATCTTTGCGCAGGGCCACCCACTCCCGGTCGTGCTATTTCTTCAGGCGTAAGGTCATCGCATCGCGGGGAAACTCCGTTCGTCATGATTCTGTTTCGCATTTCGAAAAAAACACCAGGCTAACCCAGTGAACTCCTTTATTTTCAACATAGAAAATCTCTCCGCTGGGTTATTTCCGGGTTTTTACCGGGTTGTTTTCGGGTTAAAACGGGTCATATCCGGGTTCAATTCGGGTCATTCTCAGGTTAGGTTCCCACCCGGTGCCCCGGTCGAGGTGCCTCCGGGCACCTCCCCAGGGTGGGTTCGTTTTCCAGAATGCACTCCAGGCGTTTACCGGAATTCTGCTATACTGTCACCTGAAGGTCGGACCCGAAGAGTGGGCTCAAGCCCACTTTTTTATTGGTCCCCGCCTTGTCGCCGAAAAGTTGAAATGAATCGTCAGCAAGTCATCGCGAAAGTCGAAGTGATCGCACGCCGCGTGGGTGATTCCGAGGGCATTGAAATCGTTGAAGTCGATCTCAAAGGCTCCGGGCGCCAGCAGCTTCTGCGTGTGGTCATCGACAAACCGACCGGTGTCACCCACGGCGATTGCGAACTCGTGACCCGCCAGTTGGGTACCCTCCTCGACGAGGAAGATCCCATTCCCGGTACCTATGAGATGGAAGTCAGTTCGCCCGGCCTGGAGCGCAAGCTGCGCTGCTGGCCGGAATGGCAGCGCTTCGTGGGGCAGCCCATGAAAGTGGTACTGAAGCAGCCTTTGGCCGTTGCCGAAGGCAAAGAGCACACCCACTTTGACGGCGTCATTGCCAGCGCCACTGACAGTGCCACCGACCAGATTATCGCCGTCGACCTGCCCGGCGGCCAGCAGATTACTTTTTCCTTCGCCCAGGTTGACCGCGCAAATCTCAAGTTCGAGTGGTAGCGGCAAACCTTCCGAAAATTCACCGAGGCCTATCCCGTGGAAAATATCTATCAGTCAATCGAAATCCTCAGCAAAGAGAAGGGCATAGATCCGCAGATCGTGCTGGATGCGGTACGCGATGCGATGTTGCTGGCTGCTCGTAAGCATTTCCGCACCCTGGAAAACTACGAAGCTGATTTTGATGCCAAAACCGGCGCTGTTCGCCTCTATTCAGTGAAGAACGTGGTGGAAGAAGTGGCGGATCCTGTAACGGAAATTACCCTTGCCGAAGCCCGCCGTACCGACCCCGTGGTCGAAGTGGGCGGCGTAATCCGCTCCCAGCGTCCCACCGAGGCCCTCGGTCGCATCTCCGCGCAAACCGCCAAGCAGGTGATTTTCCAGAAAGTGCGTGAAGCCGAACGCGAAACCATCTACCGGGAATACGCGGATCGGGTGGGCGAACTGGTCAACACCACCATCAAGCGCGTGGAAGGTTTGGATCTGGTAGTAGACCTGGGCAAGACCGAGGCCCGTCTGCCCAAGCGCGAACAGTCGCGCCTCGAAAGCTACAGCGTGGGCGACCGCATTCGCTGCGTCATCAAGATTGTGGATAAATCCACCAAGGGTCCGGGCGTAGTGGTTTCACGCGCCGACCCTGATCTGGTGCGGCGTCTTTTTGAGCAGGAAGTGCCGGAGATTTATGACGGCACCGTGGTGATTAAGGCGTGCGCCCGCGAAGCCGGCGAACGCACCAAAATTGCCGTCTCAAGCCGTGATCGCGACGTGGATAGCGTAGGTGCCTGCGTGGGCATGAAGGGTATGCGCGTGCAGTCGATCATCCGCGAACTGCGCGGCGAAAAGATCGACATCATCGAATTTTCTGACGAGCCTGTGGGTTTCGTCACGCATGCGCTGAGCCCGGCCAAAATCAGCCGGGTCACCATTCTCGATACCGGTGATCGCCACATGGACGTGATTGTGGACGACACGCAGCTGTCGCTGGCAATCGGCAAGAAGGGCCAGAATGTGCGGCTGGCCGCGAAATTGATGGACTGGCGCATCGACATCAAGAGCGAAGAAGAAAAGCGTCAGGAAACCCAGACTGCAATGGCGCTCAATATGGGTGCTCCCCTTTCCGCGCTCATGGAGTTTGGTCTGGCCGAAGCTACGGTGGATGCACTGGTGAAGGCCGGTATCGGCACAGTGGAAAAGCTGGGCACGATGACACCGGAGCAATTGGAAGCGCTGGAAGGAATTGACACCGAGGCGGTCAATCAGCTCCAGAGCGCGATTAACAGCTTCTATGGGCAGGAAGATGGCGGCGAAGAAGTCGAAGCTTCCCCCGTTGACGTGGTAGCAGAGGTGACGGCGCAAGAGCCTGAAAATACGGCTTCTGCTACGATAAGTGAACCGGTGGAAGCCCCTACAGTGGCCGAAGCGGTGCCGACAGAGGAACAACCTGCGGCGCCCGAGGTCTAAGTACGCTTCGTGTAGTGAAATGATTGGCGTGTAAAGTAATCAGGGATAGGCAGGAAACGAACCGCTTCAGTATGAGTAAGATCCGCGTAAACGAGCTGGCTCGCCAGCTGGAAGTGAAGTCGAGAGAAGTACTCGATAAACTTACCGAATTCGGTGCCACCGAAAAGCTTAGTCATTCCAGCTCCATTGATGACGACCTGGCAGATCGCCTTCGCCGTTACTATGGCGGGGACCTCTCCGCTGCCAACGAGCCCCCGCCGCGCCCGCAGTTGACCGGGCCGGAGGAGCACGAGGATTCCCCCCCTGAGCCGGAGCCTCGGGTTGAGCGCGCGCCGCGCGCCGCCGCGCCCGTTGCGCGTGCCGAGGTGTCTGCCCCAGCCGCAGCCCCCGCCGCTTCCGTTACGACTCCCGCTTCCGTTGCACCTCCGGAAGATGTGAAGAGCGAAGTCGCAAAGAAGGAAGAAGATAAACCGCGGGTGATGCCACTGCGGCCGCCACTGCTCTCGCGCGGTGCGCCACTGCAGCCGCCCATGGGGTTGCGTTCCGCTTCGCCGGGTGCGCCCCGGCCCGTCGAACCTCGCCACGCTGCTGAACCCCGCAAGGTTGAGACGAGGTCGGCACAGCCCTCGCATCCCATGCTGCCGCCCGTGGTTACACCACCACCGGTGGCCCCTTCCGCTTCGCCCCGTCCGTCACAGCCGCCGCCGCGCCCTATTCCGTCGGCCCCGCTGCGCCCCGGTGGGCCGTTGCCTTCCGGCCCGCGGCAGCCCATGCCTTCGGCTCCGCCCTCCGTGCAGGCGGGTCCGCGCCCCGGTGTGCCTTTAGCACCGCCGCCGCCACCGCGACCGCAATCCGCAGTTCCCGGCGCCCCCCGCCCTGCTCCACATTTCGCGCCCCGCCCCATGGCCGGGCAGCCCCTGGCCCGCCCGGTTGCCGGACAGCCTCCCGCCCGTCCCGTGGTTCCGCCCCGCGCCGATATGCTGGCCCGGCTCAGCCAGCAGCCTCCGCGTTCGCCCATGCCCGGTCAGGCTCCCCCGCCCCGCCCCGGCGCTCCGCTTCGCCCACAACCGCGCCCCGGTCAACCGATATATCAGGGGCAGGCCCGCCCCGGCCAGCCCGCCATGGGAGCACGTCCCGGCATGCGTCCAGGCGCTCCGGGGGGCATGCGTCCTTCCGGTCCCCGGCCCATGCATCCCACCTCCCGTGGGGCGCTGCTTGGCCCTGGCTCTCCGCCGCCTCCGCCCGATACAGCGACGCGTCGTCCGGCACCCAAACGGCCCCGCAGTTCGCGTGATCGCCGTAATGAAGCTGAAGAAAAGGTCCTGCGTCCGCATTCACGGCGCGAGTCTTCCAGCCAGCCGCCCATCAGCCGCGATATCACAATTTCCGAAGGCATCACGGTAAAAGAGCTTTCTGAAAAGCTCGACGTGAAGGCGAACTTCGTTATCAAGAAACTGGTGGACCGCGGTATCTTCGCCACCATCAACCAGACACTCGACGGCAAACTGGCCACCGAGATTTCCCGTGAATTCGGCGCTTCCACCTCTACCGTCACCTACGAAGAAGAGGCCATGTTTGAAGTGGAAGTCAAAGAAGATTCCGCTGATCGTTCGCACCGGCCTCCCGTGGTCACCATCATGGGCCACGTGGATCACGGTAAGACTTCACTGCTCGATTCCATCCGCAGCGCCAATGTAGCGGGCCGCGAAGCCGGCGGCATTACCCAGCACATTGGTGCCTATCACGTCGAGAAGAACGGTAAGAAGATTGTCTTCATCGATACCCCCGGCCACGAAGCGTTTACCCGCATGCGTGCCCGTGGCGCCAAAGTAACTGACATCGTTGTTCTGGTGGTTGCCGCCGATGACGGTGTGATGCCGCAGACCATTGAGGCTATTGACCACGCGCGCGCCGCCAAAGTGCCGATTATTGTTGCCATCAACAAAATCGATAAAGGCGATGCCCAGCCCGACCGCATCAAGCAGCAACTGGCTGATCGTGGTCTGCTGGCCGAAGACTGGGGCGGCGATGTGGTCATGGTGCCGGTTTCGGCCCGTACCAAAGAGAATCTGGAACTGCTGCTGGAAATGATTCTGCTGGTGGCGGAAATTCTGGATCTGAAAGCCAATCCGGCGCGGCCCTCCAAGGCCACCGTGCTGGAAGCCAAACTGGACCGCGGACGTGGTCCGGTGGCCACCGTGCTGGTCCGCGACGGTACGCTCCGCGTGGGTGACTACTTCATTTGCGGTTCTGTCTTCGGGCGCGTTCGCGCCATGATCGATGATCGCGGCGCTCAGGTTCGCGAAATGGGTCCGTCCATGCCGGTCGAAGTGCTCGGTCTGGAAGAACTGCCGCAGGCCGGTGACAGCTTCCAGGTTGTTACCGATACCGCCAAGGCCAAGCAGATTGTCATGTACCGCGCCGAAAAAGAACGTACGGTATTGCTGGCCAAGACCGGTCGCCTCACCCTGGAACAACTCCACAAAAAGATGGCGGCGGGCGAAGTCAGGGAACTGCCTATCATTCTAAAAGCCGACGTGGCCGGCTCAGCCGAAGTGCTGCGCGATACCCTCGAAAAGCTTTCCACCGACAAGGTCACCATCCGGGTTATCCATTCCGGTGTGGGTGCCATCAACGAGTCAGACGTGGATTTGGCCGCGGCTTCCAACGCCATTGTGATCGGTTTCAACGTGCGCCCCGAGCGGAACGCTTCGGCCACGGCTGAACAGGAGAACGTGGATATCCGCCTGCACACCATCATCTATGAACTCGTGGATGAAATGAAGAAGGCCATGGTTGGCCTGCTGGCTCCGGTGTTCAAGGAGATCTTCCGGGGCAAGGCCGACGTCCGGGAAACCTTCCGTGTTACCAAAGTCGGTCTTGTGGCCGGCTGTCAGGTTACCGACGGCAACATTACCCGCGACTCGCAGGTCCGTATCCTGCGCGACAACGTGGTGGTCTTCACCGGCAAGATCGGTTCGCTGCGTCGGTTCAAAGATGACGTCAGCGAAGTCCGCAACGGCATGGAGTGCGGTATCACCATCGATAATTTCAGCGACATCAAACAGGGCGATGTGATGGAAGCCTATACGATGCAGCGCGTGGCTCAGGAAGTAGCCTAGTCATTCGGTCATGGCCGCTTTCGGCGTACTTACTCTGGAACTGCGCATGGAACATGCGCATTCTCTGAAAGAGAAGCGCCACGTGGTGAAGAGTCTCAAAGACCGGCTGCGGGCGAAGTTCAATGTTTCCGTGGCCGAAATTGAAGATCAGGAACTGCACAACAGCTCGGTGATCGCGGTGGCGGTGGTTTCGCCCAGCCGCGATTTCGCCGCGAAGATTCTGGAAGCAGTGGAAGAAGAAGCCTCCGGTCAGGTAGGACCCATGCTGGTTCGTACCAACGTGGAGTGGATGTAGGAAGCAGATATGGATCAACATCGTACGCTGCGTGTTTCCGTTGCGGTGCGGGAAGAACTGGGCGAGCTGATCGGCTATGAGATGGACGATCCGCGCCTCATTGACGTCTGTGTCACCCATGTGGAAATTTCAGCCGACATGCGCTACGCGCATGTCAAGATCAGCGCCAGTGAAGGCAGCAGCACGGCTGCTCTCAAAGGTCTGGAGCACGCGCAGAATTACCTGCGCCATGAACTGGCTACGCGCCTGAACCTGCGGCGCGTTCCCGAATTGCACTTTACGCTTGATTCCCACCCCGACGCCGATACCCGTGTCGAAATTCTGCTGCGCCGCGCCAAACGCCGGCAGCGCACGCAGCCGTAACTCTTTTCCGCACCGGAAATTGACAGGATGGTCGTGTAATCGACACATCCGGCTGTCATTCTTTGCATTACCCTATGAAACTTTACACAGTATTGTTCGCGGCGTCGTTGTGTGTCTCGTCGCTGTTGGCACAAAGCCAGCTCGGCACCGGTTCCATCACCGGTACAGTTCTTGACTCCTCCGGCCAGTCAGTAGCCAACGCGGCAATAATGGTCCGCAACCTGGAAACGCAACTCGCCCGCGCTACGGCATCCAGCGCCACCGGAGCGTTCTCCGTGCCGGTACTGCCGGTCGGATTGTATCTGGTTCGGGTTTCCCGCGAGGGCTTCCGTACCACAGAGCAGAAAGACGTGGCGGTTAGTGTGGGCGCTTCCGCCACGGTGATCGCTCGCCTGGAGGTTGGCCTGGTAACCGAATCCATCACCGTTACAGACTCCATTTTGATTGATACGTCGAAGACGGCGGAAACGGACCTTGTGGACCGCAGGCAGATTCAGGATCTGCCCATCAATGGCCGCCGGGTAGATCAGTTCGCCCTTCTCTCCCCGGGTATCGCCCGCGACGGGCGCTTCGGACTGCTTTCGTTCCACGGCGCCTCGGGTAATTTTAACAACTATCTGATTGAAGGCAACGACGACAACCAGGCCTATTTCTCAGAGCCACGCGGGCGTACGCGAATTGCCTCCAGCGTCTCTGCCAATGCGGTGCAGGAATTTCAGGTGGGCAAGGGCGCCTTCTCGGCCGAGTTCGGTCGCGCCTCCGGGGGCAGCATTAATACCGTGATCCGCTCCGGCGGGAACAGGTTGCACGCCGACGGCTTTTACTATTACCGCGACCAGAACTTTCAGGCCCGCGATCCCTTGGCTTCCATCCGTCCTCCTGAGAACCGCAAGCAGTTCGGTGGTTCCATCGCCGGTCCCGCCATCCATGACAAACTCTTTTTCTTTGCCAATTACGACCAGCAGCTGCACGACTTTCCGATCCTGATCGAAGACCTGAACGGGGTTCTGACCTCGGGCAGACCGTCGCTTCCCGCCAATGCCACGCAGACCCAGCAGGATCAGTACGCGATAGACCTGAAGGCTTTCCAGATTGGTTCGGCCTTTCTCAAATCGAAGTTTCCGAATGGGGCGCCGGGCAACACGCAGACGCGTAATCTGAACCAGTACCTGGGCCTTTTGAAGGCCGATTACCTGCTCAACCCCTCCAATACGTTGTCGCTTTTTTACAACCATCTCACTTCCAGCGGAATTCGCGCCATCCAGTCGTCGCTGGTTCTGCCCAACGTGGGTCGCAACGGCACAGACGATGTGCGGGTAGACAGTCTGAATGCGCGTTTGACGAGCACCTTCGGCGGCAGCCGCGTGAACGAGTTCCGCACGCAGTATGGGCGCGATTTCGAATTCGAGTTCGCAGACCAGCCACCGCCCCAGACCACCATCAATTTCGGCGGCAACCCGTTCTCGTTCGGCCGCGCCACCTTCCTGCAGCGCCCCGCATACCCGGACGAGCGTCGCTACCAGTTCATCGATAACTACTCGTGGAACGTCCACGGACACATCTTCAAATTCGGCGGCGAGGTGAACCGCGTGCATGATGGCGTGGACAACCCCGGGCTCTTCGGAGGCCAGTACACATACGCCACCGCGCTGGCAATTGGCCGCGATCTGGTAGACCCCACCGCCCGCAACTACACCAGCTACAACCAGAATTTTGGCGTCTCAGGAATCCCCTTCGCCACCGTGGATACGGCGCTGTTCATTCAGGATCAATGGAAGATCAGGCGTCGGCTGACGCTGAACTATGGAGTTCGCTACGACTATCAGTTCGTGCCCGCTCCGGTGAACCCGAATCCGGCTATTCCGCAATCCCTTTCGATTCCCACGGACCACAAAGCCTTCGGTCCCCGCGCCGGCGCGGCGTGGGATATTGCGGGCAACGGCAAGACTGTCTTGCGCGGCGGTTATGCCCTGTATTACGCCCGTACGCCGAACGGCCTCATTGAGAATGCACTGGCGCAGACCGGTCTGAGCGATCCCTCCAAAGTTCTGATCGCTCTTTCCTTTCAGCCCACCGATCCGACCGGACCCCTGTACCCGGCGATACTGCCTTCCATTCCGGCTTCCGCCGCCGCCTCCGGCTCTGTCTTCCGTCTGGACAGCAGCTTCCGCCAGGCGCGTATTCAGGACTTCAATGTGGCCATGGAGCGGCAACTGGGCAAGGACGTCGTACTCAGTGCGAGCTTCATCCATACTTCCGGAGACCGGCTCGAAACCAGCTTTGATGCCAACCTTCCCAACCCCGGGTTTACCCGCACCTATCAGCTTCCCGACGGATCCTCCTTTCAGGTACCCTACGTAGCCGGCGTCATCCGCACGGCGGCGGGTATAAATCAATCCAACAATCTCTCCCGCCCCAATCCGGGTTTTGGCGCCATCACGGTAGCCAACTCCCTGGGCAAGAGCTGGTACAACGCGATGTTCCTGGAAGTAAAAAAACACTACTCGCGAAACTGGCTGTTCACCGCCGGCTATACGCTGGCCAAAGCGGAAAGCCTGACCGGCGGTGGCGCCGACGGCGGCGGTAGCGGGGTGGAAGGAGCGTTTGGCGGCGGATCATTCGCCGATCAGTTTAATCTCTCCAACAACCGCGGGACCGCTTCCACCGATCAGCGCCATCGTCTGGTGCTGAATGGCGTTTGGGAGCCGAAGCTGACCTCGCGGGGTGCGGGGGCGAAGCTGATCAACGGTATCCGCTTCAGCTCCATCTTCAGCGCGGAATCCGGACGGCCCATCTCCGCTATTCTGAACATTCCATCCCTGCCGTTCCTTGGTGCCGATGGCAATACCTGGAACGGATATAGCGGCCTGCGCGGACAAGGTGCCGGTAGTGACCGCAATCAGCTGCCAACCATTGAGCGCAACAGTATCTACGGTGCCCCCAACTACCGGGTTGATCTTCGTGTGGCCCGCGACTTCCGCGTCCGCGAGCGTGCGGTGTTCGAGGTGATTGGTGAAGCGTTCAACCTTTTGAACCGGACCAACTTCAACGGCTACTTCAATACGATTTATACGGCCGGCGCGACGACCAATACAACGCTGCAGAATACGCCGGTCGTCCTCACTGCCGCCAGCAATTTCAAGGTGGCCAACAACGATGGGTCCGCGCCCGATGGCACAAACGCGAGGCGGCTACAGGTCTCCTTCCGCTTCCGGTACTAAACGAAGCGCATACAGAGCCCGCAGCGAGCGACTTAATCTTCCGATTCCAGACAGGCGGCAATTTCCGCCTCGGTAACAGCGCCTTCTTTAATCATGCGCCAGGCGGGACCGGTGATGTCCACCGTGCTGGCGCCCATACCTTCACAACTGCCGCCATCCAGCACCAGATCGACGCGGCCATCCATCATGCCAAATACGTCAATGCCGCTGCGGCAGGTGGGGCTCCCGGTGATGTTGGCGCTGGTGGATATGAGGGGCTGGTTGAGGCGGCCAATCAAAGCATCTGCCACCGGCGATTTCGCCTGGCGAACCGCCAGGCGACCGGTATTGCCGGTAGCGCGCAACGGCACACTGGGCGAAGCGGTCACAATAAGGGTTAAAGGACCAGGCCAGAACCGCCGGGCAAGTAAACGGAAGCGAGGCGAAATCTCCGGCGTCAGTTCCTCCACCATCAGCATGTCGCGCACCAGCAACGGCAGCGAACGGTGAATCTGCCTGCCTTTGGCCTTATAAACCTGATTGACAGCACGCAGATTGAAGGGGTCAGCTACCAGGGTATAAAGGGCGTCAGTGGGAATAGCCACCACCTGCCCCCGCACAATCGCAGCCGCAGCCCTGTCCAGGCACTCTGCCGAAGGTTCAAAAGCGTTGATCTCGATGAGATCGGTAGCCACCTCGGTCAGAGTAACACAGAGGTCTTATACGGTAGCTTCCAGGCGGGCTTGCGCCACGATTTCAGGAGGCGCATCCATTTCCGCAGAGGCATCAAGGGATACCCGCGGCTCAAAGGAATAACCGAATCCGCGCACGGAATGGATCAGTTCCGGGGCTGCGGGATCGCTTTCCACTTTCTGCCGCAGGCGCAGAATGTAGACATCCACCGTGCGATCCGTAATGGCCCTGTCCTGTCCCCACACCCCATTCAGCAGTTGTTCGCGGCTGAAGACATTGCCCGGGCGGCTCATCAGATACTCCAGCAGACGGAACTCGGTGGCGGTGAGCGCCAGCAATTCACCGTGCAGGCGTACCTGGCAACTGCTGCGATCCAGTTCCACGCCGCCCGCCTTCAGCGTCCTGGCCGGCGGTGCCTGCGTGCGGAACTGCAGCCGGATACGGGCAATTAGTTCGCGGATAAAGAATGGCTTCACGATGTAATCGTTGGCACCCAGTTCCAGACCCACGATACGGTCGGTTTCCGAAGCCCGCGCGGTGAGGAAGATTACCGGCGTGTTGGCGAGTTCCCGGTCATTGCGGATGCCCTTGCAAATATCCAGCCCGTCAGAATCGGGCAGCATGATATCCAGCAGAATGAGGTCGGGCCGTACCCTTCGGCACAAGTCGAGCGCGCCGCGACCGGTTTGGGCACCGGCGAAGATGAACCCCTCTTTTTCCAGGTTGTACTTCAGCAGAGCGTAAAGATCGCTGTCATCTTCTATCAGGACGATTCGCTTGTTCACTCTTTCAGACTAGCGGCGCAAACGTTACAGTGCGGTTAAGACGTTATGAATAGCGGAAGAAGTCGGCTGCTCGGCCGGAATCTGGGTATGATCCACCGGAAGCGTGAAAAAGAAGGTTGAGCCCCTGCCCGCTTCGCTTTCCACCCGAACTTCTCCGGCGTGCGCCATCACCAGATGTTTGACGATCGCCAGACCCAGCCCGGTGCCGCCAAGTTCCCGGCTGCGGGCCTTATCCACGCGGTAGAACCGTTCGAACAAACGGGGCTGGTCTTCCGGCGGGATGCCGAAGCCGGAATCCCGAACGTAAAATTCGACCCACTGAGCGCCGTCTTTTTCCAGCGGCGTCCAGCCGGCGACAATACCGCCGCCCTCACTGGTGTACTTCACGGCATTATCCAGCAGATTGCTCATGATCTGGTAGAAGGCCTCGCGGTCACAGAAGACTTCGTGGCCGGGCGGTCCCACCTCGTAGCGCATGGAGATGCGGCGCTTCATGGCGATGGGGCGAACCGTGTCCACCACATCTGCCACCAGGTGGTCTACACGGCAGGAAGTGAAGCGCAGTTCCTGGGTATGGAGTTCGAGGCGGGAAAGAGTCAGCAGGTCAGCCGTCAGCCGCGTCAGGCGTTCCGAGTTGTTGCGAATGATGTGGAGGAAGCGGACATTATTCTCGCGGTCATCAATGGCACCATCAATGAGCGTCTCCGTGTAACCCTGAATGGAGGCCAGCGGCGTGCGCAACTCATGCGACACATTGATCACGAAATCTTTGCGGATGCGTTCCAGCTTTTCCAGTTCTGCCCGTTCTTCCTGCAACTGGCGAATGGTGCTTTCCATTCGGGCACCGGTCTCTGCCAACCCTCGCGCCAGCAGGGATAGTTCGCCGTTGCCATTGGTGCGGAGGCGCGCGTCGAAGTTGGCTTTGGCCAGTTCAGCGGCATAGTTGGTGATCTCACTGAGACGCCCGGCCAGACGCCGGGAAAGAATTGCAGCCAGCAACACAGCCGGAAGAAAAGCGATCGCAATGCCCTGCAGAATGCGGTAGCGGATGACACTAATCTGTTGCTGGACAGCGGAGAGAGGCATGGCCAGACGCAGTGCACCTTCCGGCACCGGCAGCGCCACGTATAGAAAATCGACGCCCAGAGTCGGGCTGCGGCGGGTGACCGATCCCACCTTGCCTGCGATGGCGTCGCGTACCTCTGGCCGGTTGCTGTGATTTTCCATGGAAGCGGGCTCGGCGTCTGATTCAGCCAGCACCCGCCCATCCCGCGCCACCAGCGTAAGGCGGGCTCCGGCGGCTTTGGCCAGTTCCCGAATCTTTGCGGCATCCAGCGTGGCCATGGCCTGCGACTTCATCAATACGCGGCCCTTGGCTTCCAGTTCACCCTTCAGGTGCTCGACAAAATAGCTCTCGGCGGCGCGCGTACCCAGCAGATCAGCGGCGATCAGGGTCATGGCGATGAGGCAGCAGATACCGCCCAGCAGTTTCAGAAAAATTCGGGCTGTCATGGTGTCTTAAACCTCGAAACGGTAGCCGAAACCGCGCACCGTAACCAGCCACACGGGTTCATCCGGTTTTTCTTCGATCTGCTCCCGCAGGCGGCGAATATGCACGTCTACGGTGCGGGGGGTGACAAAGTGCTGCTCACCCCACACGCGGCGCAGCAGCTGCTCGCGCGGCCAGGCGTGCCCTGCGTGGGTGAGGAAGAATTCCAGCAGCTTGTACTCGGTGGAAGTGAGCTGCACTTCCCGCGCGTTCTGGAAAATGCGGCGCGCCGCGCGGTCCACGCGAAAGGGGCCGGCGACGAACTCGTCATCTGGTTCCCCGACGGATGGTTCCAGCCGGCGCAAATGGGCCTTGATTCTGGCAACCAGCTCCCGCGGACTGAAGGGTTTGGTGATATAGTCGTCGCCGCCCAGTTCCAGACCGAGCACGCGATCCACCTCGTCGGAACGGGCGGTCAGGAAAATTACCGGAATGCGCGCCATCTTCGGATGCCGCCGGATGCGCCGACAGACTTCGAAGCCATCCTGACCCGGCAACATGACGTCCAGCACAATCAGATCGGGGTGCCAGCGTTCCAGTTCTTCCAACGTGAGCGCGCCCCCGCCCAGAATGCGGGTCTCAAAGCCTGAGCGCGTCAGGTTGTACTCAATCAGCGCTGCGAGCTCAGCTTCATCCTCAACAATGGCTACTTTTTTCGACATGGCGATTCCTAAGCCTGAGCACGGGCATTGCGGCATGGCGCGCAGGGGCATACCGAACGCAAATGACTGTACGAGTATATTCCGGTGGAGTGCCCGTCATTCCAGATGATGCGCAGGGCATAGCTTCCCACCGGCTCGATGGATTCCATCCGCAGGCGTGACTGGAACATCTGAAAGGGGTTGCCGGCAGGCCCGCCGTTGCCGGGTGAGGTTTTCTCACGGGGAGTAGTTCCGTGGGCTCCGGTGCAGCTGGCACAGGGGCACCAGTCGCGCAAATACTCCAGATCGAACGAGCTGTGGTGACCGTCTTTCCAGTCGAGCTCAATGCCTTTGGATTTCGATACAGCGATGTGTTCGGGATCGGTGCTAAGTTGCGTCGTCATGTGTGGGGAGTCCGTTCGATATCGCGCACGCCGGAAACCCGGCGCATAGCAGCGCAAAGCTTGTCGAGCTGCTTCTTGTCTTTTACGTCGATGGTCATTTCGATCAGCGCGGCGTCGCTGGTGTGACCGAAGTCTGTCTTGGCCTCCAGACTGCGAACGTTGGCGTGTTCGTTGGCCAGAATCGCCACCAGCTGGTAGAGTAGCCCGGGCCGGTCATCGGTATGGGCGAGCACGCGAACCGGGAAAGTTTCCTCCGCGTTGCGCGCCCACTCCACTTCCACGCGTCTTTCGGAATCGATCGACAACGCATGCACGTTCCTGCACAGGCGCGAGTGCACCGCAATGCCCTTGCCGCGGGTTACGTAGCCGACGATGGAGTCGCCGCGAATGGGTTTGCAGCAGTTGGCGCGGTAGGTCATGACATCGCCCACGCCATTGACGCGGATGGCCGATTCATCATGCGCAGGCAGTAAGGTATTTGCCGGTAATTCAGTCGCTGGTGGCGGTGGCGGGTCGGTCTGCTCCGGCGCGGCCTTCTGCAGCACCTGGCGCGGGGAATAGCGGCCAAACCCCAGCGCACTGTAAAGGTCGTCCACCTTGCCGCAACCGTATTCGGCGGCCACACGCTCCAGATCTTCGTCGCGCAGACGGCTCATCTGAACGCCCATACGCCGGGCTTCTTTCTCCAGATATTTACGACCGATTTCAATGGACCGCTCGCGCTCATCGGCGGTGATCAGATGCTTGATCCGGTTGCGTGCCCGCGCCGTGCGGACAATCGACAGCCAGTCTTTGCTGGGCTTGTGGCCAGCCTGGACCATGATGTCGACCACTTCGCCGTTCTGCAGTTCGTACTTCAGGGGAACGATGCGTCCGTTGACTTTCGCCCCGGTACAGGTATTGCCCACCTCCGAGTGCACCGCATAGGCGAAATCGATGGGAGTGGCCCCGGTGGGCAAGGCGATCACGCGGCCCCTGGGAGTGAAACAGTAGACGTCGTCCGGTGCCAGCTCCATTGCCAGAGTGGATTGAAAATCCTCCGGCTTGTGCATCTCGCGCTGCCATTCCACCAGTTGCCGGAGCCAGGCAATGCGCTGGTCGTCCTGCATTCCCTTCTTGCCTTCTTTGTATTTCCAGTGCGCCGCGATGCCTTCTTCGGCCACGCGATGCATTTCGTCTGTGCGGATCTGAATTTCGAAGTGTTTGCCTTCCGGGCCCACCACCGACGTATGCAGCGACTGGTACAAATTGGGACGCGGCATGGCGATGAAATCCTTGATGCGCCCGGGCACAGGCCGCCACTGGCTGTGGATCACGCCCAGCGCACCGTAGCAGTTCTTCATCGAGTCGGTTATGATGCGCAGGCCCAGCAGATCATAAACCTGATCGATGCTGATCTTCTGCCGCTTCAGTTTCTGGTTCACCGAGTAAGCCCGCTTCATCCGAGCTTCCACGCGGGCCGGAATGCCCTCGCGCCGCAGGTCTGCCTCTACGCTCACGCGCAACTTTTCCAGATAAGCTTCGTTCTCGCCGCGCTGGGACTCGATGGTACGTTCCAGCTCCCCGGCCGCTTCCGGCTCCAGGTAACGGAACGCCAGATCTTCCAGTTCACCCCGCACCTTGCCCATACCAAGGCGGTGGGCGATTGGCGCGTAGATGTCGAGCGTCTCTTTCGCGATTCGTTCCTTACGCTCCTGCGAGAGTGCGCCCAGGGTCCGCATGTTGTGCAGACGATCAGCCAGCTTCACGATGATGACGCGGATATCGGTGGCCATGGCCAGCAGCATTTTGCGGTAATTCTCCGCCTGCTCGTCTTCCGCATTTCGGATTTTCAGTTTGCGAAGCTTGGTGACTCCATCCACGCAGCGGGCCACGTCGTCCCCAAAAATGGATTGAATCTGTGCCGCCGTCACGTTCTTGTTGTCTTCGCGCGTGTCGTGCAGCAGGCCTGTGGCGATGGCCACCACATCCATGCGCATATCGCAGAGAATTTGCGCCACGGCCAGGGGATGAACAATATAGGGCAGGCCGGAAGCGCGGACCTGACCGTCGTGGGCCTTGCAGGCGAATACCCATGCCTTTTCCACCAGCGCGAGGTCGCCTCCGGGGCGGGCTTCATTGATGGAGGCAAGCAGGTGGGCGAAACCCTCGTCAAGCGACGGGGCGGTTTCCAGCGGGCCTTCTACGCCACTGACGGGGGTCACACTTCCATTCTAAAGAACGATCCATGATGCGTCTGCGTTTTACCGGCCAGCGGGCGCTTCGCGGCGCATGAGGAGCATGGCGGGCTTCACGGCGAGTCCTGCGAAGTCTGCCGCCGGTGCTGACCTTCGGATTTGCCTCAAGGCTGCAAAAAGCGCTGTAGGCGCTGGCCGACCTTTTCATGGGTCAGGTACTCGCTGCGCTGCAATGCGTCTTCACCGCGCTTCACGGCTTCAACGAAGCGGGTTTCTTCCTCGAAATACCGGGAAAGAATTTCTTGCGCCAGTTCGTCCGGGTTCCGGCCCTTCTGCGCTGCCGCGCCCGTGAGCCTGGCTTCCAGTTCCGGCGTGAAATGCACTTCCATCGCTGCGACTCCTTCTCTGAGAATAGCGTTTACGTGGCTGCGCCCCCCCCCGGCACCCAGACCGTGTTATGGTGATTGGTTGCAGATGCAACCAACAGCCGCCCGGCCCGCTACGGAGGAAGTAATTCCCGACCTCGCCTGTGCCTGCGCCACTCTGCGGCGGGCCGCACGTGCCGTGTCGCATTTCTACGCTGAAGAGTTTCATGGTCTGCTGGAAGGTCCGCAGTTCTCGGTGCTAGCCGTTTTGAACCGGCGGCCTGGAATCAGTCAGATCACTCTGGCGGGCATTTTGGTTCTGGACAAGACCACACTTTCCCGCAATCTGAGCCTGATGAAACGAAAAGGCTGGATTCAGCTGGCCGTTACAGACGACAAGCGGGAACGGGGCTTCGAACTCACCCCCTCCGGCCACAAGCTACTGAATGTCGCCCACCCCCGCTGGCAGCGCGCCCAGGACCGGTTGCGGGCGGCACTGGGAGACGCGGAGTGGGCGCGGATGTTCGGAGTGGCCAACTCGGTGACCCGGACAGTACTGAACAGCGAAAGCAAATCTCAAACCAAATGAAACTTCTCTTTCTGACTTTCTTTGCCGCAGCCGCGCTTGCGGGCCAACAAAACACGTCTTCTTCAACGCCCCTGGTGGCACCCACTCCGGCAGCGGAAAAAGACAACGCTGCCGAAGACAAGCCCGCAGCGGGCGCCGAGACAGGCGTGGCGGCGAACCGGACTTCACTCAACCTGCTGGGACAGACGGACACGGCGCAGGGCGAAGCCCGACGCAACGAAAACGTCCAGTTCAATCAGGTGGATACCAACGCGGCGCGTGAACTCAACCGCCGCGTGGGTGTGACCGCGACCACGTTCGAGGAGTTCCGCAGTGAGCGTGGGTATTTTGGCAGCGAATTTGGCAACGCACCGCGGATGCCCCTCCACGCGGCGGCGCAGAACGGAACGACTTTCCACGGCAGCCTTTTCTGGAATCACAACAACAGCGTGTTCAGCGCGCGGTCGTTCTTCCAGGTGGGCAAGGTGCAGCCGGCGCGCACCAACCAGTACGGCGCGGCCTTTGGCCTGGAGTTGTGGCGCGGCGCATTCTTCACTTTCAACGGCTCCCAGGAGAAGAACCGGGGCAACGTGAATGGCAACGTGCTGATTCCGCTGCCGGATGAACGGACGCCGCTGGCCACGGACGCCGCAACACGGGCCGTGGTCCAGAGGGCTATTGACGGCTTTCCCAATGTTCTGCCCAACCGCCCCGATATCGCAGCGCGCGCCTTGAACACCAACGCGCCGCAAACCATCAACACCGATTCGGTGACCGGGCAGATTACACAGAAACTTCGGTCGCGGGAGACACTCTCCACCCGCTACGCCTTTACTTCGCAGGCGGTGCAGGCATTCCAGCTGATTCGTGGATCGAACCCGAACACGCGCAACATATCACATGCGGCGCGGATTTCGTGGAACCGGGCGCTCAGCCCGCGTACAATTCTGGATGCGTCCCTGGGCCTGGACCGTCAGGCTACGAAGCTTTCCGCCACAGCCGACGCACCGGTTACCACTACCGTTACGGGCTTCAGCATTTTGGGCCCGAATCCCACCATCCCGCTCAACCGCAGACAAACGCGGTTCCGCTATGCGACTTCGGTTTCGCACCAGCAGGGACGCCATTCCTTCAGCGCCGGATTTACGGCGAACCGCCTGCGGTTCAACGGAACCGAGGACGAGACCGGTCTGGGAATTTTCCAGTACCGGAGTGATTTCGGCCGCGATGGCATTACCAATTTCCGCCTGGGCGCGCCTTCTTCCTACACGATCGCGCTGGGCACTACCTATCGCGGTTTCCGCAACTGGGATGGCCAGGCGTATGCGGGCGACCGCTGGGCCGTCTCCAACTCGCTCACCATCAATTACAGCCTGCGTTACGAACCCCTCACTGTGCCCGGCGACGTTACCGGGCGCAGCCAGTTGCGGTTTAAATCCGACTGGAATAATCTGGCTCCGTCGGCTGGCCTGGCCTGGAAAATGCCGGCCAACAGCGGCACACTGCGGATTGCTTACGGCATCATGTTCGGGCAGATATTCCCGGCGACTTTTGCTTTTGATCGTTTTCGTGCTCCCAGCAGCATCCGGCTGGCCATTCAGGCACCGTCGCTGGTAAATCCGCTGGCAGGTGTGAATCTGTTAAACCTGGGAAGTACCCCCACCACCGATTTCGTAGTGAGTCCTGACCTCGCTACGCCCTATTCCCAGCAATACAATCTGACGTGGGAGCGCGAACTGGCCCGCAACTGGAAGCTGCAACTTGGCTACGTGGGCAGCCGTTCCGTAAAGCTGTTCGCGTCCTATCTGCTGAATCGGGCGCAGCCGGTGCCGGGCATCCCGCTCACCACCGCCACCATCAACCAACGCCGCGCTGACCCCACCAAACTGGAGCAGGATCTGCTCAACAACGCTAATCGCGGGTACTACGATGCGGCGCGGGTTACGCTGACGGTTCCGCGTTGGCACAACATGTCCCTGAACGCGTCGTACTGGTTCAGCAAGGCGATTGATCTGGGTACCGATTACAACTCCACCGGTGCCGCTCTGGACGCTCGCCGCGCAGGTGCGCAGACGGAATTCGAAAACCACAATGACCTGAAGGCACTGAGCGCTTTCGACCAGCCCCACGCATTGCTGGTGCAGGCCAACTATGATCTGCCGCGGGCGCACGGCGGATGGACATCGAAAATCACCCGCGACTGGAGCGTGAATGCAGTGGGCCTGCTGAAAAACGGGACGCCGTTCATTGTTGACACGGGCAGCGACGGCCCCGGCACGGGTAATGTGGACGGCACAGTGGGTGACCGTCCGACGATCCTCGATCCCTCGATTCTGGGACGTACCATCGGAAACCCCGATACCTCGGTGCAGCAGCTTCCCCGGTCGGCATTTCGTTATATCAATGCGCCGCAGGAGCTGGCGGGCAACCTGGGACGCAACACTTTCCGGCGGGGCAAGATCGCCAATATCAACGCTTCGCTTTCGCGCAACTGGAAGCTGCCGCACGAATGGCAGATGAACCTGCGCGCGGAGTCAATCAATCTTTTCAATACGCCGCAATTCGCCGAACCGGGGTTTTCGATTAGTTCACCGAACTTCGGACAGATCACAAATACATTGAACGACGGACGGACGTTCCGGTTCCAGTTGCGGTTTACGTTTTAGATTGCGGGATGATTGAGTGTCTATGCTCCAACGTCGCGACTTCTTTCGGCACATCGGCACTGCGGCCTGGGCACTCCCTCTGTTTGCGGCAGACCCTCCCTTCGACCTGTTGATCACCGGCGGAAGAGTGCTCGATCCGGCTCTCGGTGTGGACGCAGTGATGGATGTAGGGATTCGCGGCGAGCGGGTCGCAGCGGTGGGTCCGGCGTTGAATGCCATCGGCGCGAAAACGATTCTCAACGCCGCCGGGCGGCTGGTAACACCCGGCTTGATCGATATTCACGGCCACGTGTATGACGACGTGATTCCGATTTCGATTGATCCGGACCTGGTGGGGATTCCGAAAGGCGTGACCACGATTGTGGACGCCGGTTCAGCGGGCGCATCTACTTTTGCGGGCTTCCGCAAACATGTGATTGCGCGCGCGAAGACGCGGGTGCGGGCTCTGATCAACATTTCGTTGATCGGGTTAGTGGTGACGAATGAGATCTACATTGACGCGAAACTGATCGATGCCAAAGCCACGGCGAAGGTGATTCAGGACAACCCCGGGCTGATACTGGGCATCAAGGTGCGCATCAACGGACGCGACGAAGAACTGGACCACGATGCGGGCGTGCTGGCGCAGGCGCGAGAGGCTGCCGACGCCACCGGTGTGCCCATCATGATGCACTGGTCGAACCAGCGGAGGCTGCTGGACATGCTGAAGAAGGGCGATATTCTGACGCATCCCTACAACCCGCCACGTTCGGGCCCCAGCCTGCTGGGAGCGGATGGAAAGGTACTGCCGCAGATTCTGGAATTGAAAAACCGCGGTATCTACACGGACTTCGCGCACGGCGGCCATCTGCAATGGGAGACGGCGGAGAAAGCCGCAGAGCATGGTTGGTTTCCGGATACTATTTCCACTGACATTCACCGGGCGCATACCGGACCGAACGGCACGTTACAGGATCTGGTGACCACGATGGCAAAGTTCCTGTACCTGGGAATGCCGCTGGGGAGAGTGATGGAAGCCGTGACCGCCAACCCGGCACGGATGCTGCAGTTCAACGAGAAGATCGGGACGCTGGAACCCGGCGCGGTGGCCGATGTTAGCGTGCTGCGGCTGGACGAAACGCCGTTTGAAGCCCTGGATACTCTGCGGCAGAAACGCACACTTGCAGCGCGTTTGGTGCCACAGGCGGTGGTGCGGGCGGGGGTTCTGAGCCAGTTGGCTTAGATTGCACATGCGGTTGATTCGTGGCGCGGCCGGCACAGGCAAAACACGGGTTGTGCTCGCGGAATTCCGCGAAGCGCTGGCGGTGAATCGCGCGGGAGCGCGGCTGGTTGTCCCCACAGCTACCCTTGTGCGGCATCTGCGCCATGAACTGGCGCGCGATGGCGCGGTGTTTCCACCGAATGCCGTAATGAGCCTCAGCCGCTTTGCAGCGGAACGCGCCGGCGACGCAAAACTGATTCCAACCGGCCTGCTACAGGCGATGGTGGCAGATGCACTGCGCCAGTTGAAGCTGCCCGAGTTCGCCAGGGTTGCAGAGACGCGCGGCATGGCGGCAACGGTCCTGGCTGCTCTGCAACGCCTGGAAAACGCCGGAGCAACAGCAGATTCCATCCGCGGCACTGTGACTCCGGAACTGAAGGCTCTGCAGCGGGTGTGGCGAACCGTGGCCGGCACCGTGGAAGAGCGCGGCTTCATGACCCGGGCGGGGCTGCTGCGGCGCGCGGCAGCCAATACTTCGCCCATTCACGTGTTCATGGATGGCTTCCTCGCGTTTAGTGCGGTGGAAAGTGAGCTGGTGCGATCGCTGGCACAACACGGCGAATTGACCCTGACGCTGGGCGACAACGACGCAACCCGCCCGGTTCGGCAACTGGCCATACAACTGGGCGCTTCGGATCAATTGCTGAGCGGGCCGGCGCGTACGCCGGAGCGGGTAATGGTGGAAGCGGTTTCGGCCGAGCGGGAGGTGGATGAAATCGCCCGGCGCGTGATTGAACTGCACTCGCGCGGCGTAGCTCTGCGCGAGATTGCAGTGGCACTGCGCGACCCGGCGACCTACGCTACCCTGCTGCAATCCACATTTGAGCGGTTTGGCATTCCGGCACGATTCTATTTCGAGAAACCCCTTCAGACGCATCCGGCAGTGGTGTTTCTTTCCGGCGTGGTCTCTGGTGCGCTCCGTGGCTGGGAGTTTGAGACCGCGCTGGAGACCCTGCGCGCACATCCGCGGTGGGGTCACTCGACCGATTTCGACCGGTTTGATTTCCGCGTCCGCGAACACATGCCCGGGCATGGCGCACAGGCTCTGGCGGGATTGTGTGATTCCGAGTGGCTGCGCGGGCAGTTGGAAAGCTGTCTGAAAACCGAGCGCTGGGCAGGGAGCCCGGCCACTCCGGCAGTCTGGTTGGGGCGCTTTGAACGCATGGCAGAGCAATTGTACCCGCTACAGTTCCGGGAGCAGGATTTTTTTACAGTGGAAACCGCCCGCAGCCATCCGGCGGCGGTTGCAGCGTGGCTGAGCGCGGTGGAAGAGGCAGTTTCATTCTGGCCCTCTGACCATGCAGCGGTAACGCTGGAACAATTTTGGGATGTCGCCCGCGAGACGCTCTCGGGTGCCACGTATGCAACACCGGATGATCGCCGTGACGTGGTGCATGTACTGCAAGCCTACGAAGCACGCCAGTGGGATGTGCGGGCGCTCATCGTGTGCGGCGCTACGGACCGGGCGTATCCGCAGCGGCACACACCGAATGCGCTGCTGGGTGAAGAAACGATTCGCAGCTTGCGGAACAAGGGCATCCCGCTGCGCAACGCGGAGGAAGAGGAAGCGGATGAGATGGCGCTGCTGCAAGCCCTGCAAACGCGCGCCACGGAACATTTGATTCTGACGTTTCCGCTACAGGATGCCGCGGGCCGCGGGTTGAAACCGACGCGACTGGTTGCAGAGATGCCGCGGGAGAAAGCGCGTCCGGTGCGCGCGGCGGGTGGGTCAGAGGCCGCTGCAGTTGCCGGCGCGGGCCGCATTGAAAACCCGGTACTGATGGACGCGTTGGCCGGTCACCATCAGATAGTGAGCCTGACGTCGATCGAGAAACTGATGCAATGCCGGTTCCAGTTCTTTGCGGATCGCACGCTGGGGTTAAAAGGACGTCCACAACGACCGCAGGAACGGCTGGAAGCGCGTATCGGTGGCCTGATTTTACATGAAGCTCTGGAGCATTGGCAGGAGGATATGACGCAGGATTTCCCCGCCCTGTTCGAAACTGCGTTCGATGAAGCGGTGCGCAGGCATCGTCTGCCCAACGGGTATCGCCTTGAAGTAGAGCGACTCACGCTGCGGCGCATTGCGGCGCAGGTGGCGGCAAAGCAACGCTGGGAGCCGGAAAAGACGCTGGTGGAAGTGCCGCTCACCATCGGCTTTCCAGGTGGAATCACAGCCAATTGCCGGGTGGATCGCATCGACGAACTGGGGGACGGGCGCTGCATCATCATCGACTACAAAGCGGGCAAGGTGAACAATGTCCGCAAGCTGGTGGATAGCCAAACCAGCCTGCAGGGCCCACTCTATGCGAGGGCGGTACGCGACGGGCTGGGCCTGAAGACCACGGCCATGATTTTCTGGGCGGTACGGGAAGACCGCATGGTGGGATGGGGTGATGCGCCGGGCGTGGACGAATTGATTCCGCTGCCGGTCGACTGGATAGACGACGCCTATAGGCGCGCGAGTGAACGACTGGCGGATTTCATGCTGGGACGAATTCAGGCTGCGCCCACTGATGCCGCGCGCTGTCGCTGGTGCGACTTCGCTGACACCTGCCGGGTGGAAGAGCGTCCGGCGGAATTGACGCAGATTGCGGGGTCGTATGGAAGCTGATTTCACCCCGCTGCAGAAGGAGGCCATCACCTGGCGGCAGCAGGATGTTTGTGTGGTGGCGGGGCCAGGGTCAGGCAAGACCACGGTACTGGTGGAACGATTCTTCCAGCTGGTGGAGGGGCACAACTTCGACCTGCGCCACATTCTGGCGATCACGTTCACGGAAAAAGCCGCAGCCAACATGAAGGCGAAAATCGCAGCGGCGTTTGCGCATAATCCGGCGAAACAGGCAGAGGTTGACAATGCCTGGATTTCAACGATTCATGGCTTCTGTACCCGTCTGTTGAAAGAAAATGCGGTGGCAGCGGGAATTGACCCGGCGTTCGCTGTGCTGGATCAGTACGAGGCGGAAGACCTGCAGCGCGAGTGCATGTCGGGCGCGCTGGACCAGACGCTGGAACTGCGGCCCGCCGAAACCATGGCGATGATGGAGGCGCTGGCGCAGCCGGATATCGCGTGGCATCTGTTAAACACGTGGGATGCAATTCGTTCGGCGGGAATGGAGATTGTGGACGTGCGCAACAGGCCGCGCCCGTGGCCTCTGGTAACGGCACGCGAACTGGCAGGGGAGTTGCGCCAGGCAATCGCCGGATGGGTACCCGCCAGCCCGGTGCAGCGCGAAGAACTGGGCGAACTGCGGGTGTGGGCACAACGGATGGAGCGCGAAGGAACCGCAGAGTCTGTGCTTTCGCACAAAGCTAATCTGCGACGCGTAGCCGCTGCGCACAAGAAAGCGATAGAGGAGCTTCGCGAGGTACGGGTCGCCGCGTTCCGCGAAGGGTTGCGGGATGAACGAACCGCGCCACATCGCCAGTTGATCTTCGATATTTTCCAGCGCTTCATTGAAACCTATGCGCAGCGCAAGGCCGCCATTGCGCGACTGGATTTCGCCGATCTGGAACGGAACGCGATCAGTCTGCTGCGGAACCACCCACCGGTGCGGGAGCGGTTGCGCACCCGCTTCCGGCAGATCATGCTGGATGAGTATCAGGACATCAACGAGCAGCAACAGCAACTGGTGGATCTCATCCGCGGAGAAGACGTTTTCTTTGGTGTGGGCGACGTGAATCAATCGATCTACGGTTTCCGTCATGCAAAGCCGGATATCTTCCGGGCATATCGCTCACAAATAGAAGAGGCGGGCAAGCAACTGGCACCGCTGGAAGATAATTTCCGCAGCCGCCCCCAAATTCTGCGTTGCGTGGAAGACGTGCTGCGCGGCGCGCCCGGCATTGAACCACGGGAACTGGAGGCGCGCGGCAAGTTTGAAATAAAGAGCCGTCCGTCCGTTGAGATTATTCAGGTGATGGATGAAGATCGGGAGGAAGGGGCGGAACGCGAGGCGGGCTGGATTGCCCATCGCATCCTGGGGCTGCGGCACGAACTGAACCTGGAGTTCCGCGATTTTGGGGTGTTGTGCCGCACGCGGGACGGAATGGACCCGGTATTACGGGCGCTGGACGCACGCCGGATTCCCTATGTTTGCGGGCGGCGACAATCTTATCTGGTATCGAGGGAAGGCCGGGATCTGGCCGCGCTGGTGGCGGTGCTGGCGAACGCGCGCGATGAAATCTCACTCACCACAGTGCTACGCTCGCCGCTGGCGGGTGTGAAGGATGAGACACTGCTGGCCCTGCGGCTGGCGGCCAACTCTTTGGCTGGCGGACTGAACGCGGCGCTTCACGATGAAACGAAGATGGCGGGCATCGCGCCGGACGAAGCGGTGAAGCTGCGGGCCTTCGCCGCCAGGCTGGCACGCTGGCGCAGCGAAACCGGAGCCCTGCCACTCGACAGGATACTTTCCCGCGCGGTGCCGGAGCCCACGCCCGATGCGGAGAGCTTCCTGAGCCTGGCGCGATCCAAAGGGGCAGAGATGACGCCGGTACAATTCCTGCGGCTGGTGGAGCAGCTGCGCGATGCCAGGGCGACCAGCGAGATTGAACTGGCCGACGAAGAACAGGGGAATTGTGTGCAGGTGATGACCACGCACGCCGCCAAGGGCCTGGAATTTGGCGTGGCCATGGTGGTGGCCATGAACAAGGGCTCACGCACAGAAACGGAACCGGTGAACTTCACGCGTGAGCACGGTCTGGGTTTGAAGTGGGCTGAGAGCGGCGAGAAGAAGGGTGCGAAGGATTCGTGGTGCCGAGCCAACAGTGAGCGAATCAAGGAGCGCGAAAAGGAAGAAGAGAACCGTCTGCTGTACGTGGCCATGACGCGCGCCAAAGAGCATCTGGTGATGTCGTGGTCCGCCGGCCACAAGCCTGAGGCATGGGCGAAGAAGGTGAACGATCTTTACCGGGTGGCGGAAGGGGGACCAGGCCAGCGGTTGCTGGTACGGGATAGCTACGAGGTTGCGGTTCTGGTGACGGCGGAATCCGCGCCGACTGAACCAGCAAGCGAGGCCGCGGATGTAATGAGACACCCGGTGGAAGACCTGGCGCCGCCCGCGCGAGGCGATCAAAGCGACTCCACCGTAACGGTGACTTCTCTGGCGTTGTTCGCGCACGATCCCGAAAAATACCATCGGGAACGGTACCTCGGCTGGTCGGGAGCTTTACGCAGGAGACGCTTTGATCCGGAGGCGCTGCCAGCGGACAAGGATTCCGCCTCTGATACCGGCTCCGCCGTTCATGAAGCGCTGGCGGGAAAACCGGGAACTTTCAGCGACGAAGCAGAAGCCCTGGCAGAGACTTTCCGCCGCAGTGCGCTGGGAATCCGCGCCGCCGCTTCGCCTCACGCGGAGCGGGAATGGGAATTCATTCAGGACGTGGACGGCACGCTGGTGCGTGGCTCCATCGACTTGTGGTTTGAGGAAGAAGGACAGCTGATTGTGGTGGACTACAAGACCGATGATGTGACCGCCGCCGAAGTCGCGGCGCGCGCCCGGCACTACGATTTCCAGCTTGCTCTGTATGCCCTGGCCCTGGGCCGGAAGGTGCGCACCGGTTATTTGCATTTTTTGCGTCCCGACGTGGTGGTGGAAATTCCCCTGGATCAGGCTGTGCTGGATGCCGCCCGGCAACTGGTGCGCCGGTTGCGCGATACGCAGAACATTACAATGGAATTCTGATGAGTACGGTCATCTCTTCTCCCAAAATCGAAGTACATCGCGAGGACATCAAGAGCCCTCTGTACCGCGTCGTTCTGCTGGATGACGACGACCACACCTACGACTATGTGATTGAGATGCTGCAGAAAATTTTCTTCCTGTCGTCAGAACAGGCTTTGCGACATGCGCAGGAAGTGGATGCGGCGGGGCGAACACCAATCATGACCTGCGAACTGGCCGAGGCCGAATTCGCGCGAGACCAGATTCAGGGTTATGGACCCGACCGGCGGTTGCCCCGTTCCAAAGGATCGATGTCAGCGGTTGTGGAACCGGCTTGAGTTGGCTCGATTAACCGGCCAGAATTTCGCGGATCTGCCCAGCATGGCGATGGGGATGGGCGGTGATCGTCAAGAGCATTTCCCAGGCATTGAGAGTACCCAACACAGGATGGGAGACGCTGCGGGCGCGCAGGTCTTCATCGCAGCTTTCCACAAACTGAATGGTGACAGAGCGCGCGGCCTGAAAGTCGTGTAAAGCGGCGGCCAGGGATGTGTAGCGCCCGGCAGGCGCTCCCCCCTCCGGCGACTGCAGTGGCCGCGAGCGATCTGCGCCGTATTTTCGAATGCGTTCTTCACGCTTGCTGTCGGGCGCCGGTTCGCCCTGCGTCGCGCCCCGTATTTGGGCGAATAGCTGTTGCTCGGCCACAACCAGATGCTCCACGCAGTCCAGTGCAGACCAGCGACCGGGCACCGGGTGTCGCTGCGCATCTTGTTCGCTCACACCCTGCAACGATTGCAACAGCGCGCTGTGGCTGGCTTGCAGGTCGGCGACCATCCGGCTTTTTTCGTCTGCATTCATAATTAGTGCTCCGGGAGAGAGATTCTCTTCGAATCACGAAAGTTTCGAATCGATGTAGGCGAGAAAATTTGCGATCAGCCGGAAACTGTCCGCATAGCCCTCCATCTGTACGGCGCGGAAGTTGTCGTCTTTACTGTGCAGAATGTGAAAGGTATCGCGGTGAATCGAATGAAAGTCGATCACCGCAATGTTTCTTTGCTTGAAGGGGGCGCTGTCACTGTCCCCGGCTCCATCCACATCCACCACATCCAGCCGCAATTGAATCGCGGCGGCAACGGCCTCTGCGGCATCAAAAAGGTGCGCACTGGCCCGGCTACGCCAAATTACCGGGGGACCCAGACCCAGAGAATCTATGTTAATCATGGCCTTCAGGTGTACAAGCTCCGGCTTACGGAGGGCACCAACAAAAGCCCGTGCGCCCAGCAACCCCACTTCTTCCTCTGCAAACGCGGCGAAGACGAAAGTATGCCGGCGGGTTTCGGAGCGCAGCGCCTGGATCATATTGGCAACCATGGAGGCACCGCTCCAGTTATCGATGATGCCGTCACCGGCAACGGTGTGATCGAAGTGGCCGCCCACCACGATCACGTCCTCGCCAGTGCCGGTAAGGGTGCACACCACGTTGGAGAACTTCGAATGCTTCAGCGGGCGGATCTGCATGGATTCGGCGGGGCACCCGGCTTCGCGAAACAGAGCGGCAATGGCGGTCTGGCGATCTTCGTTCCTGGCGGGCGCTGCGCGCAGACGCTGCTCCATTTCCCCGGGAGTAACGATACCAACCCGCAGGGTTTCGCCCTGAGCAAAAAGCGCTACTATGACCAGCAGAAATAAACGGTTCATTTTCTTCAGTATCGCCCCTATATAAAAAATCGATTGGACCTTGCGGGTGAGGAACCCTAGACTGGAATTTACCCAGTTTCCCTATGAATGCCAGCAGTGTTTCCAATGAAGCGGCAGGCAGTCCTGTCGCATTGCTGCACCGGATCAGCAGTATTGTTCATTCCGGCGAAGACCTGGAAGAAATTCTGCGTGATCTGGTTGCTCTGACCATGAATGTAACGCAATCGGATGCCTGTCTGGCGTATCTGCTGGAACCGGCAACGGGCGACCTGGTGTTGCGGGCGTCGCAATTACCCCACAAAAAGGAGATCGGCAAAGTCCGTCTGAAAGCGGGCGAGGGCATCACGGGCTGGGTGGCGGAACACAACTCCGTTGTGGCATTGGGCAAAGACGCGTCGAGTGATGCGCGCTTCCGGCGCTTCCGATCATTGGAAGAAGACACGTATGAGGCCTTTCTGTCGGTGCCGCTGGCATGCGAAGGCGAGTTGATCGGGGTGATCAACGTTCATCATCGGGCCGCAAGGCAACATACTCCGGATGAAATTGCGCTGGTTACATTTATCGGGGAACAACTGGGCGGAGTTATTGGCAGGCGTCGGCTGGCGGAGCAGTCACGCACCGCAGCCCGCCGGATGGAAACCCTGGCGGCGGTCGCGCAGACGATCTCCGGGGAAAGCTATCTGGAGAGGATTCTGCAGGTAATTGCCGAGATGGCCGCGGAAACGCTGGACGCGACTCTGTGTTCCATTTTGCTGGCCGATGATCAGGCAAAGGAGCTGGCGGTGAATACGGTGCGGTGTTCGGCGGCGGAGTACCTGCATAAGATGCCAATGCGGATGGAAGGATCGGTGGTAGAGCGGGTAGTGCGGGAAGGTCAACCCATCACTGTGCGCGACATTCACAAGGAGACACAGTTCAAATATCCGGAACTGGCGCGCAAGACCGGGCTTGCGTCTATGTTGGCCGCGCCCCTGTTTTCGCAAGGCAAGGCGATTGGAGCAATCTGTGTATACAGCGCGGCCTCGCGGGTGTTCGGTGAAGACGAATTTGGCTTCATCAGAGTGATTGCGGGGCAGGCGGCCACAGCCATCGATAACGCCCGCCTGATGTCAGAAACCCTGGAGATGAAGCGTCAGCTGGAAACCCGCAAGGTGGTGGAACGCGCCAAGGGGCTGCTCCAGGCGAGGCTGAATGTGAGCGAAGAAGATGCCTATCTGAAGCTTCGAAATGAAAGCCGAAGATTGCGCCGACCGATGAAAGATCTGGCGGAAGCCATCATTCTGGCCGACGACATGAACCGGCGCGAAACTACAGAACGGCCTGCGGTCCGCGGAGAGGTGGAGTTGACATAGGCGAACCCGGACTCTGCACAGGAAGCGTGTGTAACATCAGATAGTGCAGCGCACAATTTCAGCCATTCTGTATGTTGTCACCATCGCAGTTCTGGCATTAGCCATTGTCAGGGCCGGGCGGATGGCCTGGGCAGACGGGCTGGTTTACCTCAATACTCCGGCTTCTGTGGCCCGCGCCGTACAACTGGAGCCTGGTAACGCCTCCTACCACGGACTACTGGCGGAACACGAGGAGAGTGGCGGTATTGATCCAAAGCCGGGACTGCTCATCGCCACCCGCCTGAGCCCGCTGGAATCCCGCTATTGGGAGCGTATTGCGTTCCGCCAGGAGATGGAGCGCGATTACGACCGTGCCGAAGAGTCGCTGCTTCACGCCGCCGAAATAGACCATCTTTTCGCGCCACGCTGGGCTCTGGCGAATTACTATTTGCGACGCGGTAACACAGAAAAAGTCTGGGTGTGGATCACAAAGTCGCTGGAGATGGCACCACCGGAGCCGGAAGCGATTTTGCAGATGGCGTGGAGTGTTACCCGGGACAGCGGGAAAATCCGCAGCCTTCTCCCCCCCGGGCACGCCCTGCTGCAACGATACCTGGCCTGGCTGGTGAGCAACCGAATGGTGGAAGCGGCAAAGGGACCCGCCCTGGAACTTTCCACGCAATCCATTACGGAAGATTTGCCGGCGTTGCTCGCCTATTGTGAGCAGGCGGCAAACGTAGACGTCCGCAGCGCATTGCTGGTGTGGAATGCGCTGTGCACGCGGCACTTGCTGCCCTACCCGGCTATTTCACCGGAACAAGGTCAGGTGGTTACCGATCCCACGTTTCAGTTTGCCGGTACTGGCCGCGGTTTTAGCTGGGAGTTGGCCACGCAGCCTGGCTTATCCGTGTATCTGGCCGGGGCCCGCGAGGGGGTCATTGTAGAACTCCGGGGGCGGCAGGCGGAACGCAGCATATTAGTGCAACAGCGAGTCCCGGTTTTCGGGCAAAGCCGCTACAAGCTGTCCTGGGAGTACCGACTCACGGGAAACCACGGGCCCACCGGGCTGCACTGGGAGATCATTGATCAAATCACTGACCGCAACATTCTGGAAGGCGCTGCTCCACTGGGCGCGACCGAATGGCGAACCGATGAAGCGGTTTTTGAGAGCCAGCCTGACAGGGCACCGCGTCTCGCCCTGATCTACCGTCGCGAGCCCGGCATGGTTCCGTGGGAAGGCACGGTTTATCTGCGTAGCGTGCGGATGGAGAGGGCACAGTGAAAAAAGCCTCCCTGATAGTTCTGCTGTTCTGCATCATCGGCTCGGTGATGGTCATGTGGGTACAGCAGTTGTGGTCTAGCCGGGCCTTCGAGATCTGCGGATTTGCCATGGCGATCCTGTGGCTGGGGGCATTCGTGGGGAGGCGGGCAGAGCCGCGCTGGAGCCTGTTGCTCATCGCTCCCGTGGGCGCGGCGATGTGGAGTTTGGGGCAGATTTTCCTTGGCACCACGGTCTACTCGTGGAAGACAGAAACCGCAATTCTGTATTGGAGTTCCAATGCGGCGTTTTTCTTCGTGGCTTTGCAAACATTCGCCGACCATCAGTTACAGCGTCGCTTCATCGTGGTGATGACTCTGTTTGCCGGCGCGCTGGCAGTCCTCTCGACGGCGCAGTATTACACCTCCACTTCCGCGATCTTTTGGATTTTCGAGACGGATCTCTCGGTGACGGTCGGCCGGATTATGGGGCCGTTCCTGAACCGCAATCAATATTCCGCCTTCATGGAGATGCTACTTCCCATCGCGCTCTATCACGCACTCTTAAACAGGAAATACGGAACATTTTATGCGATTGCCGCGGGTGTAATGTATGCCTCCGTGGTGGGCGCGGCATCGCGCGCAGGCACCGTGCTGACCAGCGCGGAATTGCTTGCGGTACCGCTGCTGCTGGCGGGAAAGGGCTCCATTAACCTCCGTCGGACACTTCCGGCGCTGGCAATTCTGATGGCCAGCGTAGCCGCCCTGGTGATGTCAATCGGATATGAGGATGTGTTAGCCCGGTTTGAACTGGGCGAACCGGAAGTGACCAGAAGCGAATTTCTGACTGCCTCGGTATCCATCGCCCGGCAACAGCCGTGGACCGGAATTGGCCTGGGTAACTGGGCAACGGCATATCCGAAATATGCGACCTCCGATAACGGATTGTTCGCCAATCAGGCTCACAATGACTGGGCCCAATGGGCTGCCGAAGGGGGCCTTCCCATGTTCCTGCTGATGGCCCTGCTTGCGCTATGGACCATTCCGAAAGCGGTGCGGTCCGTCTGGGGAATTGGCGTGATCGCCATCTTCCTGCATTGCTGGGTAGACTACCCCATTGAACGTACCGGCCTGGCAACGCTGTTTTTTGTTCTGTTGGCCGCGCTGGAATATCCGCATACCCACGAGCAGGGCTGAACTACGCGAGGCGATGTTCTACCGCTGTCAGGCGCGTTTCATGGTCGCCAATAATGCGAAGGATCTCATCTGGCTTCGCCGTCGATGGAGTTAAACGTCCTTCCATCCGGAGTTCCATTTGTGCGAGATCCCGGCTCAAACTCGGCACCGAGAACGTCTCCAACGTCCTCCCTTCTTTTGTGCAGGTCGCTCAGGAACGAGTTGTTTAAGACAGCTCCCGCGAGAATTGCCAAAACCGTGATGGAAATAGCGAGCCGTTGCTGGTCGGCCACGTCTGAATCTCGGTTCCCTTCAGCTCAAGATAGCTCTACCGCGGAGGGGCCGTGGGCTGCACCGCCACGGTGACGCCATCCTGCGCCGACACACCGGCGACGGTGAGCGAAACCGGAATTGCGGCTCCGAACGGGAGGCCTTCCGGAATCCTGGCGTTGATCTGGAGCACTCCCGCCGTGCCGGCCACCGGACCGGCGTAGAGCAAAGGGGCCGTGAGACCGCCGATGCGGAGAACGACCGCGTCGACGGGAATTGCGATTCCGTGGCCGGTCGCAAACAAGACTACAATCGATCCGGCGGATGACGGTACGGCGGGTGTGTTCAGTGTCAGATCGGCATTCCAGACGGCGTTGAAGAGCCCGGGTGCAAAACTCTCAATGCGACTCGGCGCGGCAGCCGGGGGCGAACCCGCCACGGTAACGGAGATTGTTGCTGCACCGGGTTGGGCTTCCAGCGGCACCTGGGCATTGATCTGATCGTTGCGGATATAAAACAACGGAGCCGCCACGCCGTTGATGGTCACGGAAACATCCGAAAGCGAGAGCGGGAGCCGTCCGCCGGAGAATTCCCCGGCAATGCCCGCAGTGGGGCCGAACTGCTCGCCATAGATGGAGATAATTTCGCCTGGCGCGATCCTGTCCCCCGCGCCGCTAAAGGCATTGCGAACGCCGGAGATGCGGGGCAGACCAGTGGGCCGCAGGCGCAACAAATCGGCGGTGAAGCCCGGCGCATTGCCGCCAAAGAAATAAATGTCGCTGCCCGCCGCCGCCGTCTCATGGCGCGAGCGCGCCGCCGCCGAACCAGCCAGAGATGCCGTTTGCCAGGAACGTGACGCCAGATCGTATTCCCACACATCCGCTGCGTTGCCCGCGCTGGTTGAGCCGCCGTAGAGCACAACGCGGCTGCGCACTGCGTCGAACGCGAGGCCATAGCTCAAACGGCCGGCGGGCTTCGGCGTGACGGAGATCAACTGCCAGGTGTTGGTGGCCAGATCGAGAGCCCACAGGTCATCCTGCGGGCAGGGGCCGAAACCGCTGGAGCAGCCGCCATACAGATACATGGTATTGCCCTTTTCATCGAGAACGGCATGATGCAGGCAGCGCTTGGTGGGACGCGTGCCGGCGGGAGTGATGTTCTTCCAGGAGTTGGTAACCAGATCGAACGACCACGTGTCGTCGAAGCGGCCCGCCGAGGTGAAACCGTGTGAGATCACCATACGGTCGAGCCTGGGATCGTAGATGGCGGACTGGCCGTAGCGGGAAGGAGGACCGGCGCCATCGCGGGCCAGTTGTTGCCAGACACCGGCGGCGATATCCCAGGCCCAGACGTCGGAATAGAAACCGCCGGATTGCCCTGCAAACACAAGTAGCCTGCGGCGTAGAGAATCGTAAATCAGGGTGTGGCCGAACCGCTTCGGCGGAACCGATCCGACTGCTGCTACCAGCGACCATTGCTGGCGGGCGATGCTGAAACTCCAGAGATCGTTCAGCGCTGAGTTTGCGTCCTGACCGCCGAAGACAAACAACTGGTTACCCGCGGAGTCGTACGCAGTGGCACCGTCCACCCGCGCGGAGGGCGCGGTACCCGTGACCGCAAGGGTCGAGAGGGTATGCGACGTCGTCTGCGCACCGACGCACGAGGCGATGACAAGCAGAAGCAACAGGGAACGATTCATACAAACGGATATGCCCGCGCAGCCTTCCACTATTCCAAAACCGGTTATTTCACCAGCAGAGTGTCGGGAAACTGCGCGTACCAGCCGAACCAGAACGCGCGATTGGCGGGTACACGGGCCAGTTTAGCGCCACCCGCCTCCGCTACCAGTGCGTCTTCGGTAATACGCCATTGGACGCCCGCTTCGCCGGCCACCAGATCGCCGCGGAGCGTACCGGTGAAGTGCATTTCACCGGCTTCATACATCCGGTTCGCGCCATCCGCGGTGGAAACAATTACCAGCGACCGCCCCGCCACGGTGAGGGCGTGCACCGGATGCTTCTTCAGAAACTCCACCGAAACCGCCAGGGGCTGGCGTTTCTCTCCCGCCAGGAGAGTCACCAGTACCTCCGCTTTGTTGCGGAGGCGCGTGTCCACCGAGGGCACTTCGAACATGATACGGTCAGTCGCGAAATAGTCATGGTAGGCGGTGCCCTCGGAGTAGTCGCGCTTAAACCCGGTCTCCAGCGACAACACGCGCGTATCGGGATGCATTTGCCGCCACTCCTTCCATGTTGTAGTTACGGACGGGCGTACGCGCAATTCGAGCCCCGATCCAACCAGTTCCCCGACTACCGGCCGACCTTCCAGCGTGGACCAAAGGCTATTGGTCTCCTCGTCGAACATTAGCTTGTTGGAGCGATAGAGCAGCCCGCTGGTACCCAGTGTCCGCAGCTTGCCACCGACCACGCTCTCGTAGGGCAGCACGGTACCGCAAAGAGTGCAGTAGACCACCGTCAGTTCCACGCCGCCTACCCGGTCGCGGGCCATCTCGTGCCAGGCGAGAATGCGCTTCGGATAGGCGCGGGCTTCGCCGCCGGCGAAAACGCCAAAAACCACGTTGTTGTCCTTGAGCCAGGTTGCGTCGGCTGCGGATATGGTGGCGGGATACACCAATGGCGGGATACCGTTGACGAGAACCCCGCCCCAGTCAATTTCATCCAGCCGAATAGCGGTGCGCGGATTGGGGGGAAAGAACTTTTCCATGCGCGGATCGATTGCCGAATAGACGGTGGCCTTGAAGGCGGCATAGCCGGGTGGCGGATCGTAGGGCAAAGCCCACATCCACCTGCGCCAGCGGCCCAGATCATCGCCAAACTTCTGATGGGTTTGTTTTTCCAGAAACCCGGTTATGCGCTGACGTGTCAACTGGCCCGGGCTAAACGCGGCCGGAATGGCGGCAACTTCGCTGTTGCGGCGGGATGGCGCGGCGTCGCCGGAGTCAGGGTTGGCGGGAGCGGAACCGCCGCCGCTCTGATCCGCACCTGAATCGGTGCCAGCGTTTCTTGCCGGGAGCGGAGGGAGCAGGCGAGCGAGATCGATCAGAAGCGGCGTCCAGGAGTTGCGCCAGCCAATGGCCAGTTGTTGCAGAGCGGCCTTTGAGACGTTCTCCTGGGGTTGCCCGGCGCGGAGAAAGATGTCAATTCCTGGAGCGTCGGCGCACGGTGCCGCGCAAACCAACGCGAACATTGCGAACAGCGGGCGGGAAAACGCCATGCCCCCCATGATAGCGGTTCACGCGTGGGTCCAGTGTGCGCGCAGTCTTTTGGTTTAAAGTAGTTACCGATGCGAATCATTGGCCTGTTCTTTACCCTCACCGCGCTGGCCGGAGCCCAGACTGACTGGCCGACCTTTGGTCACGACCCGGGTGGAAACCGCTACTCACCCTTGCGGCAAATCACGCCCGCGAATGTCGGCACGTTGACGCGGGCGTGGACCTACCACATGGGTGGCCAAGGGACTAACGCGACGGGAGCCTCCTCGGAAACCACGCCCCTTGTGGTGGGCGGCATCATGTATCTCACCACCGCCTTCAAACGCGTAGTGGCGCTGGAACCGGAAACCGGCAAAGAACTTTGGAGCTTCCCTGTGACCGACGGAAACGCGGCCCGGCGCGGCCTGGAATACTGGGCGGGCGACCAGCAAAGCCCGGCCCAGGTCTTCTTCGGTACCGATACCGGCAAACTCTACGCGCTCAATGCAAAAACCGGCAAGCTGTCACCTGGCTTTGGTAATGAAGGCGTGGTGGACATGAAGCCGGGTGCCATGAACGGCGTCGCCCGTGCCTCTTTTGGGCTGGCCTCACCGCCTATCGTTTATAAGAATCTGATCATCACAGGTGCCCTGGTACAGGAGACGCCCAGCATCGGTGCCGCCGGCGATACCCGCGCCTGGGACGTACGCACCGGCAAGCTGGTGTGGACGTTCCACTCCATTCCCAGGCCCGGCGAACCGGGCAACGAAACCTGGGAAGGCGACGCCTGGAAAAACCGTTCCGGAGCCAATGTCTGGGGATTTTTCAGTATCGACACGCAGCGCGGCATTCTCTACATGCCGTTCGGTGAGCCCACCACCGATTACTGGGGCGGAGATCGCAAGGGCGCTAATCTCTACGGAACCTCTCTGGTTGCGGTGGATGCATTGACGGGCAAGCTGAAGTGGTATTTCCAGGCGGTTCACCACGATACCTGGGATTACGATCTCTCGGCAACCCCGGTATTGTTCGACGTAAAGCGCGGCGGGCAGACCATTCCGGCGGTGGCACAGGTCACCAAGATGAGCTTCGTTTATATTCTGGACCGGGTTACCGGCAAGCCGATCTACGGCGTGGAGGAACGCCCCATTCCGCAGGACGACGTTCTGCCCGGCGATACAACCTGGCCCACCCAGCCCTTCCCGCTGAAGCCGCCCGCGCTTTCCCGCAATAGTTTCCAGCGGACTGACATTGCCACCCTAACCCCGGAGTTGCAGAAATTCTGCGAAGCGCTGTTCGATAGTGTGCCCGGCGGAATGCATTCCGGCGGGCCGTTCACGCATTACTCCACCACGCCCAGTATTATTTTTCCCGGTTCCATCGGCGGCGGCAATTTCAACCCTTCGTCGTTCAATCCCGCGCTTGGCTACCTGTTCGTGAACACGCAGGATCTGGGCAGCACCAACGTGATGGTCAAGAGCGCCGACGGGCCGAGCTACAACCGGGAGCCGTACAAAGGCTCCATGCGTTTCTGGAATGGAGAGACGCGCCAGTTGTGCAATCAGCCACCATGGGGTCGGCTGACGGCGATCAATGTCCACACCGGCGAAATCGCCTGGCAGACCAACCTGGGAGTCACTGACTCTCTGCCGGAAGGCAAGCAGAATACGGGTCGTCCAAATCTGGGCGGGTCGGTGGCCACGGCCAGTGGTCTGGTGTTCATTGGTGCAACCGACGACAGCCGGTTCCGCGCGTTCGACGCGAAGACCGGCAAAGAACTCTGGACGGCCAAAATTGACGCCGGCGCGCACGCCTCGCCCATTACCTTTCAGGGTAAAGACGGCAAGCAGTACGTGGTGATTGCGGCCACTGGCGGCAGCCAATTATTTGATCCCAGCAGAAGCGATGCGCTGATTGCGTTCCGGCTGCCATAAAGCGCGGTAGAATTCTCTTCATGCGCCACATGGCTTTTGCACTTCTGCTGCTGGTTTGTTCCGCTTACGCGCAGCGAGGTCTGGCGCAAGTGCCCCCCGGTGGCGCTATCGCGGTGAACACGGAGTTCATTCGGGGCAACTACACCAAGTTTGAATACCGGATAACGATGCGTGATGGCGTGAAGCTGTTCGTGAACGCTTACGTCCCCAAAGACGTATTCAGCGAAGGCAAAACGTATCCGATTCTGATGGAGCGCACGCCCTACAACGTGGCCCCTTATGGCGCGGATAAATACCCGGCAACGCTGGGGCCATCGGAATACTTCGCCCGCGACAAGTTCATTTTTGCTTACTGCGATGTGCGCGGCCGCTTCATGAGCGAAGGCGACTACACCATTATTCGCCCTCATAAGGCCGTGAAGAACGGTCCGAAGGATACTGATGAAAGCAGCGATACCTACGACACCATCGACTGGATGATCCACAACGTACCGGGCAATACCGGCAAGGTTGGATTGTGGGGTATTTCGCAACCGGGCTTCTATGCGGCGGCGGGCATGATCGACGCGCATCCGGCGCTGGTGGCGGTTTCCCCACAGGCTCCGGTGACGGACTATTTCATGGGCGACGATGTTTACCACAACGGCGCTTTCATGCTGAGCCACCGGTTCAATTTCTACAACGGTTTCCGCGGCCGTGAGGGTCCGCCCGCGCCGCCCCCGCAGGCACTGCCCTTCCAGTACCCCACCGAAGACGGCTATCAGTTTTTTCTCGACATTGGCAGCCTGGCCAATGTAAATGAGAAGTTTTTCAAGAACCAGCAGCCTTACTGGAACGCGAATCTGGAACACTCCACGTACGACGAGTTCTGGCAGTCGCGCGCCATCTGGCGGCACCTGAAGAACATCAAGCCCGCTGTAATGGTGGTGGGTGGCTGGTATGACACCGAAGATCCCATGGGGCCGCTCAAGCAGTTTCACACCATGGAAAAGGATGCGCAGTCTCCACTCACTCTGGTGATGGGACCGTGGAACCACGGCGGCTTCGCGCGCGGCGATGGGGATCGCCTGGGCAATATCAGCTTCGGCTCAGCCACTGCCGCTTTCTATCGCGAGAGTATTGAATTTCCGTTCTTCCTTTATCACCTCAAAAGCCGCGGCGACGGGAAATTCCCCAAAGCCTGGCTGTTCCAGACCGGGCTCAACCAGTGGCGAAAGATGGATGTATGGCCACCCGCAAAATCGCAGATGACCACACTCTACTTCGGAGACAAAGGACGCCTCGGCACCGACGCGCCCAAGGCTGCCGGCTTCGATGAATACATCTCTGATCCGGCCAAACCAGTGCCCTACGTTTCCAGTTTCAGCCCCCGAATCCTGAATACCTACATGACGGAAGATCAGCGCTTCGCGGCGCGCCGACCCGACGTTCTGGCTTACGAAACAGAACCGCTGGAGCAGGATTTCACCGTGATGGGGCCGATCCGGGTAGATCTGAAAGTCTCTACCACCGGCACCGATTCAGACTTCGACGTGAAAGTGATCGACGTTTTTCCCGCCGATTTCCCGGACTACAACATCACGAATCCGCCCACCACATTGCCGGCCGGCACAGCGCGGGTTCCCCTGGGAGGTTACCAGCAACTGGTGCGCGGCGAGCCCTTCCGGGGCAAGTTCCGCAAAGGGTTTGAAAAGCCCGTACCCTTCGAACCGGGAAAGCCGGACCGTATTGCCTTCGAATTGCCCGATATTGCGCACACCTTCCGCGCCGGGCATCGCATTATGGTGCAGGTGCAGAGTTCCTGGTTCCCGCTCACGGATCGTAACCCACAAAAGTTCATGGAAATCCCCAGGGCGCTGGCTCCCGATTTCCAGAAAGCCACACAGCGCATTTATTTTGGCGCAGGCGACGGATCGAAGATCGAAATCCGGGTGGAAAAATGACGCCCGCATCCTTGATTCGCCACACTCTCGCGACGCTGGCCTATCGGCTGGGAAAGGTTCTGCGGGAGACGCCGGAGAGCTTCGGCGAGTATCCAAACAATGGCGATGAACGCACTGCGGGCCGGGTGCTCGCCCACATCGGCGACCTGATGGACTGGGCGCTCACCCTGGTGGAAGGGCACGTGGCGTGGAAAGACTCGGATCCGCTGCCGTGGTTGCAGGAAATTGTGCGATTTCACCGCGCGATCGGGGCGCTGGATGCGCGCATCGCCACCGACGGCCTGGGCGAGGCTCCCGCTGAACGATTGTTACAGGGACCCATTGCCGATGCGCTGACGCACACCGGACAACTAGCCATGATGCGGCGACTGGCGGGAATTAAAATGAAAGGCGAGAACTACTACAAAGCGGAGATTTCCGCAGGTAAGGTGGGTACCGAACAGGCGACGCCGCGCCGGGAATTCTAACCGGACGGGTCGCCTGTCGGCAGTAAAACGGGTTATACGAAACTGCGGAGGGCGTGGGCTTCATCTTCGTGCACGTCAAACACCGTGTAGAGTTTGGTGATCTGCAGAAGATCCTTCACGCGCTTGTTCAGGCCCACCAGCTTCAGCGTGCCGCCCTGGTTGGAAATCGTGGTGTAGCCGGCCACCAGTTCACCAATCCCCGAGCTATCGATGTAAGACACTTCGGAGAGGTTCAGCAGAACCTTCTTCTCGCCCTTACTGATCAAGTCACGCAGAGCATCACGTACCGAACTGGAGCCCTCGCCGAGCGTAATCCGGCCGGACACATCCACTATGCTTATGCCATCAATTTGACGCGTTTTCACAATCGCACTCACTTCGCAATACCTCCCTGTAGATGAAGACGAAACGCCTACCATAGCCCGCATCGGGTGGAAAAGTCAAGGATCTGAGGCCGATGGTGGTGGCTCAATTTGAACTTTTTTACGGGCGGGTGCCGCGAGACGGTAAAAACGGGGTGGAAGATAGATCGCTTCGTTTTTGGATCGCGGCTTTCATCAGCCGTTCTTCGCGTGCTTCCAGCGAACATACCAGGTCTTGAATGTTCCAGAGTCGGCCCGTCACACCAGCCGCCATGCGGGCGTCATCCGCAGACTTTGGTGGATTCGGACGAAGTTATGCTTCGCGGAGGCTGCGTTCCGGCGTCCGACCATCAATTGACGCTACCAGCTTGGTATCGGCGTCTATGGCTGTCGAGGTCCACACGCTTCCGTAGCCGAACTCGTTCTTCAGAGACTCTGGCAGGTTGCGATGTTTGGCATAGCAGAACGCCCATGTGTCATCGCACTGGATACAGCGGCAACCGAAGTTCTGAATTGCCTGACCCTGATATTCAGCGCACGCGGCCCCAAGGTTAACCAGCAGTGAGCAAACGGTATTCCGGGAAGCTCCGGTCATCCGGGAAACGGCCCGAAGGCTGTTTCCCTCCACGAGCGCGGCGATGATCTTTATGTGGGTTTCTGCGTCTAAAACGATACATTTCGGTTGCTTTCTTAAGCGGAATGCGTCCAAAATGACAGTGGGCCCTGCCCGCAGTTTATCGCTGCGAGAGGGCTACTAAAATGGCGGCTGGGGATTCGAGCTCCAGAACGGTAGGGCTAGCACCGCTTACCGGTTTACGGCTGGCTGCATTCGACCTCTCTGCCAACCCACGACTGGAAGAGCCTAAAGGCCAGCAGTTCCGGTTTGAACCGGGGCTGAGGGCTTTTTTATATTTGTGTGCGGTATAATAGAAAAGTGATACCAAGTCAATGGAAAAGCCTTGCTTGGTATAATAAATTTGTGATACAGTGATGCCAGATGAATGTAAGCCTGTCTCCTGCTTCGTCTCTCCCACGCCTGCGCTGAGGAACAAGATCGCCGACTGGCATTCTGCCTTGACGGTTCAGGAAAGATTCGACGCGGATGCTTTCATTGGGTTCATGCGCAAGAAGAGTGATTGGGAGATGCCGGACTATCGTCCATCGTTGAAGGGTTATAGAAAAATGGGCGAACTAAGATGGACATCTTGCAAGAAGCAGCATCGCCTGATTGGGCATTTTAGAGGAGGAGTTTTCATTGCACTACTCGGATGCACTCACAAAATGAATGTCTATGCACCTGTTGATGCGCTGAAGACAGCCGATAGAAGGCTCGGACAACTAGATCGTAAAGAGGCCACGACCTGTGAATACAAACTCTGAGTTGGTTAAGAAACTGTCAACCCCTGAGTTTCGAGGGGCATTCGTCGCATCGCAGATCAATATCGGGGTTCCTTTTCAGATTAGGGCGCTGCGTAAGGAACGCCATTGGACTCAGCCGGAATTGGCTGAGCGGGCTGGTATGAAGCAATCCCGTATCTCGGCGATGGAAAAACCGGGCGGGCCAAAGCTTAACATTGAAACTTTATGCCGTTTGGCGTCTGCGTTTGACGTCGGCCTGGAGGTCAGATTCGTTCCTTTTGGAGAACTGATCGACCATAACGACGGGTTCAACCCAGACTCATTCAGCGTGAAAAGTTTCGGCGCTGAACTAGCTGAGGCAGAAGCACCAAATCAGCGCGTAGTGCGCGGAACACAACACAGTGAAAGCATAGCGATATACCTTGGCCATATCGATTTAATGGCCACAGCCACGGCGGGTTACAACCCAGATGAGTCAGCCCGAGTGAAGTCAAATGCGCCTATGTTCCCGATGCTTGCGACATCTGAAATCGGGCGGCAGTATCAATAAGCGGTGGGTCAATAAAAAATGGAAGATCAGCAGACATCAGAAAAAGAGCGATCGTCAGAAGCCACTAATCATGTGTCGCCAGATTTTAGGCCAACCTATGCGAATAATTTCCGGTTCGACAAGACTGTATGGGATTTTATTGTTAGCTTTGGCCAGCTAAAGCATATCCCACCGGGAACACAAGCTATTGAATGGAACACCTCCGTAACAATGCCTTGGGCGGTGGCCAAAACAATGGCCTATTTCACGTTCTTAAATGTCGTCTCAGAAGAGATGGATCGGAAAAGTGGCATTGACACGCCTGACGCAATGGTCCCTAAGCCTCCCCCGGTCCCTACCCAGGATTCAAGCGCAAGAGTCTGGAAATTTTACAACCTGGCAACAGATATATACGAAATTCTGTTTAGAACTACAGTTGAACGCGCTTTGCCTCCGCCAAGCGGCGAGACAATCCAAGGGTAAATATTGGATTGTCTCGGAGGCACCCTAACACTCACCCCGGCGTTCTTTTGCCTTTGGCGATTCCACCTTCGGCTTCTCCCCGGTAGCCCGCATCACCGTCTCGAATGCCGTCACGTTCACGTGTTCGGCACCGTGCCCGCACTTCCTCGGTTTGTCCACGCTTCCAGCTTGACGGATGGCCAGAATCGTCAAGGGCAAGAAATTTCAAATTGAGCCACTACCACCTTGTCCGATTTGGCGAGCGACATGCCGGGCTTGATAAATTGGTGGCAATGCGAGGACTTGCTCAGTACATTTTCACCGCAACATGTTTGCTGGCGGCGGTCCACGGACCCGTCCAGGTAACCGGCGGACCCGTCGACGCTACGGAAGGCGTTTTCCGGGCGATTCCGTTCGCCGCTCCGCCAACCGGGGATCTCCGCTGGAAACCTCCGGCACCTGTGGCTCCGTGGAACGACGTGCGGAAGCCCGACAAGGCTGCGAGCGATTGCATGCGGCCCGGTGCCCGCGGGGCCGAAGGCAGCGAAGACTGCCTGTACCTCAACGTTTGGCCCGCCAGCGGCCAGAACAACCCGGTGGCTGTACTGCTGCCGGGGCCGGAGGGCGCGGCGGCGATCGATGCGTCGGTTCTGGTAAAGCGCGGAATCGTTGTGGTGGTAGCCAATTCGCGTACCGGCCTGATGGGTTATCTTGCGCACCCGGACCTGAGCGCGGAGTCGGAGAAGCAAACCTCCGGCAACTACGGCTTATTGGATCAGATTGCGGCTCTGCAGTGGGTTTTGAAGAACATCGCAGCCTTTGGAGGCGATCCGAAGAGAATCACCGTCGCCGGGCTGGCCGTGCACTCGAAGACCCCGCTGGCAGAGGCGGAAAAGGCAGGGGAAGCCTTTGCGCTATCGCAGAATGCGCATTCCATGCGGTTTCTGCGGCCAATGGATGCCGGCGATCTGGTGCAGGCGACGGTGGAGGAACATTTTCAGCCCGGTTTTACGGGTCCCGCAGCGCCCGCTATTCCCGGCGTCAAGGTAATTTCGTTACCGGGCAATTGGGCCGGGTTGGCCGAGTGGGCAGGCTTGTTTGAGAAGTAAGGCTGGTTCTGGTCGCACCGGACCAAAGACGCTGCGTCAGGCATGTGGCGATGGACTCGGCGTGGGGCGCGGACACCATCGTCGTGTGGGCACCGGCGGTCTCGACAACGGATAGAACCCGGGCGTATTTGCGCCAGATCGACTGCAGAGACGGGAGGCCGGGTTCCCGCCCCACCGGGCTGAACAGCGTCAGTTCTCCCGGATAAAACCCAGGCCGATATCGCGCCGATGCGATCAGCGAACTGGTTGCCACCTTGAGAATACAAGTGGGCGCAGACTTCAAAAAGCCGGGCAGCGGTGGGCGGTCCGGTTCCCTCTCGCGGACACGGCTGGCCAGCTTCCGGATCAACGCCGGAAAATGAGCCACTCGCCAGCGGGCAATGGAGAGCCACGTTCGCAACGGCCAGCGTACCGGGCTCAGCATCGTGTCGAACAGGCCGACCAGACCCATTTCGTCTCCTGACTCCCGAAGCTGCCGCGCCATTTCAAAGGCAACCAGCCCTCCGAAGGAATAGCCGCACAGGTAGTAGGGACCATTCGGCTGACGCGCTTTCATCGCTCTCACATGTTCAGCTGCCATTGCCTCCACGCTGGTGTGCGGCGGCTCTTTGCCGGCCAGGCCACGCGCCTGGATACCTATAATCGCTCCGGGCCACGTCATTCGCCGGGCCATCGGGAAGAATTCCGCGACATTCCCGCCGATGCTGGGGATGAGGAAGACCGGCGGGAAGCCGTCGCCCGCTTTCAGGGGAACCAGCGGGACGTAACGCCCGGTGCGATGTTTTACCAGAGATTGGCAAAATCCGGCGAACTGCGGAGCCTCATTGATCAGAGTAAATGAAAGCTCCCGATTCAGCGCCCGTTCGATTTTATTCATAAACGCGATCGCCTTGAGCGAGTCGCCGCCTACCTCGAAGAAGTTGTCCTCCGGGCCGGGAAAGGGAGTGTTCAATATTTCCTGCCAGATTTGCGCCACCGTCTGCACGATGTGATCGCCCTCCGCCGGGCGGGCGAAATCGGCACGTTCGTTCCTGACGTTGCTCTCATCCAGGGCCGTGAGTGCGCGTACATCCATCTTGAAGTTGGGCAGCCGGGGAATCTTGTGGACCAGATAGAAACGTCCGGGCCGCATTGACGGTGGTGCCGAGCGCATCAACTCCTTCAAGTTGTCCAACAGCCCGCTGGAGGCCCCATTGCGAGCGCAGACATAGGCGACGAGGGTGACGCCTCCATCGCTGCTGGTTCGCGCCAGGGCTCCGGTATCGCGCACCAGCGGATGCCGGCGAAGCGCGGCTTCCACTGCTTCCAGATTCACGCGGGTGCCCCGAATCTTGACCTGCCTGTCCCTGCGGCCCATCCGTTCCAGCAGTCCATCGGACCTTTGGCGCACCAGATCTCCGGTCCGGAACAGTCGGGAAGAGGAGTCGGCGTTGTTTTCGGTCAAGAGTCCCAACGCCACGTAGGGGCTTCCGACGATCAGTTCTCCGACTTCGCCCGAACGCGTGTTGCGTCCATCCTCGTCGATCACCGCCAGCCGGTTGCCTGGGAGCGGATAGCCGATGGGAATTCGCTGCTCCTCCGTCCGGCAGGAATCATCGACAAACCACTGCATCATCGGCGCTTCCGTGGCAGCATAAATCAATTGGATTGCCGAAGCGGGCGCGAGCCAGCCGCGCAGCAGATCGATATCGCTCCACAGCGTGGTGTCTCCACCGACCCGAACCAGTCTGAGAGCATCGTCCGCCCGCTCCCCGGCGTCCGCGATCACCGACCGCAGCAGAGCCGGAAACCCGAACAGGATTGTGATGGCTTCGGCGCGGATAATATTCAAAATCTCGCGCGCGCCGGTGCGTTGCGGATCGAGGAGGTGAACGCTGGCACCCGTCAGCAGCGCGGTGATGGTGTCTCGCACGCCGACAATGGTGCAAAGCGAGGCCAGAGTTAGAAACCTGTCTTCGGCGTTGATATGCGCGGCGTTGGTCGATTGGGCGACCCGCTGCAGAAGGTTCCGCTGACTATTGACGATGCCCTTCGGCTGGCCGCTGCTCCCGGAGGTGTAGAGCACGCAGGCGGGTTCGTCCACGCCGAGTGCAGCAGGTCGCCAGCCCTTCCGCGCGGGCTGCGCGGCGGCGCCACAAACATTCTCTCGTTTCAGGATCATTGCCGGCCGCGCATGCTCCAGCACCTGGCCGAGCCACGTGGCTGGATAGTGAGAGTCCAGGGCCACAAAGGGGCGCCCCGCCGCGAGGCAAGCCAGTATGGCGAGGGGAAACATCGAACACGCGGGCAGTGCGATACCAATTAAGTCTCCGGGTTTAGTTTGGACCGCGATGATTTCGGCCAGCCCCGAAACGCCATCCCAGAGTTCTGAATAAGAGAGCGATGTCTCTGAATCCGTGACCGCAATACGATTTGGGTATCGGCGCGCGACGCTCTCAAAATGAACGATGATTGGCCGGTCCAGATCTTCGTCGCGGAATCTGGTGAAGATCCGGCTGGTTGGGCCGTTCCAATCCAGCGGGTGCAGGCCATCCCTAAGCCACTGCAGTCTTTCGAATTCAGCCTCCGCCGGATGGGCAGGCCCGGTTCTTAGCCCAGTGAGGCGGCTGCGCGCGTGGCCCGTATCTGCAACTGACGTCAACTTTCCGTTCCTCCCGGAGCCGCACGTTTGAACTGCTGCCGGTTCTTCAGTGGTTACGCTGCAGACCCTGCAATTGTTCCCGGGAACAACGGCGATTCTGGCGGGTGACGGGGGGGGGCACGAACGAAACTTCTGAAGAATGGGACTGCGTGCTTGCACCGCAACTCGATGCAGTCTTTTGGCAAGCTCACGCGAGTAGATGCCGCGCGGATGATCGGTCGCGATAAGGCTATTCGTGTTCCGGATTAACGCCAGAGACTCGGTGACACGGCCTGACAACGGATTGGCTATTTCGCGGTATCGCCCAGGATGTCCACCATGGCGTAGTTGCCTTCGTGGCAGGCGTATTCATAGAGCGGTCCGGGCACAGAGTTAAAAGGCAATTCGAGGGACCAGGGCTTCGTCCACGTGGCGGGATCTTCCATGGTGGCCCGATATTCAATGGTCTTGTCGCTTATGCGCCTGAAGCGCTCGGTGATCTTCAGATCCATTGACGCACCGCGATAGCGTGTCTTGTCCGAGAAGTTCGTCGTTTCCACCACCAGGGTGTCGCCTTCCCAGTGTCCAATGGAGTCGCCGAACCACTGGCGGGTAGTGGGGGGCAGGTGTTTCGCGTTCATATGGACGATGCGGCCGTCGTGAACCATTTCCAGCACAATGAGAATGGAATCGGGGGACTGCACAATCTGGTAGTTGTTGTTGTAGGCGGCGGGCGTCATGGGGACAGCGGGAGTGTTGCCGGTGAGACAGCGGGTGTCGTTGGGAAGGCTCTTGTAATCGCCGGGGATATAGCTCGCGCGCCGCACCCGGTTGCGCGCTTCCGGGACGACTGGAGGAATGTGGCCGTCCGGCGGATCGACTACCATTGAGGTCCGTTTCTGACCGTCGAAGCGCGCCAGTCCCGATCCATTGTCGTAGAAAAGAACGTTATAGGCGCCGCCCTGGATGGAGACCGGGCGACCGCCGTCAATGGTTGCTCCTTCCTTCCAGCGCAGCGTTTCTGTGGCTTCCCAGTCGCGGGCGTCGGCGTCGGAGAGAGTCGCTTTTCCGGCAAAGACGTCGGGACGCTCGAAGGGTGTGCGGGTGGCGTTGGACCAGATGCCGGTGAGATCGGGATGCCCGTCAGCGGCGCGCGGAATTGCGCCGGCTTTGGGAGCTGCCGCTGGAGCAGTGGCGCTCTGTGCCGAAAGGGATGCGACCGCCAAAAGGGAAACGGCGCCGGATTTGATCAAGGTGCGAAATGTCATGGCCTATCCTCAGTCCGCGATTATACAGCGACGGAACTTGCGGTTGCCGCCGCCTTCAGCGCCACTACGAAGAGACAGCCGATCCCTGCAAATCAGGCGGGCACGGAACCCCAGGCGCGTGCCATCCCGGCGAAGGCGTTTGCGGAGCGCGGCCATTCGTGAAGGAAACTTGCCAGCGTGTATGTCCACCGGGCCGATCGGCGAAAATGCGACTGGCCCATCAATGGCTCACGTTTAAGCCAGCTTAAGAACTTTCTCCATAACCTGTCTTGGCTCCCGGTCGGGGTCCTGCTGCACGCGGCTCTCGTTGTTGAACAGCATGGTGTCGCGCGTGGTCGCCGAGTATGCGGGCCAGCGCGGCAGACTCGGCGTGTTGGGGTCTCCGGTGCGCGCGAAGGCGACCCAAGAGGCGCTCACCTTATCGGAAAGTGCGACGGCCTCGCGCATCTTCGAGATGAGCGGGCCGGCCACTGCGATGTTGTGAAATACGAAAGGAACTTCAATGGTGTGCGGCGAACGCATGTGTCCGCCGCCTTCTGGCGTCTCCCAATCGAAACGGTATAAGTATGCCGGCGCGGCGGACTGGGCAGCCTTTCGTTTAGCAAGCTCACGCGAGTAGATACCGCGCGGATGATCGGTCGCGATGAGGATATTGAGATCCCACGGAGAAGCCTCCGGGTGCGCCTTGCGGTAGGTCTCGATAACGGGAACGGGGTCAATGCCGAGGCGTTTCCCGATGCGCGCTTTCAGACCGGCTTCGTCCAGCGCGAGGGTCTCGGGAGTCGGGCGGTCATAGAGCGTTTCTTCCGTGTGGGCCCAGCCGATGAGCAGCGGAATCTTAGCGGACATGGCGGGACCAGCTGGATCCCACGGATGGGTCGGGATGAATTTACCATCGACCATGGGGGAGCTCGGGGTGTAGCCGGGCGCCGTCTGGTCGGTCTTCTTCAGTACGGCCGAGTTGGCCGCGAGAAGCTTATCGAGCGGAACCGATTGCAACTCCCGCGCCTGATCGCGCCTCAGCCCGAGTTCGGCAAGCAACAGCTCGCTGTACTGGATCGCAGTCTCCGGTGGGGTCAGACGAAGCACGGCCCCGCTTTCGATAATTGCCCGGTGATATAGTCCCTGGGCGGAAGGCATCGACATCAGGGTGGCAACTTTACGGCCGCCGCCGGACTGGCCGAAGATGGAGACCAGATTGGGGTCGCCGCCGAACTGCGCGATGTTGTCGCGCACCCACTGCAGAGCGGAGACAAGGTCAAGCAAGCCGATGCCGCCGGAGAGAGCGAAATCGGCGCCGGCCTGTTCCCCAAGGTAAGTGAAGCCGAGTACGTTCAGCCGGTGGTTGAGGCTGACGACCACCACATCGCCAGTGCGCGCAAGGTTGGTGCCTTCGATGGTCGGACCCGAACCGGAGCCGGTGGAAAAGCCGCCTCCGTGCAGCCAGACCATGACGGGACGCTTTGAACCGGCATCGAGCGAGGGCGTAAATACGTTGAGGACGAGGCAGTCTTCGTTTTCGATCCGCGCAGCACCGCGGCCTCTGCCTGTGCCAACCGTTTGGGGCGCGGTGGGACCGTAAGAAACAGCGTCGCGGACGCCACTCCAACTGGCGGGTTTCACCGGAGGCATGAAGCGGTTCCTGCCGCTTGTGTCGGCACCGTAAGGGATGCCTTTGAAAACCTTGATGTCACCTTTGAGATCAGCCGACAGCGTACCTCGGACCTTGCCGTAGACAGTCCGGGCGATGACCTCGGGAGAATCGGCGGCGAAGGACAGATTCGGGAACGAAGCGGCTCCGGCGAGGAAGAGAGAGGTCTTAGTGAGGAAAGATCTTCGGTTCGTTGTTGCAGGCATAGCAGCTACTGTACTAAATATCGAGCCGGTTTTCGAGCCTGCTTCAGGCGAAGGAAAGCACAGGCCCACAATTGTATTTCGGAGCCCCGTCTGATATGGTTGCGGTTTGAAGAAATTCACCATTTTCGTCCTCCTGGCCTGCGGCGCGTTTGCTCAGGAAACACCCAAGCCGCCTCCCACCGCCGAAGGACTGGTCCTGAACTGGTTGAAGCAACTCAACGCCATGGCCGATTGGGATGGCAAGGGCGACCTCAAACCTTTCATTGATCGCTTCATGGCGTTGTACGATCCCGGCATTCTGCAGTTCACCGGCCCCAATGAAAACCAGATCGGCTCCGTCACCTATACCGGTTTTGAAGGCGTGCGCCACTGGGCCGAGTGGTTCGCGCGGACGCATTCGAAATCCGAATACCGCATCCAATGGCAGACCCAGCAGATGAAGACAACCGGCCTCGTACTTTCCGCCGCGCCGCCGTGGGGCGGACAGGGGCTGGCGGTTGAGATCACCGCGTTCTACACTATTCGACAGAGCCTGCGGAAGTTTGCTGCGCCGGGTGCCGCTTTTTTCGTTTTCACACCCGAGGGGAAAATCAACCGTATGCGGCTGTATTTGCTGAAGGACGAAATGGTTGAGGTCCTTCCGTGAAGGAAGAATGAGGTGGCTATGGATTTGAATCGAAGAGATGTTCTGCGCCGACTGGGTGGCCTGACCCTTGCCCCCGCTCTGCTGGAGCAGACGCTGGCGCCGCTGAACCTGAAAGCGGCGGGAAAAGTCATGCCTCGCGGCACCGCCCGCAATGTCATCTTCATCGCCCTCAATGGCGCCATCAGCCAGGTGGATTGCTGGGATTTCAAGGAAACCCGCTTCACGCCCGCTGATCTGAACGTCAGCGAAGTGCAGAAAGGTCTGTACCTGCCGAAGACACTGTTTCCTTCGGCCAGTGAGTGGGCACCGAAGACTTCCTTCGTCCGTTCCATGAAGGGGACGGAACTGGTTCACTTCGTGGGGCAGTACCACTTGCAGGTGGGGCGTCCGCTGAATCCGGCGATCGGTAAGGAAATTCCCGCTTTCGGTAGCGTGATCGCGGCGGAACTGGAATCACAGCGCAACAATTCAGACACCTTTCCCACCTACATGAGTCTCAGTCTGGGAAAGAATCGCGTAGGCACCGTTGGCTCCGGCTTCTTCCCCGCGAAGCACACGGGCGTGGATATCGATTCCGCCGCAATCTTCGATGTATTCGGCACCGAAGGCGGCGGCAGCGGGTCATCTGACGTGCTGGAACGGCGCTACGAAGCGCTCAAGATTCTATCCGAAGAATCCCCCACCGGCCTCGGGGAAAAACAGACCGAATACCGCGCGTACTACAACACGGCGTTCAAGGTTCTGGATGACAAACGCTGGTGGAAGCTCTTCCAGACGCCCGAAGCACGCCGCAAGGAATACGGCAATGAACTGGGCATCAACTGCATGCTGGCACGCGACATTCTGGCCGCTGACGCCGGCTGCCGTTTCCTCTATATTTCCGACAACACCAACTGGGACAGCCACGCCTACATCTTTGATCACAGCCGCGCGGTGAGCCACTATACGCAGTGTCTGAGTTTCGATAAAGCCTATACGCGTCTGCTGAAAGATCTGGAATCGACTCCGGGGCACGAAAAAGGCAAGACGCTGCTGGACGAAACCATGGTGGTGGTGACCAGTGAATTCGGTCGCGTACCGTTCATGAACAACGTGGCGGGGCGCGATCATTACGACCAGACTTTCACTTCCATCTTTGCCGGCGGCGGCGTGAAACCGGGCAAGATCATCGGGCACACCGATGCCGACGGCTCAAAATGTACTGACACCGGCTGGGCGCACAAAGAGCAGCCCCATCTGGACAACATTGTGGCCACAGTGTATTCGGCACTGGGCATCGCCTGGGATAAACTGATTCCGAATACACCCTCCGGCCGTGGCTATTACTACGTACAAACAGCGCCGCTGGGCGGGTCGGAATTCATCAGCGACGACGCGATCGACACGCTGTTCGCGTGAGAATCGCGGCAGCTGCGGCGCTTTGCACGCTGGCTTTCGCGCAATCCGCCTCCAACCGCTGGGCTGACCTTGAAACGGTACCGTGGGGCATCACCGTTGGCGTGACGGCCGACGCTGCCGGCACCATACTGGCTCTTCGCCGCGTGGAACCATCTTTCTATTCCTTTCGCGCCGGCAAGCTCACGCGGCAGTGGGGCAAGGAACTCTTCCAATACGCTCACGGCATCCGCGTGGACCGCAACGGAGCCCTTTGGGCCACCGATGCCGGCGACTTCAGTGTGGTCTATAAACTGGACCCGACGTCTGGCGCTGTACTGATGACGCTGGGAACAAAGGGAGTGAAAGGGACAACCGACAGCACCTTCAACCGCCCGGCAGATGTAGCGGTTTCGGCGGCTGGAGATATCTTCATCGCAGATGGCTACGGCAATTCCCGCGTGGTGAAGTTCTCGAAGGATGGCACGTTCGTAAAGGCCTGGGGCACCAAAGGCACAGCGCCAGGCCAATTCAACCTGCCGCACAATCTGGTGATTGATTCCAGCAACCGCTTGCTGGTGGCAGACCGCGAGAACAGCCGCATTCAGGTGTTCGATCTGGATGGCAAATTTCTGGAGCAATGGCCAGGCCTGGGCGGCAAACCCTATGGGCTCGCGATTGCACCGGACGACACTCTCTATATCGGCGATGCCGATGGCGGCACCATCACCGTCACCCGGAACGGAAAAGTACTGGAGGTAATTCGCGATTTGGGTCGTCCGCACCAGTTGGCCGTGGATGCCAGTGGCGCGATTTATTATGCCGATGTCCGCGAGGGCAAGGGCGTGAGCCGGGTTCAGCGTTAGCGCGCTGCCACGGGCGTGCCCAGAGCCGACTGAACGTGCGGAAAACCCAGCCGCTTTGCCTGTGACAGAGGTGTCTCTCCATTCTTCCCCTTCGCATCCGCACGTGCACCGGCGTTCAACAAGAGCTTCACCATCCGGTCGTCGCCGTAGTCGATTGTGGCGGCGTACAACAGCGGAGTGAATCCGAACTTATCCACGCCGTTCACGTCCACACCGGCGGCCAGCAGCACTCTTGCCGGTTCAATGCGGTTGGCCATGGCTGCATAGGCCATGAGACCAAGACCGTCTCTGTCCTTCTCGCCGGAATTGGCTCCCGCGGCCAGCAGAGCACGCATCGATTCGGGTTCATCCAGATTCAGGGCCAGCGCCAGAGGCGACGTTGGCCCGGTGCCCCCCAGCAGCATGGGGCGGTTTACATCGGCGCCCGCCGTGAGCAGCAGGTTCATCATCGCGGTATCACCCGCAAACGTGGCGAATATGAGCGGTGACGCGTTGAATTGAACGCCGGTAAGTTTCGCCTGAGCCCCGGCAGCCAGCAACATACGGATCGCGTCAGAGGATGCGCGATGCAGGCTCGCCGTCATCAGCGCCGTATAGCCGCTGTGTGCTCTGCGGTTGGGATCGGCACCGCGGTCCAGAAGCAGGCGGACCTTATCCTTGTCGGCTGCCGCGAACATGAGTACGCTTGACCCGCCCGGAGTGGCGCTATTCGGGTCCAGACCTTTGTCGAGCCGGGCCTTCAGTTCTGCCACGGTCCCCAGAGCCGCCGTACGCATCCATGGCTGCTCGTCTCTCGGTGCAAGGCCGGGCAAGCCCAACGGCTGCGTCCGGGCACCGGGGAAGCTGAGCATCAGAGCCATAGCTGCCCATGAGGTTGCGGCCCCGGAAATGAATTGATCGTGGCCGTAGGGTGAGCCGGTTTCAAAATAGGGCGGGCTCACCGATGCCGGCGAAACCTGGCGGCTGTGCACCTGCCACGAGCCATCCGAGGCCTGCGTCGCAAGCAGAAACCCGAGGCCGCGCTTCCAGTTGGAATCTGTTACTGGTATGTCGCCGGCTTCATGAAGCATCACCAGCGCCTGGCCCGTTGCGTAGGCGTCAGGTTCGCGATAGGGTAACTGACCCCATCCGCCGCCGGGCCGCTGCAGAGCCAGCAGATCCCTCGCAGCCGCGGAGCAGGTTGCGATGTCGGCCCCGCTCCACGCCAGCCCGGCCAGCCGATAAGCGAACTCTTCGGTGGAGTGAGGCGTCATCCGCTTCAGCCATTCCCGCGCCAGTAAAACCTGCGCCTCAATTTGCTTCACCAGTTCCGGAGGAGCGTACAATCGCATGGCGCGCACAGATATCGCAGTAGCGGATATCGCACTCTCTCCTTCCGGCGGACGGGCATCGAGCGTTGGCCAGTGGCCGTCCGCCCGCTGCTGGCCGGCGATCAGGCGCACGGTCAGGGCGGTCGCGAGGCTCGGTTTCATTCCGGCGGCATGGGCAGCCAGAAGAGCTGCCGATTCCATTGAGGCAGGATCGATGATCCGGTTGGCCTGCAGGGATTGATCAATGGAGCCCAGGTTCGGAGCAGCGGAGAGCGACTTCGTAATCGCCGCGCGGGCGGCGGGCTCATCGACACTGATACCGCGTTCCCGCGCCAGTTGAATAACCTGTGCGGGCAGCCCCGCGTGGTGGCACGAGAAGCAGTCCTGCTTCGCATAGAAACCTTGTAGCCCCTTCTGAAGCAATGAGACGGACTTTGCTGCCGCAATGCGCACATCCGCGGCCTGAAGCGGCAGGACTACAGCGAGAGCAGTTACAAATATGGACGCGGAACAGCGGACCGGAATACGCATTTAGACAGTCTACCGCGCCTTCTTCGCAGTGAATTCCACCGTCATCGCACCCGCGCCCATCCCCATGCCGGTGCAGGCACCCGCATTGAAATAGCCTTCCATGCGGTCCGCCTTGATGTCCACATTCCAGCAATCGCCTGCTGCAACCCAGCGGTAGCGCGGCGGGTCGGGCGATACCACCTGAAGCTTATCCACCTTGTACTCCCGCTGCGACAGCTTCTGCTTCGGTTTGGATGGTTTGCCGTCCAGCCTTGTCACGGTGTAGTCGAGATTGTTGTAACGACCTTCCACGCCACCGGCGGCAGCGGCAAAAGTAAAGCGGAATCGGCCCGCGATTTCTTCCACACCGCGGATGACTTTCCAGTCGCCTTCCCACGTGCCCAGCAAGGGCGCGTACTGATCCTGCTGCGCGGAAACCGCCAGCGCGGCAAGTATCAGCAGCAGCGTTCGACGCATGATCTGTTTACTGTGAACGGTGGAACAGGCCAACATACGAAGCCTTGCCGCGCACATGGCCAACCATGGCCTGCATCACCTGCTGACGCACAGCCTGCGCGCTGGGGTTGGGTTGCTGCGGAGTCTGCGCATCCACCTTAATACTGTCGAGCTTCGTATCCAGCGCGTACAGTTCCATGATGTAGTGATGCAGCGGTCCCGCCGCCGGCGCGCCAGGGCCACGATAGCGCGAACCGGAGATGCTGATCTGCCGCACACCACCTTCCACTTCAAAACCATCGGGAATACCCTGCTGCAGGCTGGTGGCTGTGCCCGGAATGTTCCACACCAGCCAGTGCAGATTGCCATCGGTAGTGCCATTCATGACAGTATCGGCATCGTGGAAGATCAGCACGAAGCTCTGGGTTCCGGCAGGCGGAGTGCTCCACTGGACAGCGGGCGAAACCTCTGCGCCGGCTTGGCTGTAGCGCGCCGGAATCTGTCCGCCATCCGGCCACGCTGTGGTGATCAGAGTCATATTCTGCACCGCGACCGGGCCACCCCGGCCACCGCCACCCCGACCCTGCGCCGTGGGCGTGGGTTGCTGGGCAATCGCCAATGAAACAACAAAGAGAGAAAAAGAAATGAGGCGCATGTCGTTTGTGTCCTGATTAACGTTTGAAGCCGGGGTGCCCCTGAATCCATGCGTCGTAGCGCAGGCGCAGCGTTTTCACCGGATCCAGATCTTCACCCGGCTTGATGTTGTAAGCGGGACCGTGGCTGGGCTGAGAAACCGTGATGTACATGGCGTACGCGCCGTTGTTGTGCAGGTTGGGCTGATTCACCGGGCCATCTTTATCACCCGGATCAGCCGCCAGAATATAGGCAACCGTGGAAGTGCGCAGCGTGCAGGGAATGCCGGCGGATGCGGCGGGAACTTCAGGAACGGTACAGGTACAGCGGCTGTCGCCACCGGAAGCATCCGCCGCTTCCATGGCGGCCATCACGCGGTCGGTCACACCGCCTTTGGCGCTGAGGAATGCCTTCACCGCGTTGGGCACCACGTTGCCGGAACGCAGGATGTTGCCCTGAATTGCGTAGAAAATTTCCGTGCCCGGAACCTGACCGTGCAGGTCCTGGGTGACAAAGCCATTGCCGAAGCCGGAGTGGCCGGCCGCGCGACCCTGCAGGTCGAGAATGCCGTATTGCCGCGTCTGGAAGCCGGGGTCCTGGCTGAGCAGTTCCACGATGCGGGCCGGATCGGTGCCTCGTTTGAGTTCTTCAAAAACCAGCGTCTGGTTCTGATGGGTAGCGCCATCGGCTGCTGCCTGACACGCCGCGATACCCTTACCCGGCACCACTACCGCCTGCAGATCCTTCAGAAAATCATCGGCATTGCCGGTGCAGGTGGAAGAAGCAATCACCACGCGACCGGTGGAACGGTCAACCCCAAGAACAGACCACGTCGCCAACGCCGAAGTGTGCAGCCCAAAAAGTAAAGCCAGTAGAAGCGCGGTTTTTTGCATGAAAACTCTTTTCCCGATTCTGTCATATTGGATCTTTCGAAGTGATCCAAAGAGGGCTACGCCGACTTACCGCGCCTGAAAGAAAGGGGCGTAGGCGCCTAAAGTCGCACATAGTGGACATGCGTGAACATCTCTGCGACGGACGGGCTACCTGCCATCGCCTTGGCTTCCAGTCCGCCCTCTGGCAGGGCGCGGAGCAGGTTGAGCAGGATGGTGTTGTTCCGGTCCCAGGATTCCAGCAGGGCTGCAAGCAGGTCTAAAGCACCCTGCTATCTCTGCTATGCTATGCTTAATATATGGAATTAAGCATAGCTCAATCCATTCGCAACCATGCCAGCGGGACTTACATTGACCCGGCCAGAAGGAAAAAGGAATCGACTGTAAAGATCGTCGCCGGCGACGTTGTACGCTCCTTGAAATTGAAGAACCGGACGCCCGCAGTTTGCCAGGCGCTGGCTGGCAAGCAGTTCCTTCGGGAGAACAACCTGAAGCTGGAGCAGCGCGAAGGGCCGCCATCCGGCTTGAGTACAACAACTACTTTCACTTACCGGTTGGGGGATGCAGCCGATGCTCCGCCGCAACCTCGCCTCACGGACTTGCTGGCTCTGCGGGGTATCGCCCGTGATGTGTACGCTGCGTACGGAGGAGGAGAAGCATATCTGCGTCAAATGCGGAAAGATTTTTATGGTCCGGGCGATGCAGAATGACGCGGGTTTATTGGGACGCGATGCTTTTCATCTATTTTCTGGAAGATCACCCCGAACACGGCGAACGGATGCAGCACATTTTGGAGCAGATGTCGATCCGCGGCCATGTTCTTTGCACCAGCATCCTGACTTTGGGAGAGATACTGGTTGGCGTTTACAAGCACGGGACGGAGGAGCAGGCGGCAGCGGTTCGCAGTCAAATCTGTCCGCCGCTCGTTGAACTGCTGCCCTTCTCAGTGAACGAGGCTGACCGGTTTGCCCGCATCAGAGCGGCACATCCAGTCAGTCCGGCTGACGCAATTCACCTGGCGACGGCGGCGGAAGCGGGCGTCCAGCTCTTCCTCACAAATGATCGGACAGTGTCGCGGCAAGTGATTCGCGGCATCGATTTCATTGCGGGGCTGGACGTCAATCTGTATTAGCCCGTCCGCAGTTACTGCTTCCACCACTCCGCCACCGTTCCCGCCGGCATTTTCGACAAAATATGTTCGGCCATCTGCTGCAGCCGATCAGCGGAGTTTTCCGGGCCGCTATAGCAGTGGCCTTTCATCGCGCCGTAAACAAAATAGCCTTCGTAGTGCGGGTTCTCCGTCGTTTTCATCCAGTCCTGCAATTTGTGGACGCCATTGTTCAGATAGAAATTGTCGGCATCGCCCACGTAGACGCGAAGGCGGTCCACCAGCTTCGGACCCACGGTGGACCAGTTCTTCTCCAAATCATTCCGCAGATCGAAATTGTCTTTCCAGTACTGCGCCACGCGCGGATGCATCACACCGGTCGATTTATCGAACAACTGCTCGAAGTCGATTTGCTCGCCGGAACGCCCACGCGTGCCGTTGACCAGTGGTTGCGCTGTTCCGACTGCGGGCGATCCGTCAGGTGGTGGGGAATCGGGCACCGCGACACGTGTCTATATAGACGCCAGAGTCCGGAAACGCTCAAGGACAAGGCCGAGTCTCGCCTGGCTTGCTGCGTCTGGCAACAGGTAGCCCGGTAGCGCATCGATAAACCGCTGATCGGCCAGCAATATCCGGATCTCCCGGCCAACCCACGCTCGAAGCCCGGATTCAGATTCTATCTCCCCCACGATGGAAGCGCGGCCATCCACTACCATTACGAGATCCTCAAGATCGTGACTGTCCATATAGTCATGCCCGCCCCGACCCAAAAACGCCTCCAGTTTCGTTGCCAGAAAATATGGGGCCGGCGCGACACGGATGCCAAGATCGTCCGCCAGCTTGATCGGAACCGCCGATTCCAGTGCGGCACCGTACCAGCGGCTGGAAAATCCGAGGATTTGTGCATCAAGTGGCATCAAATCCAGAACCGTTGGCATATTCACCCATCTGCACAAGGGCGCGCCCTCACTCGAATCCTCTGAGAATCCCAAAGTCCTCAGACGGTCCCCGAACAAGTCGTATTCGGCGTACGAGGCAATCTCCGCTATCGCGTCGACGTCATAAGTGGCACGCGGCGCACCAGCACCCTCGTCCGTTATCAGGAGACCCGCCACTGATCCTCCCACAAATACGAGTTCGTTTAGCAGCGGCCTCAGTTGTCGGGCCGCCACAATCAGCCGCTCAAGATTGGATTCCGCGACTTGCCTCCTGTAACCGGCGGTGAAGTTCTTTCTGAGCGATCCCGCGATCCCGCGCCCGACCGTCCCGCAGAGCGTCCGCAAGTGCGAGGTATCCATAAAACACCTGGTCGCGCCGGGCAGCGAATGGAGCACTCTTGTAAAGCGGTGCAAAGCCAAACCCGCGCTGCGTCCCCTGCGGGCAGGGCCACACCGGAACAGGCTCGTTCCCCGCCGCGACAAACCGCCGGAGCGGCTCTGCGCCGTATGACGTCGGAATGCCACGCGTGAACTCGCTATGTTCTGCAGGAAACGCGTACTTGAGCCCGTGGACCAGGAACTCCTCCAGCGCCTCGATGTTGGGACGTCCCTGCAGGCTGGCAGTGTGAAGCAAGTGACTGGCCTCAGCTCGCCGAATACACGCATGTACTTCAGAGGCGCTCATCTTCAGCTCGGCGGCAAGCTGCGCATAGGGAGCGCGGCGCATTCCATCGGCAACGATTTTTAACACGACGTAAATGTCCTGCGCTTTCAGAGCCATACGTTCTCATTCTATATTCGCGAATCGCGAATTACATGTCAAGTCGGACAAGCAGGACTCGCTTCACGTGCTGCAGGTATCGTGATGTTGTGGCCCGTCTGGAGGCGGCAATGCCGATTGGTGCGGTTATCATTTGCGATTACTGTGGTCCTTACATTACGGCAGATGCAGTACCAGAAATGATCCAGTTGGAAGGGTTCCTCCTAACAAGCCACGCTACGCGGCAACGTCCACGTAATCGACTGTCGCGCCCGGTCCCGGAATCGGCTCGCCTACTTCCCGCATTGCCTCAAATTGCGCAGCCAGGGCTTCCTGGAAGCTGCGCCGCGTCTCCTCTTTGGTGTCGTCCGCCGCAGCGCATCCGCAAACGTCCGGCGAATATGCGGAGTAGCCGGTACCAGTCTGTTCGGTGATGACCGAATATCGTTTCTCGTTCATTCCAAGCCTGCTCTGTTGAGCATATCGTTTAAAGTGCCAGGCGCGAGTTCCTTCCCATCGTTACCGAATACAGTGATCACGGAGACGCGGTCCGGGTGTTTAAAAATGCCAATGGCTGGCCCTCCTCGACGCATCCCTGTCCATCCCGCCCTTTCAAGCAAACGGACCACCTTGCGAACCTTCATTGGCATGACACGCTCATTGCAGGCCGTGGCAATGTGATCATCCCCGAACATGCGGCGGATGTGCTGCAGGATTTTCCGTCCCCACCCGCAATCCCGATCACAACCTCCGAAAGTTTTCGCCATCACATTAATTCCAAACCACTTACGCAAGATCATCCATCCCCGCCAACCCCGTCTTTTCCGTCTCCCGCTGCTACACTCCTGCCAGGTGCACTCCGCACCGGAAAGGAATCTCTCATGGCAACCGCCGCTCAGTCCGGAGCCAATCAGGCCAACGCGCAACATTCCACCGGGCCTTGTACCGATCAAGGCAAAGCCGCCTCCGCCCGCAACCGTCTGAACCACGGCTTCCGCTCCTCCACCGTCCTGCTTCCCGGTGACGACCGCGCGGAATACGAAGAACTCCTCGCCGAGCTCACCGAACACCTCGGTCCCACTGACCTCACCGAGGATCGCCTCACCCGCGAAATGGCCGACGCCGAATGGCGCCTCCGCCGCGTCCGTCAGCACATGGAATCCGCCTTGTCCCGGCACATGTCGAAACTGGCAGAGGATAATCCCGATCTGGACTCGCCCGATCTCCAGTCGCTGGCTGTCGAGACTCTCGGCCAGGCCGTTGGTTCCCGTTCCACCTCCTACAGTACGTGGCTGCGCTACGAAACCAAATTCGAACGCCAGTATGATCGTGCATACGCCACGTGGACTCGCTATCAGGACCGTCAGCGCCGGGCGTCAGAGCAGAAAGTCGACACGCCGCAGCAAGAATTCAGCGCGCCCGCAGCGGCTGCGGTGCCACCGTCTCCCAATTTGGCTTCGAACGTGCAAAACGTCTCGCACCAACAACATCCAGCTACGTTCGCCGCAACCGGCGTGGCCCCTCGGATCCCAAACCCACCCGGCTCTGACCGAAATTCCGTGCAGGCATGATGTTCTGGCCCTCCGCAGTTACTGCTTCCACCACTCCGCCACCGTTCCCGCCGGCATTTTCGACAAAATGTGTTCGGCCATCTGCTGCAGCCGATCAGCGGAGTTTTCCGGGCCGCTATAGCAGTGGCCTTTCATCGCGCCGTACACGAAATAGCCTTCGTAGTGCGGGTTCTCCGTCGTCTTCATCCAGTCCTGCAATTTGTGGACGCCATTGTTCAGATAGAAATTGTCGGCATCGCCCACGTAGACGCGAAGGCGGTCCACCAGCTTCGGACCCACGGTGGACCAGTTCTTTTCCAAATAATTCCGCAGATCGAAATTGTCTTTCCAGTACTGCGCCACGCGCGGATGCATCACACCGGTCGACTTATCGAACAACTGCTCGAAGTAGCCGTCTTCCCCCACAGGGCCGAATACCGCAGACCAGATGTCGAGTTGCTCGCCGGAACGTCCACGCGTGCCATTGACAAGTTCGAAGTGGTTGCGCTGTTCTGATGTCTGCCGCACCTGACCATTAATCTCGCGGCTATTGATAGTGGGCGTTTTGCGCCAGCCATTCTCTTTGTAGAAGGCGTTCCTGTCTTCGTAAACGTTGATGCCTTCCACATCAGAGAAGTCCACAGAATCCGGACAATAGCCCCATGCGCCACCGAAGAAATCGGGATGATAAATCTGCAGCGCAAGCGCCTCCCAGCCGCCCGTTGATCCGCCGGAAAGCAAGCGCGCCCAAGGTTGGCGGATGGCCCGGAAACGCTTCTCCACCGCGGGAATGAGTTCCTGAAGGATGGCGTCGCCATAGGGTCCCACGTTGACCGAATTCACCGCGTACGAATCGTCGAAATAGGGATTGGGGTGCTGCATGGTCACCACAATCATGCGCGGAAAACTGTCTTTGATCCATTCGTTGTAAAGGTTCAGTTCTTCGCCCTTACCGGCTGTGGTGAAGCGCAGCGGCGGACTCAGGCTGAAGTGACCCTGCTCATACAGCACCGGGTATTGCAGAGTGGAAGTGGCGTAGTCGCGGGGCAGCAGAACGGTTGCACCCAAATAAATCGGCCGGCCCCAGAACTTCGTCAGCATGGGGCTCTGTATCTTGAAGCTCTTCACGAATTCGGTGTCGGGCGGAATCACCACCGGCGGGATCACCTGATCGCAAACCAGCGAAATCGTATAGCCTTTGGCCGCATCCAGGTGCATTTGTTTTACGGTGCTGTAAAGATTACCCGGTGAGCGATTCCAGTGCTGGCCTTCCCACTGGTCGTCATGCATGAACACGGTGTGACCGTCAGCGCGCTTAAATTCGGAATAGATGTTGACGAAAGCCTGCACGTAATAATCGCCGGCGGGAATTTCGCCCAGGTTTTCCAGTGGCGTACCCAAATCCGCGGAGTCGATTACGGCAGCGGCACCAGGGGCAAGTTTCTGCACGTCGTGCCCGAAGAACGGAATACCGACGCGGCCAACCTGCAAACGCGGCTCCGTCTTTGCATCGCGGGAGATCATGACATAGACGCGCCCCGTCACAGGCCCGGCGTTGGCAGATTTCGGATAGGAAATCCCGAACTTTGTATCCGCGGCGAAACCCGTGGAGGCCGCACACAGGGCCATCACGCAGGCGAAGGTGAATCGATTCATGAATCTGATTCTAGCGGAACATCCGGAAGTCAAACTCAAAGGGCGCAGGCTTTTCAAAAACGGCCTTCACGAACTGAGCGTGTGCCGGATTCAGTAGTACGTTCCATTCACCGCGTATCGCCGCCGAAGGGACCAGCATCGCCACAGCGTGCCCCTCGCGGATCCAGTCGTCTCCGAGCTTGCGCAGCGATTCATTTCGGGCGTGATGCCACCCGGCAGGAAGGGTGTCAGGATCAATTCGCGAAACCGGCAGCCCCTCGGGAATCTCGCCGGAAACCGATACCAGGTCGCCCGGCCGAAGCTCCGGGTCAATATTCACGAAGGTCTCAATAGCCGCCAGCGCCAGCGATGTTGAGGCGTACACCACCCGAATACCCTTGCTGTTCCAGCGCCCGCCGTAGAGCCGGGCACCTTCACCCGTGGCGGTATCGGAAGCATACCGCCCGCGGGTAATTCGCCAAAAACGCATCAGCTATAAACGCCGTATGCGATGCGGCCCAGTGTGTCCTCCACATCCCGCGCACCAGGGTCGGTATCCAGCAGGTCCATCGGTTTTGCACCGCCCAGAGCGCGATTGGGAGTTTGCAGCCAACTCGCGGCCTTCTCTTCATCGCCGATCATCTCCACCGCATGAGCATAGATCCGCGCAACGCGAACGGTACGATCCGATTCCGCAGACGTGAGGCGAGCATCGCCGCTCACCCGCCGCGTCAGAGTGCGTTGCGGAATACTCAGGGTTTTTGCCAGCGAACCGCTCGCGATATGCAGCTTGAAAGCCAGCGCTGCAACCGAGCCCACAGGTAAACCCTCCCGCACCAGTTCGGCCAGCCCGGTGTGGCTGTTGATGGCCTTGCGCAGTATTTTGCGGCCGCCCAGAGCTTCCGAAATTGTCACCGCTTCCATACACTAGCCTCTTGGCCAATCATAGCGCGCCATTTGGCCACCCCTTACTTCACCGCAAACACCCAGATCGCACCGCCTTCAGGCACCTCAGGATATTTACCGGGGAACAACCGGTTCAAATTGGCCTGCATTCCCCGTGAGTCAATGCCCCAGCCGGATTCGATGGCGATGTACTGCTTACCGTCCACCGAGAACGAACTGGGCTGACCCAGAATTCCCGAATTGGTGGGGAATTCCCACAGCAGCTTGCCGGTTGTGGCGTCGAAGGCATGGAACATCCGGTCGTTGGTGCCACCGCTGAAGACCAGGCCGCCGCCGGTGGTGAGCATTGGCCCCCAGTTTTCTGACGTGGCATATTTATGCGTCCAGACCCGCTGCCCGGTATCCACATTCCAGGCCTGTACCTCGCCAATGTGATCGGCACCCGGCACCACTGTGAGCGACGTTGTGGCACCCATATAGGGCTGACCGCTGTTGTATTCGGCCTCGCGGCCGGTAACCGTGCTGCACAGATTTTCGTTGGCCGGGATGTACATCATCCGCGTCTTCGGATTAAAGGCAGCGGGCGGCCAGTTCTTACCTCCGGAAAGCGACGGGCAGTAGGAGACGGTCTTGCCGGTGGCGGGCTTGTGCGTCGGGTCAATTTCCGGTTTTCCCGTCTTCGGGTCGAGTCGCGTGAACACGTTCTGCGCCACAAAAGGCTTGCCTTCGATGAAGTGAATGGGCCCTTCGGTGCGCTCCAGAAACCACAGATAGCCGTCGCGCGCGGCGTCGATCAGTCCCTTGTAGGTCTTGCCGCCACGCTGGAAATCGATGAGGATGGGCGGGGAAACTTCGTCCCAGTCCCAGGAGTCGTTGGGATGATATTGGTGATGGCCGCGAATGGCCCCGGTGGCCACGTCAATCGCGATGACCGAAGACGTGTAGAGATTGTCGCCGGGACGCTTGTCGCCCATCCACGGGCCACCATTGCCGGTGCCCCAGTAGGCGAGGTTCAGATCCGCGTCGTAGTTACCGGTTACCCATACCGGCCCGCCACCGGTCTTCCACTGCTCGCCCGCAGGCCAGGTTTCGCTGCCGGGCTCACCGGGCGCGGGGATGGTGTACGTCCGCCACTGCTCCTTGCCGGTTTCGGGATCGAATGCGGCCACGAAACCGCGGATGCCATATTCGCCGCCGGAAGTTCCCAGCATCACTTTTCCCCCGGCCACAAGGGGCGCAAGTGACGTGTAATAGCCGCGCGAATTGTCGCCCACTTTGGTCACCCAGACTTCCTTGCCGGTCTTGGCATCCAGCGCGACCAGCACGGCGTCATTGGAAGCGAAGAAGACTTTGTCACCCAGCAGTGCCACGCCCCGGCTGGTGGGGTGCATCACCACAACATCATCGGGTAGCGCGCGGCGATAGCGCCAGAGTTGCATACCGGTCTTCGCATCCAGCGCGATGACCTGATTGCCCGGCGTGGAAACGAACATGACGCCGTTGTTCACCAGCGGTGCGGATTCGTGTCCGTTGTTGGATCCCGTGGAAAACACCCACACCGGCTGCAGCCGGGCGGCATTGGCGGGCGTGATCTGGCTCAGCGGGCTATAACCCCAGCCGCTCCAGTTGCGGCGAATCATGAGCCAGTCGCTGTCTTCCGGGTTACGCAGGCGCTCCGCGGTGACCGGCTTGTAGTTGGCCAGCAGGTCGGGCATGGGCTGCGCAACGGCCGAGAGCGCGAAGGCGGCGGCAAGAATCGTTGGTCTAATCATGAGCGTCATCCCCTTGTTCAAAAGTAATGCGCGCCGTGAACGGCATGGCAACGGTAAGCAAGCCGTCGGTGAGCCTCAGCGGCAATGCGGGCAGCATATTGGGCGCGGGCCCGTCCAACACCTTACCGCTATCGGCAGGTTGAAATTTCGAAGCATGGCATCCGCAGAACAGCGCCTGCTCCTCAGGAATCCATTCGTTCACCTCGCAGCCATTGTGCGGGCACACGGCACTGTAGGCAACTACGCCGTCCACGGCACGGCTTGCGGTATCGGAAGCCAGTTTGACAGCGTCGGGACGGACCAGCAGAATGCGATTGAGCCGCGTGCCATTGCGTACCACCTTGCTTTCCGGGTCCATGGCCCAAACGAAGAGTTGTTTGGCACCGGCGGAAATATCAGACGGCTTCAGCGGCGGCGTGTCCGCTGCCCGCACCAACAGGTCACCAGGTTTGGGACGTTGTACCGTCGGGTTGTCCTGAGCGAATGCGAACGGTGCCAGGGCGAGACCGGCCCCGGCTTTCAACAGCGCGCGGCGGCTCTCCGGAAAGATTACGGCAGCAGGAGGCATCGGGTAACAGTATAAACGCGGCCATCCGGTACAATGGTGAAGTTCAGTCTCTGTGTGCCCGCCCGCGGGTAGTTTCTGATCGGGGCGCGCAGGGTAGACGTTTCTTACTCAATGTTCGACAACCTGTCTGATAAATTGCAGCGTGTCTTCAAGCACCTGCGCGGCGAAGGGCGCCTGACCGCCGATAACATGGAAACGGCCCTGCGCGAAGTGCGCGTGGCCCTGCTCGAAGCCGACGTTAATTTCAAAGTTGTCAAACAGTTACTGGAAGCCGTCAAAACCCGGGCGATGGGCCAGGAAGTGCTGTCGTCGCTTTCGCCGTCGCAGCAGATCATCGGCATTATTAACGAGGAACTGATCCGCATCCTCGGCAGCCATGAATCCAAACTGCGTTTTGCCAACGATCCGCCCAGCGTATTCCTCATTGTGGGCCTGCAGGGTTCGGGTAAAACCACTTCCACCGCCAAGCTGGCACGCTGGCTGACAAAGAACGGGCACAGTCCGCAACTGGTTTCCGTAGACGTCTACCGGCCTGCCGCCCGTGAACAGCTGGCCATTCTGGCCCGCGATCTGAAAGTTCCCATTTACCCCGGTACACCGGAAGAGAAGTTGCCGGTGGATCTGGCCCGCTCCGCCCGCCGCGAGGCAGTTAACGCCGGGCGCGACGTCCTGCTGGTCGATACCGCCGGTCGTCTGCACATAGACGATGAGCTGATGGGTGAACTCCAGCAGTTGAAAGACCTGCTGAACCCGGTGGAAATCCTCTTCGTGGCCGACGCCATGACCGGTCAGGACGCAGTGAAATCGGCTGGCGAGTTCCATCAGAAACTGGGCATCACGGGCGTGATCCTCACCAAAATGGATGGCGATGCGCGCGGCGGCGCGGCGCTTTCCATTCGGCACGTCACCGGGCAGCCGCTGAAATTTGTGGGCCTGGGTGAAAAGCCCGACGCCTTTGAACCCTTCCATCCCGACCGCGCGGCCGGGCGCATTCTGGGCATGGGCGACATTGTGAGCTTCGTGGAAAAGGCGCAGGAAGCCTTCGACATGAAGTCGCAGGAAGCCATGCAGCGCAAAATGATGGACAACGAGTTTTCTTTGGAAGACTTCCGCGACCAGTTAAAGGCGCTGCGCAAACTGGGGTCGCTGGAATCCATTCTGAAGATGATGCCGAAGATCGGGCCCATGAAAGATCTTCAGAACATGGCACCCGACGAAAAAGAACTGAACCGCATCGTGGCGATTATCGATTCGATGACGCCGAAAGAGCGGAACAACCATATGCTGATCAACGGCAGCCGGAGGCGGCGGATTTCACGCGGCTCCGGCACGTCGGTGGAACAGGTGAATGATCTGCTCAAGCAGTACGGGCAGGCGAAGAAAATGATGAAGAGCCTGTCCGGTAATATGGGTATGCTCGGGAAAGGTCTTGGGAGATCGGGGGTCCTGAAGAAATTGGGACTACCGGGTTTCTGAGTTTTTAAGGAAAATAGATTCATGCTTATGATTCGTCTGGCGCGTTTCGGCGCCAAAAAGAAGCCGTTTTATCGTGTAGTGGTTATTGAGAAGACGCGTGCACGCGACAGCCGCAACCTGGAAGTGGTGGGCCATTACAACCCGCTCACCGAACCGGCGCAGGTGAAGCTGGTGCATGCCCGTATTGATCACTGGACGAAGAACGGCGCGCAGCTGTCGGAAACGGTTGCGCGGCTGTTGAAGAATAATCCTGCGGCTGCTTAAGCCAATCGCTCAAGCCGGCGAACCCGGCAGGAGAGAAGTCGATGAAACAGTTGATTGAGGATATTGCCAAAGCTCTGGTGGACATCCCGGAGGAAGTGGAAGTGTTTGTGGTGGAAGGCGAACAGACCACCGTTCTGGAGTTGAAGGTTGCCCCCAGCGATCTGGGCAAGGTGATCGGCAAACAGGGACGGACGGCGCGTTCCATCAGAACCATTGTGGGCGCGGCGGGCATGAAGCTCAACCGGCGCTACACGCTGGAAATACTGGAGTAGCGCCATGCCGGAATCCGCTGCCGCAGCCGAATGGGTGACGGTGGCAGTGCTGGGCCGTCCCCGCGGCAACCGTGGCGAGGTCACCGCCACTGGCTTCTCCAGCCATGCGGATCGCTACGCGCGCCTGCAAACCGTCCACCTGTTCGGCGAGGGCAAGCCGTACACGGTGGAAGAAGTCTGGGAGCACAACGGCAAACTCGTCTTCAAATTCCAGGGCGTTAATTCCATATCCGAAGCGGAATTGCTGCGTGGCTTCGAAGTACGCGTCCCGAAAACTGAGCGGCCCGTGCTGGAAGCCGGCGAATTTTTTCTGGCTGACCTCGTGGGTTGCGAATTGCGCGACCGGGTTTCAGACAAACTCTACGGTAAGGTAACAGGCTGGGAAGAAGGCAGCGCGCAGGTGCTTCTGGATATTGACGACGGCAAGATGCTGGTGCCGTTTGTCAAAGCCATCTGCACGCAGATTCATCCGGAACTGGGCTACATCAAAGTAGATCTGCCGGAGGGTTTGGACAGCCTGTGAAGTTTCACCTGCTGACCATCTTCCCGGAATTCTTCAACGGACCTTTTGCTCATGGGGTAGTAGCGCGCGCAGCGGAATTCGGCGTGCTTTCGATCCACCTTCATGACTTGCGCAAGTGGACCCACGATTTGCATCGCACCGTGGATGACCGTCCCTTTGGCGGCGGTGAGGGGATGCTGCTGAAGCCTGCGCCGATCTTCGAGGCGGTGGAAGCCATCTGGCCGGAACGTACGCCGGGGAAGAAGGTAATTCTTCTCTCGGCGCAGGGGCGGAAGTTTACCCAACAGATTGCCCGCGAACTGGTGCAGGCGGAAGAACTTCTCTTCATCTGCGGCCGCTACGAAGGCGTGGATGAACGCGTAACCGAACACCTGGCCGACGACGAGCTATCCATCGGCGACTACGTTCTGAGCGGCGGAGAACTGGCAGCGGCGGTGATTATCGACGCGGTGGCGAGGCTGCTCCCCGGCGTACTGGGGAATGCTGATTCCTCTGTGAACGAGTCTTTCGAGGAAGGTCTGCTGGATTGCCCGCAGTGGACCCGTCCGGCGGAGTTCCGGGGATGGAAGGTACCAGACGTCCTCGTGGGCGGCAACCATGCCGATATCCGAAAATGGCGGAAGGCTTCGGCACTGGAAAAGACCCGGCGGCTGCGTCCGGATTTGCTCGCCCCTAGGCAGGGTTGAGCTATGCGAAGACAGCGGTAACCGCGAGGCTCCCGCCATTCTGCAATGGAACCTGCAGATAGCCCTCAGGCGGTGTTTGTGTTGGGCGGGAGGCCCTTGGAACGACTTCTCCGTGATGAAGTTCCAGCCGGGCGCCCGCTGGATGGGGCATTAGCTCCACTTCGGCGAATTTGGTGAGGGCCGCCGCAGCAGTAGGCATGCAACTCCTGCGGTGTTTGTACCCCCAAACATCCTTTAATTACGCTACTGTACAATTAAACAAACATACCCTATCATTTAATTAGACAGCGCCGTAATTAAAGCAATCTTATGGATAGCGCAGAAGTAGCTGAAAATACACGAGTTGGCCGCTATATCGTGACCCGGTTCGGGGATGAGGTGGTCCGGGCTTATGTGCCGCAGCCTCTTCCGCCTGACCCTGTGATCCGCCTCGAAGGCCTGCAGATACTCCTCGAACAGGCCAACCAGGCAGTTGGCCGGCTGGACGGGCTGGCGGCCACTCTGCCCGATGTCGCGCTTTTCATCTACGCATGGATTCGGAAAGAGGCCGTGCTTTCGTCCCAGATTGAAGGCACGCAATCTTCGCTTTCCGATTTACTGCTGTTTGAGAACCAGGAGATTCCCGGCGCGCCGCTGGCCGACCTGCAGGATGTCTCCAACTACGTGGCGGCGCTAAGTCACGGTCTGGCTCGCCTGCGCGGGGGCTTTCCGCTGTCGCTCCGCCTGTTGCGCGAGATGCACGAAATTCTTCTTTCCAAAGGGCGAGGCAGCGATAAGCATCCCGGCGAATTCCGCCAGAGTCAGAACTGGATTGGAGGATCGCGACCGGGCAACGCGGCATTTGTCCCGCCGCCTCCCCATCTGGTTCCGGAGTGCATGGGGAAACTGGAATCATTCCTCCACGAAGATCGCCCCACGCTCCCTTTGCTCATCCGTGCCGGACTGGTACACCAGCAGTTTGAAACCATTCACCCGTTCCTTGACGGCAACGGCCGTTTGGGACGGCTGCTGATTACTTTCCAGCTCAGCGCGTCCGGCGTATTGCCAGAGCCGATTCTGTATCTGAGCCTGTACTTCAAGACGCACCGCCAAGCCTACTACGAACTTCTGAACCGCGTGCGGGCCACCGGCGAATGGGAACCATGGCTGGACTTTTTCCTTACCGGCGTTCGCGACACGGCCGGGCAGGCCATCTCCGCGGCACGTCAAATCCGCGCGCGCCTGGATGAAGACAGGCACGCCATCGAATCGCTGGGGCGGCCGGCGGCCATGGTACTGCGTGTTTTCGAGCACGCGCAGCGCAGCCCGATACTCTCCATCGGTGGTGCCGCGAGGAAGACTGGCGTCACTTTTCCAACCGTAGCGAGTGCCGTGGCCCATATGCAACGTCTCGGGTTGTTGCGCGAAGTGACCGGAAAGCAGCGCAAGCGGCTCTATGTCTACGACCGCTATCTGGCCATTCTGAATGAAGGTACAGAGCGAACCGGATCGGACCACTAGCGAATGGTGACTACGGTCCCGGCACCGGATTGCAATCCGCTAACCGAAGCGCGGATAGGCTGGTCGCCGGAGGGGATGCCGTCTGGAACCGTTATATTGACCTGGTAGAGACCGGCACCCACGATTCCGGAGTAGGCCACTTTCGCCGCCACACCGCCGATGGTGACGGTTACCGGATTTACGGTAGCAGCAGCGCCGTTGACCGGCCGGCCCGACTTCACTGGCGGATCGGTGGTGCCGAAGCCCACCCCGTACAGAATCACCGTGTCGCCAGCCGTTACCGGGCGCGTGGCATAGGCGAAGGCACCCGCGGGACCAACGACATCGTAGGTACCATCGGCATTCAACGCGAGCGCAGCGACATGTTTGGCATCCAGCAAACTCAGAGACGGGCTGGCTGCGCCCAGGGTCACGGTTGCAGTGAACGCTCCGGTGGGAGTCGAGACCACTACGTTCACGCTGCCGGTGGCAGTGTCGTCGGGAGCCTGCAGGTTGATCTGCGTGGGGCTGACAAACCACAGATAGCCGGGTTTGCCGTTTACGGTAACGCTGACGCCTCCGAGAGTGGTGGGGAAATCTCCCTTCCAGGCCACCGTTGATGTAGCGAGGTTGGTGCCGTAGATTGAGATCCAGGAGCCGGACTGCACCGTGGTCGTGGTGCTGTAGACAGGCACCACACCACCCTGGGGAATGACCGGCGCATCGGCGCGAATTACGCTGAGGGTTACGGGGACATCAACTGCCGTGGCGTTGTTGCCGGAAACCGTGACTTTGCCGGTATAAGTTCCAGGAGCAAGGTTGGCGAGAACGACCGCATTCGGGAATACGATTATGGTGGCTGGTCCGGTGCTTGCCGCCGACGACGCGGAAAGCCAGTTGCCGTCACTCGTGGTTGCGGCGGTAGCCGTGAACGCGGCACCGATGGGCTTACTGGTCAGCGAAATATTTTGTGCCACAGGCACAGCGTCACCCTTTCGATAAGTAAAGGTGATCGTCTTTTGCGAGAGCGTAATTTCGGCTGGCTGCGAAACCACGTTCATGGTGACGGCGACCGAAGCCACGCCGCCGCCCGCCGAAAAGTTTATATTTCCCTGGTAGGTAGTACCCGCAGTGAAGCCGGCAGGATCGACGTTGATGCTGACGGTTGCGGTGTAGGTGTAAAGGAATCCCGCATAAGAAGCCTGCGTCATCGCACCGCTCGCGGGTGATACACCCAGCCAGCCAGTCCCCTGATTAGTGGTGGAGTTTGATGAATACGACGGCGCGCCCTGGGTGTAGGTCTGGAACGAGAGATTGACGGTCTGCTTTGCAGGACTACCACCGGCGGATGCAGTCAGGGTCGCAGTATCGGGCGAAATGGTCAACGGGTTGCCCCCGGCCCCCCCTCCACCACCTCCGCCACCGCCACCACCTCCTCCGCCGCTGGAGACCGCCGCAGCGGTAGTAAATGACCAGATCGCAGACGCGCCATTGCCGGATGCATTCTTCGCCACTACCTGCCAGTTGTAAGCCGTCGTGTTGGCAACCGACGGCGGGGAGTAACTCGCTCCCGCGGTATTAGTCACCAGCGGGAGCGGGTTAGTGGCTCCGAAATAAACGTCGTACGAAGTGGCGCCCGCCGAAGCATTCCAGCTCAGGGTGGCCGGGGTGGCAACGGAAGTGTTGCTGTTGGCCGGAAAGATCAGGACCGGGGGCAGCGGCCCGGGACTTTTGGTAAAGGACAAGACGCCACTGTCGGCGATGACAGCGGCATTGAAGGCCCACTGAAGCTGCTGGTTGTTCGACTGACCGTTGCTGTTGCGGATGCCAATGGTGGCCTGGGCACCGTTACTGGCGGCGTTCCCCGCCCCCAGAGAAACAGTCTGGTACTGGAAGGAAATCGCGTTGGTGGTTTCCATGAGTACGGCCTGAAAGGTGACAGCATTGGCCGAACCCTGCGGGTAAGCATTGTTCCACTGGACGATGAAACGGCGATTGGGGGTTGTGCCAAGGGTCTGATAAAAGACCGAGCCTGCGCCCGCTGTCTGGAAGGTCAGATCGGTCCACAGAGGCAGCAGAGCGGGCTGATCCACCGGAGGAGCGCCGGCGGTGAGATCAGTATTGGCGAAATCGTTGATGGTGGCGCAGACGGCGGGATCGGCAAGGAAGTACGCGGCACCGTTGCTGCTAACGCAAACCTGGGTGTAGGCAGTGCCGTAGAACTGGAAGGCGAAGGGGAGGGTGACGTTTACGGCACCGTCGTCTGTGCCGGAGAGGATGCTGGTGCCACCACCACCGCCGGAGATATCGACGAAGCTGAAGACTGCCGCATCGGTAGCGGAGTAGCCGCCGGCATCGGGGCCCTGGGTGGCGGCCAGGGCGGCGAGGGGTAGCAGCGCGAGAGTCAGGAGGCTGGTCTTCATGGGCTGCCAGGCGGTCTGTTTAAGGTAAAAGACTCGACCCTCTACTGTAACGCGCGCGCCGCTCTCCGGGTCACACTACTTTCCCCGGCTCAACCCCAGCGCCCGGATCCGCTTATGCAGGTTCGTCCGTTCCATTCCGAGCGCCCTTGCCGCACCCGACACATTCCAGCCCGCGTCTTCCAGCGCCCGCAGTACATGATCGCGTTCCGCCGATTCGCGAGCTTCCTGCACACTGGACTTCGGTCCGTCCTCGCGCTGAATGCGAATCTCCAAAGGGATTGCCGAAGGATCGATCACATCGCCGTGCGAAAGAATGGCCATTCGTTCCACGGCATTGCGCAGTTCGCGCGCGTTGCCGGTCCACTTACAAGCTTCCAGTAACTCCCATACGCCCGTATCAAAGCTGCGGCGGCGGAAACCGTTGCGGACGCAGAAGTCTTCCAGAAAGTACTCAGCCATGGGACGAATATCCTGCGGGCGTTCGCGCAGGGCCGGCACGCGCACAGGCACCACACTAACCCGGTAGTAGAGGTCTTCGCGGAACTTGCCTTGCGCCACCAGCGCCGGCAAATCGCGATTGGTGGCGGAGACAACGCGCACCGACACTTTAATGGTCTGCTCACCGCCCACGCGCTGGAATTCGCCTTCCTGCAACACCCGCAGGAGCTTGGCCTGGGAGTTGGCGTGCAGGTCGCCGATTTCATCAAGAAACAACGTACCGCCGTCGGCCATTTCGAACTTGCCGCGACGCAGACCCGTGGCGCCGGTGAACGATCCCTTCTCGTGGCCGAAGAGTTCGCTTTCGATGAGGTCCCCGGGAATCGCGGCACAGTTGACTTTGACGAACGGCCCCCCGGCGAAGGGACTTGCATAGTGGATGTGCGCGGCCAGCAATTCCTTGCCCGTACCGGATTCGCCCACGAGGAGAACGCGGGCGTCGGAACGGGCCGCCATACTGGCCTGCTCCAGCGCGCGCTGGAAAGCCGGGCTGGCCCCGATCATCTTCGTCCCCGGCCCTACCGCTTCCTTGAGGCGCTTGTTTTCCTGACGCAGTGTTCCCTGCTCCAGCGCGTTACGGACGGCGACCATGACGCGGTCGCGGCCAAGCGGCTTTTCGAGAAAATCGAAGGCACCGGCACGGGTCGCTTCCACGGCATCGGCAATGGTGGCGTGGCCGGAAATCATGATGGCGGGCGCGTTCATCTCGGCGGCCTGCAGTTCGCGGAGAAGTTCGATGCCGTTGGCATCGGGCAGGCGCATGTCGAGCAGGAAGAGATCGATACGGGTACGGTCCGGGAAGGCGCGAAATTCGGCACCGGTGCGGACCGCATTCACCTGGTAGCCCTCGCGTTCGAGGATCATGCGCAGTGAGCGACCGATGTTTTCTTCGTCGTCAACAATGAGGATTCGGCGGAGGGGCATGGAAGGAGAGGCTACGCGTTACGGAATTGGTCGGGAGTTGCCCGGGCCCGGTATGGCAGGCAGAAGAACGCGGAAACCAGCGCCGCCAAGTTCGCCGGCTATTAGTAAAATGTCACCGCCGGAAAGAAGCGCACTCTTGCGGGCGATGGAGAGACCGAGCCCCATGCCGCGCTTCTTAAAAGAAATGGTGGGCTGAAACAGCGACTGGCGAGCCATATCACTGAGGCCGGGACCGGAATCGTGGACCTCTACCGCAACCCGGTCATCCACCTGGACCACCCGGGTGAGAATCTCGCCACCGGCTCCGGCAGCCTCGGCGGCGTTCTCCAGAAGATTGACCAGGATGCCTTTCACCAGATCGGGATCAGCCATGGCATCAGGGGCAGTCCCGGCTTTTTCCACGATGTATTGCACCTCGGGATGTGACGACTTCAGGAAGGCGATACGCTCTTCAACGATAGCGGCAACATCGAGCGGTTCCGGACATACCGGCGGCTCCGAGCTGAATTCAGAGAACGCGCGAATGCGACGTTCCAGAGATTCGATTTCATCCACCACGATGGAGGCGGCCTGAGCCAGAAAAAGCTTGCGATCCTCCACACCATCGCCGCCGCGCGCCACCATCTCTTCCACCGTGAGGCGGATGGGGGTGAGGGAGTTCTTTACTTCGTGCGCCATCTTTCGGGCCAGCACCTGCCAACTGGCGAGTTGTGTGAGATACACAAGGCGGTCCCGGTTCTGTTCCAGCTGCGAGGCGGTGCGATTGAAGGCTTCGGTGGCCTGACCGATTTCATCCATGCGCTCAGTGGGAATACGGATGCGGAAGTTGCCCGCAGCCAGGCTTTTGAGTGCGCCGGTGAGGTTGACAATGGGTCGGCTGAAGTGTGTAGTGATCACCCAAACCAAAGCCACGGCGATGGCCCAGATGGCTGTGGCCAGCAGACCCCAGGTTCGCAGGAAACCACGGCGCAGGTCGCGCGCGACAACGCGGCGCGCTTCGCCATACTCGCGGGAAATATCGTCCATGCGAACACCCAGCGGGCGGTCATACACTTCCACGCCTTCCGGTATACGGCGCAAATAAAGTAGTTCGGAACCGCCCAAACCAGTGAGTGCGAAGCGTTCATAGTCAGCACTTTGGCGGAAATCTTCGATGGCCGCGGGAACTTTGGCGCCGGAATAAACCAGCGGCCTCTCGCGGCCAGCCGCAATGTCGGCTTTCAGCGTTTCCCGCGAGAGCTGATAAAACTCGCGCCCCAGCTTCTCCACCGATATCGACAGTCCCGAGAGCTGATCGATGGGGCGCAGGCTTTGGTCCAGAAGAATGTTGACCACCCAAACGGTAGCGCCCAGGGGGACGAGCGTGGCGGCGATGAAAATGAGTGCCAGGCGCGTGCGGAGGCTCATCCGCGGGGAACCCTGGGATCGAGTTTATACTCAAACTTCACAGGTGGCGGCGGGTCTGTGCGCGCGGGATCGGAATGCCGCATTTCGTTGAGGTTGTAGGGACCGGCAGAGAGCATCCAGCGGGGCTGCGAGGCTCGTGTAGGGCGACTGAAAACTTCAATCAGGCGGGTGATATTGATACCCGGTTCACCCACCACCCCCACGGAATCGCGCGGGTCTTCGGCGCGCAGATCCAGCTGTAGCCAGAAGGGCGAGCCGGTGGGGAGTTCGGTACGCGGAAGCGAAAGATTGTCGATGCACCAGCTCTCCGCGCCGCGTTCGGTGAGATGGGAAGCGGAGCGGCGCGAACCGGGGTGATCACCCACGCGGGTGACGCTGAATTTTTCTTCCCAGATGTCGTAACTCAGAGCGAAGCGGGCAGCGGTACGGGTCACCGGGACCAAAGCCCCGGGCGAACTGTGCACCGAGATCTGCGCGACGAAGGCCACACTCCCGCCGTCTTTCAGGCGTTCCAGAGGTTTCCCGTTGAGGAAGTTGAGCTGGGGGGCGGAGATGCGCAGAAGGTCGCCATCGAGAAAGGCGAAGAGGCGAACCGCATTGGGGCTCACGGCATAGGCGGAGAATGCGGCGACCAGAATCGCCACTACCAGGCGGTATCCGCCAATGTGCCTTCGAGTCAATAGTTCATCCCTGCCATGAAAACCGGAGCGATGCGCCCGTCCATAAGAGGCAACGCAACGCAGAAAGTAAAAATACCCTGGCGATAACCGGCCCCCAGCGAATGCCGCACCTGGGCCGCACGGCCATCATGCCAGAGTACGCCGCTGTCATAGAACGTTTCCACGGTTCCCTGGCGAATCTGGTAGCCCCACGCCAACGAATTGTGAGCCATGCGGCTACCGCCTGTGGGATCGATCTTGTAACGATCCCAGCCGCGGAGCGTGGAGTTGCTGCCCAGCACGAAGCGTTCGTAGAGTGGAGCGTCGCCGGAGATGGCACCGGCGGTGACTTCCTCAGAGGCACTCTGCCGACCTGATTTCCAGTGATACAGCGCGCTCAGCGAATGGCGCGAGTACGAGTAATCGGAACCGAGGACGCGGGTGCCGGCACGGAAGCCGTAGCTGGCCTGAAAGGCCTTGTGGTGGTAGCGGAGGTCGGTAGTAACAGCGTTGGCGGAGCGCAGGGGCAGGCCCGTCCAGCTCTCCATTTGGCCGAAGCTGGTTCCCACAGAAAGGGTGAACGCGCCAGCGGCGTCAAAAGAGACGCTGGGCGAAACATTGCGGCGGGCGCGATACAGTTCGCTTTCCTTGCCTTCCGCGCGAAGGGTGGAAAGCGTCATGGAATTCCACTGTGAGTGGAAGGCCTGCGTTTCGATGCCGACGCGAACTTTGCCGCCGGCGAGCGATGCATCTTCCATACGCAGGGAGACTCCGGTAGCCCGTTCCACAAAATCATTGCCGTTACTAACCAGCCCCAGCGTGACGGACTTGTTTTGTTTCAGGCGGATGCCGGCATCCACTTCGCCCGACCATCCCTGAGAGGAGTGGTAAAGAAAGCGGGGTACCGAGAGATCAAAGGCGAGAACGCGGCGGACGGTTTCAAAGTTGACGCGGATGCTGTTGGGGTCGCTGCCGCGGGAAACGTGACCTGTAACCTCTTTGACATGCAGGTCGCGGCGCAGTTGGGTGGCGAGTTCGTCCACCTGTGAGGCATCGTAATGCTGGCCGACGAGCGAGAGCAGTTTCCGGCGCAGGGTAGCGGGAACGCGGGAGTGATCCACGGCCACACCCGCTATGGCCACACTTTCGATTGTGTAGCGCTGGTTGACGTTCGATTCGGCGGCCGCCCGCAACAGCGCCTGACTTTCATTGGCCCACAGACCCGCGGCAGCCAGCAGGAAGACGAAGACGGGGCGAATTATGGGCATGGGCAAATCAGAGGCACGCCGGGTTCCCGACGCTATCCCCCTGAAAAACACTATGACACGAGAGTCCCGCCTGTAGCCGAAGGGGCACAGGTGTGACGACAATCCCAGCCGCAGAGCGGGGATATTATTTATTGGTGAGAGCGCCGTGCAACTCAGCGGCGAACGCACTCTTGGGGTGATCCTCGCGTTTGCGACCCACGCCGCCGCGGCGATTCCGCTGCGCGTCGGGCCGCACACCAGAACCAGCGGGCGCGGGCGCGCCACCCGGAACTCTCGCTCCGGTAACGACGGGGCCAGTGCCCTTTGAAGGCTGCGCCGGATTCGCACGCAGGACTTTGTCCTCCAGCGGCGCCCGGTCAAAGCGTTTGATGATCGACTGCATTTCATCCGCGGTTGGTGCTTCCACGAAAGCGAAACCTTTCGACTCCTGGGTTTCGTGGTTGCGAATAACCTTTACGGAATCCGCGACAAGGTCTTCGGCTGCGAGCCATTGTTTAATGTCGTCGGCTGCGACCCACAGGGGCAGATTGCCCAAAAAAATGGTAAAGCTCATCCGGTCTACTGATTTTACTCCGTTGCTGGGATTGGGTGGCGGTACTGCAAGAGAAGGCGTTCCGTAGTACGTGATCCTGACTGCCACTTGATACTATCAGACCGCTTCGGCTGGCGCGCCGCCAGGTATAAGGCTGGAACCCCTGCACTGTCCCAATCTGCAACCGCGTCTTCTAATTCTTGCGGTCGATTTGGACCAGGTTGGGAGAGGCCCCGGTGTCTTCTTCCAGCCCTTCGCCTTCGTCGGCGAGGATGGACCAGATCATATCCAGCTTGTCCTGTAAAGCGCTGTTTTGCTGTTCCAGTTGTTGGATGCGTGCCAGCAGTTCGGTTTCATTGGGCATATCGTTATTGTCTCGCGGGGCGCGCAACGTAGTCGAAATCAGCGGAACTGATCACTACGCCCAGCAGTCCGCCTGCGCCATCGTTTATCGGATGATCCACGGATAAATCCACCAGCGTGTAGCCGGATGCAGAGATCCAGGCAGCGGGCACCGTAAATGTGGCTCGGTGCATCCCGGTCTCTTCCATGGGGGTGCTGCCGGCCTGGTGGCCGTTGACCCCCACCGAAAGTACCTTGCCCGGTGCCCGGGAATTTTCCGCCACGTAGTAACGCAGCGACAGGTTCGCATCGGCTGGATAAACGTCGAACTTGAGCTGCGCCTTTTCCCGCGTCCAGCGTCCGGCCACATCGCTCCCGCCATCCAATACGCCGGAAACAAAATAAGCGCCGTGGTCGGGATTGAGTACGCTCATGTGCCGCCCGACGGAGTAGTAGCGCAGAATGTGCAGCCGGATGGCTTCATCAGGATTGCGATTGTCCAGTTCCACGTAGTGTCCGTAGTGTCCGTCTTCGGCGGCGAAAATGTGGTCGTAAACCAGGGGATGCCGCGGGTCGGGTTGCTGATCCGATGGTGCCTGCAGCCTGCGCACTTCAAGCGGAATGCCGTACAGCAATTCCAGATTGAAAAAGAGATCGAAAGAATTGGGCGGGAAGTAGTCGCTGGCGAAGAGCAGTTTGGTAAACGGCTTCAGGCGCGGATACTCGCGGCGAAACTGTTCCGTCAGTTGGGCCTCAGGCGAGCTTTGCGGATCTCCAAAGGTCTGGCGGTTCCAGCTATGGAAGGCGATGGAAGCGGCGGCCACAACAACGAATGCCGCCTGGCTCCGGCGTTCGCTCAAAGCCCAGTTTATTCCAGCGGCCAACCACGCGCCAAGGCCGAGGATGGGCAAGTATAAAACGTAGCCCGGGCGCGGCGCGATGGTTGCCACCGGCAGAATAGAGAGCACAAAGAAGAACCAGCCGAATAACATCGCGCGCCGGTTGTGGCGCCATGCCTGCAGCGAAACCAACAGCATGACCAGCAACAATGCGGCGGCCACTATAGCCGAAAACGAGATGTGGTCATACGTCAGCATGCTGAGATAGCGGCTGACGCGCTCCATCCAGATACCAGGCGTTAGTTTCGCGGTGTAATCCGGGGTCATCATCAGATCAGGCGTGCGGCGTACCCGTCCGAAAACAAAAGCCGCGCTAAGGGCAGCGAGGCTGGCGGCCAGCGGCAGCAACCGCCGCAGCCAGCCGCGCTGGCGGGCGAGGAAAACCAGTTCGTACAGCAGCAGCAAAACCGGGGCCATAATGCCGCTCTCTTTGGAATCCATCGCAGCCAGACACAAGAGCCAGATGAAAACGCCGCGAGCAAGGGTAAGGCCGCGTTCACTCTTCCGCGCGTCCGCATAGAGACAGATGGCGGCAAGAGTAAACAGGAATACCAGCCGGTCATAGATGGTTCCGGCACTGATGTACAGGTCAAGAAAGCGACCATGGAAGAAGGTCAATGCCAATGCCGTTAGCGCCGCGCCCGCGGGCAGCGCAAGTGCACGGAAGAATCGCCATGCCAGCAGAAAATTGCCAAGGAGCAGCAGGTAACAGAAAGCATACAGCGGCAGCGGATGAAATCCGAACATCTTGTAGAAGATGCGATAAATGGCACCACCAAGGGGCCGGTAAACGGGTTCCCAGGGCAGAACCGGAGCACGCCCCAGCCGCCATGGGTTCAGCGTCCACGCCTTCCACAGGTTCATCATGTCGTCGCCTGAGTAGAAGAAAAACAGGCCGCGCCACGTGAACGCAATAAAGATCAGCAGGAGTAAGGCAACGAAAAACTTTTCGCGGCGCGCGGACACAGCCTACACTGCGCCCCAGCCACCGCCGCCCGGTGATTCAATGCGCAGCACCGTATTCCGTTTCACCTGAAAGCGTGTCTTGCCGGGCACTGTGCCTTGTCCCACTACAGTGTTGACGCCAGGCTTGCCTGGTTGGCCACCATTCAACCCCCACGGTCCGCGCAGCCGGCGATCAGAAAGAATCGTCACCTCCGCCGGTTCGAGGAACTCCAGTTCGCGCACAATGCCGTCGCCGCCGCGGTGTATGCCGGGGCCGCCGGAACCATGCCGTACGCGATAGGCGCGGACCCGCATGGGGTAATCGTGCTCAAAAGCTTCGATGGGCGTGTTCCAGCTGTTGGACATGTGGGTGTGATTGGCTGAACGGCCATCTCCCTTTGCCGAAGCCCCCATGCCGCCGCCCATGGTTTCGTACCAGGCAAAGGTCTTGTTGCGGCGTGAGTCCCAGCCACCGAAACTGAGATTGTTCATAGTGCCTGCGCTGGCGGCTGCAATACGCCCGGGCACGGCTTTGGCGAGGGCACCCAGCACCACGTCGGTAATGCGTTGCGAGGTCTCTACGTTGCCTGCCGCCATGGCTGCGGGCAGTGCGGCGTTGACCACTGACCTGTCCGGTGCAATCACCTTGATGGGCCGCAGCAGACCTTCGTTGTAGGGAACGTCGGAATCTATCAGGCAACGGAAACAATACATGGCGGCCGAGACCGCGATGGCATAGTTGGCGTTGACAGATCCGGGGACTTGCGGGCTGGTACCTGTAAAGTCGACCACCGCCTCATCGCCCGCAATCGTTACAGTGACGGCGATGCGCACCGGATCTGCCGTAATCCCGTCGTTGTCCAGAAAATCTTCGAACGTGTACTTACCGGGCGGAAGCTGGCGCAGCATGGCGCGCGTGACTCGTTCGGTGTAGTCCAGTAATTTGGTCGCGCTGGCCTTCACTCGTGCCAGTGTGTAACGGGCCGCCAGTTCGCGCAGGCGGTTTTCACCGCGGCGATTCGACATCACCTGCGCCATCAGATCGCCTTCCCGTTCTTCGGGAGTGCGCACGTTGGCCAGGATGATGTTCATGATGTCCTGCTGCACCACGCCGCCCCGGATGGCGAGCACCGGGGGAATACGAATGCCTTCCTGGTAAATCTCCGTCGCCAGAGGCATGGAGCCGGGGCTCATGCCTCCCACATCGGAATGATGGGCGCGGTTGGCCACGTAGAAATCGGCCTTCCTGCCTTTGCTCAGGAAGACGCCGGAGACCGCGGTGATGTCGGGCAGATGGGTTCCACCACGGAACGGATCGTTCACCAGAACCAGATCGCCAGGGTTGAGTTCAAAGGCCTCCAGCACGTGCTTCACCGAAAGCGGCATGGCGCCCAGATGAACCGGCATGTGGTCGCCCATGGCGATGGTGCGTCCATTCTCGTCATACACCGCGCAGGAATAGTCGCGGCGTTCCTTGATGTTGGCGCTGAAAGAAGTACGGCGCAAAACCGCGCCCATCTCCTCGGCGATAGAGACGAAAAGGTTACGAAAGACCTCCAGGTCTACCTGTTGCATGGCGGCGGAAGGCATATTTTTTATAGAGGCGGCTTTTTCTTCGGCGCGGGCGTTTTTGATTTCACTGCGCCACCCAGATCCAGAACTTCCACATAATCTTTGGCCGGCTGGTTCTGCTTTTCCAGTTCTTCCGGAGTGGGCTCTGTCAACTCCTGCGCCTTGACGCTGCAGGAAGCCAGCTGAATGAGGAAAGCGGCGGCTGTTTCCCACTGTTCGCCACTGCGCTTTTCAATGATGACGGATTTGCCGTCTTTGGCGGCGCGCGTACGGAAATAAGGATTATCGGGAACCAGCGGTTCGCGCCGCAGTTTTGGAGCAAGGGTAGTTGCGCCACGGATCATCCAGGTATCACCACTGGTTTCGGTTTCATAGGCACGGAAGCGGCCACCTTCGGCAGTCTTGCCTGCATCCACGATGAGCTCGCCGTGTTTGGCGCTGTCGAACCAGAAGTGCTGCATGGTGCCGGGTCCGCCATCTTCGGTGACGGGGCGGTTGCGCCAGGAAAGGCCGGCGTCAGTAGTGACGAGGAAGAAGGGATCCTGGGGTAAAGGGAATTGCACTTCGCCAGCGGCCCAGCCGTGTTCCAGATCGGTGAATTGCATCTGGTCAAGCGACGCGCCGCGCACCCGTGCTGCAACTTCCTTCCAGGTTGCCCCGGTATCGTCACTCTGTATGAGGACGGTGTAGAGAGAGGTGTTGCTACTGTGCAGATTACCGCCTGCAAAGACCCTGCGGCCAGCCGAGCCGATGGTGGTCAGATCGAGAAAGATAGGGCAGGGTTCCTGCCCGGTACACAGCATTCCCGCCCACTGCATGTCATCTTCATTGCACTCGTAGGCAAGCTTCAGCGGTTCGCCGGAATACTTCATCAGCGCAGGGTCCTGCGCAGCGAGGAGGAGCGGCAGTGCCACCGTGAGCGCGCAGAGGGAGGGGCGAGGCATGGCTTGCCTGAATTTTATCAGTGGTTGCCCATTAATATTTCCGCGCGGCATCCCGATGGCGCACCTTCGCCGGATACCCCGCATCCGCCAGTACCCGCCGGATATTCTCCGCAATCATCACTGACCGGTGCCTTCCCCCCGTACACCCGAATCCGATTGTCAGGTAGCTCTTGCCCTCCCGAATGTAGTGCGGCATCAGAAACAGAAGCAGGCTGCCCACGCGCTCCAGAAATTCGCCCGTTTGCGGAAACTTGCGAATGTACCCCGCCACACCAGGGTTGCGGCCTGTCAGATTCTTATACTTCGGAATGTAGTTCGGGTTGGGCAGAAAACGCACGTCGAAGATCAGATCGGAATCCGGCGGAATACCGTGACGGAACCCGAAACTGGTCACGTAGATCAGAATCTTCGATTCTTCACCGCTCGCCTGGAACTTCTGCTGCACGTGATCGCGCACTTCATGCACATTGAACTTCGAAGTGTCGATGGTCAGGCTGGCCAGCGCACGGATGGGTGCCAGCAGCTTTCGCTCTGCGCGGATACTCTCCGCCACCGTCTGGTTGGACGACGCCAGCGGATGCGGGCGCCGCGTCTCGCTGAACCGGCGGACCAGGGTGTCGTCGTCCGCTTCCAGAAAAATCAACTGCGAATTTGTGCTTTTTCGGATGCTGCGGAAGATCGCCGGGAACTTCTTCAATCCCGTGCCCTCGCGCACGTCCACTACCAGCGCGGCCTTGCGCGCCACCAGCGATTCCTGCACCAGGCCGGCAAACTTGGGGATCAGTTCGACCGGAAGATTATCCACCGCATAATAGCTGGAATCCTCCAGCGCGCGCAACACGGAGCCCTTGCCCGAGCCGCTCATCCCGGTGATGATGATCAGTTCCGGTGCCGCGCTTTCCGCTTTGGACCCCTTCGCCGCCATGCTACCCGCGGTGGCTGTCGCGCCACTTCTCCCGCAGTTTCAGTGCCTGCTGCTCCAGTTTGCCTACAGCGGCATGGGCTGCAGCGATCAGGTCGTCACCCTGGGCGTTGGCCACCAGTTCGTGGTGGTGATAGTTAACCTTCATTTCCACATTGTTGGTGCGGCTTTCATGCGTGAGGACCACATGAATGTCGGCCTCGCCCTTGCCACTATCCAGCAGTTTTCCTACGCGGCTGATGTCCGCTTCCAGCTTTTCCACCTGTGCCGGGCTCAGTGAGACGTGCCGGCCGGTCCATTTAACATGCATATTTTCGTTTGTTCCCCAATCCCCTTATTCCCTGTGCCTTCGTTGATGCGTGGAGGGGATCTTCAGATCCTCCCGGTATTTTGCCACCGTGCGCCGGGTTACGGCAATGCCCTCGTCCTGCAGGCGGGCCGTAATCTGGTCGTCGGTTAGCGGATGCCGCGTATCCTCTTCGCCGATCATTTTTCGGACCCTGCGTTTCAACAGCAACAGCGGCGTTTCGCTGCCGCTGGGTCCCTGAACCGCCTCGGAAAAGAAATAACGCAGTTCGTAAACGCCGTGCGGCGTGTGGGCGTATTTGCTTGCCACCGCGCGGCTCACCGTGGAGGGGTGAACACCCACTTCTTCCGCCACATCCTTGATCATCATGGGGCGAAGAAAATCCAGTCCCTGGGAGAGGAACTCAAATTGCCGCCGCTTGATGGATTCGCAAACCCGCAGAATGGTCTGCTTGCGCTGCTCAATGTTCTTCATCAGCTGGATGGCCGATGTATAGCGCTCACGAACGTAGTCGCGCACTTCCCGCGTCGCCCCGTTGTCCCGGTCGAGCATGCGGCGGTATTGCGGGTTCAGACGCAATTGCGGGAGCTCGTCATCATTCATCTGGATAACGAAGTCGTCGCCGTCACGAACGTAGTAAACATCCGGTTCTACCGTGCGCGTGGCCGGACTGGAGTAGCGGGCACCGGGCCTCGGATCCAGCTTGCGGATCATGGCCACCGCAATGTCGATATGTTCCTGCGGGCGGCCCAGCGTGCGAGCCAGTTCCTTGAATTGGCGGGCCTCCAGCTGCCGCATGTGATCGGAAACGATCTTCCATGCCACGCCGTCGCGCCCGTTGCAACTGACGATCTGCAGCTGTAAGCACTCGCGGAGGTCGCGCGCGCCTACGCCGGAAGGGTCCAGAGAATGGACGGCGCGTATCGCCTGCTCCACTACTGCGGGCAAATGCTGACCCTGCCCGGCAATTTCTTCCAGGGTGGTGGTCAGGTAGCCGTCATCGTCGAGGTTGCCGATGATCGATTCCGCCGCATCCCGGGTGTCGTCGTCGATCAGCACGACGGCCAGCTGCGAGCGCAGGTAATCGGGCAGGGTTTGCGGCTGGGAAAGGAAAGTTTCGAAGCCGGGTTTTTCCACCGATTCCGATGCCGGACTGCGGTAGCCGGGGTCCAGATAGTCGTCAAAGAACGAGCCGAAGTCAATTTCGTCGAAGGGATCGGTGGAACTGGGGGCTTCGGTAGGTTCCGATGCATCGCCGGAGGGTAGGAAAGGGTCGGTAAAGGCCGCGTCGGCGAGTGTGGTTTCCGCGATGTTCAATTCCGGGGCGGAGCCGTCCAGTTGGATATCGGCCGCTTCCAGCATTTCCCGGTCGGCCGGTTCGGCAGAGCGTTCGGCCTCCAGCAGAGGCTGGAGTTCTTCCGCTGTGATCTCTTCGCCGCCGTCCTGAGCCTCTTCCAGAACCGGATTATCCACGATCTCCTGGTTGATCATCTCCTTTAATTCCAGCCGGTTGAGCTGGAGAAGGCTGACCATTTGCACGAGGCCTGGCGTCAGGATTTGTTTTTGCGCGACTCGAAGCTGAAGCCGGGGAGAAAGCATTTCGTAGATTTCATTATAATCGGCCATTCGCCGAAAACATGGCAGAATTGTTAAATGGCTTTCTGTTCCGGTTGTGGTTCCCAAATGCCCGCTGCCGCCCGTTTCTGCGGAGCGTGCGGTAAAGGTATCGGCGCGACGCCTCCCCCCGGCCCGGCTCCCCGCCCCGCCCCTGATCCGGTACTGGAGCCGCTGGAGTACGAGATTGTAGGCGATAACCTGCAGATCGCCCGTGTCCGGCTTCGCCCCGGGCAGGAGGTCTATTCGGAAGCGGGCAAGATGGTCTACAAGACCGCCAACGTCGCCTGGGATACCCGGATGACTGGTCAAACCCTGGGGGATAAGTTGATGGGCGCCTTGCGCCGAACCGTCACCGGGGAGTCCCTATTCGTTACCTGGTTCAAGGCCAACGGGCCCGGTGAAGTAGGGTTTGCCGGAAGCTATCCGGGCCGTATTCAGGCCTTCAATCTGGCAGCCGGACATAGTATTTTGGCGCAGCGCGATGCCTTTCTGTTTGCTCAGCCTTCCGTGCAGCTAACCGTGGCGCTGGTGAAAAAGCTGGGGACCGGCTTCTTCGGCGGTGAGGGTTTCATTCTGGAGAAACTGACCGGGCCGGGAATGGTTTTCATTCACGGCGGCGGCGATTTCATCGATTTCCACCTGACTGCGGGCGAACAGTTGCAAGTGGAAACGGGTTGCATTGTGGCGTTTGAAGAGTCGGTGACCTACGATATCCAGTTTGTAGGTGGAATCAAGACGGCCATTTTCGGCGGTGAAGGCCTGTTCCTGGCGACGCTGACCGGGCCCGGGAAAGTCGTACTGCAAAGCATGACGCTACAGAAGATGCGCCGCGAACTGGCACCCGCGCGACGTGGCGGCGATGAACACGGGCCGCTAAGTGCGTTGGGTGGATTCCTCGGCGGCAGCGAAGATTAGGCAGCGCATACCAATCACAGCCGGGTTCCGCAGAGGTTTTCCAGAATGGCAATGGGAGCTCTGGCGCGGTCGCTTAGAGAATCACGATTCACGATCACGGTTTGTTCCAATGCATAGCGGCCGCTGTGGACGGAGTGCGGAACGACATCGGTGAACACCATCCAGGCAGACCCGGGCGGGAATTCGAAATGGTATTTTTTAGTCGTCCGCTGGTAATCCGCATTCTCTTTCAGGTAGTCATGGAAGGCGAGCATGAACTGGTCGTAGGGTGCGCGGTTGACCACCGGAAGACCAGCGCTGTGAAGAAGGCCGGTGGCGGCGCGGAGCATCTGACCGGTTGTCGACTGGCCAGCCTGCGCAATGCGCATGAGCCCCGCGGAGGCGGCGTAACGCGGCGCGAGATCGGCCATCGGGTCGCCCACTTCCCAAACGCGTACTTTTTCCGGATGGATGTTGGTGAAGAAACGCAGGATCAGATCGCCGTGGGTAGGGCGGGTGGGGAAGGCGTCGACGTGGAGCAGGTCGTTTCGTTTTTTCTGCGCGAGGTCGCGGCCTTCTTCTTCCTGCGGGCGGAAACTGGCGTAGTCGATTTGCCAGTGGCCGGCATAACGGGGCAACCCCGCGCGCAGGAAAGCGAGAGCGCGTTCCGAATATCCCCGCATTACGCTGTGGAGTCGCGTCACGTCTGCACCCGTGTCATAACCGCTGACACGATCCTTCGACGGTTTATATGCAATGTTCTTGTGGTGACTGCTGGTGGATAGTGCGGTCCGGCGAAGAAATTCGGCGTCATCGGCGGCGAGCAATTCCGGTCCCCGGGCAAAGTACAGGATATTGCCGCGTTCCAGCGCGGCGTAGTTGCCCTCGTGCGGCAGGAAGTCTCCAGGCTGAATCAGCTCCATAGTGGATTTTACTTCTGACCGGTCGCCTGGCGCAATCCTTCTTCCACTGCCTTGCCCTTCGCATTGAGGCCAGTGGCGCGCAGCGTATCCCGCATCAATTTATCGTCGATCACGATATTGGTTCTCATGTGTTACCCGGCTCTGCCATAGTGTTTAAGCCACGCGTTTTGTATCTGCCGGATGAGTGCCGGATAAACAATCAGACGGCGGAAAGGCGCAATTGCCGCCATGTACAACCCGGTGAACCGATGCACGGGCTGCACAAAAACCCCCAGGTATGCCATGTACCCGCCAGGCGTTGGCCGGATGGAGAGCGACGAGAAGGCGAGCACCGTCGCATTGCGCAATTCGCTCAATTGCTCGTCCTGAAACCGGTAAAGGACGGTGAAGCTTCCGTCCGGTGTCCCAGGCGCAACCAGCGACCGCGCGCAATCCGCCGCAGTGAGACGGTCGGCGTACGGTGCACCTTTCCACACTGGACGCCGGTTATCCCAGCCGAGCAATCCACCAATGTAGTGCCGCAGACCAAAGAGCGCTCTGACCACGGCCGGCGAGCTTTTGCCGCCCGTCGCCATAAGTGCCCGCAAGTCCTGCAGGCTTCGCCCCTCGCCGCCACCGGAAAGTGGAACCGCCCAGGCATCTTCCAGCGGGACGTCGTACAGCAGTGCGTTCACACGCAGGTCGAGTGCGCGAAATTCAGCGGGGTCCAGACGCATGGTCAGCCAGACTTCATCATATTCCGCTAGTGCAGGTAACCGCCGCCGTCGCACAGGATCATCTGGCCGGTGATGAGTTCGGCATCATCGGAAGCGAGGAAGGCGATGAGACCGGCCAGATGTTCTGGCGTCACGCGACGTTTAATCGCCTGATTACCCATCACGCGATTGAAGGCTTCTTCCTGGGAATGTTCCTGGGTGCCGGGAGTAGCCACCATACCGGGCATCACGGCGTTCACCGGAATGCCTTCTTCGCCCATCTCCCGGGCCAGAACGCGGGTCATTCCCATTACCGCGCCTTTGCTGGCCACGTACGCAAGCTGGCCCGGATTCGCCAGGAAGTAAGTTCGTGACGCCACCATGATGACGCGCGGCGTGGTGCTCTTCTTAATCAGCGGATAAAAAGCTTTGGTAACCAGGAAGTAGCCGACGTAGTTGACGTTGACATAGCGCGTGATTTCTTCCTTTGAGAGCGTGTGCCACGGCTTGCGGGCGGTGAGGATGCCGGCGTTGTTGACCAGGATATCGACACGGCCATGACGCGCCTCAATGGCGGCAACAGCGGCGGCGATTTGATCTTCCTCCGTGCAATCGCAAATGAGGGAGTGGGCAACGCCCCCGGCAGCAAGAATTTCCGCAACCGCTGCGGAGCCGTCCTTCAGGTCAAGGATTTCCACCCTGCAGCCTTCAGCGGCCAGGCGCAGCGCGGCGGCCTTTCCCAAACCGGCAGCGGCGCCGGTAATCACCGCAACTCGCCCTTCCAGTCGTCCGTTCATTTATTTTGTTCCTCCAGGCGCATTCTTCTTTGTTCGGCCTGCACCACGATAAGAGACATCAACATGCCCAGCGGATGCGCTCCGGCATCCACCAGCGGATGTGGCTTCAGAGAGCGAACCATGTCGATGCTTTCGTCTTTTAAGGTTGCGAGGGCCTCAGCCTGGGGCGGGGTGAGCGAATATTCAGCAGCCAGACCAGGGATGTCTTCAAACAGGCGACGACGCAGTGTCTGGCTGAAACGCAGATCGTAGAGAATCTTGTTCAGAGGATAAACATCCGGATCGGGGTGGCGGTAGAACTCGTAGCCGCCATCATTTTCAAATATCCAGGCAGGTACGGGTTGCGGGGTGGAAGGTCCGGCAGCTTTGTTGGGAATGAAGCGCATCACCGCGTGGCCGTGATGCCAGGTGGGCTGGTAGGTCAATAACTCGCCGGCCTGCGGACCCATAGCGCCGAACATGATAATCCAGGGCAGAATCTCGGTATTGCCCACCTGGTCGAGTTGATGGTTGGTCAGACGGATCAGCGGCTCGAAGTTACCCCGTTCCATCTGTGCGATGGCCCACCAGTCGAAGTCATAAGCCGGCTGCGGATATTTCCAGGTTCCGGGATAGTGCGAGAGACCGCCGGAAGCAACAATGGCGACGTTGAGATCGCTGGCATCAATCACTTTGCGAATCGCCTGGCCCAGCAGAGCGCAGCGTTGCGCGGTAGGCAGCGGTGGCAGATACGTATTCACAAAAATCGGAACCACGGGAATAGTTCGCCCTTCGATCACCCATTCGTAAACCGCGGCGAAAGCATGTCCCAGCACCGCATCCTGCGAGTAAGTCATATCGAAACCGTTTTCGACAAGGCTGTTCAGCAGGTCTTCGGCCAGAGGATGAATCGGCAGGGAGTAGTGGCGGCGGGCAAATTCGGCGCGCGAGTGCTTGCCGCCCACAATGGCGAAGGTGGGAGCAGAGGAGAGGAAAAACGTTTCCAGATGGTCGCTGCCAATCACGATCACCAGATCGGGTTTGGTCTCATCCAGCGATTTGCCGAGTTCGCGCATGGCGGCGATATCGGCATCCAGCTGCTTGTGGTCTTCCGTGGGTGGATAGGTGAATAACTGGGGCGCATGCACTGTGCCCATTGCCGCGACGATCTTGCCCATCTGTTACTCCTTGGTGTCACCAGTGTATTCATCCACGTATTCGACGCCCAGCTCGCGAAGCCTGGCGCGCAGGCCATTGAAGTCCAGACCCAGTTCACCGGCGCGGAGCCGCGCGCGGGTTTTCTCTTCTTTGGCCACACGATCCTGACTCAGCCGGGCAACGTCGGTGGCAGCAGCACGACGCACCACCGCAACACCGTCATCATCGGCAACAATCACGTCGCCGGGATTCACCAGCGTAGAACCGCAGATGACCGGAATATTAACTGAGCCGGGGCTGGCCTTTACAGTGCCCTGGGCACCAATGGCTTTGGACCAGACCGGAAACCGCATTGCGGTGAGATCGGCCACATCGCGTACGCCGGCTTCGATGATGAGGCCAACCACGCCACGGGCAAGCAGCGAGGTGGCGAGAAGATCACCAAAGTAGCCGTCGGTGGAATCCGAGGTGGGGACAACCACGAGGACGTCGCCTGGCTGGCAGACTTCCACAGCGGCGTGAATCATCAGGTTGTCGCCCGGGGGCGAACTAACGGTAACGGCGGGGCCGGCGATACGGGCACCGGCATAGATGGGGCGAAGCAGGGGCCGCATCAAACCGATTCTGCCCTGGGCCTCATGAACCGTGGCCACGCCCAGTTCACCAAGAATCCGGACAGCATCCACATCCGGCCGGGCGATGTTGCGGAACACACAGTGTTTCATAAGAGTTCGGAAGTAGTTAGTCAATCAAAGAAGCGGGATTGATGGCAGCCATACGGTGAATTTCCGGCACGGTCAAACCAGCATCCAGCAATGTCTGGGCAAACATGGCAAAGCCATCGGATACCGGAGGATTGATGGTCTGGCCCAGATCGGTGGAAATCACGCAGCGTTCCGCGCCTACCTTGCGAATACTGTCGATCACAACATCCCATGGCGCTTTACCGGTATGCATGGTGGTAAAGCAATGTTCAATCATGGCACCAAGGTCGGCGAGTTCCACCTGCTCTTCCGCAGTAAGGCTTTGGGACGGGAATTCGGCGTGAGTCACCAGCACCCGCTGCAATCCAATTTCTTTCGCGGTGCGGACCAGGGCCAGAATCTCTTTCTTGCCCAGATGGCCCGTCGCCAGAATCATATTGTGTTTGGAAATCAGCTCCAGGCATACGCGTGCCTGGCCAGAGAGGTTACCCGATTCATCCAGCACGGTGATGGGGGGAGGTGAGATACCGGTGGCGGCGAGTTCAAGCTGGATTTTAGCCCAGAAGGGCAGATTTTTTTTAGTGCCATCCGGGCGGCCAGCAGTCTCATTGGCAGCGTCGACCGTGGGCATCCAGACAATTTTATTGCCGGAGCGGCCAGCCAGTTCCACTGCAACAGGATTCAGACCGCCCACCGAATGGTTGAGGGTGATGGCTCCCATGGCGCGAATGCCAGGCACCGCTTTGGAGACCACTGAAGCACGTTCCGCCGTCGGGAAGTAGTGTGACTTCAGAACGAAGCCCTTCATGCCATGCGATAGGAATTCTTTGGCGAGATCAAGGTCGTCAATCCGGCGGGCGATCACGTCAGGCGCGACGTGTACCTGCAGATCGTAGCCGCCTTCAATGGCTGCCCACGCTTGACCGGTGGGAATTTCATTGGTGCTGGTGATGTGTTTGGGGGTTAACACGTTTATAGCGCCGCAGCTTGTTTTCGCATCGGGATCCACCTATGAATATCACGAAATCGGGCCTCACGAAGGAGCGGATCTGCGTTTCAGAGTTCCAGCAGCCGCAGCCAGGCTTCGTAACGGGCTCCGCCCGCTTCGCGAATCGCGCAATCCGGTTCCTCTTTATGAGTGCAGTCGTTGAAGCGGCACCGTTCTCCGTTGAATTCCGGGAAAGCCGCCTTGAGCTCATTAAGGGTCACCGGACCCAGCCCGAACTCCCTGATCCCCGGCGTATCGATAATCCGCGCTCCGTTCTTCAGGTGGTAAAGCCGTGATGCGGTGGTGGTGTGGCGGCCCTTTCCGGTCTCCTCGTTGACGGACCCCACCCGCGCCTGATCCAATTCCGTAAGTGCGTTCAGGAGTGAGCTTTTGCCCACGCCGCTGTGGCCGGTGAGAACCGCCACGCTGCCCGCGAGCAGGTCGCGCAGCTGGTCAATTCCCTCGCCTGTTTTCGCCGAGCAGCGCACAATCGGAATCTCGTAACCCTCTGCGGCAGAGGTGTCTGCGGAAAGATCGAGTTTATTGATGCAGAGGATGGGTTGAATTCCGGCCCGCGTTGCAGCGATCATATAGCGGTCAATCAGCCCTGTGCGCAGCGGAGGGTTGGTAATGGCCGCCACAATCACCATGCGATCAACGTTGGCCGCAATGACCCGCTCCCGGCGCTCGTTCACCGGATCGGTTCGGGTAAGTACTGTCCGCCTCGGCGCAATTCCGGAAATGCAGCCGTTCAGCACCGAGACTTCATCGCCCGGCACCACAGGTATCTCGCAGCGGACGTGGTGAATTGCGCCTTCGATGTCGACACTACAGATGCCCGGGCCGAGGCCGATGACGAGTGCGTTTCTTTCGCCCACGTCGGTCGCGGTGGGCTTCGCCTGCGCCGCCTGGAGCTTCTGCAGGCGCAGCGACTGTTTCCGGCCCTTCTCGTTCTCACGCATGTTCGGAATCAGTCACGCCTTCGAGATTAGCAAACGTTAGCGCCGGTAGATCAGGTATTTGTCACGCAGCGACTGGAAGGCGGTGAGCCCGGTTTCGCTGCTGCGAATCGGGTCACCGCCTTTTTCCATTTCCCGCACTGCTTCGAGGCTGCCGATGAGTTTGAGGTTCTTCGCAAAATCAATTTTGCCGGAATACAGTTTGTTGAGGGCCAGGGCGACTTCCATGCCGAGGCGGCTGGCCACGAACGTGTCGCGGTCGGTTACCTGGAAGGAGATGCCTTCCAGAGTCTTACCCGACAAATTCGAGGAATCCGGCCGGAAGTGTGTGGGCTGCATGGTAACGCCGGGAATATTGCGGGCACTCAGATAATCAGCTAACTCCCTGCCTTTGATGAATTCGGCACCAACTTGTTCAAACGGAGAAGCGGTACCGCGGCCCACCGAGTAGTTGGTGGACGCTTCCAGCAGCGCGAGGCCGGGGTAAAGCAGAGCAGCGCTGAGGTTGCGGATATTGGGGGACGGGTTCACCCACCCAAGCTGGGTCTGGTCGAACCAATCGCCGCGCTTCCAACCCTGCATTTCCACCACGGTGAGATTGGCACCCAGCTTCAGTTCCGCGTTTTCCATGCGGGCTAGTTCACCCATGGTGAGGCCGTGGCGGAGGGGTAGCGGGAATGCGCCGATGAAAGACAGATTATTGGCGTCGAGCATGGGGCCTTCCACATGTTCACCGGTGAGAGGATTGGGGCGGTCGAGCACCATGAACGGGATTTTCGCTTTTGCCGCTTCCTGCATGGCGTAAAGCATGGTGGATTCATAGGTGTAGAAGCGAACGCCTAAATCCTGAATATCGAAGACCAGGGTCTCAATGCCGGTGAGCATCTCGGGGGTAGGGCGGAGGGTCTTGCCAAACAAACTGAAAACACGAATTCCGGTAGCGGGATCGCGGGTATCGTCAATACCCGGACGATCCTCCACGCCGGCAAAACCATGCTCGGGTGAGAACAGGGCAACTACGTTGATGCCCGCCTGGCGCATAAGGTCTACGTTCCGCCGGCGCTGCCCGTCAAGCCCGCTCAAATTGGTGATGAGGCCCACGCGCTTGCCTTGCAGCAGGTCAAACTTGCGGGCGGCGAGAACATCAAGGCCGGTAGAGGTCTTCGGCTTATAGCCCACGGCTTCAGCGGCAAGCGTAGCCACGAGGCGGCGCAGGGGGGTGATGGCGGGGCCGGGTTTAGGGTGCACCGAGTTGGCGAGGAGAATGACGTAGGTCTTTGTGGCAGGGTCTATCCAGAAGGATGTACCGGTGAAGCCTGTGTGGCCGAAAGTAGAACCGGCGGGAAAGAGATTGCCGCGGTTGCCGGAGTACTGGGAATCGATATCCCAACCCAAGCCGCGGCGAGCGGATTTGCCTGGCGGAGACTGGACGCTGGTAAATTCGGCCACCGTGGCAGCGGGGAAAAGCTGCTTACCCGCGGGATCTTTGCCGCCATCGAGAATCATCTGGCAGAACTTCGCCAGATCGGCCGCGGTAGAGAACAGGCCTGCGTGCCCGGCGACCCCGCCCATGAAGCGGGCGGTTGGATCGTGGACGACGCCGCGCAGAACTGTGCCGTCTTTCTGCATTTCGGTGGGTGCAATACGGAAGCGCAGAGCGGCCGCCGGAAGGTAAATAGTCTCCTTCATTCCAAGTGGCTCCAGCAGGATCGCGCGGACGAATTCGTTTTCAGGCTGGCCGGAAACCTTGTGAATGATTTCGCCGAGGAGTTCAAAATTAATATCGCTATAGACGAATTTCGCCCGCAAAGGGCTGGAGGGCCTGTCGATGAGGGCACGCCGGATACCAGTTTCGTAGCCGGACCACTCGGGATCGAGATCCAGATCGGGCCGGAGGCCGGAGTAATGGGTCATCAGGTCGCGGATTGTGATTTCGCTTTTACCACCCTGAAAGCTTGGGAGATAACGTGTGACAGGGGCGTCTATGGCGACTTTTCCTTCGGCAACCAGGTTCATGATGCCAGAGGTAGTGGCTACGATCTTGGTGAGGGATGCCACGTCGAAGATGGTGTCCATGGTCATGGGCTCTTTGACGGGAATAAGGGCGCGGCTGCCATAGGCTTTTTGATAGACGATGCGGCCCTGGTGGCCGATCAGGACAACGGCTCCGGGGATGCGATCTTCACGAATGGCCTGCGCAATGGCGGCATCCATTTCCGCGGCACGGGGGAAGGTTTGAGCAGCCAGAGTAAAGGCCAGGATAGCAGCAGCGATGAGGAACCTCATGATGTTAGTGTAATGTCCACGCAAGGCGTTGACGGCGAAACAAATGGCTGCGCGATTTCTGCTACCCTTTTGATCGGCGGTCCGAAATACGCCTGGGGAGACTTTGATGAAGAGACTGGGATTCGCATTACCTTTGATATTTCTGAGCAGCATGGGGGCGCAGACGGCAGAGACGCTGGTATATCGCGCAGTGCTGTCGAACAACAACGAAGTTCCGGCAGTGGCGGGAGCCGCGTCGGGTGCAGCCACGGTTTGGCTGCATGTGATTCGAGATGCCTCCGGAGCGATTGTTTCCGGGAGCGCCGACGCCAACGTCAGCTACACTTTCGGGGCTGCCTCAACCATTACGGCCATGCATCTCCACAATGGGAATTCAACCGTCAACGGCCCCGTGGTGCTTCCTTTCGGAATAGCCCGGACAGAAGGTGTGACAACAGGAAATCTGCCTCCCGTTCAGGCGCAGTTTCCCACCGCTGCCGTTACCCTGGACACGGTTAAAGGTATTGTGGCCGATCCGAGCCAGTTCTATTTCAACGTCCACACAACCACAGCACCGGGCGGCGCAATGCGTGCGCAACTGCAAAAGGCGAACGTGGTGGTTCGGATGTCGCAGATGAGGCCGGACAATGAAGTGCCGCCGATCACGGGCACCAGCTGGTCTGGCACCGGAACGTCGATCACGCTGATTACGCGCGACGCGACAGGCGCGATCACTTCGGGCTACCAGATTTTCGACGTGAAGTACGCGGGCTTTGCGGCCGACCAGATTTTCACTGCCATGCATATTCACATTGGCGGCTCGACGCTGGCGGGTCCGGTGACGATTGACAGTGGATTGAGGGGCCCGGTTCCGGTGGGGGCGAACGGCAGCGGCACGCTGCACTATGAAGCCGAAGCTGTGCTAACGCGGGCCGGGACGATTAACAGCCTGAATGCGCTGGCTTCGAATCCCAGTGGTGTTTATCTGAATGCACACACGGTGGCGAAGGGCGGCGGTGCTATCCGCGGTCAATTGCTGTTCACCGACAAGACGGAATTCGGGGTGACGCTGACGCCGGATCAGGAAGTGCCGCCGGTGACCGGCCTGAGCGCGACGGCTACGGGCAAGTTACAGGTGTTTACGGTGCGCAACCCGGATGCATCGGTGAACGCGGGCGTGGTGGTGTTTGACACCAACGCACGCTTCCCTTCGGGTTCGACCCTGGCTGCCACCCATATTCATGACGGAAACCTCGGTGCCAACGGGCCGGTGTCGATCGATTCGGCACTGTCGGGCGGACCAGTCCTGGTGGCGGATGGTACGGGCAATATTTACCGCACGGTGACAGTGGCTTCGGGGCAGGCGCTGACGTCACTCAACGATCTGCTGTTGAATCCGGAGAATCACTACTGGAACCTTCACACCACGGCGAATCCGGGCGGCGGCGTACGCGCCCAGGTGGGACCACCGGCCGTGCCGGATGCACCGAAAATTGCGGCGGTGGTGAACGCGACGCTGGATCCAACCCAGGTTGCATTGGCACCGGGCGGACTGTTCACCTTGCTCGGGTCGAACCTGTCCAAGGTCACCGGCAATGTTGATGGATTTAATGGTGCCGATTGGCCCGCGGCGCTGGCGGGCGCGGGAGTGACGGTGGGTGGACAGCCTGCTCGTTTACTCTATGTATCGCCCAGTCAGATTAACGCACAGGTGCCCTACGAAGTGACTACGGTGGGCCAGGCAGTCGTGGCGACCACGGCCAACGGCCCGTCCAATGGAGTGGGCATCATCGCTTCGCTCTACGCGCCGGCCATCTTCGGCGGAGCGGTATTCAAAGCGAGCGACGGATCACAGGTAACAGCGGCCAACCCGGCAACAGCGGGCGATTCGCTGCTCATCTACGCAACCGGCCTGGGCCCAACGTCGCCGGGTTTGACCAGCGGTCAGGTGGTTCCGGCGGGTTCGCCTTCATTAACGGCATCTGTCTACACGACAGCGGCAGTGACGGTGAATTTCGGTGGAACGAATGCGGCGGCATCAAGGTCAGCTGGCGTTCCGAGTCTGGGCGGAGTCTACCAGGTGACCGCAACGGTACCGACAGGGCTCACCCCGGGGATCGTCAAATTGCGGCTTCAGATGGGCTTTGCGGCTTCGAATCCGACTGGCGCAAGCTACTCGGTTTCGAACAGCGTGGATCTCGCGGTTAAGTAGCGCGGCAGGGAGGGGCGACGCAAGTCGCCCCTCGACCCGCAGTTACCGAAGCCGCGATTGTGAGCGGTTTCGCCTTTGAGTGGACTTCAGTTTTCCCGCGCGCCTCACGCAGAACTTCGTCGGCGTAACTGGAGGATCAGGTGCATCACGCGGTTCTCAATGTCATCTCGCGTAAACCGATACGCCTCTTTTCCCTGCCGGTACGGGTCTTTGACATTCCAGTCCAGAAGCTCCCGCGGAGCCACACCGGGCAGCCGCATACCAGACATGTTTACCACGATGTCGAACCGCGGGGTTTCGATGGGCGTGAAGTAGCGCGGAACGTGTTGGGAAATGTCCACGTTCTTTTCCTGCATGATTTCCGTGGTCTCTTTGAGCGCTGCAGTGAGCGGCGAGACGCCGGAGCTGGCGGCGATGAGAACGTCGGAACCGTAGTGGCGTGCAAAACCTTCCGCCATGGGGCTGCGGCATACGTTACCAATGCACACGAAAAGAACGTGCTTTAGATTTTGGTCAGGAATAACTCGTGTATCCTTGTGTCGCTGGTTAGTTCAGGGTGAAAAGTGGCGACCAGATGGCGACCCTGTTCAGCCAGCACAGGGTCACCGTGATAGCGGGCCAAAATCTTTACCTCTGGCCCGACGGAGCGAATAATGGGAGCTCGGATAAAGACTGCTTCCATGGAGTCTGCCCCGGAACGACGGCGGAATTCCAGTTCGGGCACTATGGCGGCGACGCGGCTATCCACCTGGCTGCCATAAGCGTTGCGCTCCACCACGATATCCATCATGCCGAAGCATTCCTGTTCCGGGTGGGCGACAGTTGAGGCCATCAAAATCGCTCCGGCACAGGTACCGAAGACCGGCTTACGGCTGCCGAAGTCGACGAAGGCCTGCTTCAGGTGCATCAGATTCAAAAGCTTGAGCATGGTGGTGCTCTCACCGCCGGGAATAATCAGGCCCTCCACGGAATCCATTTCTTCGGCCGTGCGCACCTCAACGGCTTCAGCGCCTGCAGCAGCCAGCGCCCTCATGTGAGCCTGATAATCGCCCTGTAGAGCGAGAACACCAACACGCTTCGCCATGTGAGATCGGCTTACCAGCCGCGGGTTTGCAGCAGTTCCGATTCCGGGATTTTGCTAATATCAAGACCCGGCATACCGATACCCAGCTCCTCGGACGCTTCCAGCAGCTTTTGCGGGTCCTTGTAGTAGGTAGTGGCCTTGACAATGGCGCGGGCGCGAGCCTCCGGATCATCGCTCTTGAAGATGCCGGAGCCAACGAACACAGCCTCAGCACCGAGGTGAAGTACCAGCGCGGCATCAGCCGGTGTGGCGATGCCGCCGGCGGAGAAGTTGGGGACAGGCAGCCTGCCGTGTTCGGCAACCCACTCCACCAGTTCCAGAGGGGCCATGAGCTTCTTGGCTTCGTGCACCAGTTCTTCTCTGCCCAGCACGGTAAGCTGCTTCATTTCCTTGACAATCGTGCGGATGTGGCGGACCGCTTCCACAATATTTCCGGAACCGGCTTCGCCCTTGGTACGGATCATGGCCGCGCCTTCGGCAATGCGGCGCAGGGCCTCGCCCAGGTTGCGGGCACCGCAGACAAAGGGAACCGCGAAATCGCGCTTGGCAATGTGGTGCTCTTCATCGGCCGGGGTGAGTACTTCGCTCTCATCAATGAAATCGACCTTGAGAGCTTCCAGAATGCGGGCTTCCGAGAAGTGGCCAATGCGGGCTTTGGCCATAACCGGTATGGACACAGCGGCGCGGATTTCGCGAATCTTGCTTACCGGAGACATGCGGGCCACGCCGCCATCGCGGCGGATGTCAGATGGCACGCGTTCCAGAGCCATAACGGCGCAAGCGCCCGCTCTTTCGGCAATAACGGCCTGTTCAGCATTCACGACGTCCATAATGACGCCGCCTTTAAGCATTTCTGCGAGACCGACTTTGAGCCGGAATTTCTCGTCGTTCAGGTACATGGTTGTTCTCCAGTCTTTCGATTTTAAGTAATTAAATAATTGCCTGAGGCATAGCGACAACGTTGCGGCGCGAATCGAGGGCACCGCGGATCACGCCACCCAGCAATTCCACACCGCGGCGAATCTGGTCCACGGGGAGTCCGCCAAAACTGAGGCGGAAACCGGAATCGTGCGGGCGGGAAACAGCGAAATAACGACCCGGCAGGAAATCCACACCAGCTTGCTGGGCGAGTCCGCGCAAAGCACCCGCATCCAGAGCGGCAGGGAGTTCCACCCACATATTCAGGCCACCTTCGGGAAGCGTGTAGCGGCACTCTGCCAGATGGGTCCGGCAGGCCAGGGCAAGCGCCTTGCCTTTTTCGCGACCAGCCACAATGGCCTTCTTTTGATGGGCGGCAAGGCGGCCGGAAGTGGCGAAACGAAGCAGGAAGGCCTGCGAAAGCTGGTCTGTATGCAAGTCCGAAAGCTGCTTCCATTCGGTGAGGCGGGCAATGACGGCGCGGGGGGCGATAACCCAGCCGACGCGTAGACCAGGGAACGCGATCTTGGAGAAACTGCCGATGCAGATGGTGTGGGGATCGAGTGATTTGAGGCGGGGCCCGGCAGTTGTGCCCCACGCCAGACTACTATACATATCGTTCTCGATGAGGACAGCGCCCGCCTGGCGAACCATTGTTGTAAGGGCGGCCCGTGCTTCCGCCGGCATGGTGAAACCAGTGGGGTTTTGAAAAGAAGGGGTCACCACAACCAGGCGAACGCCAGCCTGAAGGGCACGGCTCAGAGCGTCGGGATCGAGGCCGCGGGGGCCGACAGGGATGCCGATAATTTGGGCACCGGCCTCCAGAAAAACACTTTTCAGACCCGGGTAGACGGGGTCTTCCAGGGCGACTTTGTCGCCGGGGCGCACCAGTGCGCGGCGCAGAAGATCAATGGCCTGCTGGCAGCCGTTGGTGATGAGAATCCCGTCGGCGGAACTGGCGTAGCCTTCGGCAATGGCACCCTGGAGAAGATATTCCCGCAACGGCTCAAGGCCCGAGGGCGATCCGATCTGCATCAGCGGCGTCAGGGCGGAATCGCGCAGGACTTCGGCACAACATTCGCGAAATTCGTCCACCGGGAAAAGATCTTCCGGGGGGCGGGAATTGGAAAAATTGATGAGGCCGGCGGGAGCTGAAGCAACCGCGGGGGAAAGCGCGGGAGCCAGAAAGCGCGACCAATCGAGGAAAGAGGGCGCAAGGGGCGCATGGCACACAAAGCTGCCGCGGCCCACCGCCCCCTTGATATGGCCACTGGATTCAAGGATTGCGTAGGCGGCGGAGACAGTGGTCCGGTTCAGTCCAAGCTGGCCAGCCAATTCACGGGTAGGAGGAAGACGGTCACCGGAGTTGAGGCCACCCGTATCAATGAGATTTTGCAGCCATGAGCCGAGCTGCCGGTACAGGGGGGTATCGGAACCGGTATCGAGACTGGGCCGGAGTTGCATGAAACCCCTTAAGTGTAGCAGACCAAATTGGACTGCGATAGACCAGCCAAGCTACCGGGTGGCAGTGGCAGCGGCCGCGGTCCAGGGGAGAGAGACTTCCGGGTGGCACGGGCCGGCCGTGATGCGGATGCGGATGGTACCAGAGGGAGTGCCGGCTTTTACCGGCAGAACAGCGGCGATGTAGCGGCCTGCTTTGTCGGTCTTCGGTTTGGAGTCGTGCACTTCGCCGGCGGAATCGGTGTGAAGATCGACCACGGAATCGGCGGGAAAACCGCTGGCTTCAATGGCAGCCAGCGTGCCGCGCGGAGCCAGAACAATGGCGCGAATGCGGCAACCTTTGTCCTCGGCTTCCACGGGCAGTGGGATGGCCTTGGCATAGGCTTTAATGTTGGGATCGTCTTCGGCGGCGATGGCGAAGCGAAAAGGTTCTCCCAGGGCGGGGATGGTGGTCAATTCGATGGGGTCGTTGGGCTTGTCGGCCTTGCCGCAGGTGCCGGGACGGCCCGCGCATATGGCTACACCATTTTCATCGAACGTAACGCCGCGCAAAGCGGGAATCGGCCTGGCCTGCGTGACCGGCCACTGGAAGAGAACGTAGACTTTGTCTTTCGGTACGCCGGTGGCGCGGAGGCCAAAGGAAACCGTGCCGCCTTCCCTCGAAAGTTCGCGGAGGGTCAGAGCCGCGCCGGGCGAGTTCAGTTCCGGGCCCCAGCCGATATGAGCCTGTACCAGAGTGTTGGCCATTTCCAGCACCTGTTGCTGCGTCCGCGCGGCGGGCGGCTGCTGGGCACAGAGCGGGGCAGCCATAACCGTGAACAGGCAGCAGGCTCGAAGGCGGGCAGTCATCTCGCTATTGTCCCGCGATCTAATCGGCACCGCCGGCATCGGCAGCCGCGGCCACTCCGGGGAGCACCAGACGATAGCCGATGCGGGGATCGGTGGTGATGAAAACAGGCTTATCACCGGGAGGTTCAATCTTCTTGCGCAGCTGGTTGATGAAGACACGCAGGTATTCCACCTGATCCCCGTAATCCGGACCCCAGATGGCCTGGAGCAGGCGGCGGTGCGGAACCGGACGGTTGGCGTGGCTGGCAAGGTAGCGAAGAATGTCGAACTCCGTAGGTGTGAGCCGAACCTGTTTGCCGCCCGCAATCACCCGGCGTTCGTCGAAATCGATTTCCAGGCCAGGAACGGATATTTTGTGAGGCGCATTGTCAGTGGCGAAGCCGGAGCGGCGGAGTGCGGCCCGAATGCGGGCGAGGAGTTCGTCGAAGCTGAAAGGCTTGGTCACGTAATCATCGGCACCGGCATCGAGCGCTTCAATTTTGTCTCGCTCGGAATCGCGCACAGAGACGACGACGATGGGAACATCCCAGCCCGCGCGCATGGCGCGGCAGGCTTCGATTCCACCCATGCCCGGCATATTCAGATCCAGAACGACGACATCGACAGGTTGTTGGCGCAGGATTTCCAGAGCCTCTTCGCCATTCTGCGCTTCCAGCACACGAGCTCCATGAGCGCCGAGGCTGGTGCGCAGCACACGGCGGATCTGTGGTTCGTCGTCAATAAGCAATATAGTGCGGTTCTGAATCATGGTTGATTTCGCGTTCCCCCTGCCGGAGATATAGTAGCAATGGGCAGGAGAAAACGGAAAGCGGGGCCGCCAGTTTCCTGGTCGAGCCACAGCGCACCACCGTGAACTTCGGCGATGGAACGGGCGATGGCCAAGCCCAGGCCGGTGCCTTCGACTTTAGACCGGTGGCCGCTGCCGCGGTAAAAGCGGTCGAAAATGAGCTCCCGTTCCGATTCGGGGATGCGGCCACCCTCATTCTGAATGGTCACGGTGACGCGCTGGCCGGCCGAATTGGCGTGGACCTGAATGGCGCCGCCAGGTCGCGAGTACTTCCAGGCATTGTCCAGAATCTGGGTGAACATCTGCTCCAGCAGGAACTGATCGCCGTCAACCAGAGGAAGGTCGTGGGGGATCTTCACCGTGACGAAGCGGCCTCCAAGATAACGCGACATGCGCTCCACGACCTTCTGAATGGTGCCGTGGACATCGCATTCCTCACGGCGCGGGTTCATACGATGAGCTTCGATGCGGGCCAGATCAAGGGATTCGTTGATCAATTTCGCCAGGCGATCCGCTTCCTCATCAATGGCGATAACCAGATCGCGGCCGTCTTCGTCGGTGAGCGATGGCGAGCGCCGCAACATGGAAGCGGCAGCCTTAATGCAGGTTAGAGGTGTCTTGAAATTGTGGGCAAGCGCGTTGAGAACCGTGTTGCGGAGTTGCTCACCGCGTTGCGACGATTCCATACGGCTGCGGTCTTCCGAGGCGCGCGCGCGGTCCAGTGCGAGGTCTGCCAGATTGGACAAGGCATCACTGACTTCGGCGGAAGGGCAAATACCGTACAGGAACAATACGGTAGCCTTCTCACCGCTCTTGATATAAATCTCGACAGGCTCCCCGGCAGGGGGTCGCCCGGCGACAAACTCCTGGCCGTCCACACGCAGGATGGCGGTATGCGCGGCAAACAACTGGACAATGCGGTCGACAATCGAATGCCCGGTTGCGCTGACGGTATTGGCGATGAGTAATGAGCTGCCCAACTGCTGGAGTCGATTCATCTCTTCGCGCCGCCTCTCGGCTTCGTCGGCACGGCGGCGGGCTCGAATGGCAAGGTGACTTCCCGTAATTGCGGTCACCACCATGGCCGTGAAGGTGATGGCACCGTCGAGGCTATTAATGATCAGGGAACCTACGGTATCGATTTGGTAGTAGTTAAAAGCCAGGCAGGCCGTGCCGGCGGTGATCATGGCCAACCACCGGTCGCCGCGGGTAGCGGTACCCAGAACGGCGAGAAGCAGCAGCATGCCGGCTGTGGCGCGGCTGGTCTTGAGCTGGAAACAAACCCAGTCGAGGGTCCACACGAGCACAGCAAACAGGATGATGCGCAACAGTCTGGAGTGCGTTGGTTTCACCGAACCTCCTGTCCATTGTCGCGGAAAATCCGTAGCACCGCCAGTCAAAATGGGGTAAAAATCGGGCCGGAGATAAAGAAACAGCCGGAAGGTACAATCGGGCAATGCAGATCCGCGACCTTCTGGCGTCGGGAGCGCCATCGATTTCCTTCGAGTTTTTCCCACCGAAATCCGAGGAAGCAGCGCGCCAACTGGAACAGACCATAGCCGACCTGGCTGGTCTGGAGCCGACGTTTGTTTCCGTGACATGGGGCGCCGGGGGGTCGACGCGGGAAAAGACAATTGATATTGTGACCCGAATCCGCCGCGAGACCGGGATTGAAGCGGCAGCTCATTTGACCTGTGTGGGAGCCACCCGTGAAGAGATTGGGGCGGTGCTGCAGCGACTACGGGAAGCGGGCGTGGAAATCATTATCGCGCTGCGCGGGGATCCCCCAAAAGGCCAGATGACCTTCACCGCAACAGCAGGTGGATTCGGCTATGCCAATGAGCTGATTGGTTTTATTCGCGAAGGCTACGGGCCAGCGTTTTCCCTGGGCGGCGCCGCCTACCCGGAAAAGCATGTGGAATGTACGAATCCGGCGGTGGACTTGAATAATCTGAAACGGAAAGCCGATGCCGGGCTGGATTTTCTGGTGACACAGTTATTCTTCGACAACCGGCATTACTGGGAGTTTGTAGCGCGGGCCAGAGATGCGGGGATCACGATTCCCATCATTCCGGGAATTATGCCCATCTCCAGTGCTTCGCAGGTAGAACGTTTTACAGCGGCCTGCGGGGCGACGCTACCGTTCAAGCTGGCAGCGGAGCTGAATAAGCGCCGCGATGACGCGGAAGCCGTAGCCCACCTTGGAATAGCGCACGCCGCCTCACAGGCCATGGAACTGCTGACCGGCGGGGCACCGGGGATACACTTTTACACGCTAAACCGGAGTAGTGCGGCAAAGAGCATCTTCTCGGCACTCCGGGTGATGGGATTAGCACCGCCGCGGTGAGCCCGGGGTGGGTTTGTACAACGGTGTGTTCTCATTGGGAATGCTTATCCCGATAAAGAGAGTGGGAGCGATGCCTGCAATCTCTGGTGCGCTTTTGATTGCATGGTTTGTCTGCAGAACCGCTGCCCCCACCTCGGCGATGGCCGCAAGTACGAATGAATGGAGCCTTGCGGCAACAGGTGATTCGATCATCACGCGGCCGATCAGCATCCATCAGGGCGAGCCGGAATACGATCAGATGATAAAAATCATCAAGAGTGCGGATGCAGCTTTCACGAATATCGAAATCAACCTCTTCAATCTGAAACAGTTCAAAGGTTTTCCCCAGGGAATCTACAACGAACTGGGTGCTCCGTCCGGTGCCAAAGAATTGCGGGATGCCGGATTCACTCTTGTAAACCGGGCCAACAATCATTCAACGGATTTCGGTATCGAAGGGATGATGGAGACGGATCGTATTGTGGACGAGGCGGGACTGGTGCGCGCGGGTACCGGCGCGACGCTGGGAGAAGCCCGTGCACCCGGCTACCTTTCCACCAAACATGGCCGATTCGCGCTGATCGGCCTTGCATCGACTTTCAACCCCGAATCCCGGGCAGCCGATCCCCGTGCTGAAATGCGGGGACGTCCGGGCCTTTCTGCGTTGCGGACAAGTGCTGTTCTGCAGGTCGACACCGATACATTCACGCAGCTTTCCAACCTTAACCTGAAGTTGAAGTTACCCAATCGCGTGAACGAGGGGGTGCTCGACTTCGCCGGGGCGAAAGTGAAAGTTGGGCCCCACCCCGGCGAGCGAACATATGAGATGAATCAGAGCGATCTCGATCAAATCATCAAGTGGGTTCGCAGTGCCCGCAAGCAGGCCGATCATGTGATCGTTACCATTCATGCCCACGAGGCCGGCGGGACTCTCGAAGTGCCTGCTGACTTCCTTCCGAAATTTGCCCATGCCGTCATCGATGCGGGGGCCGATATGTTCATCGGGCACGGGCCCCATATACTCCGCGGCATTGAGATTTATAAAGGCAAAGCGATTTACTATAGCCTCGGTCACTTCATTTTTCAAAACGATACGATTGAGCCCATGAGCGCGGATATGTATGAACTCGCCGGACTCAAACCGGATGCTATGCCTTCGGACATCTACGATGCGCGTTACAAAAACGATACCGTCGGTTTTCCGGCGAATGACGATTACTGGGAGAGCGTGATCGCTGTTTCGAATTACCGTGACGGGCAGGTGAGCGACATACACTTTTATCCAATCTACATGGATCGAACCGCCGGAAGACCTGACCGCGGCAGCCCGCACATGGCCGATCCCACACATGCACGCAAAACGCTGGAGAGGCTGGTTCGCCTCTCTGCCCCCTTTGGTGCAAAGATCACGATTCAGGGTGAAGTGGGCGTGTGGAAAATGACTGAAAGCGCCCAATAAACCGCGACCCGAAAGCGAACCGTTTGCGAGCTGCGCCCGTCAGGAAGCGGTCCTCCCGTCTTCCGAAGATGTCTTAGTGCGGGGGATTCGGAAGCGGGCTGCGCCCCTGCCCGTTCTGGGGGAAGCCAAACGGCAGTCCCCCGCCAGGCGAAGGCTGTTGCGGTTGGTTCGGCTGTTGCCCGGGCGGCACTTGCGCGCCGGGCACTCCAGCCGCACCGCCACGGCCCTTGTCCTTCGAAAGGTCGTACACAAACTCCCATTCGTGGTAATCCGTGCGACCGCCATAAATCTTGATGCCTTCCTGCTCGCGCTTGCTCGCCACGCCAGCGATTCCACCGCCGATTACCTGTCCGCCAACGCCCGGCTGAATCGGCGTTCCGATCCCCGCCGGCGTGTTGCCAAGGTTCGCGCCCCCTTGAATTCCCCCGGTAATACCTTGCAATGCATTGCCAAACTGATCCACTGAGGGGTTACCCTGCCCGGGAAACCCGCCCGGACGCGGCGTTGTCAGCAATTGGTTGATGAGGTTGGCGGCGGCCGCGGGGGGAGCGCCGGGAACTCCCGGAAATGGCTGTTGCCCCGGAAACCCAGATTGTCCCGGCGCACCCGGCTGCTGCCCCGGAAACGGTGTATTCTGCGAGCCGATAATCGCGGGCACCACGCGGCCATCCGGCAACACCTGCACCGGGCCACCTTGTTGTGGCTGCCCCGAATCCACTCCCCCGGGCCCACCCGGTGCACCCGGCTCGCCCGGCGTTCCCGGCACATCGCTCGGTCGCCTGCGATTGGCCAGGTTTACCCCGTCCGAAATACCTGCGACCGGGCCGCCGCCCACTGGCTGCAGCTCTGTAATGAAGGTTTGCGGTTCGTTCTGTTTACCCTTCTTCAGCCCGTAG